>NZ_JAATHD010000002.1 GCF_011947265.1 Paenibacillus sp. HB172176
CAGCATTAACCAGTGGGAGAAGTTGAATGTCTTCTTGCAAGACGGTCGGCTCGAGATCGATAATAATCGAAGCGAACGCTCGATTAAACCGACAGTTATCGGCCGTAAGAACTTCCTTTTCAGCAATACGCCGCGCGGGGCCAAGGCAAGCGCAACCATCTATAGCATCGTGGAAACAGCGAAGGCGAATGGTCTGAAGCCGCAAGCCTATCTGCAGTATCTGTTCGAACAGTTGCCGCAGCTTTCAGATTCGACAGACCCAGAAGCTTTGGGTAAACTGGCTCCTTGGTCGCCGTCATTGCCCATTATCTGCCGATTATTTACGAAATAACGAAAGCGGACAGCCCTCTATATAGAATGGAGGGCTATTCGGCGTTTCGTCATCCTATTTGGCTTCCATTCCAATACCCATATCCAAAATCGTGTCTTGATGTGTGCTGGATTTGACGCTTACCCAGAGAACACTCATTGAGGAGTTTCTGAACTGGTTGGAAACCTGCCGCGGCTGTGCGATCTCCACACGTAACCAACGGCTTGCCGCCATTCATGCCTTTTTTCGGTATCTCCAATTGGAGGAGCCCGGCCATCTGTTTCTATGCCAACAGGTAATGGCGATTACAATGAAACGCTCGGCAAGCAAAGCGATGAATTATTTGACACTGGATGCCATGAAGGCCATTCTGGAACAGCCGGACCACTCTTGTTTTTTGGGCCGGAGGGATCTTGTGCTATTGAGCCTCATGTATGATACGGGCACTCGAGTTCAGGAAATTGCCGATCTCGTGGCAGCTGATGTTCGGCTGGATGATCCTCCAACGGTCAAGGTAACGGGGAAAGGGAATAAGAGCAGAGTCGTGCCCCTCATGTCGCCAACAGCCAAGTTATTAGACCAATACATGGCAGAACATGATCTCAAATCTGTTCCCCATCGTTCTTATCCCTTATTTCAGAACCGCTCGCGTGAGAAGTTAACCCGGGCAGGCATAGCCTATATTCTCAAAAAATATGTGGATGAAGCCCGTGCACATTATCCCGAACTTATCCCTAAGGTCGTCTCGCCGCATAGTTTCCGGCATTCAAAGGCCATGCATCTCCTACAAGCCGACGTGAATCTGGTATATATTCGTGATTTGCTGGGACATGTCAGCATTAAAACGACAGAAGTTTACGCTAGAGCGGATAGCCAAATGAAGCGAGATGCCCTTGAACGGGCGTACCAAGCTACAGCGCCCTCGGAATTGCCGGTATGGCAGAAGAACCAGGAACTGCTGAAGTGGCTTAAAGATTTGGGCCGATGAACGAAGACCGTTATGTAAAGTTCTTTATCTCAAATGCTGCAACAGATTTGGGATTAGAGGTCCAACTTTACATAACGGCTAGCTTTCCATAACCCTTGTTATGTGAAGCTTCACATAATAAAGGCAAGGTTGAGCGTCTGAACGGCGCTGTGCAAAGCTTCTTGGACGAGGTGGCGCTTGAGAACGTCAAGTCGCTGGATGAACTTAACAACTGGTTCCAGGTATGGCTATCCGAGTGTTACCAGAATAAGCCACATGCCGCGCTCGCGAACAAGCAGACACCCGAAGCGGCGTTTCGAAGCGACCCGGCAGCACTGCAGTTCATCAATCCCGAGCACCTGGCGGATAGCTTCCTTCATTCGGAACAGCGGAAAGTGGACAAGGTCGGATGTATCAACTTCCAAGGCAAGAAGTATGAAGTCGGGCTGCTGTTCATCGGACAAACGGTACAAGTCGTCTATGACCCGACAGATATCACGGAAGTGACGATCGAATACGAGGGATGCACGCCGTGGAAAGCACATGAGCTCGTCATTGGAGAGAGGGCAGGCAAGCGGCCAGCCCTTCCGAAGCATCTGCAAAAGCAGCCGGCAGCGGAGTCTCGCGTGCTCCGCGGTGCAGAACGGAAACATGACGAGCGTACACAAATCCAAACGCCGGCCGTCTCCTACCGCATGCTGAGGAAGGAGGCTAGCCAGGATGTTTGAATCCTTCTACGACATGACTCGCACGCCATTCGCTCGGGACATTTCCGTGACAGAGCTTTATCCGGCGAGTGCGATGGAAGAGATGTTAGACCGTCTGCAGTACGCGGCCGAGCGCCAATTATTCGCCGTCATCACCGGTGACTGCGGGACGGGCAAGACGACGACCGTCCGCCGGTTCGCCGCCATGCTGGATGTTGCGAAGTATAAGCTGCTGTACCTGTCGGACTCCAAGCTAACGCCGCGCCACTTCTACAAAGGGCTGCTTGAACAACTCGGGTGCGAGTCGAAGTTCTACCGAGGCGATGCGAAGCGTCAGCTGCATCGCGAAGTGGAACTCATGCGCGGCATTCATCGACTGGAACCGGTTGTCGTCGTAGATGAAGCCCATTTGCTCGATCGGGAGATGCTGGAGGAAGTGCGCTTCCTGCTCAACTTCAAAATGGATGCACAGAGCCCCATGGCGCTGA
This sequence comes from Paenibacillus sp. HB172176, assembly GCF_011947265.1. Lineage (GTDB taxonomy): Bacteria > Bacillota > Bacilli > Paenibacillales > Paenibacillaceae > Pristimantibacillus. The sequence continues at coordinate 2,473 of NZ_JAATHD010000002.1, forward strand.
TTCTAGTCGGGCAAAGCGAGCTTTGGGATAAACTTAGGCTTCAATCCTACACAGCGATTCGTCAGCGAATTGACCTGCAGTGCAAGTTGCCCTACTTCGATCGTTCCCAAGTCGGTGGGTATCTGAAGCGTCAGTTAGCGTATGCCGGAACCGATCATGAGATATTCTCCGACGAGGCGGTAAATGAAGTTTACCGATTCTCGGGTGGATCGGCCAGACTCATCAACAAGTTGTGTACCCACTGCCTCATCTACGGAGCCCAGATCAAGCGCCGCATCATCGACGATCATATGGTGAAGCACGTGATTCAGGGTGAATTGTCGTGAACGAGCCTTGGAACCGGATGACCTACGATCAAGAAGTAAAATGCTGGTTTGTCCAGCTAGAGGAGAAAGCTTATCCCGTTTATTGCGGTGAGTGCTTTGAAATTCGCATTGGAGATGGTGGCATCCCATGTCGGATTGAGATTGACCGTCATTGGTACGTGATCATGAGAGAAGCCCGATTTAACTTGAGGAACAAAGACATTTATTATATTCGATTCGTTTAACAGAAATGGGAAAGCCGAAACATCTGGGCTTTCCCATTTATCGAATCTCTCTGGACATCATTACAATCAGACCTTGGACAGCGAACACGGTCATTTTCTGGACAGTATGGATCAGCAGTAACAATTTTCAAATTAAAGTGAGATCATACAAACCCTTAAAAAATGTAACAAAAATGAATTGGTTCTACTTAAATGAGTTATATGATTTGGACAATCCAACTTCAACAAGTATTAACATAGATAAATTCTATAATCAGATAATCCATAGTTACATATTTTATCCCAAATTACGAAAGCCCATAAATTTAAGCATTAGGAATTAAGTGCTCAGGGAATTACAACCAGTTTTGGAGCGGAAATTCGGCGTATTCTTAAATAAGCGTGAAATACGACTACACTTTCCCCCTCCCCACACGAAGAGGCAACGGAATTTCCAAGACTAATTTTGGGATTATTCTTTATTCCAATAAAATACTTTTTCGTTCCATCTGTAGCCATGCCCATCGGTTTTGAAACGATTCCGCCATCTTTAAAGTAAACTGGCGACTGCTTCGCACCAGTACGCCTGCACAATGAATAAACGCTCTGCGAAAGCGCTGAATGGTGAAGGATCGATGAATGGGATCGCAACATTGCATCTTGAAGCGTTCAAACAAATTGTAGGCAATTAGCTTGAGTAGAAGATCAATCTCGTTGGCTGCAAACGATTGTGTCGGAATACGGTGCATGGAGAATCCATACTTGCCTTCTTTGATATAGTTCTCCATGCAACAACGCTGATTGTAGAAGCGCCATACATCAATGGCTTCCCATGCTTCGGTCGTGACCATGGCTTCATACTGCCAAAACAAGTCCAACTCGAATTGAGATTGATCATCGTGGAAACGTTGCATCTTGCGGATAACGGCAACACGGCGAGTCTTTTCCCAACTGGTTGCCTTGTAGCGCCTATGTGAAGCAACAAATTGAGAAACGCGGCCATCAAGCGATTATGCTGGATATAGGCGTTATCGGTCCGCCGCGCGCCATAACGCCGGCCTGGTCTTCGGACGCGGTTGCCGCCATGGCAGGCTTTACGCTGAAGGAATTGGCCGCGTTCAACGACAGGGGAAAAGCGCTCGGCATAATGGCAGCAGGAGCCGCCAAGCTTGCAACAGAACTGCAGGTTCAAGGGAAAATCGACGGCATTCTGGGCATGGGAGGCACGGGCGGAACCTCCGTCATTGCGTCCGTGATGAGAGAGCTGCCGTTCGGCTTCCCCAAGGTGTTTGTATCGACAACCGTTAGCGGCGACGTCAGCCACATCGTGGGAACCAAAGACATCGTGCTTGTACCCTCCATCGTGGACGTGGCGGGACTTAATGCCGTGAGCAAATCCGTTTATGCCCGCGCGGCCGGAGCGTTATGCGGCATGATCGAGCAGACCATCGAAGAGAAGGCGGCGAGCCGCCCCGTCATCGCGGTAACGATGTTCGGCAATACGACGCCTTGCGTGGAACGAAGCGTCCGACTTTTAAACGAGGCGGGCTACGAATGTCTCGTTTTCCACTGCACCGGGGCGGGCGGACGAACCATGGAGAGCTTATGCGAGGATGGACGGATTGCCGCCGTGCTGGATCTTACGACGACGGAGTGGGCGGATGAGCTGTGCGGCGGCGTATTCAGCGCCGGTGAGTCCCGTCTGAAAGCTCCGGGAAGAGTCGGCATTCCGCATCTGATTGCGCCGGGCTGCATCGACATGGTCAACTTCGGCCCTTCCGAGACGCTGCCCGCCCGATACCGGAATCGCTTATTGTACGAATGGAATGCAAACGTGACGCTGATGAGAACGAACGAAGCGGAGAATCGGCAATTAGGCGGCATATTCGCCGGAAAGGCGAACGCGGCGAAAGACGACGTTGCTTTTCTGGTTCCCCTTCGGGGATATTCTATATTAGGCATGAATGGAGAACGCTTTCACGAACCGAGGGCGGATCATGCCTTTGTCGAAGCGCTGCAGGCGCAATTGAATCCCGCCATCTCCATCGAGTTGCTGGATATGGCGATTAACGACGAAGCATTCGCCGATCGCGCCGTCGAGACGTTATTAGCCATGCTAGATAGGAAGAAGGGAAGTAATAGATGACTTATCGATTCGCATTTTCTAGACCTACGGCCTCTACGGACGAGGAACAGACCTTATTCGGCCAATACCAAGGAGCCGGTTATGACGGACTGCAGCTGAAATGGAGTCAATATACGCCTTACTTGAACGACGCCGAAGCTTTTATCGCGCGTTGGGGTCGGCCTGCCGGTACTGCATCGGCTCTAATTACGGGAGGGCCTTTGCCGGATGACGACAGCAAGGAGCAGCTAAGGCGGCTCTATAAATTTGCGCAACATGTAGGGACGGAGATTATCGTTTATTGCCATGCCGTCTCCAGAAAGTTGGTTACGCGCGAAGGAATCGCGGCATTTGCTCCCGTATTCGAGGAGATGGGCAAGGAAGCCCGGCAGCACGGCCTGCAATTATCGCTTCATCATCATTATGATCAACCGCTTATGTATCGCGAAGACTTCGACGTCTTTTTTGACGGCGTCCGGGATCCGGCCAATGTCGGCTTGACCATCGACACCGCGCATTTGGTGAAATCGGGCATCAACGACGTAGCGGAGGTAATCGCGGCTTTTTCTCCATACATCAATAATTTCCATATGAAAGACTTCTCGAACGGAGATTATCGAATATTGGGTCGCGGAGGAATCGACTTTGCACCGATTTTCCAGGCCGTAAGGGATATTGGGTATAGCGGATGGATATCCGCCGACGAAGAGAGCGGCGGCGAAATAGGCACGGGCATGACGGAATGCCTGCAATTCATGAAATCGGGACTAGGAGCGTGAAGGCCATGAAAAAGTTTAGAATCGGCATGGTGGGCGCAGGAGCGGTAACCAGAATGCACTTGCTGGGTTACGCCGGGCACGGAGACAGAATAGAGATTGTCGCGATTTGTGATCCAAGCGAAACCAATGTTAACGAACGAGGTGACGAATTTGGCATTCCGGGCAGATACACTGACGTGGGGGCCATGATTGAGCAGGCCGACTTTGACGTTGCCGTCGTATGCACGCCGTCGACCATTCGCAGAAGCGTCGTTATGCCGTTGCTCCAGGCCGGCATCCCGGTATTCGTCGAAAAGCCGTTTGCGGATACGCTGGAGGAAGCGAAGGCTTTGGCGAACGAAGCGGAAAGAATGGGTATTCCGGTAGCGGTCAATCAAAATTTCCGCAAGCATCACAAGTTCGATTACATCCGCGAGCTTGTGAAGGATGGCGTCATCGGCAAGCTGGAGGGGATTGGGTTCGACTCCTTATTTTACCGTCAGGATGCCGGTTGGCGCCTGCAGACGGATCGCCATGCCTTATCGGTCATGGCCATTCATTGGTTCGACGGGATCCGGAGGATCGCGGATGCAGAAGCGAAATCCGTTTATTGCACACGCTATTCCTCCCAAGCCATCAATTGCGTAGGAGAGACGGACGCGACCGTGCAGATCCTGTTCGACAACGGAGTCAGGGCACATTTCTCTCAAAGCTTTTCCAGTCCCTTCGTCAAAAACGAATTGATCGTCATGGGCAGCGCAGGCGTAATTAGCAGCTCCTCCGATGACATCCATCTGTACCGTCTGGATCCATCGGGCATACCGACCTGGCATCCAACGCCGGTCCAAACCTGGAGAAGCATCATGCCGATCGAGGAGGCCGTATATGATGGACTGAATCAGCTGCTAACCTGGATTGAGACGGGCGCGGAAGCGGCCAACAGCGCGCGCGACAACCTGCACACGGTGGCTTTGCTGGATGCCGCCTACATCTCGGCTAGCGACAATGAAGTCGTTAAGCTTCATAACGGATTGCTGAACGTACAGGCGTAACTAACAAACATGCAAAGGAGCGGAACCCTTGACCACGACCGATAAGCAAAACATTCTGAACGGATTGCGGTCCAAAATACGCGAGCGAAAGCCTATCATCGGAGCCGGAGCAGGCACCGGCATCACAGCGATGGGAGAAGAAGCCGGCGGAGCCGACCTCATCGTCATCTATAATTCCGGGAGATTCCGCATGGCCGGCCGCGGTTCCTTGGCAGGGCTGATGCCTTATGGAGATGCCAATGCCATCGTCATGGAGATGGCAAACGAGGTGCTGACGGCGGTAAAAAACGTCCCCGTCTTAGCCGGCGTGTGCGGCACGGATCCCTTTCGCGACATGAACCGGTTTCTGGACCAGGTAGAAGCGGCGGGTTTTGCCGGCGTACAGAACTTTCCAACCGTGGGACTGTGCGACGGCAATTTCCGGGCGAACCTCGAAGAGACGGGTATGGGCTACGACAAGGAAATCGAGATGATTGGAATCGCTTCCCGCAAAGGCTTGATGACGACGCCGTATGCCTTTAACGAAGAGGAAGCCCGCGCGATGACGGCCGCAGGCGCGGATATCGTCGTCGCGCATCTCGGCTTGACCACGAACGGGAATATCGGCGCCAAGACGGCGATGAAGCTGGACGAAACGCCGGAAGCCGTGCAACGGATCGCGGATGCCGCGCTTACGGAAAATCCGGACGTCATCGTCCTCTGCCACGGCGGTCCTCTAGCGGAGCCGGAGGATGCGTCATATGTGTTGCAGCGCACGACAGGCGTCCATGGCTTCTACGGAGCCTCCAGTATGGAAAGGCTCCCGGTCGAGACGGCCATTGCCGAGCAGATCCGAAGGTTTGTCTCCATTGCTTTTTAAGCGGCTCGACAAGAAATGACAGGGAAGGAGCTGCGCCGAAGCGCGGCTTCTTTTTTCATACGGATGGAAGAGGGGGTCATGGAATGCTATAATCGCAAGAAAACGGGAGATGCAGGAGGGGCGGTATGTTTCGAGTACTTCATTCCATGAAAATTTTTCATAAGCTTGTATTGCTGATGCTGCTTCTCACGTCTATCGTATGCACCGGCTTTTTGGTCGCGGCTACGATATCGTTCAATACCTTCGATACTATGCTTCACGAGCATGCGTCCCGATCCATGAATTTGTCCGTTGCGGGAATCGAGAACGAGATTGCCAACATCGAGAAGCTGTCCATGAACATGGCGCTGGATAGCCGGATTCAGGAACAGATGATCAGCATTCGTGGAGAGCTATCCTCTTACGAGCGGGTACGGAAGATGGCGGACTTCCAGCGGCAGGTTCTGCAATACATGTTTGCCGAGAAAAGCATATCCTCCTTCCGATTCCTGAATGAAGAGGGCTACGAGTTCTACGTCGGGCAGAACCAGGTGACGAACGACGAGGACGAATTGGCGGGGATCATCGACAAGGCGCGCGCGGAGGAAGGCGGCGAAGTTTGGGTAGAGCTGTCCGGAGAATCGCCGGGGCTTGTGCTGGCGAGGGAGATCCGATCCATCTTCAAGCCGACGCTGGAGACGCTGGGTACGTTGATTTTCCGGATTGACTTCCGCAACCTCGTGGAGCAGCATTTCGGCACGACGGGGGATGCCGACGTGAAGCTGTTTATGTTATCGCAATCCGGTACGGTTTATTACCGTCCCGCGGACGCAACGTTTGACGGGTTCGACGCTTCCGGCCTAGCCTTCGAAGGGGATAACGGGTTCTTGCTGCAAAAGATGGGGGGAAGCTCCTATTTCTTATCCTATACGAAATCCGATGCTTCGGGATGGCTGTATATCAGTCTTATTCCATACGATGAAATATTCAAACAGAAGTCGGAGCTTCGCAATACGATTTTCCTGCTCGTTGGGGGATTAATTGTCATCGCGCTGCTTATCAGCTTCCTGTTCGCAAGAGGGTTTACGAGACCGATTTCCCTGCTGACGGGTCAGATGAGAAATGCGGAGAAAGGCGATTTCGACGCCTCGCTGCTGGACATTCGCGAAGCCTCGCGCATGGACGAGATCGGTTATCTGCACAAGCGGTTCAACAGCATGATCCGCAACATCCAGCAGCTTATCGACGAAAATTACAAGAAACAGATCGTCATCAAAGACACGGAATACCGCGCTCTGCAGGCGCAGATCAACCCGCATTTTCTGTACAACACGTTGAATTCCATCAACTGGATGGCCCGCAGACGCAACGACGACGTCATTTCGACCATGGTGGAATCGCTCAGCGGCATTCTCCGTCTAACCATCGACGATAAGCGTGCCATGATTACCGTCCGCGAAGAGATCGAGCTCATTCAGGGCTATATGTATATTCAAAAGGTGCGTTACGGCAAACGAATCGACTTCTCCATCGAGGTGCCGGATTCCGTCAAGGAATGCCCGATTCCTAAATTCACCTTGCAGCCGATCGTCGAGAACGCGATATACCACGCCGTCGATCAGATGGCGGATGTCTGCCATATCGTATTGACCGCCGAGCCTAACGGAGAACTGAATGCTGTCGTGTTTACAATACGGGACGACGTGCCCGGGCTCGACGCCGATAAGCTTGAACTGCTGCGCTCCTTCCGATTGGAGGCACGGGGGACGGGAATCGGTTTAAAGAACATACAGGAGCGGCTGGTGCTGATTTTCGGGGACGGATACGGAATCAAAGTCGACAGCAGCCCCGGCGAAGGATTGATCGTTAACGTTATCATTCCTGCATCGTCTTAACCTTTCCCTCAATTCCACGAAATATTTCAGAAAGTACACTGCTTTTTCCATATCCGAACGCTATGCGGAAAGGTATTGTAGTAGCTATGAAATGGTTTGATACAGCAGGGGGGCTTCGGCATGCAATATGCGTACTTGGGAAGGTCCGGCCTGAAGGTGAGCCGGTTATGTCTGGGGACGATGAACTTTGGTGTGCATACGGATCAGAATGAAGCGTTTCGCATCCTGGATGCGGCTTTGGATTCCGGCATTACCTTTATCGATACCGCAGACGTATACGGCGGAGTGAGCGGAACTGGCGCTTCAGAGACGATTATCGGCAATTGGTTGGCGCAGGGAGGCAACCGAAGAGAACGGGCGGTATTGGCAACGAAGCTGTACGAGCCGTTAGGCAGTACGCCTTACGGCCCCAATGATGAGCGGGGATTGTCCGGGTTTAAAATCCGCAGGCATCTGGAAGCTTCGCTTAAGCGGCTGCAGACCGACCATGTAGAGCTGTACCAAATGCATCATGTCGATCGCAGGACGTCATGGGAAGAGTTGTGGGGCGCATTCGAAAATATCGTCCATCAAGGCAAAGCGGATTATATCGGATCCAGCAACTTTGCCGGATGGCATCTGGTCAAAGCGCAGGCTGCGGCCAAGGAACGGAAATTTCTTGGTCTGGTGAGCGAGCAGCATGCCTACAATTTAATGAAACGGCATGCGGAGCTCGAAGTCCTTCCGGCGGCAATGGAGCTCGGGATCGGCATCGTGACCTGGGGACCGCTCGCTGGCGGGCTGCTTGGAGGCCGCTCTACGACATCGGATGGGGGACGACGTTCCGGCATGTCGGCGGACCGCTGGGAGCGGGCGAGACCGCAATTGAAGCAATTCGAGAGCTTATGCAAACAACTGGGAGAGAAACCTGCCCATGTCGCTCTTGCCTGGTTGTTGGACAACCCTGCCGTTACGTCGCCCGTAATCGGTCCACGTACGGCTGAACAATTAGTGGACACTCTGCGGGCTGTCGAGATTAAGCTGGATGACCCTATCCGCAAGGAGCTGGATAACATCTTTCCGGGACTTGGCGGCCCGGCTCCAGAGGCATATGCATGGTGAACCGTTAGACATTGGTATTATAATTTGACGCTTAAAACATGTGAGATGAAAAAAGAGGAGGCGGACAAGATGGGGGTAAAGGAATTGCCAAATGGCGTGTGGCCGGTCATGCTGACGCCGTTCGCGCAGGACGGCTCTGTGGATTACAATGCTTTGGAGCAATTAATCGAATGGTATATCGACAACGGCGTACACGGTTTGTTCGCCATGTGCCGCTCCAGCGACATGTTTCAGCTTACTCGCGACGAGCGAATCGACGTCGTTCGTTTCGTACAAGAGAAAACGGCGGGGCGCGTGTCCGTCGTCGCGTCCGGTCATGTTTCGGACTCCTTCGAGGAGCAGCTCAAGGATATCGAAGCCATCTCGGAGATTGGCGTCGATGCCGTTGTCTTGATAACCAACATTCTGGCACAAGCGGAGGATGGAGAGGACGTATGGAAGCGGAACGTAGAAACCATTCTGGAGCGCTTCCCAGGCACGACGTTCGGCTTGTACGAATGTCCAAGCCCGTTCCAGCGGTTGCTGTCCCCGGAGCTGATTAAGTGGTGCGGCGAGACGGGGCGCTTCACGTTCATGAAAGAATGCAGCAATAACTTGGGGCAGATCCTCGAGAAGATCAAAGCCGTGCAAGGAACGCCGCTCAAAATCTACATCGCCAACAACCCGCATCTGCTGGAGGCGATGCAAGCGGGAGGCCACGGCTACAGCGGCATGCAGGCGACCTATCAGCCCGACCTGTATTCATGGCTGACGAATCATTGGAATGAAGACGCGGAGAAGGCGGCCTTGGTGCAAAGCTACCTTGGCGCGACCTGCGCTTTTGAAGGCAGGCAGTACTATATCGCCACCCGATATTACCTCCAGTTGGAAGGAATCGACATTACGCTCAAGAGCCGCATGAACCGGGCTGTCGGCGATTTCCGTCCCACGAACCGGCGGGAAATCGAACAATTTAGAGCATATAACAGATATTTCAAAAAGACGCTCTTCTCCCAGGGCGGCTAATCATACCGTCATTCAAGCCCGCCGGTCCTTGTGCACGGCGGGTTCTGTGCGACCTGGGGACGGGCAGAGATAACAAGTAACGAGGAGGAGCGCGTTATGTATACCGTATTATTGGTAGACGACGAGGAATTGGTATTGGACAGCATTGCGGGTCTGATTCATTGGGAGCGACACGGCTTCAGGCTGACGGGGACGGCAACCAACGGGGCAAATGCGATGGAACGATTTCGCCAGGAGCCGGTGGATATCGTGATTACCGATATTCGAATGCCCGTCATGAACGGCCTGCAACTGATCGAACGATTGAAGGGAGAATACGCAAGCACGGAGTACATCGTGCTGACCGGTTATGGCGACTACGAGTATACGGGACCGGCGATGGCTCTCGGCGTCAGGCATTATTTGCTTAAGCCCTCCAACGAAGTGAAAATTTTGGAGGTGTTATTGAAGGTTGCGGAAGAGCTGACGGAACGAAGGAGGCATGGGCTGTTCCTGGATCGGCTGCAGAACGACTACAAGAAAATGCTGCCCCATGCCAAGGATCAACTGCTGCGTGATATCGTATTAACCGGCATCTACAACAAGCAGGACGCTGATTACATGATGGACGTCTTCAAAATTACCCAGCAGAGATTTCAGTTGATGCTGTTCACCTTTCATCATGAAACGGAATATTTCCAACGCTTCGCTCTTAAGAACATCGCCGAAGAGGTGTTCAAGGAGGAGGGCGCGTACTTGACGACGATTATTAACGATCAGATTCTGCTTCTAGTGAACGCGGATGCCTTCGAAGCGATTGCCGATAAAGCCAAAAACGTTCAACGCATCTACAAATCGTATTATAAGCTGGCCGTCATCGTAGCCATCAGCGACGAAGGCGGCTTCTCCTCTATCCGCTCCATGTACGAGAGCGTCAAGCATTGCCTCAATTATGGCTTTACGTTCCAGGAGGGTTATATCGTAACGCCTCAGGACGTCATGAAAGCGGAGGGCGGGCTGCCCCTAGAATCCTGCAATTTGACGGAGCAGCTGGCTGCCGCGGTTCGGACGGGCAACGTCGAAGGCGTGTCGAAGTCGATTGCCGAGGCGGTCCGCGGCTTCGAGAGCGGTCTATTCGAGACGAAGGAGGCCAGGAACTACTGTCTGGACCTTTACCTTGCGGTCATCCGACAGTCGGAGGGAGCGCTCGACGAATTTGTACCCCGGATTCCGGCCCTCTACAATATGTCCAACCTGCAGGGGGCATTCCAACTGCTGGAACAAACAGCCTCCGAGCTGGCCCAGCGCAACGCGAGCCTGACGGCCAAGAGACAAAGCGACGTCATCGATTCGGTGCTGCAGATTATCAAAGAAAACATAGGGAATCCGGATCTGTCGCTCAAGTGGATCGGCAATGAGCTGCTGTATGTTAACGTGGATTACTTGGGCAAATTGTTTACCAAAAAAACGGGAAGCAAGTTTTCAAGCTACCTGATTCGGCTTCGAATGGAGTCGGCGGTGAAACTGATGGAGGAAGCGCGCGATTTAAAAGTATACGATATCGCCGTAAGGACGGGATACCCCGAGGATGCGCAATATTTCAGCAAAGTATTCAAGAAGTATACGGGAAAAACGCCGACGGAATACATGCGAAATCTCGAATCCAATTCATGAGTCTCTCGGCGATCGCAATTGCTCGATTTATTTCAGTAATCTACTCTGCTTTTTCCATGTCGAAAAAAGCCGCATCGCGGTATCTTTGTAATAGAACGAAATAGTGGTTCAGGCCTGGAAACGCTGATTCGATTCATGTAACAACAATCTATATCAGGGGGATACAAAACATGAAGAAACGTGTTTCGACTACGATCGCTTTGACATTGGCGTCGGTGCTTGCCCTGTCGGCTTGCACCGGCGGCAACAACAATAACGGACAAGCGACGACGCCATCGGCGACAAATGCAAGTGGCAGCGCGACGGAAGCTCCGAAGGATGTCAATCTGCGCATCATCTGGTGGGGAAATCAAGACCGGCACGATATTACTTCGCAAGTATTGGATTTGTACAGCGCGTCTAAACCAAACATTACATTTTCTCCCGAATATCAAGGCTTTGACGGATATTATCAGAAGCTCACTTTGCTTGCGGCTTCCAACAACATGCCTGACATTTTCCAATTCTACGTTGGCGCTAGCGAAGCAAACCAATTCACAAACAAAGGGCTGGTAGAGCCGCTGGACGAATACATCGCGAACGGCCTCATCGACGTGTCCAATATCGGCGAAAGCACGTTGTCCGGCGGCAAGGACAAAGACGGTAAAATTTACGGTATTCCGCTCGGCGTCAATGCCCGCGCGATGTTCGTGGACGTCGCCGCTTACGAAAAAGCAGGCTTGACGATACCGGAAAACGGCTACGATACATGGGAGGCGGTCTATGAAGACCTTAAAGTCCTGAAGGGAGTTACGGGGTCTTACGGTGCCGACGATATTCTAAACAGCGCGTTCACGTTTCATTATTATGCTCGCCAATTCGGACAGTCTGCCTATGCAGAAGGAACGGGCATCGGCTTCGACGAGAAAGTATTCACCGACTTTTTCAACATGAGAAAGCAATGGGTCTCGGAAGGACTGATGCCGAAGATGGATGCTACGTTGTCCGTTAAAGGGCCGGAGGAATCCTTCTTCGTAAAAGGCCAGTCTGCCGTGCTTGTCGGCTACACCAACCAATATCCTTCCATTGCCAAAGCTGCAGGCCGAGATATTCGCATGATCATGCTGCCGGGTCCGAATTCGGACAAAGCGATGGATGTTCGCCCTGGTCTTCACTTCTCCATCTCCTCCAAATCGGAGAACAAGGAAGAAGCTGCTCAATTTATCAGCTACTTCGTTAACAATGTCGAAGCGAACATGATTCTGAACGCTAACCGGGGCATGCCGATCTCCAGTACCGTTCGGGAAGCGCTATCCGCATCGTTCGAGCCGGAGATGAAGGCCGTTGCCGAATACATGGAGAAGGTAGCCGGACACAGCGGTCCTCTTGATCCTCCTGTACCTGCGGGCACTGGCGAAATCCAGGCTTTAATGGAAGACATCGAGCAACAAATCATGTTCGACCAAATTTCGCCGGCCGACGGTTATGCCAAGCTAGCGAAAGAAGCAGCGAGCATTACGGCCGATTATAAAGAATAACAAACATCAGCGGCCGGTTGCTTGAGATTTCCTTCAAGAAATCGGCCGCAGACAGGTAAGGTGACTACGATGGCAAAGCTGCGGACGAATAAGCTGGCTGGTTTCGAAAGCGGGGCGGGTTATATGTTCATTCTGCCCTGGATTATTGGTTTCATTGCCTTTACGGCAATCCCGTTTTTGGCTTTGTTTTACTTTGCATTTACGGATTATGATTTGTTATCGGCTCCAGGCGGAGTAGGTCTGGACAATTTCGTCAAGATGTTTACATCGGATCCCAAGTTTTGGACGAGCTTAAAGGTTACGTTTCTCTATGTTCTGACAGCCATACCGTTACGTCTGGTATTCGCTTTGGCGATCGCTTTGCTGCTAAACATGAAAATCAGATTTGTCGGTTTGTATAGAACGGCGTTCTATATTCCTTCCATTATCGGAGGAAGCGTGGCTGTTGCGGTCATGTGGGGACAGCTGTTCGGATTGAACGGAGCCATTAACGGCGTCGTCGAGGCGATCTTCGGGTTCCATCCCAACGTCTCCTGGATTGCCAATCCCGACACCGCGTTATGGACGCTTGTGTTAATGGCGGTCTGGCAGTTCGGTTCGCCGATGATTATTTTCCTCGCGGGTCTCAAAAACATTCCGGAATCCTACTATGAAGCGGCCGTCGTAGACGGTGCAGGAGCATTCCAACGATTTATCAAGATTACGATTCCGCTTCTGACGCCCGTTATTTTATTTAATTTAGTCATGCAGATTATCGGCGGCTTTATGACCTTTACACAAGGTCTTATTATTACGGGCGGCGGCCCGATCGATAAAACGTTGTTCTATCAGCTGCACGTGTACAGACAGGGCTTTGAATTTTTTAATATGGGATATGCGGCCGCGTTGTCCTGCTTCTTGCTCGTGATCGTCGCGATCTTTACCGCGTTGGTATTTAAGTCGTCATCATCATGGGTACATTACGAGTCGAAAGGATAGGGGCCATGACCAGATCATTGAATTATAACAGGGGAAAGCTTTTCATTCATCTGCTCTGCCTCGCCATCGGCGTCGCTTCGTTGTATCCGATCATCTGGCTGGTGGCGAGCTCCTTTAAGGAAACTTCGCAAGTATTCGTAAGCGCGCAATCGCTTGTTCCTACCGTATGGGACTTCTCGAACTATGCGAAAGGCTGGAAGGGATTCGCGGGCATTACATTCGGAACCTTCTTCACTAACACGATCATCATCGTCAGCCTGACGGTTCTCGGCACGCTGATCTCTTGCGCCATGGTCGCTTACGGCTTCGCCAGGATCAAGTTTAGATGGAAGGGCTTCTGGTTCGGAACGGTTATGCTGACGTTGCTCCTGCCCGGTCAAATCGTGCAAATTCCGCAATACATTATTTTTCACGAAATCGGCTGGGTCAACACGTTTCTGCCGCTCATCGTGCCGGCTTTTTTCGGATCGGCGTTCTTTATCTTTCTGATTATGCAATTTATCCGCACGATTCCTTACGAGCTTGACGAAGCCGCCAAGATCGACGGCTGCAGCAGACCCGGCATTTTTCTGCGCGTCATTCTGCCCCTGATCGTGCCGGCTCTCGTCACGACCGCCATCTTCGAATTTTATTGGTCTTGGGACAACTTCTTCGGCGCTTTGATCTACCTGGGACAGCCAAAGCTGTATACGCTTGGCGTCGCGCTTCGTTTGTTCGCGGATCCAAGCTCCGGCACGGACTGGTCCGCGATGTTCGCGATGGCTACATTGTCGCTTCTGCCTCCTATCGCCGTGTTTTTTATCTTCCAGCGTTATATCGTGGAAGGCATTAGCACGACGGGGCTGAAAGGATAACGGTCATGAAGGGAGAAATGAGATGATGCGACTGGATAATGCTTTGCAATGGAGCGGTTCTGTAGCCATCCGCGTGGAAGGAGAGCAGACTCCGCCCGTCAAGCATGCGCTGCGCATGCTTCTTCGCGACTTCGAGAGCGTGCTTGGCGAGAAGCCGACCGTCGTGGAAAAGCGGGATCGACATGTGGAGCTTGTCATTCGCTACGCGGATGCGGAAGAAACCAACCTCCAACGCGCAGAGGCTTACGGCTTCAGATTTCCCGCGGAGGGCGGGGGCTCCGACATGAGAATTTTGGGTTGTGACGAGCTGGGACTGGTATACGGGATGCTGGAATTCAGCAGAAGATATCTGGGCATCCAGCCGTTCTGGTATTGGGCGGATCAGACTATCGCGAGGCGGGAGAGCGTCGAAATAGACCGTTCGCCTTACGACTCTTCGGCGAGCAAGGTCCGATTCCGCGGCTGGTTCGTCAACGACGAGGTATCCCTGATCGGCTGGAAGGAGCCTTATCCGCCGTCGCGCGAGGTGTGGGAGCCCGTATTCGAAGCTTTGCTGCGCTGCGGGGGCAATATGGTCATTCCGGGAACGGACTTGCCTCGCCACGGCGTTCATTACGAGGTCGCGGAGGAGATGGGGCTTTGGGTGACGCATCACCATGCCGAGCCGCTTGGCGCGGAGATGTTCCTGCGCGCCTATCCCGGCAAGCAAGCCAGCTATCAGCAGCATCCCGAGCTGTTCGAGGCGTTGTGGGAAGAGGCGATTCAGGAGCAAAAGGACAGGAAGGTCGTCTGGGTACTCTCGTTCCGAGGGCAGGGCGACCAGCCGTTCTGGGAACAGGACCCTTCGTTCGATACGCCGGAGAAACGCGGTGGGATGATCGGCCGCGTCGTACGCAGGCAATACGATATGATTCGCAGAAGCGTCGCGGAGCCGATCTGCAGCGTCGCGCTGTACGGAGAAATCGCCGAGCTGTATAAGGGCGGTTACATCGATCTGCCGGAGGACATCATCAAGGTGTGGGCGGACAACGGCTATGGGAAAATGGTCTCTCGCAGGCACGGCAATCTGAATCTGCGCGTGCCGGCGTTGCCCGCGTCTTCAGACCACGGCAAACACGGCATCTATTACCACGTTACGTTCCACGATCTGCAAGCGTCGAACCACTTGACGCTGTTCCCGGGCCCGGCCTCCTTCGTCAAGGACGAGCTGGAGTCCGCGTTCGCGGCGGGCGCCGATGACTACCTGCTGGTCAACAGCGGCAATATCCGGCCGCATGTCTATATGTTGAACGCCGTGCGCGAGCTGTGGTCCGCCGGCCGTATGGATGCGGACCGGCATCTGGAGAGGTTTGTCGCTTCCTATTACGGTAATGGCCGGGAGGAGCTGGCAGAGCTGCATCGGAGCTTCGCCGACGCTGCTATTGCGTACGGCCCGAATGCCGACGACTGGGCGGGCGACGAATATTACCACCATCCCGCCCGCAAGATAATCGGGCATTGGCTGACGGGGAAGGGCGCTGCGCCGGATGCCCGTCTAATCTGGGGCGCGGGGGATGTGCCGTTCCCGGAGCAAGTCAAGGCGTTCGAAGTTCGTCTGAAGGCGGGCATCGAGGCATGGGGAGACTGGCTGGCGCGCTGCGACGCGGCCATCGCCAAGCTGGATGAGGCGGACGCGAGGAGAGCTCGCGATCAGTTACGCTTCCACGGCGCCCTGCACAAGAGCGGCAGTGAAGGTTTCTACTACTTATGCCGCGCTTATGACGCTTACCGCGAGGAGCGATACCCGCAAGCGTTCGTTCTCGCATCGCAGTCCGCGTGGGCATATCGGGAATCGCTGGCAACGCTGAGGGACGCCGAGCACGGCAAGTGGGAACGCTTCTACCTGGCGGACTGGCTTACCAACGTGGAGCGTACGCTAGAGAATGTGGATACGGTCAGGCGTTACCTTCGTCTGCACGGCGACAGCCCGGACTTCTTCCTCTGGTACAAGGAGTACCTCATGCCGGTCGCCGAGAAGTATATCTATCTGGAGAATACGCATCGAAACCCGCTGTCCGACGATGAGCTGGCGGAGCTGCTGAAAGTGCATTTCGAAGGATTGGAACGGCAGTAAAAAGATGAAGAAAGCGCATTTTTTCCGGCGATCTGCCGGAGGAGTGCGCTTTTTGATTTGTGAGGCGGACGAGCGGTTATCTGTCGTCATAATCGTCTTGGCGATGACGCGGACCGCAGAGTGTACCTCAATCCTATCCTCTTTCTGAATTCTTTTGGCGATCTCAATTCCGGTTTTCTAGGCAAAGACGGGCGTCAGTTCAGGAGACACGGAGGTGCAATCTGTCTGTTTTTTTCATTAAATTGCTCGAATAATTCCATGTGAATCATGCCCGCGGCGAGGTATCTTTAGGACAACCAAACGTAAGCATGAGGAGGAATAACTTTGAGCAAGACAGACATTTGGCCACGTCCCCGCTTGAATCCGATGCCTATTAAAGTCGCGGGTGTAGAAACGCCGCGAATATCTCTCAACGGCGAGGATTGGAAGCTGCATTTGGAGGCGCCTGCCGATTTCACAGATACCGCAGTCGATATCTCGGCATGGGAGAACGTGACGGTGCCTTTCCAAGTGGACGCGGGGGAACATGAATACGCTTATGCCCGCAACCTTGTCATCCCGGAGGAATGGGAAGGGAACAGGGTGCTGCTGCGCTTCAACGGAGCGAATTGCCTGGCTAGGGTGTTCGTTGACGGGAAGTTCGTACGAGACCACTATGGGGCTTCGTGAGCTGGGATTGCGATATTACAGACTGCGTAAAGGCTGGAAAAAGCCACCGGCTCGTCATCGGCATCACGGACAAACCTCAGGAGGTGAATCCCTTCCATCGGGGAGGGCTGATTCGGGACGTTATATTGTATACGGTGCCCACTTCATACGTAAGCAGATTTCAAGTCGAGACGACATTCGACGAGAGGTATGCCGATGCGATTCTGAACGTCTCCGCGTCCATCGAAGGCGGCAAAGGCCTTCTTGCCCTTACCTTGATTTCTCCATCGGGGAACGAGCTTGCATTGAGACCGATGACCGGGGAAGCGGGCTTGGATTGGAACGCGCAATACGATGTGCCGGAGCCTGCCAAGTGGGATAGCGAGCACCCTAATCTGTATACGCTAGCCGCTGGCCTAACGGTGGATGGCATCCTCGTAGAGGAGGTCGAACTGAAGCTTGGCTTTCGCCAAATCGAGTGCAGAGGCAATGAGGTATTCATTAACGGCCAGCTTCTAAAGCTTCGGGGCATCAATCGGCATGATATTCATCCCATTTCGGGAAGGGCCCTAACGCACGAACAGTGGGAGGAGGATGTCCGTCTTTTTAAGGAAGCCAACATTAACTTTATCCGGACCAGTCATTACCCGCCGAGCCCGGTCTTCCTGGACTTATGCGATCGTTATGGCATTTACGTCGAGGACGAGATTGCCGTGTCGTTCCTGGGTTACGGGACATGGCACACGGAGAACGACCCTGCTTACACTTCCCGTTACATGGACCAATTCGCCGAGCTGATCGAACGGGATCGTTCCCGTCCGAGCGTTATTATATGGTCCCTCGCCAACGAGAGCTATTGGGGCGACAATCTGGCCATGATGAATGCCTACGCGAAGCAGGCCGATCCCGGCCGACTTACGATTTTCAGTTATCCGCTAACGCAGTTCGAGGATGATCTGCCCACAGATATTTGGAGTAATCACTACGACAGATGGGATAGGGACCTGGCCGACCTGACGGATTGTTTCCGCCGCAGCCATCACGATCCCGAGGACAGACCCGTGCTGCACGACGAATCGACACATATCCCTTGTTACAATAAGGGCGAGCAGCAGCGCGATCCCGGGGTCAAGGACTTCTGGGGCGAGACGATCTATCGTTTCTGGGAGCGGCTGTGGGAGACGGACGGAGCACTGGGCTGCGCGATATGGGCCGGCATCGACGACATCCGGATCAAGGACAGCCGATCCTTTACCCACCCATGGGGCATTCTCGACGGCTGGCGGCGTCCGAAGCCGGAATATTGGCATACGCGCAAAGGATTCTCGCCAATCGTGCTGCCGAGTCCGCCCAAGACCGACGGTTGCGCCACGGTCCTGGACATAGTCAACCGTTTCAACCATACCAATCTGAACGAGGTCAGCATCGGCTGGAAGCTGGAGGGGCGGGAGGGCGTGCTGCTCGGACCCGATGTGCCCCCGCGCGGGGCAGGACGGCTTGTTATTCCCGCTGCCTATCGGAGCGGCGCAACGTTGGAGCTGACGTTCACCGATCCGTTCGGCTTCCGGGTGGATGAAGCCGTGCTGGAACTGGACGTACCTGCCATGCAGTCTCCGAAGCTATCCGGAACGGCACCGGCCATTAACAGGGAAGGGGATTCCATTGTCGTTGCGGGGCCGACGTTTTCGATTGTTTTCTCTGCGGTGACGGGGCAAATTACGCAAGGTTACGACAACGGCGAATTGGTGCTTACAGGAGGCCCCATTCTTAACCTGACGGGGTTGGCCTTGGGACCGTGGAAGCTCGAGAGTATAGATGCCGTCGAAGTATCGGGTGCCGCGCAGGTGATTTTGCATGGCCGGTATGACAAGGTTGCTGTTACCTTCGTCATCACCGTTGATGCCGACGGACTGATGGAGACGGCGTATACGATTACCGACATGCCTTACCCGAGTCCTCGGGAAATCGCCATCAGCGGAGGCATTACGTCACATGCCGGAGGATATGACGAAGTAGGCGTCTCTTACGTAGTAGCGGAGGGACTGGATACTTTGACCTGGAAGCGGAAGGGCCTCTGGAGCGTGTACCCGGACTGGCATATTGCGAGGCTGGAAGGGCGGACTGGCAAGCTGAATCCTGGGGGTGCCAACGTGCTGGATGCCAAGCCGGACTGGGACTGGCGGATGGACGAGAAGGACTGGCCGATCTTCGGCAAATATGATATCGGACGATGGGGCACGCGCGATTTTACAAGCATGAAGCCGTCGATTCTGTCCGCTTCGTTGGAGAACGGGCAGGGGAAGTTCTCGGTCTTGTCGGACGGGAGCGCATCCGTCAGGATGGAAGTGATGCTGAGGCCGGATCATGTCGTGAATGACGACGATCCCGGCATACGTTATTCGGGAAGCTGGGCGCGACAGGCTACGCGTTACCGTACGATAGGGAATTCGGAAACGTGGTCGGCATTCGGGGGAGATTACTGCGAATACAGGTTTGTAGGGACGGGGATCGCGTGGTATTCCAGTCAGGACCGTATCTGCGGCATGGCCAAGCTTTATGTGGACGGGGAATTGAAGAAGGCGGATATCGACTTGGGCTTGAGTCGTGCCGGCAAGACGGCGCGGGGCTACAGACGATTGCACAAGCAGTTGGTTTATGCCGTGCAGGATCTTTCCATGGGCGAGCATACTTTGCGGATCGAGGTTACTGGGGAGAACGCACCGGGCTCCAACAACAGTTATGTGAACATTGACCATTTTGTCGTGTTGGACGGCAAAGAGATCGGGGATACCCGCTTTATCGTGAACAACGAATTTAACTATCCCGAAATTTCGTGGGGAGATTACACGAAACCGCCGATTGCGGTGTCGTCCGGCTATACGGGGCGCGCCTTTACGAAGCTTGGCAGGTAAAAAAGAAGGCGTCCTCCTCCGGCTGGAAGCGGGGACGCCTCTTTCGGTTGCGGTGCTTGTTGGCGATGACCATGTTGTCCCCGATAGTGATGCCAGGGTTAATGACGGCTCGTCCGCCGATCCACACGTTGTTGCTAATCGTGACCGGTTAGCCGAACTCCGCGCCTGATGCTCGTTACAAGCTGACGAGTGGGAGGAGGGAAACCCCAAGCCTCTCAGAGACTCAGGGTTTCTTTCACCTTGTTACTGAAGTTTGCTGAGACGTCCTCGTACAACCTCTTGTCCTGTCGCGATAGCACCGGTTTTCAGGGCGGTTAGTATTTTCTCCATAACAATATCGGATGGTTGATTGACATCGTCTACAGCCGCAAGCAGTTGGTTTCCGATATTTGTTGCGCCGGTTTTCAAGACGGATTGAAAAAAATCCTTTGCATGGTTGTTCGAAATTTTCGCTTCTTTTTTGCTTTTTTTAGACATAGATATCACCTCCTTTCCCGTTCGTGCGGCATCAAGAGGTTAATTTTTTATGCGAATGATCTTTTTTCCTGCGTCCATCTTTTTTTTGGATTTTGCTTGCGATAATTTTTTTATTGCTTTTTTCTCTTTTTTTTGTTCCTTTTCTTTCAATTTCTTCTTTTGTTTCTTCTCTTCTTTCATTTGTTT
This sequence comes from Paenibacillus sp. HB172176, assembly GCF_011947265.1. Taxonomy (GTDB): domain Bacteria; phylum Bacillota; class Bacilli; order Paenibacillales; family Paenibacillaceae; genus Pristimantibacillus. Next base: position 23,114 of record NZ_JAATHD010000002.1, read on the forward strand.
TTTTGATTTTTCAATCTTCTTTTTTTCGCCCGACCAGGTCAGAAGCGCGTTTCCGAGAGACCGGGTTCCTTCGATTAACATGGAAGTGGAATTTTCGGCATTGTCCGGCAGATTTTGAGCTGAAGGTTTGTTTGCTTGTAATAGCCGTTTTTGACCCAGGAGCTGCTTCCATTCCCCGTTCTGCGTTTGCAATTCTAGTCTGCTCCAGAGAGCTGCGGCCTGCTTGTTCATTCCGATTCGGGCATAAGCTTCGCTCAGTTCGTCCAACAACTGGGAGAACAGGTCAGCTCGCAGGTTTTGCTCCTGCTTCAATTGCATTTCGATGAGGAGGGTATAATCCTCGATTACGGTGTTCGTTCGGTGGAAATATTTCTCCGGAAGCTCATAGGCGTTTTTACCGCGAAGCAAGCGAATTTCGGCATTACGGGGATCGGCGGCAACCGCGCTGTCCAAAAGCTTTAAACCATTATTGGACCACCTGAGCTTATCGAACGGGTTTATTTTGTCACGAGCAATCAAGATCATGGAGCTCCCATAATAAGCATCCAGCAAGGCTGAATGCGGAAGGTCGATTCGCAGTTGCTCCAATAATCGATTGGCTTCCAGTGCAGCCGCTTCGCTGCCCTCGACGCCTTCATTATGAAGCCGTATGGCTGTCAGCATTCTTTCGTCCAGCATTTGGGGTCGTTTCATGTCAATCATGTTGGTCACTTGTCAATTCCCTCGCTTTTCAGCTTGACGAGTTTCTGCAAGATCTCATCCGCCTTATTAAGATGTCCCGCAATTCGATAAGCTTCGCTTAATTGGTTTAGTACCTCTTTCAATTGCTTGGCGGTAAGAAATGTGGAATCAGCTCCGTAACGCTCAAGCAGGAAGGAAAAATCCTCAATTGCTGCTTGAGCGGTGTGGAAATAGTCATCGGGCAGCCGAAGAGAGACGTTCGCGCGCAAGAATCTAATTTCTTTTTGATTCGGCTCCATCGCAACGGCGTGGTTCAATGCTTCGATAGCTGCCAACGCCAATTCCTCTTTCTCTGGAAGCCGCATGCTGTCGCGAGCCAACAAGGCTAATGAACTGCCGTAATAGGCTTCAACAAGCGCATGCTCGGGAGCGATTCGCCGTAGCTTAACGAGCTTTTCATTAGCGATTTTTGCCGCCTTTTTATCTCCGTCCGTCCCTGCATGATGCAGCTTCTTCGCTTCTTTTAATCGTTTCTCGAAATTGCTGCCTTCTACCATAATAGCAACCTCCCTATGAAAGAAACTCTCTCATTTCAAATGTTAGCTACTCGTACAATATGATAGATTCGGTTCCTCCGATTGGATGAAATCCTTATTTTCATAAAATATACGTTTGTCCGAAACCAATCTATGAAAGCACGCATTTGCTAATAGAGAAATTGGAAAGGAGGGCAACGGTTCCCGAAATACATGTCAATAACAGCATGGATAGGAGGTTATCTATGAAAATGCTCACTCATAAAATGACGGTTAACATCGACGAGCATGCCTCTCATCTTGAATCATTCAAATCCTTTTTCAAAAAGCTGGATGATGAGGGGAAAACGATAGAAAAGCTGCCTCGGCAGGAAATCGAAGCGTATCAATTGAACGCGATTAACGCGACGCTCGCTCATGCCTGGAGCCGAAACGACTATTATCGTTCAAAGCTGCAGGAGGCAGGCTTTGCCGTTCCGGAGATTCAAAGCATGGAGCAGTTGGCGGCTTTGCCCATGCTTCATAAAGAGGTAATACGAGGCGACAAAGAAAAAATTTTGTGCGTAGAGGCGAAGGAAATCGGTCAGGTTCATCTCACAAGCGGTACTTCGGGCAAGCCGATCTATACGTCCTACACATTGGCGGATCAATATGTATATGATTTGCTGCCGAAATATCTGGAATTGTTCAAGGAATCGGAGGCGGATGTGGCAGCAATCGCATTGCCCTATGAATTTGCGCTTCCTGGACTTGGCTTTCAGCGTTTATTCCAATTTGCGTTTGGAACCGCAATTCTATCTCTGGGCAAAGGTGGTTATATGGCCCCTGTAGATAAATCGCTGGAATTAATGAAGGAATACGGAGCCACCGTACTGGCAACGACTCCGTCCTATGCCGCTCTCTTGGCGGAAGAAAGCGAGAAATGCGGCATTGCCATTGGCAAGGATATTCGCTTGAAGAAAATATGGCTGACTGGCGAAGGCTGTTCGGGCGCGTTCCGCGAGCGTCTTGAGCAATGGTGGGGCTGCGAGGTATCCTTCTTCTACGGCTCGACGGAATGCGGCGTTGTCGCAGTGGAATGCAGCAATCATAGAGGCTATCACATCATGGAGGGTCATGTGAAAGTAGAGATTGTCGACAGAGCGACGGGAGAGAAGCTTCCTTATGGCAAAATAGGCGAAATCGTTGTGACGACTTTGCTGCGGGAAGCAATGCCGATGATTCGTTACCGTACCGGTGATATCGGATTTCTGCAAGCATCGAAATGCGCTTGCGGTCTTACGATGGATGTTCTGCAGCTCCGGGGAAGGATGGAGAATATTCTGACCTTTAATGGCGAGAGCTACTCTCCGTTCATGCTGGAACAATTTCTGATGGAAATTGGGGATGTGGGAATGTGGTATCAATTAAAGCCCAGCGATAATGCTTTGAAGATTGTGGCCGAGCCGTTCCGAACGAGCTTGACAGAAGAACAATTGGCTGCGAAAATCCGCAATCATATGCTGGATCGAATGGGTATTCCTTGCGAAGTAGAGATTAGGCACGATATTCCTCGCTCATTCGGCAAAGCAACCCGAATCATCATGTAAGCCATTCCGCATAGAAGGAGGTGTCTCCAAATGATCGACTGCAATCCGGCGCTGAAGGACAGGTTCGAAGCTTTGATTGCCAGATTAGCTCATTCACCGCTGTATAAGGAAAAACTGGCGTCAATCGATCGAAATCGTTTGGAGCTGAATCAGCTCCATTCCTTGCCGCTTACGACAAAGGAGGAGCTGAGAAACGCAGGCACATACGGAAGTCTTGCCGTTAATCGAAGGCAGATTTCGCAGTATCACGAATCTACCGGCACAACCGGCATACCGTCCGCATCTTGGTTCACGCAAGCGGATTTGCGAACCGGCGGACAGCAAGTAATGGAATGCGACATGCAATTAAACGCTGAGGATTCGGTGCTTATCCGTTTTCCCTATGCACTGGCGCTGCCCGCTTTCCTTATGCAGGAAGCGGCAAGAGGGGTCGGCGCGGAAGTGGTTCCCGCAAGCGGGCGAACGGTTGTGACGCCATATCCAAGGGTGCTTGATCTGATGAAGCGTCTTGATGTCACGATCCTGGCGGGACTTCCGCGTGAAATGGAGCTGCTGGCCGAAGCAGCTCGTCTCCTCGGCCTCGTCGATTTCCCGTCATTGCGGGCGATCTGCGTTGCCGGAGAGCTGATGAGCGCGAGACGGAAGAGGCATATCGAGAAGCTATGGGGCGTGCCCGTCTACAATCTGTACGGCTCGACGGAAACAGCCAATATTGCAGTGATGTGCGAGCATGGAGAGATGCATGTAGCCCAACAAGATTTTATAGTAGAAGCGCTAAGCGAGGATGGTTCTCATTCTGTCGATCCAGGAGAGAGAGGCTTTGCGGCTATAACGACGCTGTCCCATCAAGGCTCACCGCTGCTGCGTTACTTTAATGAAGATATTATTTCGATAGATGCCTCCTCCAATTGCGGTTGCGGCCGTCTAACAAACAAGCTTACGCATTTCGGAAGAGGCATGGATCGCATTCGAATTGGCGACAAGGTATTGGATGCGTTCGATATTCAAGAAGCCGTCTATTCCTTGTCGCCCGTGCCGGATGCATGGAAGGTGTTCGAGAGGGAGAATGGCCTGCATGTCCTGCTGGATTCTCACCATTGGAATCGCTGGAATATTGAAGATATTCGTTCCATATTGGGCAAGATGCTGCAGGTGCCGGTAACCGTTGGAATCGTACACGACTCTATGTTGCTTAATCGTAACGCGCTTATGGATAACACGCCTTCGATCAAGCCGGTATATATTCAAAAACGAATTAGAGGGAATGATCAGCATGAGTCAAAATCAGAATGATTCCAACAAGGAGCGCAAGCTGCTGGTTAGCCGTCAATACCAGCAGGATAACACCATTATTAAAGTAAAAGACGTTGAAATTGGAGGAGCTTCGCATGTTGTCATCGCAGGACCTTGCTCTGTCGAATCGAAGCATCAACTGTTGACGGTGGCCGAGACCTTGAAGCAGGAAGGCGTTAAGTTCCTGCGGGGAGGCGCGTTCAAGCCAAGAACCTCTCCTTATGATTTCCAGGGACTTGGAGTGGAAGGGCTGAGACTAATGAAGGAGGCGGCGGATAAAACCGGCTTGATCACCATTAGTGAAATCATGAGCAAGGAGCAAATTGATCAAGCAGCACGCTATATCGACATCTTCCAAATCGGCGCTCGCAATATGCAAAATTTCGAATTATTGAAAGCTGTCGGACGCACCAAAAACCCTGTGCTACTGAAACGAGGCTTGTCCGCAACGCTCGAAGAATTCCTATTCGCGGCCGAATATATCGTTCATCAAGGCAATACGCAAGTTATTCTCATCGAACGAGGCATTCGCACCTTCGAGAAATGGACTCGCAATACGCTCGATATATCCGCTGTTCCCCTATTGAAACAAGAAACGCATCTGCCCGTTCTCGTAGATGTCACCCATTCGACAGGCAGGAAGGATATTCTGCTTCCATGCGCGAAAGCCGCGCTTGCAGCCGGAGCTGACGGCATTATGATTGAAGTGCACCCTAATCCGCCCGAAGCGCTCTCTGACGCCAAGCAGCAAATCAACCTGGAAGAATTCCATCAATTCTGGAAGGGTCTCCGCGATTCCAATTTGTTTCATTGACATGAGGATGGGGGATAGCGTCCATGCAGGATAAGAAAACCTTTGATTTTTTGCGGCGTCTGGTATTCGAGATGTTGTTAGCGACGGACGGCCGCACTACCGATATGCTGGAAACCTTGTTGAATGAGAAGATGCGCGTATCAGTATTGCGTCAAGAGCTTGCAGGCGGAGATCATATTCGAGAATCGATTTTGGTAAGCGGCAGTACGAATCTGGTTGTTTCCCAAAATATAGCGCTTGTTCATTCCGGGAATGTTCCGCCGGCACTGTTCGAGAAGATCGCCGGCAAACAAGAGGGAATTGGAAAGTCGATCAGCGCGTTAGGCCTTGAATCCTTCAGAGAGGTAGCGGCATCCGGCTTTATTCCGAAGGCAGATGTCGTCGATTTATTTCAAAAACCGGTTTCGCTTCGATTTTTCGATTGCGGCAGTCTCATCCCATACAAGAAATATTTCATATACTTCGGTCTCCTTCCCGGCATTCAAATGCTGGAATACTTCAACCCGGAGCTTGTCAATCACCGTTTAAGGCAAGCAATAAATAACGATGGAGGTAGGAATAATGAGGAATGATCAAATGAGAGAAGAGAAGGAGCTTGAGAAACAAGCCAAACAAGCAGAGAAAGAGAAGAGGAAGGAACAGAAGAAAAACGATAAGGAGCAGAAAAAGCAGGAGAGGAACATGCTGAAAGCAGAGAAAAAAAGCAAAAAAAGCATCCCTCGGGACGTTTAAGTAAAATCTGCTTCCCTATTATGGAATAGAGAAGCAGAATACATAATATAGCGATCTCATTCGTTTTGATTCTTTTTCATTTGCGCAACAAATTCCTCGCCCGAGATGACCATTTGTTCAACAGCATGCAGCGCGCCTGCTTTTACAGCCTCAAACAGCTTTCCGGCAGGAATATCTGCCGCTCTATCCAATTCCTCCAACGAATCAACAACATGCTCTCCCGCCACTTCGGCACCGCTTTGTACGGCTTTCGCATAACGATTTGCGAATTGCAAAAATCCATTTTTGATTTCGTCGAACATCTTCGACATTCCCTCCGCTTCCTTCGACAATGGTCTCATCCCTCTCTCAATTAAATTTGAGCAGCATCCGCATCATTCTTCTTGCGCATTCTCTTGCTTCGCATGTTCAATTAATGCTTCAGGTTTTTTTGTCCTTTTGCTTCGGAAGCTGCTTGTCACATATACATTCAACATAGCGACTACGACACCGGCTACCAGCACGAATGCTATGACACCGGCTAAAGTCAGACCAAGAATAAAGAGAGCCCGATCTGCGAATCCCATATTTTTTTTGCCCAATGGAAGCTTCACATCCTTCTTGTTCTTTCGTGCTGTTTCCTCTCCTAATCTAGTATATGATGATGACTGCTAGAGCATATGGGTGTATGACGCTGGAGGGGACAATTCCGCAGCAATCCATTTTCGAAGCGCAAGCCGGAGGCTCCTGCTTGTTCCACGCTGTATAGGCAAAAGGTTTGTTCGAGAATGGCTGTCCAAAGTCAGTCGATTTCGGTTATACTGTTAGAGAATGAATAATGAAGAAAGTGGGAGCAGCATGGGACGTAAATGGAATAATATTAAAGAGAAGAAAGCATCCAAAGATGCAAACACAAGTCGCATATACGCCAAGTTCGGCGTTGAAATTTATGTAGCAGCCAAGAAGGGCGAGCCGGATCCGGAATCGAATCGCGCGCTGAAGGTTGTGCTGGAAAGAGCGAAAACCTATAATGTGCCGAAAGCGATTATCGACCGCGCGCTGGATAAAGCGAAAGGAAGCGGAGACGACAATTATCAGGAGCTGCGTTATGAAGGCTTCGGGCCGAATGGATCGATGGTCATCGTTGACACTTTGACGAATAATGTGAATCGTACAGCGCCTGAGGTTCGCTCCGCGTTCAATAAGCAAGGCGGAAGCATGGGCGTCTCCGGATCGGTTTCCTATATGTTCGACGCGACTGCGGTGTTCGGCATTGCCGGCCGCACGCTTGACGAAATTATGGAGATTATGCTGGAGGCCGACGTGAACGTTCGCGATATCGTGGAAGAGGATGACGTCATTATCGTCTATGCGGAGCCCGATCAATTCCATGCCGTTCAAGAAGCATGCAAAGCGGCAGGCATAGAGGAATTCACCGTGGCCGAGCTATCCATGCTGGCGCAAAATTATGTATCTTTGCCCGGGGACGCGCAAGCTCAGTTCGAGAAGCTGATCGACACGCTCGAGGATCTGGAGGATGTGCAGCAGGTTTATCATAATGTGGAGCTCGAGGACTAGGCGCGCCATTTTACGATTCAGCAGAAAGAAGCCGCGAGCATTCGCGGCTTCTTTCTTGCGCTTGCTCGGCGCGATGATCGACGGCAATCCGTTGCCGCGAGCATGGGCGGCCGGTATGGGCGGCCTTTAATCGCGAGCTTTGCGATAGGTAATCAGCAGCAGCAGGAACGAAATGACAATGATCGAAATCGTCCAAACCCACGCCATTGCCGTATGACCGGCGTCGACGGCCACGTAGATCGCTGTTGGCAGCGTCTGCGTTCGACCAGGGATATTGCCTGCGATCATCAAGGTTGCGCCGAACTCGCCAAGCGATCGGGCGAAACCAAGAATGAACGCTGTCATTGAGGAAGGGAGAGCCAGCGGGAGCGAGATATACCGGAATACTTGCCGGTCGGACGCGCCTGCCGATCTCGCCGCTTCCTCCAGGCTACGATCAATGCTCCCGAAGCCGGTTTTCATCGTCTGATAGACCAGCGGGAACGACACGACGATGGACGCCAACACTGCCGCCCACCAAGAGAATAGAATGGGGGAGGCGAATATCGCCTCCGCAAGCTTGCCGATCCAGCTTCTTCGTCCGAGCAAGACGAGCAGGATGAAGCCAACCACGGTGGGGGGCAATACAAGCGGCAGCATGAAGACTGTTTCAAGCAGCAGCTTTCCTTTGAAGGTTCGCCGTCTCATCCACCATGCCGTACCGACGCCAAGCAACAAGACAAGAATGCTTGCAAGAATCGCAACCTTCAGTGATAAGAGAACCGGCGTTAGGAAATCGGAAAAGGTCATGGTTTGCCTGCTTTATTCGGGAACGGTAAAGCCGTATTTCTCGAATACGTTATGCGCCTCCGAGGACTGCAAGTAGGCGTATAACTCTTCGGCTGCCGCTTTATGTTCCGTTGCCTTCAAGATGCCGATTCGATATTCGACCGGCGTATATAAGCTTTGATCCACCGTTAGAGCGACTTGCGCTTTTTCGGAAGTCAAGGCATCCGTTCGATAGACAAAGCCGGCGTCGGCATTGCCCGTCTCCACATATTGAAGCACTTGCCGTACGTCCTTCGCTTGAACCGTTTTGGATGTCAATGGTTCCCACAACGAGGCGCTGAGGAGCGCTTCTTTGGCGTAATTGCCAGCCGGCACGCTTTCGGGAATGCCGATGGCGATGTGGCTGAAGGAGGAGTTCGTCAAATCATTTAACGACGTTAATTGCTTCTGGCCGCCTGCAGGAGTAACGACCACCAACTCGTTATTCAGCAGCTTCGTCTGTTCATCTTCTTCAACGAACTTATCCGCAACAAGCGTTTCCATCGGACCGCTCGCCGCCGATAAGAACAGGTCTGCCGGAGCGCCGTTCTCGATTTGCTTCTGCAAGGCGCCCGAACCGCCGAAATTGAATTGCAAGGTGACATTCTCATGCTCGGATTGATAGAGCGTTTGAAGCTCGGTTAGCGCGTCGGTCAAGCTAGCGGCTGCGGACAGTACGAGCTCCACCGGTTCGGCGGAGGATGGCTCCGCAGTATCGTTTGTCGGCTGATTGGAGCCATCATTAGCGTTTCCGGCTTGACTGCAGCCAACAAGACCTAGAAGGAATACCAGGAAAAGCATGACTGCCGTAAATCTCTGTGTACGGTTAATCAACATCACCACTCCTAATCTATCTAATTATATTTAAATATAACTAATTATAACTAGGTATAACGAAAAAGCGCAATGACAAAAATCTTATCTCTACATTTCCCGAACAAACCGCAAACTATGATAAGATAAGGAACAGTGAATGAATCGAAGCTGCGAGGTGGAAGCAATGACGGCTCCTGTATCCTATACGACGGAAGAAATTGCGGCTTTATTGAAGGTGTCCAAGCTTACCGTCTACGATCTGATCAAGAAGGGCGAACTGGCGTCCTATCGTGTGGGCAAGCAAATGCGTGTGGACGAAGCTGATCTGGAGGCATACAAACAACGCTCGAAGGGAGCGACTAAGAGCGTCAAACGACCAGTCGTTATAACCGGCCAAGACATTAGCCTCGATCTCCTGGCGAAGCATATGGAGGAAGCCGTGCCGGATGTCAGACCTCTTCGCGCGCATGTGGGAAGTCTGGACAGCTTGATTGCCATGTATCGCGGGGAATCCGATATCGTCAGCACCCATCTATGGGACGGAGAGACGAATGCTTATAATCTGCCCTATATTCGAAAAATTCTTGTCGGCTCCTCCTATATCGTTGTAAATCTGCTGTCGCGCTGGGCGGGGCTCTATGTCGCGAACGATAATCCGCTCGGACTCAAGCATTGGGATGATCTCAAACAGGACGGTCTTCGGATCGTGAATCGGGAGAAGGGCTCAGGAGCCCGCGTACTGCTTGATGAGCAGCTTAGACTACACGGCATTCCCGCAACTCGGCTTATCGGGTATGGAGACGAGCAGTCCAATCATCTTGGCGTGGCCAGCAAGGTGGCGTCCGGGGAGGCCGATGTCGGCGTTGGCATCGAGAAGGCTGCAAGCATAGTCGGCAATGTCTCATTCCTGCCGCTCCAATTAGAGCAATATGATCTTGTCTTAATGAAGAACGAGGACAATAGAAAATGGATTCCGGAGGTGCTGGAACTGCTTCGCTCCACGCGTTTCCGCAAGGAGCTCGGCGCCTTGCAAAGCTATGATCTGTCTCTGACGGGCCAGATTTTATACGAAACGTAAAAACTTAAACGGCATTTGGAAAAGACACAGTTAACGAATTGAGGAGTGTGGCAATGAGCGGATCGAAAGGCAAGGGCGGAACAGGCAGGGGCACGGGCAAGAAAGGGTGGAACCGTTGGCAGGCGGCGGAGAAGAAAAAGTCGGCCAAACGGGTGTTTGCGAAGCCTGCCGCTTCCAAAGGGAAGGCGACCGACAAGAGCGGAGCTTCAAGTGCAGACAAAGGGAAAGAGCCCGATAAGCAATAAACCAAAGCGAATGATGTAGTGTAGACAGAGCTTTCCAGTCGCCAGCGATTGGAGAGCTCTTTTCGATTCAAGAGAGCCCGCGCGCGTATCGCTTCCGACAATCTGAAGGTGAATGTCTCTTGTATTGCCTGAATAGTTGGCTGAAATAATTGACGCTGCCGAAGCCGACGTTAAACGCGATTTCCGTGACCGGGTCGGAGGTGTTAATCAGCAACTGTTCGGCGGCATTGACTCGAAGCAGATTGACATACTCCACGAAGGTTTTGCCGGTTACTCTCTTGAAGGTTCTGCAGAAATGGTATTCGCTCAGATTGACGATGTCGGCCGCTCGCTGTACGGTCAACTTCTCCGGATAATGCATCTCCAGGTACGCAATCAGCTCTTTGAACTTCTCGCTTAATTCTCCCGTGAATGAGCCCGAGACGCCTGCTGAGACATAATATCGGGATAGATGGACGAGCAGGAGTTGCAGCATGGACGAAATCGCAAGCTGAAATCCCCTTGCTTGCACTTCATATTCAACAATGAGCTGTTCAATCATTCCGGCGATAAGCGAATAATGCTCGTCATTCGCGGATAGATAAGGAGGAAAGAAGCTCCTGCCCGCGATATAGGGGGTCGTAATTTGACGAAGATAGGAACTGCCCGTCATGCCTTCGACTAACTCGGAATGAAATACGATTGCATAATATTCCACCTCAAGCTCGTCATCCGCAAACCCTGTATGAATCATTCCTTTGTTTACGAACATCAAATCGCCCGGCTCCGGCCGAATGGTTTCGGAGCCGATATAGAAGGTCGCATTGCCTCTCACAAAATAGATAATCTCCCAATCGTCATGCCAGTGCAGATGCAGAATTTCCTTGCCCGGCGGCTTGATGTGAAACACATCGAGCGGAAAGCCCGGCATGCGATGCGGAACATTTTGCCTGATTTGCATAGGATTTGTCATGCTGAAGTCCCTCCAAACAGCAATATCTCTTAACTTATCAGCAATATCAGATAGAGAACTGTTGAAGCGTTGCGCCTATAATTATAGACAATCCACAATGGAATGGAAAGCACCATCTGGATTGAGGCGCAAAAGGCGAAGAAGGGCGGAGCTGCCGCCTAACGAGGAGGAAGAGGATTCATGAAAACGTACAAGCTTGGCGTTATCGGATTAGGCGAGGGTCGAAGCATTATGTCGGCTGCGCTTTCGAGCAAGAGATGGGAGCTGACGAAGGTATGCGATCTCAATCAATCGCTGTGCGAGCATCGAGCCGAGGAATTCGGATTCGACAATTGGACGACGGATTACAGCGAGCTGCTGAGCGATCCCGAGATTGACGCCGTTGCGATCTATACACCCGACCAATTGCATCTTGCCCATATCATTCAAGCGTTGGAGGCCGGCAAGCATGTGATCTGCACCAAGCCGATGCTCACATCGCTGGAAGGCTCGAAAGAGCTCCTGGAAGCCGTGCGGAAATCAGGCAGAAGAGTATTCGTGGGCCAGAGCTCTCGCTTCTTCGAGCCAATGATTCATCAAAGGGCCGACTTCGAGCAAGGGCGTCACGGCGATGTTCAGACGGTTGAGGCTCACTACATTTCGGACAGCCGCTGGTTTCTTGACAAGCCCTGGAGCCGGCAACGGGGCTTCAGCTGGATGTATAATTTCATGATTCACGCCGTTGATCTGGTTCGCTGGTATTTGCCGGATGCGGCCGAGGTGACAGGCTTCGGCAATGTAAGCGAGAATAGCCGCGTATACGGCCTCTACACATGGGATTCCATGCGTCTCCTCGTCCGCGACGACAAGGGAAGAATCGGACAAATTTCAGGCAGCTATACGATGCCGGCGCTGGGCTCGGAGGTTGAGCCCGGGATTGGCTGCGTTATTCGGGGAACGAAGGGCTCCTCTAGGGCAGAGTATTCCAATCTGCGCTATCATACGCATTTTGCGGGGGAAGGCAGGGTAACGCATTCCTTCGAGGATAAGCATGATTATTACTTCCGCTTCGAAGGCAAGAGCCATCATGCCGGCGAATATCAGAATTATATCGAATATTTCGCGGATTGCCTGGACAACAACATCAAACCGCTGCCAGACGCCGAGGAAGCGCTGCAGACACTCGCCTTGATGGCTGCGATGGAGCGCAGCATGAAGGAAGGCGGCAAGCTTGTCCGCATTGGCGACATCCTGCGTGAGCATGATCTGAAGCATTAGTAAATCTTCAAATGGAAACGGCTTTAATCTTGCCCCCATCGGGCGGACTAAAGCCGTTTTGGCGTATAGAAGAAACCAATAAACCGTTCAAGAAGCAGATTACACCAGGCCGAATCCCCGGACAACCTGCGTCACGACAAAGGTCACGCCGATCGCTATCGCGGTAGGCAGCAGGAAGGAGAGGAAGGTCCACTTGGGACTGCGCGTTTCTTTGAAAATATTAATCAATGTTGTGCCGCATGGATAGTGGAGGAGCGAGAACAGCATCATATTTAATGCCGTTAACCAAGTCCAGTTATGACTCAGGAACAGCTCCTTGATATTCGTCATGCCGTCCGCGTCGACCATTGCGCCCGATGACAGATAGCCCATGAGCAAGATGGGAAGCACGATTTCGTTGGCCGGAAGACCAAGGATGAAGGCCATCAGAATGAAGCCATCTAGCCCAATCGCATGCGCGAATGGATCAAAGAACGCCGCCATATGGTTCAAGACGCTGACGTCGCCGACATAGATATTGCCTAATATCCAAGTCAGGACGCCGGCCGGAGCCGCTACAACGACAGCACGCTTCAGAACGGCCCAGGAGCGTTCACGCGAAGCGAGCAGAATCGTTTTCAAGTATTGCGGCTTGCGATAGGGCGGAAGCTCTAATGTATAATGCGTCGGCACGCCTTTCAACATGGTTTTGGACAAGGTCCATGACACCGTCAAGGTAACGACTATGCCAATGAGCACCATGCCGATCAGAATCAAAGCAGTCGTTAATGTCTGAAACGACGAGGCTACGCCTACCGTCATGAACAGCGAGGCGAGCAGAATCAAGGTTGGCCAGCGCCCATTGCACGGCACGAAGTTGTTCGTTAGAATCGCGAGCATGCGCTCGCGCGGCGATTCGATGATGCGAGTGGACATAATTGCGGCGGCATTGCAGCCAAAGCCCATGGACATGGTCAACGCCTGCTTGCCGTGGCCGCCGGATTTCTTGAACAAGCGGTCCATATTGAACGCGACCCGCGGCAGATAGCCGAAGTTCTCCAGCAAGGCGAACACCGGGAAGAAGATCGCCATAGGCGGCAGCATGACGCTGATAACCCAAGATGTGCCTCTGTATAGACCAAGCACCAGCACGCCTGTCAGCCATTCCGGAGAGCCTATTGCATGAAAGCCATCCAGTAAGTAGCCTTCGATCCAGCCGAAGAAATCGGCGATTAGCGCGGAAGGAACATTGGCTCCCGCAATCGTCAGCCAGAATACGGCGCCAAGCAGCAGCAGCATGATTGGAAAACCCCATATCGGCGAGGTGACGATGCGATCAAGCTTGTAGGTGCTTCTCAGCTTCTCTCTATTCTTATAGACGACCACATCGGAGCAGAGCTCGCCTGCCGCGGCATAAATGCCGCTAACCAGTTGATCGCGCACATCTGCTTGCGATTTGCCAGCTCGTTGCTTCAGCTCCGAGATAGCGGCGTTAAGCGCGAATGTTTGCCGGCTCATGGATAATCCACTCCTTTGTCCGCTCCGACATCGCCTTGGATTCCATTGCGGTCCAGATGCTGTCGTCGCCTTCGATCAATCGAACGGCAACCCAGCGCGATGGATATTGATCGCCGATAAGTCGCTTGATCTCAGGTTCAATCGCTTTAATGCGAGATTCGATCTCGTCGTTGTAAGTAATCTGCATGGGAGAGGGAAGAAGCTCCCCGATTGCGATCTCTTGAATAACCTTCAGCAGCTCCTGAATGCCTTCCTTTTTGCGAGCAGATATTTTCAGCACCGGCACGCCGAGCTTCGAGGCGAGCTTGCCTGCGTCGATGCTGATGCCAAGCTTTCTCGCTTCGTCGATGAGATTGATGCAGAGCACAACCTTAGGCGTCATCTCCATCACTTGCAACGCAAGATTCATATTCCTCTCTAATGAAGTGGCATCCAGAACAACGACAGTCACATCCGGTTTGTCGAAAATAATATAATCGCGGGCAACCTCTTCATCCGCTGAATTCGTGAAAAGGGAGTATGTGCCGGGCAAATCGATTAGCGTATACGCATTTCCATCGAAGTCATAGCTGCCTTCGGCCCGTGCTACCGTCTTGCCTGCCCAGTTGCCGGTATGCTGGCGCATTCCGGTTAATGAATTGAATAAAGTGCTCTTGCCGGTATTCGGGTTGCCAGCCAGCGCAATTCGATAATGAGCCATCTTATTGTTCCTCCTTCAATTTGCCGAATAGACGATCTCCTTCTTCCTTCCTGAGCGCGATCGTCGTCTGATTCACAAGATAAGCGACCGGATCGCCGAGCGGACTTCGCTGCAGCACCTCCACGGTTGCGCCGGGCACAAAGCCGAGATCCATCAATCTGCGTCGCAGCACGCCATCCACTTCCGATTTCACCAACTGAACGCGTTGACCCGTTTTGAAAGCAGACAACGGCGATAGCGCGGTTTCACTCATAAAATTCCCTCCTATATAAATTGGCCGAGGGCCATTAAGTTGCACAAGGGCAAACATTGTGTAAAAAAAAGGGAACCAATCCGTAGTTTGATTCTCTATGTATATGATCATACACCATTTTTGTTGCGTGTACAACAAAAACTTTCCTTAGGGAAACATTTTAGGGGGCGTGCAAGTGCGAAGCGAAGCGTTAGTGATATTTAGGGTAGAGGTTTTCTCACTATTGTTGGAAGAGCTCGTAGACAACGCAGCCAGCCTCGCCTATAATGAAAAAACAATATTTGCCAAAGGGGATCGATCCATTGACGACTAAGCAAGTAAAGCCCAACGTCTTCATCGGCAGCTCTCGTGAAGCTATTCATTATGCCAGAGCGGTAAGCGCTTGCCTGGAGCATAGCTGTCAAGTGAATCCATGGTTCGCGGGAACCTTTCAAGCGAATGATTATACGATGGAAGCGCTGGAGCGCGAATTAGAGGCAAATGATTTCGGCATATTCGTGTTCGCGGCGGATGATGTGGCTCTGATTCGCAATCAGCTTGTGTTCATTACGCGCGATAATACGTTGTTCGAGCTTGGGCTGTTCTGGGGAAGATTGGGACGCAAGCGGGTTTATTGCATCATCCCCCGCCATGTGGAGGAGCGCGACGATCTGCTGCCGGGAGAGAGCGTCTCCAGCTTTCATCTGCTCTCCGATCTCGCAGGTCTGACTTTGCTTCATTATCAAATCCGAAAGGATCGGAAATATGCGGCGGCTGTGGACACGGCGTGCGGGGAAATTCTGAAGGCGATCGAAACCGAGAAGCGCTATGAGGATCCGAAGCGGCAGTTGGCGCGAAAACAGGCCGAGCTCGATCGAAAACAAAGTATCCTTCACTTCTTCTGGGAATATATTAGAAATGTGAGCATTGCCGATGAGAGCGAGAGATATTCCGCCTTCGCCGAAGCGATTCGCAATTCCTTCCTTGCTCCGCCTGCTCTGCGCACAATCGGAGCTGCCATCTGGATGAGATCCAGCGAGGAATGGATCAGCCAGGTCGGGGGCAATGTAGGAAGGGGCAGAAGCTTTCATCTTCAGGACAACGAAAACCTCCACGAGGATCAGCAGCGCATTTATGTCGTAGACGCATTTTTAAGCGGAAAATGGTCGTTTTTTCACCGTCGCGAGATTGCAGAGGTGTATATCCTGTGTTATCCTTTAAGCAAGAGGCATGTCCTCTCCGTGCATATCTCGGGAAGCCGAATGTTGACGGCGACAGAGCTTGGCAAGATGGTTGAAGGCAATGACGAGTTATTGGCTACGATTACGCATTTGGTAGGAGGGGAACCGTCATGAACAAACGCGTGAAGAAGAATTCGGGCGGCGCCGTCCCGATCAAAACGAGCAGGAAGAAGACCAAATCCGGCGTTTATATCGGCCCTTCGCTTGAAGGAACAGACAAGGAATACGTGAAGATTATAAGCGGCAAGGTATCTGATCGGAAACCGTCCTTCGCTTAATGAACCGTTTCGGCTTGCCGAGCGGTTTTTTTACCACAATAGAATTTATAAGTATCCGAGACACTTAAACTGTAAACTCATTTGGCGATAAACCTACCTCTAAACGCGGTCGCTCATCTTCGAGAGACCTCGATAGAGGTTTTCTCATTTTGAAGGCTTATCCATTGTTGCCCATGTACAATAAGGCGTACGGCAAGGGGAAACGGATTGCCCTACAGGGAGTGTGTGTGAATCGATGACTGTCTTGAATCATGCGGAATTCCCCGCATTGACTGGCCAGATTGACTGGGGCACGGTGAAATCAAAGTTTCGGCTCTCCACCGCGTTCGATGAACTGTTGGTCAGCAATATCAGTATAATACCCTGCGTTCTCGATAAATATGTCATTTTCCAGATTGAGGATGGGAGATGGGAGCTGCCGGGAGGAACGCTCGAGCCAGGGGAACCTTATATGGACGGATTAAAGCGCGAGCTGATGGAGGAGCTTGGCGGCGTGCTGTTAAGCTATGAGCTCTTCGGATACTTTGCGTGCGAATCGAAGCTGGAGAAGCCTTACCGCCCGCATATCCCCCATCCATCCTTTATCCGGTTGATCGGTTGGGGAGAAGTCAGCTTGGTGCGGCCGCCGCTTAATCCGCCAGACGGCGAGCAGGTCATAGCGGTCGAGACAGTAACGGTTGACGAAGCCGTGAACAAGTTCATGAGCCAAGGAAGAAGCGATATCGCGGAAATGTACAAGCTGGCTCATCATATTCGTTGCGGCGCCGATACATAAAGCAAAGATTCATTTGACAACTATGGAGGAATAACAGCTATGAGAGCTATTATGCAAGATGAAAAGACGAAGAAGCTGGCCGTCGGCCAGGCTGAAGAACCTGACCCCTCTTACGGCGACCTGCTTGTAAGCGTAAGAGCGACTGCCCTTAATCGGGCGGACTTGCTGCAGAAGAAGGGTGTATATCCGCCACCGCCCGGCGCATCGAACGTACTCGGCCTTGAGATGGCCGGAGTGGTGGAAGAGGATTGCGGCGCATGGCGGGCGGGAGATCGCGTAATGGCGCTTCTTCCGGGCGGGGGGTACGCGGAGCGTGTTCGAATTCCCGCCGGCATGGCGATGCCGATTCCGGCTGCATTGTCCTTCGAGGAAGCGGCCGGCATTCCTGAAGCGTTCTTGACCGCTTATTTGAATATGTTCCAGCTAGGAGGATTGAAAGCCGGCCAAACGGCGTTAATCCACGCAGGCGCGAGCGGCGTCGGAACTGCAGCGATTCAACTGGCCAAGTCATCCGGCGTTCAAGCTCTGGCTACCGCGGGAAGCGAAGAGAAGCTGGCGATCTGCAGCGAGCTCGGAGCGCTTCAAGCGTTCAATTATCATGACGGACCATTCCTGGAGAAGGTACTCGACGCAACGGGAGGTTCCGGCGCGAACGTCATTCTCGATTTCATCGGCGCGTCTTATTGGGAGCAGAACCTGTCCGCTTTGGCGCTGGACGGCAGGCTGATCATTATCGGCACACTGGGCGGCAGCCAGATTCCCGGCCTCCATCTCGGACAATTGCTCATGCGGAGGCTGCAGATCATCGGTACCACGCTCCGCACGCTAAGTCTGGAGCGAAAGCGAAAGCTCACGGCGGAATTCTCCAGCTTCGCCCTGCCGCGCTTCGCGTCGGGAACAATGAAGCCGGTAGTCGATTCCATATGGAGTTGGCATGAGATCGAAGAGGCCCATGAGCATATGGCGAATAACCGCAATATCGGCAAGATTATCGTTCGAATCGAGAACTAGGAGGCAGCAGAGATGAATCAAAGATTTCCAATCGGAAGCTTTAATCATGAGGGCTCTATCACGCGAGAGACGCGCGAACAATGGATCGAGGAGATTGCAAATTTGCCCTGTCAGTTGGAGAAAGCTGTCGACGGCTTGTCGGAGAAGCAGCTGGATACGCCATATCGCGACGGAGGCTGGACGCTTAGGCAGGTTGTGCATCATATCGGGGACAGTCACATGAACAGCATCCTCCGATTCAAGTTGGCGCTCACGGAGGAGCAACCAACAATTCGTCCTTATCAGGAGGAGCTTTGGGCTGAGCTTGCCGACTCCGTTTCAGAGCCTGTCGGAACATCGCTGGCGCTCATCGAGAGCATTCACCGCAGGTGGGTGACGCTGCTTAATGCGATGAAGGACGAGCAGTTCGCTAGAACCTTCTTCCATCCCGCTTCCGAAGAAATCATTCGCCTCGATTACGCGCTTGGCATGTACGCTTGGCACGGACGGCATCATCTCGCTCATATTTCGTCGCTGAAGACGAGGATGAATTGGGCATAGCCCGACTGTCGGCGCGGGGACAGAATAAGTGAGATCACAAGCAATGGCTGCGCAGGCGGATCATGGTCCGCCTGCGCAGCCATTGCTCTTTGAAGAAGATAGCGGCACAATGCAGAGGCGATTGCAACTATCGCTTAAGACTCGCCGCGAGAGCGTTAAGCTCCGCCATCATGTCCATATACGCGGCGTTGGAGGCGAGGGAAGCGGTATAGCTTCTCCACTCTGATTCGGATATCGCGCCCATGATGAATTTAAGCTTCATTTGATTGAGCGTGCTGTTAAGCTCGACATATTTGTTCGAGCTGGTAACGCTTTGCGCCTCGGGAAACATCGTAGCCGAATACGACAGCTCGCGCCACTGCTCTGCGGCTGATTGGTATTGCGCTTGCTGCTCATTGCTCATCGCATCGAGTCGGGAGTTGCCGGCAAGCATGTCGAATCGTCCGAAGAGCCGCTCTGCTGCTGCCTGATCCTCTTCGCTCCAATCCTCAAGCTCCAACCAACCGTTGTTCTTCGTCATCGCGATGCCTTCACTGTACCAATTCAGCACCTCGTCCAGAGGCAGCTTGGACATTACGCTCACGATATAGGTTCCGCTTCCTCTCGAATTCCATGGCGCAATCGGCTCGCTGTTGTCATCTGCCCGAACGGAGGAGAGCGGCAGCCAATCAGCGTTCGCACCGCCTTCATGCGCCGAGAGCGCGGCCGCTTCATCAAGGGTGAGCGCGGCGACCCCTGTCTGCTCCTTCTGCAGCTTCGCCAGATATTGCGCCTTTGTCTGCACCGAAAATTCCTTATCGATCAAGTTCTCCTCATAGGCGTCGCGAAGCCATTGCAGCGCATGAATCTCTTCGTCCGAGAGCGCATGGTCGATCGCCTTGCCATTCTCCAGAGAGAATCTTTCGGGCTCTCCTGTGAAGGCTTGTTCAACCCATTGAAAAGTTCCGAGACTTAGTCCTCCCGCATACCCGGTCAGCGGAATGGTGTCATGCTTGCCGTTGCCATCCGGATCCTTGGCTTCGAAGCTCTCCAGCACCTGCTTCAGCTCATCGAGCGTTGAGGGCTGCGACAAACCCAAAATATCGAGCCAGTCCTGGCGAACGGCAGGGAACGGGGCGTCATGCGGATCGAACGGACGAGCGATGCCGACCAGACTTCCATCCGCGAGGCTGCGGCTGCCGATTCGAGCATCAGCCAGCTTTTGCAGCTCGGGGTATCCTTGCAGTCCTTCGCTGAGCTCCATTGTTATCGAGGAAAGCATATCGTCGGCAAGCTGATTGGCATCCTCGATCAGCATGAGCGAATCCATATCGCCTGCAGCTATTTTCAGAAAGGTCTTGTCGCGGTAATGATCGACGCCCGTAAACGATAGATCCGCATCGAGTTTCGTTCTGCTCTTCATATACGCTTTCAATTTGTCTGTTGAGATATCCTCGTCGCCGTCGTTCTTCGTGAATACGTTCAGCGGCGTCAGGAGGCTCTGATTGAACACGGTCGCGAGCCTTGAAGCCTCGTCCCAAGACACGGACAATTCGCTCGCTTCCGCAATGAAGCGAAGGGGAACCCACAGCTTGTCCGATTCCGTGTAGGGAGCCGCCGGCAAATTCTCGACTGTATTGCCGTTCCACTGCGCTTGCTGCTTGCCTTCCCAGAAGATGAGAACGGTTCTATCTCTCGTTGCAGTCAGCTTCCGCAATTCGTCATCGTATGTAACGGTATAGCCCAGGCCTTGGAAGAGCTCTAAGGCCGGAACCATCATCGTGCTGTTCACGAGCACAGGCGAATCGGACAGGGTTACCTCGATATCCCTGAATTTCAAATGAACATTGGTTACGACATTGGAACTAACGCCGCTTGCCGCGACGATGCCTCTTGCGCCTGCTTCTCCATGAATGACGACAGGGGACGCGACGAGAGACAAGCATACGGCGAGCGTTCCGCTTAAGACAGCCTTGTTCTTGACATATTTCCGCATAGAACGATCCTCTCTTTCTCCTTCTGAATTACTAGATTAGACGATTTTCAATGGGAAAAAGTTTCATATTTTCCTGCGGAAAATTAGCAATATTTCCTTCGCCGCACATAAAGTTTGTCGAAACTGGCAATAATTTGATTGTTCCAGACCATGGAATCAACGGTTTTCATAACAATTTTCGGAGGGAATTCATGGCTATTCATTCAGACGAACTTTGCCGCGAGGCTCGCGAGCAAGCCTTGCAGCATTCCTTCTCCATATCGCGCAAGCAGCCGAGATACATCAAGCAGCATTTCGAAGAGAGCATGAATAGCTTAAGGGACTTTATCCAATCCTTGCAGCAAAATAAATCGAGCTGCGCGCAGCCGGCAGAAGAATGGCTGCTCGACAATATTGAGTTTATCGAGGAACAGGCTCTCGATGTCGACAGGCAATTGACGGAGCGCATGCTGACCCTGATGCCGCTTCTCAAGAATACCGGCAGATTGCGCATTGAAGCCGTATGCGAGCTCTATCTGGAGCTTGTTGACGGCGTGTGGAGTGAGGAAACCTTTGTCTCCTTCATCAATGCTTATCAAGAGATTGCGGTATTGCAGCATATCGAGATCAGCGTTATCGCTAGCGTGCTGCGCATCGCTCTTATGAACCGAATCGCGAGAATGATGAGAGGGGTGCGCGAACGACATGATGCTTGCATCGCCTCGCAGCGTCTCCTCGAGACGATGGGGCCAGGCGGTGTCACGCAAGGACGAATACACAAGGCGCTTGAAGCGTGGGGACAGAGCTATCCGTTATCCGGTCCCTGGATCGTTCATCTTATCAGCCATCTCAGAGAATGGGCGGGAGATTCGGAAGCCGTGCGGGAATGGCTGCTGTGCAGCTATGAGAACGGCGCTGAGGACCTGAATCGGATTATTACTTACGAGCATCAGCTTCAAGCGGGCTTTCAGGTAACCGCGGGCAA
Source organism: Paenibacillus sp. HB172176 (assembly GCF_011947265.1). Classification (GTDB taxonomy): domain Bacteria; phylum Bacillota; class Bacilli; order Paenibacillales; family Paenibacillaceae; genus Pristimantibacillus. The sequence goes on from NZ_JAATHD010000002.1 coordinate 44,684, forward strand.
TCTGATCAGCAGCCTGCGCCAAAATGAACGTAGAGATTGGCAGGGGCTGTTCGAGCGTATCAGCGTGCTGGACCGCAGCCTTCGTCATGCCCAAGCAAGCGATTACGCGCAGCTCGATCAGGCAAGCAAGCATGAAGTGCTGACACGAATCGCTCTGCTGTCGAGGAGGATGCGCGTGCCCGAGAGCTTGATCGCAAGCGAGGCCATCAAGCTCTCGCAAGCTGCGCAAGAGAAATATAATGGAGCTTCTTCTGCCGAGCCGGTTGGCGAGGCAAGAGAGATTACGCCGACGCATGTGAATCCGACGGAACAGTTGATGGGATCAGGCGAAATTGAAGCGCTGCCCAGACGGCTGTTCGTGCCGTATTATTTGTTCGATCCCGCCGGAGAGAACGATCTGATTCACGCTCTGCGCAAATGCAGCGATCCGAAGCGCATGCCGGCCAATGGCGCAAGGCGGCGTTCGGCAAGCTCTTATCTAACCGCGCTTGCCGGTCTTAGCGCCGTGTTTTTTGTTTTGGGCATTTTATGGATAGGAACGGGGGAGAGGTTCTCATGGGCGGGCTATATCGCTGTCGGCGCCGCGCTCGTTCTTCCGGCTTGCGAATGGGGCAAGACTTGGCTTCACTACGGCATCGAGAGCTTGATTAAGCCGAGAATCCTGCTGCGTTACGACTTCTCCGGGGATATTCCCCGGGAAGCGGCAACAATGGTCGTCATTCCGGCCATATGGTCCTCCGAGGAGGAGATTGAGGAGCTGGCAGATCGTCTGGAAGTTCATTATCTCGCGAATCGCGATCCGAATATCCATTACGCATTGCTTGGCGACTTCACCGATTCGGAGGAAGAGCGTCTGCCGGAGGATGGCCGTTTGGCGGCGCTGGGCATGTCGAGGATGAAGGAGCTTACGGATCGTTACGGCGCGAATGGAAGCACCTTTCATTTCATGCAGCGCGCTCGCAAGTGGAATCCATGCGAGAAGGTGTACATGGGCTGGGAGCGCAAGCGGGGCAAGCTGGTGGAATTCGTCGAACTGCTGAAGGGCAGCGCCACTACCAGCTATGCCTATCGGAGCGGCGATGAGACCGTTCTGCCGAAGATTCGTTATGTCATTACGCTCGATTGCGACACTCAATTGCCTCTCGGCGCCGCGAAGCGGATGATTGGAACGATTCATCTGCCGTACAACCGGCCGCGGCTGAATAAGGAGCGTACGCGCGTCGTGGAAGGCTACGGCGTTCTCCAGCCGCGCATCGGCATCAGTCATGACTCGGCAATGCGTTCAAGATTGGCCGAGCTTTGGTCGGAGCCGGGAATCGATCCCTATGTGTTCGCCGCGTCAGATCCGTATCAGGACGCGTTGTCCCAAGGCATCTTCACCGGCAAAGGCATCTTCGATGTGGATGTATTCGCCGAGCTGCTGTGCGAGCGCATACCGGACAACGCGGTGCTCAGTCATGACTTGCTGGAGGGCGGCTTTCTGCGTGCCGCTCAACTGTCGGATATCGAGCTCGTCGACGATACGCCTTCGACGTTCATCGCCTTTCAGAAGCGGATGCACAGGTGGGTGCGCGGCGACTGGCAGCTGCTGTGCTGGCTGTATTCCCGCGTCTGCGACCGGAGAGGCGTTCTGCGCCGCATCGACCTGTCCATCGTGACGAGATGGCAGATGATCGACAATTTGCGCCGCAGCGTCATGCCAATTGCTTATCTGGTTCTGTTCGCGCTCTCCTTCACAGTGCTTCCAGGCCCGATCTGGCGCTGGTCGGCGCTGCTGCTCGCGACGATGTTCCTGCCGCTGATCAAGCAGGCCGCCGCTTCGATTTCGAATCGCGATGCTTCAGGCATGCTGTCGACAACCGCGCATTTGCTGTTGAATCTCATTACGCTCCCCTTCGAATGCGCAGTGCTGCTTAATGCGATCGGCAAATCGCTGTATCGGCAGTTCGTAAGCAAACGGCGGTTGCTTGAATGGACCAGCTCGTCGCATATCGAGCGGGAGACGAGCGGCGGAAGCCGCAGACCCGTCATGCTGCATATGGGCGGCAGCTACGCCCTGATCCTGCTGTTCGCCGCCACGGCAATCCTGAGGTTGGATGCATCCGCCGCGGCGTGGGGACTTTCCTTCAGCGCCGTATGGGCGCTGTCGCCTGCGGCAGTAAGGTGGCTCGACAAGCCAAGACGCTCCGAGGAATGGTTGCTGGAGCCGCAGGAAGAGGCCGAGCTGCATAACCTCGCGCGGCAAATATGGAGCTTCTATGAGGATTTCGCGGGAGCGGAGGATCATTATCTTCCTCCCGATAATGTTCAGCTTGAACCGTCGAACGGCGTTGCGCATCGCACGTCGCCGACGAACATCGGCTTCCTGCTTACGGCTGCGCTCGCCGCGAGAGAGTTCGGCTTCATTCAGACTCCGGAGCTGATCAAGCGCCTGGACCACACGATCGCCACGGTGGAGAAGATGGAGAAGTGGCATGGCCATCTCTACAACTGGTACGATACGACCACACTATCCACGCTTCCTCCGGCGTATGTGTCGACGGTCGATTCCGGCAATTTCGTCGCAAGCTTGATGACAGTGAAGGAAGGTCTCGCTCATTGGCTGAAGCTGGATGTTCGATCCCGCACGGAGCAGAAGGAGCTCGAAGTCTGCGGCCGCGGCTTGCTGGCGCGTATCGAGAAGCTTATAGCGGGAACGAATTTCCGGTCGCTCTACGACGACCAGGCGAAACTGTTCGTTCTTGGCTACAATGCCGCCGCCGGACAGAGAGACACCATTCTATATGATCTTCTAGCCTCGGAGGCGCGCCAGACAAGCTTTGTCGCCATCGCGCTCGGTCAAATTTCCGTCTCGCATTGGATGGCGCTTGGACGCACGGTCAAGCTGCAAGGCAATAGGAAGACGCTTGTCTCCTGGTCGGGCACCATGTTCGAATATATGATGCCATGGCTCATCATGCGAACCTATCGCAACACCATTTGGGACAACACTTACCGGGGCGTCATTGCTCGGCAAATCGAGTATGCGCAAGAGAGGAGCGTGCCTTTCGGCATATCGGAGTCGGGCTATTACGCCTTCGACTTCCAACTGAATTATCAATATCGCGCCTTCGGCGTGCCTGGGCTGGGCTTCAAGCGGGGACTCGACGAGGATTTGGTCGTCGCTCCTTATGCGACCATTATGGCATTGCCCTATGCGATGAAAGAGGGCTTGAAGGAGCTAAAGCGGCTCGAGGAGATGGGGGGCCGGGGCGAATACGGGTTCTATGAAGCCGTCGATTTCACGCCGGAACGGATGCCGAACGGCGAAAGCCGCAAGGTGATTCGAAGCTTCATGGCGCATCATCAGGGCATGAGTTTGCTGACACTGGCCAACATCCTGCTGCCGAACAAGCTGTACGATTATTTCCATCGCGACAAACGAGTGAAGTCGGCGGAGCTGCTGCTGATTGAGAAGACGCCGTCGAAGCATATGCTGCTGGAGCGGGAGCTGGCAACAAGAACGGGGAAGGAGCCGCCGAAGCCGGCTCACGCGGGTCCGTTGCGCGAATTCAATGGGAGCATCACGACGCAGCCCGAGGTGAATGTGCATTCCAACGGGAAATTGACAACCGTTGTCAGCAATACAGGCAGCGGCTTGATACGTTATGAAGGCATGGCGGTCACGAGGTGGAGAGAAGACGCGGTGCTCGATCCATGGGGCAGCTTTATTTACATTCGCGATGCCGTCTCCGAGCAGACCTGGTCGCCGTCGTTCTTGCCGACTCGCGTCGCTTCCGACTCCGAGCGGATATCGTTCCTGCAGGCAAGCACCGTATTCGAGCGCAGCGACAACGGAATCGAGACAAAGCTCGAGATTACGGTTCCGCCGGAGCAGAATGCCGATGTACGACTATTGACGCTGTCCAACAAGAGCAATGAAGTTCGCATCATAGAAGTGACGACCTTCCTCGAAGCGGCAATGGCTTCGCCCGATGCGGATCGCGCGCATCCGGCCTTCACCAAGCTGTTCGTCCAGACGGAATACATCGCCGAGCATGCGTGCCTGCTCGCGCGCAAACGACCTCGCAAGGACGGAGAGCCTTCCGTCTGGGCGTATCATACGCTTGCCGCATTCGGCGAGCACCGCAAAGGCGGACTCGAATACGAGACAGACCGCGCCAGCTTCATCGGCAGGGGACATACGTTAGCCGCGCCGCGGGGCATAAGCGGCAAGCTGGAGGGAACGGTCGGCTCCGTTGCGGATCCCGCCTTCATCATGCGGCGGCGAATCAGCATCGAGCCTGGCGAGAAGGCGACGCTTGTCGCGATCACCGGCATCGCCGACTCGAAGGAGACGGCACTGGAGGAGGCCGGCAAGCTGTCCGGCGAGAATCAGGCAGAAGCTGCGCTCCGTCACGCGTGGACGCGCAGTCAGATTGAGCTTCAGCACCTGCGAATCACGCCCCAGGAGGCAGCTGTCTATCAGATGCTCGCAGGCCGCGTCTTGTATTCGGCTCCGCTGAAGGAGGAGCAGAAGAGAGGTATACTGTTGAACAGCAAAGGGCAGCAAGGGCTGTGGGCTTACGGCATATCGGGAGACAGACCGCTTATTCTCGCGCGAATCGACGATGTCAGCAATCTCGCGTTCATCGGAGGTTTGGTGAAGGGCTTCGCGTATTTGCAGCATCAGGGCTTATCCTTCGATCTGGCAATCTGGAATGAAACGGCGGGAGGCTATACGCAGGAGCTGAGAGACACGCTGCTTCGGATGATTGAGCAGACGGCAGGCTGGCTCGACGCGTCGAAGGGCAATATTCATGTGATTGCCGGTGAATCGCTGCCCGAGGAGGACGAACATCTGCTCTTAACCGTTTCAAGGTATGTGCTGAGCGCCGACGGACCAAGCCTGCGCGCGCAGCTGCAGCTGGCAGGAACGGCCGTCGCAAGACATGCGCCGAGGCATATTCGCAAGCTGAAGGCAAGCGACGATAAGGAAATCGAAGCGCGTGAGATGGCGAGAGCAAGCGAGTGGACGACCGGTATCAAGGAACAGCTGTTTTTCAATGGGTACGGCGGCTTCGCCAAGGGGGGCAAGGAATATCAAATCGTGCTGCAGGAAGGCATGGATCTGCCCGCACCCTGGCTGAATGTCATGGCGAATCCGCAATTCGGCTGCACGGTCTCCGAGCTTTACACGGGCTACTCATGGTGGCGCAACAGCCGCGAGTGCAAGCTGACGCCATGGTCGAATGATCCCGCGCTGGATCCGCCGGGAGAGGTTTGTTATTTGCGCGATGAACTGACAGGCGAGTATTGGCAAACGGCTCCTTCGCGAGGTGCTGATCGAATAGGCGTGTACAAAATCTCGCACGGCCAGGGCTATACACGCTACGAACATGACAGTCATGGGTTGCGGCAGGAGATGACTGTCTTCGTTCCGCTCGAAGAGCCCTTGAAGATTATTCGGCTGAAGCTGAACAATCTGGGGGATGATCGAAGAGAGCTGTCGCTCACGTATTATGCGGAGTGGGTGCTTGGCGTTAATCGCGAAGGCGCCGCCTCTTACGTGGTAACGGATTATGACGAATATCGGCATACGCTTATTGCCCGCAATACGTATCAGGAAACGTTCCGCGACGCTACGGCGTTCTTGACGATGCACGCGGAGGGCGGGGGCCAAAGCGGAATAAGCTTCACCTGCGACCGCACCGAATTTCTTGGACGGGCAGGCACCTGCGAACAGCCTGCAGCGATGGGGCTGGCGCATCTCAGCTGCGAATCGGGCGTTACCCATGACGCTTGCGGAGCGATGCAGCTTCCATTTTCGATCGAAGCAGGGGGCGAGCGCGTTCTGTACATTTTGCTCGGCTGCGATCAATCTAGGGAAGCGGTGTACGAGATCGCGCGCAAGTACGAGAAACCGGACAATTGCGAGCAAGCGCTGGAGGAAGTGATGCGGTACTGGGAGGAACTGCTTGGCACGATTCGCGTCTCCACGCCCGCTCCGGCGATGGACGTCATGATGAATCAGTGGCTGTTATATCAGTCGCTCGCCTGTCGGATCTGGGCAAGATCCGCGTTCTACCAAGCGGGAGGCGCTTTCGGCTATCGGGATCAATTGCAGGATTCCCTGTCGATGCTTCACAGCATGCCGGAGCTCACCCGCAAGCAGATTATTCTGCATGCTTCTCATCAATATGAGGAAGGCGATGTGCAGCACTGGTGGCATGAAGAGACGGAACGGGGCATTCGCACCAAATTCTCGGATGATTTGCTCTGGCTGCCCTATGCGGTCATTCGTTATATCGATCATACGGGCGATGATTCCGTGCTTCGCGAGACAGCTCCGTATCTGCGCAGCTCGCCGCTCACTGCCGAGGAGCATGAGCGATATGAGGAAACGGTATTGTCAGGTCAAAGCGGGACGATACTGGACCACTGTATACGCGCGCTGGATCGCAGCCTTCGCTTCGGCGAGCATGGCTTGCCGCTCATGGGCATCGGTGATTGGAATGACGGCATGAGCATGATCGGTCCGGAGGGAAGGGGAGAGAGCGTCTGGCTCGGTTGGTTCCAAGGCATCGCGCTGGAGGGCATGGCCGAGCTTTGCGAGCGGCAAGGGGACAAGGTGAGGGCTTCGCGCTACCGCATCGTTCATAAGGAGCTTGCGGCGGCGCTTAACGAAAACGGGTGGGACGGCAAATGGTTCCGCCGCGCCTTCACCGACAGCGGACAGTGGCTCGGCACCATTCATAACTCGGAATGCCGGATCGACGCGATTGCCCAGTCCTGGTCGGTCATCTCCGGGATGGCGGAGGAGGACAAGGCGCAGCAAGCGATGCGTTCCTTCGATCGCGAGCTTGTCAACCACAGTCTGTCGATCGCACATATTCTGACTCCGCCTTTTGACAAGACGGAGCCGAGCCCGGGGTATATTCAAGGCTACCCTCCGGGCATACGGGAGAACGGCGGACAATATACGCATGGCGTCATCTGGAGCATCGTCGCCTGGTCGATGCTTGGCGAAGGACGCAAGGCATTCGAGTTGTTCGATATGTTTAATCCCGTTAATCATACGAAAACGACGGCCGGCGTGAAGACGTATTGCGGCGAGCCTTATGCAGTCGCCGCGGATGTATATTCCGAGGAGCCTCTCAAAGGCCATGCGGGATGGACCTGGTATACCGGAGCGGCCGGTTGGCTGTATCAGGCAGGACTGGAATGGATTCTAGGCATCCGGCGCAAGGGCGAACGATTGAGCATACGGCCGAGCATTCCGGAGGATTGGCCTGAATTTAGAGTGAGCTATCGATATGGGACAGCGGTTTATCACATTCATGTAAAGAATCCACCCGAAGCTCGCGCCCGCGGTGAGGAATCCGAGCTCATCATTAATGGGCGGGAGGCCGACGCTGATGCTTTCGCCAGCGATGGCCACGGGGTTCTCATTCCGCTGATCGATGACGGCGAGGAGCATCAGATTGAGCTGACCTTGCTGAAGTCAAAGCATGAATTTGCCGAAGCCTCCGTGTAGCAGATTTTCCGAGCTTGGCGGCGCTGCTCGAAGAAGCATGGGGCTTTGGGACGGATGAATCCGTAACAAAGCCCCGTTTCATTACTTTTTTTACCCGTGTACGATCGAGTCGCTGATCTTCCATTCCAATTATGTTATCCTAGTATAAGGAAACAAAAGCTCAATCCATTGCCGCTGAGGCTTGAGCTGCGGGAGGATAGCTATGAACAAAGAAGAACATGTCATGACGGGTTTCAGGGATTTGTATAACAAGCTTGTCTTGCTTAATAAGGATAAAATGGAAGAAAACCTTAGAGGCTTCAAGCCTTCTGAGGTGCATTGCATCGAATCGATTGGCAAAAACGTCGACTCCAATGTGACCAAGCTTGCGGAGACCTTCTATATGACTCGCGGCGCCATTAGCAAATTAACGAAAAAGCTTATCGTAAGAGGTCTTATCGAAAGCTATCAGAAGCCGGACAACAAGAAAGAAATTTATTATCGGCTGACGAAGCAAGGGGAAACCGTTTTCCATATTCACGAGGAGCTGCACAACGAGTTTCAAGAGCGGGATAAAGCTGTGTTCGAGCAGATCACCGAGTCGCAATTTGACAGCATAATTAGCTTCGTCGACTTGTATAACAGCCATCTGGATATGGAATTACGGAAGCAGCAAAGGTAACAACCGGAATCAACTTCAATATTGGCAGTATAACCAAAGGCAACTGAACTCTCTGGAGATCGGTTGTTTTTTTATGAAAATTATTGGTAACAGGGAAACAAAATGATGGTATGATATCTTTGTTGCGTATTCTTCGCGGCCCCTGCGCTTGGAGCGTTGAGCGATAAATATGGAAGGCGGCCGCATCATTGAGGGCATTACAGGAGGGAGCATCGGAGCGATCTTCGCCTATTTCGCAGACATCATCCCGGCTCGGCAGCGAACGAAGTATTTCGGCTGGGCTAGCGCTGTTGCAGGAGCTGGCACTGTTTTGGGACCAGCATTAGGAGGATTGCTTGCCAAATTTGATTATGCGGCGCCTATGTATGCGGGAGCCATCATCAGTTTGCTTAACGCAGGATACGGCTTCTTGTACATGCCCGAGAGCCTTGATAAGAAGCACAGGAGAAGAGAGCTTTCCATGTTGAAGCTGAATCCGTTCACTCAGCTTGCGAGCGTGCTTTCCTTCCAGAAGGCAAGACGGCTTTTCTTCTCAGCGTTCTTAGCTTCTGAGAAAGCTTGGCGATAAGCAGATTGCCATTCTTGGCATGATTTCAGAGTTGATCGGCTATTGCTTTATTGCGCTGTCTGCGGTGCTTGCCTTCTATCCTCTGCTCATCGCTGGCATGTTCATGTTTGGGTTTGGCGATTCGATCTTCGGACCTTCTTTCAATGGAATGTTGTCCAGGTCAGTCGAAGCAGGCGAACAAGGAAGACTCCAAGGCGGCAGCCAAGCGATTCAGGCATTGGCAAGAATGATCGGCCCTGTCGTTGGAGGCCAAATCTATGTTTCTCTCGGACATTCCGCCCCGGCATGCATGGGGGTGGTTCTTATCGCAGCGGCAATAGCTGCCATGCCTGTTACCCAAAGGAATAAGTAAGCCCGATCATCGCGAGCAACCCGGCAATGAAGGAAATCGTGGCGGACAGCTCATTGCCGTCGCCGTGGCTCTCCGGAATAAGCTCCTTGTATACGACAAACAGCATGGCTCCGGCGGCAAAGGCCAAGCCATATGGCACCAAAAACGAAAATTCGGCCGCGAATTGCAAGCCGCATAAAGCGGAAATCAATTCCACCCCGCCCGTCATACTCGCATAGAGGAAGGCTTTCCCGCGCGACATTCGGCTGGAGAGCAGAAATAAGCCGATTAAGAAACCTTCCGGCACATTCTGCAAACCCATTGCAAGAGACACAAGAGGACCCAGTCGATCGGGATCGCTCGCGTAGCTCACGCCGACGGACAAGCCCTCCGGCAAATTATGTATCGCCATGGCGACAAGGAACAGCATAGCCCTGGAGCGATCCTGTGCATCATTCTCCTTCGCATGCTCCAAATCCGCATGCGGCAGATAGGTCTCCAATAAGGTTAATACGGCCGTGCCAAGAATAATGCCAATGACCAGCACCGCTAAATTCGAAAGCTTTAACGCAGACGGAATTAAACCGTAAGTCGAAGCCGCCACCATAATGCCTGCAGTGAAAGCCAGCAGTACATCTTTGCCGCGATGGGACATCCTTCGAAGAAAGAGGATTGGCACGGCGCCGAGCGCGGTTGCTGCGGACGACGCCGCAGCGCCAAGGAATAGATTGTCCATATGACCTCCCGTAGATCGATTGTCTACAGTAACAATATGGTACAAGCTGCGCAAACATGATTCGCTCATGAAAAAAGACATGGAAAAGAGGCCATAATAGAAGGCCTCTTCGTCAATCGTTCTATTTGTTAGACATGCTTCCAAAGGGTATCTTGACCCGTTTTCGGACAATCTGGAAAAACTTGACCGATGCCAAAACTCATTTCTTGACCGTCTTCATCGACATATTGGCCGGCTTCGGTTACTTTATCGCCTGTGGGATGCAGATGCTCCGCGTGTCTCCAGGTTGTGGGCTCATACGTTCTCGGACATTCAGGGAACGGCTGTCCGGACTGAAGAGTCCGGCTCTCTCCCGCAGCGCAGATATAGTTCCCCGTCTCCTCCACGGTTTCATTCGTATTGTGCAAGTCCTTTGTATCCGTATTCATCTCCATCCATCCTCTCCAAAGCCTTAATTCCTGATATCCGTGGAACGGCATGCTCCTTCTAATCAGGTATTGCCTTTTACCCGCTTCACGGGAAATAGAATCAAGGCTTATAATGAAAGGAGTCGCCTAATCGAACAAATCGCCGAACATATCCATGACGCTTTTCTTTTTCTTTTTGCGGGGATAGTCCTTGCGATACGGGTTCGATTCATGATCGTACTTGTAGCGATCCGAATCATCCTTGTGCACGGAGCTCTTGTAGCGGTCTTCCCTGTTGTGCCATTCGTTGTAATCGTCTCGTTCCTCGCGGACGCCGGACATCAGCTTGTCTAGCTCGCCCCGGTCGAGCCAGACGCCTTTGCAGGATGGGCAAATATCGATGAGAATCTCGTTCTTTTCGACCTCGCGCAATCTGGAGTCTTCACAAACCGGACATTTCAGCATCATTATGCCTCCTTTACTATTTTCAGCCTATGCAGTGTTTACGAATGAAGCCAGATCATGTTTCAACAATTTGTCGAGATTATGTTCCACAAACGGGGAGGAATTCAAAATGAAGTCAAATGAAACAAATGATGCACATGTGTCGGCGTATCTGGAGCGAATTTCTTTTCAAGGCACACCTGATTTGAGCGCAGACACGCTGTTCAAGCTGCAAGAATGCCATTTGCACGCGGTGCCTTACGAGAATCTGGACATTCTAAGGGGTGTGCCGCTCTCGCTGGACACTGAGGCGCTTCTCGAAAAGATTGTCTATCGCAAGCGCGGCGGCTATTGCTTTGAGCTTAACGCTTTGTTCGGCTGGCTGCTGCGGGAGCTTGGCTTCAAGGTGAGCGATCATGTCGCGAGATTCTGGCGGGATGAAGTCGCGCCGCCGCCGAAGCGCAGACATCATGTGTTGAAGGTTGTCGCCGAGGGCAATGTCTACTTATGTGATGTCGGGGTCGGGGGGATCGTGCCTCGTTGGCCGATTCTTATTGCTGAAGAAGCAGTGCAGAAGCAGGAAGGGGAGACGTATAAGCTTGCTCGGGACGAGGAATTCGGCTCCATGCTGTGCGAGTTGAAGCGAGGGGAGTGGGAGCGAATCTATTCCTTCACCGATGAGAAACAATTTCCCAAGGATTTCATCTTCCCGTCCTTCTGGTGCGAGCACGCGGAGGATTCGATCTTCAGGAAAAGCGCAATGCTGGCGATTCGAACCCGGGAAGGACGGAACACGGTATGGGGCGATGAATTCCGTATTTTCGATGAGGGCGGTGTGCAGACTTTCGTTCCCGATTCCGAAGGTGCTTACAAGCAAGCGCTGCTTACATATTTCGGCATAACTCTGGATTGAAGAAAGGAGATGATCCGCATGAGGGAATATGTCGGCACATGCTCATTATGCGGGAAGTCGATTTATTGCGAGGACGGTTTCTTGAACGGCATTGTGCTTGAGGATAAGGAGCTCTTATGCTTCGAATGCCGGGAGAGTGCGAAAGCGAAGAAGCCGCGATAAGAATTAACGAAACGGCTATGCCGTCCTTTGGCGGCGCGGCGTTTTTCATTCCGGAGGCTGGAGGGAGCAATAGCAATGGCAAAGGAAAGCAATACCAATATCATCATCGCGGGACTTCTGCTCGCCATTCTGATGGCGTCGATGGACAATACGATTGTAGCGACAGCGATCGGGACCATAGTGGGTGAGCTCGGCGTATCGGCGACGAACTCTGGTCTTGTCCTGCTCCCGATGATGGTCGGAACGGTAGTAACGGCGGCTGGAGGCGGGCAAATGCTAACAAAATTCAAGTACCGCTCGATTATGATCCCGACACTCGCGCTGCTGGTCGGTTGTCTTCTTCTTATTGCGATCCCGAAAGCTTGCCGTTATCGAGATGCAGCACGCGATCGCACAGCTTCAGCACCCGCTCATCATGCGTGACCATGACGGCGCTCTTGCGCCGCTCCTTCACCTGACTTGCAAGCATGCTAACCACGTCGAGGCCTCGCGAAGCATCCAGGCTTGCCGTCGGTTCATCCGCGAGCAGCACGGCCGGATCGTTCATCATCGCTCGCGCGATCGCCGTTCGCTGGCGTTCGCCTCCCGACAGCCTGTCAGGGTAAGCGCTACGCCGATGGGACAGTCCCATCTCTTCGAGCAGTGCCTTCATCCTCTCGGAGGCAGAGGCTCTGTCAATGCCGACGAGTTTGCTCACAAGAAGAAGCTGTTCTTCTACTTTCAAATAAGGAATCAAATGCGAGCTTTGAAAAACAAAGCCGATTTTGCGAAGCCTCAGCTCTGACAGGGCTTGCTTCCTCTTGCCCTGCAGAGCTTCTCCATCAATCAAGACCTGTCCAGAGGTTGGCTGCAGAAGCGCTCCCGCAATGGAGAGGAAGGTGCTCTTGCCGGACCCGGAGGGTCCCATAACCGCAACCAGTTCGCCTTCAGCCACCGCCAATTGAAGCTCATTCAGAACGGTGAATGCCTTGCCTCCGTCTTCGAACTTTTGCGTAACTTGCCGCAATTGAAGTCTATTCTTCATGGCGCAGTCCTCCCGATAGCTTCGAGTGCGTCAATGCCCGCGACCTTCCATACGGAGAAGAGCGACCCGGCAAGCGACAAGAGCATAAACAACAAACAAGTAAGTGCCAGCGTAGAGACTTCTAATTGAAAGGGCATCGTGCTTGGCAACAAGGCCTCGAAGCCGTTCAACAGCAGCACGCTAACGATCAAGCTGACGAGCGATAATAGAAGCACCTGCAAAGCCACGCTTCCCGCCAAATATGACGTGCGCGAGCCAATGGCTTTCAGAATGCCGAATTGACTCGTCTTCTGAATCGTCATGACGTAGAAGAATACCGCGAGAACGAAGGCGGATATAATGAATAAGAACGCAATCATCATCTTAAGCGAGCCTTGCTCCTCCTTGTAGCCGGGAATTGCAGATACCGCTTCCGATTTCGTAACCGTTTCCGTGCCCGGCAGATGTTGGCGCAATTTCGTCGCTATGGATTTCGAAGCTTTAACGGCTATTGCATTATAACTTGGCTGCCCGCCGGCAGGATTGGCATTCCGCGTCTGCAACAGTTGCCAATCCTTCATATTAAGAAAAACGGCCGGTGTGTGGCTGAACGATTCATCCTTCACGAAGCCGTCGACTCTCCACTCGATGCCCGAGGCTTCGTCGACAAGAACCGAGCCGATCACGATGCCGTATGCCTTCAGCTTCTCATCGACAACCACATATCCTTCCATCTGATCCGAGATCGTCATGCCTTCTATAACGTCTGGTGCAAGCCAGCTCCCTGATCTCACCGCGAGCAGTGTCACATCAAGCTTCGTCGAGGAACCCGAAAGCATAACCGTCGTCATCCTCACGCCTAGCGGCTCGGCATTCTCTTCGCCGGCAATAGCTCCAACAGCTTCAAGCTGCTGCTGTTCAAGCTGTGACCGGATGAAACGATGGTTCGCGTCCTCTTCCAGTACGAAATGCGTCGCGCTCATATTCTGGATGGACGAGGCGTTATCGTAAGCAAGCCCTTGCGCAAGCCCCGTGACGAACAAGACAAGAAACGCGACAAGAACCATAATGGCGGCAATCAGCGAATATCTTCCCTTGGCAAATCTGATTTCTCTTAAAGCCAGAAACATATTGCATTCCTCCTCTTCCTATTTGCGAGTATAGGAAGCGAAAGTGAACGGAGGGTGAACGGCTTGTTACAGTTGGGGCAGGACGATCGTGAAGCAGGTGCCATCCTTCGAGCTTTCGACTTCAATCTGTCCGCCATGAAGCTGTACGATTTTTTTCACGATGGCGAGTCCCAGCCCCGACCGTCCGGAGGATCGCTCGCGGACTTTGTCAGCTCTGTAGAAGCGATCGAACAGGAAGGGCAGATGCTCCTTGCCAATGCCGTCGCCATTGTCCTTAATCTTGATCACGATTTGAGCAAGGGACTGCTCGGCTGTCATTTCAATCGCTCTTCCCGCCGGAATATGCTCCACCGCATTGCCAAGAAGGTTCATCCAAACCTGCATGAACAGCACTTCGTCCCCTTGAAGCTTAAGCGAGGCGGGCACAGCGATTTTCAGCAACAGCTCTTTCTTCTCCAGCTGCCAATCAAGCATTTGAACGGTTTTTCGAATTTGATTCAGAAGCGAAAAGGTCGTCTTTGTTAATGGGGTCCGCTCCTGGTCCAAAGAAGAAAGCACCAGCAGCTGCTTGCTGAGCAGGGACAGATGGCGGCTCTCTTCTTCAATGATGGATGCGTATCTCGCGCGCTCCTCGTCCGGCAGACTTCCCTCGGCCAGTACTTTCGAGAAGCCTTGAATCGAGGTAAGGGGAGATTGGATTTCATGTGAAACATTGGCCACGAATTGCTGACGAGATTGGTCCATTCGTTCCAATTCTCGGCTCATGATCATGAAATGGCCGGCTAATTGGCCGATTTCGTCTTTGCGTTTGGTCGATAAGCTCAGTTTGAAATCGCCTCTCGCCATGCGCTTGGTCGCCTCGGAAAGGCGGGTGATCGGCTTGACCAAATATCTAGTGCTGATCAAAAACAAGAGGATGCTTATCGCAACAGTAAGGACGATGATCCATGCGAAGAAGCTGCGCAATTCGCCGAATTGCAGAATGACATCCGGACGAATGAAGAGGGCGAATTCACGATCAGCGAGTTGGACAGGAACGCCAACCGTATTGCTCAGCCGGTTATCGAAGAAACCGGAGATGAACAGCTTGTTCGGAAACTGCGCGACGCCGTGATAGCGGCCGCCCCCAAGCACCTCCTCGATTGCCTGCTCATTCAGATCCCGCTCACGGAAATCCTGTCCATAGAAGCGATGATCCGCTTCACCGTCGGTCAGGTACATTTCATAGCCGAGAGCAGCGGCGTTCGTCAAATAGGCATCGACGAGCTGCGGTTCTTCCTCGGCAAATTGTTTTATTTGCTCGGCTATGCCGAGCAGCTTCTCGTCGTTGAACGGCTTTAGCTGCGCGTGATAATACATGTTCGAGAAGAAGAAGCCCAGCAGACTGCTTGCGAGGATTACGGCTGCGGTAATCAGGAATACCCGGAAGTACAAGGATCTCACTTCGTTTTCACCTCGATTTTGTAACCGACGCCTCGAACCGTCTGAATGGCGAAGTCCTCGCCGTAATCGGCAAATCGCTGACGCAGCCGCTTGATATGCACATTGACGGTCCGGTCATCTCCTTCGAAATCCGCTCCCCATACAAGCGTTATGAGTTCGTCGCGCGAGAAGAGCCGCCCGGGATATTGCGCCAGCTGCGATAACAGCTCGAATTCTCTCAACGGCAGGAAGATGACGGATTCTCCGTCCGTTACTTCAAAGTTTTTGCGATCGATTATAATCCGATTCATCCGAATGATGTCGCTTGATGTGCGATTGTAACGCCTGAAAAGCGCTTTGACCCTGAACACCATTTCCTCGGGCTCGAACGGCTTCGTCATATAATCATCTGTGCCTCGCAAATAGCCCTGCTCCTTGTCGGACAGCTGATCCAGTGCAGTAAGCATAATAATCGGAATATCGTAGTTGGAGCGTATATATTCGCACAGATCATAGCCGTCCATGCCCGGCATCATAATATCGAGAATTGCCAGATCGATAGGCTCAAGCCCCAATAGGCGGACCGCTTCGGTTCCGTCTTGCGCTTCGTATATCCGGTAGCCTTCCTTCGTCAACGCATAGCGAAGCAAGGCGCGAATAGGCGCATTGTCGTCGGCCAGAAGTATATGTTTCATCATCGTTTCTCGCTCAGATCCTTCCCAGGTGGATGTTCGGTAAAAGTATCATGCGCCGCAGGGCAAGTCAAGATATGGACTGGTTTCTGAATGGCAGTTGTTGGTTGCCGCTCAGAATTCCGATATACTATGGAGCATAGAGTCATTTGGAGGTGTCGGTTTGATTGGAACTATCCTGCACATTCCGTTGTCGATAGCGCTGTTGCTGGTGCTGATCGGGCTCATCGCGTTCTTCCTTTGGCAAAAGGGAAGGCAGTCGCTCAAGTGGCTGCTGCCTGTAAGCCTGCCGATTTTTATCCTTTGCCAGCTCTACCTCTGGAATCTTGATTTCCATCATGCGGCTAAGAGCTATTTGTTCGCGAGCAGCAGCTATCATTGCGATTATGAAGAGGATTTGGAGGATTTCGAGCTGGAGCTGCCGAAGAGAACCGTACTGAAGGGAAAAGAGGATGCCTGTTCTCCGTTTTATTTGACGTATGCTAACAGAACGCAGTTTAAGATCCATTTCGATAATCAGCTTCAGCAGCTGAAGCAAGATGCGGAAATTCAGGATTTCGACTACAGCGGAGTGGAGGAGACCTATGATATCCATACCGGTTCCCGGTATGAGGTTGAATTGCTGTCCGGGGCGATTCTGCGGATTGAATATCATCCAGACGAGAAGCCTCATACCATTTCGATAACCTTTCAACCTGATTAAAAGAAGGAGCTTCCCTATGACCCTGCAGCAATTGAAATATGTCATCGAAGTGGCAAGCCGCGGCTCGATTAATGAAGCGGCCAAACGCTTGTTCATCTCGCAGCCCACATTATCTAATGCCATTAAGGATCTCGAGGAAGAGCTTGGCATCGCGATATTCGATCGCACGAACAAAGGCATATCGCTGTCGAAGGACGGCATTGAGTTTCTGAGCTATGCCCGGCAGGTTGTCGAGCAAGCGGATTTGCTGGAGGGCCGGTATCGCAACGCGAAGCCGTCGCCGCAGCATTTCTCCGTATCGACGCAGCATTACGCCTTCGCGGTCAACGCCTTCGTCAGCCTGGTGCAGGAGCATGGCCATGAGGAATACGAATTGACGCTGCGCGAGACGAAAACCTATGAAATTATTGAAGATGTTCGGACGCTGCGCAGCGAGATCGGCATCCTGTACCTGAACGATTTCAACCGCAATGTTCTCAATAAGCTGCTGAAATCCGCAAATTTGCAGTTCACGAGTCTGTTCACCGCCAAGCCGCATGTGTTCATTTCGATTCGCAATCCGCTGGCAAAGCAATCCGTCGTAACCATCGATGATCTACAGCAATATCCCTATCTTTCCTTCGACCAGGGCGAATATAACTCATTCTACTTCTCGGAGGAAATTCTCAGCACGTTGACCCGTCAGAAGAGCATCCGCGTCAATGACCGCGCGACCTTGTTCAACTTGCTGATCGGACTGAACGGCTATACCATCTCTACTGGCGTGCTGAGCGCCGATTTGAACGGCAATGAAATTATTCCGGTGCCGCTCGCGATCGAGGAGACGATCAATGTCGGCTGGATTTCCCATCGGAGCATGCCGCTCTCCTTGCTTGGAACCGCCTATGTGGCAGCGCTGGAGCATGCGGTGAAGCAATAACGGAACGGAGCGGAGCCGGGAACAAAATTCCTGCTTGAACCTTACGTAACGTCATGATTTATGATGAATCAAGCAGCAGAATGAAACAAAAAAAGATATCGGAGGAAAAGATCATGAGAAAACTCGTATTGTTCATGCATGTGTCGCTGGATGGGTATGCGTCGGATTCGAAAGGAGGACTTGATTGGATTCCGTACAACGAGGAACTTGAGAAATACGCCGAAGAGGTCGTAGCCGAAGTCGGAGCTCCCGTGTACGGGCGCACGACGTATCGGATGATGGAGAGCTATTGGCCCTCCGTGCTGGACGATGGGAATGCGTCAAGGCACAGCATGGAGCATGCCAAATGGCTGCAGGATGTGAAGAAAATCGTCATTTCCGGTACGATGGACAAGGCAGAATGGAACAATACGATGCTGATCAAGGACAATATCGCTGAGGAAATCAAAGCGCTCAAGGAACAGCCAGGCAAAAATCTCGTGATCTTCGGCAGCCCGGGAGCGGCCAAGACGCTGCTTAAGCTCGGTCTAATCGACGAATTCCTGTTCACGATTTGTCCGATCGTACTGGGAAGCGGACAATCGATTTTCGAGGGTGACGGCGAGAAAATCAAGCTGAGTCTGCTGTCGAGCCGAACATTCGATTCGGGTATTATCGCGACCCGCTACGCGTTGGAGCAATAGGAGTTCAGAGTGGAAAGCTGCTACCCGGCTCTCCGCTTCGCCCTTTGTTATAGTTATTGACTATATCCAGGTATAGTTATTAACAGTTACACTATAGCTCGAAATTCATGCTATCTTTCTTGTATTGATTTTCAAGAAGGAGTGGAGTTGCAAGATGACAAAGAGCAGTGTACTGGGTTATCCCCGCATTGGGGCTGACCGTGAATGGAAAAAAGCGCTTGAGGCGTTCTGGGCCGGCAAATTGGAGGAGAAGGATTTCCGGGATCAATTGAAGGAAATTCGATTGCAGCACTTAAAGAAGCAGCAGGAGAAAGGGATAGCGATAATCCCCGTCAACGATTTCAGCTATTATGATCATATCCTCGACACCGCGGCGATGTTCGGCATCGTCCCGAAGCGCTTCGCTTATGATGGCGGCGCTGTGCCGCTCGCGCTCTATTATGGCATTGCGAGAGGCACGAAGGAAGCAGCTGCGAGCGAGATGACGAAATGGTTCAACACGAATTATCATTATATCGTGCCCGAGCTGGATGGAGCGAATCCGACGCTGACCGAGAACAAACCGCTTCTCGCGTACCGCGAAGCGAAAGAGGCTCTGAGCATTGAGGGCAAGCCCGTTATTGTTGGACCGCTCACCTTCCTGAAGCTGTCCAAGGGTTATGCGGCTTCGGAGATCGACGCTTGGCTGAGCCGGTTGCTGCCGCTCTACGTTCAAGTTCTTCAGGAGCTGGAGCAAGAAGGCGTCCGTTGGGTGCAAATCGACGAACCGATTTGCGTGAAGGGGCTTGACGAAGGAGATTTGGCAAGACTGCGCAGCATATATGAAACTTTCGCTGCCGCCGCTCCCAAGCTGAAGATTATGCTGCAGACCTACTTCGAGTCGGTTGAGCAGTATCAAGCGTTGATTGGGCTGCCTGTCGACGGTATTGGCCTTGACTTCGTTCACGGCTTGAAGACAAACCTCGCCGCGCTGCAACAATACGGCTTTCCTGCGAACAAGACGCTCGGAGCTGGCGTTATTGACGGCAGGGGCATCTGGAAGGCGGATGCGAAGGAGAAGCTTGCGCTCTTGCAAGAAATTTCGAAGTATGTAAGTTCCGAGCAATTGATCGTACAATCCTCCTGCAGTCTGCTTCATGTGCCTGTGACAACAGCGCGAGAGGCGAAGCTGCCCGTGGAGTTAAAGGCTGCGCTGGCCTTCGCGGACGAGAAGCTCGATGAGATCGTCCTGCTCACCAGGGCTCTTGTTGAAGGGGAAGCTGCGGTCGCTGATCAGCTCAAAGCTTGCGAGGAAGAGCTGAAGTCGCTGAGGCAATCCCCGTCGCGCAATCGCTCAGAGGTGCAGCAAGCGGTCGCCGCGATTGCAGGCAAGCAGCCCGTGCGTCAATCGCCGTTCGCGAAACGCTATGAAGCGCAAGAGAAAAAATGGCAGCTTCCGATTCTGCCAACCACTACGATAGGCAGCTTTCCGCAATCGGCGGAAGTCCGCAAGGCGCGCCAGCTGTGGCGGAAGGGCGAGTGGAGCAACGAGCGGTATGAAGGGTTCGTGCGCGAGCAAATCGGGATTTGGATCAAGCTTCAGGAAGAGATCGGAATCGACGTGCTTGTTCACGGCGAATTCGAGAGAACGGACATGGTTGAATTTTTCGGCGAGAAGCTTGCCGGCTTCGCATTCACCCAGTTCGGCTGGGTGCAGTCTTACGGCTCGCGTTGCGTGAAACCTCCGATTATCTACGGCGATGTGGCATTCGAGGAAGCGATGACGGTAGAGGAGACGAAATACGCCGCATCATTAACGAATAAGCCCGTTAAAGGGATGCTGACAGGCCCGATTACAATCATGAATTGGTCGTTCGTCAGGGATGATCTGCCGCGCGAGCAAATCGCTTATCAGCTTAGCTATGCGCTTAGACAAGAAGTGGAAGCGCTCGAAGCGGCGGGAATCCCAATGATTCAAGTGGACGAACCGGCCGTTCGCGAAGGCCTGCCGCTGAAGGAAAGCGAGCAAGCCGAATATTTGGAGTGGGCGGTCAAAGCCTTCCGCCTGACCACTTGCACGGTTCAGGATACGACACAAATTCATACGCATATGTGCTACTGCGAATTCCACGACATGATTGACTCCATCGAGGCGATGGACGCGGACGTCATCTCTATTGAGACCTCAAGAAGTCATGGCGAGCTTATCCAGAGCTTCGAAGACAGAGGCTACAAGCTTGGCATAGGCCTTGGCGTCTATGATATTCACAGCCCTCGCGTCCCTCAAGTGGAGGAAATGACATCCATGATTAACCGCGCGCTACGCGTTCTTGATCCGAAGCTGTTCTGGATCAATCCGGACTGCGGGCTCAAGACTCGCGGGCTAGAAGAGACGGTCGCGTCGCTGCGCAACATGGTGGAGGCGACCCGCATTGCCAGAGGGGAATATTCAAATGTGGCAAGCCATAATTAAATAGAAGAGCGAGGTTGTCCCAGCGTCATTTATGACACGGGGCAGCCTTTTTTTTTGCACAGACACTTTTAGTGAGATAGGGTTTCAAACAAAAAATAGAAGGTATGAAGCGATGAATGTAGAAATGATTGAAGAGTAAACTGACTCTTATGTCGTTCATCATTACAGATCTGCAAGGAGGAGTTATGCGACATCCCGTTAATCCAGCAGTCTCTCGTACAAGTACTCCGTTACTTATTGTTCTAATGGTGATCATCACTTCTATTATGGCTTCATGCAGCATGTCGATTGCGAACGAAACGCTGGTTGCGAAGGACGCCGCTCCTGATAAGCTTTCTAAGGATCAATCCTCTCAAGGAGAGCATTCGGCACATTCTGGCAAGATCAGGATTGTCATTGATGCCGGACATGGCGGGAAAGATCCAGGAGCGGAAGGAGCGAGCGGAAAAAATGAAAGAGATTACACACTCGACGTCGCGCTCCGGGTCTCCAGTTTGCTCCAGCAAAATAACAAGTATGAAGTCAAACTGACCCGCTCAAAGGATGTATATATGGAGCTTGAGGACCGTGCGGCCTTCGCCAATGATTGGGAAGCGGATCTCTTCCTGTCGATTCACGGAAATACCTATACGGATTCTTCCACGAGCGGTACCGAAACGCTCTATAGCAACGAACAGAGCTTGCTGCTCGCAGGCATCATCCAGGAGCATGTGGCGGATGCCATGGGGTTTCGAAACCGCGGGCTTAGGGAGGAGGACTTGAAGGTGACGACCCTGACCCATATGCCGGCAGCTCTGGTTGAAATCGGTTTTCTTACGAATGCGAAGGAAGAAAAGTTCATGTTAAGCGAAAAAGGCAAAAAGCTGGCTGCTCAAGCTATTGTTAATGGCATTAATCAATATGTAGAACGAGGGTGAATCGGAATAAAGTTTACATAATTATAATGATGTAAATATAATACTCATCTTGGTATGGTGATCGGCCGCCTGCCGTTTTTCCATCTTCCGATATCGGTGAAGAGGAGCACGGCGAAATAAACAAGCAACGCAATTGCGATGGATCCAGCCGACCTCCAAAGCAATGGCAAGCCAAGGGAAGTCAAATACTGAAAAGCCCAATGTCCGCTGATCGACATGATAACCATGCAGAAGCTGACCTTCACGTAAGGACGGATAATAACGTAGATGCCGATAGTTCCGGACACCGAGAAGAAATTGAGCAGCGTCTGCATAACGATGCCGATTCCGATGCCGTAAGCAACTCCGATAATGCCGAAATGACTGCCGAACACGACGATCGCGGTGATCTTGAAGGCGGTGGCTACGATATAATTCCACAGCGTGGCATTTGCCCGGCCAAGTCCTAGAAGAATCGCATGCAGCGGCGCGTCAAAATAATGCAGGAAAAACATCGGAGCCATTACTTTAAGCAGCACGCCGGCTTCGGAAGAGCCGAAGATGAGGGTCGTAAGCGGCGTCGACCATACGAATAGAATGACCGTTGCCGGCGCTCCGATCAACAATCCCAATCTCAAGGCTTGATTCATCCGTTCATGCATTAATCGATCATTGTTGTTCGCTGCTGCTTCGCCAATGGCTGGAATAAGCGCCGTTGACAAGGATTGCGTGATAAAGCTCGGCATATACAGCAGCGGGAACGCATAGCCGACAAGCAGACCGAATTGCTTGGTCGCGAGTACGGTCCCGATGCCTGCAAGCGCCAGGCTTGACGATATGAGCAAGGGCTGAAATGCGCCGTACAAGGAATGAATAACGCCGGTGCCGGTCGTTGGCAGTCCGATTTGGAGCAACTCGCGCAAGGTGCTTCGACCATGCTTCAGATGCGAGGACCAGGTTTCGCCCTTCGCTTTTTTCTCGCCGTACAGCCGATAGCCCGCTGTCAGGAAGAGCAAGGAGAACATTTCGCTGACCACGGAAGCCGCCATGGCTCCCGCAGCCGCATAGGCTACGCCATAGGGGAGCAGGAGATGAACAAGGGCAAGCACGCAGGCAATCTGAACGGTATGCTCCAACACGTCGGATACCGCGATCGTCTTCATCTGCTGCATGCCTCTGAAATAGCCTTTGAGCACCGCCGACATCGCAACGATAGGCGCAATCGGCGTAATTGCCAGCATCGCGTAATAAGCTCTCTGGTCGCTGAGCAGAATGGACGCGATCCACTCGGAGCCAAGAAGCGACAGTGTCGTGAGCGCCACGCTTAGAACGCCCGTCACAGCGAGAGAAACATGAAGAATCCGCCGCACCTTCAATCTCTCATCCCGCGCATGAGCCTCCGCAACCAGCTTCGATATCGCCACCGGCAATCCGAGTTCTGTTATCGTTATGACAAGCGGAACGAGCGGATGGGCCATCATTAATAATCCGATGCCTTCCGGACCGAGCACGCGCGCGATATACATCCCGCTAATAAATCCAAGAATGCGATTGATGAATGCTGCAACGGATAAGGCAATCGTGCCTCTTATGAACGATTGTTCGGGTACTGCCATATGTTCGTCCTCCTGTTTGCCGAATATCTAAATGTATTCATCCCGAGGGGGAAGCATGCAAACAAGCTGTATGTTATCATAGGGAAAAGCTGTCCTATCACAACAAAGCTGCATCACGGAGGGAAAGACTATATGCTGCAAAGAACATCAAAGCCATTATTGACGGTCTATATCATCATTATCGTATTCCTGCTTTATATGCTGACCGTGCCGATGGAGAATGACCGGAGGGGCATCGAGAACGCCGTGCGCTCCATCGAACAGCCCAAAATTGAAATTGCTCTCATCAAGAAAGCTGAAGCAAGGAAAGCGATTGTTTTCTACGAATGGCAATCCTCGGAGAATGACTATTTCGGCATTGCCACCGTGAAGAAAAGTGTAGTCGGATGGCAATTCACGGGAGGCTCAACAACGGAAACGCCCGAGAAATATCTCATCGGCTGGTCTTATAACCATATAGAAAGTGAATTCGCCGACTATAAGGGTATTCTCTACGGCATCATTAAAGACTCGACTATTACCCATATTATTATTCATGAACAGGATGGAAATGAGCTTGATGCGAATATCGCCATGTACAGCGACGGCAAGCGCTTCTGGTATATGCTTTCCCAACGCGATGATTTGGCATCGGCTATTGTTGAAGCCTACGATGGGAACGGGAAGCTCTTGCAACGGATTCCGAGCTCTCCATAATTTTATTGTCCGGCTGTGTCGATCTTGCTGACGCCTATTCGTCGTTACTGTATAATCGAATGAATAGAAGGAGCTATTACCTATGAATCTAGCAATATCGAAGGATGGAACAAAGCTTGCCTATGACCGACTGGGCAGTGGCCCAGCGCTCATTCTAGTCGCCGGGGCGTTTAGTTATCGTCACTTTCCTGCTCAGCTTGAACTGGCAGAACGTTTGGCGAAACATTTCACCGTATTCAATTATGATCGCCGCGGCCGAGGAGACAGCGGGAATACAATGCCTTACGCGACGGAACGGGAAATTGAGGATCTTGACGCCATTATTAACGAAGCAGGGGGCTCAGCGTATGTATGGGGTTTATCCTCCGGTGCTGCGCTTGCGCTTCAAGCCGCTGCGAAAGGACTTGCGATTATAAAATTAGCATTGCATGAACCTCCATTTATCGTGCAAGCCGGTGATTTCAAACCACCTGAAGATTTTGTTAATCGCGTAAATGAATTAGGGGAGACAGATCAGCGAGCGAAGTTGATTCGCTACTTCATGATCCATGGCATGGGTGCTCCCGCGTTTGTGCCAATATTGTTGCGCATGATGCCGAAGGTTTGGTCCAATCTCATTGCGGTAGCTCATACGCTTCCGTATGATGCGGCACTGCTTGATGGTTTTATGGCCGGCAAGCCTCTGGCAAAAAAGGATTGGACTGCCGTCAAGATGCCGACTCTAGTGCTCGAAGGACGGGAGAGTCCAGCCGGGCTGCGTCATGCAACCGGTCATCTTGCGGAGATTTTGCCGAATGCGAGTCTGCTTAGCCGCAAGGGCTTGGGGCATACTAAACGATTGAATGCCGAAGCAATTTCTCAAGCGCTAATCCCATTTTTTCATGCCAACTAACCATTTTTATAGGCGTTCGACTCAGACAGCGAAGGGCAACCTCCCGGCTGTCTTTTTTGTTGCGGGGACTCTTGCGTTTCAAACCGGAATCTCACACCATAAGCCCGGGATAGGCATATCGTAGATAAATATCAATGGTTATTTACATTCGCATCAACTTCCATTATAATCATTAATCATACCGGATTACTCGGAATAAGGATGGGATCGCCGATTATGCTTACAATAGCCCTTATTATATCATTCTTCTTCGCCATGAATATCGGTGCAAGCGGCACCGCGGCTTCCATGGGCGCCGCATACGGCGGAGGAGCCGTCAATAAGAAATGGATCGCTCTTCTGCTTGCCGCGATTTCCGTCTTCCTCGGCGCTTGGCTGGGCGGCGGGGAAGTGGTGAAGACGCTGTCCGGGGGCATTATTCCCTCTGAACTATTGAATGTCGAGCTGACGATTGCGATTATCGCATCAGCGTGCTTAACTTTGTTCGTTGCTAATATGATGGGCGTGCCTCTATCGACCAGCGAGGTTACGATCGGAGCCATCATCGGCGTTGGCGTAGCCTATCAGCAACTGTTCATTGGGAAAATCATATTCATTCTGGCGGTTTGGATGGTGCTGCCTTTCGTCGCCTATTTCATCGCCTATGGTGTGGGGAAGCTGATCGCCCCGCTTGAACGAAAAATTCAAGGGAAGAGAAGCAAGCTGTATACAAGACTGTTAACCGTCTTGCTGCTTATCGCCGGCTGCTACGAAGCTTTCTCGGCGGGCATGAACAATGTGGCGAATGCCATAGGCCCGCTCGTAGGCGCGGATCTGATTTCGTCCGCATCCGCGATCCTGTGGGGAGGATTATTCGTTTCCCTGGGCGCGCTGTTGCTTGGCGGCAAGGCGCTCGAGACGAATGCGAAGAAGATCA
Organism: Paenibacillus sp. HB172176; assembly: GCF_011947265.1. Lineage (GTDB taxonomy): Bacteria > Bacillota > Bacilli > Paenibacillales > Paenibacillaceae > Pristimantibacillus. The sequence goes on from NZ_JAATHD010000002.1 coordinate 70,442, forward strand.
CGAAACTGACTTTGATGAAGAGTACGGCTGTTTCCCTCACTTCCGGCACCTTGGTTGTCGTCGCTTCCTTGTTCGGGTTGCCGGTGCCGCTCACACAAGCAACAACGATGGCGATTCTTGGCATTGGTACGGTAAACGATGGAAGAGCGATTTGGAAAAGCGACGTCGTGCGCAAGGTAATCAAGGTTTGGATCTTCTCGCCTCTTTCTTCCTTGCTCGTGTCTTACGCGATTGTCGCAACGGTCATTCAAGAGCATTTCATCGGCATTGTCATTTTGGCTTTGGCCGTCCTTGTCATCGCGGGTTATAGAATGTTGGGAAAAGCTTTGCTGGTCAGAAGAAAACGTGCCTTTCAGAAGTAATGCAGCTATCCATGCTTTTTGAAGAGAGCTCGTTTGACTGCAGCTCGGGTTGAAATGAACGGGCAGCTGTGATATTATGCAAGTACATTTAGGATTGGAGTTGACAGACCGTTGAGAATTTCTTGCTAATGAATCGATAAAACGTAATGGAATGTACAGGATGTCCCCCTTGGGACGGAATTGGCATTCGTATGTTTTATTCTTTACATGCAAGAAAGCTCCAGCTGTCTCTCACTCAATTGGAATAACCTTATCTAGCGCCGTTTCAAGACGGTCGCCTGATTTGAATATTTGATTTGAGCCGTGAGAATGGTACTTTCTTGCGGCTCTTTTTTATTTTATTCAAATGGGAGGATATTTCATGTCATTAATTAATGTAACCCGTCTTACCTTTGCCTATGAGGGCAATTACGATACAATCTTCGATGATGTAAGCTTCCAGCTCCACACGGATTGGAAGTTAGGCTTTACCGGACGAAATGGCAGAGGGAAGACGACCTTTCTTAAGCTGCTGCAAGGAAAGCATGAGTACAGCGGTCATATTTCGGCAGATGTGACGTTTGACTATTTCCCGTTTCCCGTCGAAGACGGGGAAGAAATGACGATTAATGTCGTTAATCAAATCGTCCATGAGTATGAGCACTGGGAATTGCTGCGTGAGCTTAATCTGCTGGGAGTAGCGGAGGATGCCCTGTATCGGCCATACCATACGCTATCCAATGGCGAGCGGACGAAGGTGCAGCTTGCGGCCTTGTTCCTGAAGGAGAACAGCTTCCTGCTTATCGACGAGCCGACCAATCATCTGGATCTGCACGGGAGAAGGCTGGTCAGTGATTATTTGAAGGAGAAACGCGGCTTCATTCTGGTATCGCATGATCGGGTTTTCCTGGATGCCTGCATTGATCACATTCTGTCCATTAACAAAACGCAGATTGATATTCAGAAGGGCAATTTCTCTTCCTGGCTGGTCAATAAGGAACGACAGGATCGGTACGAGCTTGCCGAGAACGAAAAGCTGGGCCGGGAAGTGAAGCGCATGTCCCAGGCGGCCAAACGGACAAATCAGTGGTCGCATGAGGTCGAAAAATCGAAAAATGGAACGAGAAATTCAGGCTCCAAGGTGGATAAAGGCTATGTCGGCCACAAAGCAGCCAAGATGATGAAACGCTCCAAATCCATCGAACAACGTCAGCAGACCGCGCTAGAGGAGAAATCGAAGCTGCTCAAAAATATAGAAAGCGCGGAAAACCTCAAGCTCAACCAGCTTCCCTATCACAAGAGCAGGCTCCTGGAGCTCGATCATGTGTCGATCTATTACGGCGAGGAGCAGGTTTGCGAGGAGGTGAGCTTTGTGATAGAACAGGGAGAACGAATTGCGCTTGCAGGCCGGAACGGATCCGGAAAATCAAGCCTGCTAAGGCTCATTCTCGGAGACGATATGAGTTATAGCGGGGCTGTTCGTAAGGACCGGGAATTGAAAATTTCATATGTGTCTCAGGATACGGAGCATCTTGCCGGCAGCTTATCCGCCTATGCGGCTGATCAAGACATTGATGAAAGCTTGTTCAAATCGATTCTGCGCAAGCTTGATTTCTCCAGACTGCAATTCGAGAAGGATATCGCTTCCTACAGCGGGGGTCAGAAGAAAAAGGTGTTGATCGCGCGAAGCTTATGCGATGCTGCCCATCTCTATGTTTGGGATGAGCCGCTCAACTTCATCGATGTCATCTCGCGTATGCAGTTGGAGGAGCTGCTGCTCGCCTACAAACCGACGATTCTGTTCGTCGAGCATGATCAGGCCTTCTGCGAGCATATTGCCACGAAGACGATTGAACTTTGAGCAAATGATCAGCTTTACATACCCTTATGGGGTATGTTAGGATAACGATAAGGAGGCTGAGCGCATGGAATTGGAACAGCAATCAGAAGCAGCTTGTCATGCCGGGAATCACGAGCGTAAGAGCCATCATTCCGATGCCGTCAAGAATAATTTGACTTCGAGATTGAATCGAATTGAAGGCCAGGTACGCGGAATTAAGGGCATGATCGACAAGGATACGTACTGCGATGATGTGCTCAATCAGCTTGCCGCCGTTCAGTCTGCGCTTAATAGCGTAGGGAAGCTTCTGTTGGAGCATCATATGAACAGCTGCGTGGTCGAACGGCTTCAAGAAGGCGATCACGATGTGATCAAAGAGCTGATGGTAACCATGAACAAGCTGATCAAATAATTAGCTGAAGGAGCGATGAATCATGTCATCAGTTACATTGAAGGTTTCCGGAATGTCTTGCGGTCATTGCGTGAGTTCCGTCGAAGGTGCGATGAAGGAACTGGGCGCAAGCGGCGAGGTGGATCTGAAGAGCGGAGCCGTTACTGTCCGTTATGACGAGTCGAAGGTGACACTGGACGCGATTAAGGAAGCCATTGAGGATCAAGGCTACGATGTGGTGAAAGGATAGGGGAGGAGGGTATCCCCTTCCTATTCTTTTTTTTGGTTTATATATACCCCATAAGGGTATATTAACAGAAGAGGTGAATCCAATGAATGAACAACAAGCTAACTCGAATGAAATCGATTTGAATCTGGTTGGCATGACCTGCGCGGCTTGCGCCAGTCGAATCGAGAAGGGGCTGAACAAGCTGCCCGGCGTGAGCAAGGCGACCGTTAACTTCGCGCTGGAAACCGCCCATGTCTCATACAGCGAGGCAGAGATTTCCGTGGAGGCTATGCTGGATAAAGTACAGAAGCTCGGCTATCAGGCGATATTAAAGCAAGCGGGTGGACAAAACTCCGATTACAAGAAGAAGGAGGTTCGCCGCAAAACGGTTCAGCTGTCGCTGTCGATTCTATTGTCGCTGCCGCTGCTTTGGGCGATGGCCGGTCATTTCTCTTTCACGTCATGGATCTACGTGCCAGAGCTCTTCATGAATCCGTGGGTTCAGCTGATTCTGGCGAGTCCGGTGCAATTTCTCATCGGAGGCCAATTCTACATCGGCGCGTATAAAGCTCTGCGGAATAAGAGCGCCAACATGGATGTGCTCGTGGCGCTGGGCACCTCAGCCGCTTATTTCTACAGTCTCTACCTCACCCTGGAGTGGGCTGCGGACGAACGGGCCATGCATGCACCCGAGCTCTATTATGAGACAAGCTCGATTCTCATTACGCTCATCCTTCTGGGGAAGCTATTCGAATCGCTGGCCAAAGGACGAACCTCCGAGGCGATCAAGAAGCTCATGCAGCTTCAGGCGAAGGAGGCCATCGTCATTCGCGACGGGGTGGAAATGACGCTGCCTGTCGAAGAAGTCGTCGTGAATGATACAGTAATCGTAAAGCCCGGTTCAAAAATTCCGATTGACGGGGAGGTCATAGACGGTCTCTCCGCCGTGGATGAATCGATGCTCACCGGAGAGAGCTTGCCCGTTGAGAAGAGAGCGGGGGATACTGTGTTCGGAGCCACGTTGAACAAGAACGGTTCTCTTCGGATAAGGGCCGCACGAATCGGCAAGGAGACGGCGCTTGCGCAGATCATCCAGGTTGTAGAGGACGCGCAGGGCTCGAAGGCGCCGATTCAGCGCGTGGCGGATAAGATCTCCGGCATTTTCGTGCCTATCGTCGTCGGAATTGCTGCGATTACCTTCTTTGTCTGGTTTATGTTTGTCGATCCCGGCGATTTCGCGTCTGCATTGGAGAAAGCCATCGCGGTTCTCGTCATTGCCTGTCCTTGCGCACTTGGACTTGCAACGCCGACTTCCATCATGGCCGGCTCCGGCCGGGCTGCGGAATTCGGGATTCTCTTCAAAGGCGGCGAGCATTTGGAGGCGATGCAGCGGGTACACACGATCATTTTGGACAAAACAGGCACGGTAACGAAGGGGAAGCCCGAATTAACGCATATTGAAATCATCGACGGCATGAACGAGGAAGAAGCGCTGCGGCTTATCGGCTCGGCAGAGAAGCAGTCGGAGCATCCGCTGGCTGAAGCGATCGTAAGCGGCATCGCGGATCGCGGCATCCTTCTTTCTTCGACGGAGCAGTTCGAGGCTGTTCCCGGCTACGGCATTCGCGCGACCGTAGATGGCAAGACGGTTCTGGTAGGCACACGCAAGCTTATGCAACAAGAGGAAGTGGACATTAGAAGCGCAATCATGTCCATGGAACTGCTCGAGAGCGAAGGCAAGACGGCAATGCTCGCAGCTATTGAAGGGAAATACGCGGGACTGATAGCAGTCGCCGACACGATCAAGGAATCCTCGAGAGCAGCAATTGCGAAGCTCAGAGGAATGAATATCGATGTCATCATGGTTACCGGCGACAACCAGCGAACGGCAGAAGCGATTGCGAGGGAGGCGGGCATCGAGCAAGTGCTGGCCGAGGTGCTGCCTGAGGGCAAAGCCGCCGAAGTGAAGAAGCTGCAAGCCGAGGGCAAGACCGTAGCTATGGTCGGAGACGGCATCAATGACGCGCCAGCGCTGGCAACTGCGGATATCGGGGTGGCAATCGGAACCGGAACGGATATCGCGATGGAGGCCGGAGATATTACCCTGATGCGCGGCGATCTTGCAAGTCTTGCCGATGCGGTCGTCATGAGCCGCAGAACCATGGCCAATATTAAGCAAAACCTGTTCTGGGCGCTTGGCTATAACGCGCTTGGCATACCGATCGCGGCGATCGGTCTTCTTGCTCCGTGGGTGGCGGGCGCCGCCATGGCGCTTAGCTCCGTATCCGTCGTCATTAACGCTCTGAGATTGCAAAGAGTGAAGCTCTAGGGTCTGAATGCGCCGCGAGACGGCTATACTAGCTGGTATGGGCAGGCCTGCCTGTTCCAATCAAGGATGGAAGGAAGACATCGATTTTGAGAACATCAATCGCAATTGCAGCAGCAGCGGCAATGCTGGCAACGGCATTAAGCGGCTGCACCAATCATCACATTTCGGATGCGGGACAAGCTCCCGACAGCGGCTATGAAGCCTCGAATCACACTAACATGGCACTCGGTGCGTCTACAGGCATGGATATGCTTCACTCTTCTTCGGCAGAGCTTCCCGAAGGCCTTCAAGCGGCAGAGCATCCCAAGTTCAAAATCGGCAGCAGCGTCATTCTTCATGCTGACCATATGCCGGGCATGGAGGGCGCGAATGCAACGATCGTCGGCGCCTATAATACGATCGCCTGCGCCGTAACCTACACGCCGACAACGGGAGGCGATGAGGTGAAGGATCATAAATGGGTCATTCGCGAGGAGCTCCGGAACGCGATTAGAAGCGCTTTATATCCGGGAAATGAGGTAGTGCTCGAAGCCGATCATATGAACGGCATGGCAGGGGCTCGGGGAACTATCGATTCCGCTGAGAAGACGGTCGTCTATATGGTCGATTATACGCCGGCCGACGGCGGGGAAATGGTGAAAAATCACAAGTGGGTAACGGAGGACGAGCTGTCGTATTAGCCGTTCAGTCCGGCGGAATGCTCGTTGATCATACTTGCAGTGCAAAAAAGCGATTAGACCTTAGGCTTTCGAGAGCATAAGGTCTATTTGCTATGCAACCTTCCAGATGCTGGATGCGTCTATTTACTAGTAACAGAGGGGGAAAGGATTGTGATGTTTTGAATTGGAAGTCGCTTACAATTGTAGTCGCGGCGGCGATTATGCTGGCAGGTTTTTGGTTTTACGCCAATCGTTCTTCAGCGGTCTATGAACGAATTATGAATAAGGATGGCTATGAAGTCCACATGCTTCTGGAACAAATTTCGACAGAGTTTGATGTGCAGCCGGAATGGATTCCGAAGCAGGATGGCGAGGAAACGAAATTAAATCTTGTTATTGCGAACCAATACGATACGGATATTGTGCTTGAGAGCATAAGTAGATGGGATCGGAACATTGTTGTCAATATCCAAGGGAAACATAAGCTTGACCGGCATTCTGGGCAGTTTTTATCCAACACAGTATTCAATCCTGACGGGTCTTACTCATTCACAAATGGCGAGAAACGTTGGTCCGTAACAAGCCCTGCAGGTGAAGATCTATTGAAAGAGAGATACGGCAATGGCGATGGACCAGGCGATCAATCAAGTATAAGTATCGACATCAAGTATCTGGATCAAATGAAGGAAGGCTTTCACGTTCGTTTCTCGGGTTACAATGCCTATCATTATCGGCAGACGCAGCAAGATCACTCTTTGTTCTGGCTTATCTTCTCTCTATTCATCGTAATAGCGCTCGTCAAGCTCTACGATTCCCGCTCCGAGCAAGAGAGACATCTCGGATGGAAGCTGATTGGTTATAGCATTCTCGGCGGCTTTACGTTTTCGCTTAATTCGCTTCGAATTCCGCTTGGGTTTATCCTCTATTTGATGTTTCTCAAGAAGGATAAGACGAACAGCGATATTAAGCATAAAGCCGCTTTACTTGGATTGCTCGTCTACGCGATGCCTTTCTTCGTTTCCATTTTCTCCAGTTAGCTAACCGTCTTGCACAGCAAGAACCGCCTCCCTTATAATAGAGCTATTGCAACAAGGGAGGCGGTACACATGGCAAATCATTTTGCCGGTATAAGACGCGACTCATGCAGAGCCTACATTTAGGGCGATCTTTGCATGAGGGGATTCGATGAACGCATCGCCCGTCAAATCGACTCTAATGAAAGGCTTTGCTCTTATTTGGATTATCCATCATAATAAGGAGCTGAAAGCCATGAGTCAAACATTCATTAAAAACCATCAATATAACGAAATCAAGAAGCAAATCGGCAGGCTGCAGAAGGCGTGCATGACCGTATCCGACAGGAAAGTGATCGAAGCGGTGCGGGACGAAACAGCAGCGAAGATTAGCGCCTTGTTCTCGGACGCGGACGAGAAAGGGAAGGAATTGCTGGGCGGTCTGGAGACTTTGAAGGAAGAAGCGGATTTTCGGCGTTATATGAGCGCGTTGGAGCCTTATTTAGCTGAATTCGAGCCGGTGACGGAGAGCGGAATCAAGAAGCTGTTTCCCAAAATCAAGAAGCTCAAAGTGCCCAATCTGGCGGAGATGGACTTCAGGCATATGACGTACCTGGGCTGGAGGGATATTGCGACGAATCGCTTGTTCATCGTGTATCGCCAGAACGGCAAGCTCCTTGGCGTCGAGGGAAAGTATGCGCCATCGAACAAGAAAGGCGTTTGCTTCGCCTGCAACCGACATGCCGAGGTTGCTTTATATACGGCAGCGGCCAAATGGAAGCCGACCGGAGCTTCGTCTGATTATTATAGAGCGATAGGCAATTATCTCTGCGTGCACAGCGAGACTTGCAACGAGAACATCACGAATGTGGATGCTCTGGAGACCTTCCTTCATGGCGTGCTGGTGGGGCCGTAACTTTATAGCCTTTCAACGAGAGCTGCTTCAGGGGACATTACTTCCTCGAAGCAGCTCTTCTCATGCCTATAACCGCTAATCAGCAGCAGAAGCCAGAATCGGCGCAATCGATTGCCGGAATACATCGGCCTCGCTGCGATCCTTCTTGCGCTTATCGTCTGTAAGCACGACCACTGTCTCCAGCTTTGGTATAATGTAGATGAACTGTCCGCCGTAACCCCTTGCATAATAGTAATCAAAAGCGGTGAAGGCGATCGAACCTTCACGGGTTTCAAGCTCGTCCGGGCCGAAGCTGTCTATCCACCAATGCCAGCCGTAGAAGCCTCGGTTTGGCCGATTGACGGTAACGTAGGGCTGAGTCGATATTTTGACACGCTTCTCGGACAGGAGCCTCCGGCCTTGCCATAGGCCATTCCCAAGGAACAGTTGCCCGAATGCGAGCATATCCGAGGGACGAAGCCATAGTCCGAAACCGCCGGTGTGTATGCCCTTGGGATCGCTCTCCCAGCGATAATCCCGAATGTCCAGCGCTGAGAAAAGACGCTCCTCGGCGAAGCGGGCTACGGGATTGCCGACGGCCTGCGCCAGAATGGCGGAGAGGAGCTGGGAGGCTCCGGAATTATACTCCATCCTCGCACCTGGCGTTTCAGCCATTGGCTGATCTAACGCGAAGCGGACCCAATCGTCCGTTCGCGTCATTCGAGGGAATGAATTCTGTCCTCCGAATTCCGTCCAATCAAAGCCGGCCGTCATCGTAAGGAGATGCTCTAGCGTTATAGCCCTCTTCCTAGGGTCTGGATCAGCGTCAAGCTCGGGGAAAAAAACAGAGATCGGCGTGTTCGCCGCCGGAAGAAGCCCTTCGTCCATCGCGATGCAGATTAAGGCGGATAGAATGCTTTTCGTGCAGGAATTGATCTTGCTGATTTCACCAGGAATGCTTCGGTTACGGTAATGCTCGAACAGGAGCTTATTGCTCCGCGAGATCAGGCAGCTTCTTAGATCGTAAGACGCGATAGCCGCTAATAATGCGGAAGAATTCATGGTATCATTCCTTCATAAGTCATTTGGTCCATTGCCGCTCATGCTTATGCTCCATCATAACAAATTCGATCATTGGAAAGCGAGGAAGTACGAATGGAATATGTGAAGCTTGGAAATACGGGATTGGATGTGTCGCGCATTTGCCTTGGCTGCATGAGCTTCGGGGATACGAAGCGTTGGACGCATCCATGGCTTCTTGATGAAGAGAACAGCCGCCCGATTATGAAGAGGGCGCTCGAGCTTGGCATTAACTTCTTCGATACGGCCAACATTTATTCCACGGGCGCCAGCGAAGAGATCGTTGGACGCGCTTTGAAGGATTATGCGAATCGCGATGAAATTGTCCTTGCAACGAAGGTTCACTTCCGCATGCAGGAAGGCCCTAACGGCTCTGGGCTGTCACGCAAGGCTATCATGAGTGAAATCGATAAGAGCCTGAAGCGTTTGGGAACGGATTATGTGGATCTTTACCAAATTCACCGATGGGATTACAACACGCCAATTGAAGAAACGATGGAGGCACTGCATGATGTGGTGAAGGCAGGCAAGGCCAGATATATCGGCGCATCGGCGATGTATGCATGGCAATTCCTCAAGGCTCTGCATGTGGCCGAGAAGAATGGATGGACCCGCTTCGTGTCCATGCAGAATCATCTTAACTTAATCTATCGCGAGGAGGAGCGGGAGATGATGCCATTGTGCAAGGCGGAGAAGATCGGCGTTATCCCCTATAGTCCGCTGGCAGCGGGACGACTTGCTCGAGATTGGTCCGTATCCACCTTGCGATCCGAAACCGATCAGGCGCAGCGCATGAAATATGACGCAATGGCCGAGCAAGATCGGCCCATCGCGGATCAACTTGCCGTCATTGCCGAAACTCGCGGAGTGCCCCGCGCACAAATCGCGCTGGCCTGGTTGTTTCAGAAGGAGCAGATGACGGCGCCTATTATCGGCGTGACAAGCATAGCCCAATTGGAAGAATCTCTTGGCTCGCTTGACATCACTCTGTCGCAAGAGGAAATTGCTTCGCTTGAGGAGCTGTATGTTCCCCACCCAGTGGTTGGGGCTCTGTAGCAGGAGAAGAGAGGAAATTGAAGGATGAAACAGAACAAGTACGATGACAATGCCTTCTTCGAGGCTTATGGCCAAATGGCCAGATCGGTGCAAGGACTTGAAGGCGCCGGCGAATGGCATGCCTTCAAAGCCCTGCTGCCAGAGCTTCAGGATAAGCGCGTTCTAGATCTGGGCTGTGGATATGGCTGGCATTGCCGCTATGCGCTCGAGCAGGGGGCCGGTTCCGTTGTCGGTGTCGATATCTCGGAGCGAATGCTCCAGCAAGCGCGCTCCATGACAGACGATCCGCGCGTGAAGTATATTCAGCATGCTATTGAAGATTTGGAGCTGCACAGCGAATCCTTCGATGTAGCGATCAGCTCGCTGGCCTTTCACTACATTGCGTCATTCGGGGATATTTGCCGCAAAGTGTTCAAGCTTTTAAAGCCGGGAGGCGAATTCGTGTTTTCGGTCGAGCATCCCGTCTTCACGGCTCGCAGCGAACAGGATTGGCATTACGGCGAGCAAGGCGAGCGCGCGCATTGGCCGATTGATCATTATCAGGAGGAGGGGCTGCGGGATACTTCGTTTTTGGCTGAGCATGTGATCAAATATCATAGGACTTTGTCTACGTATCTGAATGAGCTGATCGGGTCCGGCTTCACTTTGAAGGCGGTCAACGAACCTTTGCCTGCCGAGGAGTTGCTTCTCAGACATCCCGAAATGTCGGATGAGCTGCGGCGTCCCATGTTCCTCATCCTCGCGGCGGTAAAATCATCATGAACGAGGTGATTTCCCTTGTTTATCAGAATATTGACAGAAACAGATGCAGAAGCCTATCAGGCCATACGATTAACGGCATTAACAATTAATCCGGAAGCATTCGGTTCCACTTATGAGCGAGAAGCCGCATTTTCGATAGCAGATGTTCGACAGCGCATCAAGCCATCCGCGAAGCAATGCGTGCTCGGCGCTTTCGACATGTCCGAGACATTAATCGGAATCGTTACTTTGCTAAGGGAAAGCGGAAAGAAGACCAGTCATAAGGCGAACGTATACGGTTTGTTCGTCTCAGAGAATCAGCGAGAAATCGGGGTCGGAAGAGCTTTAATGGAGGCCCTGCTGCATGAAGCGCGAAGAATGGACGGTGTTGAGCAACTTAATCTAAGCGTTGCAGCAAGCAACGCTGGAGCGATTAAACTGTATCAAGCTATGGGCTTTCGAAGCTACGGTCTTGAGTATCGCTCGCTGAAGGCTAATGGGGATTATGCCGACGAATATTTAATGACTTATTGGCTGCTGGAGAGTGATGCCAACATTTACTGGAATCAGGCTCACAGCCGGCCAAATATTTAATTATGATGACGTCGAGAGTGAACAAGTTAATCGACAGCATTCATCAATTGGCGAATAAGGACCGCGAATCGCTGGAGCGGATTTTCCGCGAGTATGACTCAGAGCTGCTTTAGAGCAGAGCAGGCATTTGGGGAGGACAAACATGATTCTATGGCTAAACGGCGCTTTCGGCGCCGGCAAAACCACTGTTGCTTACGAGCTGCATAGACGACTGCCGAATTCATTCGTATACGATCCCGAGAATATCGGTTATTTTATACGAAAGAATGCTCCTGAATCTATACAGAAAGACGACTTCCAGGATCATGCTCTCTGGAGACAATTCAATTACGATATGCTTAGTATGCTGGCTGAAGAGCATGAGGGAGTTATTATAGCGCCAATGACTCTCGTGGATCCCGTCTACTTCAGTGAAATCGTAGAGCGCTTGCGAAGAGATGGAACTCAGCTCTGCCATATAACGCTCGCGGCAAAGCGAGAAACCTTGCTTAAGCGTCTGAAGAAGCGCGGAGACTTCAGTCAATCTTGGCCTGCAAAGCAGGTCGATCGCTGCGTGAACCAGCTTTCTGAGCAGATGTTCGGATGGCATCTGCAGACGGACGAGCTGGGCGTGGAGCAAATCCTGGATCGTATTGCTGATCATGCTGATCTGAAGCTGTTGCCGGATCAACGCAGTGCGACTAAGAAATCATGGGACCGCTTCGTCACCAAGCTGAGGCATATTCGCTTCTGAAGTAAATTCCTTGTCAGTGAATGAATTATCGCTCTAGCAGGCTAAGAACCTGCTCTCTAATTTCCGGGAGCCTAATCGCTTCGAACTCTGGATGCTTCTTGAACCATCTATTGTTGAGCGGAGAAGGATGGGGCAGAACAATGGCTGGTTTGCCCTTCAGAACTTGATTGGCGAATATCAGCTCCTCGAAGGAGCGATTGCCGAACAAAAACTTCGCAGCTCTTGCGCCGATGACGATGTACAGCTCATTATCAACTAACTGCATCTCGCGCTCGAGCCATTTGCGGGCGCAGGAGAGGGGAGGAGGATTGTCTCCTCCCTTCGGTTTTTTGCCGGGAAAGCAATGAGAAATAGCCGTGATATAGAAGTTGTCTTCATCGTAGAATACTTCGTCGGTTATTTCGTACCATTTGTATTTAAGCGTGTCGCCGGAGAGATCATTGAACGCCTTTCCGGTAAGATGCACATTCCTGGAGGGCGCTTGGCTGATTTGCATCATTTTGGAGCGGGCATGGCCATGAACAATTGGTTTCGGCGGAAACCCGAATCTGCCCTTGCAGTCCTGGCATTGCTCTATTTCTCGTTTTAGCGCCTCAAGCTCCATGCTCATCATCTCCCCTCGGTCGTTCGGCTTCAATATAAGCAATCGTAACATAGTCGAACCAATATTTAAAATTCGACAATCTTTGCGGATGCAGCGTAATCCGGCAAGTAGGTATGTTATGATGAAGGACATACACTTATCACTTTAATGGAGGAGAAAATGGATTTATTACAAAGATTACAAAATTTGATTGAAGAAAATGTTGGCGTAAACGAAAATATGGCGATGTATTTGGCCAATACGATCATGGTTGCCGCAATTATTCTTTTGTGCATTCTGGCGAATTTCATTGCAAAAAAGATTGTTCTGAGGGTGCTGAGCTTCTACATTAAGAACAATCGCTATCAATGGGACAATTATTTGCTGGAGCATAAGGTCATTCACAGGCTGTCCCATATCGTCCCTGCTATTATTATCTACTATTGCGCGCATTTGTTCCCGTCATACACGTCTCTCATTATACAGGGCGTCGGCCTTTACATGATCGTAGTCGCGCTAATGATTTTCAATTCATTCCTGAACGCGGTGGACGCTATCTACCGCACGTATGAAATCTCGAAGGTCAGACCGATTAGAGGTTATTTGCAGGTTGCGAAAATATTCATCTTCGCAATTGGCGCCATCTTGCTCGTGGCCAACATGATTGGGGAGAGCCCGGTCATTCTGTTAAGCGGCATAGGCGCGTTGTCGGCCGTTATTATGTTGATTTTCAAAGATTCGATACTGGGGCTTGTGGCTGGCGTTCAGCTCACTTCGAATGACATGGTGCGCGTCGGAGACTGGATTGAAATGCCGAAGTACGGCGCGGACGGGGATATTATCGACATCTCCCTGAACACGGTGAAGGTGCAGAATTGGGATAAGACGATTACCACAATACCCACTTACGCGCTGATCTCCGATTCCTTCAAAAACTGGAGGGGCATGCAGAATTCCGGCGGCAGACGCATTAAACGTTCCGTCTTTATGGATACAGCAAGTATTGTGACATGCAATGCGGAGATGATCGAGAAATTCAAGAAGATTCAAGTTCTGAAGTCGTATATATCATCCAAAATGATTGAAATCGAACAATTCAACCTGGACAAGGTTGTTGACAACGATACGAAGGTGAATGGAAGAGCGCTTACGAATATAGGCGTTTTCCGTGTCTATATGGAGAGTTATATCAAGAATCATCCATTGATTCACAAGGACATGACTTGCATGGTCAGACAGCTGCAACCGACTGAAACCGGACTGCCGCTTGAGATCTATGCGTTCACCAATACGGTGGACTGGGGGATCTACGAAGGCGTGCAGTCCGATATCTTCGATCATATTCTTGCTGTCGCTCCGGAGTTCGGCTTGCGCGTATTCCAGAACCCGACAGGACATGATCTGTCGAGCGCGCTTGGGACAGGAAGAGCCCAAAAGGCGTTAACGTAGGTTACGATTCAAAGGCATTCGGGTAGAAGCCCTCCGCCAAGGCTTCTACCGTATAAGCCATGCGATCCCCGGGCAGTACACTTTCGAGCGTTATCGATACGAAGCTTTCGTTCTTGACGCAATCCAGCTCCGACAGGGCTGGATCGTTTTTGATATCCGCGATTTTCTGCTCCAGTGATGGAACGTCGTAATCATGAACGAGAATGACATCCGGCTGCCGCTTCAGCACTTCTTCATAGCTGACCGTTGTCCATTGCTTGTCCGTAATATCATCGAACACATTTCTTCCGCCTGCAAGCTCGATCAGCAAGGTCTCGAAATTCGTGCCGCCCGCCGTGAACACGCCGTCGCCGCCGCTGTCATAGACGAGTACCTTCACTTGATCCAGGCCGTTGATCTTATCGCCGACTGCCGCTATTCTCTGCTGTTGATCCTTCACGAAAGCATCGGCCTTCTCTTCAATTTGGAAGATTTGACCGAGGTCGCGAATTTCTCCATAGATATCCTCCAGCGTGGCAGCTTTGTTCATATAAGTCGTGATCCCCATGTCGGCTAGTTCATCCACATCCAGACTATCGCCTCCGAACTCCCAATCGATGCCGTAGATGAAATCAGCGCCGCTGGTGACGACCGCCTCCCGGGTAGCCGAGCCATGGGTCAATTCCGGAATGCGGGCGAAATCCTGTTCGAACCGGGGCAGGGGGCCTCTGCTGTGATTGACCAGGCTGCGTCCGATAATAGTATCCGTTAGGCCAAGCGATACGAACAGCTCCGTCGTATTCGGTCCCAACGTGAGAACCTTTTCCGGTTTTTTCGACAGAGTTACTTCTCTTCCATAATTGTCGAACGTGAGCGGGGCGTAGGAGGCTTCCGTATTGGCTGGAGCCGTTTCTTCTGCCGAATGCTTGCTTTCATTGCCAGTGGAAGGATTCGCGTCGCCGCAGCCAGCCGCTATCCCCATCATCAGCATTAAGCCGCTTACCAGCAAGCCCCTTTTGATTTTTGTTGCGTTCATCTTCATCTCTCTCCTTTGTTCGCGATGCCTTCAGGCAAATAGGTAATGGAGACCCTGCGGGTCTTCGGGTGAATGACGATATCGGCATGGACGCCATATACCTCGTGGATAAGCTCGGGCGTCAGTACATCCTTCGGCGCGCCCGAGGCGCGAAGCTTGCCGGCTCTGATAACATAGAGACGCGTGCAATACAGGGCAGCCATATTGAGATCATGGATGGCGGCCAGAACCGTTGCCTCGAGATTCTTGACGAGATCGAACATTTGCAGCTGATAATAGATATCCAAATGATTGGTGGGCTCATCCATAATGAGCAACGGCGTTTGCTGCGCCAGCGCTCTGGCTACCAGCACGCGCTGCTTCTCGCCGCCGGACAGGCTGCTGTAATGGCGAGCCGCTTTCTCTTGCAAGCCGGTTTGTCTCATCGCATTCCTCACAATACGCATGTCTTCTTGCGTATCGCCCTCGAATAATTTCTTGTGCGGACTTCGCCCCATGGCGACGATATCCTCCACCTTGAAGTCAAAAGGCACATCATTCTCCTGACCAACAACGCCAAGCTTCAACGCAGCCTGCTTCGGGTTCATAGCGAGCAGATCCTCGCCCTCCAGCAGCACAGCTCCCGAATCCGGCTTCATGGCTTTGTATATGGCTTTCAACAGCGTTGATTTTCCGCTGCCGTTGGGACCGATGAGGCCGACAAATTCGCCTTTCTTCACATGCAGGGAAATATCCTCGACAATCCTCTCGGCGCCGTACGCGAACGTTAAATGATCCACTTGCAATTTCATATCTTCACCGCCCTTCATGTACGCGATCCGCGCTTCAACAGCCAAATAAAAAATGGTCCCCCGATCAAAGAGGTTAACAGCCCAATCGGCAATTCCTGCGGAGCAATGATCATGCGTGCCGCCACATCCGTCCAGACGACGAGGATGCCGCCCATCAACGCACTCACGATCAGTACTCGTTTGTGATCGGAGCCAACGAGCAGACGCGTCAAATGCGGCACCATCAAGCCGACGAAGCCGATCGAGCCGCTAACCGCGATCGTGACCCCGGCTAACAG
The DNA here is from genome assembly GCF_011947265.1 of Paenibacillus sp. HB172176. Lineage (GTDB taxonomy): Bacteria > Bacillota > Bacilli > Paenibacillales > Paenibacillaceae > Pristimantibacillus. The sequence continues at coordinate 86,459 of NZ_JAATHD010000002.1, forward strand.
GGAAGCGACGATGACCAGCAGCTTCTGCAAGCGAGCCACATGGAAGCCCAGCGTGCCTGCGGTCTCATCGCCAAGCAACAAGCCGTTCAAGGCGCGATAGCGAATCATTAAGGTCATCATGCAGATTAGCATCACAATCAACGGCAGCGTCAAGTAGGACCACTTTGCGCCCGCCAGACTGCCTGACATCCAGAAGGCGGCGTTATGAAGGCCCAGCGCATTCGGGGCGCTTAATGTAATGATATTGGTCAACGAGTCCATAATCATGGCTATGACGACGCCGGACAGCAGCAGCTGAGTCATATTGATTCTTCCTCGAACTCTGGAGATGATATAGACGATCGTTATCGACGCTGCCGCTCCAAGGAAGGCGCTGATGGATAGCGTGTATTTGCCGAGGAAGGCGAATACGCCGAAGAGCATGCCAAGGGTGGCTGCAGCCGCAGCTCCGGAGGATACGCCCAAGATGAAGGGATCCGCAAGCGAATTGCGGACGAGCGCTTGCATCGCGACGCCGGTGACGGCAAGCGATGCGCCGACGATGATGCCGAGCAGCACGCGGGGCAATCGCAGAATCCATACGATGTTCTCGTCGAGCTGGGTCCAGGTCTTCTCCACGCTGCCGGATAGAAAGGGAATTTTGCTGGCAATAATCTTCATGACGGTTGCCGCATCGACGGATACCGGTCCGAGTCCAATGGCGAACAGGATGGACAGGAGGCTGAGTGCCAGCAGCGCAGGAACAATCAATTTCATATGGATAATCTCCCCTGTTTCGTAGCACGTTTTTCCAATATTATAACACGTTATGCGAGCTTGTCACGTCTTTTGGAACCATTTATTCAAAACTGTCGGTACCGGAGAGGAGATTATTGACACGTCACCAAATGGTGTCCTATAATCGAAATGTCACCGTTGGGTGTCTTATAATTGAATTCGCATGAACAAGTAGGAGAGGGTTTTGTGAGCGAAACCAACCCGGAACGTGATGTGTTTGACGCGATTGCGGATGGAACCAGACGCCGGATTATTCAGTTGTTAGCAGAAGCTGATGAGATTCCGCTCCATGAGTTGACGCCGCAATTTGAGATGGGCCGAACTGCGGTATCCAAGCATCTGACGATTCTGAAAGACGCCGGAATTGTGCTGGACCGGAAGGTCGGGAGAGAAACGCGATATCGCTTGAACGCTTCACCGCTCAGAGAGGTGCAAGATTGGGTAGCGTATTACAGCAAGTTTTGGCGAACGAACATGTTTCGATTAAACCAATTGTTAACAGAGGAGGAAGAGGAATGAGCTTGACGTTAAATCTGGATTTCGAATACAAAACATCGGTGGAAAAGCTTTGGAGCGCGTTAACCGATTCCAAGCAGCTGGCGAAATGGGTGTTGGAGAATGACTTCGAACCGATCGTTGGCCATCGTTTTCAATTCCGCCAGAAGCCGAATCAGTATTGGGACGGCATTATCGACGGCGAAGTTCTTGTCGTGGATCCGCCACGAAGATTGACGTATACATGGGCGGTCGGCGACGAGAAGCATACGGTGAACTGGACGGTGCAGGATCTCGGAGACGGGAGAGTCAATCTGCATCTCGAGCAGACCGGCATTACGAACGAGCAAGGATTTAATGGCGCCAAATATGGCTGGACCAACTGGTCCGGCGAGCTGGAGAAACTGCTTGCGGAGTAGATACGAAATGAGAAAGGGTGAAGAATAAGAAGCATGAGCGATAACAATCAGGATTATATCGTCATATCCGGAGCCAGGGAGAACAATCTGAAGAATGTGTCGCTGCGCATTCCTAAGAAGAAGATTACGATCTTCACCGGCGTCTCCGGTTCGGGCAAGTCGTCCATCGTATTCGATACGATTGCCGCGGAATCGACGCGGTTGCTGAACGAGAACTTCAGCATCTTCGTGCGGACCTTCCTGCCGCGCGTGCCGCAGCCGGATACGGACGGAATCGAGAATCTGAGCATGGCGGTCATCGTGGATCAGAAGCGGCTCGGAGGCGGCTCCCATTCGACAATGGGCACGATTACCGATATTTCGCCGATATTGCGGCTTCTCTTCTCCAGGGCGGGGCAGCCGCATGTTGGACCGGCTCATCTGTTTTCGTTCAACGATCCGCAGGGCATGTGTCCCGAATGCAACGGCATCGGACGCAAGCTCGGTGTCGATCTCGGCAAGGCGCTCGACAAGTCCAAATCGTTGAATGAAGGCGCCGTTCTGCTGCCGGATTATAAGGCGGACGGCTGGGAGATGAACATGATCGCGCAGTCGGGAGACTTCGATCTGGACAAGAAGCTGAGCCATTACGCGCCTGAAGAGCTGGATCTGCTGCTGTATGCCAAAGCGAAGAAGGTTCAGATGGATTTTGGCGGCAAGACCATGAACATCACCATGGAAGGTGTTATCGAGAAGTTCACCAACAAGTATATCAAGCAAGATGTGAAGGCCAAGTCCGAACGGACTCAGAAGGCCGTCATGCCGTTCATTGCGGAAGGACCTTGTCCAAGCTGCCATGGCGCGAGGCTTAGCCAGGCGGCGCTGGGTTGCAGGATCAACGGCCGCAATATAGCGGATATGGCTTCCATGGAGGTCGGGGAGCTGATTCGCGTCATTCGAGAGATTGACGACCCTGTTGCCGCGCCTATCGTGAAATCGCTTGCGGAGCGTCTGCAGCATTTGGTCGATATCGGTCTCGAGTACTTGACGCTCGAGCGCGAGACAGACACCTTGTCCGGGGGCGAGTCGCAACGCGTGAAGATGGTGAAGCATCTAAGCGGCAGTCTCGTCGACGTAACCTATATCTTCGATGAGCCGAGCGTCGGCTTGCATCCGCGCGATGTTCACCGGCTTAACGAATTGCTTCAAAAGCTGCGCGACAAAGGCAATACCGTTATTGTCGTCGAGCATGATCCCGATGTCATTAAGGTTGCCGATCATGTCGTCGATGTCGGTCCCGAAGCCGGAAGCCGAGGCGGCAATATTGTCTATGAAGGCAGCTTCGGAGGCTTGCTGGAGTCGGGCACGCTGACAGGGAACTATATGAAGCGTCCGCTCGAGCTGAAGCCGAACAGCAGGAAGCCTGCCGGCAAGCTGTCCATCAAGAACGCAACGCTGCATAATCTGCGGAATGTGAGCGTTGATATTCCAACGGGCGTGCTTACCGTCGTAACCGGGGTGGCCGGCTCGGGCAAGAGCTCGCTCATTAACGATGTATTCCTGAGCCAGCATAGTGATGCGATCGTCATCGATCAATCAGCCGTAGGCGTGTCTACGAGATCGAATCCCGCAACCTACACAGGCATTATGGACGATATTCGCAAGGCTTTTGCCTCAGCTAATAAGGTCAACCAAGGCTTGTTCAGCTTCAACTCCAAAGGAGCGTGCGAGAACTGCCAGGGCCTCGGCGTCGTCTATACAGATATCGCCTTCCTCGACAGCGTGAAGCTGCCTTGCGAAGTATGCGGCGGCAAACGGTTCAAGGAGGAAGTGCTCGAGTACAAGCTGAACGGCAAGTCTATTGCGGATGTGCTGGAGATGACGGTTGAGCAGGCGCTTGCTTTCTTTGAGCTGAAGGAGGTTGCGCGCAAGCTCCAAGCTTTGTCCGATGTAGGTCTCACCTATATTACGCTGGGCCAGCCGCTTAGCACGCTGTCGGGCGGTGAATGTCAACGCATCAAGCTTGCCAGCGAGCTGCACAAGAAGGGCAGCATCTATGTGATGGACGAGCCGACGACCGGTCTGCATATGTCGGATATCGGTCATCTCACAGCGATTATGAACCGGCTCGTCGATGCCGGCAATACGGTCATCGTCATCGAGCATAATATCGAGGTGATCAGCCAAGCCGACTGGATCATCGACATGGGGCCGGACGGCGGAAGCAAAGGCGGGCAAGTCGTGTTCGAGGGTCCGCCTGCCGAGATTATTCATGCGGAGCAGTCCATTACAGGGAAATATCTGAAGTGATTCCGGAACTGGGGGATGGGAAATGGGCTTTTTTCAAGATTTTCTGAAAATGTTCAAGAAGCGGGAGATTGCTTTGCTTGAAAGCCGGAAGGAAGCAGAAGATGTCTACACCTTCCTGTTCAAGAAGGATGGAGATTTGACCTGGGTGGCCGGGCAGCACGGCCTCTTCCGCATTACGCACAAAAAGATCAAGAATGCCCTGAAGCCTTTCAGTGTGGCGTCGTCGCCGTCGGAGAATGTCATCCGCGTCACGATGGGCGTTGGCAAGGAACCGAGCGAGTTCAAGAAGGCCATGCTGGAGCTGAAGCCGGGCATGACGTTGAACTTGATCGGGCCTGTCGGCGGCTTCAAGCTTGATTCGGACTCTCCGGCGGTCTTGATTGCCGGAGGCATCGGCATTACGCCGTTCCGCTCGATTCTGAAGGGAGTCGAGGCAGAGGGGAAGAGCGGCAAGCAGCCCATTCACTTGCTCTATTTGGAAAGCAACAGGCCCCATTTGTACAAGGATGAATGGAATGCGATTGCTGTTCGACCCGATATCAGCATTTCATACCTTGATTCCAGGGAAGCGCTGAATGAAGAGATCGACAAGCTGACCGCGCAATACAGGAACAAGGCCAACTACATGATTGCGGGACCGAAATCGATGGTCGGCTCGATTGCCTCCTACATCCAGCAGAAGCAAATAGCGAAGGGAAGAATTAAGAAGGACGCATTTTTCGGCTATTAGGGGGAATGAGGCGGAGAAGATCTCTGCCTCGCTGCTCGATATTATGGACAATGACAAGGGTTAAAATGCTGCCAAGGCCGAACGACAATGAACCTGTTGTTATTCGGCCTTGCTTGTGATAAACTAACACTCGTTAGCAAAACTAACGAACGATAGTTAGCGGGGAGGTGCGATGACGATGACGGTCACGGAAAAAAACATTCGAACGATTGCGCTTCGCCATTTCGCGCGAAATGGTTTCGAAGGCGCTTCGCTGGCGGATATCGCAGCCGAGGTCGGAATCAAGAAGCCGTCCATTTACAATCATTTCAAGAGCAAGGACGATTTATTCCTAGCCGTCTATCAGAACGTGGCGGGAAGAGAACTGGAATTTGTCGAGCATTATTTGAAGCCTGAGCGAATGCTGGATTTGGAAAGTCAGCTGCGCGGACTTCTGGTCGGCTACAAGGAACGGTACGAGCGGGAAGAGGATACGAAGTTTTTTTTGCGAATGTCCTTTTTTCCTCCCGCCCATTTGCTCGAACCATCCTTGAAGCTCAGCCTTGCTTATATCGATCGAATGAATGAGCTGGCTCAAACCTTGTTTCTGGCCGCGCACAAAAGAGAGCTCATTCATCGGGATGTGACGGTCGAGCAAGCGGCAGGAGCCTACGTGGCGGTCCTGGACAGCTTGTTTGTCGAGATGCTGTACGGCGATTATGAGCATTTCGAGAAGAGAATCGACGCCGCTTGGCCTATTTTCTGGCGCGGTGTTCGAAACAGAGATTAGAGGAGACCTAACGTTATGAATCGAAGCTGGTTGTATATCGTTATCGGCGCGCTGTTCGAGGTGATGTGGGTAATCGGATTTAAGCATGCCCATGATTGGCTGACCTGGACGGGAACAACTGCCGCAGTAATCATTTCCTTTTCCTTCATTATCAAGGCAACTGCCAAATTACCTGTCGGAACCGTATATGCGGTATTCACCGGACTTGGTACGGCCGGCACCGTGCTGTCCGAGATGCTCTTGTTCCATGAGCCCGCCCAGTGGACGAAGCTGCTGCTGATTGCTTTGCTGCTCGTCGGCGTGATCGGCTTGAAATGGGTTAGCAGCACAGGCAAACGAAGGGAGGTGGCAAACTGATGGCTTGGTTGATATTGTTATTTGCCGGTATCTTCGAGGTCGTCGGCGTGCTCGGTATGAATCAGATTAAGCGTAAGCCGAACGTCAAGGCTTACTTGCTATTCGCTCTAGGAGGGCTGCTCAGCTTCGCTTGCCTTAGCTACGCGATGAGAAGCCTCCCCATGGGTACCGCATATGCGATATGGACAGGAATTGGTACCGTTGGAGGCACGCTCACGGGTATGTTCTTCTTCGGCGAGTCGAAGGAATGGCGGCGCATGCTGTTTATAGGAATCGTACTCGCCGCAGCCGTTGGACTTAAGCTTCTCTCGTAGGAGGGACGGCGATGACTACAAGCTCCGTTCAAGCAGGGTTCCGACTTGCTTGGCCATGACCTGCGGCGGATACGGCATGCCGTTGCGGATCCACCACTCTATGACGCCGACATAGGCCGTTCCGGCGTATTGCAGCATGACGTCCTCGCAGATCTGTTCATTTTTGCCGCTTTCTCTGTCAATTTCGCCTTTGAAGCCTTCGACGAAGGAAGCGAGCAGCCGCGTGCGGAAGGAAGAGGGAGCTCCTTTTTCTTTTTTGCTGGCCAGCATCGTAGAGAAGAACAAATAATTGTCCTCGAAATATTCGAAATAAGGCACCAGCGCCTCGATCCAGTCCAATTGACAGGCCCACTGATCGATCTCCCCTAATTCCTTCAAATGCGATTCAATCAGCTTATCGAGCAAATCGTATTTATCTTGATAATGAAGATAGATGGTGCCGCGGTTGACATTGGCCCGGTCCGCGATATCCTGAATGGTAATTTCGTCGAAGCAGCTCTCGGTCATCAGTTCAATGACGGCTTTTTTCAGCGCTTCTTGCGTTTTCAGTATTCTTCGATCCACTTTCGGCATGACGTTCATCTCCTTGTCGATTCGCGTTAATCAACAGATTCTATATTTTTGTTGATATATCAACGGAATTCGCTTTTTTAACCATTGTAATTATGCTCCTTGCTCTTATAATAATAGACACTAGTTGATTAAACAATTCTTTTCGTCTTACATCAACTTGCAAAATCTCACCAGTCTCAGGGACACAGGAGGTAGAAATTGATGATTACTGCAGGCGCACGCGCTGTATTCAGTCAAGAAGGAATGTTCAAAGCGACCACGATCGAGCGAAGGGAGCTTCAGCCCAATGATGTTCTTATAGAGATTAAATATGCTGGAATTTGCCATTCGGATATCCATACGGCGAGGGGCGACTGGGGCCCGACGAACTATCCGCTAGTTCCGGGGCATGAGATCGCGGGCATTGTAGCCCGGATTGGCTCTGAGGTGACCAAATATAAGGTTGGCGATCGAGTGGGAGTAGGCTGTATGGTCGATTCCTGCGGGGAATGCGTTCATTGCCGCAATGGCGAGGAACAATACTGCCTGAGCGGGAACACGGGCACGTATGGAGCTATTGACCGATATGGGCAATTCACGCAAGGCGGTTATTCCACTCACATCGTCGTAACCGAAGGCTTCGTCGTTCGCATCCCCGACGGCATGGCGCTTGACGCTGCCGCCCCGCTGCTCTGCGCGGGCATAACCACGTATTCGCCGCTTCGGCACTGGTCGGCCGGACCTGGCAAGAAGGTTGCGGTTGTAGGTCTGGGCGGGCTCGGCCATATGGCTGTGAAGCTGGCTCATGCGATGGGAGCAGAGGTGACGGTGTTGTCCCAATCCTTGAAGAAGAAGGAGGACGGCTTGCAGCTTGGAGCGGATCACTATTATGCCACGAGCGATACAGCGACGTTCAAGCAACTTGCCGGCAGCTTTGATCTCATTATTAATACGGTGAGCGCGAAAGTAGACATGGACGCATACCTATCGTTGCTGGCGCTTGACGGCACTTTGGTCAATGTTGGCGCGCCGTCCCAGCCGCTGCCTATACAGGTGTTCTCGCTCATCCATGCGCGGCGGTCGTTCGCAGGCTCGATGATCGGCGGCATTCGCGAAACGCAGGAAATGCTGGATTTCTGCGCGGAGCATAACATCGCTCCCGAGATCGAGGTCATATCCGCGGACAGCATTGATGAAGCCTGGGAGCGCGTGCTCGCCTCAGACGTTCGATATCGCTTTGTCATTGACATCGAGACAATGAAGCATGTATAACTTTATAGGAGGTTAATTGCATATGGAAATCAAGAGAATTGGATCGCGGCCATCCGGCAAAGGTCCTTCGGATTATTTTACCGGAACGGTTCGCATCGATCCGTTGTTCGAGACTGATGAGCCTGCGCGCGGCGCCGGGGCAAGCGTAACCTTCGAGCCTGGCGCAAGAACGGCTTGGCATACGCATCCGCTTGGCCAGACGTTGATCGTAACAGCGGGTTTCGGACGTGTTCAAAGATGGGGAGGGCAGATAGAGGATATCTATCCCGGCGATGTGGTCTGGTTCCCACCCGGCGAGAAGCATTGGCATGGCGCTTCTCCCGATACAGCCATGACGCATATTGCCATTCAGGAACGTCTTGACGGCAAGGCGGTCGAATGGCTGGAGAAGGTCAGCGACGAGCAGTACCAAGGATGATTTAATCTTATTCAGACTAGGAGATTTACAACAAGATGAAGACAAACAGCACGCAGCATGCGGTTAGACTGGCCTTATTGCTGGGGGTATTCTCGACAATGGGACCGTTCACGATCGATATGTATTTGCCCGCATTCCCGGAGATTGTGAAGCAATACGATACGACGGCCTCGCTCGTTCAATTCAGTCTCACCGCATGTCTGCTCGGACTTGGCTTAGGACAGCTCGTGATGGGCTCGCTAAGCGATGTGCACGGCAGACGAAATCCGCTGCTGATCTCGATGGCTGTGTATATCGCAGCATCATTAGCTTGCGCATTCGCACCGAACATCTCACTGTTGATTATTGGGCGGTTCTTACAAGGCTTTGCCGCTTCGGCGGGCATTGTCATCTCGCGCGCGATTGCACGCGATCTTTACAGCGGCAAGGAGCTAACCAAATTTTTCTCCATGCTCCTGCTTGTGAGCAATCTGGGACCTCTCGCGGCTCCCGTTGCGGGCAGCGGGGTTCTCTCGCTCACGAGCTGGACCGGCGTTTTTATCGCGCTTGCCTTGCTCGGAACGTACTTGTGGACGATGACCAAATGGCGGTTGCGGGAGACCCTTCCTGTCGAACGCCGAAATCCATCGAATTTCGGGCTTCAATTACGTAGCTTCGGGCAGCTTTTACGGGATCGTCAGTTCCTTGGCTACATGCTGACGCAGGGCATTATGATCGCAGGCGTTTTTGCTTACGTGTCGGGAACGCCGTTTATTTATCAGAATATATACGGCGTGTCGCCTACCGTGTTCGCGCTTCTGTTCGGCTCTAACGGCATCAGCTTGATTATCGGCTCTCAAATCGTAGGAAGAATGTCGCATCGCATATCCGAACAATCTTTTCTGTTATTCGGTTTATGTCTTGCGATGCTCGCGAGCGTTACGGTCTTGATTGTCGCCGCCGTACATGGACCGCTGTTCACGCTAGTCATTCCGCTGTTCTTCTTCGTAGCGGCAATTGGGATTACATCAACCGCAGCATTCCCGCTTGCGATGGAGAGTCAAGCGAAAATGGCGGGCAGCGCAGCCGCATTGCTTGGCGTCGTCCCGTTCCTGCTTGGCGCTATCGTCGCCCCATTGGTAGGCATTGCGGGAGAGAACACGGCCGTGCCGCTTGGCGTTATTATTCTGCTGTCCAGCGCTTCCGCTATGCTCGCATACTTCGCGCTAGTGCGAGCGAAGAAAGCTTCGATTTCGAAAACGATAGTCGATTGCGCTTAAGCGTTCTGCCATACGAAGTGTCAACAAAGAAAAGTTCGCCAATTGGGCGGACTTTTCTTTGCATGCGCATGATGGAACAGAGGCATGCGGCATGAGGATGAAAATATCTCATTCACCGTCCGCTATTATGGTATAATTTTCAAAGCTAATCAAACTATCGGCAGGCGGTGATTTTGCATGCATAAGGCACCTCAATCCAGCAGCTCAGAGCCATTGCTCAAGAAAAAAACGATTCAAAAAATGCAAAGCCGCTCTAACACTCCTGTCATGCAGCTTCAGCAATCGATCGGCAACCAAGGCGTGATCGAGCTTATGAAGCGGGAATCAACAATTCAACGGGCGGAGAAGCCGGGGAGCAAGGCAAACCGGACAGGCTTGCCGGACAAGTTGAAATCGGGAATCGAGCAGCTGTCGGGACATTCCATGGATGATGTCAAGGTTCATTATCAATCGGACAAGCCTTCTATGGTCGGTGCGCATGCGTATGCTCAAGGCACAGATATTCATATTGCACCAGGGCAAGAGAAGCATCTGCCGCATGAGGCTTGGCATGTCGTGCAGCAGGCGCAAGGCCGGGTCAAGCCAACGATGCAATTGCAGGCAGCGCCCATTAACGATGACGTCAGCTTGGAGAGAGAGGCCGATGTCATGGGTGCGAAAGCGCTGATGCGTTCAGGCATGGAACAAGATGCAGATGCGCCAGCTATACAGAGGCAATCGGCGGCTGGTTCGTCCTTCTCGCCCGAAACTCCGCTTCAACTGCGCAAGGTCAACGTTGGAAAGAAGAAAGTAAACAATCTTCAGAACGCAATGAAGATTACTGAGTTCAGTAAGGCGATCGAAGCCTTGTGCAAGGATTACGATAAAGAGCGCGTTCTTTATTTTGCCGGACAGCTATTCTCTGCCGAAGGCGAGGATATCGGCAGCCTGGATCAATTTCTGATTGAGCTCGGCTATGACCTCGACACGAAGCTGCTAACCAACACCGAGGATACGATGACGCTGCAGGAGCGATATATGACTGCCTACGGCTGGAACCGCGCGGCTAATTCTCCGGAGAAAGCCAAGAAGATTAACAAATCCAAGAAATTGAAGCTCTATCGGACGATGTCCATCGACGATTACAAGGAGCTTCAAAAAGGAAACTATAAAGTGTTGATCGGCGGCCATATTGGTGACTTCAAGCAATCGCTCAAATATTTCCTTGGCAGCAGCACGGACAGCAAAGTAATGGTCGAATTCACCCTGGTTGCCGGAGGAGAGGATAAGCTGTTTAGCAAAAGCCTCGCCTTCCAGAAAGGGAATGAAAAGCTCGCGAACGTGAAGAAGGGAATTGGAGGAGGCGACTTTCAAGAATCCAGCAAAAATGAAGGAACCTCGCCCGATCATATCGGCATCAAATCGGAATCGGAAGGAGAGGCGTTCTTCTCCATCGCGATCGGAGGCGGCACGACGCCTGAGAAATTCCAAAGTCTCGTGGAATCCGTTTCACTCAAGCAAGTAGGAGATCGCTTCAGCAACGAGAGCACGTCTACAGGCAAACAGGATCGTGTGGAAGCGGATGCGAACTTGCTGCTAAATGTGAACAATTGCCTGATTAACGCTATAGCGCTAGCCGCATTAGGGAGGCATGCGACGATCGGCGAACTCATAGCCATTCGTACCCAGCTTGGCAATTACGGCGAGATGCTGCTGGCGACACCGCAAGTCGTTGCGATCATACAAGCGGTACTTAACGTGCCGAACCCGATTACAGTCGTCTACACCCATAATTCCGATGTCCCGAGCGAGGACTTTGACGGCATCGGCCAGGCGCTTCTCATCTATCACGTGAACGGCAATCATTTTACGCATGAGGAGCAGTTATAGGATGAAGCAGAATATCTGATTCGTTTCCAAAGGAAGAAGCAGGCGTTAGTATCCGGCGCGCCTGCTTCCCTCTTCCATAAGCATGTACATCCCCCTTACTACACTACGGCTAAAAGCAATCCCAAAAAGAGCAGCGCTGTCCCGCTTAAGCAGAATAGAACAAAGTGAAGCGGATTGAATTTTTTGCGCTTAATGCAAACAACAACAAAAAACACAATTCCCAGAACAATTCCAACTAAGCTTGTGAAACTCCATCCCCAATTGACCGGATCTCCGTTATAATGGCTATTCAACAGCATATACAGCTTTGAATAGACGGGGCTTTCATATTCTTCCGCATGAGGGGGTTCTTGCACTCCCATAAAACCGGTAATCAGAAGGATCGAAAAGGCGAAAATCGTTTCCATGCGAAGCCAAGTCCAACGTTTCTCCTTGCTTATTTTGGATCTAAAGCCATTCATAAATGCCAATATAAGAATGGGAATCAGCAGAATATGCTTGAGTAGCAGCGCTTCTCCGTAATTAATCGTCCATGATTGCAGATAGCCATCGACAATAATGATCATCATAGAAATGCCGGCAATTATGATGAGTGACATGCAAACGATGGATAGAGGCGTATACCATTTGAGGAAGCGTTCATATTTTTGATTTTTTTCATCGTTACGGTCGGCAAACCACGCCACAATAATTAGAACGCCCAACCAAACCGACACTGCGCCGACATGAATGATTTGAGACAACGCGCCCAAAAATTTCGAAAGACTTGAAGGATGACTCGCCCAACCATTGGCTAGAAGCATGAGCATCCACAACAAGACATAAAGCCATTTGAACCATCCCGGCGGCGAGGCAACCGAGGCGCTGATTATAAAAAAGACAGTCGCCAGCACCAAAGTCCAGATCCAGGCATGACCGAACGAGTAGTCGCTTAATACAATGAAGAGCACTTTCAAAAAAGAATACTGTTTGGCGTAATCTTGCAAAATAATCGTTGTGTTCAAAATGGACCCGAAGGAAAAAAGGGGAATCGATAAAAGAACGTAGGGAAACAAGGTTGCGGGCAATCCCATAACAGGCTTTGCATCTTCGGAAATAAACAGTAAAGCGATATAACCGGCAGTAAATGAAAAGGCAAGATAGAGGAAGGCTTCGAAAAAGTAAATATACATGGGGGGCGGGTTCAGCTCCGTTCTGCGCTATAGCAAATCTGTTGCTAGATTAATATACCATAATCACATGAACACATGCTCATATAGATGAAGAAATGGAGGGATGTTGGATGCATGCATGGGTTCTCGATTTTCAAGAAGTCGAGAACGCAGATCCGGCAATTTTGATGAAGGGATCGTCAACCAACGAAAGGAAGACTACAAATTTTACGAAAAGCTGACACCGACCCGGGCTGGACACCATTATTCGTATCCATCAAAGGTCTGGTTACCGAGGTAGGCGGAGTGATGACTCATGGTGCGGTTATCGCGCGCGAATATGGCTTGCCGGCGGTAGTCGGGGTAGAGAATGCGACTCTGCTGATCAAGGATGGGCAACGCATTCGCGTCAATGGCACGGATAGGTATATCGAAATCTTGTAAGATCCTATGAGCTATTGCGATCGCTGCGTTTCTAAGCGCCGCGAATTCAAATTGGTCGTTTAAAACCTTGCAAAAGATGCTGTATACGCATCTTCAATTGGTGACGGATATCGTAGTTAATCATCTCAAGGGAGATTGGAAAGCGGATATTGCGGCAACGGATAAAAACGAGGTTCATATGATTCATCTTGCAGATATTTTGACCGAAGGCATTGTCAAGCAGTTTCCAGATAAGTTCGAAGCGGATTAGAATGCGTAAAGCTGCAGCTCAGCCCTTGACGGGACGAAGCTGCAGCTTTCTTCATGCCGCTTCCGCTTCTTGCTTGCGGGCGGCGGCTAGCTTAAATTGCTTCCGGTGATGAAGCAGATAATAGAGCGCAGCGGACAACATCGGAACGAACGCCGCAACGACGTACATCATTCGGTAATCGGTATATGCAGCGATAAATCCCATGAAATAAGAGCCGATTCCGTACCCCAAGTCGAACAGCAGGAAAAACGTGCCCGTCGCGTTGCCTCTCCGGTGCTCCGGCGCCAGCTTCATGGCGAGCGTCTGCAAGCAGGGCAGCAGCGCGCCATAGCCAATCCCCATTATGATGCCGTCCACCAACACCATCGTGCCGGAATGAGCCTGACTGAGCAGAAGCATCCCGATGGAAAACAGAAAAATTCCCGGATAATACAAGTAATGCTCTTTGTAGCGGTCGAACACTCTTCCGATCAACGGACGAAAGGCTACAATCATGACCGCGAACGCGACAAAAAAAGTGCTTGTCACTTGCGACTGATGAATTTCTGACGTAAACGACGCTATAAACCCGGATAACGAGCTATACGAAAAGGATAGTATAAAGCCGACCAAGGAAATCGGAAGCGCCGTGGGCTCGATTATTTTGCTCCAATGGAGTCTATTGCGTTTCTTTTCCGTTTGCAGCGGCTTCTCGGCGGCCTGATCGGAAATACGGCTCCGCTCCGGAGCTTTCATAATAAGCGTAAACGCAAGTGAAATTGCCGTTATCACGCAAAGAGAGAGCAGGAGGACGTTTACATTCTTGTCCTTCCACAGAAATAACCCAAGAGCCGGCCCTATAACCATGCCAATGCTCATGAACATGCTGAAATAGCCCATGCCTTCGCCTTGGCGCGAAGCGGGAATGATCGAAGCCGCCACGGTGCTGGTCGCCGTCGACGACAGCGCGTAAGACATGCCGTGAATGAGCCGCGCGAACAGAAAGAGGAAGATGCCGTTTTTCGTGCCGAAATAACTGATGCTGGCAGCCAGAAAAACAATCATGCCGATAATGGCCATTTTCTTCTGTCCGAATCGGTCAACCCATCCTCCGGAGAACGGTCTGAGCATGACGCTTCCGATAACGTACACCGTGATGACAAGTCCCATTTGCCTTTGGTCGCCGTGAAGTCCTTCCTTGACATAGAGCGGGAATGCGGTCGCCGATATATAAAAGGTAAGAAACATGAAAAAACTGCTCATGCAAACGACAAAAAAATTTCTCGTCCATATTTTCTCTTTATTCAACTTGCTCTCTCCAGTCTCGTCTTTATCTATGTGCTGAATTATTATAAAACCTAATCTTTATCATGTATAATACATATTTTATAATAAAACCATCATATGAAAGTGATAAAGAGGAGAGTCGACCTTATGGAATTTCTTCAACTAAAATATTTTCAAGCTGTCGCGAGGCACGAGCATATGACCATGGCGGCCAAGGAGCTTAACGTGTCGCAGCCTTCGCTGAGCAACTCGATTCATCGTCTGGAAAAAAGGCTGGGCGTTCCGCTGTTCGAACGACAAGGCAAACGCATTCGACTGAATCCCTTCGGTCAAACTTATTTGCGCCGCGTTGATCAAGCGTTCCGGGAGCTGGAAGAAGGAGAACGCGAAGTGACGGATATGGCAGGGCTGAAGCATGGGGTCGTGACCGTATCCGTTACGCTGCCTTATGTGCTGCCAACGCTGCTCAAGGCGTTTTTGACGGAGCATCCGCAGGTGCGCATTATTCAGCATCAGCTTGGCTCGGCTGTGGAGATGAAAGCGGAGCTCGAGAATGCCGCGATCGACTATTGCATATCCACGATTCCGATAACGGGCCCAGACATCGAATGGCTGAAGCTGGCAGAGGAGCAATTATGTCTGACCGTGCCCAAAGGTCATCGTTTTGCAGAACGGAAGAGCATTTCGCTCAGAGAAGCCGCTGAAGAACCGTTCATCTGCATGTCCTCGAGCTCCAATTTTCGGGAAATTACGGACGGCTTCTGCAGACAGGCGGGTTTTGAACCGAAAGTCGCGTTCGAGCTCGAAGAGGTCAGCGCCGTCCAGACGTTGGTAGAGATGGGGCTCGGCATTACCTTCACCATGCCCTTATCGCTGGGACGAAGAGCCGCAAGCTCGAAGACGGTCCAATTACGAATATCCGAGCCGAGCTGCAGCCGCACATTCGGCATCGCTTGGAATCGCCAGCATTATTTATCCGAGGCGGCCATCCATTTTCGGGAATTTGTTATTGATTTTTTCAACAAATCATGACGAATAGGGAGCGATAGTGTTTCAGATTCTGCCATTTATGTGTAATCATCTAGTACCAAGACCTATTGACGAGGAAGGGCCAGCCCAAATCAAAATGTTTGGAGGAGTAGATGATGACACAAATGGATTGCATCGCCATGCTGCTGGCTGGCGGCGAAGGGAAACGACTCGCGCCGCTAACCGCAACATTGGCCAAACCGGTCGTCCCGTTCGGCGAACGGTATCGCATGATTGACTTTCCGCTTAGCAACTGTTTGAATTCCGGCATTCGCAGAATCGGCGTGTTGACGCAATATTGCGACCAGACTGTTCACCAGCATATCGGCGATGGCGGCGCATGGCTCAACTCGATTTATTCCAAGCATCTTGGCGAGATTGCGATGCTGCCTGCTTCCGAGCATTCTCCGCATGGCTGTTACACGGGGACTGCAGATGCCGTTTATCACAATTTATCCTATATTGAGCGTCATCGTCCGAAGCATGTTCTCGTCTTGTCTGCCGATCATATCTATCAAATGGATTATCGCCCAATGCTGGAGGCTCATATCCGAAGCGGCGCCGCCGCCACCGTCGCGGTTAAGCGAGTCCCCTGGCATGAGGCAAGCCGCTTCGGCATTCTGAATACGAATGACGATTACGAAGTCATCGAATTTGAAGAGAAGCCGTCCTGTCCAAGAAGCAATCTTGCTTCTATGGGCATTTACTTGTTCCGTACGGAGTTGTTGGAAGAAGCGCTCGAGCAGGATGCGTGCGATTCGGCTTCCAGTCATGATTTCGGCAAGGATATTATTCCGAAGCTGCTAGGAGGAGGAATCGGCTTGTCTGCCTATCCTTATGAAGGCTACTGGCGGGATGTTGGCACAGTGGACAGCCTATGGGAAGCCCATATGGAACTGATTGACGGCATGCTCGAGTTGTCAGACGAGCATTGGCCGCTCTACTCGGGTTATGCGCCGACATCCGCCAGACATTGCGTTCGGAGCGGAAGGGTGACGCATGATTGCATCGTTGATCCGTATTGCAGGATGGAAGGCAGCGCGCAGCGCTCGATTATCAGCTCGGGTTCGCATATCGGCAAGGGCAGTGAAGTCTATGAAAGCGTCATTATGCCCGGTGCGCGAATTGGCCCCGATGTTCTTGTTCATAAAGCGATCATCGGCGAGAACGCCGTTATCGAGGAAGGGGCCGTAATCGGCGCTCCGCACATCGAGCAGGTAACGGTCGTCGGGCCCGGGGAGCGCGTAAGCGCGGATCGCATACCTGAAATCTCAGGTCGAGACTCGATTGCATCTTTGTTGTCCGGCGCGGGTCTTCGAGAATTTGAACGGGATAGAATCAAGGTTTATAGTTATTAAATAGGGAAGATACGACATATGCAAGATACAACATAAAGGCTAATTCCGTTCCTATGGAGTCGGAATTAGCCTGTTTCTATGCCGGAAAAGCTTGACCGGCCTCAATTAATAGAGAGTTCCTTCAAGGCTGCTCGTTTCAGCACATTGATTTGCAGGGAGATCGGGGGTGCGCTGATCTCGATGCGCTCGACGATTTCTCCGACAATCGCGGGCCTCTGTGACAATCTGGTCAGAATAGTACAGGCATACTTCGCAAGTACCGAAATGATAAAACTTGTGTTAAGATAGTGCTGTTCGCGCACTCGTTCCTCGCAGGCGGACGATTACTGCCACATAGGAGGCTTCTAGCGTATGGAATCTATCCATCGCTTTTCATTAATTCGGTCGCTTAAGGGCAGGCTGGCGATCATATTGACGGTTGCAACTATTATTCCAATATTACTCACCGGCTACATTTCGTACAGGTGGATTTATATCGTACAAACGGAGAAAATTGAAGGCGATTGGCTCGACAAAGTTCAGCGCGAACGGGACGAGCTCGACCGGAAGCTCGATGAGCTTGGACGCGTGTCCCAGCTTATGGATATCGAAGGCGGCATTGGTCAGGATGTAGTCAATTTCATCACGAGCAGCAGTTCATTTGATCATGCCCTTCTATATCGAAATATTAACCAATCGGTAGCCAACGTAAATTTCTCAAATCCTAATCTCGGAGTCATGTTTTATTACGCGCCTGAGCAAGCAGAGCCCCTGCTGTTTCCAAACGCCAACGTAAATCTTCAGTTCAAACCCGAATACTTAAAAACCTTTTTCAAGCAGAAGCTCTTCACTTATTACGGTCCGCATGATTCCTTAGACGAAGCTAATCGGGCCGAGCCTGTGTTCTCATTGCTCCGAAAGCTGGAATATGGAAATGGCCGATTCTTATACATCTATATCGAAACAAAGGTTATCGGGCTGGATGCGATGTTCCAATCCGCGCCAAAACCGGGCAGCTCAACGAATTCCCCCGTGTACCATGTGCTAACGGCGCCTGACGAGCATATTGCCTACAGCAATATGGATGACGGAGCAGAAGAAATCGGCGAAAGCTTTGTCCCGCCTGAGAACGCCTACAAAATATTTCATGCGACCGGAAGACAGGGCTGGAACCTCTATCAGCTTATTCCCAAGGACGCGTACAACCGTGAAATGAACAAATGGCTTTCGCAATTTATCCTGTTTGCATCGCTCTCTCTTGTGCTTGGCATTATTCTGGCATGGCTGATCTGGCGTATGGTATACCGTCCCATTCGAATTATTAATCGTGAAATTACAAGATTCAGCGAAAATCAGTCCCTGACACGCGTATCGGCAACCGGATTAACAGAGTTCAATCATATGCTGGACAACTTCCATCAGATGAGCCGCCGCATCTCGGAGCTGATTATAGATGTGGAGGATAAGGAAAAACGGCGCGGACAGTTGGAGGTGGAGAAGCTGCTCGTTCAAATCAATCCGCATTTCTTGCATAACACCTTGAACACCATCCAGTGGCTGGCCCGTATCGAAGGCCAAACCAATATAGCGCGGTTAGTCTCCATTTTCACAAGGATATTGCATTATAATTTGGGGAAGAAAAACATTATCGTAACCGTGCGCGAAGAGGTCGATGCCGTTCGAGACTATATCGAATTGCAAAATATAAGATACGATCATTCTTTTAATGTTAAGCTGAGCGTCGAACCGGAATGCCTGGACGTCCTGATTCCGCGCTTTATTCTTCAACCCTTAGTCGAAAACGCGCTGTATCACGGCTTCGACGAAGATGACCGCGTAGAAATCAAGGTTGCGATAACGAGGGAGAACAACTCTTTGTTTCTTCGTGTGGCGGACAATGGCAAAGGCATCCCGGAAGACAAGCTCCTCGCGATGCTCGAGGAGGAAGATGATCAGCTCCGCAAGTCGGGTCTTGGGATCGGACTGCGCTATGTCAAAAAAATGGTGGATGTCTATTATGGCACGGAAGCAAAATTAACGATGGAAAGCGGGACAGGAATAGGTACTACGATCTCCATTCGCCTCCCGGATACCTTAAAAGGAGTGGAAGCCCTTGATTCAGGCTCTAATCGTGGATGACGAAAGCTTGGTTCGCAAAGGGATGCGGCTGATGTTTCCCTGGAGCAAGTTCGGCGTAGAAATTGCAGGCGAAGCCTCGACTGGCGAGCGAGCTTTGGCGTTTTTGCAATCTCATCCTGTTCAACTGATGATGACCGATATTACAATGCCCGGGATGTCTGGCCTCGAGTTAATAAAAAAGGCTCAGGAGCGTGATCCCGCGCTGAAGGTTGTGATCCTCACATGCCATCAGGACTTTGAATTCATTCAGGAAGCGCTTCGTCTCGGGGCCATTGATTATATCGTCAAAACGCAGCTGGAGGAATTAGATCTCGACGCGACCATGCAGCGGATACTGAGGGCTGTCCGGCAGGATACAACGAGCAGTCATTCAAGCAAGGATTTGCTTGTTCTCGCTCGCACGACTGCTATTGACGCCAGCAGTGATC
The DNA here is from genome assembly GCF_011947265.1 of Paenibacillus sp. HB172176. Lineage (GTDB taxonomy): Bacteria > Bacillota > Bacilli > Paenibacillales > Paenibacillaceae > Pristimantibacillus. Next base: position 106,023 of record NZ_JAATHD010000002.1, read on the forward strand.
TGTTGTGGATCATGGAAGAGGATAGATTCAGCATCTTATTCCGCGCAATAAATGAACTGGAGCAAACGGTCGGCAGCGATTCCCATGCTGTTCTCTTCGATATCGCGGAGCGCTTGAAACGCTGCTTTCCGATGTTTGACTGGGGGCGACATCCAGCCCTTCCTAATAGCGGCGGTGCAGCCGGTTGGCTGCAAGGCATAAGATCGGAGCTGGCCGCCTGGCTAAGAAGCTCCGCTTATTCCGAGGATGTCATACGTGCGATCGTTAAAGCCGTTGATCTGATTGCTGAGCGCCCAGGCCAGCATATGAAGCAAAGCGAAATCTGCCAGCTTGTTAATCTGAGCAAAAGCTACTTCAGCACCAGCTTCCGTGATATTATGCGGCTGACGTTCAGTCATTATCTTCAAACGGCAAGTCTTTATGCGGCGAAAGAGCTTCTTCTGTCAACGAATCATCCCGTTTATCTTATCGCTGAGAAAAGCGGTTTTATGGACCAGCGATACTTCAGCAAGCTGTTCAAGGAGCAAATCGGCATGCTGCCAAGCGAATTCAGGCAGCTGCATACAGAGCGTTCCTAAACCGAAAAGGCCCGAAAACGGCAGGCGGCATATCCGCTGCGCGTTTGGGCTTTTTTCGTCTGCCGAAGCAGCAGCCGTGAGAAAGTATTCTTCAAATCGTACGATTAATATTTTCTCACGACGCAGCGGAGCGGAAAATATTCAAACGATCTTCAAAATTGAACCTCTCACGGCTAATCGCAAGCGTTTGCTATACTTACGCTGCAAGGAAAAAGGATGGTTGAAAGGGGATGTCTGAACGTTGAAAGGTAAAAAGGGAATAGCGCTTTTCTTGTCATCCGTTCTCGTTCTTTCGCTGGCTGCATGCAGCAGCGGCAATAACAGCGGCGCAACACATGAAGAAAACGAGGCTGGCAGCAACAAATCTGAGGATATCGCTTCAATTACGCCTTTAGGGAAATACGATCCTCCGATTGAAGTAACGGCCGTTCGAGGAATTACCGAGGGCACCAAGTACAACGAAGGAGAATCGATCGACAACAATGTGTGGTCGAGGGCATACGAGAGCGAGCTTGGCGTGAAGGTGAAGTATTTATGGACAACACCGACAGCCCAATACAACCAGAAGCTTAACATTGCCATCGCTTCCGATGATCTGCCGGATATTACGCCAGTCAGCGCCTCCCAGCTGAAACGGCTGGTAGAGGATGATGCTCTTGAGGATCTCACCTCTCTTTACGAGCAGTATGGATCCGAACTGACCAAAGACATAATGTCTCAGGATGGCGGCAACGCCCTTAAATCCGCGACCTTCAACGGCAAGCTTTACGGCCTGCCGAATATGACCTCCGGTCTTGGACAAACTCATGTCCTGTGGGTGCGTACGGACTGGCTTCAGAAGCTCGGGCTGTCCGAGCCCAAAACGATGGATGACGTGATCAAAACCGCCGAAGCTTTCGTTAAGCAGGACCCTGACGGCAACAATAAAGCCGACACTTACGGTCTGGGCATCAATAAAGATATTTTCGGCTTCTATGCCGGTATGCAAGGCTTCTTCAATGGCTTTCACGCCTATCCGAACATATGGGTGAAAGACGCCTCAGGAAAACTGAGTTATGGCAGCACTCAACCTGAAACCAAAGCAGCCTTGCTTAAGCTGCAGGAGCTCTATAAGCAGGGACTGCTTGACAAGGAGTTCGGCACCAAAGACGCGACTAAAGTAAGCGAAGCTGCCAACGGCGGCAAGCTAGGGTTATTCTACGGCTTCTTTTGGAACGCAGGCTGGCTTCAGGACGGGAAAAACGCGGATCCGTCGATGGAGTGGAAGCCGATCTCGATCGTCTCCGTAGACGATGAGCCTGCTAAAGCCCAAGTGCCTTTTGCAATCAATACGTATTATGTGGTCAAAAAAGGAGCGAAAAATCCGGAAGCAGCCGTTAAGATATTGAACTTCGACTTTGAGAAGCTTTGGGGCGAAACGGCCCAGCCGGATGTTTACAGCGTGAACAACAACACTGCCATTTTCGAATATGCGCTCCTCTACGGAGAAGCCCCGCGCAAAAATCTCGACGCCTATCTCAATGTCGTCCAGGCATTGGAAGCGAATTCGCCTTCCAGTCTGAACACAGAGGAAAAAGGCTACTATGACAATATCCTGGATTATCGAGCGGGGAACCTTAAGCAGTGGGGAGTTGAACGGATGTATGGACCTGACGGCTCGTTATCAGTCATTGACGGCTATGCCAAAAACGCGCAAATCGTCGACGACGCTTACTTCGGCGCACCTACGCAAGGGATGACTGACAACAACGCAACGCTTCAAAAACTGCAGTTAGAGGTGTTTACGCGCATTATCATGGGCGGCTCCATTGACGAATTCGATCAATTTGTTACCCAGTGGGAGGATCTTGGCGGCAATACGATTACCGGAGAAGTGAATGATTGGCAGGCTTCCCAATAAAGGTCGCCTCTCCGGCAAGAAAGAGGCGAATAATCAATGAAACGAAAGATCATAAGAGAGCTGCCCTTTCATCTGATGATTTTGCCGGGTTTTGTCCTGGTGTTCATCTACAGCTACGTGCCAATGGCTGGCATTATCATGGCGTTCGAGAGACTGGTTCCGTCGAAGGGAATGTTTCGATCCCCGTGGGTTGGATGGAAAAACTTTGAGTATATGCTGCATATGCCCGGGACGCTTGGCGTCCTCGGCAATACCTTCTTCATCGCTGGAATGAAGATGGCCGCTGGCATAGTCGTTCCCGTCCTGATCGCGCTGTTGCTTAACGAAGCGCGCAATCGACTATTCAAACGCAGCGTACAAACGATTATTTATTTTCCACATTTTTTGTCCTGGATCATATTAAGCGGCATCTTTATTGACATTCTTTCTCCGTCAACGGGTCTTGTGAACGAATTGCTCAGCTCGCTAGGCATTCCCGCCATCTATTTCCTCGGAGATCCTGTCACGTTTCCATTCACGCTTGTATTGACGGACACCTGGAAAGAGTTCGGCTATGGAACGATCGTATATTTGGCTGCTTTAACAAGCATCAATCCGGCTTTATACGAGGCGGCGTCCATGGACGGAGCAGGGAGAATGCGGCAGACACTGAATGTCACGCTGCCTGCCTTGCTGCCTATGATTGTCTTGATGTCGGTGCTAAGCCTGGGCAATGTGCTCAATGCTGGCTTCGAGCAGGTATTTAACCTGTATAGCCCTCAGGTGTACAAGACCGGTGACATTATTGATACGCTCGTATTCCGCATCGGGCTTGAAAATGCCAATTATGGCGTTGCTACCGCCGTCGGGTTGTTTAAATCAGTTGTTTCCTTCGTCATGATCGGCGTATCCTATTTGCTCGCTTACCGGCTGACAAACTATCGGATTTTTTAGGAAAAGTGGGGTGACCATGAATAAACATCCTTCGATAAGCAGACGAACGTTTCTCGCATTCAACTATTTGTTCTTAACGGCGACAGCCATTGCCTGCTTCTTTCCCTTACTGAATGTGCTGGCCATCTCGTTCAGTTCCAGCGCTGCTGTAAGCGCCGGGAAAGTTAGCCTTTGGCCCATAGACTTCAATCTAAAATCCTATTCCTTCGTGCTGAGCAAGCCCGAGTTCGGAAAAGCGTTCCTGATCTCCCTGGGGCGATTGGCCGTCGGCGTTCCGCTTAATATGCTGCTGACCATCTTGATTGCTTATCCTTTGTCCAAGCGAAGCCATGAATTCCGCTTTCGCAACGCCTACGCCTGGTATTTCGTCGTGACGATGCTATTCAGCGGAGGGCTGATTCCCTGGTACATGACCATTAAGATGACCGGCATTATCGATACGTTCTGGGCTATGATTTTGCCAGGCGCCGTACCTGTCTTCAACGTCATTCTGCTGCTCAACTTCTTTAAATCATTGCCCGATGAAATGGATCAGGCAGCTCAGATCGACGGGGCCAGCCGGTGGCAGACTTTATGGAAGGTCGCCGTTCCGCTTTCCGCTCCAGCTGTTGCCACTCTGACGCTGTTCTGCATTGTGACGCATTGGAATTCATGGTTCGACGGCTTGATTCTGATGAACAGACCTGACAACTACCCGCTGCAAAGCTATCTTCAAACCGTGATCGTCAATCGGGACCTGTCGCTTATGGCGGCCAGAGACATATTGAAGTGGGCAGAGGTATCAGATCGGACGTCCAAAGCGGCTCAAGTTTTTGTAGCTGTACTTCCCGTCCTGTTCGTTTATCCGTTCCTGCAGAAATATTTTGCGGAGGGTATCGTCATGGGCAGTGTTAAAGGTTAACCGCGAGACCTCGTCCCATTCATTTATCAACAGAGGAGTAGAGAGACACGATGACAAAAATCGCATTTATCGGTGCTGGAAGCACTATTTTCGTCAAAAATGTAATCGGCGACTGTATACTGACACCAGCGCTTGCCGATGCGCATATCGCATTGCATGATATTGATTTGGAACGCTTGAACGAATCGGAGAAGATGCTGATCAACTTAAATCAGAATCTGGGCGGCAAAGCCAAAATCAAGGCTTATGCAGACCGCCGGGAAGCACTTAAGGGCGCAGACTACGTAATCAATGCGATTTCCGTCGGGGCGTTCGAACCCGTCATCCGCAGCGATCACGAGATGCCGCGCAAATACGGATTGAAACAAACGTATGCCGATACGTTAGGCATGGGCGGCCTATTCAGGGGACTTCGCACGATCGACGTCATGCTGGAGTTCGCACGGGATATGGAGGAGGTCTGCCCCGACGCATGGTTCTTGAACTATACCAATCCGATGGCCATTCTAACTGGCGCGGTTTTGCGAGAAACGGGTATTAAAGCGGTAGGATTGTGCCACAGCGTGCAGGTTTGCGCAAAGGAATTGCTGGAGGGACTAGGCATGAGCGCTGAGGATGTGAGGTGGCGCATTGCCGGCATTAACCACCAGGCTTGGCTGCTCGACATTACGCGTGGCGGTGAAGATCTGTATCCGGAGATCAAGCGCCGGGCAGCAGCGCGAACAGGACCGCATGATGACATGGTCCGATATGAGATCATGAACACTTTTGGTTATTATGTAACCGAATCCAGCATGCACGGAGCCGAATATGTTCCCTATTTCATCAAGAAGGCTTACCCGGAGCTGCTGGAGAAGTACAATATTCCGACAGAAAATTACAAGAACTGGGGCGACAGCAACAAGCTTTATTGGGAGCAGGCGATGAACGGACTAGTCAATAATAGTTCCGTGACTCATACGCGTACGCATGAATACGCCTCATACATCATGGAAGCGATGGAGACGAATATTCCATATAAAATCGCAGGGAATGTGCTTAATACCGGCGGGCTTATATCGAATCTGCCGGAAGAGGCCTGCGTAGAGGTATCCTGCGTCGTAGACAGTGAAGGGGTGACGCCTACCCGTTTCGGCGCGCTTCCGCCGCAGTTGGCAGCGCTTAACCGTACGAATATTAATATGCAGCTGCTCACCATTGAAGCGGCGGTTACGCGCAAGCGCGAGCATATTTATCATGCGGCACTGTTAGATCCGCACACTGGAGCGGAATTATCTATCGATAATATCAAAGCGCTGGTTGATGAAATGCTTGATGCCAATCAATATTTACTGCCGAATTACCGATAATTAATATTCCATTCAGCTAAGCAAGCTGCTGTCGTGCAGGACACGATAACGGCTTGCTTAGTTCGTGTATGAATAATTGTAGGATGAATATAGTTACTATATGTCATGTTACCTAGTGATAATCATTTCACTTCTTTGCAGGCTTTAGCGGAAAGGCTATAATGGAAGTCATCAAATCAAGCCCAATCGAAGAAAGTGAGGCGGCATGCAGGATGGAAAAAAGACAGTATGGTAAAACCGACATGAAGGTGAGCATACTCGGCTTCGGCGGAGCGGAGATCGGCTTCGAGGGAGTCAGTGCCGAACAGGCGGACAAGCTGCTCGGAAGCGCACTCGATGCAGGGCTGAACCTCATCGACACGGCGGAATGTTACGCCACAAGCGAGGAATTGATAGGCAAGACGATTCAGCGACGGCGCGGGGATTATTATCTGTTCACCAAATGTGGCCACGCATCTGGCTTCGAGCAGCCCGACTGGGATCCGGCAATGCTGGAGGCTAGTATCGACCGCAGCTTGAAGCGTCTGCAGACAGATTATGTCGATGTTGTGCATCTTCACAGTTGTTCTGAGGAGCTGCTTCGTCAAGGCGACGTCATCGACGTGTTGAAACGGGCGAAAGAGAAAGGAAAGACACGGTACATCGGATACAGCGGCGATCATAAAGCCGCGCTCTACGCCGTGCAGTGCGGAGTTTTCGACTCGCTCGAGACATCAGTCAACATCGCCGATCAAGAAGCGATTACGTTAACGATTCCGGAAGCGCAGCGGCGGGGCATCGGCGTCGTGGCGAAACGGCCAATTGCGAATGCTGCGTGGAAGACTGGCAAGAAGCCAGAATCCAGCTATCAACACACCTACTGGGACCGGCTGCAGACACTCGGCTACGACTTTCTCCAAGGCGACTTGAGCGAATCGATCGGCACGGCACTCCAATTCACTCTGTCCGTACCGGGCGTGAATGCAGCCATCGTCGGCACGGCGAAGCAGGACCGCTGGACAGAGAATGCCAGGCTATTAGAGCAGCACCTGCTGTCGAAAGAGCATTATGAAGCGATTCGTGCTCAGTGGACGGCTAAGATGAAGGAAGATTGGATTGGTCAAGGTTGACATTCTATTCATCACGTAATCACGATCGGAGGAATAGCAAATGGAGTATACTTACTTAGGGAAATCCGGTATGAAAGTCAGCAGATTATGTCTCGGAACCATGAACTTCGGAACCGAAACGGATGAGAAAGAATCTTTCCGGATCTTGGACGCTGCTTTGGATGCAGGAGTTAACTTTTTTGATACTGCAAACGTTTACGGCGGGCAGGGGAACCGGGGAAGAACAGAGGAAATCATCGGACGCTGGTTCGCGCAAGGCGGCGGTCGCAGGGAAAAGGTTGTTCTGGCTACTAAAGTATACGGGGATATGGAAAATCAGGCGGACGGTCCAAACCAACTGCGAGGGTTATCCGCTTACAAAATTCGCCGTCACTTGGAGGAATCGCTCCGCCGTTTGAATACGGATCACATTGAACTGTATCAAATGCACCATGTAGACCGCAACGTAAGCTGGGACGAGCTCTGGGAAGCTTTCCAGGTGCAAATAAATCAGGGAAAAATAGGGTATGTAGGCTCCAGCAACTTTGCCGGGAGAGATCTGGTAAAAGCGCAATATGAAGCGAAAGCAAGACAAACATTGGGACTTGTTTCTGAACAGCATAAGTACAGTCTGCTGTGCAGATTACCCGAGCTGGAAGTGCTTCCGGCAGCTTCAGAGCATGGAATCGGCGTCATTGCATGGAGTCCACTGGATGGTGGATTGCTCGGAGGCAATGCGCTCAAGCCGTCTGGCGGCGCTAGAAGCACGCGCTCGCAGGAGCGTGTGGAAGCTAATCGGGAGAAGCTGGAACAATTCGGCAAGCTGTGTGCGGAACTCGGCGAGAGCGAATCGAATGTCGCTCTTGCTTGGACATTAATGCATCCTGCCATGACCGCGCCAATTATTGGACCAAGAACCCTGGAGCAATTCCAAAATACGCTGCATACGGTCGACATCAAGCTTTCGCAAGAAACGATGAACCGTTTGGACGTCATATTCCCAGGACCTGGAGGCGAAGCACCGAAAGCTTATGCATGGTAATGGATATTAATCGTATAAAACGAGGTTGCCGAAATAGGCAACCTCGTTTTGTAGTTCGAACTTCTTGAACACATTCGATTGCGATATGAGCAACCAATTGAAAGAATAACAGTGGTGGAGATGTCTTGATTTTAATATATGTATGCGATATATTGCATATAAGGAATTCAAGAAGCGAGGAAAATACCCATGCCCGTGCCTAAAAATTTTGTCTCACCTGCAAGGATGTCTGCAAAAGAGAGGGCTCTCTCCCAAATTCAACGATGGATTATCGATGGGACGCTGCAACCAGGAGAAAAACTGATCGACGCCGAATTGGCTGAGTCGCTTGGTGTAAGCCGCACTCCGATTCGAGAAGCGTTCCAACTGCTGGAAGTGCAAGGACTCGTGTCTACTCATCCAGGGAAAGAGACAAAGGTAAAGGAAATTGAGAAGGACGATATCTTCAAGATGTATTCAACAATGGGAGCTCTTCAGGCTTTAGCAGCTGAAGTTACCGCAAGAGTTATTGTTCCAGAGCAAATCGAGCAACTGCGAGCAATTAATTTAACATTTGCAAGAGCCATAACTAGTGGTCAGGCCTACCAAGCAATGGAGGTGGATGAACAGTTCCACAACCTGATTGTGGAGCTTTCCGATAATCCTTATGTCGCTTCATTCAGCGCATCGCTTCAGATTCATATCCGGCGCTTTAAATATGTGTTCTTAAAGCAGCCAATTACGGCGACACAAGCCTCAGTCGATGAGCATGATTCCATTATTGCGGCTTTTGAGAAGAATGATTCTGATTCCGCTCAGGCAATGATGAAGCAAAATTTTATCCGTCCGATGATGGAACTGCAACAAATACTTTAAACAGACAGGAGCGAGGAAAAATGGGAAACCCAAAAGATCTTCGAATTCGCAGCAAGGTCATCAGCGAGGGTGTCAATCGAGTGCCGAACAGGGCGATGCTGCGCGCTGTTGGTTTCACAGATGAGGATTTCAAAAAGCCGATGATTGGCGTAGCCAGCACATGGAGCGAGGTAACTCCGTGCAATATGCATATCAATGAATTGGCTGCTGGGGCCAAGCAAGGCGTACGCGAGCATGGCGGCGCTCCGCTGATTTTCAATACAATTACAGTCTCGGATGGTATTTCCATGGGGCATGGAGGCATGCTGTTCTCGCTGCCAAGCAGGGAAACAATCGCGGATTCGATTGAGATTGTAACGGGAGCAGAGCGCTTTGACGGTCTGGTGGCAATCGGCGGATGCGATAAAAACACACCGGCCTGTCTGATGGCGATCGGGCGGTTGAATATCCCTTCGGTTTACGTATACGGCGGAACGATTCAACCCGGAAAGCTCGATGGCAAAGACGTCGATATCGTAACAGCTTTCGAAGCGGTAGGTCAATATCATGATGGGAAAATGACAGATGAACAGCTCCATAAGGTAGAATGCAGCGTCTGTCCAGGGCCGGGCTCCTGCGGCGGGATGTATACCGCTAACACTATGGCCGCTGCGGCGGAAGCAATGGGTATGAGTCTTCCCGGTTCATCCTCTACTCCCGCCATTTCTCCTGATAAAGCAGCAGAATGCGACGCGGCTGGCAAACAAGTAATCTCGCTGCTGGAACAGGAGATATACCCGAGAGACATCATGACGAAAGAAGCGTTTGAGAATGCGATTACGGTCGTGATGGCCTTGGGCGGTTCAACCAATGCGTTCCTGCATTTGCTCGCCATCGCGCATTCGGCAGGCGTAGATTTATCATTGGATGATTTCGAGCGGATTCGTTTGCGTGTTCCTCATTTGGCGGATCTCAAGCCAAGCGGCCGACATGTCATGCAGGATTTGAACGATATTGGAGGCATTCCCGGCGTGATGAAGCTATTGCTTGCCGAAGGACTTCTTCACGGGGATTGCCTTACAGTTACAGGCAAGACCTTGGCAGAGAATCTTGCCGAAGCAGCTCCGCTCAAAAACGATCAGGAAATTATTCGCCCAGTGAATAAGCCGTTGAAGCCGAATGGACCATTGGTTGTACTTAGAGGCAACCTTGCCCCAGAAGGCGCCGTTGCCAAAATGTCAGGTATGAAGAAACTGCGTTTTGTCGGACCGGCAAAGGTGTATGACAGCGAGGAGGCCGCAACGGAAGCCATTTTGAGAAATGAAATCCAAAAAGGGGATGTATTGGTTATCCGTTATTGCGGCCCCAAAGGAGGTCCAGGCATGCCCGAGATGCTGTCTGTTACCGCATTAATCGTAGGCAAAGGTCTTGGCGGGGAAGTTGCCCTCATGACGGATGGCAGATTTTCTGGCGGCTCGCATGGATTCGTTGTCGGCCATGTAGCGCCAGAAGCGCAAGTAGGTGGACCGATAGCGTTGCTAAGAAATGGAGACTTGATCACCATTGACAGCGAAACGCAGCAAATTACAATTGACGTGACAGAAGAGGAGCTGGCGGCCAGGGCTCAAGCATGGATGCAGCCACCGCTGAAAGTAAATTCGGGCGTACTTGCCAAGTATGCAAGATTAGTTTCTTCTGCGTCTAGAGGTGCTGTGACTGATTAATGATGATTAGTTCATTAATTTTGTGTTTATATAGAAGCTATGAACAGATGAAAACAAAGGAGGTCGCTATTATGATTTGGAGCGTAATTGTACTACTGATCGTATTATGGGCGTTGGGTTTTGGCTTTCATATTGCTGGCGGATTGATCCATCTCTTGCTGGTAATCGCGCTAATCGCATTAATCTTCAATCTGGTCGCGGGCCGGAGAAGATAGTTAACCGAAAGATTATAGAAGAAGGATCTGTATCGATTTAGATACAGGTCTTTTTTTTGTGTAAATGTCACATTCCGAGCCGCTACCTCGTTCTATGGGCATACAATTGAAGGAGTGATAGCAATGAGAGCTAGGATATGTGTCGTAGCAGGAGCCGGCTATGCCGGCATTCATGCCGTGAAAGAAATTCGCAAACAGTTCAAGAATCAGGAAAAGGAGCATCTCCTGAAGATTATTCTGATTGACAAAAACGCCTATCATCTGCGTAAAGTATTAATGTTCAAACCAGCCGTTACGAATGAAGAGATTCGAATCCCTCTGAAGAAGCTTTTTCCCGAAGGCGTTGAGTTGGTGCAGGGCACTGTCTCGAGCATCGACGGAGCTGAGAAGAAGCTTACGTATATAGACGCATCGGGTACAGTGAACGAAATGAGCTACGATAGGCTTGTTATAACTACAGGCAGTGTCATTAGGGAGCCGGGGACGGACAAAGGCGGAATCGCTCTCAGCTCACTCGAAAATGCGCAAGGGATACGAAAGGCATGGCTGGCTAATTTGAAGCAGGCAACTCATGAAAACAATCCGGAAGAACGCGATCGTCTGATGCGTATCGCGATTGCGGGAGCTGGAATTAGCGGAATAGAGACTGCCGCAGAGCTGGCACACTATGCTCGAGCGGATGCGGAACAGATGGGTCTTGATCCGCAAGCCGTCAAGATTGATCTGTACAATACAGAGCAGCGCCTTTTCCTTGACGGGCCTGAGAAGGTAGGAATGAAGCTGGAGCAGCTGCTCCACGACATTGGAGTAACGATTATTCATAATCTCCGTGTACTCGAGGAGAGGGATGGGTTATTATCATTATCGAATGGCGAAAGCAGCGCTGTTGGCCTCTGCATCTGGACACTGGGGCTATTGCCGAATCCCATGCTTCAAACTATTGGCATGCCGGTAACACCGGAAGGGTATGTGCAGGTGGACGCCAGTTACCGGGTAGAAGCTATGCCCGGTGTATACAGTATCGGAGATTGCGCCAGAATCTCAGATCCGTGTTCCGGGCGTATTGATGGTATGACGTGTAAGGAAGCCATCCCGCAAGCTGCCCGACTTGCCAAAATCATGCTGGCAGATTTCGAAGGTCGCCAAGCCCCCGTGCATGAAAGCTATATGCAAGTCTTCTGCATCGGTCTGGGTCCCGATTGTGGTTTAACCTGGGTGAACAAATGGGGACTTGACTTTGTCATCACCGGCAAGCTAGGTTGGAAGATCAAAAAATTCACTTGGGATACAGCAAGTCTGATAGCAAAAGGACAAAAGTAATAGCAACGTCCGAAACAGGAGGTGAACAAGCTGGAGGAATTGTACAAGAAATACAAGAAATTATTGCTAACGTTGGCCTATCAGATGACGGGCACTTGGTCCGATGCGGAAGACGCTGTGCAGGACGTATTTCTGAAGGTTGTGGATGTGAATCCGGCAGGTCTGACCGAAGAACCAAAGGCATACTTGTGCAAAATGGTTGTCAACCGCTGCCGCGACTTGCATAAATCGGCTTACAATCGGCGGGTGAGGTATATCGGGGAGTGGCTCCCCGAGCCCATTCCGACCTCGGAGGACAATCCGCTTGAGTTGATCGTCCGCGATGAATTGCTGTCCTATGCTGTTCTGGTGCTGTTTGAGAAGCTGTCTCCTGCAGAAAGAGCAGTGTTCGTATTGCGTGAAGCTCTTGGCATTGAATATGCCGGGATTGCAGAGATCGTTGGCAGAAGCGAATCCAACTGCCGGAAAATTTTCAGCCGTGCCAAGATGAAGATGGGAATAGGGGATGCGTCAGGGAACATCGTCGATACAGATAAAGAAGCTTGGATTCGCAGTTTTGTGACGGCGATTGAGCAAGCCGACACGGAACAAGTTATTTCCATGCTCGCCAAGGATGTCATACTCATCTCCGATGGGGGAGGAAAGGCGGTTGCCGCTGTACGTCCCATTGCATACCAAGATGCTGTTTCCAAATTTCTGTTCGGCTCTTTCCAGAAATCATCCCGACAAGATGGCGGCATTCAACTAGAGATAAGCGAAATCAATGGAGAGCCTGGATTAATTATTCGATTGGGGCAGCAGATCGATTCGATTGTACTCGTTCATGTGTCAAGGCATGCCATTCAGAACATCTATATCGTTCGCAATCCGGATAAATTAAGTCTGTTTTAATGGTGGGGGCGATATAGAGGATATAATCGGAGAGTAGAAAAAGATAATTGAAAGGGGCGTTACAAAATGGATGTGGCTTTATTAAAAGGCCTAATAGATCAGTTGCGTTTTGATGAAGCCATTGATTTGATTGAAATCATTGGTGAAAAAAAGAATGGAATCTTTACAACCACCCTTATTGAATATTTAAACAAAACAGATAATACCCTTTTGAGAAATGCAATATCAATTGCGTTAGCTGATATTGGTTCTAGTGAGGCTCTAGTCCCACTCATTAATCAATTGAAAGACCCCAAAACTAAAGGTAAAAGAGGGACTATTCTATACGCTCTTGAGTCATTTGATTGTTCAGAGTACGCCGAAGTAATCGTTGAATCTTTAACCAGCCGTTATTTTGAAGAAAGCCGACATGCATATCAAATTTTAGAACTGATAAAAGATAGAATGCCAAGCGAGGTTAAATTGAGATGCATATCGAAAGTCAATGAGAAGTTAGAGGAACTTGAAGATGAAATGGAAATGTTAGAAGAAGCATTAGACTTTTTAAAGTGACGTCAGTGGCAGCCGATCTGAAAGATCGGCTGCCGTCGTTGCACTAACGGAAACTTGAAGAAAGTATTCATGAAAAAAAAATCAGCTACAGTTATAGCAAGGTGTAAAGAGACGAACATGAGGGAACGAACGAAACTTATAAACTGCAGATTTGAGATGGTCGCATATAATATATGACATTTACGAAGTTTATGGATAAGACTTTATGCCGAATCAAATACATTTGTACAAAATACGAGTTTTGTGAAGAAGTAATAAAGAATGAATGTACAAAGAGCTCTTCTGTTGTTTTGATCTGCCGGAAATTTATATTACAAGACTGACTCCGTCCATGGTTCCGTGAGCAACACTTCAGTCTCTGCTCTATCTCTCATAACGATAAACAACTGGTTTGAGTCGCGCATACCGGGTTATAATAGTTGAAGATCTCACGAAGCTCTAAGTCAAATATCTCGATCAAGTTAAGGAGGTTTTAATATGCATCAACGCGCTGTACTCGCTGGGGGTTGCTTCTGGGGAATGCAAGACTTGATCCGCAAGCTTCCCGGCGTCGTCTCTACTCGCGTCGGTTATACTGGCGGCGATACTCCGAACGCGACCTATCGCAATCATGGCACTCATGCGGAAGGAATCGAAATCATCTTCGATACAACGGAGACGAGCTACCGCCGCATCCTGGAATATTTTTTTCAAATTCACGATCCTACGACGCGGAACCGTCAAGGCAATGATATCGGCACAAGCTACCGTTCGGCAATCTATTATATAAGCGACGAGCAGAAAAAGGTGGCTGAGGAGACAATCGCCGACGTAAATGCTTCGGATCTGTGGCCGGGCGAAGTCGTCACTGAAGTGAAGCCTGTCGGCGACTTCTGGGAAGCGGAGCCGGAGCACCAGGACTATTTGGAGCGTTATCCGAACGGTTATACTTGTCACTTCCCCCGCCCCAATTGGGTCCTTCCCATGCGGCAGGCTGGTTCCGGCGGTAAGTCTAATAACACCACCCAAAATTCTATTTGAACCAAACTAAAGCAAAAAAGAGCCCTGGAACGGGCTCTTCTCGGATTATGGGATTAAGTAATGGTTAATTAACGCAGTTAATTAATATCGCAATTATTTATTTAATGCTGTTAAATAATCAATCCCAAATTGATCAAATAATAAATGCTCCAATTTATCACTATCTGCAACATGCTCGATTTCGGGAGCCGCTGCCATGAAGTCCATATGTATTAATCGGTCATCCACATAGATGCAATGATGCTGATAACATCCTCGCTCCTCCAGGAGCATTTTGATCGTCCTTGGGTTGTTATGCGCTAAGCCTTGATTATTGGGATGCAAGATCCAGTCAATTTTCTTCCAATCCAAGAGCCCTTCTGCCACTTTCAAAGGCGTCTCGTAAACGTAGTCGTTCGGCAATTCGGCCAAGTACAGATACATCCCGCCTGCCGGCTTTTGATCAACCGTCCAGGTCACTGCGCCTCTGAACTCGACTGATTGCAGCACAATGCCTGTCTCCTCTTCAACTTCCCTAAGAACAGATGCCCGAGGGGTTTCATGGGGCTCTAATTTGCCGCCTACTCCATTCCAAGCACCCATCCATGCGCCTTTCTCCCTGTTTAGCAGCAAAATTTCATCGCCGCGCTTAATAAAACAAATGTTATATTTCAGCATAGTCTCCCCCCAAGAATAAACATAATTATAATTATGTAAACTAAATCCATCCCTGTTCAAAGGCATATCTGGTCAGTTGCACTCGATTTTGCAGATGAAGCTTCATCATAATGTTTTTGAGATGATTTTTTATCGTGTTTTCTGAAATTTGTAATGATTCGGCAATCTCGCGATTGGTTTGACCCTGCGCCACCCATTCCAAAATCTCTTGCTCGCGTCCGGTCAAGGTGCTTTGCTTGCTCTTTGTCTGCACCTCTCGCGGAAATTCTTGAAGAAGCTTGAAGGCAAGCTCTCTGGACATGGGAACCTCGTCGATCGCGATAGCTTGCAGATACTCATGCCATGCGGACGGCTGCAGATTTTTGAGCAGATAGCCTTGCGCTCCTTTCTTCAACGCCTCGAACAAATGCGTGATATCATCGGATACGGTGACAATAATAATTTTAACTTGAGGGAATTTCGCTTTTATTAATCTCGTGGCTTCGAGACCATCCATCTCAGGCATGTTGATATCCATTAGAATAAGATCGGGCAGCAGCTCTTCTGTCAGCCTTACCGCTTCCTTACCGTTGCGCCCTTCCGCTACAACGACAAACTCCTCATTCATCTCGATAATATCTCTCATGCCCTCTCTGGCATCTGCATGATCATCGATAAGGATAACTCGAAAGATATTGTCATTTCCCATTAGAGCAGCTCCTAACTCTTCTTCTATTCCTTGTCAGCATAGCATAAGACATTGAAGGATGCATCATGTTGGTCATTTGAGAAAGCCCACTATCGATTTGGAGATCGATAGTGGGCTTTGCAGAGCCGGAATTTGACCTTTATTTTTCACAGCAGATTTTCTTATGCTCGTTTTTTCTTGGAGAAAGTGACAATCAACGCCGCCAGAGCCAGAACCAACGCAACAATGGAAAGGCTGAGCGGCAGATCCGAATTGGAATCGGAATCGCTGTTGGCCTCGCCAGCCGTCGCGTCCGCTGCTGCAGTGACAACCGTTACAGAAGCCGGCTTGTCTGCGCCTTCTCCGCCAATCCACTCGACAACGCTGTTGTCCGAATAGGTTTGATAAGCCTTCCATACGATGGATTCCGCGTCATCCGCGACTTTGCCTTGGATGTTAAAGTTGGTAAACTCGGTTTGCGATAAACCTTCTCCCTCGGCCTGCCAAGTGACGCTTGTTATTTTGCCGGTATCATCTTTCTCAAGCATGTAGGTCCAGTCCGGCTTCGGTTCGATTCGGGACACATTCACTTCAGCGGGGACGGCCACCTTGACAGCAACTGTGGACACTCCCTCGGATTCAGACGGCACTCGAACGGAAAACACTTCATATGCGCCCTGTGTCGTTTGCTTTGGATACACAACAACATGAGCGCTGGCGATGCCTGCGAACAGAAGGACAGACATGAAGCATGCAATGATGACAGACAGTGATTTTTTCATAGTGAATTTCCCCTTTAAATGATTTGTTTTTAATAAAGCATCATGGTTTTGTTGTAAATCTTCTCATTATCGAGCGAGTCCATCACTCTTACCTCTAATTCCCAATGTCCGGGGAACGGCAGGTACGGCCCTTCGCCCACATAGACGAAACGGGTCAGTCCAGGACTTGAATAAGGCAATTCATGATCAAAGCTTTGCTCCAGCGGAACCTCGATCGGAGCCACCTCATCGTCATCCTTGTACTTCAGTAGCATCTGCACATGCTTAGGCAGCTTCTGTTCCTCGGGCAGCCACACATCCACCTCGAACGAGTTGGTGCCCGGCGCATTCGGGGTTATAATAGCCGACATATGGACGGATGTTCCCATCACATGCCAGTAGAGCGGCGTATTCGCAGGTACGGGGCTCGAATACGTGAATATGCCTACAATAAGCATGATCATGAGCATGAGAGCAAAATCAAGCTTTAACAGCCATCCGGCCTTCGCGACAATCTGTTTCTTGATTTTGCGCCGCATCAACATACCTGCGACTAGCACGAGCAGCACGAGACCAACCTTTGCAAGCAACAGAACGCCCCAGCGCGTATAGACCACGTAGCTCAGCTTCGGCAGGAAAATAAGCGTCGAGGCAACACCGGTCGCAATAAGAGAAAGTAAACTCATCCATGCGCCCCTGGAGAACCTTGGAAGAAATTGCGTCGTGTAGGCTCTATGACCCCGCCAATGGATTAGCGTATACAGCAATCCGCCTGCCCATATCGCAGCTGCGAGCAGATGGATCCAGTCGAGCGCAATCGTGCGAACCGGAGGTTCGTAGGCCATCGCGTGTCCGCTGATGCTCTTCGCCGCCAGCAGCAGCGCTATCCACAGCGCGTCTACAATTTTGGATCGCCCCAGCGCATAGAAACCGATTACCGAAAGAATCAAACTGACGAGCCACGACAAGCCGATTGATGTGCCCAGCAGTTCACCGAAGCTTGATCCCGTCCATTCATCGATCATATCCGGCAGCTGCAGCGCGATCATGCAGAGCAAGGCAAGCAGAAATGATCGCTGCAGGACAATAGACCAGTGTTTACCCAATATCTGGAGATCACCTGATTTCTTCGGCTCGAGAATGCTCCAGAACAGCCAGCCAACCAAGCAAAGCATCGTGAGAAAATAAGCCATTCGCGACAGAAACAGAATGATCTCTCCGCTGTCTATGGCTCCGCCATGTCCGCCGCTATGCGACATTTGCATGGCATCCATTGCCGGCATCCCTTCCGACTGAGCTGCAGGCGGGGGCGGTAATGCGTCTCCCAAGGTGAAGATATAAGACATTTCAACGGGATGACCGTCTGCGGAAATGATTTTGTAGCTGACGGTATAATAATCATCTGGCAGTCCCGAAGGCAAATCAAGCCTAATCATGCGCTGATCTTCACTCATAACCGCCTTCTTCGAGGTGACGGATCGACCGTTGGAATCCAGGACCTTAATCGAATAGAGGCTCTTCTCCAGTCTTTCGTTGAAAGTCAAAGCGATTTGATCAGGAGGACTTTCCAATCTGCTGTCCGGCGCCGGACTAACCTCCACAAGAGAAGCGTGCGCGAAGGCTTGAGTCGGAAACAGCAGCGCGCATAATAGAATGATCACCGCTGTCAGATGTCGCAATACTTGATTTCCTCCCACGGAAGCAGACTCCTTTCTACCCTTGTATACGTCCTTTCGCGAATAACATTCATAAGTGTATGCCATAATTAGGAACGTGTATATGACCCGCATGGGCTATGGATTTGAAGGAATTGTGACCATTTAAGATGGAAGGCTGCATAATTTCAGCGCGTCATCGAGTTGACCGTTTTAATGGTTCCTTAATCTGTTTAAGATATAATTAGGAAAGCACATTCATTTCATGTTGCAGAAAGGAGCTTCATCTTATGTATCTTGCCCTGTTTATTATTCTCATTGCATTGCTCGTGCTTCCCCCCCTTATCTTGCTAGGCTATATGTACATCGTCTCGAAGAAGCCTCAGCATTCCATCATTCGGGCGCATCCCTATCTTGGCTGGCTCCGTTATCTGCTCGAAAAGCTCGGTCCTGAATTCCGACAATATTGGTTCGACAACGACACGGAAGGCAAGCCTTTCTCCAGGGCGGAATATGAAGGTCTGGTGTTCGCCGCCAAATATCGGACCGACCTGATCAGCTTTGGCTCTCGGCGGGATTATGAGAAAGCGGGCTTCTATATCGGGAACAGCATGTATCCGAAACTAGTCGAAGATCTTAGAGTGGCGAATCGCGAAGAGCTCGACGGCAAAAAGTATCATATCATCGAAGAAGGCATGTTCACCCGTAAGGAGAATTTGCGAATGGGCAAAGTCAAGCCCTGGCTGCTCGAGGAATCGGATGCGATCGTATTCGGCGAGCTTCGCAGACATCCTTGGCGGGTGCGCGGCATGTTCGGCGCTTCTGCAACCTCTTACGGCTCGGTCGGCGAGCATTATATCTTGTCTACGGGGAGCGGCGCCCGTATGGCCGGAGGCTCCTGGATCAATACTGGCGAAGGCGGAGTCGCTCCGGAGCATTTGGCCACTGGCGCAGACGTCATCTCCCAGATTGGACCCGGATTGTTCGGTTATCGGGATGACCATGGCCAATTCTCCTTCGACGAATTCCGCGCCAAGGCAGCCGAGCCGAATATCAAAGCTTTCGAACTGAAATTCGCACAAGGCGCGAAGATTCGCGGCGGTCATCTCGAAGGCGTGAAAGTGAACGAGAAGATTGCCCAAATTCGCAAAGTGCCTGTCGGACAAACGGTAAACTCCCCCAATCGCTTTCCCTTTCTCAACAACTCACGAGAAACGATGCAATTCATTGGAAGGCTTCAAGAGGAGGGCGGCAAGCCCGTCGGCATTAAGATTGTCGTCGGGTATGCCGAAGGCTTGAACGAATTTTTCCAAGCGATGATCGACTTGGACATCTACCCGGACTTCATTACCGTTGACGGAAGCGAAGGCGGCTCGGGCGCAACGTTCAAATCGATGGCGGACAGTATGGGGCTGCCCCTCTATTCCGCGCTGATCGCCGTTGATGACGCCGCGAGATCATTCGGCATTCGGGACAAATTCCGAATCATCGCTTCCGGCAAGCTGATCTCCTCCGACAAAGTGGCCGTGGCGCTGGGGCTCGGCGCGGATGCGGTCAATTCGGCACGCGGATTCATGATGGCGAACGGATGTATCATGGCGCTGCAATGCGAGACTGGCCGCTGCCCATCGGGAGTAGCGACGGCGGATCCCCGATATATGGATGCGCTGGTGCCGGAGGAGAAGCAATGGCGCGTTATGAATTACGTTATCCAATTGCGTGAAAGCTTGTTTGCTCTGGCAGCGGCATGCGGACTCGACAGTCCGAGACAGCTGACCAGAGATCATATTGTGTTCCGAGATGTTAACGGCAAGACAAAACGCATTAGCGAGCTGTATCCCTATCCCGATCAATTAGAGGAGGCGGAGCATGAAAGCGACCGATCTTATGGTGAAGTGTCTGGAGGCTGAGGGCGTGGATTATATATTCGGCATTCCAGGCGAGGAGAATATTGATCTGATGGATTCCTTGTCGAGATCCTCGATCTCCTTCGTCCTGACGCGCCATGAGCAGGCGGCGGCGTTTATGGCGGATGTGTATGGACGCTTGACCGGGAAGCCAGGCGTGTGTCTGGCAACGCTTGGTCCCGGCGCGACGAATCTGATTACAGGCGTCGCCAACGCGCAGTTGGATCGTTCACCCCTGATTGCGATTACCGGGCAGGCGGAACGCACTCGACTGCATAAGGAATCCCATCAGAACATTGATACAGTTCAGGTCTTCAAAGCGATTACCAAATATGATCAACAAGTATTGGCGGCCGAGACGATTCCGGAGATTGTGCGGAAAGCGTTCAATCTAGCGACTCGCGAGAATCCTGGCGCCATTCATATATCCTTGCCAGTGGATACTGCCAAGGAAGAGACGAACGGCGAGCCGCCGTATATAGGCAAGCAGGCGAAAGCTGCTCCGAATAAAGCGTCTCTGCGAGAAGCGGCAACACTTATCGCAGGCGCGAAAGATCCGATTATTCTAGCCGGCAACGGCGTCATTCGAGGGCGCGCATCTGAAGAGCTGAAGGCGTTGGTTCAGGCCGGCAATCTTCCAGCGGTCCATACCTTCATGGCCAAGGGCATATTGCCTTTCGAGCATGAACTGAATCTATTCACCGTAGGCGGGCAGAAGCTGCCGGATGAATTGCGGCCGCTGCTCGCAGCCGATCTTATTATAGCCGTCGGTTTCGATCTGGTGGAATACGATCCGAAAGCCTGGAACTCGGATCGATCTCGGCGCATCCTTCATATTCATGCCGCTCCGTCCGAAACGGACGAGCATTATCCCGTCGCGCTCGAGGTAATCGGCGATTTGAGATATTCATTAATGGCATTAACAACATATGTCGAACAAAGATCCGAATCTTCCGCTCATTTTGCCATCCGGAGGCGAAGGCTTCAACAACTGCAGGCTTTGCCTTCGCCTCCGGAGCAGCTGCCGCAGAAAATCATGCAGTATCTGAGCGAGCAGCTGCCGCCGGATGCCGCTCTCATCTCCGATGTAGGCTTGCATAAGCTTTGGGTGTCGCGTTGGTATCAGCCGAAGCGCCCGGGTCAGACCATCATCTTCAACGGACTCGCGTCCATGGGCGTATCCCTTCCCGGCGCGATCGGAGCCAGACTTGCAAGACCTGATGCGCCTGTTGTCGTCGTGTCCGGCGACGGCGGATTCATGATGAATTCCCAGGAGCTGGAGACTGCGAAGCGATTGGGGCTTGCTTTTACAATCATTGTGTTTAACGATAAGCATTTGAGTTTAATAGAGAAGCATCAACAGGATTCTGATCTTGCGGTTACGCAGATTTCATTCACGAATCCTGATTTTGCGCTTTATGCGCAAAGCTTCGGGATCGCTCACCGAAGTGCGAGAACGCCGGAGGAATTCTCGGCAGCGTTAGAGGAAGCCGTGAACAGCGGCGAGCTTAATCTGCTCGAAATCATTCATAAGAGGTGAAAGAAGATGGAACCTACAAAGCTTTGGATTAATGATGAATGGCTGGATGCGGATCAAAGCGTACCTTTGTACAACCCCCATACCGAAGAACAAATAGCGGAAATCGGCTATGCTTCTGCCACTCAAGCGGAGCTGGCTATTGCAGCCGCGGCCAGAGCCTTTGCTGTGAATCGCAACAAACCGGCCTATGAACGGGCTGCGGTACTCTCACGCGTTGCGGATCTCTTTCGGGAGCGGCATGAAGAAGCGGCTCAGCTTGTCGCGAAGGAAGCGGCCAAGCCTATTCGAGCAGCCCGCGGAGAGATCGACCGCACAATTGAGACCTATCAATTATCGGCGGAAGCGGCGAAGAACGTCTACGGCCAGGTAATCCCCATGGACGCGGTGCCGGGAGGCGAGAAAAATACTGCCTACACGGCGCGCGAGCCGCTAGGCGTTGTCGCGGCCATTACGCCATTCAACTTCCCGATGAATCTCGTAGCGCATAAAGTCGGTCCCGCCATCGCGGCCGGCAATACCATAGTATTAAAGCCAGCTGAGAAAACGCCGCTTTCGGCGCTCTTCCTTGCGGAATTATTCCGGGAAGCTGGGCTGCCGGCTGGCGTGCTCAACATTATTCCCGGTTACGGCGAAGAGCTGAGCGAGATATTGACGACGCATGAACAGGTTGCGTTCATTACCTTCACAGGCAGTCCGCGCGTGGGCAAGCTGATTCGCTCACAAGCCGGGCTGCGCAGAGTAACGCTGGAGCTCGGCTCGAATTCGCCGCTCCTGATCGACGAGGGCTTCAGCGATCAGGAGCTGGATCGCATCGCCGATCAAGCGATTACTGGCGCTTTCTCCTATAACGGTCAGATATGCATCTCCATTCAACGCATCTATGTACATGAGAACGTCTATGATGATTTTATCGATCGCATGGCCATTAAAGCTCAGCAATTGAAGATTGGCGATCCGCTTGAGGAAGACACGGATATCTGCTCTCTCATTACCCATGAGGCGGCGGAGCGTCTCAAAACCTGGCTTGAGCAAGCCATTCAAGGCGGCTCCAAGATTAGAAGCGGAGGTATATTCATTAATCATGTGATGCATCCAACCATTCTGACGAATGTGCCGCTGGACGCAGAGCTTAATCGCGATGAGGCTTTCGGTCCGATCGTGACCATCTCTCCCTTCAAGTCGTGGAGCGAAGCGATCGATCTTGCTAACGACTCCCAGTTCGGCTTGAATGCCGGAGCGTTCACCAAGGATATCCAGCGCGCCTTCGCCGCTGCGAAGGGTATCAAGTCCGGCGCCGTGCTCATCAATCAGATTCCGACCTTCCGCGTAGATCAGATGCCTTATGGCGGCGTGAAGAACAGCGGATCCGGCCGCGAGGGCGTCCGCTATGCGATGGAGGACATGATGGAGACGAAGCTGGTCAGCTTCCGAACAGGCGTATACGACGAAGAGTAATTTAAGCTTTCAAAGTGGAGCAGCACACGAAACGCCTCCGCTCACTTAAGATGAGCCGGAGGCGTTAAAAATGATACGTATATCCATTAATTTTATCTTATAAATCCTGCATTAGAAGAATTGCTGCGTATGCAGGAATTCAATATTGTTCTCGCTTATATTTATTGTAACGATAAATCCCAGCAGCCAAATTGAGAATACCCAGCATTAAAGCACAATAAATCGGCAGCATCTGGATGAACGTAGGCGCGGTAGGACCGTTGCCCATCGGACCGATTTTGGGTTGATTCAAATCCCAGTAGATATAGAAGATGAAGAAACTGGATAGCAGGATTACGAAAACACTCCATACAATAAGGAAGATATGCCTCTTCAATTTATCACCTCGCTTTGGTAACATTTTTCCTATTCATCTATAGCAATATTCGGTTGATTGGGATTTACGTTATCTATGTTTTCAAGAATCAACGTCTTCATTCTTGAATCATAACGGAAATGATATCTTTCAACCGCATCATCCCCTGCAGAGTATCCTCCTTGAATCACAAGTTCATCCCCAATCGATTGTATCTCATGAATCGGTGATCGCCCTATTTTATCCTGAACCTGCCCATCCTCGAAGGTAATGGATATAGGGAAAGCCTGATTCCCCGTCGTGCCGAAGAAATAGGTCTCAAGGGCATGGCAATCTGTATAATGCGGGGAGTAGATTAAGATTTCTATATCTCCTAATGTGATTCTCTTCATGTTCGTTGGATAATTGTCAGGCTGTACAATTGTGAAATCATCAGGGAATGTCAGGATGGAACGATCAGCCTCGTTCCCTTTCGGCTCCCAAATGACTTGAAAGGTTCCGCTCCACATGATATCGGTTTCCCTGCCTAAGCAGCTTGGCGCGCCTAATTCTGCTTCCGAAACTTGACCGACAGGCTTAATGATGAACTTGCCGCCCGTTGCTTCTCCAATCGCTCTTATCGACGCTCTTTCCGCTTCATTCTCCTTGTTGTTGCCTGCACGATTAGTCTTCGCGCTGCAAGCCGATAAGACAATTATGCTGATGAGCATAACGGCAAGCATTTTGAAGGGAAAACGCTCGACCATTCACAACCATCCTCTCCGCATCGTTCTAAGCTTATTAAGAATCACGTTTACCTCAACGGAAATTCCATACTAATTAAGACGAAAGCTTCAGCGCAAAGGTTTCTTCAAAATGCCCCCTTCCACAACTAAAAACTCGATGATCATGCCAGATGCTCTCCCCCCATTCAGACAATTAATCACATTAAATAAAATAAATCTGTTCATTCTAACCTCCACTTCGCTTGCAACACAAAAAGCAGCATCCGAAGATGCTGCTCAATTAGTTGACATAATTATTATTATGTCATCAAACTCGTTAACTTAACTTATTATTTGGGCTGGATATAACCTTCAGCCTTTAGCAGCTCCGCAATTAGAACCGCTCCACCTGCAGCGCCGCGCACGGTGTTATGCGACAAGCCAACGAATTTATAATCATAGATCGTATCCTCGCGCAAACGGCCTGTCGAAACACCCATGCCGCGCTCAATGTCGCGATCCAGCTTTGTCTGCGGACGATTCTCTTCTTCGAAGTACGTAATGAATTGCTTCGGCGCGCTTGGCAGTCCAAGCTCCTGAGGACGTCCGGCGAATTCCGACCAGCGCTTCAGAATCTCTTCCTTCGACGGCTTGTTCTCGAACGAAACAAACACGGATGCCATATGGCCGTCGAGGACAGGCACGCGAATGCATTGCGTCGTAATAAGCGGCGCGCTTGCTTTCACAATTCCGCTCTCATCGACGCTGCCCCAGATGCGAAGCGGCTCCTGCTCGCTCTTCTCTTCCTCTCCGCCGATATACGGAATAACGTTGTCGAGCATTTCCGGCCAATCGGAGAAGTTTTTGCCTGCGCCGGAAATCGCCTGATAAGTCGATGCGACAACCTTGGTCGGCTTGAAATCCAGCAAGGCGTGAAGCGCCGGCACATAGCTCTGAATCGAGCAGTTCGGCTTAACGGCGATGAAGCCCGTTGAAGTGCCGAGACGCTTTCTTTGCGCAGCAATGACTTCAAGATGTCCCGGATTAATTTCGGGAATGACCATCGGAACATCCGGCGTCCAGCGATGCGCTGAATTGTTGGAGATTACAGGCGTTCCCGTCTTCGCGTAAGCTTCTTCCAGCGCTTTGATCTCATCCTTCTGCATATCCACGGCGCAGAAAATGAAGTCCACATCGGCTGCTACTTCCTCCACCTTCGATGCATCTTGAACAATAATCGGTTTCACGTTGGCAGGAACATCTCCGGATAGCTTCCATCTGCCTTTGACTGCTTCCTCATAGGTTTTGCCCGCGGATCCCGCGCTCGCAGCTATCGATGTGACTTGAAACCAAGGATGACCATCCAGCAATTGAATGAAACGTTGTCCTACCATGCCTGTTCCGCCTACGATGCTTACTCTTAATTTATTTTCCATTTCTTCGTCCATTCCTCTCCGTTGTTCGCATTATTCATAATAGCTTATTCATTCCGGCATTCCTGCAACACTGCTCCATGATACCTGGCTGATACGAAGTAGCAACTCTTGGAATTAAAAAAAACCCCTCCCTCAAGACTGTGATGTCTTAAGGGCGAGATTTGTATACTCGCGGTACCACCTTAATTTCGCCGGCATGTCGCCATGCAAGCCTCTTCAAGTACGGCATGAATGCAATCATGATTATACTCTAGCCCTGTAACAGGAGCGCCTGGCTCATCATCCCCCATTGCTTGGGTTCCTATGAGCAGCTCGGAGTCTTTGTTCAATATCGACGACTTTGCTCCCTTTCAGCAATCAGGAGCTCTCTGTGAAAGCGCACGTATATCTACTCGTCTCGTCGCAGCTTTTGAATGTTGCGATTATTTTAACAAAAAAAACGTGCAACGTAAACCGTAACCTTGAAATTTCTCGAATTTAACAAGAAGAAATATCATTGGTTGAAAGACTGCGCTATCCTTTGGCGATTAACTAAGATAACATAATTATAGTTATGTCTACTTAAATATTCTCCTGCTTCAAGGCATCGATAATTCGCTCCTTGCGAACCTTGGCCGATGCGTACACCATGGCCGACCCGACAATGAAGAAGACGGCAACCACAACGATAAGCAAGGACATCCAAGGAAGCTCAAAGCTAAAGCTGAAGGAGTTCATCATCGCCCGATGAATGAGGATCATAACGATGATACTGAGCGGAATGCCGTATAATAAAGCTTTCACGCCATAGAAGATGCTTTCGTAATTGATCATCTTGTTGAAGCTCTTCGGCGTCATGCCGACCGAACGCAGCATCGCGAACTCCCTCTTCCGCAGCGCAATACTGGTCGAAATCGTGTTGAAAATGTTGGCAACAGAGATTGCGGTAATCAGCAGGATGAAGCCGTATGTGAATACCGACATTAACAGAATCGTCTGTTCATCCCTTTGCCTGCTCTGATACACATTGTACACATAGATGTTGTCCTGCTTCAATTGCTCGATATCCTGTTGCGTTTGAATCGGCTTGGAGCTGCTTACATAGATGCTTTGGGCAAAATGCACAACATCTTCATCAGATGTCTGCGTGCTGGCGGCAATGGCTTTCAGCACAGGCTCGGAAACAACGACATCCAGCGAACCCAGATAAGATCGAACGATGCCCATTGGCAGTTGATCCGTTAAAGCCTCGATTCCAATCGGGCTAATATCCTTCGGGTTATTGCCTTCGAAGTCCCGCTCGAATAATTGAATTTGATTGCCAACCTTCTGATGCACGGCTTCGGTCACGATAAATTTTCGATTAACATCGTCTCTATATTTAATGGTGTCAATCACAATAGCCGAAGGGTTGCTCGTATCCATCAGTTGATCATAGCTTGCGTCCGTCTGCTCCGCATAGGCTTTCAAGCTCGCATCATCGAGCGAATGCAGCACAATATTATATTGCATCTTCCCATTCTCGAGTCGATCCGGGAACGCTGCGACCTCCTCTTGCAGCTCATCCGCAATTTGCTCTTGGTCGAACCAGGCATAAGCATCCATGCGCATCATGATTGTCATGTTTTTCACTTCATCCATCGTTCGAATTCGATCAAGAAAGGCATTTCCCGCCTCATCCTTATTCACCGTGATCTGAATATCATAATTGGCGTTATCCTGCGACAATCTGACCGATTTCTTCAGATTATCGGTGAAGACAGAGACGGACATGAACAAGATGATGCTGATTACGAGCGAGAAGATGGTCGCTTGATATCTGCGTTTATTCCGCTTCATGTTCTTGAGTCCGATCTCGGATTCAATGCCGAACAGCAAGCGAACAAGCTTGGAGGTCCGAACCTTCCTTCCCGTCAGCTTCACATCCTGGGACTGACGTATGGCATCAATCGCCGATATCCGCGACGCCTTTCGAGCGGGAATATAGGTCGAGATGAACAAGGTCAGAATCGATACAAGGCACGCAATGGCGATCGACCAAGGCGTAACCGTAACCGTCAGCTTCGCCGTCACGCCAAGCGCGTTCTGAATCATGCTGTTAATGAAGAAGAAGGTAATGCCTATCCCGATTAACCCGCAGATGAAGCCTAGAGGTATGGCAATAAGACCGATAACGACCCCCTCGAAAAAGACGGAATTCCGCTTCTGGCGATTGGTCGCTCCAACGCTGGACAGCATGCCAAGATGTCTGGAGCGCTCCGATACCGAGATCGCGAAGGCGTTGTAGATGAGCGCAACCGAGCCGATAATGATAATCGAAATAATGATGACGCTTAAGGAGGTCAGCATAGACTGCAGACCGTCATTGTTCGTCAAGCCGTAGTATCGAAGCAAATTGTTGTTGAACAATATAAACGTCGAATCCAACTGCATATCCTCACCAAACGCAAGGGCATGATCGAATAGCTTGTCGTTCAGCTTATTCAAGACAACCGACGCTTGCACATGATCCTCTGGCCCCATCATGCTCTCATCGAAATACGTGTATGCCGCGTAGCTCGGGCCGAGCGGCCACGTCCAGGAAGGCTGCTCGATGATGCCTACAATGGTGTAGGTTCTTGCAACGGTAGGCTTTAATTCCTCAACAACCTCTCCATCTATCTCATGCAGTGGAGTATCGCTTAAATATAGTCCTTTGCTTTTTCCTTCAAAAGCATAACGGTAGCCCGCCTCGACCTCAATCTGATCGCCGATTGCCAATGTCACGCCGCCGTAGACGGCAACCTGATTGCTAAGGACGATTTCCTCAGGAGTCTCCGGAAGCCTGCCCTCATCCACCTTGAATGGATAGTTCTCGAATGCTGCAGTATTATACGCTTGAATATCAAGATAAGGCCGCTTAGGCGTTTGCAAGCCATCCAATTTCGCAAAACCTAAACCACTTGTATTTTGAACATTCACTAACATGAGCTGCTTCGTGGATTCATCTTCTTGAATCGCCGCTACTTGCTGCTTATTCACATTTTTATACTGTACATGCCAGAGCCCATCCGTCGCGATAGCTTCCTTCTTCATCATATTCAGGAACGAGACGCCCAGCGTCGCAACCGCCGTGATCATCGCTACGGAGATGACGACTCCGATAATCGTGACGAGTGTTCTGCGCTTGTTATGCTTCATATGTCGAAGCGTCAATCGGTTGACGATATTCATGGACGCACCACCTCGTCCTTGGCCAACCTTCCGTCTTCAATAGCGATGACGCGATCAGCCTGCAGGGCAATTCGTTCATCATGGGTAATGACGATTAAGGTTTGGTTATACGTCTTATTGAACATTTTGAGCAAGTCGATAATTTCGGAGCTGTTCTTGCTGTCGAGATTGCCTGTCGGTTCATCGGCAAGCATGAGCGCGGGATTGCTGATGAGCGCCCGGCCGATCGACACGCGCTGCTGTTGGCCGCCGGACAACTGATTCGGCAGATGATGAAGGCGGTTTTCGAGACCCAGCGTATTCACAATATGCTTCAGATGCTTCTGATCCACCTTGTGACCGTCAAGCAGAAGCGGAAGCGTAATATTCTCCTCGACCGTCAGCACCGGAATCAAATTATAGAACTGATAGATGAGACCGATTTGCCGCCGGCGGAAGATGGCAAGCTGCGTTTCGTTCAGATTATAAATAGCGGTCTGATCCACATTGACAATGCCGCTGGACGGCCTGTCCACTCCGCCAAGCATATGCAGCAGTGTCGATTTGCCCGATCCTGACGGACCGATAATGGCGACGAATTCGCCCTTCTTCACCGAGAACGATACATCATCAAGCGCTTTGACCGCCATTTCTCCCTTGCCGTATATTTTCGATAGATGCTCGATTTTCAAAATTTCCATTTCTCATGACCTCCAGCTTTCATTTGATAAGGTCAGTATAATTCCACTATATGACTTTGCAGTGACTCGCAAGTGACAATCCAGTCACTTTGCATGCTTATATAGCTTTATTCGAAACTCGGTGCCGCCGGCGGAAGAATCGCTCTTAACCTCGATGGCGCCGTTCTGGCTCGTTATGATGCTGTGGGCCATCGCAAGGCCGATCCCTACGCTCCCCTCGCCTGCGCTGGAGCCTTTGTAGAAGCGGTTGAAAATATGCGGCAGATCCTGCCTGGCGATGCCATTCCCGTTATCCCGAATCGCGATTTCCGTATACAAGACATTTTCGCCGTAAGAAATATGAATCATCCCGCCATGCTCCGTATGCTCGGCTGCGTTCTTCACGATATTGATGACCGCTTCCGTCGTCCAGTTGGCATCTCCGATGAAGGCGACTTCAGCATCCCCTTGCAGCTCAACTCGAAGCTCTTTGACATCGATGGGAATCGCAACAGCCTCCAGAGCCTTCTGAATGATCTTCTCGACCCGGACAGGCTCCTTCTTGAATACAATCGTTCCCGCGTCTATCTTGGACAGCTTGAGCAAGCTTGAAATCAGCCATTCCAGACGCTCCAGCTGGATTTGGATGCGATGCGAGAATTCCGAGCGTTTATCCGAAGGAAGCGCCGGATTGCTGAGCAAATCCGACATCATCATCATCGAGGTAAGCGGCGTCTTGATTTGATGGGAAATATCGGATATCGCATCGGTCAGCCGCTGCTTATCCTCTTGAAGCATGACTCCCTGCTCTGTCAGCATAAGCGTAACCTTGTAGATTTCATTCTTCAAAATGCTGAGCTCTCCTTCGACATTATCGCGAACATCAAGCGAATATCGGCCATTGCCAATCTCGCGAAGATAACCCGACAGCTCCTCGATTGCGCGATATCTGCGCGTCGTGTAGAAGAAGAAACAGCCGCCAAGCAGCGCGGAGGCAAGAAGAACCATCCATGCCGCAGGCGGCGTTATCAGATAAGCAGCGAGAGAAACAACCAGAACAATCCCGGCAAAAACGGCGAGAAGCAGTTGAATTTCCTTATTGCGAAGCATTCGAGTCACCCGCCTTATACCCGAGACCGCGCACGGTCTTAATGATCTCCGGATTTTGCGGATCATTCTCCAGCTTCTCTCTCAGCCGCTTGATATATACGGTGAGCGTATTATCATTCACGAAGTCGCCCGCAAGATCCCAAATTTGCTCCAGCAGCTGGTTGCGAGACAGCACCTGTCCGATATGGTTGGCGAAGATGAGAAGCAGACGATACTCGAGCGCCGTAAGCACAACCTCTTCACCGTTCTTGAACACCTTGCCCTCCAGCATGTTAACGCTAATATTTTCGATGGATACATCGGATCTTGATTGCGGCTGCTTCTGATATCTGCGCAGCACAGACTTGATTCGCGACATCAGCTCGCGAATGCGGAACGGCTTCGTAATATAATCATCAGCGCCCATGTCCAGGCCCATGACGACATTCCCTTCATCATCAACGGCGGTCAGGAAGATGACCGGCACATCGCTGCTTTGCTTCACAAGCCTGCACAACTCATAGCCGCTGCCGTCCGGCAAGGTCAGATCGAACAAACAAAGAGCGAAGGAGCTGAGCTCCTCCGCTATCCTTGTCTTTGCCGTAGCGGCGTCAAACGCCAGCGTCACAGCGTATTGCTCTTGCTCGAGGGAATATTGCAGCCCCGCGGCTATCGTTCTATCGTCTTCCACAAGCAATATTCGCATAAGCCTATCCACTCCTTAAGCGTCCTCCCATTTGCTCTTGAAGAACATCTCGTACACCTTGATGGAGATAATCTTAATAATCATATAGATCGGAATAATGAGCAGAATGCCGATAATACCGGCAATATCTCCGCCCACCAGAACGAGAATAATCGTAGTCAGCGGGTGGATCGATAGCTGCTTGCCGAACACATAGGGCGCAATGACGTTATCTTGAATCTGCTGAGCGACCAGAATGACAATTAGCGACCAGATGGCCACCGACGGCGATTCGATGAACCCGATAATGACAATCGGCACCGAGGACAGAATCGAGCCGATGAACGGAATGAAGTTCATAATGACCGCCACGACTGTGAGCAGCAGTGCATATGGAAGGCCGATAATGAGAAAACCGACATACATAAGCACGCCAAGCGCCAGATTGATGAGCACGCGGCCGATAATGAAATTCGAGAGCGAATGATCGATATCCGCAATAACCTCGGTCGCCTCGCCGTGGAAGCGTTTCGGGAAGAAGCGCACCAGCGTGCGTCCAAATCGGCCGTTCTCCTTCAGCATGTAGAAGAGGAAGATCGGGAACACGATGAGCACCACTGTGATATTCGAGATAACCGACACCAATCCGGACACATAATCCGTCAAGAATGAGAAGCCTTTGTTCAAATAATTCGTGAGCTCGTTCAGCGGATTCATGTCGGTTGGCAAATATTCAGACAGAAAGCCGCTTTCCTGAATTTCTTCGAGCTTGTCGCTCAAGGAATTGAACAGATCAGGCGCATTGTCGACCAGGTTGACCAGCTGAGTTTGCAGCGACGGCCAGACGCCGACGATAAAGCCCGCAATCAACAGTGCGAAGAAGAGATAAATGAGCAGAACAGCAACGGTTCGATTCACCTTGTTTCGCTCCAGCAAATTGACGAGCGGACGCAGCAAATAATAGAAAAAAGCAGACAGCATTAAAGGAATTGTAATAATCGTAATCGCCGACAACAGCGGCTTGAAGATGAAATTCACCAATGATCCCACATAAATAATGGCGAGCACCAGAATGACGGCGGTGCAAATCTTGATGAACGAATTCAGTTTGACCATAACCTCTCTCCTATCTTTTGAATGATCCAAGCTATGTATACGTATTACCCTCAAAATTAGATTCAAAGCTTCATATACTGCTTGAGAAAGAGCAAATCCCGTTCTTGAACAAAGGTGCCCGCATATGATTTCGATTGATTTCGTTCCATCAGTTGAATGGCTTTTGTCGCATACATCCATTGCACGGCTGCATAATCGTCCGGCTCTTCACCATCAGCGGCCTTCTTGCTCTTCCCGTACGACAATGCCGCGAAAGCATAGGAGAACTGCATGAACTCCTGCTTGTCCCGATATTCGATAATGAGTCCGATTGCATCCTGCAATTCGATCCGTACGCCAAGCTCGGACTCCGCTTTGCGGAGCAGTGTGTCTTCCATAGCTTCTCCGCCAGCCAAACCTCCGCCTGGCAGCATATAATAATTATCCTCTTGCCTGTAGAGCAGCGCGATCTTGCCCATCTCATTCGAGACGATGGCTCGAACGGAGCGTCTGAACCAGAACTGGCTGCCGCTTCTTCTCGACGAACGATCACGCTGGCTTATAGATAAGTCCTTCTCATAGATTTCATGCAGCAGCTCCATATGCACGTATTCCTCTCCCGCGCTCTACAATTTGCACTACCTTATTGACGCTTCAAAAACGAGAAAAAAACCGACATACCTGTCAGTTTTTTTCAATTCTATTCTCGTGACTGTTCGATCTCCTTACTGCAGAGAACAACCTCTTCATAGCTTAAGTTACCGCCGAACAGATCGAGCGCGCTTCCGATGGTCAGATCGAGCCTTCCGCCGGATATCTCGTTGAAACGCGTCATATCCGCTAATGATCTGGCTCCTCCCGCATAGGTCGTCGGAATCGTCGTCCAAGCGGACAAGTCCCTCACGAGACTTTCTTGAATGCCGCTCTGTTTGCCTTCCACATCAACGGCATGTACGAGAAATTCATCGCAGTATTGCTCCAGATAACGAATGCTGTCCGGGCTCACCTCGAAATCGCTGAATTGCTTCCACTGATTCGTCACGACATACCACTTGCCATCCTTCTGCTTGCAGCTCAGGTCGATCACAAGCCGGTTTTTTCCGACTTCGGCGACAAGCTTCGCGAGATTTCGCTCGTCAAGCATGCCGTCCTTGAATATGTAAGAGGTGACAATGACATGCGTCGCGCCATTCTCCAGATAGAAGCCGGCATTGGCATCCTTGATGCCGCCGCCGATCTGCAAGCCATTCGGATATTGCTTCAGCGCTTGCAGGGCGGCGGCTTCATTGCCGGGTCCGAGCATAATGACATGGCCGCCCGTCAATTCATCCTTCCGGAAGCGCTCCGCATAATAGGCGGCATCGAAGGTGGATACGAAGTTTTCAATCAGCTTATCGTTTAAAGTCTCTCCGACGATCTGCTTTACTTTCCCGTCGTGAAGATCAATGCATGGTCTGAATTTCAAAAGGATTCCCTCTATTCTGCTTATGTAGGATTAGTCTTATTTTGACATAGAGGCTCCTGCCTGCGCAACATCAATCAAGCATATTAATCATAAAACTGCATATGATTCATGTCCGAGCGATAATAGTCGAGCCTCTCGGTCAACGTTCCGGTATGCAGCTCGAACATATGGCCGTCCGGATCGAGGAAATAGATCGATTTCTTATCCCGAACATCTCTTGGTCTTCCAGCGAACATCTCCACATTCAAATCTTCAAGTCTCTTCAAGGTTGTCTCGTAATCCTCCTCGGCTATGGAGAAGGCGATATGCGTATAGGAGCGCGCCTGGCTTCGATCGATTTCTTCTTCGTTCAACGCAATCCATAAGCCGTTCAAATCGAAATAAGCGAGCTTCCTGCCCCTTACCTTTAGCTTTGCTTCGAACACCGTTTCGTAGAAGGCGATGGATTGCTCCAAATCTGAAACCGAAAAGCATAAATGATTAATAACTTGTAGATTCATCAAATAAGTTCTCCATTCTATATTGAGACAACCTCTATCCATTTCTTTCATCTTCCAACTTCCATGATTATACAACTTAACCACAAATCAAGAAAGTCCCATGTGAGCTTTATCGTCTTTTTTGGGTAATCCTACCTACAATTGACGAAATCTGCAAAATAATTTTCTGCATCTTCGACAAACAAATGTATTGACAAATATATATTTTTATGGTATAATTTAATATTTTTCTATTTACGATTTTTCGGTGCTTTGATATGATATTTGTACATTTTGAATGGGAGGTTAACCTATGACGACAAAAGGAGTAACGATGTTGAACATAACTGCGGAGATGATGGGAGGCGTTCAGGTCATTCATCCTGCTCTTATATGGGATGAGCGGGATTGCATTTTGATTGATACCGCCTATCCGGGGCAGTTTGGGTTGCTGAAAGCCGCGTTAAGGGTGGCAGGCTTCGAGCTTGATGCCATTACCCGAATCCTTCTTACGCATCAGGATATGGACCATATCGGATGTCTGTCCGCGATTGTCGACGAACTTCCTCATACCCCTGAAATCATTGCTCACGAAATCGAGAAGCCTTATATCGAAGGCGATTTGATGCTGGTCAAGCTCACGGCTCAAGCCATCGAAAAAGCAGTGTCAGCACTTCCGGAAGGCGTGCCAGTTGAATGGCGAACCGCTTTCCGCCATACGCTGGAGCATCCCCCGAGAGGTCCTGTACACAAAGCTGTTGGAGACAATGAAGAGCTGCCTTATTGCGGCGGTATCAAGGTTATTCCGTCTCCCGGTCATGTTCCGGGCCATATCAGCTTCTACCATCAGCCCAGCCGGACTTTAATTGCCGGCGACGCGCTCAAGGTCGACGACGGGAATCTGCTTCCGCCCGATCCTGCGCATTGCAGCAACTTCGAGCAGGCGCTGCTATCCATTTCCCAGTTCAAAAGGTACGACATTAAGCGAGTGATCTGCTTCCATGGGGGCATGTACGAGGGAAGATGCAATGAACGCATAGCAGAGCTTGCCCAGATTAATAAAGGGACGTGTTGAATGTATTCATGCATTCGTCGCTTTCGCCAATGGAGAGCTGTATGCGTCGTGACAGAATCTCATGCAATGGCTCAATATGTAAGCTCTGCGCTTGGCGTTATCCAGCTTCCAGAACACGGAATCCTTGAACAAGGCAATCAGTACCTGCTTCGCGGACTCGGACGCTTTATATTCATGTATGAGAAAATGCAGACATAGGGTATAGACATAGGACTCGCATTGTTTAAGCGCGTCCACCTTTTCTTGGAACGAATACACTGAAATTCCGCCCTTCCTTATGCTTAAGTAGCCTGAGATCAGAGTAACAAATCCCGCCTTGCAAAAGGTTACGAAATGGTTAAATTTGAGTTTGCGGCAGCGGAGATGATAGCCGCTCGCTATGTTTCTCCTCCCATTTATGTTAATCTAACGATATATGAGCTTAACGGCTTTCCTCTAATTATTACAATAGGAAGTGTGCGAGATATGGGCTATGATTTCTTGTTATCCATAATTGAACAGGTGGGTTATGTCGCATTGTTCCTCGTTCTTTGCCTGGGACTTATCGGATTGCCGATTCCTAACGAATCCGTCGTGATGACGGGAGGAGCGCTCGCTGCATCCGGTGTTCTGTCGCCGATTCCTGCTTATATAATGACCTGGCTCGGCATATGCTCGGCCATGACCTTCGGCTACAGCATCGGCCGCTTCGCCGGGGCAAAGTTCTCGAACTGGTTCCGTAGCCGAAAAAACATTTCGCGATTTCTTGACAAGTCCCAAGAATTAATCGAGAAATACGGCGGCTTCGCGATCAGCTTGAGCTTATGTTTGCCTTTTCTGCGCCATGTCACTCCTTATATGCTGGGACTTAACAAGATGAAATTCAGCAAATTCATTCTGTTCGCTTATCCATCCGCATTCATCTGGACGATGATCTACTTCATTATCGGCACCTTTGTCGGAGATCGCGTGCAGGAAATCGCTTCGCTTGTGTACCAATACGGCATATGGGCGGTTGCGGCAATCGCAGCGGCAGCAGGCGGCTTTGTCACATACCGCTATCTTCGTGCCAAGAAGAAGCGGGCGGCAACGAGCATGGAACGAACGCTTTGAGTTTGAGAAAAACGCCTGGCGGCGTCCTTGGATCGTTTGAAGGGATCCTAACGAAGACTCATAACGTTAAACGCCTGAATCTCAGTCCTGCGTGAATCTAACGAAGATTGGTATCGTTATTTCATCAAAGCGAGCATGATTCCAACCCGAAACTATGAAATAAGACGATAGATCTTCGTTAGATTGGAACAGGATGCCTTTC
Organism: Paenibacillus sp. HB172176; assembly: GCF_011947265.1. Classification (GTDB taxonomy): domain Bacteria; phylum Bacillota; class Bacilli; order Paenibacillales; family Paenibacillaceae; genus Pristimantibacillus. The sequence goes on from NZ_JAATHD010000002.1 coordinate 142,540, forward strand.
CATGCTCTTAACGTTATCAAGTTTCGTTAGCGCTCCGCCTGTCTCCATCAAAGCCACTTATAATTACGAAAAAAAGCATGCGCAGCTCGAAAGAGCCGCGCATGCTTTTTTATAAAACGTTACTTACAGCAGCCCTTTGCCGCCAACAGGCTTCAATCGGATGGACTCCGCTCCGGCAATCATCGGTCTGCAGCTCCCAACCACCTTAAGCACCTTTTCGTTCTGACGAGACGATGCATGAGCCTCGGCATCGCGCCAGAGCTCGGTCAACCACAAGACATCCGGGTCTTCCGATTCATTGATGATATACATGGCGCATCCATCCATAGCCTCCAGTTGTTCAGAAGCGGAAAGCAGCGCCTGCGCGAGCGCATCGCGCTGACCGGGATGCGCCGTTAATTTGCCATAAGCTGCGAATCTGTTCATCGGCAACACCGCTTTCACTTGGAATAATTTATTTCTCCAGCTTCTCCTTCGCCGTCGCGATGAAGAATTCGAACAGCTCGTCATCCTCTTCCAGACGCTCCTCGAATGCCAGCAGTTGTTCCTCGCTGCCGGATTGCTTTAAGAAGAACAGCCCGTAGCCCCAGTCATTGCCCTTCTTGCTCTGCAGCGTAATTTCATACGCTTGCTGATGGCCCTCGGCGCGGAACTGCACCTTGCCGACGTAGCCGCTCTCCTTGGAGTATGTCATGGATGACTCAATAATCGTAATTCCTTGCATCCTCGCCCTTCCCTTCTCCATGCTTCGATATTCGTCTCCAGCAAGATCCTGTTGCCATTATTCATGTAGAATAGCACAGGAGCGGGACTCGGGCAAATTCATAGCAAACCTGATGGAGCTTAACCTTCAGTGTCGCTTTGCAGCGCGCCCTCTGCCTTGCTTGGCCAGAAGGCCCATTTGCCAAGCAAGGTTGTAATGGCTGGAACGAGAAACGGCCGAACGATGAAGGTGTCCATCAACACGCCGATCGCGGTAATGAGGCCGAATTGCACCAAAACCTGAATCGGCAGCGACGCGAGCACTGCGAATGTGCCTGCGAGGATAAGGCCGGCAGATGTGATTACGCCTCCCGTCACGCTCACGCCTTCTTTGATCGCTTGTCTCAACGGCATCGTTTTGCGCTTCTGCCAGATGCTTGAGATCATGAAGATGTTGTAATCCTCTCCGAGCGCAATCAGGAAAACAAACGAATACAGCGGGATGGAGCCCGAGATGGCTTCTGCTCCCATCGCATAATGAAGAATGAGCCAGCCGAGTCCGAGAGCCGCGGCGAAGGATAGCAGCACCGTCGCGATTAGATAGATCGTTGCTACAACCGAACGCAAATAAATAAGAAGCAGGACAGCGATCAGGCCGATGATGAGCGGAATAATGACCGAATTATCCCGATCGGTCAAGTTCTTCGTATCATGCTGGGTTGCGGTCTGTCCGCCGGCCCATACCGCCTCCTCTGCGTCTTCGGCTTTCATGCCAAGCGCTTCCGCCGCGGCAGCCTTCAATTCCGGCACGACTGCCATCGCTTCCTCCGAATACGGATTAACATCAAGCACAACCGTATAGGAGGTAAGCGTCTTATCCTGCTTGCTCTTCTCCCTCTCGGAAACATGATCAACCCGCTCGACGGCGTTCAGCGCTTCGGATAGATCAAGATTCTCGTCTTGGGATTTCACGACGACCGTCACAGGAGCGAGCTCGCCCGGCGTGAAGGCATCCGCAATGACATCGAAGCCTTCTCGGGAAGGCATATCCTCGGGGAATGAGGATAAGAGATCGTACGTATATTTGATGCCCGTCGCGCTTGAAGCGAAGATCCCGAGAACGATCACAGACGTGATGACAACCGTCCACGGTTTGGTCGTAACCAGCTTTCCGATGCGTTCGGAGAAGGTTGTTTTGGAACCTTTTGGCCGGTAAGTCTTGCCCTTCGCCTTCGCTCTCTCCTTCTCCATCTCCTCGGTACGCGGAATGAATGGGAAGAACGATGCGCGGCCGATAATCGCCATTAGCGCGGGCAATAGCGTCAGGGAAGCGATCATCATAATGAAGATCGACAAGCTGAACGGAATCGCGAATCGATCGAAAGCGCCATAATGCGCTGCCAGCAAGCAAAGCAAGCTGAGTACGACGGTGAAGCCGCTCATCGCGATGGCGCCGGAAGCGCCCTTGAAGGCGTGAAGCAATGCAGTGCGCTTATGAGCCTCCTGCTGCAGCTCCTGCCGAAAGCGGGTAATGAAGAACAAGCAATAATCCGTGCCTGCGCCGAACAGCAGCACCGTCATGATCGCAATCGCCTGCGAATCGACAGTAATCCAGCCTTCCTTCGCCATGTAGCCGAGCAGCGGACTTGTGACCGCGTAAGCGAAGCCGACGCCGATAAGCGGAATGATCGCTAGAATCGGCGAGCGATAGATCAGCAGCAATAGGATGAGTACGAGCAGCACAGTCGACATCAACAGCACGAAATCCGCATTTTGGAACAATTCGGTTGCGTCTACGGAAATGCCTGCGGGACCGCTGATTCGGGCGCTCAATTCAGCAGTGTTGATTTCCGTGTCGAACGGATCCGAAGAATCGGCTGTCAATGCCTTCACCTGCTCTTGCAGACGCTCGAAATCCTCCTTGAGATGATCCGTATCCACGCCTTCCTCGAACGGAAGAGGCTGAACGAGCGTAGTGCCGTCCTCCGACGCCAGCTTCATGACTGCCGGCAATGGCATGTCCTGCAGCGGAATAAGCTCGCCTTGACCATTCAGCGGATCGTCGGTCAGCGCTTTGCTCACCTTCTGAATGAGTCCGTAATCCGCCTCCGTCAATCCTTCGCTGCGATGCCAGACAATTAACGCAGGAATTCCGGAAGCTTTGGGGAAATATTGCTTGATCATCGCGTCAGCCTCAACCGACGGGCTATCCTCCAGCAGATTAGGCGCATTATTATTCTCCTGATCTCCAACCGCCGGCAATGTAAGAGTAAGTACGGCCGCAAGCACAATCCAAGCCGCCAGTGTGAGATACTTCGAACGAGGTCCTGCGAATAGGGCGCCAAGCCTTTCGAACATGTTATTCCCTCCGTTTCACAATATGGGCATTTTCGATTACAATGAATGAAAATGATATAATTAATTATATATACCCGAAGGTTAATTAATCAATCATCAAAATAAATATTTTTTGTGAATGGAGGGTCATTCGTTGTCTGCAAACGTTTCAAAACGGAAGCCGGGACGTCCGAAAGCATCAGGCTCGCCGCAAACGATGGTCCAAATTTTGCGAACCGCCGCTTACTTGTTCATGGAGCACGGCTTCGAAAAGGTGTCGCTGGACACGGTGGCGAAAGCCTGCGGTGTTACGAAAGCAAGCGTGTATTATTATTACAATAACAAATCGGTCTTGTTCACGGAAGCCCTCCTCTTCGTCTTGAAGATGGCGCATGATCAGACGGCCAAAATTTTGGAGGGCCCGGGCAAGCTCCGCGACAGAGTGCTGGAAGTATCGATTCGGCATATGAAGAATGCGCATGTGGAATTCGAGACGATGATGCGCGAAGCCTCTCCGGGACTAACCGAAGAGCAAATCGTAAAAATTCGCGAAGCTGAGCAAGCCCTGCACCGATTGCTGGCGCACACATTCCAAGCGGCTATGGATTCAGGAGAAATTGCGGAGTGTGATCCTACCCTGCTCGCCCATGTGTTTACGGCGATGCTGACGGTCAAAAATCATAAGGAAATTGTGAACAATGTGCGAACCGTGGAACAATCCGCCGAGGATATCGTACAATTGTTGTGGAGCGGGCTGCAGCTCCGATCGAACCCGTGAAGCATTTATTATTTGTAATCAGGAGGCTAGACTTAACATGTTGAAATCCACAATCGGAAGATTTCGCTTCATCAGCATTCTGGAAGGCTTGTCGTTCCTCGTGCTGCTGCTTATCGCCATGCCGCTGAAGTACGCGGCGGACGAGCCCGAGATGGTTACCATCGTCGGAAGTCTGCATGGGTTGTTTTTTGTGCTCTATATGATTGCTCTCGGCCTGGTCGTCATCTCGCATCGCTGGGGCATCAAGAAGATATTCCTCGCGTTTATCGCCGCTTTCCTTCCCTTCGGGCCTTTCGTGCTGGATCGTAAGATATTGAAGCGGGCGGAATAAGAAACTTTCGTACGACTAAAAACAAGGCTCTCGTTCACTAACGAGAGCCTTGTGGTGTAATAAAAGGTTAATACGAATTAGCTAGCCATAGCTTTACAAGCCTTTGCGCAAGCAAAGCATGCTTCGGCGCAGTCTTTGCAGTGCTGCATTGGATGCTTGTTGCATTCGTTGCCGCAAGCTTCGCATACTTCCGCACAAATGCGGCATAGCTGCTTGGCATAAGAGCTGTTCATACTCATCGCTTGAGCGGCGAATGCGCATATGTCCACACATTCTCGATCCAATCGAATGCAAGCCTTCATCATCGCAACATCTTCTTCATTCAGGCAAGCATCATAACAATGATTGCATGCCTGCATACATTTCAAGCATTCATCGATACAATTCTGGAATTGCTGATGCGTCATGGGACGAATCCTCCTTAGTCATAATCGGGTGCTTAAAATACTATACCCAAATCGAGATGTGTTAATCAGAGTAAGCGAAACATAACCTGCATATTACGTCTATCGACAGCCTCAAAAATGTCCGTTACAACTGCAAGTTTTCACTCATTTCCAATGAAAAAATGCATCCCCCGCCGAGGATGCATTTGTATTCGCATTATCTCTGTCTAACCGTCTGACCGCTTGACTAGAACAACAAAAAGTAGAATACAATCGCCAAAGCGAAGCGATAGTAAGCAAAATAGCTGAGCCGGAGCTTCTTCATCATGTTGATGAACGTGACAACGGCGATCATGCCGACGACGAAGGCGGCGATAAGGCCGACCAGGAACAGCGGCAGGTCATGCATTGTCAGAAATTCGCGGCTTCCGAGCAAATCGACGGAGCTTGCCCCGGCCATTATCGGCACGGATACGATAAATGTGAACTCCGCAGCCGCTTTCTGGCTCGTGCCGACGAGCATGCCGCCGGAGATGGTCGAGCCCGAGCGCGAGAAGCCAGGCCATAGGGACAGCACCTGGAAGCATCCAATTAAGAAGGCTTGCTTGTATGTAATGTCGTCCAGCTCCTCGGCCGATACGACCGTCTTCTTGCGATCCGCGATAATCATAAGTATGCCGCCCGCGATGAGAGCGAACAGAACGGTTGAAGATCCGAAGAGATAATCCTTGATGACATGCCGCAGCGCGACAGCGAGCACGCAGGCCGGCAGCATCGCGAGGATAACATGAAGGGCGTTCAGTCCGCTCCCCTTCTTCATATTGAAATTAAGCAGCTTTGCGAAGCGATGTCGGTACAGCACGAGCACGGCCAGCACCGCGCCGAATTGGATGACGACTTCGAATGTTTTGGCTCGATCGCCCTCGAAGCCTAGCAGATCGCCGGTCAGTATCAAATGACCTGTCGAGGAGACAGGGAGAAATTCGGTCAACCCTTCCACAATGCCCATAATAATGGCTTGAATCAAATCCATCATTGCTCTGTTTTCCCTCGCTTTCTTCTCTGCCTGGAAGTACTTGCTCTTAACAGCTTATGCATGTCCGTTATGGCGGCATGCCTATTTTACCATGAAGTCTCCTTATCGCCGCTCGTTACCACTGGTCCTTCGTCCTGGCCTTGCTCATCCATCGTCGAATCCTTATAGAAGGAATCATCCACCGGAGCAATTCCGCCGTCTGACGTGGAAGTGCCGATGAGCTCCAGCACCTCTGTCAGCTCGCGCGGCTGCAGCAGCTCGATCGGGGACATGCCCTTCTCAAATTGGAACGCATCCCCTTCGATAACGGCGACATATTTGCCGTTATGCTTCGCAAAGTGAATGCTCGCGCCGAAGTCGGACAGCAAGCCTTTGACGGAAATACCGTCGAGCTTGAAGGAAAACGGCAATTCCGGCTTCTGCTCCACTAGAGCGGCCGAAGCCACCTCGACCTGCTCCGGCGTCCACCATTCCTGCAGCTCGCGCTTCTCGCTGGCGGCCCATACCTCGACCGCATTCTCCTCGTCGCTTCGTTCCTGACTGACATCCTCCTGCCACTTGTCGGCAATATATTGATGCACCATCTCCACCACTTGCTCGCCGATGACCTCTGGCAGCGGCTTTTCATAGGAAACATACTTCAGGAAATCCTCGAAATATCTCGCATGCGAGGCTTGATGGATCTTGACCTCCCACTCATCCATGCTTCCTTCCTCATGCATATGCGGATATTGAATCGACTTGATGCTCCGCGCGCTGATTGCCATCTCCACGCTCGCGATCAGATTCCGCTCATCCGATATTCTGGCGATTTTCGGCTCAAAGTCGCATTTCAGCAGGAACAGAAACGGCTCGTCGAAATAAGTGTTGAGCTTCGATCTTGCGATAATGAACGCGCCGCCGCGCACCGCGCTCGTATCCATATAGATCCGCACCAGCTCATCCGCAATGCCGATGAATCTCTCCTTCGAATCCGCTTCGCGCAGCCGCTGGAACAGATTATAATTCTGATTGCTGCCAAGCTCGTAGCCGGGCTCCACCATGAAGCGTCCAATCTTCGTCGGCGCATTCGCCGTATTCGGATTACGTTCCACCTTGCGCTTCAGAATGCGGGTGAATTCTTCATCCAGAAATTTCTTGATCTCGCTCTCGTCGTAATCATCCGCATCGAGCGTCTGATAATGCTTGAAGCGACGACCGGATGATTGCGACGATTCCTCTCCGTCGGTCATAATGACGAAGAAGGACAGATATTGCAGCATCAAATCCATCTAACGAAAAACCTCCCTGATTATCATGGGTTCCATTTCTCCAGCAACGCAGTACGCTCGCCGCGATAGAGCAGCTTGAGCCTGTGCAGCGCGCGGGTGCATCCGACATAGAGCAGCTTGGCGTCAAGCTCGCCGTAGGCTTCTCTTCCCGCGTCGGCAATCAATACCGCGTCGAACTCCAGTCCCTTGGACAGATAAGCGGGGACAACCGTGAGGCCGCCGCCGTACTCGGGCTGCTTGCTCACGACAAGTGAAGCCTGGAAGCCGCTCTCCTGCAGAGCCTCGTGAATGGCTTCGCATTCCTTGGCCGTGCGTCCAATAACTGCAATTGTATCGAACTCCCCTGCCCCTTGCCAATCCGTCAAAATACCCGCAATCGCCTCCAGCCACCGCTCATCAGCCACTCCGACCGCTTCAACGGGATCGCCGCTGCGGAACACGGGCACGGCTGGCTTCACGCCGCCGGTCATGCCGCCGAGTATAACATTGGCGAATTCAATAATCTCCATCGTGGAGCGATAGCTTCGATTTAGCTCGAAGAAGCCCGTCACCTCCTCCGGATAGAGGTCCATTAGCTCCCCCCAGCTCGATATGCCGGCATAGCTATGAATTCCCTGCTGCAAATCGCCCAGAATGGTCATAGAAGGCGTTCGCTGACAAGCCTTCAGCACTTCAAGCTGGAAGGGCGAATAATCCTGCGCTTCGTCGATGACAATATGATCGAAGGGCGCGGTTTTGAGCCCTTGAAGCTTAAGCTCGATGTAGGCCAGCGGCGCCAGATCCTCCGCGGCCGCGAGCCCTTTCCCGAGCCTCTCCGCCGTCTGCTTTGCTATCCCTTTCCCAATGCCGGGAAGCAGTGACTTGCCCTTGAATAGAGAAGCGTACAGCTGAACGGATGTATAGGACGGGATTTTCGAAGAGAAGCTTTTCAAACGGGCCTTCCATTGCGCCTTCACCTTCTTGTCCGCCACGCCCCGTTGCTTCAGCTCGGATTCGGTCCAGCGCCTGATCCGGCTGACGAGACGATCGCGCTTCTCCATAATAGCTTCTTCGCCATAATCCGTCTCGTACCATTCCTTCAATTGACTTGCCGACAAAGTGCAACGATTCGAGAGAGCGAAGTCCGTCTGAGGCAGAATCGATTCTTGCAATTCGCGGAGTCTCTCGTCGATCATCGCTTTGAAGGCGAGGCTCCCCTTGAAACGTCCGGAAGCATGCTCCCATTCCTCCGCGCTGCGCTTCTCTTCGAACCAGTGTGACATGACCTCGGAAGGATCGCTTAACGCAACCGCATGCTGCAGCAGCTCGGACGCCCAGTCCGGGAAGGTTGTCTGACCGATATCCCCTACCCCCAGCTCGGGAAGCACGCCGGAGATATAATCGAGGAACATTCGGTTCGGAGCGAAGATCATCATGCGATCCGCGCGAATTCTTCCTTCATATTGATAGAGCAGGAAGGCGAGCCGATGCAGCGCGACCGTCGTTTTCCCAGAGCCTGCGACGCCTTGTATGAACAGCGCCTTGTTCCGCTCCGCGCGGATGATCCTATCTTGCTCGCCCTGAATGGTCGAGACGATATCGCGCAGCTTATTGTCCTTGTTCTCTCCCAGCCGATACAGCAGGAACTCATCGGACACCGCGCCCTCTTCCTGTCCGCGAACATAGCTGTCTACCAATCGTTGAATTTCTTCATTTCTTATCATAAAATTCCGCTTCAAATGCACATAGCCTTGAATCTCGCCATCCGGCGATTCATAAGCGGCGGGATCATCCCCGCCCGTGAACGAGTAGAACATGCTCGCCGCGGGGGCGCGCCAGTCGATCACGAGGAGTTCGTTGCTCCGGCTCCGGGCAACGCCGGCTTTACCGATATAGAGCGCCTTCGCCTCCCCTTCATCCGCTTCAGCCTGCGCGTCTTCGGGCAGCTCCTGAAAGTCGATTCTGCCGAAGTAAGGCTCCTTCAACGCAATCTGCAGCCTCCGTTTCTGCTCCTCACGCTGCAAATCCAGCATTTGCTCCGTAAAGTCGCTGCCCGTGTAACGCGGCGGCATATCTCGCAGCTGCTCCTTCATTTCTTGAATCGAACTCGTTAGCCGCTCTTGCTCTTCCTGTAGTGCGTTTTGTTCTGACATGTGCTGTACGCCTCCTTGACCCGATTTGGAATATTGCGATCGCAGATGTAAAAAGCCAAGACCATGATGGACTCAGCTTCGTCAGTTCGTATTGCGATCAAATGGGCAGCGGTGCTCTTCAGGGTCTTTCGACTCTCGGCACATGTCTCTATGATTTGTTAATCTTGCTTCTGTCGCGTTTTTCCGCTTCGCGCTTACATGCTTCTGCTCGCCTGCAGCCTCTTGCAGCCAAGCTTGTCATTAACCGTTCAGCCTTGATCCCCAAAAGCCCACTAATAATATCACAACAATCAGGTTCACTGCAATCAAATAAGGAATGCCGACTGTGAAGGAGCGATGCAGCGTCTTATGACGCCATGTCTTCATGCCGTACCATATCCCGAGCGCGCCTCCGATGGCGGCTGTCAGGAAGAAGCGCTTCTCCGGCACTCTCCGCTTTCCTCGCTTCGCTCTTCGCTTGTCATATCCCAATAATAGGAAGGCATATCCGTTCATGATCGCCAGATACGCGAATAATCCGTATAAGAACAGCATCACATACCACCCTCTCTCTCTTACTGATGCCTTGGCTTGACGCGGTTTGTCGGAATCGCAGCATTAGGATCATCCGGCCAATAATGCTTCGGATAACGGCCCTTGAGATCCTTCTTCACCTCAAAATACGTATTCGCCCAAAAGCTCGCCAAATCCTGCGTCACCTGCACGGGTCGCTGGGATGGCGAGAGAAGATGCAAGGTTAGCGGCAGCGTGCCGCCGGCCAGCCTCGGCGTCTGCTGCAGGCCGAACAGCTCCTGTAAGCGAACGGAAGAGAACGGCGCCTGTGGATCGCTGTAATCGATAGGGACGCGTGAGCCGCTTGGCGCCGTCCAATGAGTCGGAACCTGCTCGTCCAAACGCTGCTTCTGCTTCCACGAGAGCATCCCTTCCAGCAACTGAGCAATCTTCAGCTTCTGCAGATCGGCATAGCTGCGCTTCCCATATACATGAGGCCTTAACCATTCATCAAGCGTCGCCAACAACGCTTCGTCGCTTGCATCCGGCCAATCTCCTTCACCGCTCCCATGCATCAGCGCCATTCGGGCTTGCAGACTTCTCGCTTGCTTGGTCATTGGAAGCAGCTCCAGCTTCGATAAAGCAACGCCCTCCATTAAGGCGTCCGCCACAGCCTCTTCATCAGGCGCTTGCAGCGGCCTCTCCCTGAGCAGCAGCACGCCGAGCTTCAAGCGTTCCCTCGCGCGCACTGTTCTTCCGGCAGCATCCCACTCAACAGCCTCTTCCGTGACCAGCCATTCAGACAGCTCCCGCTCGAGTTCCTCCTGCGAGATCGACTCCGCCAATTGGATCCGCGCTTCGCCTCCCCCGTCATCCAGCTCGCATACGACAAGATACGGCGCTTGTGACAGAAGCTCCTCCTGCCGCAGCACGGCTCCGCGGCCGTTCGAGAGCAGGAATCGCCCATCCTGTCTTCGCTGCGCGATTCGGTCGGGATACGCATGGGCAAGCAGGCTGCCAATTGGGTTTCCTGTTAAGCCATTGCCTGCAAGAGCCTCTATGCCGTTCCGTTTGCGGGCACCGTTGCTTGCACTAGCGTCGCTGCCTGCTGAGCTTTCCCTCGCGCTGCCGGCTTTGTCAATGATGCCAGTGGACGGCGAAAGGCCTAACTCTCGCTTACCAAGCTCTTGCGACAGCACCTGCTCCCATTGCTGAGCCTGCCTAACAACGCGCTGGGCGGCGGCATCCTCGCGGGAAGCATTGTCGAGCGCTTGGAGCCGAAGGCTCAGATCCGCTCGACGCTCGCCTCCGAGCAAATCCCTGTCGCTGAGCAAAGCGGCCAGCCTGCAGCCAAGCTCAAGATAGCCTCGATCAGCCGCTCTTAGAAGCATGGAGCCGAGTCTCGGCGATAGGCCAAGATTCGCAATTCGCCTGCCGCGCCCGGTTGGTTTGCCTTCCCCGTCAATGGCTCCCAGCTTTGACAATAGCGTTAATGCCTGTTTGTAAGCGGCAATCGGCGGAGGCGTAAGCCAATCCAGCTCGCCGGGATCCGCCACGCCCCAAACCGCCAGCTCTAGCGCGAGAGAAGACAAATCCGTCTCCGCGATTTCCGGCTTCGCTTGATCGGGAAGCCGCAGCTGCTCATCCTGCGTCCACAGCCGGTAGCAGACGCCAGGCGCCTGCCTGCCCGCGCGGCCTCTGCGCTGGTCGGCCGACGCCTTCGAGACCGGCGCCGTTTCCAGCCTGCTGAGGCCGCTGCGGGGCGAGAATGCCGACACCCGCATCAAACCGCTGTCCACGACAATGCGAACGCCGTCCACCGTCAAGCTGGACTCGGCGATGGAGGTGGCCAGCACAATCTTTCGTTTGCCGACAGCGCATGAGGCAACGGCCTCCGACTGCGCTTCCAGCGTCATGGAGCCATGCAGCTCGCGAACGCTGACGCCGGTCGGCAAGCCCGCCTCCTCCAGCCGTCTCGCCGTGCGCCGAATCTCCGACATGCCCGGCAAGAAGGCCAGCACGTCGCCCTCATGCCGATGGAGCGCTTGCATGATCGTCTGCGCCATGGCTTGCTCGAGCGGCAGCGTTCTGCGCGTCGCCGCGTAATGCGTCGCGACGGGGAAGTGCCGCCCCGCGCTGCGAATAACAGGCGCATCGCCGAGCAGTTCAGCGAGCGGCCCTTCCTGAAGCGTCGCCGACATGACGGCGATCCGCAGATCCTCTCGCAGCAGCGCTTGCGCCTGCAGACTAAGAGCGAGTCCCAGATCGCCATGCAGATGGCGCTCATGGAACTCGTCGAACAGAATAATCCCGACTCCTTCCAGAGCCGGGTCCTTCTGCAGCATCCGCGTCAGGATGCCTTCCGTTATCACTTCGATTCTCGTAGCCGGACTAATTCTCGCATCCAATCGAACGCGATAACCAGCCGTCTCGCCTACCTTCTCGCCAAGCAGTCGCGCCATATAGCCGGCTGCTGCTCTTGCCGCGAGCCTTCTCGGCTCCAGCATGATAATCTTCTTCCCGTTCAGCCACGGCTGCTGGAGCAGAGCCAGCGGCACCCGGGTGGTCTTGCCGGCGCCGGGCTCTGCGACGAGCACCGCATTCCTGCCGCTGCGCATAGCCTCCAGAAACGAAGGCAGCGCCTCTTCAATCGGCAGCTCGTACATTTCGCAACCTCCTTACAACTGTCCCTAACGCTTCCATATAAATCGTCAAAATTGTCCGCGAATTCGTCCTCTAGCCAAGTTCGACCTGCTCCCGGCTGTTCTGCAACTCACCCGCCCCGCTCATTCGGCTTTCGGGCGATTCCGTCTATCTCCGCGACACGCCTACTCCGCCCTCTCATCGAGCGGGTAGAAGACAAGATTGATCGGGAAAGCCGAGCCTGCCGGAGGACTGAAATCAATATCGAGGGCATCTTCCTTGCCCGTTGTCTTGTACAGCATAATCATCCCGTCGAAGGCGGTGAGCACGCCGGAATTCGGCACCTTGATCAGCTCGCCGTTAATCTTGAACGGTCCTTTGAACGCTCCGCCCTTCGCCAGCAGCAGAATCGCCATCTTCCTCGGCTTGTCGGAATGAATGTGATACACGGTTCCGAAGTTGCCGGACAGCGTAGCCTCCGTGCCTCGCTGCGGATCGAAGCCCTTCTGGAATGGATCCAGTATACCATCTCCAATAACCAGGTTCATTGGCTTCTGCAAGCCTTGCTCGGACACATCAACCTGCCAGTCGAAGCCGTCGATCGGGAAGGTGCCGCGAATATGGCCGCTAAACGGCAGCTTGTTCAGCTCCGTCATGGAGGCCGATACCGTGTCCGCTGCAGCGAACGTGAAAGTGATCTCTCCGTCCGTCTCTACATCATACATCAGATTAACGCCTTGTCCAGGATAGAAATCCGGAAACTGCTTATAGATAAACGTCTGTCCCGGGGGAACAACCATCGTTCTGTCGGTGGTATCGTCTACGAGGAAATCGACCATCGCCTCGCTGCCGATCAAATGTGCGTACAGGGAAGGAAATACCTCGCCTTTCCTCGTCGTATGGATCGTGACGGGCTCATCCGTGTCATTCGTAGCCAGAATCGCGAAGCCGACCTTCTCTTCGGTGCCGTTCAGATGATCCGCGTACAGCCTGCCTTTGCCATTGATTTTATCTTGATAGAGAATGCCTGTTTCGGTGAACGTTTCCGGGCTGTCGCTGATAAGCAGCGTCCGGGATTTGTCTTCGGTGACGGTTTTCGGCAAATTCGCCAGGTTGAAATAATGATTGTACAGCGTGCTCCAGTCGGTTGGAATATAACTGCCGACAGGCTTTGTATAGATCGGGAACTGGTCCTCGGTCAGATAGATCTTGTCTTCGATCACCAGCTCGCGGGTGAACGGAGCGCTCGTATTGCCGTTCTTGTCTTTGACCGTAAGCGTAATCGGATAAGTGCCTGCTTTGAAGAACGCTTCTTCGTTGCCCTCCCAATTCATCACGATGCCTTCCGCATCGGGATCGTAGCTCAAATTGATATAGTCGATTGGCTCGCCGATTTGGTAGGTTGGTTTGCCGAAGGTGAATTTCGCTACCGGCTTGGAATTGTTAGAGGTTGGATCATAATTGCCCGCCGGCTTGTCCACATGAATAATGTCGACTCGGCGCAGTTCGGAATTGTACGTATACGTAGCTCCCATATAATCGGATAACCAAGTCAGCTTGATCAGCAATCGATCGTTCACGATCATCGCCACATCGTCGAAGGGATAGGAAATTCCGTTCACCCAGGCGCTCTTGTTGTCGCTGTTCAGCAAAATTTCCGTCGTAGGCGTCTCCATGACAATATTGCGCGTCTCCGGCTGCCATTCGACCTTCATGCCGAAGGCGTCTCCCAGAAACTTCGCAGGCACATAGCTTCGGCCGGCGCGAATCGTAGCCGGCGCGTCCAGCGTGATTTGCTCGCCGTTCAAGAAGGCTTCCGCCTTGTCCAGATAAAAAATGACGTAATTCGTCCCCGACGTAATTGGCGCGTCCAGCGCTGCCGCGTGACCGATCGGCGCGGTCGTCAGGAAGGCGGACAGCAATAAAGCCGCCTTCAGCTTTCTGCTCTTGCTCAAATAAGGCATCTCTGCAACTCCTCTGTCTCTATGTATGGCGCGGCTCTTCGATCTCTGCCTGAGCAAAGTCAATGCTTTCGAAGGTGCTCTTCTTCGAAACGTTGCGACAAGCCGACTAACGATTAGACGTGCGAGGCTTGGAAAAGTTGCACAATATTTTTTCCTTTATATCTGCAACTCATTCATCAACGCCGTTGCAGCCAGCAAGATGACGACCTCGATTCCTTCGTTCATAGCTCCATAGGTATCGCCGGTTAAGCCGCCGAGCTTGCGATTCAACCACCGGGCCATAACGACTCCAGCCGCTAAAGTCAGCAGGGCCGCAGCAGCGGCTATGACGACTGACTCCATATAGTTAAATTCATTAATCATTAACATTATTAATGATAGAATAAGCGCCAAAACCCCTGCTCCAACAGCGTATATATATTTAGCATCATTAAACATCCGCCCCATGCCTTCGCCCGGTCTCGCCGGCTGCCAGCCGACAATGGCCATTGCCATCCATGCCCGGCTGAAGCAGCAGGCTAGAATTAGCAGGGCAGGGAACCCGGCAGCATCCCCGTTGCCATAAGCTTTCAGCCACTCCGCAAGCAAGGAAGCCTTCAACAGAAGCAGCAGCACCCCCGCAATGACTCCCATCGCCCCCACTCTGCTATCATTCATGATGACCAGCATTCGTTCCCTGGAGCGATGGCTAAGCACGCCGTCGGCCGTATCCATGAGTCCGTCGAGATGAAGACCGCCGCTCAGCGCCGTCAACAGCATGAGCAGCAGAACCGCGGCAGGCCATGGCGGCAGTATTGCATCCAGAAGCCACGAGGCGCAGGCGCCGATCAAACCGATGAATAAGCCCGCAAGGGGGAAGTAGAGGATGCTTCGGGCAAGCACTTGACGTTCGAATGGGACGGATACGGGAAGGGGCAGTCGCGTAAGAAATTGAATCGCCGCAACCGCGGCTTGAAGCTGCAACCGCAGTGGATGGTTTTCGCCGATGCTCGTCTTCATTCCAGTGTTTCCCAATCGAAGGCAAGCGATTTCAACTCGACGGGAATGCCGGCCGTCACAAGAAACACGCGGTCGCAACTATCAGCCAAGCGTTGATTCAGTCTGCCTGCTTCGTCCCGGAAAGCTCTTCCCAGCGAGTAGCTTGGCACGATGCCGTCTCCGACTTCATTCGTCACAAGCAGGAGCGGGTATGGATAATGCTGAATGGCGACAGTCAGCTTCTCGATCTCCGTTTCAAGGGGCTCTTTCTCTTTGCTATTATCTGTCACGGCATTCTCCGCTGGAGAAAGCTGATGCCCTTCCATGGCCTTGCCGTTCTCCAAGCAGGCATCTTCCTCCCCTCCATCTGTCGTCTCCAGCCGCAGCTGCCAATTCGTCAGCCATAGCGTAAGACAATCCAACAGCACTGCCGGCGGCTTCTTCCACACGCCTCTCTCCATGCCTTCCTTGAAATGCGCTGCAAGCTGAATCAGAAGCTCCGCCGCATGCAACGGCTCTTCCATTAACGTCCAGGCGAATGAGGATGCCTCCCGATTCGCTTGATGCATCCGAATGCGATCGCGCATCTCGTCGTCCAGCGCTTCGCAGGTTGCAATATAATAGCCTTCATCCGCAACGCGAGCCGCATATCGCTCGGCGAATTGGCTCTTGCCGCTTCTTGCCCCGCCGGTAATTAGAATCGCCATATCAATGCGAACCTCCTATTGTTTGGATACGCCGGCGCTGTCAAAGGTCGCCATTTCCTGCATCAGCAGCAGCGCGGCATCGATTAGATGGAAGCATAGCACTGCCCCGGTTCCTTCTCCGAGTCTCATATCCAGCTGGAGAAGCGGAGTCAGGCCGATCGTTTCAAGCAGTTTGCCATGACCCTTCTCTTGAGACAGATGCGATGCAATCATATAAGCATGCGCGTGAGAACTCAGACGCGATGCGACAATGGCCGCGGCCGAGGAAATATACCCGTCGATAACGACCGGACAGCGATTCGCCGCCGCGCCGAGAATAACGCCGACCAGTCCCGCTATCTCAAGTCCGCCGACCTTGCTGAGCACGTCGATTCCGTCATCCGAATCGGGACGGTTAACCGCTATCGACCGCTCTACGATCTTGATTTTATGAAGCAGCGTTTCATCGTCTATGCCTGTTCCTCTGCCAACGGTATGCTCGGGCGGCAAGCCCGCCAGAATCGAGGTGATCGCCGCGCTGGCCGTGGTGTTGCCAATCCCCATTTCGCCGGTTGCGAACATTCGAACGCCTCTTTCTACCGCTTCTTCCACTATGGCAACCCCAATCAGGATTGCAGCGATTGCCGTCTCACGGCTCATGGCCGTGCCGACAGCCATATTCGAAGTGCCCTTCATCAGCTTGCGGCTGACAAGCTTCGGATGCTCGAGCTCCTCCGCAACGCCGATGTCGACACAGATAACCTCGGCGCTTGCCTGCCTGGCAAGCACGTTCACCGCCGCGCCGCCATTCAGGAAATTCATGACCATCTGCGGGGTAACCTCCTGCGGGAACGCGCTGATTCCTTCCGCGCATACGCCATGATCGCCCGCCATGACAACGACTGCACGCTTCGACAAATCCGGCCACAGCTCGCCGGTTATGCCTGCCGCTTGCTTTGCGATATGCTCCAGCTTGCCAAGGCTCCCCGGCGGCTTGGTCAAGTGGTCGGAACGCCGCTTCGCTTCCTCCGCCATTTCCTTGTTCGGCGCTTCAATCCGTTTTAATACAGCCTGAAGTCTCTCATCCGCATCCATGCCATTCATCCCTGTCACTTCCCCCCTTGCAATTCTCGTTATTCCAGTTCGCGCTCATTGCGAATCAAGCTTACTTTTAATCGATTCAAATCGTATCTCTCTTCCTTCCAGCCGAAATACATACCCTGCCGTAAGCATGTGGAAGTGACCATCACTCGTGACGCTGCACTCCCTGCTGCAACAGTACCTGCGGCACTCCCGTCATCGGGTGCTCGACAATGATAGCCTTCGTCTCATAGAGGCGTTCAATAAGCTCGGGCTGCAGCACCTCGGCAGGCGCACCGCTCGCTGCAAATTTGCCGTCATGCAGCGCGATCAACATATCGCAATACATCGCAGCAAGATTCAAATCATGCAGTACCGCAATGACCATCAAGCTCCGTTCTCTCTGCCAATCTCTCACAATATCCAGCAAACCGACTTGAAAGCCGATATCGAGATAGGTGGTCGGTTCATCAAGCAGCAGAATATCCGGCTTCTGCGCCATCAGCTTGGCCAGAGCTACGCGCTGCCTCTCCCCTCCGCTGAGTTGATGCAATTTGCGATGCTGCAGCTTCCATAATCCGAGTGAACGAAGCGCCTCGTCAATGATGACATCGCCGTCTTCATCCTCGCCGCCGAGCCAATTCTGATAAGGAAACCGTCCCATTGCCGTCACCTCGCGAACGGTGAAGCCAACCCCGGGCAGTCCTCCTTGCTGCAATACGGCCACATGTCTGGCCATGGCCTTGCGGTCCCATTGCCCAATGGCTTGTCCGTCCAGCTTCACTTCGCCCTCGTCTGTCGTATTTGTCCCTGCAAGAAGATGAAGCAGCGTCGACTTGCCGACGCCGTTCGGGCCGATAATGCCGTAGAACATGCCGTACTCGAACGAATACGAGAGATTTTGCAGAACTGGCTTTCCTTGCACTTTCTGCGAAACTTGGCGCAGCTTCAAGCTCATGATGAGACGCTCCCTTCATTCTTCTTGCGGCGATGCAGCAAATAGGCGAAAAACGGCGCGCCGATCAGCGCGGTAATGACGCCAAGCGGAAGCTCCTTCGGACTTAGCGCCATGCGGGCGATCGTGTCCGACCACAGCATGAAGCTTCCGCCGCAGATGGCGGACAGTGGCGTAATATAGCGATAATCCGGGCCCATCACAAGCCGAATCAGATGCGGCACGACCAGGCCTACGAATCCGATAACGCCGGATACGGATACCGCCGCCGCCGTTAGCAGCGTCGAGACGAGCAGAACAATCAGCTTGGTTCTTTCCACCTTGACGCCAAGATGCGCCGCGTGACGCTCGCCCAGCACGAATAGATTAAGTGCCTGGCTGTAATAGAGCAGCATCGGCAAGCCAATCGCTATGCACGGCAGCAACAGATACACATGCTCCCAGCTGCGCATGGCGAGCGAGCCCATAATCCAGAACAGAATTTGATTCACAACGCCCTGAGACATCGATACCATGAGAGACACGAACGAGCCCAAGAAGGATTGAATAATGACGCCGGACAAAATAAGAGTCTCAATCTGCATGGCGCCATTCGTTCGGGACAGCCAAATAACCCCGAGCAGGGTCGCCGCTCCGGTCGCGAAGGCAACAAGCGGCAGGGTCCACATGCCGAGGGCAAGCTGCATGCCTGTCAGAATGATGAAGGCCGCGCCGACCGAGCTGCCGGAAGCGACGCCAAGCGTATAGGGATCGGCCAGCGGATTACGCAGCACTCCCTGAAATCCTGTTCCGGCAAGAGCCAGACAAGCGCCGACGAGCACAGCAAGAAGAACCCTGGACAACCGCACCTGAGTCACAATGGCGATTTCCCCCTTCGACCATTCCCCGGTACCGCTCGGCATCCAAGGCAGCTGATGAATCAGAATGCCCCACACATCGAGGAAGGACAAGCCCGCCGACCCGATCGATAAACTGATGATCATAGAAACAGCAAGAAGGAGCATGGCTGCTCCTCCAATGACAATCGGTTTTCTTTTCATTTATTTACTGACAAGCTCGGGATGAATGGTTTGCGCAAGCTCCAGCAAACCATCTGCAAGTCTAGGTCCGACGCGTACAAGCGGATCATTGGTCACGGCGAACATCTGATTATTCTTCACCGCATCAATGACATCCCAGCCCGGACGAGTTTCTATGCCTGCGAGAATCGAGCTCTTCTCCTCTCCGAAATCGGGATAAATAATAACCTGCGGATTCTCCTTGATGACTTCCTCCGCATTCACCTCGTACCAGCCAGCTTGTCCATTCGCAATGTTAACGCCGCCTGCGAGCGTAATCAGCTCATCCAGGAATTCTCCTGAGCCTACCGTCCAGCCCGGCGAGAATTCGAGGTACACCTTCTTCGGATCAGCGCCTTTGACGGCATCTGTCACTTCCTGCTTCACTTGGCGCATATGCTCGGCAACCGCTGCGGTTTCCGCGTTCTTGTTGACAATTTTACCAATTTCCTCGATTTTCGCAATCGTCTCGTCATAGGTTTTAGGCTCTGACGCATAGACGGCAATGCCAAGCTCGCGAAGCTTGGAGACCGCATCCGCGTTCAATGACGGCGAAGCCAGCACCAGATCGGGGTTGAGCGCGACAACGGCCTCAATATTCGTCGTCATGTCGCCAATTTGCTCCACCTTAGTCGCTTCTTCCGGATAATTACTGTATGCATCGACTCCGACGACATATTCGCCGGCGCCAATCGCGTAGATTGTTTCCGTCTCGCTCGGCGCCAGCGATACGATAGCCGTCGGCGCTTGCTCGAAGATGATCTCCGTTCCCGTCGCATCCTTCACAGTAAGCGGGTATGTCGTTTCGGACGGAGCGCCTGCCGCAGCTTCCGGCGTGCTCTCAGCGGTTGGCTGCACGGTTGCCGATGCTTGCCCGCCGTTATTTGCTCCATTATTGTTTGTATTCGAATCGTTATTTGCGCCGCATGCCGCCATGAACACCATCATAAGCGCGATTAATGCCGGCAAAATTGCTTTTTTCCATCTCAGTTGATCCATTTTCATTTTTCCAATCCACCCTTTTATCTGTGTATTCTTCTCTAGCCAGCTTCTGGACATACAAAAAAACATCTCCAGCAATCGTGCCGGAAATGCTATCAACGTTTTCACTGCGAACGCAGCGAAAAGCTTCTCCAACACCTCCCTATACCTCGTAGGTTGCAGCGTTTCTTCGAACAGGCAGGTCTCCTGGCTCGGATGAAAGCTGTCGGCGTCTTCCCAAGCTTCGCTCAGTGACATTTTGCCGCAGCTTTTGCGCAGGATGAAAACAGCATCCTTCCATCCCTTGCTATCCTTACAGTGGCGGGTCCGCGCCGGAATTGCACCGGCTTCCCTATTAAGTTGCAGCGCCTTCCATCCTCTCAGGAAGGATCGAGCTCTTCAAGCAATGACGCCGCAACACCTGTTGAAATCCATATCCAATTGTCAGAAGTAACTATACACTCGATTTAATAGTTTGTCTATCTTTAAATACTTGACATATGTCCAGCCTGCGCGCACATAAGTAATGATTAGAGTAGCAATACAGGTTCAAACATCTAATTAAGAGGAGGACAGCCAATATGAAACGATATCTCAGCAAGGAATGGATAAGCGGGCTGCTGGTGCTTGCTGTCGTTGCCGGATTCATTCTATGGCTGGCCATTCCATCCAGGGCGTCCGCGGATCCGGCTGTCACAAAGCATACCTTTGCAGGCGGTGAGCTGACATGGAGCATATTGAATTACCCCGCTATCGTTCTTGACGACAATCATTTCTCAATAGCGATTCAAGATGCGGCAGACGCCGCCCTTCACGCAACAAGCTTACAGATTAAACTGGATATGATCGGCATGCTTTGCGGGGATTACACCTTTGATCTTGTCGAAACCTCGCCTGGCGTCTATGAAGGCGATGGTATCCCTCTCATGGCCGGACTTTGGAAAGCAACCCTTACGATTCGTCTGGGGGATGGCCAGACGGTTAAGATATCCCGGTCATTAAAGGCGGTATATTCCTAGCACAAAACGGTAAAGAGCGCTTCCATTCAAGAAATTTCTTGCAATGCTTGGCGCAAACCCCGCAGCGACATGGCCGTACCTTGCATCTGAGTTCCGCCCTCCGGAATATAATGCGTCTCAATCACGTATTGCCCTTGATAGCCGTTTGCCTCAAGCTGTTTGATTTGTTGTGCGAATGGAACAACGCCTTGCCCAACCGGAACCGCCATTACCTTCCCCGTCTGCGAATCCGTAACAGCGTCTTTGATATGAACATGATGCAGAAGGTCTTTCACTTCATGATAGCCTTCAGGATAGGGAGAATTATGACTGAAAACCTCATTGCCTGGATCCCACAACGCCCGAAGCGCGGGAGAATTCACTTTGTTCACATAATTCGCTACTTCTCTTGCTGAACCTCCATTGCAGGAATCCTCGTTTTCGATCAAAAGCATGATATTCTCCTTCTGCGCCATTACAGCCGCTTCTGTCAAATAACGAATGATTTCAGCCTCGTATTTCGAGGGCTCGCGCTCTCTCCAAAACGAGAATATTCTTATATTCCTCGTTCCCAATGCTTTCGCAATTTTGAATAATCGAGGCAGCTTAAGCTGGTGTTGCCTCGGCGTTTCTTCCACTTGTCCGAATACATCTCCCGTCGACACGGGACGAGAGCGATCAAGCGCGCATTTGAATAATGGAGAAGCAATTGCAGTCACCTGTAATTTCCGCTTCTCCACTTCTTGTTTCACAAAACACAGCTCTTCGTCCGAAACGGCTGCAATGTTCGTGCCGTTCACCACTCTGAGCTCTACGAATTTCAATCCCTCCGCGACAATCCAATCCAAAGCTTCAATGAAATTGGAAGATACTTCATCGCTAATCACACCAATTCGATCTTGCAACATCGTTCCCCCGCCTTCCAAGCATTTTTTCAATTGTGAATAAATAGAATGAATCTCCCTCCTCTACTCAAAGCCTGAGCGGTTGAAGAAGGGAGATTGTGTATCAGAGATACAGCTTAACGGTCCAATCGAGACAATGGATTCTGCTCATGGCATTTCTCCACGACTGCAATCTGCCTGCGAACTTGCTTAGCGGTTACCGGCACTTCCGTATCATGAACAAGCGCTCCGTATAACTGATAATAAAGCTTCTTCCCCGCATATTGCAAAGCATTCTTTTGCTCCTCTGAAGGAACCCATGATTCTTCGTGCATGTTAAGATTTTCAGTGCAGAATGCCGGGCTTCCGTCAGCATTCTTCAATGGCTCTCGAATTAATTTCTGTTGGGGAGCTTCTTCCGGCTTGTAATATTTCCAGCTGATCGAGTCTTGATAACTGACAAGTCCGCCATATTGCGCGTCAATATGATAGCTTGGGCCTTTGAACGCATCACAATTGGAAGCTTCCAGATCAATGATTGGATAATCGGGTTTATGCAGAAGCAATTTCACGAAATCCTCCGCATCGCCAAAGGTGTTCATGCGGTCAAGTCGACACAGAACCTCGGGATCCACATCGCCAAGAAGATGTAAAGCCTGGTCGATGGAATGCGGACATGTATTCAATAGAGTCCCCCCATTGTATTCCTGCAGCGTCTGCCAATCCCAGCGCCGGGAAAAGCTGTTCGTCGCAATTCGAATCATGCTAATGCGGCCGAGTACCCCCGAGTCGATAATCTTGCATATTTGTTCGAAATGCGGTAAAAATCGCGCTTGCTGAAATACAGTCAGCTTCTTCCCCGTCTTTTCAGCTGTTCGAATCAATTCATCCACTTCGCTGGATGCGCGCGCAAGCGGCTTCTCGCATATTACATGCTTGCCGGCATTCAACGCTTCGATTGTAAGCGGAACATGCAAATGACTTGGCGAAGCGTTCACAATCAGATCGATATCCTTGCGGGCTAACATTTGACCGTAATCAACGTAGGATTCGCATCCGAAGTCTTTCTCGGCCGCTTGGCGAAACGGCTCATGCGGATCAGAAACGGCAATAATTTCATAGTGCTCCGGCATTTGCGAAAGCAGCTTGGCATGAATATTGCGCCCGCTTCGACCTTGTCCAATGATTCCGACCTTTATTTTTTGTTGTGTACTCATCTTATACCGACTCCTCATCTGTTAATTGTTTGATTGATGATCTTGCCATTATGAATATTCAAGCCGCCATACAGCGACCGATCAAATTCCTGAAATGCTCCGCCATCATTATCCGCAAGCTTTGAAATATAGGAAAGAGTAGCATTTGTCAACGCCGCAGTTGATGTTCTCGGCACAGAGCCCGGAATGTTTGCTACGGCATAATGAATAACATCATACTTGCGGAACGTCGGCTGGTCATGAGTTGTCATCCGGTCCATCGTCGCAATACAGCCGCCTTGGTCAATGGCAACATCGACAATTACGGCATCAGGCTGCATATGGCGCACCATATCTTCCGTTACCAGTTTCGGCGCCTTTGCGCCCGGGAGCAGCACGGCGCCGATTAACAGAGACGCTTCGGATACATATTGACGAATATTGTATTCATTTGACATGATGGTCGTCACTCGGCCCGAGAATTGCTCGTCCAGCTGCTTTAATCGAAGAGGATTATTGTCCAGGATGCTCACTTTGGCTCTCAATCCGACAGCCATTTCAGCAGCGCATGTGCCGACAACGCCTCCGCCGATGATGACAACATGCGCTGGAGGCACTCCAGGCACTCCTCCCAGAAGAACGCCGGGTCCGCCTGAGGATTTCTCCAGCAGACGCGCTCCGATTTGTACGGACATTCGTCCTGCAATTTGACTCATAGGCATTAATAACGGCAGAGAGCCGTCCGATAGTTGAATCGTTTCATAAGCATAAGCCGTAACTTTAGATTCCAGCAACGCCTGTATTAACCGCGGCGATGAAGCCAAGTGCAGATAAGTGAACAGAATGAGTCCTTCCCGGAAATAGTTACATTCGGACTCAAGAGGCTCCTTCACCTTTACAATCATTTCTGAACGTTTCCATACCTCTGCCGGAGAAGCAATGATTTCCGCGCCTTCAGCCTCATAGGCAGCGTTTGGAAATCCGCTTCCAAGTCCAGCGTCCTTCTCTATCAGGATACGATGCCCTGCGGCTGTCAAAGCTTGAACGCCTCCCGGTGTAATCGACACCCGGTATTCGTTGTTTTTTATTTCTCTGGGCACACCAATAATCACTTTGCCACGCTCCTGCTCTACCTTATCGTTTTTCTCTGTTTTCCTTCGCCTGCAATTGCACCCTTTGCCCGGTCAATCGGCTTTCGTTGGCCGCTTCCAGGAAGCGAACGACTTCGATTGTCTCTAATGGATCAATGGCAGATTTCCGATTCTGAAAAAAGCGCATGACCGCCTCCATCATGGATACATATTTGGGTTTATTCTGATCGCTGATCAAGCCGAATTGCGTTCCGTTCATCCGGTGAACCGTTATTCCGAATTCGTCATTGCCCAATCGGTTACCCCGCACAGTCCCCATTCTTCCATCCTTCCACACGCCAGTCACCAATTCGTAATCCTCATTGGTTGTCGCTTGAACATGAACGCAGCCTGCCCCCAATACGCGATAGAGCATCTCAACAGCGTGAATGCCATACCAGAACAAACCGCCCTGCGTTTCCTCGATCGGCATCGGGCCAAAGCTGTCTGCACCAATGACTACCGCATCATTATCCTTCAACAGCTCTTCCAAGGAAGCCGCATATCGCAGCGAAGAAGAGCTCATTAACGGCGTGCCGTAATAGGCGGCAAGCCCAAACATCTTGATTGCTTCCTTGCTGTCTACCGCGAATGGTTTGTCAATGAAGACGGGTTTTCCATATTTCACTATCCTCGTTAGCAATTCGAGATGAGTGCGGCCGTCCACCGCAGTCAGCAAGATGGCATCGCTTGCTGCGGCGACTGCTTCGGGTGATGCCTGAATTTGCAATTGATGCTGTTCTGTCAATCGCTTCGTAATGTCGTCTACTCGGGTATAGCTCTTCTCGAAATCCTTCGAGCCGCCGGGGAAAGCTGCTATAACCTTGCCGCCCCGTACATGAAAGGGATGCCGCTCATCATTCAGAACTTTGACGAAGGCTTCGCAACGCGAGGTATCCAGCCCAATCATGCCAATTTTAAGCGTATTCATCCTATAACCTCCCATTTCTATGAATAGTCAATGACCCGTATCTCTCCTGTAAATCCACTCGGAAGCTCGGGATTAATTTGCACATGGGACGGCGCATGAATGGTCAGATCCATCTTCTTATCCGGCGTTGCCCGCCAG
The DNA here is from genome assembly GCF_011947265.1 of Paenibacillus sp. HB172176. GTDB lineage: Bacteria > Bacillota > Bacilli > Paenibacillales > Paenibacillaceae > Pristimantibacillus. The sequence goes on from NZ_JAATHD010000002.1 coordinate 167,627, forward strand.
CGAACTTCCACAACATCTCCTCCAGGAATTGGCACTTTGCCATTAGCCCAAGTCAAACCGCCGGGCTGAGGAGCGACGACGACTTGTCGAAATCCGGATGACATGGCTTGTACACCCAGCACATACTTGGGAAGTGAATAGCCTGGTCCAGCCGACCATGCGTGATTATGAGAGCGGGACAAGGTTTTTCCATAGGTTGCTTCTTTCCGTCCCGGAAAGGTTTCCCAGCAAGTCGTGGCGTCGTATTCCAGCATAATTCCCCACTTGTTTCGTATATCGTCAACAATTTCTTTGATTAACCCTAGCTCCGCCAGCACTTCGTGATACAAGAACGACATGAACGGGCTGCCGAACGGAACAAACGACGATGGCGGGCTCGTCATGTACCGCTGTAATACGGTCTTTCGCGTCGGTTCAGCAATGTCGCACAGCAGAGCCATGACTTGGCTGTGCATGCTGAGTATGTCGGAACGTCTTCCATCCGCATGAATACAATCGATATAAGCTTGATGCTCCTCCGACCATAAATGCTTATTGATCGCGCGCTTCAAATGATTCGCCTGCTCTGCAAAATCCGCCGCCAAATCCTGTCTTCCCGCTTCCCTGGCAACATAAGCCGCGCTGGCAAGCGCCTTCACTAACAGCATATTCTGATGCGTTACTACTCCGCTGTCCGGCTGATCAATCGGCGCCCAGTCAAGCAAATTCCAGGCATCGATCTCGAGCAAGCCTTCGTCAGTCCGATAATTCAAATAATGCGCGATCGTATAAGCCATATCGGGAAGAATATCCACGGCGAAGGCGGTTTTTCCCGTCCTGTGAACGAACTCTTCGCACGCGATGATCCATAGAAACGTCCAGTTCGGAATGACGTTATTCCATCCGCTTGGCACCTGACTGCAATATAAAGGACTTTGATCGCGTGATCCGGGCACCAGACGCAGACAGCGTTCAACAATTTGCTCGTCTCCGAACAAATAATAGTGCGTCAACGAAACATTTCTCACATCTCCAACCCAATAAGCCTGCTCATAAGTCGGACAATCAACGAAGGTATCCATCATGCATAACTTGACCGTTCGTCGGGAAATTTCCCATAGCCGATTCAACCGATCATCCGAGCATTGGAATTCGCCTGTATCCGCGACAGGATAATGAGATTGAATGAGCTTCAGATCATGGAAACGCACGGCTTCCCCATTGCCTCGAACCGTTAACATCAAATATCGAAAGCCGCGGCTGACGAAGGATTCATAACTCTGAAAGCCGTCACGGCACATGTATCGCAACGTATTGTTTAAGCGATACGTGTGTTGAATGCCCCGTTCATCTTGAAACTCGTAGCCGTAGAAATCCAGAATCGTGCCTGCCGAAGCCTCCACAGCGAAGGACAGATATCCGCTTCGTTGTTCGCCGAAATCAATGATGATCTCGATATCCTCTCCTTGCTTCGTCTCGATGACCGCCTTGTCTGCAGAAGGAATAACGAGCTGTTCCATCCTTTTATCCGGAGAAATTCTGGCAATGGTATCCTTCCACAAGCATTGTCCCAATACATGGACATCCGTTACGAGGCTGGAAGGCACAGAAGAGATCCATTCCTTCATGGAGACGGCTAATTCCGGCCATGATTGAATCGTTCGAACGGCTAATTCATCGGGATGATCTCTACCCAAGACCGGCTTGGGGCCTAACGGGTTCTGATGATCAACAGCTTCGAAAGGTCCGATTGCAATAAAAGGAGAATGCTCACATTCGCCGTTCATCGTCGAACCGTCAACAGGCGAGACGAATTGAACGGAAGCATTCGCCTTAATGCCGATTGACCATTGAAGCATAGGTCGATGCGCGCCGGAAACATCCACCAGAAAGAAGTTGTCTCCTTGCTTCAATGCAACGTTTATATAGAGATTCACATCGTCTCGCTCATAGGAATCCGGATCAATAGCCATTCCATTCAAGGTTACGAACAGCGGCGCACTCGGCACCCCGTACAGGAAACAGATCGTTGCGCTTGTCTCTTCTTCAGCATGCAGCATCGTCGCCATATAGCCTGAGAAAAAACAAGGACCGAGATGCCAGGTTGTCTCCGGCATCATATGATTGGCGATGTCCACTGTTGCCCAAATCTGATCAGCTTTCACATTGTGCACGGCTTGCAATTTCCTCGGATAGACGGGCTCCTCGGTCAGGAACGGAATATCTCGGGGCTGCAGATTCGACCACGGCTCCATACCGACATCTCCTATTACATTTGCCGCAAGCCAATTGCGATCATCGAAGTCAACAGCCATCCAATTCTCATCCCAGCTGCGTCCATCGATGACTTCTGCGAAAGCAAGCTGAACCGACATCCGCACAGCGCGAGAGTCATAGCCATCAGGCTTCGTCCAGCTCCAGGAGTCGTCTGATTTCACAATCGCATATGACCCATTCGGGCTTGTACGATTGATCAACTCCGCCAATAAGCCTCCTCTTCCGCGGAAATAAGCGAAATTCGTTACGCCCCAATGCATGACCAGTACTGCGATCGTATTTTTACCCGGTTTTAACAATTGACCTGCCGAATAGCAGTCATAGGCTAATTGCTTAGGCCATGATCGCACAGGACCGAAGCCCAGCTTCTTGCCGTTGAGGAAGACAACATATCTGGAGTCAGCTGTAATCTTCAGTTCGGTATCCGCCATATCGGCTGTCGAATCCAGTTCAAATGATTTTCGAAACATCAGCCATTCATTTCGCGGACTTCGCTCTCCGTCAGACCATATCCAACGGGCTTGCCAGGAATGAGATTCAATTGCATCCATATTTGAAAGTACCTCCGGAAAAATTAGTCGTTTGCAAAGGTGTTGCGCAGGAATGAAATGCCGGCTTTCCCACCGCTTTCTACATCGGAAAGCTTGCATTCAATGGATATCCGGCCATCGTAACCGGATCTCTTAATGCTGTCTGTAAATCGATTCAGCACTTCATTGCCCGTTCGTGGCGCCATGCTCTGGTCAGACAGATGAATATGTCTGATTCTATCCTTGTACCTGACAATATGGTTGAAGTCTTCTCCATCCTTGCGCATGTGATAGAGATCCGCGAGAATCTGAACGGCATTCATCGCGGTTTCCTCAGCCGTCAGCACAGCCTCGGTCAAGCTGTTGATTGTATTGGAAATCGTTCGACTTAAAGCTTCAATCACGACCGTAACGCCATTCCTTTGCGCATGCCCTCCGATCATTCTCAGGAATGCAATGATCTGCTCCTCAGCGTCTGACTTGGAGAAGGAGTCCGGGCACATCCTGCCTCCTCCGCAGCCGAACACAACCGTCTTTCCGCCAATGATGCCGATTCGATCCATTGCCGTGCTAAGATAGCGATCGATTTCGTCCCAATTGACATCATTACCAACCAGCTTCATGGAAGATGGCAGCAATATATTGAAAGCTTCAATAGGAATCGGACTATCCTTGTAGACTTGCAATAGATCACGGACTTCATGATCCGGCGAAAGGGGCTGCAGATCAGTCACTCTGCATTCCATATAATCCGCTCCCGCTTCATGGACGATAGAAGCGTATTCGATCGGCGCGCATATGCCAAACCTCATTCCTCCACCCCCAGTCGGGAAGCCTGCTTGAATCAGGCATCCCAATATTCATTCAGATCAACAAGATCATGGACATCTACCGCGCAAACCTGCGAATAGCCGTCTACCACCTCCGTGTAAAAGAGCCATTTGCGATCCGGGGACAAGAAGGGATGTCCGTGGAACCGTTGTCCTCTTCGTATGGCTGGCATCGTTCTTAGCACATTGCGTTTCGTGCGTTGCGGATCTTTCGGATAGTGCAAAGCGAATAATTCATGCCCCTCCTCGCCGTTTATACCGAGCATATTTTCGAAGAACAGGAAGTTGCCCGCAGGGTCCCAACCGGTGTGGGCATAGCCAAGCCCTGTCAGTCCAATTTCTTCGTAGGAATCCGTCTGCAAATCATATTTGCCGATTCTGACTATTCGTTCACCCTTTTCGTTCACCTTGGCCATCGTTTCGTAATAAATGCCTCGTTCCGTAATCACCTGATGGTTTACGCCTTTATTATCCGGATCTGGACGCAGTTCGCGCACCCCGCTTCCATCCATCTCCATCATCCACATGCCTGGATGGTTTTTGGGATGATTCACTACGATTCGATTGCCTGCGAACATGACGTGATGAACATGATAGTCCAATGCGATGACTTCTTTGTATTCACCGGTTTCGGTATGAATGAGTCCGATTGTGGAAGGGATTTTATTGCGCCATCCAATGAAATCAGCCTCCAGCCTCATATTTTCCAAGGCCTCTCGCTCCATGACGGCTTCCTTGAATATTTGACGATCGGCATGGACGAACACAAACCATTTCCCATCCTCCGAGAATCCGCTTTGTCCAATTGAAATTCGACCCGGTATTGTATAAATCAGGCTGTTTTTAAGCGTATCCAGATGCGTGCAACGAAGCTCTTCGTCCTGGAAGTAATAGACTTCCCGACGCGTTTGGTTTAATGCGCTCAAGTGATTGTATATGCCGCGCAAATGATGCTCGCAGAAGACGGCCCAACCGGAATCCAAGGTACGACCCTCTGTCAGTTGCGCAATTTCTCCGGTTTGCAGACTCATTCGATAGAGCTGCACCCATCCGGATCTCTCGCTGTGAAAAACAAGATAATCATTCTCGCGAGTGATGCTCGGAATAAAATAATAGAGGGGATAGCTGTTCGCTTTCGCAGAAGTCCATTGCCGAACAGTCCTGCCTGATCCGGCATCGACAAGAGTAAGCGCTTCTGCTGGAAATGCTGTGCCTATCGGCATATTCGATTCGCCTCCTAAGAATGTATGGCGATGAGCTAACCTTTCACTGACCCGATCAGCACACCTTTGACAAAATGCTTCTGCAGAAACGGATATAAGGTCAGAATTGGCGCAGTCGCTACAATAATGGTCGCAAATTTGAAGCTTAAATCCGCCTCCGAGTCTACGCCAACATCCATATTCTGCTTGCCTTGCAGCAGGAGCTGCTGAATGACAACCTGCAGCGGATACAGTCTGCTGTCGCGCAGATACAATAAAGCAGAGATATAATTGTTCCAAATACTCACGGCGACGAACAACGCAATCGTCGCGAGCATTGCTTTTGACAATGGCAACGCGATGCGCCAATAGATGCCGAAATCGCTTAGTCCATCGATGCGTCCCGACTCTTCCAACTCTAGCGGAATGCCTTGGAAGGCGGTGCGCATGATGAACATAAACCATGCGCTCACCGCGCTCGGCAGAATCATGGCCCAAATACTGTCCATCATGCCAAGTTCGCGAACGACCAGAAATGTTGGAATAAGTCCGCCATTGAACATTAAGGTGAAGACAAATAAGAGCGTAATCGATTTTCCGAATAACAAGTTTTTGTTCGCTAACGGATAGGCCGTAAGCGAGGTCAAAAGCAGTGAGACCAAAGTGCCTGCTACGGTGTAGAGGATCGTATTGCCATAGCCTCGCAATATTTCCGAGCTGTTGAACACGATTTTGTATTCCGACAAGGTAAAGCCTTTCGGCCAAATCGTCACATCATTGCGGGCGACGAAATAGGAGTCGCTCATCGATACGGCAAGCATATACACAAAAGGATAGATCATCGTCAGACCGGCAATGCTTAACAGACTGATATTGACAATATCGAACCATGTGTACTTCCTTTGATTCACCATAGGCTGCCTTCCCCGACTTTCTTGCTGAAATAGTTCGTACCGACGATAAGAAGAAGTCCAACTACGCCCGTAAACATATCGATGGATGCGCCATAGCTAAAATTGCCGCTGACGAGTCCAATCCGGTATACATAGGTCGTAAGCACATCCGACACCTCAAGCGTAGCCGGGTTCTGCAATAGGAATACCTTCTCGAACATCCCTCCGGACATCTCCATCAGGTTGCCGATTCGGAGAATGAACAGAATAATAATGGCTGGCATGATTCCGGGTAAAGTAACATGAATCATTCTGCGAAGCCTCGATGCTCCGTCGATTTCAGCCGCTTCATAGAGACTTGGACTGATTGCGGTCAAAGCAGCAAGATAAATAATGGATCCCCAGCCGATTTCCTGCCAGATCCCGGAAGTAACGAAGACGGTCCGGAACCATGACGCTTCCTGCATGAAAGCAATCGGTTTCACTCCAATCCATTGAAGGATCACATTAATGAGACCGTCCACCGGGGACAGGAACATGGTCACCATCCCCATTAGAACAACAACCGATACAAAGTGAGGCAGATACGTCAAGGTTTGTATGATTCGTTTGAACCCGTTTACTCGAATCTCATTTAACAGAATCGCCAGGATAATGGGGGCCGGGAAGCCCCACACGATGTTGTACAAACCAAGCAGCAGTGTATTCCTGATAAGCTCATAGGCAGCCGGCATGTTGAAGAACTGTTGGAAATAATGAAGCCCCGCCCATGGACTTTCCCAGATGCCTGTAAAAACGCTGTAATGCTTAAATGCGATGATGATCCCGAACATCGGCAAATACTTGAACAGGATCAGATGTATCAATCCGGGAGCGAGCATAAGCAACAGGATTTTATCTCGTTTCAAACGATGCAGCAAAACTCCACCCCCTTCCAATGCTCTCGCTTCTCTTGCTTACTTGCTTCCCAATCGATCCCAGGCTTTTTCATACACATCCAGCACGTCCTGCAAGCCCATTGCGTCCAATTCCTGAACATACTTGTCCCATTCGGATAAAGGACGATCGCCTAATATGAATTTGGCCGCATTGGTTTCCGCATATTTCGTAATATCAACATACTTTAAATTCGTAATGCCGCTCTCTTCGGCTGTGAATGGCGGGGCTTGTACCGCTTCCGGCCAATTAAAGCTGCTGTAGCCTTTGTAGCGCTCTGCAAAATCCGCTGACATTGTAGTGAGAACGGAATCATAATCGAATCGTCCGTAGGAGCCAAACTGCATGACGCCCAGATTGGCGCGATAATTCTGGTCTGCAAGCTGCTTCTTGCCATTCACCACTACATGGCCTTCTCCTTGCGGCCCCCAGCTCACAAGCTCCATTCCCTCGTCCGAGAACAAGAAATCAATATAATGCAGAGCAGCGTCCAAATGCTTGGCATTCTTGTTTACTGCGAATCCGAAGGTCGCAACATCCGCTTTCGGCATATACGCTTTCTCTCCTGCTCCAAGCGGCGGATCCATAGGAGCCAGCACGTCTGAGCCGTAGCTGTCATTAAGCGAAATGACACGGGTCAGGAAATCGAATGTAATGAATGCCTTGTCCGTCGTCATGCGTTCAATCCATTGCTCTGCCGACACCGTCAACCAGTCCGGAGACATTAAACCTTCTTCATTGAATTTATGCAAATAGTCAAGCAATTGACGATACCCGTCGGTTGCAGGTCCGAATTTCACCTCTCTTGTGTCCAAATCCCGATAAACCTCATCATAAGTGCCAAAGGTAGGCGACAAGATATAATCAATGAAGGAGAGTCCTCCGCGGAAGGACAGCGGGTAGGAATCCGGATATTTCTGTTTTAAGGACTTCAGCACCTCATACAACTCGTCATACGTCTTTGGGGGGCTAATGCCTTCCTTCTCGAATATATCCTTGCGGTAAATCCATCCTCTTGTGCTTCCATCCGTGCTCCCGTCAACGACGGCCAAATAGGTAGCTCCATCGGAAGAGCTGACTCTGAGTTTATTGGTGGCTTGATCCGCATCCCAATATTTTTTCAAGTTCGGCATTTGATCGATATAGTCGTTGAAATCAATAAAAGCTCCTTGTCGTCCATAATTATTTACCGCTGTCGTGTTCATGGCGTACAGGATATCCGGAATATCTCCTCCCGCCATCGTTAAAGAAAAAGCATCGTCATAATTCCCGGCCGGTATAGTCGGTTCCATTGTAATGTTCGTTGCGTCTTTGATCCATTGATAGACTGGAGTATCCTCTTTCCAATAAGGAGATTGCAGAAGCATTGTTATGGTTGCCGGCTCTTCCAGCCTCCAGCTTGTCCCATCGTTTGCTTCCCGATTCGTTTGATTGCTTGTTTCCTCATTCTCTTTTTGACTGGTTGTCGATTCGTTATTGTCTGAAGAATTACTGCATGCGGACAATAACAACAGCATCATCATTCCGGCCATTGCCAATGAAACCAACGCTCTTTTTTTCACTTGCCAACACTCCCTTCTTTTTTTGACACGACTTTTTTGTCGTTGCACAATTCGGAATTTGCGTTTATAGTTAGTTCTCAAATCCCGATTCCGCAAGGTACACCCCCATATTAGCCAGTATAAAATGAGGCGTAAATGCGATCTTTTCATGAATTCCCGTACAAAACTTTGATGATCGAATAAAAATACGATAAATCCAAAGAAGGTATGGTGATTTAGAAGATGATAACCAAATCGTTTTTCATACGACTGCTCTCCGGCTTTCTCATTATTATTCTCGTGATGATGTTTTTTTATCTTCTATCTACCAATTATATGAAATCCGAATACAAAGAGAGCATTATCACCTATAATCAAGATCATTTGGAAAACACGATGGAAAAGTACGAAGAAATGTTTACTTACATCCAGAATATCTTAATGGGACTGTACGCCAAACAGTCTGTTCAGACGCTTAATAAGGATTTGCGTTCTCTTCCTCCGGATTCGGCAAATATTTCATCCTTGAACGTATTAATTGTGATGGATGATCTGAATCAAGAAGTTCAAGCGCATTCACAGCTCTATTTGGAATCGATTTATTTGGTTTTGGACCATCCATCCGCAGTCATTGCTCCTGGCGGGACAAGCGAGGCTTCCATGTTGTTCAACAAGTATGCATTGTTTGACGACCAAACGGGATCTGTTTGGCAAGACTGGTTCGATCAAAGCTTTGTTTTGAAAGTTGCGCCTTCTCATTATCGAGATACGCAAACACTAGCTGTCGTTGTAAAAAACAAGCATATTCCCGACTTTTATTTCATTGCGTTTATTCATGCCGCTCATGCCTATCAGCATTTGTACGGCCAATCCTCCGATCAGCAATTTAAAATGGAGACGGAAAATTCGATTCTCTATCAAACCGGAGGATCAGACAACAAGGAAGTCTTAAACAAGGAAGACAGCTATTTATTTCATATAGAAGGAACACGAACCGGAATTACGTATTCCAGTCGAATTCCGAATACCGCGGTAGAAAAGCCGATCTCTCAAATGAATTGGGTTTTGCTATGGATTGTGCTCGGATCGGTTGCTATTAGTTTAGCCCTGTCAACTTGGGTCAGCTTGTCGATTCATGCTCCGATCAAGCGAATGCTCAGCTTCGTCAGCGGAAATCGCACACAACCGGTTTCAAGCGGAATTCGTGAATTTCAACACATTTACAATCACTTGCATAATCTTGTCCAGAAATCAAGGGAAACGGATCGATTTATTTCCGAGTCAGAGTCTCTGCTGAAGTATTACGCTTATGGCAATCAGCTTCGAGCCGTCAGCCCGGATGATTCAAGGAGCAACGCCTACCATTTCAAGGACAATCCTTTCATTGTCGTTCTCTTCAAACTGCATTTCCGCAATCCGATGCAAACCAATTTGAGAATGACATCGAACAAAGTTTCCATTTGTGAGTTTATTCGCTCGAGTCTGGATAAGCGGCAACCGGATACGCTCACCTTCCAGATGGATCAGGAGCATATTGTTTCCTTGCTGTTCACGAAGAATCCCCCTCTTGAGACCGAGAGGGGGTATCTGAACGAATTGATGCAAGCGTTGGACCTTCATGCCGACTATTTCTTAACGACAATCGGTATAAGCGCAACATACAAGCATTCATCCGATTTATTGAAGGCGTACGAGCAAACAAAAAGCTTGGTCAGTCAGCGAACGCTTGGCGAGTCCGTCCAATTTTTCACAAAGAAGATGAAGAAAAATGTTCTATGGATCAATCCTGTGCAAGAACAGTTTTTAATGAATTACGTGACGTACCATAAACGGGATGACGCGCTCTCTTGGATAAAACAGCAGCTAACAAGAATGGAAAGCCAAGAGTCGTCCATCGAGCAAATCATCGATTTCACCCGTTTGGTCATGAGAAAGCTCAAGTCTTGCTTGCCCCAAGCGCGTTGGGAGGACGAACTATTCACATCATTCGAACGATCAATCCCTTACTGCTTCACTTATGACGAGTTTGTTCGCCTATTGGAGCAGCTATTGGAGGAGGTCTTAGCCCATTTGAATCCCGTTCAGGAGATCCAGCATCAGGACAGGACGGTTCAACAGGTTATTCACTATATGCATGAAAACTACAAGGAGGATATCTCGCTGGAGTCGATTTCGCAGCAATATAACATATCCAAAAGCTATTTCTCTACCCTGTTCAAAGAGAACACCGGCAATAACTTCAAGGATTATCTCAATCGAATTCGGGTAGATCAGGCCAAGCTTATGCTGCGAACGACCGAATTGAAGATCAGAGAAATAACGGAGCGAGTAGGATACTCGGATCCGACGCCGTTTATTCGTATTTTCAAAAAATATGTGGGAACAACCCCTACAGAATACCGGGATATTCATTTCGAATCCAATGTTTCGGATTCTATATCCAAGCTAGATTAAAAGAAGGGCGGTAATCAAATGAAATTTTTTCTATTAACCGATTTGGAGGGCCCTGCCGGGGTCGAAAAATTCACGGAAACTCGCACAAACGATGTCAAAGCCAAGTCAAAATCCATGAAACAACTAGCATTAGAGGTGAATGCGTGTATGGAAGGAATTCGAGAAATGGATCCCGCTGCCGAAATCATCGTATGGGATGGACATGGTCCGGGAGGATTAATCGGACAAACGATTACAGGCGGGCAACTTATCCCGAACACGGTCAAAGACAAGCCTTATTGGAACCTGCGGGATTTCGACGCGGTGCTGTTTGTCGGCCAGCATGCGATGGCTGGAGCGTTCCATGCTCCCTTATGCCATACCTATTCCTCTACTGGAATTGCCTATTACAAATTAAATGGTATATTTGTCGGCGAGTTCGGATGTCGGGCGCTGGCTGCGGGCTTGCAAGGCGTTCCGGTTATCTTCCTGTCCGGTGACGACAAAGCCGTGCTGGAAGCCAAAGCATTGATTCCTAACATGGAAACAGTCGCCGTGAAGCAAGGCACAGGTCTGGAATCCGCCATTCACCTGGACTCGGAAGAAGCTTGCCGGCTTATTCGGGAAGGCGCTTATCGTTCGGTAGCCAGAATGAAGGAGATCGAGCCGTTCACTGCCTTCGCTCCCCCCTATTCGCTTGAAATAAGATTTTTCGAGCCCTTTCACCACGATACATTTGGCTTTGATTCCGGAGCGCAAGTTGTGGACAGCAGAACCATCCTTTACCGCTCAGACGATCTGAGCAGCTTTCCCATTTAAGAGAAGGCTGACCGGCATACTTGCCGGTCAGCCTTTGTAGCTGTATATGAACTGCAAGGGCATACGACGAGCTTATGAAAATTATAAAACGCTCAACCGCAGCTCATAAAAGTATTGCACAATGGGATGCTTCAGCTTCATTTTTTCCGCTAAGTTTATTATTCGTTTCCGCCCCATTCGTTTATCGATCAAGGCTAAAATGTTCAACAAGATATCCTGACTCTCCAGGCTCTTCTCTAACGGAGCAGACAAGAACGCCGTAGCCGCAGTCCTAAAATCCGATTTGCACAGCTCTGCCTGTGCAGTCATCAGCTCTTTGGCGAGCTTTGCTTTTTTTCTGCTCTCCGCAATGATGCGCAGCCGCTCCTCCGGAACGGGTCCTTTCATTTCTTTCCGAACGGCTTCTATATCTTCATTCCCGATCCCAATCCGAATAGCCGGATCATTCTTGATATCTTGCTCAGACTGGTACCACTTGATTATATTGGACGCATCATTCATATTGAGAATCTTTCGTTTATCTACCGTAAGATAGCATTGTCCCGCTTTGCCGGGCAAATAGCGGTAGCTGGTTGAGCCGTATTCCACTTTTCCAATTAACCCCGGATACAGAAAGCTCTCCAGATTCTGCTTCAGTTTGCTCCAAGCCATGAAGTCCTCCTATATACGCTGTTTGTTCGTTTGAGTCCTATACATCTCTGAAAATGAAGCCAACATGTCTCTGCTTGTTAGGCCGTTCATTTTTATTTGACTTCGGCTTCTTTCCCCCAACCTCACCGTTAGGCGGAAGATTATTCAGGGACACTTCCATGCCGGTAAGGCCTAATGCTTCTTTCAAGAAAATCTTGCCTTTAAGCATACCTTCTGTGACCTCTCCAAAGTTCGAAAAAGCCCCTGAATGTTTAACGGAATAATTTACTTTATTCTTCTCCAATTTTCACACCTCGTTTGTAGAATTTAAAAGGCTGGAAGCTTCATACCTGTCTCAAGCAAACTCTTCAAGTTACTGAGAATGACCGGCCATCCCGTATTAAATCCATCCATCTTGCCATTATCCTCGCGAATATCCTTCTCCAGCAGATCCTCGTGCAGGAGCTTTAATTTCATGGTTTGTTCGAGCGCAGTCAGCTCAAAAGTAACCTTCGAGAATCGTTCACTCTCTCCGTCCTTGACACTCCAAGTCATAGAAAGCATTCGATAAGGATCGCTCACAAGAACCACGCCATGATGCTCGATCTTGTCCTTAATCATAAGCTTGAACTCAGAACCTTCTTGCCAGTCTGAAATAATTTCCCGTCCGAAAAAGTATTGCTTGGTGAACTCGCCATTTGTTAATGCAGCCCATAGCTTCTCTGGCGTCGTAGCGATGTAAGTCGTGTACACGAATGATGCTTTATTCATGCTTAGAATCCTCCTCCAATGCTTGCTTCAGATTGTGTAAAGCTTCGATTCGGTGACGATCAAACTTGCCGATCCAACGTTCATAAATTTCTCCGATAGGCACCGGGTTTAAATAATGGAGCTTCTCGCGGCCATGCCACACGACAGTCACAAGGTTCGCTTCTTCCAGCAGCAACAAATGCTTGGTCACAGCCTGCCTGCTCATTGTCATTTGAGCACAAAGCTCAGATAAGGACTGGCCATTATTCGCGAACAAGATGTCTAGCAATTGTCTGCGCGTTCCATCCGCAAGTGCTTTGAATAGTTTGTCCATACGCTTATTATATGCAACTTTATGGTTGCATGTAAAGCGAAAAATAAAAAGCTGGTTATTTCAATCCAGCTTTCAATCGCAATTCTTTGTATCCATGGAAATATTGCCATCCATCATACTATGCCTTCACTGCATCGATAATTAGAGACACGAAGCCTAATTGCTCTCCCTGATTTCTGTGATCGAAGCGTTTCGAACGTTACTCCCCGCATATTTAGGCATATCTGCCGAACGATCTGTATACAAATAAAAGAAAAGCGTAAGGAGTGATTCTCATATGGACAAGCCGTCAAACCCAATCGCAAATGATATCGCCTATGTAGAAGGCTCGATTGACTCCATGGAAAGCCGCGAAGAAGTGATTCGGCAAGTGAAACTGGCAATCGTCGAAAGAGGATTTGTCACCTGCAAAATATGCAACGAGCCGATTACTGAGCAAGATAATCTGCAAATTCTTATCTACCCCGTCAGCGGCAACAATGGCATTGCCGTCCCGATTCACAGGGAGCATGCGGAATCCGCGCATTAATTAGCAAAACGGACTATCGAGCAATATGATTTCGTTTGCAATCCCATCTAACCGAGCCTTTCCACCAAGCGGCAAGAGCAGCTTAGGATCTGTATGTCCGAAGTCGAAGTCTACGACTATTGGAAGCTGGGAAGCTCTGAATTCCTTTTGCGCCAAATCGAGAATGATCTGGTTAAGCTCCGCTTTCTCCGCTTCCGTATAGTCCTTCGCTCTTCCGAAGATCATGCCGTTCACGCGCGAAAAAATACCCTGCATGCCATAATTTCGCAGCATATACCCGACTTGTCTTGGCGATGGCTTCTCTTCCGAGGTCTCAAAGAACAGGATTTTGCTCTCCCAGAACGATTCGTTCGGCCAGTACTTTGTCGCCTTCATGAATTCCAGCACCTCGATGCATCCGCCCCACAAGCTCCCTTCCGCAACAGCGCTTCTTTGCAGGATGGTCCAAGCGGCAGATGGTTCATCTGCGCCAGTCCGGCCATAACCGACGGACCGTAGAAGGTCGTCATGCCCAGTTGATTCAGGTAATCTCCACCACCTCGAAGCCCAGCACCTCTTGGAGATTGCGGAGTCCCAGCTCATAAGTATCGGGGAACAAATGCGGCAATCCGCTCGAAGGCGAAATAATGGCTATTTTGGATCCAGGCTTCATTCGTTTCGGATTCATTATCTGTCACGCCTCCCTTTTTCGCATTCCATCATACATTTCACTTGGGTTATTGCACCTTCGCCTCTAGTCCTCCCAAACAGAAGCTTCATCCTACCAATCTAACATGTATCGCAACAGAAGGCGACTTTTGTTCGCGAAACCTATAGTGAAGGCTGGAAGCTTATTATGTTTCCTTAAGCGGACATGAGAGCCTTTATTGGAGTAAAAAACGGAGTTTATTCATTTTGACGGACACAGGTGCCGCTATTTCCTCAAAAAAAGCTTAAAAACAGCTGTTTTTTCGAAAATAACGTTATCTGTGTCCGCGAATTCGTTAAAATAGCTCAATTTGCGAAAATTGCGCATCTATGGTCCGCTGCAGTAGTAAATCGAAGCAGTGCCAGAGGTTTGCTCTAATGTCGATTGCAATAATAGTCCGTTCCAGCAGATTGGCGATAGCAAGAGAGAGCAGCTTCTCCGAATAGTCAACGCTGCTTATTCTTCGGGCTCCCCGTCACCAAAGCCACGGGGATACGGAAGGTATGACGCCGCTTGCTGTTAAACCGCGAAGAATGGAGAGCACGCCTACGGCTATCGCCGTGACGGTTCCGGCTCTGTACATCAGCCTTCTCCATTTCTTGCTGGCGAAAGCCGTAATGGAGGCTGCCGCAGCCAGCGCCGGGAATGTCGATAAGCCGAATAACGCCATGATAAGCGCGCCCTCCATCGTAGAGCCGGATGAGGCCGCGTTCATCTGCATGGCATAGGTAAGTCCGCAGGGCATGAAGCCGAAGGCAATGCCTGTAACGATGAGGTGCAAGGCTTCCCTTGATCGTTTAGAAGGAGGAGCATTACTGCCCAGAGTATCGCTGGCGGTCACCGAAACATTCCCCCGGGTACCGTCGGCGCCTCCCGCTTTCCCACCATGTGTACCGTCAACGCCTTCCGCTTCCCCATCTCGTGTACCTTCGGCAGCCTTCACTGCCGCTATTGCAAGCCTGTCTCTATTGCTTCTCCCGTCTCTGCCTCTTCCGCCCGCTCCACTGCGCATGACCAGCCCGCGATGCAGCAGCACAGTTAGCTTATGGATGAATGGCAGTTGGAATCTTCGCCAAAGCCAGAGCAGTACAAAGCAGCCTCCGATAATCGAGGCCAGTCCTCTTACGCCGGCCAGCTTGCCGGCGACATCCAGGAAGGAACCTGCCGTTCCCATTACCGCTCCCATGACGGTATAGGACAGAATCCTTCCGCCATTGTAGAGCAGCATTGAACTTCGAGCGGTAACCGTTGTTTGCATCGATACCGCCGACACAATTCCTCCGCACATTCCAATGCAATGCGGCGCGCTGAAGAGTCCGGTTAAGATGATGAGCGCGACACCGTTCCAGTTCGTCAGCAATGTTCATTCCTCCCTTCTTCAAGGCGAACGAAGTCAGCAAGAATGGCAAGCATGCCTTGAACAGACTTCCTCCCGCTTACTCCCGCTCGATCTCTTCGGTTCGCTCAAGCTGCCTCTTCAATCGAATCGCGTTGCCGACAACGGAAACCGAGCTCAGCGCCATTGCCGTCCCGGCCATCCAAGGCTCCAACAGGCCGATGGCAGCGAAAGGAATAATGACTGCATTGTACAGGAATGCGAAGACGAGATTCTGTCTGATATTGCGAATCGTCATGCGGCTCATGCGGATCGCCTCCGGGATTGCCATCAGTCTTGGGAACAATAGCGTGATATGCCCTGCCGACAAAGCCGCCTCGGTGCCATCGCCCATCGCGATCCCTACATCGGCGGCGGCAAGCGCGGGAGCGTCGTTCCAGCCGTCGCCCACCATTGCTACGCCTTGCCCCTTTTTCTTAATCGACTCTACTAACGCGAGCTTGCTCTCCGGCAGCATGGAAGCGCGCACCTTCGTGATTCCGACTATTCTTGCCAGAGACACCGCGGCGGCTTCATGGTCGCCCGTAGCGATCATTGGCGATACTCCCAATTGCCGAACGGCGGCAATCATCCTACCGGAGCATCGTTTCACCGTGTCGGAGAAGCTGAGCACGCCGATGCACTGCTTATCTCTTGCCAGGTATAGGACCGTCTCTCCTAATCGTTCTCTGCCGACAGCTGCCGCCCGAATCTCGCTGGCAATCCGGCAGCCCTGCTCTTCGACGAAGCTTGCATTGCCCAGTACGCAGTGTTGACCTCGAATTCGGCCTTCGACACCTCTTCCGGAGGTATAGGTGAGTCCTTCGGCATCAGTCGCAACGATGCCCGAACGCCTTGCCGCCTCCTTCACAGCCCGCGCCAGACCATGCTCGGAATCGGCTTCGAGACTGGCCGCCAGCCGGATCAAAGCCGCTCTGCCGCCCTCTGCCGCATGAGTGAACGCAAGCCTCGGCTTGCCCTCCGTCAAGGTTCCCGTTTTGTCCAGAATAATCGTGCCGACAGAAGCAAGCCGTTCCACAGCCTTGCCATCCTTGGCAATGATGCCCCGCTTCGCCATGCGTCCCGAAGCGATAATGAGCGATATCGGAGCGGCAAGGCCGATCGCGCAGGGACAGGCCGCCAGCAGCACCGCTATGGCGCACACAACGCCTTTGGCCCAATTGCCTGGATCAACCAACAGACCCCACAGCAATAAGGTTGCAAGCGACAGCAGAAGCATCAGAGGAACGAACCAGGCCGCCGCTTTATCCACATGCGTCTGAAGGGAGGATTTCGATCGATGTCCCTGCTTCACAAGCTCCTGTACACGATTAAGCATCGTGTCATGTCCAGCGGCGGTTGTCTCGATCCTTAGCTTACCCGAACCGTTAAGCGTCCCTGCCCATACCATCGCTCCAGCTTGCTTGGGCACCGGCGCGCTCTCGCCCGTCAGCAGCGCTTCCTCGACGCTCGATTCCCCTTGTCGCACAAGTCCGTCAATCGGAATAATGCTGTCGCGCTCAACCAGCACCATATCTCCCTTGCGCACAAACTCCGCTCGAATTTCCGATTGCACGCCCGCTCTTTCCACGACAGCGTATGGCGCTTGAAGCCTGCCATAGCCGGCAGAGTCGTCTGAGGCTTTCACGGCTGCGGAGGTTTCGATGTATTTGCCCAGCAGCACTACTGTAATTACGACGGCAGAGGTTTCGAAATACAAAGGGAGAGAGGCATGCTCCGCCAAGGACTGCCCGGTAAGCCCGTAACGAAACACCAAATAATGGCTGTATAAATAAGCGGCGGTTGTGCCCAGCACGACCAGCACATCCATGTTGGCGCTTCTCCCTCGCAGGGCGTAATAGGCGCCGAAATAAAAAGGCATGCCGATGACGAATTGAATGACGGTGGCAAGGCCAAGCTGCAGCCATGGATGGAGCAGCCATGCGGGAAGCTGCTCATAAGCGGGCTCAAACGCGGTCCAATGCTGCAGCATCCCGAGCAGAAGCGGCAGCGTCAGCAGGATCGCGGCGAGAAGACGCCATCGCAAGACAGACCGCTCGCGCCTTATCCCATCTTCGGCTGACTCGTTCAACATCGCTTGGAAGCCGAGCTGATTGACCCGATCCGCCAGCTTCTCCAGCGTAATTGCCGGCGAAGCGGCTTGCACCCATGCCGTTCGCAACGGGAAAGAGACGGCGGCCTCCTCGACCCCGTCCATTCTAAGCAACGCCTTCTCTATTCGAGCCGCGCATGCGGCGCAGCTCATGCCTTGTACAGTAAGGTCCAGCTCGATTCCCCTATGGTTAAGATCAGATCTCCAATCTGAAGCTCGTTCTACATTCATCCATGCTCCCCCCATCCTGCGGACAGAGCTTGGACTCTAGACGTTCGCAAGCCTGTACCTCCGCTCTATACTATATGAGCGGCGGCGCACTTGCATGAATGCAATTAATCCCGTTCATAGATGGAGCCGATCCGGCTTGCGAACAGCTCCGTATACACCTTCTCGGCATAAGAGTCGGTCATGCCCGCGATATAATCGGCGACGAGCCTCTCCCATGGCCATTCCTTGCGCTGGCGGTCGTAGGTTTCTACCCAATCGGGCGGAAGCAGCAGTCTGCCCGTATCATAATGCTGCAGCGAATCCCACAGCCGCATCAGCATATTCTCGCTGCGCTTCTGCAGCCGCTGTACCCTGAAATCCTTGATCAGGGTTACCCATGCGAGCTTTTTCAAAATTTCAAGCGTCCGCAGCAGCTCCAGATCCTCCGCGCCGTCCTTCACGAACGTGACGCGTTTCCAGCCGGTCTTCGCGTCGTCGATAATGCCAACCCCATTCGCGAAACGGCTTACCCATCTCGCCTTCATTTCTCTTCTCGTGCGCGAGGTCTCCCTGCCATACTGCACATAGACCGATTTCCATTGCAGGTAATAGCTCTCGAGCACCCGCTTCACCATTTCCTTCATATTGGTGCGCTCCCATTGCACCGCTTGCAGGCTCGCGGGATCATGTATAATTTCATGCACGACGCCGTTTACCAGCCGTTCATCCTCGAAGAAATCCTCACTGAGGATGATTTTGCCGGCGCGGATGCCGTCCTCGATATCATGCGTGGAGTATGCAATGTCGTCGCATAGATCCATGAGCTGCGCCTCGAGAGTCGAGCAGCCCTTCGGCATATCCCACTGCTCGCGGAGCTCGTTTATGCCGGCCCACTCCATCTCATACACGCCTTTCATCCGTCCCGGATCGCTTAGAGAGAACGGATATTTATTAATCGCAAGCAGCACCGCGGCGGACAGATCCAATCCGCGATCGCTGCCTGCCCGCTTCTCAAGAAACATAAGAATGCGGAAGTTCTGTGCGTTGCCTTCATAAGGAATACCGAATCTCTCGCGCAGAACGCGGTTCAGCACCTCCTCGCCTTTGTGACCGAAGGGAGGATGACCGAGATCATGCGCCAGAGCGGCGCATTCGACCACTTCGGGAACCAGCATGAGGCCCGGATGGGCCTTCTGCGTCAGCAGCGGATACGTCTTGGCGAGCCTTCTCGCCACCTCACGCGCAATCTGGGACACCTCAATCGAATGCGTCAGCCTGGTGCGGTAGTAATCGCCAGAGCCCGCGCCGAACACTTGCGATTTGCCTTGCAATCTGCGGAAAGCGGGGGACTGAATAAGCCGCGCGTAATCCTTCTCGTATTCATCGCGATCCTCGCTGGATTGCGAATTATTCTTGTCATGCAGCCTAAGCTTTCGTATATTCATCCGCCATCACCTTTTCGTATTCGCTGCAGCGCAGCTATTTGAAAAAAGCAACGCGAAAGCCGAATATCGGGCTTCGCGTCGCCTTGAGCTTTCTCATGCCGTTCCGAAGGTAACGCCGACGTTCTGCAGCAGCTTTCGATAAGCAATGCTCAGCCGGTCGCACCTTAGATGAAGCTCCGCCTGCAAATCCAGCGGCAGCAGCTCCGGTTTTTGATTCTCCACAATGAGCCGATCCTGCTCCAGCAGAATGTCCTGGAAGGAAACGAAGGTCTCATTGGGCTCGTCGAGCGCGTAATTGCGCTCCATAATCATGAATGCCGTGCTCTTCTCCTTGCTGTGGGGAAGCACGAACAGATAGAGATGGAAGACATCCTCCGAGCCTTGAATTCGTTTCGTGAGCGATACGCTCATGGGATGGTAAATATGATACGTGTAGAAGGTCGTCACGCCAAAGCCTCTTCCATCGGGATCGGGCTGATAGACTTCGATTTCATCGGTTCGAAGCGCCCCGTTGATCTCATGTACGCGATAGTCATTAATTTCCGCATGCTCGCTGTCGCCCAGCAAGCCTTCATGCACATACATCAGATGCGAGACATCAAGGAAATTCTCGACCACTCTGGGAGCTGCGGCCGCTACTTCATAGGGTCCCATATACACCTGAGCGAAATCCGCCCGCAAGCCTTCCGTTCCGATTGTCGGCACAGGATCAATAGGCTCGCCGACGCACATCCATACTATACCATATGCTTCCTGACAAGCATAGGACACTGTCTTTGCTTTGGACGGAATCGCCGCCCCTTCAGGAAGCGAAGGGATATGGACGCATTTCCCGTCCGAATCGTAACACCAACCGTGATAGGCGCACACGAGCCTATCTCCCTTCACCTTGCCGAGCGACAGCGGAACGCCCCGATGGATGCAGAGATCACGCAGAGCGTGAACGCCGCGGGCAGTGCGGAACACCGCCGCGCGAACGCCCAGCACTTCTACGGAGATCGGCTGATCCCCCAAGGAGGAAGAGAGAGCAACGGGATGCCATAATGCGCTGAGAACGGGATCCATTTCCTGCATGGGGTTCAGTCCTTTCCTGATGCTTGCGAATACGAGCCGGCTTCACCCGGCTATTGATAATAAACCGCTGCGGCTGCTTATTGCGGAATGCTGCCCTTCACGCCTTTGACGAAATAATCCATAACGAGTATATCCTCAAGCGACAAGGCCGCTCCTTCCGCCACCTTCTCCGCTCCGGACTGGTCGTACACAGGACCGCTGAACACTTGGAAATTGCCATCGATAATGTCCTTCTTCTTCGCGTTGACAAGATCCTGCACCTCTTGAGGCACATTTTTGCCGAATGGCGCAATATCGACCATGCCCTCCTTGAAGCCGCCGTAATACGAGCCCGACTTCCATGTTCCGTCGATAACGCTTTGAATGACCTCGGTGTAATACGGCCCCCAGTCCAGAACGGGATTCGTTACATAAGTCTCCGGCGCATAGCTGTTCATGTCGGAATCATTGCCCATGCCCCATACGCCTCTCTCCTGCGCCGCTTGAATGCCGGCCGGAGAATCCTGATAGTTGGCCAGCACATCCACGCCTTGGTCGAGCAGCGATATAGCGGCTTGACGCTCGGTCGCCGGATCGAACCACGTGTTGCTCCATATGACGGATATCTCTACATCCGGATTGACGCTTTGGGCCCCCAGCGTGAACGCGTTAATCGTATAGATTACCTCGGGAATCGGGAACGCGCCGACATAGCCGATCTTGTTATCCTTGGTCAGCTTCCCTGCCGCGATGCCGGCCAGATAACCGGATTCGAAGCCCTTGCCTTGATAGGTGCCCATGTTCTCCGCCGTCTTGTAGCCCGTCGCATGCATGAAGATGACCTTTGGATATTTCTGCGCGACATTGTACATGGAATCCATATAACCGAAGCTTGTTCCGAAAATAATATCGTTATCCTGCGCCAGCTCCTCGAAAACTCGCTCCGCATCCGGTCCTTCCGGCACATTCTCGACGACGGTCGCTTTTATGCCGAATTTCTCTTCAATGACCTTTCTTGCCTTGTCATGCTCGAAGGTCCAGCCGCCGTCTCCAGGTACGCCGATATAGACGAAAGCGACCTTCGGCAGCTCCTTCTCCGGAGTCGGCTCTGCCGAGGCTTCTCCTGAAGGGGATGTCGTCGTGGCGTTTGAAGCTGACGGGGAAGGCTCATTGTTGTTCTGCGTGGAGGCTTGCGAGCATGCGCTCATAACGGACAATACGAGAATAATCATGGCTAGATACATCTTCTTCATCTGGTTTTTCCCCTCTCCTGTTTCTCTCTTTGTTTTTCGCAGCAGCGATTGACAGCGCGAATAATGCCTCCATAGCCCGTACATCGGCACAGATTGCCCGATAATCCTTCACGAATGTGCTCGATTGTCGGATTTGGCGTCTCATCGAGCAGCGCCTTGACGGAAATAATCATGCCCGGCGTGCAATAGCCGCACTGGAAGCCTCCTTCCTCCATAAAGGCTTGCTGAATGCCGTGAGCGTCTTCTCCCGCCACGCCTTCAATCGTCGTGATGGCCTTGCCATTGCTTTGAAACGCCATCACCAGACAGGAATTGACGAGCTTGCCGTCCATCAGCACCATGCAGGCTCCGCATCGGCCAAGCTCGCAGGAGATTTTCGTGCCGGTAAGCCCAAGCTTTTCTCGAAGCAGGCTCAGCAGCCTTTCTGACGGACGCGCGACCAATTCCACCTCCTCTCCGTTTACGAGGCTTCGCCATCTGTACTCGCTCATGCTCAGTCAACCCCTTCCCCCTCGAAGGCGAACGTGCCGATAAGGTCTTCCCTCCGAATCGGCAGCCTGTCGATTCGTTTGCCGATGGCATGCTGCACCGCCGCGGTTATTGCCGGAGCGAGCGCTACCGAGCCAACCTCCCCGACGCCGCGCGGGCCGTACGGATCATCCTGCGGCAAATCCTCGATCGCATGAAGCGTGAAGCTCCCGGCAATGTCGGCGATCGCAGGAATGAGGTAGGTGTCGAAATTTTCGGTTGCATAAAGGCCATCCTTCATCACCGCATCCTCCGACAGCGTGAAGCCTTGCGCCATGACGCTCGCCCCTTCGATCTGGCCGATATAGCCCATTGGATTCACCGCAGGTCCGGCCGCCACCGCATGATGCTTATCCAGCACGCGCACCGTTCCGGTCAGCGTGTTCACTTCCACCTCAACCGCGACGGCAGTCGCGGTGTATAAGAAGTGGCCGCCGAACACCTCATCCGGCGTAACAGGAAATTCGAACCTCGTTTCGAACACGAGCTTCTCCTTCGCTCGCTTGGCCAGCTCTTTATAGGTGATGAGCGGACCGGACTCAGACTTCTCCGATCCCGCTTCTCGACCTTCGCCATCCGCATGAGGCCAAGCGGCATCCATTCGGCGCTCAAGCGGCTTTCGCCATATCCCTCCAACCCCTGTCTCCAGCTCATCAATCGTTATCCCAATCGCTTCTCCAGCCAGCTCCAGAAGCTTGCCGCTCAGCGTCGGGTGCAGCTTCTTCAGCGCGAGATAGGCCACCGTTGTGGAACGGGAGGCGGTGCTGGAGCCGCTATGCGGCGCGAGGTCGGTATCGCCGATTACGATTCGCAGATCTTCTCTGGCGCAGCCGAACAGCTCGATCAGCATAATTTCCAGCGTGGCAACTACGCCTTGCCCGAATTCCTCGAAGGAAAACGCCGCTTCGAGCTTTCCCTGCGCATTGAGACCGAGCCGTCCTCCGCCAGGATCGGGAATGCCGAAGCCAAGACCGGAACCGTGCATCGCCAGCGCCGCGCCGATTCCGCGCTTGATCCACGGCTCCGCTGCCGCGTTCGCTTGCGGCAGCTCCTCTCTCCGCCTCCACAGCTCCGAATCCGCTATGGATTGCCATACCAGCCGCAAGCCGTCATTGTATTGAATCCGTTGCCCGAGAGGTCCCGGATCCTGCGGCTCCCGGCTATTGAGCCTGCGGAATTGCCAAGGATCCATGCCAGCGGCCGCCGCCAATCGTTCCATCTGGCTTTCCACCGCGAAGATCGCCTGATTGCCGCCAAAGCCTCTGAATTCGCCCGACACGCCGTTGTTCGTGAAGACCGATACTCCCTCGACATCGATATGGGGAATACGGTAAGGACCCATGGCATGCTCTGTCGCGAATTGAAGCACCGGAGCTCCAAGTGTGGAGTATGCGCCGGTATCTGCGATAATTCTCGCGTAATGGGCGATAAGCCTGCCGTTCTTGTCAATTCCGGTCTTCATCGTAAGCTTCATGGGATGCCGCTTCAGCCCTGCGCGCACGGACTCTCTTCGCGAGTTGTGCATCTTCACGGGCATCCCCGATTTGAGAGCGAGCAAGGCGCCGTATGGCTGTACATTGAGCTCATCCTTGCCGCCGAACGAACCTCCGATCGGCGAAGAAATGACGCGAATCCGCTCCTCGGGAAGCGCCAATATGCGGGCTAGCTGCATCCGATCCTTGAAGCCGTGCTGCGTAGCGGCATAGACGGTCAGCCTCTGATTCGCTTCCACCACGAACAAGCCGCCTTCGGTTTCCATATACGCATGCATCTGCTTGGGCGTGCAATACGTATGCTCCACGATATGGGCGCAATCCGAGAAGGCCGTTTCCGCATTCCCTTTCTTGTAGCTGGTGCGATGCAGCACATTGCCGTCCGGATGCAGCAGCGGCGCCTCGGGAAGCAATGCCCGTTCCGGATCATCCACTATCGGAATCGGCTCATACTCGACGCGAATAAGCGACAGCGCATGCAGGGCTTGCTCCGCGCTCTCTGCGGCTACCGCCGCCACCGCATCGCCGACATAACGGACCCGATCCTCGCATAGCACCGGTTGATCGGGATTGATAATACCGAAGCGATTAAGTCCCGGCACATCCTTGAACGTAATGACCGCCTTCACGCCCGGAGCCTTCTCCGCCAGCTCGGTATCGATGCCCATAATGAACGCATGCGCATGCTCGCTCCGCAGCACCTTGCCGCACAGCATATTCGGCAGCGTCAGATCGGTCAGGTAACGCAGCTTCCCCGTTACCTTCTCTTCCCCGTCCGGTCTGCGATGCCATCGGGGCCCTGCAGCGTTCCTATTCATCAGCATGGCTCCCGCCTCCTTATGACAGATGAATCTTCCGCGTTTGTCGCCGGCAGACTTTCGGTCCCTGGCGCAGCTAACCTTTGCCCTTAAGCAGCTTCCACAGCCTTGCCGTAATCAGATTGGCGGAAGCCTCCTTCCGGTATTCCCCATCCGCGAACAAATCCTCCGCGGCCCGATATTGCCGCTTGATGAGGCCGTGCACCACGCCCAGCATGTCGCTGCTGAGCTGCGAGCCCCTAAGCGCTGCCTCGGCATCGGTCAAGCGCTCGGGCATTGCCGAGCCTCCGCCAGCGGAGAGCATAATCTCGCTGATCACGCCGTCAGCGTCTCTCGATCCTCTCGCGGCAACCGTCACAAGCGATGGAGCAAATGCTTCGCGTCTGCCCAGCTTCTCGTAGTATTCGAAGCTTTCTCCACCCCGTTCCGCGTCCGGCAGCTTCTGCAGAGGAACCAACACACGGCAGATCAGATCATCCCCCTTGCGTCCTTCCTCATCCTGACTTAACCAGTCTCGAAGCGGGATCGTATGCCATGAAGTGTCGCGGTAGACGATCAGCTCCGCATCCAGCGCCAGCAAGGCAGGAAGCGAATCGCCGATCCGGCTCGCGATATTGCCGCCAATCGTTGCCAAATTGCGTACGGACGGCGCCGCGATTCCATCCAGCGCCTTCCGAAGCAACGGAACATGCGCGTTCAGAATACCGTTATTCCGGCAGTCGCTGAGCGTAGTCGCCGCGCCGACGCTAAGCTTGCCATCGACGATAGAAATCCCGTTCATTTCGCGAATGCCCTCGAGGGATATCATGATCTTCGTCATCGGCCTGACCCCGTTCTCCCACAAGGTTCTCAGCAGCGTCCCGCCGGAGACGTAGCCGGCAAGGGGGCCATATCTTCGTTTCAGATGCCACGCTTCCTCGATAAGATCGGGCAGAAGCACCTCCGGATATTTTTCATCCTCCCTTTGCTCCATCGCCATACCCGAGCACCTCCTTGTCTGTATAACCGGGACTGCATCTTTCAAGAACGCTGTATAAGTTGAATCATTAATCGTTCGACTGCTGCATCGCGGCTGAATCGGTTTTATTGCTATCGCTGCTCTCTTACATAGGGAACGCCAAGTGCCTTCGGCTCAATGGAAGGCTTGTTCCGGTTTCGCCAACCGGCCAGTATGAGCACGAGAATGGTGACGACATAAGGAATCATTTTCAGGAAATAAGAAGGAATGCCGCTGTCCGTCAGCTGCATGCGGAAGCCAAGCGCATCCAGTCCGCCGAACAAGCAGGCGCCTCCGAGGGCGTAAAGCGGGTTCCAGCCTGCGAGAATAATGAGCGCAATCGCGATCCAGCCTCTGCCCGCCGTCATGCCTTCAATCCAATTAGGCGAATAGGCCATGATGAGATAACAGCCCGCAACACCCATCAGCATCGCCCCGGCCGCTACATGCGCATAGCGCGTCCTGACAACCGATATGCCCATCACATCCGAGGTGGCCGGGCTGTCTCCAACCGCTCTCAGATGCAAGCCCCAAGAGGTTTTGTACATATAGGCGTAGAGGACTGCAACAAGCGCGATGCCGCACCATACGAAAATATCCATATGGGCGAGAATTCGTCCCGCGAACGGGATCGGCTCCAGCCAGCCGAGCTCCAGCTTGGGGACGGAGACGGGAAGCGGAACTCCGGCAATAGGTTTGCCGAGATAGGCGCTAAGTCCGGTACCGAACAAGGTAAGCGACAAGCCGCTCACGATTTGATTGGCCCTCAGCGTTACGACCAGAAAGGCATGAAGCAGTCCAATGCCGCCGGCTGCCAGGACGGAGGCCAGCACGGACAGCCCCAAGCTGCCGGTATGGTGGAAGGCGAGACCGGCTGCAACGGCTCCAATCAGCATCGTTCCCTCCGTCCCGAGGAAGATGACGCCCGAACGCTCGCATAGAATTCCGCCGAGAACGGCGAACAGCAGCGGCGCGCCGGAAGACAGGGCAGCGATGATCAAATTCGAATAGAAATCCACCCTTGCCACCTTCCTTCCTCCAGCAGTCGTCTATCCATTGCTCATTCCCGCCTTTCGCTTCAATCGAAATTTTGACAGCATCTCTCCTCCGATCAAGCAGATCAGAATCATGCCCTGCAGCATAAGCGAGATGGACGAAGGCAATCCGATGGTCTGCACGCTGAAGCCGCCAACGATTAATCCGCCTACGAAGATTGAAGTGACAACCATCGCCCACGGATTCAGCTTCGCCAGCCAGGCGACGATAATGGCGGTATAGCCATAGCCTGGAGAGATGCCGTACATTAACCGGTGCGCCACGCCGGACACCTCGCTCATTCCCGCAAGCCCGGCCAGCCCTCCGCTAATCATCATAACAAGCAGGATATGCCTGTTGATGCGAATGCCTCCATACCTCGCCGCATTCGGATTGGCGCCCAGCACCTTCATCTCATAGCCCCATCGCGTCTTGGCGAACAAGAAGGCAAAGACGGCGACGGCAGCCAAGGCGAAGAGGAGACCAACATGCAAGCGGGAGCTTCCGAAGGTCAGCAACTGCTGATCCAGTGAGAAGATCGGCGTTCCCGGGAAGTTGAAGCCCTTCGGATCGCGCCATGGACCGTAGACCAGATAGTCCAGAAGCAGCAGCGCGATATAATTGAGCATCAGGGAGGATATAAGCTCATTGACTCCGAAGTACGTTCGCGGAACGGCCGTCAGCAAGCCCCATACCGCTCCCGCCGCCATTCCCGCGATCATCATGACGGGTATGTACAGCTCGCCGGGCAGGTTTGGCAAATAGATTGTCACAGCAGTCGCCGCAATCGCGCCCGCGACCAGCTGCCCTTCCGCGCCGATATTCCAGATCGAGATGCGATAAGCGACCGCGACGCCAAGTCCGCAAAGCAAGAGCGGTATTGCCTTCACCAATGTTTCGCTAATGCCGAAGGACGACCCGAAGGCGCCTTGCAGCATTTTTCCGTAGACTGTCAAAGGATTCATGCCGTTCAAAGCGATAAACACAGCGCAGATCAGCAACGCGACCGCGATCGAAGCAAGCGGCATCCACCAGCCTCCGCCCTTCTTCAGCGGATCATAGTGCAGACTGAATGGCATAACAGCTCTTCGCAACCGCCCGAAAGCACCATTTTCAAGCGTATGAGGGGGCAATTCCGTCGATATTTCCCGCTTCATGCCATGGCCTCCTCCGCTTCATTCAATCCCGCCATCAAACGGCCGATTCGCTCCTTGTCCGCTTCTCTGCGCGATGCTTCTCCCGCCAATTCGCCGTTGTACAAGACAAGTATGCGATCCGATAACAGCATGATTTCATCCAGATCCTCGGAGATGAGGAGAATTCCGGCAGAGCCGTCTCTGAGCGCGACGAGATGCCGATGCACAGCTTCCGCAGCGCCTACATCAAGACCTTGCGTGGGGTGAACCGCGACCATCAGCTTCGGCTGCTGATCGATCTCTCTGGCTAGCAGGAGCTTCTGCTGATTGCCGCCGGAGAGCTGCCTTACCGCACCGCTCTGATCGATCGCGCGGATATCGAATTGCTCAAGGAGCCCGTTCGACCATTTCGCGTTGCTTCGCTTTCGCAGCAGCCCGTACCGGAAACGCTCCTTTCCGCGATAGGACTTCAGCATAAGATTGTCCACAATCCCCAGATCTCCGGCGAGTCCGCTCTTCATCCGATCCTCCGGAATATGAGCCATTCCGCGATCGATAAGCGCTCTGATGCTTGCGCCATCCGCATTCTTGCCTTCATAGACCATGCTTCCGCCCGACCATGGACGGAGACCCGTCAGCGCTTCCGCGAGCTCCTTCTGTCCATTGCCCGCAACGCCGGCGACACCTACAATCTCGCCGGCCCTAACGCTAAAGCTTATTCGCTTCAATGCGAGATGGCCCTGATCGGATTTCACCTCCATATGTGCCGCTTCCATCATCGTTCGCCCCGGCGATCCCGAATTCACGGTCACGCCTTCACCCGGCTCCCTGCCGATCATCAGCTCCGCGAGCTGCCTCGCATTCGTATCCGCGCAATTGACCGATGCAATCATCCTTCCTCTGCGCATGACCGAGATGCGATCCGCAACCGCCATGACTTCCTTCAGCTTATGCGTTGTGATCACCATAGTTTTGCCTGCCTTCTTCAGCTCTCTGAGCGTGTGGAACAGCATGTCGGCTTCGCCGGGCGCAAGCACGGAGGTCGGTTCGTCCAGCAAAATAATTTCCGCCCCGCGATACAAGGTTTTCACGATTTCCACCCGCTGCTGCTCGCCTGCGGACAAGGTCCAGATCGGCATGTCCAGACAGACTGACAACCCGTATCGATCGCAAATCCCGGACACCTGCGCCAGCTTTCGCTTGCGCCAGGCAGAGCCTCGCCACCATTCGTTTTTTTCGCCAAGTATGATATTCTCCAGCGCAGTCAGTGTCGGCACCAGGCGAAAATTCTGATGCACCATTCCAATGCCGTGACGATGGGCGTCCTTGGGCGAACGAATTCGGCATGCTTTTCCGAATAACGAGATATCGCCTTCATCCGCGCGATAGATACCCGATAGAAGACTCATAACGGTGCTCTTTCCCGCGCCGTTTTCTCCCAGCAAAGCATGAATCTCTCCTTTGCGCACCGAGAAATCGACATGATCATTCGCGAAAGCTTTTCCGAATTTTTTGACAATTCCAGTCATTTCAATCGCCATATGGGACATTTCGCCCTCCTCCTTCCGCAGCATCACAACCATCCAGTCAAAGCTTTCAGCTCCGCTAACTCTTCCTCTGTATCAATATCCGCGAGCTCCAGTGGATTGAAGGGCATTAGCGTTTCGCCGCGGAATCGGGACTGTCTCAGCAATTCTCTTGCGCCTTTGTCTCCTTCGAGCTTCATAAGCTCGGGGAATAAGGATGACGCGATAAGAATCGGGGGCATGCTGCCGCCGCCGTCGTTGCTGGCGACATAATGAAGCGAGGGAGCCTTCGAGAAGCAAGCGATCAGTCGATTCAGATGCTCTCTTGTCA
This sequence comes from Paenibacillus sp. HB172176, assembly GCF_011947265.1. GTDB lineage: Bacteria > Bacillota > Bacilli > Paenibacillales > Paenibacillaceae > Pristimantibacillus. The sequence continues at coordinate 197,311 of NZ_JAATHD010000002.1, forward strand.
CGAAGGGTTGATCGGCCAGCATTATAACAACCGCGTCGGCTCCACTGGCTGCCGCTGCACGCAGGCCGCTGCGAATCGAATGCGACATGCCCGCTTCCGCGTGCAAGGCTTTGACAACGGTCCGCTCCAGCTTCCCGGCTTCCGCCGAAGAGAGCGCATCAGTCAGCCATGCCGGTTCATCATCCTTCGTTACGATATAGACGCGATCCAGCTTCGAACGCAGAATCTCCCGCAAGGCAAGGCCGCCCAGCCAGCCTCCGTCATGAAGGGGAATTGAAAGCTTGCAGCGCCCCATGCGGCGGCTGCTCCCCGCGCCAAGATACAGTCCCGCTATGCCCGGCTTTCCCATGCGCAACCCTTCCTCTTCTCGCTTGTATAAGCTCGGCCATGATACTGATGGCGATCTCCTCTGGTCCTTCGGCGCCAATGGGGAGCCCGACCGGATAGCGGAGGCCGCTCGCCGCCCATTCGCTCCTGACCTTAAGAGCTTCCACGACAAGCGAATCGGCAAGCAGCCTCTCTGTTCGGGAGCGCGAGCCCATAATCCCGACATAGCAAGGAGCCGCTGTCAGCGAAAGCCGCAGGAATTGCAAATCTCGCAAGAAATTATGGCTCATAATGACCACATAGTCCTCTCGTGAAAGTCGAAGCCGAGGCAACGATTCAGAGGGAAATCCAAGCTGCAAGGAGGCTCCGGGAAATCGCTTCTCCGTGCACAGCGCTTCGCGGAAATCCGTTACGGTTACACAAAAACCAGCCAGCAGAGCCAGTCTGTGTACGGGAAGCGAATCGTCTCCCGCGCCGAACAGAATGAGCCGCGGCTTAGCCTCTATCCGAAGAGAGAGCTGCGAAGGCTCGCCCTCCGCCGGCGCCGTCCATAGCAGGCGATCGACAATCGGGGACGATGCTTCAGCCGGGGCGACCCTATAGAAGCAAGCATTCGCTCCCGCTTCAAAGCTGCGTATTAGCTGAATCGTTTCTCCCAGGCGAAGGCGATCGCATGCTTCTCTTAACGCTGCCATCAGCCCGCCAGTGAGCGGCTCCATCAGAATGCGAAGATACCCGCCGCAGCCGATATGCTCCCCCCAGGAGAGATCATCCTCCGAGCGCATATCGTATTCGATGAATTGAGAAGTATTCTGCTCGATGACATGCTCCGCGTATTGTTGCAGATCCGACTCCAGACAGCCCGGGCTAATCGCTCCGATTGTGCGGCCGTCGGCGCACAGCAGCATGAACGCGCCGCTTTTTCGATAGGCATGACCTTCAGCCGCGACGATCGTCGCAAGAGCGCCGGCCCCTTCTCTCCCGACGGCTTCAGTCAACACATCCATCGCATCCATGCCGCCACCCCCCTCCTTGGACTCATCCGTTCCTTCCCTTCCCCAGGCGGAGCCGGGCTTAGACAATCCGTTTCAGCAGCCGTTTGATGGAGCGGTCCGCTTCCTTGAGCACAGTGTTCTTGTCGATGGTCAGCAATTGCTTGTTCCTCATCACGAAGCGTCCGTCAATCATCACGGTATCGACATCGCCGCAGCCTGCCGAATATACGATTCTTGAGTAGGGATCGGTCTCGTAGGAGGGATACGCGTGGAATTCATCCAGGTCGAGAAGCATCAAATCCGCCTTCTTGCCCGATTCGATGCTTCCGATCTCCTCCTCAAGGCCGAGCACCTCGGCGCCTCCCATTGTCGCCATGCGAAGCACCGTTCGCGCATTCATCGCCGTTGGTCCATGCTTCGTCTTCTGAATAAGCGCCGTCATCCGCATCTCCGAGAACATATCGAGCGTATTGTTGCAAGGCGCGCCGTCCGAGCCGATCCCGACTCCGATTCGCTTCCGCAGAAGATCCGGAATCTCGGCAATGCCCGATGCCAGCTTCAGATTCGAGCCGGGGCAATGCGTCACCTTCACGCCGCGATCGCGAATAATTTCCTTCTCCTCCTCGCTTAGCCATACGCAATGGGCAAGAATGAGGTCTGGCGTCGCAAGGCCGATATGGTCCAGATAGACGACATTCCGCATCCCGCGTTCCTCCTCGACAAGGGCGATCTCCCCTCGATTCTCCGAGGCATGGGTATGCACTTTCACTTGATAACGCTTCGACAGATCCCTTACACCGATCAACAGCTCCTCTGTACAGGACACAACAAAGCGGGGACAGAATGCGTACTGCAGTCGGCCGTTCGCTCTGCCGTGCCAAGCTTCCAGCAGATCAACGCTCTCCTGCAGGGAGCGCTCCGTCGATTCCAGCAGGCCCGGCGGCAAATCCCGGCCATGATCCATCATCACCTTGCCCGACAAAGCTCTGATGCCGCTCTCTTCCATCGCGCGGAAGGCCGAGGCGGTATGCCTCACCGTCTCCATATCCAGTATGGTGGTCGTACCGCTTCTGATCAGCTCGCCGATTCCCAGCATGGCGGAGTAATAGACAGAATCATCATCATGGGCAGCCTCAAGCGGCCATATCCGCTCCTTCAGCCAATCCAGAAGCTCCAAATCATCCGCCCTGCCGCGGAACAAGGTCTGACAGAGATGAATATGGGTCTGCACGAAGCCTGGAAGCATGATCTTCCCCTCTGCATCGATGATCTCATCGGCAGCCTCGTCGATCTCGGCTCCGACATGCGCGATTCGATCATCGACGATCAGCACGTCGCCTTCAATCACTTTTCCCTCCTCGTTCATCGTCATAATTCGGGCATTCTTGAACAATACGCTTGCCATAGAAGCTCCCCTTCCCGAACCGCGCTGCGTCAGCTTCCCCGATACGTGCTGTAGCCCCCGGGCGCAAGGAGAAGCGGAACATGATAATGCTCATTGACTTCCCTCACCTTGAAGCCGATTGGAATCACATGCCATATCGACTCGCTATAGTCGCCCATCTTCTCGAAATAATCGCCGACTCGGAAGCGAAGCTCGTAATTGCCCGGAAGCATCGCTTCTCCCTCCAGCATCGGGCAATTCAATCTTCCGTCCTCATTCGTCAGCCTGCTGGCAAGCAGCACTGCGCTTCCTCCGCCTTCCGGCATGCGATACAATTCCAAGGCCAAGCCTCTCGCAGGCTTGCCGCAGACGGTGTCCAGCACATGAGTGGTGATTTTCCCCATCCTTATGCCTCCAGTTCCTATGTCGCTTCCGTCCCGACTTCCCAGTCCAGATGCTCCAGTCTGAAGGAAGCGATCTTGAACACCTCCTGCAGCGCATTGTGCAATTCGGTCTGTCTGTCACTTTTCATTCGCTTCTGCATGGAATCCGCAATCATATCGGCAGTCAAGCCTCGCACGGCGATAATGAACGGAAATCCGAATTGTTCCCGATAAGCCAGATTCATCCTTTGGAAAATATAAGCCTCGTCACGCTCCAGCCTGTCAAGTCCGGCGCTTTGCTGTTCAACAAGGGACTCAGGCGTCATGCGAATCTTCGCGCCAAGCTCCGGATGGGCGTTCAGCAATTTCACCTGCTTCTCCTCGCCTGCCAAATTCACAATCTTCATCATGGTCTCGAACATCTGCTCCTTCGATGAGAAAGGGCGGCTGCGCCAAGCCTCCTCCGCTATCCAAGGCGAACATTCAAATATGCTGCCGACAATGCGAATGAAATCCTCGCGGCTCCAATCCTTCGTATCAAGCATGTACTCGTTCATGCTGCAATCCCCCTCGTTCAAGTCTATTCTTCGATGCATGTCTGACTGCTTCGGCGAGTGCGCATTCTTGCGGCTGCCCGATCATTGTAAGTCATCAGCACTTGACCGCGGCCGCTCCCTGTTTCTCTATCCAGCTCCGAGATCATCACATCGAGCAGCCAGTCATCCAGCGGCAATACGTCAAGAGGCTGCCTGTCGCTCCAATCCAAAGCGAGAATAATATCCAGCTCCTGACAGACGCTTCCAATCATCGGTATTTGCAATTTCGGAGTCATTGCCGGCTCCTCCTGCGTTAGAACAACCATGGATGGCTTTCGTTTTCTTAATTCATCTATGATTTCTTCTTGCGCGATCGGCCATTCTTGAGAGCTCTCCAGCACCATCATGTCGGCGCCGCAGCGCTCCATCCTATCCGCGAGGCATCGCGCTCTCGGACCGAAGATCGGAATGAATACGGATTCCGTAGGCCGAATGAATTTTGCGAGCATGGCTTCCACGGCGCGATCAGTCCATTCTTCGACACTGCAGCGCCACCTTCCATCCCCTTGAATCATAGGTTTGACACAAGCGGCAGGGACATTTCGCATTCCGTTCGCGTCGGAGGATAAACGAGGATCGTGCATAGGCTCCCCTCCAGATATGTCATATATTCTAACATCATATAGGGATCTAACCCTATCATAAAAGGTTCGGCATTTTTTGTCATTGGATAAAATAGCTATAAATGAAAGGTCGATTGAGTCATTTTAACCAAAAAAAGAATGCTGACTCTCTTCCACAATCCTTCGCTTTGCGGTATTATGTTATATAAACTAACATAAAAAGAGGCGATCCCTATGCTCTTGAAAGATTTGCTGGACATTCCGACGCTGCGGGACGCAAGAATCGCCGCAGGCGCGGAAGGCTTAAATCGATCGGTTAGCTCCGTCAACATGATGGATGCGCCCGATATTATTCATTATTTGAAAAGGAACGAGCTTCTTCTGACAACGGCATACGCCGTGAAGGATCAACTGGACACGCTCGAAACGCTGGTATCCCATATGGCCGATGCCGGCTGCGCGGGATTGGCAATCAAGACCAAACGCTTTCTCGAGGAAATTCCTGATTCGGTCATTGAGCAAGCGAATCGACTCGCCTTGCCCATTCTGGAGCTTCCGCTTGATTATTCGCTGGGAGAAGTGCTGAACAGCGCGCTTAGCCGCATTCTTCAGAGTAAATCCGATGAACTCAGCTACGCCATGGATACGCATCATGCCTTCTTCAATCTTATTCTGCAGGGAGAGGGATTATCGGAAATTGTGGAGAAGCTTGCGGAGCTGATTGGGGCGCCGGTTATGATTCTAAGCGCAAAGCATGAGCTTGTCGGTTTGTCGTCTATAATAAAGCCGCGAATGGGGGCCATGAATAAGCTGATTGCGCAGCTCTCCGCTCAGAAGCAGACTCTGCCTGCCGGCCTATATCAAATCGAGCATGCGGCGCCTTCGGACGGTGCGATGTACGCGATGATACAAGCAATTCCCACCTTTCAATGGCAGGGCTATATAATCGCGTTCACGAATGAGGGCGTGATGAACAAATTGCATGCGCTGGCCATGGAGCAGGCTGCCAATGTGCTGGGCTATGAGCTCCTCAAGAGTCAAGCGGTGAAGGATCGCGCGAGACGATTCAAGATTGATTTCTTCTCGGAGCTGGTGCAGGGAGAAATTAAGACAGAAGAGGAAATTGTTCATCGCGGCAAGCAATACGGTCTGTTCCCGTCAGAGATTATGCTGTGCGTCGTTTGCGGAAGGGATTCGGACGAAGGCGGCGATACTCATAAGCTGAATCAAGCGGTTGCCGAACAGAGAGCCCGTGAGATCGACCAGCTCTACCATCGCTTGAACAAACAATTCTCGGCTTTAGACACGCCTTATGTGCTCTTTACTTTGAAGGACAAATGCATCGCCATCTTGTCCTCGAAGGAATTGCTCGGCTCCGCTGACGGAAAGCGACTGCTTGCCCGGCATTTAATCGCCATTGCGGATAACATGGCTAGCGAAGATGATATTCAGCTGTCATTCGGCATCGGCTCGCCGTTCAACAAGCTTCTTGACATTCCAGCTGCCTATAAGCAGGCGCTGGAGGCTTATCAGCTTGCCAGAGCCAATCAGAAGCAGAGATTCGTTCAGTTTTATCATACGAAGGAATTTGCCGATCTGCTTCGACTCATTCCTTATGAGGATCTTCAGGAATATTTGCGCGACACCTTCGAGCCGTGGGGCGGCATTGACGAGAATGAGCAGAAGGAATGGCATAAGACACTGCGGGTATTTTACGATAATCATTGCCATATCGGCGAGACGGCAAAACAACTGTACATTCATCGCAATACCGTGCTCTATCGACTGAACCGAATTGAACAATTAACGGGCACTCAGGTTAGAAATCCCGCAGACAGTCTTCGTATACGAATGGCGCTTCTCATTAAGGAGCTGATAAGTTAGTCGCGTCGCATTGCCATTTCTCAAGCATCAAATTCATGCGGGCGCGAAGCTCCGCCTTCTCTTCATCCTGGAGGAATACGGCGTCAATCGCGTTTCTTACAATTCGGCATAATTCCTCGTCCGTGAAGCGGAAGCGGGATTGCAAGGCTTCAAATTCCTTGGTCAGATTCGTATTGGAGACCGTCAAATTATCGGTGTTAACAGTTACCTTGACGCCTTGATCGAACAGCTCGCGGAAGGGATATTGTTCCCAGCTCTCGATCGCTTTCGTCTGAATATTGCTCGCAGGACATAATTCGAGGGGGATTTGCAGCGCTCTGACCAATTCAAGCATGTCCGGATTCTCCATCACCCGAACGCCGTGACCGATCCTGCCTGCCCCAAGCCGATTGACGGCCGTACCGACATTCCCGGCGCCGCCTGCCTCTCCGGCATGAATCGTAATCGGCAGGTGCAGCTGCTTCGCGAGCTCGAACACCTTCTCGAACTGCTCCGGCGGATAATCCGCTTCGGAGCCTGCAAGATCGACGGCAACTACGCCTCGATTGAGATAGCGGGAGGCGGCTTCAATGACTTCAAGATTTTGCTCTTCCGAATGTCCGCGCAAACAAATGGCAATACATCTGGCCGTCACGTCGTATTTCCTCTCTCCCTCCCTCAGACCTTTCAGCACGGCTTCGAGTACTTCGTCAATCGTCAGTCCCTGCTCGCGATGGAGCTGAGGCGCGTAACGAACTTCAATATAGATAATATTCTGCTCCGCGGCTTGCTCCACGAGTTGGAGCGCCGCTTTCTCCAGCGCTTCGGCCGTTTGAAGGAAGCCCACGACGAAATGGAAGGTTTCCAGGTAGCGCGCCAATGAATCGCAATGCGCATCGGCCTGCATGAAGCGCAGAAGCTCTTCCGGGTTCGAAGTCGGCAGCTTCTTGCCTTGCTCTGCTGCAAGCTCCATAATCAGTTCTGGCTTAACGCTGCCATCCAGATGCACATGCAGATCGATCTTCGGCAGTGCCTTCATTCTTTCCGTTAATGTCGCCATCGGACTTCCTCCTTTATATGGTTTATTGCCTGCTTACCCGTTTTCGTCAAACATGAAACAAAGGAGAAGCGTTCGCTCCTACCTTACTATATTTAAAGTCCCATAGCAATCCTCCTATTCTCCTTCTTCTTGCCATGATAGAATGAGTTATCAAAGGAGGCGGGAAGCATGTCTGCGTTGCAAGACCAGCTCTGCAATTATTTCGAACACTATCGCAAACGATGGCCTTTTAACGGGTCGGCGCTTGTTGCAATTGAAGGCAAGATTCTATTCGAGGAGCACTTCGGCTATGGGAGCCTCGAGCATGAAATTCCGATTTCAAGGTCAACCAGATTCGGCATTTGGTCAGTCACGAAATCCTTCACCGCAGCGGCGATTATGCTGCTCCGCGAGCGCGGAAAGCTTCAACTCGAAGATGAGATCAGCAGGTATCTGCCGCCTTTTCAAGCCTTGCGGCGAATTACAATCGAGCAGTTGCTTCATCATACATCGGGACTTGCCAATTTCACGAGCCTGCCGCAGTACAACAAACATTACAACAAGTGGCCAGTCGCCAAGGAGGAGCTGCTCTCGTTCATTCTCGAGCAAGGCTTCGTCAGTGCTCCAGGCGAAACTTTCGCATACAATAATACAGGCTATTATTTGCTCGGCATGATTCTTGAATCTGTAACGGGACAATCCTTCGAGGCGTTCGTCGCTCAGCATATCCTGAATCCTCTAGGTCTGACGAATACCGGCATTCATGACGGCGCCAAGATTATACCGGGACTCGCCTCGTCCTACCATCACTCGGGAGATGGCGTCATTCCATCGGAATTTATCGAGATGAGCTCCGTTTTCTCGGCAGGAGGCATGTACTCTACCTTGGAGGATTTGCTGACATGGAGTCAAGCACTGCAGGCAGGGAAGCTGCTTCGCCCAGAAACTTTGTCGGACATGTTCGGAATCGACGGTCCCTATGCGATCGGATGGTTCCAAGACAAGCATCTCGGCCGCAAGAGACGATATCACGGCGGCGCGTATCGCGGCTTTCGAAGCGAGCTCCACACCTATCCCGAAGAGCGCTTGACGATCGTGCTTCTCTCCAACTATAACGACAACGCTGTGACAGCAATAGCGAACCAGCTGGCGTCAATCGTGCTGAATGGCAACTGCGACATACCCGATTTGCCGCCGCGTATATCTTATCCCCATGAAACTTCTGACAGTATCTTGGGCATATATGAAGGCTACGGGTGCAAAGCGGAGGTCGGCAGAGACGACCAGGGTTACTTCTTCCTATGGAATGACCGGGAGTTGAATCGCATGTTCCCGATTGCTGAGATGACCTTTCATCATGAACGGCTCCCCCAACGTTACTCCTTCAAGGAACAGCCCCAGGGTACGCTCACATTTCTCGGCATGATCAAGAAGCAAGCTTAGCGGGCTTGCTTCTTTGCATGGAGCAAAGCCGCTTGGCGGACACTGCTTCATTTTCACCCATCCCCAGGGAACGACAGATGAAAATAGTTGTTTACAGTCGCTGCCAATTAAGCTAATATTCTTAATAGAGAACACCGTTTTCTCCAATTTAATGCAAAGGGGTGAACCTATCGATGAACTTGGTGAAAAAGGTAGCGGGAATAACCCTCCTTCTAACGTTGCTCGCATTTCCCGCTTCAGCCTTCGCTTCCAGCCAATCGCATTCAAGCAATGACGGCAAAAACAGCTTCCTGAGCGACTTATTCTCGAAAATCAGCAGCACATTGTCCAGCTACAACGTTGGCTCCGGCTCAAACAACAATCATAATCAAAGCAGCAATTACAATTCGTCCTACGGCAACAATAACTACAACAATAACTCCAATCATTCCAACAACAATAACAACAATAATAACAGCTTCTGGGACTGGTTGAACTGCGATGACTGGTTCGGCGGAGCCTCGGATTGGTGTGACGACTTCTTCGACAATTCGGATTGGTGCGACGACTTCTTCGATGATTGCGACTGGTGGAACGACAACGAGACCGATTCCGCCAAGATTTGGGAGAAATATTATTGTTATTAAATTTTCAGACCTCTCTGCATGGAAACAGGCTGTTCATCGGCGGCGATACCCGCCGGAGAACAGCCTGTTTCTTGTATTTCTATTCTTTCATAAATTGTTCGTTCTAACGAATACGATAGCTGAGATCATTCCATCTAAGCTCATTGCGGAAGCTTCTTAGCGTAGTATTCTTGTCGATGACAACCGCCTCGATACCGATAAGCTCCGCCCAATCGAGCAGTTGTTCCGTCGTAACCTCGTAGGAGAAGACGGTGTGATGGGCGCCTCCGGCATAGATCCATGCTTCGGACGCTTCGCGCAGCGAAGGCTCGGACTGCCACAACACTCTGGCAACGGGAAGCTTCGGCATCTCATGCTCCGCCTTCACAGCGTTCACTTCGCTGATGATGAGTCTGAAGCGATGGCCCAGATCGACGAGAGACGCATTAACCGCCCTCCCTTCGCGGCCGTCGAATACGAGACGAGCCGGATCGGCTTTGCCTCCAATGCCGAGCGGATGCACCTCGATGCTCGGACGGTCGGCTGCGATAGTCGGACAGATTTCGAGCATATGGGCGCCAAGCACAAGCTCATTGCCGGGCTGGAGATGATAGGTGTAATCCTCCATGAACGAGGTGCCGCGGTTGCCCGCCATCATCTTCATCATGCGGGTAAGCGCCGAGGTTTTCCAATCGCCCTCTCCGCCAAAGCCGTATCCTTGCTCCATCAGGCGCTGAACCGCAAGACCTGGAAGCTGCGGCATGCCGTGCAGATCCTCGAACGTCGTCGTGAAAGCGGAATAGCCGCCATCTGTCAGAAACGCCTTGAGTCCAAGCTCGATGCGCGCTTGCTCGCTGATGGATTGCCAAGCTTGAGAATCATTCCGCGTGCTTCCCGAGATTGTGTAGCGCTCTGAGTATTCGTCAAGAAGCGCTTTCACCTCGGCCTCGCTTATATCGTTCATCCTCGCGACCAAATCCCCGATGCCGTAGCCGTTAATCGACCAACCGAATTTGATCTGCGCTTCAACTTTATCGCCTTCCGTGACCGCTACTTGACGCATGTTGTCGCCGAATCTCGCAACCTTCAGCTGTCGTCCTTGCGCCGATGCCGACGCCGCGTACATCCAAGCGGCGATTCTGCCGCGCGTCTCCGCGCTTTGCCAATGACCGGTCACCACTTTGCGGTCGAGCCCGATTCTGGAGAAGATATGTCCGAACTCGCGATCGCCGTGAGCGGATTGATTCGTGTTCATGAAATCCATATCAATCGAATCCCAAGGGATATCGCGGTTGAATTGGGTATGCAGATGAAGTAAAGGCTTGCGCAGCTCCTGCAGGCCGCCAATCCACATTTTGGCAGGCGAGAAGGTGTGCATCCACGTAATTACGCCCGCGCAGTTCGAGTCCGCTTTCGCTTCCAGACAGAGACGGTATATCTCATCGGGGGTCGTTACAATGCCCTTATCGATCAATGTATAAGGCAGTTCCCCGCTATCCTTGAAGGAATTCACAATAATTGCCGAATGGCCGGCAACCTCCTCCAGGGTTTCCGGACCGTACAAATGTTGACTTCCTGTCACAAACCAAAATTGAAAGGGCTTCGCTTCTAACATGTTTGCATTCCTCCCGATCGAGTCGTTAAGTTGTTCGTACAATAATGACGAAATTATATCAATTTAACATCAACTTGTACATACAAGTTGATTCTCTATTATCATACTCTTCCCTTCGTTTTAATTCAAGAGCAAATTGAAAAAGCGCTTATCGTTGCTTACTCTTCCTTGCTTCGATATAATAATCGAGGATGTGACAATAAAGATGGACTCTAGAAGTCGAGGAAGGGTAATTCGCAATGTTTATATCAGATAAATGGAGAGATTATGAAGTTATCGATACGGGAGACGGCGATAAACTGGAGCGCTGGGGAAGCTATATTCTGCGCAGACCCGATCCGCAAATCATATGGCCGATCGCGGACGAGTCGGGCTTGTGGCTCAGTCCGGACGGCTACTATCATCGAAGCGCTTCGGGCGGCGGCAAGTGGGAGATGAAGACTTCCCTGCCGGAGAGATGGACCATCGCTTACGGCGAACTGTCCTTCCATATCAAGCCTACCAATTTCAAGCATACCGGATTATTCCCGGAGCAAGCCGTCAACTGGAGCTGGATGATGGACAAGATTCGCACAGCGAACCGCCCCGTCCGCGTACTGAATCTGTTTGCGTATTCAGGCGGAGCGACGGTGGCATGCGCGGCTGCAGGCGCCGAGGTCTGTCATGTGGACGCCGCGAAAGGCATGGTGCAGTGGGCGAAGGAGAACGCCGCCTTGTCCGGTCTTGAATCCGCGCCGGTTCGTTATATTACGGATGATGTGTTCAAATTCGTGCAGCGGGAGCAGCGTCGCGGCAGAACGTACGACGCTATTATTATGGACCCGCCTTCCTACGGACGCGGACCGAATGGGGAAACCTGGAAGCTTGAAGAGAATCTCTATCCCTTCTTGCAGACCTGCACGACAATACTATCCGAACAACCCCTGTTCCTGCTTATCAATTCTTACACAACCGGCCTCTCGCCTTCCGTTCTTCATAACTTGCTGCATATGGCGGTGAGGCAAAAATTCGGCGGAAGCATTCATTGCGGGGAAATTGGCCTTCCGATTACGAAATCCGGCCTGAATCTGCCTTGCGGCATACTGGGCCGCTGGGAGTCGAACTGATGACGATCCCCGTATTATATGAGGATAATCACGTGCTTGCGGTAATTAAACCTCCGGGCGTGCCTTCCCAAGAGGACGAATCACGCGACCCGGACATGCTCACGCTGCTGAAGCAGGATTTGAAGCTGCGCCACAACAAGCCCGGCAATGTGTTCCTGGGCCTTCTTCATCGTCTGGATCGACCCGTAGGCGGAGCGATGATCTTCGCGAAAACCTCCAAAGCCGCCTCGCGCATGTCTGAATCCATTCGCAGCCGCAGCTTTGACAAAACCTATATATGCGTGCTGCAGGGCATTCCGCGAGCTTCTGGCGGAAGGCTCGTCCATTATCTTCGCAAGGACGCGAAGCGCAATGTAGTCGCCGTCTTTGACCGGCCTGCTCCAGATGCGAAGGAAGCCGTGTTATCCTATTCGGTTATAGCGAGGGATTCATTCCGCAGCCTGGCTGCAGTGAAGCTTCACACCGGCCGCTCCCATCAGATCAGAGCGCAAATGTCGCATATCGGCACACCTCTCGCGGGCGATTTGAAATATGGCGCGGCGAAGCTCGAGGGCTTCTCGGACATCGCGCTGTGGTCCGCCTCCTTGATCATCCCCCACCCCGTGACGAAGGAAGCGATCCGGGTTCGTTCCTTGCCGGAGCCAACAGGGCCTTGGAGCGGATGGACACAGCAGCAGTTGGATGCGGCCTGCTCTCATTTCGAGCTTGGGCTCGAGTCATGACGATATATTTGCCCGGCTCGCGGGAGAAAGAGAGCTGATTCATGCGCAGAAAATCATTATGGATTTCATTATTCTGTATTCTTGCGATTATAGCGGCGACAGGCATATATATACTGGTTCAGCCGAAGCTGACAGGGCTGTTTCAAGACGGAGCGGATAGCGGCAGCCATTCAGCCTCGGCTGCGCAAACCTCCAGTACCGGGCCAACGTCTTCAGCCACGCCGTCGCCGACAGTAGAAACAGAGCCGCCGCAGCCGAAATTCGCGGATGCGGTATGGATGGCCGTCGGCGATATTATGAGTCATTCTCCGGAATTGCCCGCCGCTTACGATCCCGAGTCGAAAAGCTATCATTTCGACCCCTTTTTCGAGGACATCGCTCCCCTCTTCGAGGATGCGGATTGGCAGATGGCGAATATGGAGACGCCCATTGCCGGACAATCCTTCGGCTATTCCGGATATCCGACCTTCAATGCTCCGATTGAGCTTGCAGAAGCGGTGAAGAGAGCCGGCTTCAACATCCTCTCGACTGCCAATAATCATACGATGGACAAAGGTGCGCAAGGAGCTTTGAACACGCTGGACAATTTGCGGGGACTCGGCTTCCTGACCGTGGGCACGCATCAATCCGCGGAGGATCGGGACAAGCTCGTCCTGTCGGAGAAGAATGGCATCAAAATGGGCCTGCTCGCTTACACATACGGCACAAACGGCATTCCTATTGGGGAGGATAAGCCATATTTGGTCGATTTGATAGATGAAGAGAAAATCAAATCGGATATTGAACGATTGAAAGAAGCAGGAGCAGATCTCGTTACCGTCTCCTTGCATTTCGGTATTGAATATCAAACGATGCCCAGCGATGAGCAGAAGCGGCTGGCAAGATCGCTTGTCGCCGCAGGCGCCGATATTATCGCCGGCTCTCATCCTCACGTTATCCAGCCGTATGAGGTTGTAGATACCGTCGACGAAAAGGGCGAACCGAAAAAAGCGCTCATTATCTATTCAATGGGCAACTTCCTGTCGAACCAAAGAGGCAACTCCAAGGATTACGGCGTTATCTTCAAGGTGCGTATACGCAAAAATTTAACCGAAGGCCTGACGGAGCTTGCCGATATTGAAGCGATTCCAACCTGGGTTCATCGCTACAAACCGGATAAGAACTATCGATACCGCATACTCCCCGTCGAGAAGACGCTTGCAGAGCAGAGCGATCCGCTGCTGGGTCAAGCCGATTATGCTGCGTTGGAGCAGAACTATACCATGCTGGAGGATCGCTTGCAAGCGTTAATGAAACAATAATCGCGACAAAATGATAGAAGGAGCCTGGCCGCAGTGATGCGAACAGGCTCCTTCTCGGTTCAAGCATTGGCAACCTTACCCAGCAAATACACAAGAAGCTGCTGATTATGCGAGGATATCCGGTCAAGCGATTGTTCAATAATCTGGTTTCGAATCGTTCGACCCCGGGCAGCCTCGGTCTTCCCTTTGCCGGTTACCGAAATCCATACAATTCTGCGGTCATGCTCGTCTCTGGTTCGAGCAATCAGCTCATTGCGTTCCATTCTGTCCAGAATCGTCGTAATGGCTGCCGGAGTTGTCGACAAATATTGGATAAGATCCGATGGCTTCATTTGCTCGGAATCAAGCAGCAGCTCCAGCACGTTCAATTGTCCCTCCGTAAGCGGAGCGAGCGACTGCTCCAAATTCATCTTCCAATCTCTTGAAAGCTTTGTCCAAACTTTAGTGAAATCCTCAGAATGCAACGCCTCCACCCGCTCTCTGTCCGAATTCGATCTTCTATGTCTATTATACCAATTGAAAATGTCGAATAAAAGGTTAATGCAATTAATAGTTTGCGCTATTAATCGCCAGAATACTAAGGAATATGACAGAAAAAGACATCTGTAGCATTCTCAAACATGATGAAACAGCCGCTGAAACGACTTGACCTGAGAGATGATGCGGCGACGCATACATAATAAAGACTCCAGTTAGCCAAATTATGGACATGGCACTTTCAGCAGACGAAGCCCGGGCAATGGCAGCATACATTCATCATCAAGGAGGACGGCGGCATGTTTTTTGGCAAATCAGGCTCCGGCAAGAAGCAGCAACACAAAAGCGTTGTGCGCGCAGGCGGTCAAAACCGCCATCCCGAAAAGGCATTTGCCCATTCTCTGAAAACCAATCTGGATTACGTGAGGGAGCATCTGCGTCAATGCTCCGATCTTGAAATCAGGCCGTTTGGCAGTCCGCTTGCTCCAGATGTTACAATGTCTCTCGTTTATATTAGCGAGCTCGTTGATGAGGCAAAGCTGAATGAATATATCCTGCGGCCGCTTATGTCAACCCTGTTGCAAACAGAAGCGCGCAGCGACGAGCTTGTTCATGTTATTCACGAGCGTGTTATCGAGGTCGGCGCCGCTTACATCACCGAGGACATCGAAGCCAGCATGCTTCAATTGTTGGATGGCTATTGTCTCCTGCTCATGCAAGAGGCCGCCAGCGGCTTGCTGATTAACATCGGCATCAAGGAGGGGCGACAGGTTAGCGAGCCGACAACGCAAACCGTGTTAAGAGGGCCTCAACAAAGCTTTAACGAAAATTTGAGCACCAACATCCACCTCATTCGGCAAATCATTAAATCTCCTGAATTAAAAATCGAGAATATGGAGGTTGGCCGTCAGACGCGCACACAGTTAGCCATTCTGTACATGCAGGGCATTGCGGAGATGTCAACAATCGAAAAAGTTAGAAAGCGCATCGCGGACATTCAGGTCGAAAGCGTGCTGGAGAGCGGTTATATTGAAGCACTCATACAAGATAACGTCTACAGCCCCTTTCCTACGATTATGAACTCTGAACGCCCGGATGCCATTGCGGGCGGACTGCTGGAGGGACAAATCGCGATTCTTGTAGACGGAACACCGTTTGTGCTGCTGGCGCCTATTACACTGTTCCAGTTATTCCAGACGCCGGAGGATTATTACAACCGGTTCGATATCGCCTCCTTTCTGCGTCTGATCCGTTTTACTGCATTTTTCATTTCCATCATGCTTCCTTCTCTCTATATCGCCGTCACGACCTTTCACCAGGAAATGCTGCCCACCACCCTCCTGATTACGCTTGCGGCGCAACGAGAGGGCATTCCCTTCCCTGGGCTGGTGGAGGCTTTGCTGATGGAGCTGACCTTCGAGGTGCTGCGGGAGGCTGGCGTGCGAATGCCGCGCGCGATCGGACCCGCCATCTCTATTGTAGGCGCACTCGTTCTTGGACAAGCGGCGGTTGACGCAGGCATCGTATCCGCAGGCATGGTAATGGTGGTTTCCTTTACCGCGATTTGCAACTTTGTTATTCCTCAGTTCAATGTTGCGATTTCCGCCCGATTGATTCGCTTTGTATTTATGCTGCTTGCAGGCGTATTTGGCTTTATGGGCATCGTGGCGGGCTTTCTTGCCATGCTGATTCATTTGGCGGGCATCGAATCATTTGGCGTGCCTTATATGACGCCGCTAGCGCCGTTTAACCTGCCCAGCATGAAGGACAATATATTGCGCGCTCCGCTGCGAAGCTTATTGAAAAAAAATGCTCAAAACGTTATTAATCGCAGCAGCAAACAGGAATAGTCCGGTCGCAGCCGCGAGAAAGGAGAATGCCTCTTGCGTCGAATTATGCTGATCGTTTGCAGCTTCCTCCTACTAGCAATTCCGCTTGGCGGTTGCTGGAACAGAGTGGAGTTAAATGAAATTGGCATCATTTCCGCTACGGCCGTCGATTGGGATAAGGACAAGTGGATTGTGTCCTATCAGTTGGTCATCCCGCAGGCCATTTCCGCCCAGAGCGGAAGTTCCTCTATCGGCGACGCCCCCGTCAATGTCTTTTCCACGGAAGGTAAAAGCATACGCAAGTCGATTGGGAACGCCAGCCGCGAAATGTCGCGAAAGCTTTATTTCGCCCATAACCAAATTATCGTGGTCGGCGAGGCCGCCGCCAAGAAAGGAATTTCTACCATCCTTGAAATCTACATGCGAAATACGGATGCACGCGAGACTGTATCCATGTTTATTGCAAAGGGTCGAGCAAGGACTATTATCGAGCAACTGCTTCCCATTGAGAAAATTCCGGGAACGGCGGTGCAGCGTTTGGTTGAGAACGAGGAGGAAAGCAGCTCTCTCTATCCGGATATGACGATGTATCGGATTTTGCTCGATTTGCTCGGTCCCGGTCAGGCTACCGGCATTCCCGAACTGATGATTGCCGGCTCCAATCAGAAGCTTAATTCGGTCGACGCATTGAAGGAAACCTTCACCAGCGCCAAAATCAAGCTGGGGAAGCTCGCCATCATTTCCGGCGACAAGCTTGCGGGCTGGCTGACTCAGAAGGAGGCGGCAGGCGCAATGTGGCTGGCTAATAAGGTGAAGCGGGTCACGATCCAATACAACTGCTCGGACAATGAGAATACGCCCGATTATTCCGCCGTTATCGTCGAAAAAGCGAAAATCGAACGTAAGATAGAGCGGAAGCCGGACGGTCGACTCCTCATGCACCTTTCCGTAAATGCGCAAGGAACGATGCTGGAGTATGCATGCTCTAATGATTTGGAGAAGCCGCAGCCATTGAAGCAGGAGGAGGCGCGTATCGCCGAGGAAATCAAAGGCGAGATGGAGCAGAGCTGGCAAGCTGTTCGCAATTTGAAAGCCGATATTGTTGGCTTTGGAACGATCCTGCATCGATCCTCTCCCAAACAATGGAAGGAGCTTAAACAGGATTGGAATGAGCATTTCGCAAATATTGAATTGGACATCAAGGTGAAATTCAAGCTGGCCCGCATCGGCTTCAGCAATCGCGATTTCAAGGAAACGCAGAAAAAGAGCCGTAGCTGAAGAGAAGCGCGAGCATCACGTACGTATGAAGAGAGGAGGGCAACAAACGTGATTCGGAATGTCAAAATCGGCAAATTTCAGCTTGTCGTCATGATTCTTTTGTTTGAGATCGGCAGTACCCCTCTTTTTGAGCTGGGTATTGAGGCCAAGCAGGATTCCTGGCTGGCTATGGCTGCGGGAGCGATCATTGGGGGCGTATTTCTGTGGATGCTGTTGACCATTCAGGGCCGCTCGCCGGACGCCGATCTGCCGGAGCTGTACAGACAACTATTCGGCAAGTGGCTCGGCTTTGCTCTTGCTCTGCCACAGGGATTCATATTCGCTTACGAATCCATGCGCAATGTCCGGGACTTCGGCGAGTTGACCGTTATGACCATTCTGAACAAAACACCGGAATGGAGCATCAAGCTGTTAATTATTTCACTGGCAGTTTATGCGATCTGGAAAGGCGCCGAGGTGTTCTTCAGGCTCGCAGAGCTATTGTTTCCTATCGTTTTATGCAGTTATTTGCTTATTATTTTACTGCTTTTTCAAGCAGGGCTCATCGATTTTCATCGCTTGCAGCCCATTATGAGCGATGGCATCCGACCGATTCTCCATGCCGCCGTGCCGGAAATTGTCTCGTTTCCCTTTGCCCAAATGCTGACCTTTCTGATGTTCTGGAAGTATATTAAGCCCGCTGCAGCCGCAGCCAAATCAACCTTCAGCGCCTATTCCATTGTTTCGCTGTTTCTTGTTTTTATGAACATGATCATTATGTCCGTTCTGGGACCGGCGCTTGCGGGCTACAGCATGATTCCCTTTCTGGAGGTCGTGCAGCTTATCAAGCTGGCCGATTTTCTGGAGCGACTGGATGTGGTCGTAACCGTCCTGCTCATTATCGGCCTGTTCGTCAAGCTGTCCCTGCTGATGCTGGCGTCTGTGCTCGCGCTTAGCGCTTTGCTCAAAATTCCTTATAAAACATGCACCGTTATCATTGCCCCGCTCATCTTTGGCGCATGCTTCCTCGAGCCCAACAACACCGTGCATCTCTGGATCGGGCTAAAGATCGTGATTCGGTATGTCACCCCTGCTCAGATGGCAGTGCTGGCTTGTGCGTTTCTGATCGGTTTTTTCCGCAGGGACAAGCAGCCAGGCAATGCGGCGTGAGCAACGGGGCATCTCCTCTATCCGGCGAATGAAATCGTTCGGTTTAATCAAAGACCCGTATCGGCTTGAGCATCCTGACGGGCTCATGCCGATACGGGTCTTTTGGGAGACGATATTAGAGGTGATCGAACGTCTAAATCCCGCCTAATCAGCCTTTTGATTAAGCTCGAACGGCGCTATGACAAAGGTCGAGACAATGCTCTCGCCCTTCTCGAGCGGGAACACTTGCTTGCCGATGGACTTGCGTTCTTCAATCGGAGCCTTCTCGGATTCCAAGATAAGTCTTCTGCCTTGAGAGGTAAGCGCTGCGATTTCGATGCCATCCGTGCAGTAATAACTTGCCGCCAAGGCGCTGCCATTGGAACGGACGCGCTTGCCTTCCTTGAACTCGAAGGTTTGCACGCCTTTGCCGCCCCTGCCTTGAATCGGATAATCAAGCAGCAGCGAGCGCTTCGCGTAGCCGATATCGGAAGCAACGAGAATCTCGCCCTCATCATCCGCTGCCCATAACGCGGCGACGACCTCATCGCCGTCCTTGAGTTGAACGCCTCTAACGCCTGATGCGACTCTGCCCATTGCATTGACCTCATTCTCGTTGAAACGTATGCACATGCCCGCCTTCGTCACAAGCAGAATTTGCTTATCGCCTCGACTTAAAGCGACTTCAATAATTTCGTCGCCAGCGCCTACCTTGCATGCCGCAACCGCCGTCGATCGCGTAGTCGCGTATTCGGCCAGCTCCGTACGCTTCACTTGTCCGCGCTTCGTCACGAACACCAGCGATTGACCCGGCTCTTGAATATCCTTGATCGGCATAGCCCTTACGATGCCGTCATCCTTCGGAAGCGGCACAATATTGACGATGGCGGTGCCGGTATCCTTCCATTTGAACTCGGGAATTTGATGCACGGGAAGCAGATAATATTGCCCCTTCTTCGTGAACAGAAGAATATTATCAATCGTGTTCACCTGCAACAGATTCGTAATGACATCGCCATCCTTCACTCCGCTGCTTCCCGGCTCTCCGCCGGATCGCGTGAAGGACAACATGCTTGTCCGCTTCATATAACCGTCATGGCTTAAAGTGACGAGCACATCCTCAGGCGCTACGAGAACCTCCAGATTTACCTTCAGTTCTTCCACTTCGCCTTGAATATCCGATCTTCTGTCGATGCCGAAGCCATCTCGAATCACTGTCATTTCGTCCCGAATAACGCCTAGCAGCTTCTTCTCGCTGTCGAGAATGGAGCGCAGGTAGGCGATGCGCTTCATCGTTTCCTTATGCTCTTTCTCCAAGGCGGTAATCTCCAGATTCGTCAGACGATAGAGCTGCAACGTCAGAATCGCGTCCGCCTGACGCTCGGAGAAGCCGTACTGTTCGATCAGATTGTTCTGAGCGTCCATCCGGTTCTTCGACGCCTTGATCGTCGCAATGACTTCGTCCAGAATATTGAGCGCCTTCACAAGTCCTTCCACCACATGAGCGCGGTCTTCCGCTTTCTCGAGCTCATATTGCGTCCGGAAGGTGACGACCTCCTTCTGATGCTCAACATAAGCCGACAGCATCGCCTTCAAGCCAAGCTGCTGCGGCGCTTTATTCACAATCGCAACCATGTTGAAGTTGTAGGTAACCTGCAGATCCGTTTTTTTGAACAAATAGGCAAGTATCCCGTTCGCGTCAGCATCCTTCTTCAGCTCAACCACAATGCGCAGCCCCGCTCTGCCGCTCTCGTCCCTGACCTCGGCAATGCCTTCGACCTTCTTTTCGAGGCGAATCGTCTCCATCGCCGTCACCAGACGCGATTTCACAACCCCGTACGGAATTTCGGTAATGACAATCTGTTGCTTGCCGCCGCGAAGATCTTCAATAGCGGACTTCGAGCGCAGGAAAATCTTTCCCTTCCCCGTCGCATAGGCGTCTCGAATGCCGTCTTCGCCCATAATAAGGCCGCCCGTAGGGAAATCCGGTCCCTTCACGATGGTCATCAGCTCTTCGAGCGTCAGCTCTGGCTTCTTCATATAGGCGATGCAAGCATCGATAATTTCACGCAGATTATGCGGTGGAATCTCTGTAGCGAAGCCCGAGGAGATGCCGCTGACGCCGTTAACGAGCAAATTCGGATATCTCGAGGGAAGCACGACGGGCTCCTTCGTCGTATTGTCGAAATTATCCTTGAACTGCACAGTGCGCTTATCGATATCGCGCAGCAGCTCCATCGCAATCTTCGAGAGTCGCGCTTCGGTGTATCGCATCGCAGCCGCGGGATCATCATCCTGCGAGCCCCAGTTGCCGTGTCCGTCCACGAGCGGATGCGCCATCTTCCACGGCTGCGCCATGCGAACCATGCCTTCATAGATCGATGAATCGCCATGAGGATGATAATTGCCCATCACATCGCCGACAGTTTTAGCCGATTTGCGATAGGGCTTGTCCGGATTGTTCCCGGCATCGTACATCGCGTACAGAATGCGTCGCTGCACCGGCTTGAGGCCGTCGCGAACATCCGGGATGGCACGATCCTGGATAATATATTTCGAATAACGTCCAAAGCGGTCGCCGACAACCTCTTCCAGGAATGCCGGCAGAAACTGTTCAAGCATGCTCATCGCATTTCCTCCTTACTCCACATATTCCGTGAAATCCACATTCTCAATAATCCATCTCTTGCGCGGATCAACTTTGTCGCCCATCAACGTTGACACTCGCCGTTCAGCCTTGGCCGCATCCTCGATTTGCACCTGCAGCAACGTGCGCGATTCAGGATTCATCGTCGTCTCCCACAGCTGATCCGGATTCATCTCGCCAAGTCCTTTGTAGCGCTGCAATTCATAGCCCTTGCCGTATTCCTTCAAATAATTTTGAAGCTGCTCGTCCGTCCAAGCGTATCGAACCGTTTCAAGCTTGCCGGATTTGCGCGTGATTTTGAACAGAGGCGGCTGGGCGATATAGATTCGTCCGCTGTCGATCAGCGGCTTCATATACCGGTAGAAGAAGGTCAGCAGCAGAACCTGGATATGCGCGCCGTCCGTATCCGCATCGGTCATAATAATAATTTTGTTGTAATTGCTCTCATCCGCTTCGAATTCCGGACCAACCCCCGCGCCGATTGCCGCAATGATCGCTTTGTATTCGTCGTTGCGAAGAATGTCCGCCAGCTTCGCCTTCTCGGGATTCATCGGCTTGCCCTTCAACGGCAGAATCGCCTGATGCTTGGAATCCCTGCCTTGCTTCGCCGAGCCACCGGCGGAATCGCCTTCGACAATGAACAGCTCATTGCGGGAATAATCCTTCGATTGGGCAGGCGTCAGCTTGCCGCCGAGATTGGAGCCTTCGCTCCGCTTTTTCCCGCTGCGAATTTCCTCGCGAGCCTTTCTTGCCGCCTCTCTCGCCTTCGACGCTTGCACGGCCTTCTTCAGAAGCGACTGTCCCACTTGCGGATTTTCCTCGAGGAAAACCTGCATCTTCTCCGTCACGACCGCGTCGACGGCGCTTCTGGCCGAGGCGCTGCCTAATTGATCCTTTGTCTGGCCAACGAACTCGACCTCGGACATTTTAATATTAATAACCGCCATCATGCCTTCGCGAAGATCGTTTCCTTCCAGATTTTTGTCCTTCTCCTTCAGAAGAGACGTTTTCCGGGCATAATCGTTCATCACCCGCGTATACGCCGTTTTGAAGCCCGTTTCATGCGTGCCGCCGCCCCGGGTAGGAATGGAGTTGACGAAGGAGGCGAGCGTCTCCGTATATCCGTCATTATACTGCAGCGCAACCTCGACCTCGATATCGTCGCGATCGCCCGCAAAGTGAACGACATCATGCAGAACCGTCTTGTTCTCGTTAAGGAATTGAACGAATTGACTGGCTCCTCCTTCATAATGATACATCTCTTGCTTGCCGTTGCGATCATCCTTGATTGTCACCTTAAGACCCGAATTGAGGAACGCGATTTCCTGCAATCGTTCTGACAAGGTGTCGTAATTGAAGGAAATGCCGTTTTGAAAAACGCGAGCATCCGGC
This sequence comes from Paenibacillus sp. HB172176, assembly GCF_011947265.1. GTDB lineage: Bacteria > Bacillota > Bacilli > Paenibacillales > Paenibacillaceae > Pristimantibacillus. The sequence continues at coordinate 220,004 of NZ_JAATHD010000002.1, forward strand.
TTGAATGTCACCTTGGTGCCCGTCCGATTCGTATTGCCAAGTATCTCGAGACCGGTTACGGGCTCGCCGACATGCTCCTTGCCCTGAGCATCCACCCAATACTCGAACCGCTGCTTGTGAAGCTTGCCGTCGCGGAAGATTTCGACCTCCAGCCACTCCGACAGCGCGTTGGTGACCGATGCACCGACGCCGTGCAGACCGCCGGATTTCTTATAGCCTCCGCCTCCGAATTTGCCGCCCGCATGCAGAATCGTGTACACGACCTGAGGCGTTGGTATGCCGGTCTTATGCATGCCGGTCGGAATGCCCCGCCCGTTATCCTGCACGGTAATGGAACCGTTCTTATGCAGCGTAACCTCGATTGCCGAGCAAAACTTGGCAAGATGCTCGTCCACCGCGTTATCGACGATTTCCCATACCAAATGATGCAGTCCGGACGTGGAGGTGCTCCCTATGTACATGCCGGGGCGCTTCCGTACCGCCGTCAATCCCTCCAGCACTTGTATATCATCAGCTTCATAGTTCCGATCCGGAGCTGTTGTATTCGCGAATAGATCCAATTGCTCACTCATGAGCTTCCCCCAATCTGCCAATCTCGTTTCAAAATGCAATTAACGTATCTTCAAGCTATTTTAATGCAAGGATCCTCATCCGTAAAGCCGCGTCAGCAGATTAATCTCTGCGCCTTTCTCCCTACCATGGTTTGCAATTTCCTGTTCGCTTATGCCGAATCCGTTCATAACGCCGACAGATGCATACTGGATTTACCCGAAAAAAGAAGCGTTCCGCAGCGAGAGGAACGCTTCTTCTCTATCGCATTATTTGTATTTTCCAGTGTTCGGATCGCTGTTCTCAAGCAGATACGCAAAATCGTTTTCCTTGGCTTTCTGCTCGCGCTTCTTCGCTTCAATCGCGGCGAGACGCTTCTGCTCCTCTTGCTCGGCCTGCGCTTTCTTCAGCTCGTCCGCCTGCGTTTTGAGCTTGCCAAGTACGTCCTGGCTGAGCAAATCACCAAGCGTATTGCCATGCTGCTCGGAAGACTCCGCCCTGCTCTGCGGCTTTCGTCCCGAAGCTTGCTGCTGCGCCTGAAGTCGCTTTTTATTTTTGCCCATTGTTCATCACCTGCTTATTCTTGATCATAGTCGATATAGAGCGATAACGCCGCTTTTCGCGCTGCCTCTCTCGCGGTATCCGTATTGTCGCTTGTGCTCAGCGCCACGGCCATTCTTCTGCCGATCTTCGTCTCGGGCTTGCCGAATATCCTGACCTGCGTATGCGGCAGCGTCAACGCTTCCGCTACGCCGCCGATTCGGAAGCTCCTCGATTCCTGGTCCGCTTTGAGCGTATGCGAGGCTCCCGGCGTTAACAATCGAATGGGGCCGATCGGGAAGCCAAGAACGGCACGGACATGCAGAGCGAATTCGGACAGATCCTGCGTCGCCATCGTCACCATGCCGGTATCATGCGGCCGTGGCGACACCTCGCTGAACAAAACGCCGTGGGGCGTGATGAACAGCTCTACTCCGTAAAGACCGTAACCGCCAAGCTCTTCAGTGATCTTCCTTGCAATGTCCTCCGCTTGCCGCAGATGCTCCTCCTTCATCTCATGCGGCTGCCAGGATTCAATATAATCGCCGTCCTTCTGCACGTGGCCAATCGGCGCGCAGAAGGAGGTTCCGGATACGGAACGGACCGTGAGAAGCGTAATTTCCGATTCGAAGGTGATGAAGCCTTCGACAATGACGCGCTGCTTCTTCGCGCGGCCGCCTTCCATCGCATAATGCCAGCAGCTCTCTACCTCGTCTACGGATTTGCATACGCTTTGACCTTTGCCCGATGAGCTCATAATCGGCTTGATTACGCACGGGAAGCCAAGCGAGACGGCTGCCTCGCGCATCTCCTCAAGCGAATCCGCGAAGCGGTAGGGCGCTGTCGGCAGTTGAAGCGTCTCAGCCGCCAACCTGCGTATGCCCTCGCGATCCATCGTCAGCTTGGCCGCTCTCGCTGCCGGAATGACATGATGGCCTTCCTGTTCCAGCTCCACAAGCGCATCGGTTGCGATCGCTTCGATCTCCGGAACGATTAAATCCGGCTTCTCCAGCTCAATGATGCGGCGAATAGCCGCTCCGTCAAGCATGTCTGTCACATAAGAGCGATGAGCGACCTGCATCGCCGGCGCATGCTCATATCGATCGACGGCAATCGTCTCGACGCCAAGCCGCTGCGCTTCTATCACAACCTCCTTGCCCAGCTCTCCCGAGCCGAGCAGCATTAGTTTACGAGCCTGTGTCGATAATGGGGATCCATACATAAAGAAAAAGAGCCTCCTGGTTCATGGAATAAGATTGTCTTGCAGTCTCATTCCATTGTGGAGGTTCTTCTCTCAAAAAGCAATATGCATCGTGATTCCTATAAGATACGTTGTCGAATTCGGAAGTTTGGAATAATGCTCTTACAGGTAGCGGTATTGCGCTTCTATTAGGCCATTATATACGCCCTTCTTCGCCACCAGCGCGTCATGATTGCCCTGTTCGACGATGACGCCGTGATCAAGCACGATAATTTCATCCGCATGGCGAATTGTTGATAAGCGATGGGCGATCATGAATGAGGTGCGTCCATCCAGCAACGTTTTGAGCGCTTCCTGAATTTTCAGTTCGGTCTCCGTGTCGATGCTGGCCGTAGCCTCATCCAGTATCAGTATCTTCGGATCGGCGAGCAGCGCGCGGGCGAATGACAACAATTGGCGCTGTCCCATGGACAGCATATTTCCCCGTTCCTCGACTTGTGTATTGTAACCGTCAGGCAGATCCATAATGAATTCATGGGCATGCACGGCTTGAGCCGCCTTCACAATCTCATCGTCGGTCGCGTCTAGTCTGCCGTAACGAATATTATCCTTGATCGATCCCGCGAAGATGAAGGTATCCTGCAGCACAATGCCCACCTGTGATCTCAAGCTCTCAATGGTCACGTCGCGGATGTCGATGCCGTCGATCAACACTCTCCCCTGCACGGGATCGTAGAATCTGCAGAGCAGATTAATAATCGTACTCTTGCCCGAGCCGGTATGCCCGACCAGCGCAATCGACTGCCCCGCCTTTACGTCGATGCTGATGCCCTTTAAAGCCTGTCTGCCCGGTTCATATTCGAAAATGATATTGTCGAAGGTCACATCGCCGCGAATCGCGGGCAACGGTCTGGCCGACGGGGATTCGCCGACATTCGGCTCCTCGTCGATAAACTCGAAGATCCGCTCGGAGGATGCCATCGCAATCAGCAGCTGCGAATACATCTGGCCCAGCCTGTTGATCGGCTCCCAGAAGTTGCCCATATAGTTGGCGAAGGCAACCAGCAGACCAACGGTTATGGCTTTGCTCTGAATAAGCTCCGAGCCGTACCAGAACAAGATGCATGTGCCAACCGCCGCCGTCACCTCGATAACCGGTCCGAAGCTTTGGTTAAGCGCCGAAGCCTTGTTCCACGACTTCACGTTGATCGTGTTCATGTGGTTGAAGAACGACATATTGTCCTTCTCCTGCACATAAGCTTGCGTAACCTTCATGCCTTGAATGCTCTCGTTCAGATGCGCGTTAATGCGAGACTGCTTCATCCGCACATCCTGCCAGGCGAAGCGAATCCGCTTGCGAAGAGAGGTCGACACCACGAACATGAGCGGAACGGTAATCATGACGGCAAGTCCGAGCTTGATGTTCAGCCCGAGCAGTATGATGACGATGCCGACAAGCTGGATACAATCCATGAGCAGATTGACGACGCCGTTCGTGAACAAATCCTGGAGCGCGTTCACGTCATTCGTGACGCGAACGAGCACCGAACCCGCCGGACGCTTGTCATAGAACCGGAAGCTGAGCTTCTGAATATGCTGGAACAGATGGGTTCTGAGATCATAGATCACCTTCTGACCAATCACGTTCGTATAACGAATCCGATACGTATTCGCCGCCCATTGCAGCACATACAGGGCCAGCGTCCCGATGCCGACGAGGATCAGCATGCCATAGCTTCCGGAGCCCTTTTCCGGATCGATAATGTGGTCAATCACATAGAGCATCAGGAATGGAATGGCCAGCTTTGTAAGCGTGCCGATTATCATCATCAGAATGACGGGAGTAAGCTGCTTGCGATAGGGCTTCATATAGGTGTAGAGTCTGCGCAGCTGCGACCAGTTAAACGGTTTTTCAATCGCCTCGTCATCCTGATAGACGAAGCGTTCATTGCGATTTTTGCTATTTACGGCCGATTTGGCGCTCATGAATGGACACTCCTTCGTTCATTCCTATTCTCATCTCCGGAAGCGGCGCCGGCCACGAAATCCGCATATTGAATATGATACGTATCCCGATAAGGGCCTTCCTGCGCGATTAAGTCGGCATGCTTGCCGCGTTGCACAATATGGCCTTTGTCGAGTACGATAATTTCATCCGCCTGACGCAAGGAGGAAATCCGGTGCGCGATGATGAAGGTCGTGCGTCCGGCCATAAGCTCCTTGAAGCCTTCTTGAATTTGATGCTCGGTTTCCATATCGACTGCGCTGGTCGCATCATCCAGAATAAGAATTCGCGGGTTTTTGATTAGCGCTCTCGCAATCGCAATTCTTTGCTTCTGGCCGCCGGAGAGACCCATGCCGCGTTCGCCCACGACCGTATCGTAGCCAAGCGGCATCTCCATGATGAAATCATGAGCCTTCGATAACTTGGCTGCACGCTCAATCTGCTCCATCGACACATCGCCCATGCCGAACGCGATATTGTCCCGAATCGAAGCCGAGAACAGGAACGTCTCCTGAAAGACAGGCGCAATTTGCTGACGAAGCGAAGCCACATCCAGTTGATTAATGTCGATGCCGTCAAGCGTAATACTGCCCTGTTTCACGTTATAGGCTCGCATGAGCAGCTGAATGATGGTCGATTTGCCGGAGCCTGTTCCTCCGAGAAATCCGATAACCGAACCCGCTGGCGCATCGATCGTAATATCGGTTAGTGCGGGCTTCTTATCCGGATAATTGAAGGTGACATGATCGAAGCGAACATGTCCCTTCACCTGCTCCTTGTTCATCTCGATTGCCGCATCCGCGTTTTTCACGTGGATATGCTCGTTTAACAGTCCCATAACACGTTCGCTCGATGCTTTGAACTGCGTATAGTTGTTAATATGGAAGCCGAGGCCCCACATCGGTCCGATGATATACCAGATCAAGCTGAAGAAGGCTACGAATTCACCTAACTGCAGACGATTGCTGATGACAAACGATCCTCCGACGATTAACAGCGTAACGGCGCTGAGATTCGCAGTCAGCTCCATGAGCGGGAAGAATCTTGCCCAGATTCTGGCAGCGCCGACCTGATTCGACTGGTAAGCCTCGTTTCGAATCGAGAATTTCGATACTTCATGCCCTTCGCGTGCGAAGGATTTGACCGTGCGAACGCCCGTAATATTTTCTTGCACAGCAGTGGTCAGATTACTCATCGCTTGGCGCATCTCGCGGAACGCCGGATGCACCCGCTTCTCGAAGCGCACCGCCAGGAAGCCGAGCAGCGGAATCGTGATCATTGTCACGATCGTCAATTGCCAGTTCAAATACAGCATCATAACGGCTCCGAAAACAATCATTAGCACCATGTTCAAAATTTGCGCGAAGCCAAAACCGATAAATTGCCGAATGGCTTCCAGATCAGCGGTCAGCCGCGACATGAGATCCCCTGTTTTCGCTTTGTCATAATATTGAAAGGATAAGGTCTGAAGCTTGTCGTAAAGCGCATTGCGCAGACGGAAAGCAACCTTGTTGCCGAGACGCCCCCCGAAAAAGCCTTGCAAAAACTGACAAAATGCCTTGACAGCAATTACACTGATAACCGTTAATGCCAGCTTGGGCACCAAGTCGAACCGCTGCGGCGTAATGACATTATCGATCAAATAACGCAGCAAATTCGGATAGACGAGCCCGAGCGCGGTTGCGCAGACCAGGCACGCTATTGACGCGAACAGAAACTTTCTCTCCGGCCAATAGAAGGCTTTTAATTGCCTCAGAGTTTCCAACGAAATCCATCTCCCTGTTTTTTATAATATGAATGAATATTATCAGCATCCCATAAGAGGAGCAAATTCTAAAAAAAAGCGAATATTTCATTGAAAGGGTTAATTATGGCGATTGAAGATATGGAAACGGGAAATGCTTTTAAATCATCGTAAATCATCCCTATAATGCGTGTATTGCTCCGTTTTTGCACAGGAGCACACCAACAGCAAAAATGCTTTTGCCGGATGTTATTTCATCGGCAAAAGCATTAAGCGAATATCGATATGAAAGGCAATGCTATCTCATTCAACTAGAGATGATTCAACTGCTCTTGCAGCGATTTCAGCTTCTCCAGTTCAGCTCCGTCCGACAGGGAGCTTCGCATCCCTCTCGCGAAGCTGTCCATGTCTAATTCGAGTTGCTCCGCCTTGCGCGAAACGGCGTCGCTCCAGCAGCTTGCATAATGACTATGCCAGTCTCCCGTAACCCGCTCCATCCATTGCTGAAGCTCGGGGAAGATAACGGCTTCCAATTCCTTCCGAAGAAGCGACTTGCCCTCTCCCTCGAAAAAAGCTCGCGGCGATTTGAAACGGCTCCAAAGCCATTTGCTCTCTATGCCGGAGGATTCCCAGCTCACAGCCTCCTGCGGCTCATTCAGCTTTTCCGACGCAAAAGCAGCGGCATGGTAACCGCCCAGCATCGTCTCAAGTCGCTCTGAATAGCCGGCATATGCTTGCTTAAGCGCCGCGTTCAGATTACGCTCCATGCGCAGCGCCGTTGCCAGCAGCTCCTGAGCCAGCTCGAGCTGCAGCAACCGCTGCAGTTCCAGCCAAGCCGTCCACACGACCTTTTTTAGATCGCGCCCGTCGTCCTGCAGCGAAGCAGGATTGAAAGCGAGATGATAAAATTCCCCGAATCGGTATTGCAGACGCTGCAGCACGTAATAATGCAGCTCGTTCGCCTCCTGCTTCAAGCCTTGGGGCATTTCGAGCGTCTGAAAAGCTTCAACAACGCCTTGAGCCTCGGCTACAGCCGAGTTAAGCTTCCTCAGCTCTTCGTCGCGCGCGGCCTCGTCTCCCTCCGCGCTGCGAATCCATTCCCCGATTTTCGATTGATTACGGACAAGCTCCTGCTCGGCAGATTCAATGGCCAATCGACCCAAATCATTTCTGATGAAAGAAAAGAATTCGGCTTCAAAGCGATGAATGCCGGATTGATGAATAAGCGTTTCCGCCTTGGAGCGCTTGCCGTCCAGAGCTTCAAGGCTTGATACGGGAAACATGCGCGGTTTGCGTATCGCATGCTTTAACAAATTTTGCTCCACATGGCTGAGCACGCCGTCCAGTTCCTCTGCATCCCCGGCCAGATCCGCCGCATTGACGATGAAAAACATCTTGTCGAGCTCGAATTGATCCTTCACTCGACCAAGCTGATCCAGAAATTGACGATCCGCTTGAGAGAATGCGTGATTATAATAAGTTACGAATAAGACCGCGTCGGCGTTTTTAATATAATTGAAGGCTACGCCGGTATGCCTCGCGTTCACCGAATCGGCGCCTGGCGTATCGACCAGTACGACGCCTTGCTTTGTCAATTCGCAATCATGATGATAATCAATTTGGCTGACGAAACAAGAGCGCGTCTCGTCCGCCACATAGCTTTCATATTCCTCCCGATCCACGCGGAAAGTCGTGCCAAGCAGCTGCTCATGCTTCTCCCAGCCCAATCTTGCCGCCCGCAGAAAGCTGTAATGCGGTCTTCCCCCGGCGCCGATGCTGTCAATCGAAATCCCGTCGATCGCTTTTAGAATGGAAACAGCATCCGGCATACGATCCGCAGATGCTTCTTCGCCAAGCAGCGATAAGGAATAGCGAAGATCGCTTAGAACAGCTTCCCTGTCCTTCATGACGATTCTGGCCGTTCCATGCGGATAATCCGCATCGGGAGGCTTAATGCGATTGATTGCCGCCGTCGTCGGATTTGGAGATACCGGCAGCACCGCTTCGCCGATCAGCGCGTTCGCGAGCGAGGATTTCCCGGCGCTGAACGCGCCGAAGAGAGCAATCGTGAATTCGCATTCCGCCAGTCGGACTCCCTTCTCCCGCAGAGACTCCCCCGAGCTCATCAGGCTTTCCAGCGATTCCATCAAACCTGCTGCCTTCAATAGACGCTGAGCTGCCTCTCTCTGCAGCGCAATTGCGGAGACGCCGTTCCCGGCGCTGCTCTCTGAAGATCTGCTTGCATCGAACTCCCGCTGTGACTCTATGCCATCTTCCGATTGCTCGGCCCGATTAACAACGATTGAATCCTTCTTCCGCATCAGAGACAGCGCCGGCTTCGCATGGCCAACAGCCTCTGCCCCCATAAGCTGAGCGGGATGCGGAAGCTCCGGCTTCTTGGCAAACTCGGGCAGCTGCCGCTTCAATTGCTCGCCATGGGCTGCCAAGCGGCGATCCAGCTCCATCACTTCATGCCAAGCCCTCAGCTTCCCATTCAACGCTTGAAGCTCCGCCTCGGCAATGCTCTCCGCTGCAGCGGAAGCCTCGCCAGCCGAAGCGGCCAAATGATCAATCATTTGAAGCGCGTTCTGCCTGTAGACGGACTTAATATCGGCTGCCATATCCTGACAATACGTCATCGTGTAGGCGTCTCCGATTACCGCGCCCTGCTTCACCCGTTTAATAAGCCAATCCCCGTCAGGCGTCCAGGTCAGCTCCTTTAATTGCTCCTCAAGCTTCTTCCCGTCATAGCGGCTGCGATCCGCTTCTTTCCTCAGCAATTGCTTCACATGCCAGTCAATCGCCGCGCTTAGGAGCGTGGCGAGCTCGCTCTGGAACGCGGCAAGCCGCTTCTCTTGCTCAGCGGCGGTCTTGCCCGCGGCGAATAGAATTCCTGTCTTGAAACCCGGCTTACGGCTTTCGAGGAAAGCGCGGGCAAGATCCCGAAGTCCCGCCGGCGTAATATTCGCATTGTCCAGTATCGACTGAAGCTGCTTGCGCAAATCAATGCGATACGTTTCCCGCCCATCGCGAAGCGAAGCTATTCGCTGCTCCAATGCCGTGAATTCGCTCGACAATTGGCGAGCATGCTCCTCCCCGCCTGCAGCGACAAGCAAGGAATTTCGCTTTGACTCCTCCTGCTCCTTCATAAAACGCAAATGAGCCTCTGTCAAATGACGAAGCGTGGATTCGACGCTATATTCGCACAGCTCCTCGCGATTCTTCTCGAGCGCGCCGATCAAGGCGATCAGCTTGCTCCACTCTTGCATGGGATGCTGCGGCTCGCGCAGCGACAAGTACAAAATCCCCGCCGGCTCCAGATGCCACGCCCGGAACGCTTCTGCCACGCTTCTCCGATAAGCTTCGAAGCTAAGCTCGCTCTCGCGATGCTTGTCGATTTGGTTGACGATAAAATATAGGGGCTTGCCCCAATCCTTCAGCTCCTTCGCGAATGTGAAGTTGATCTGGGATTGGACGTGGTTGTAATCCATCACGTAGAAAACGACATCAGCCAGATGCAGCGCAGACTCGGTCGCCATCCGATGAGCCGCGTCCGTCGAATCGATGCCGGGCGTATCCAGCAGCGTAATCGTACGGCCAAGCAGCTCGCTCGGATAGGTAATCTCGACCGAGGTGAAATGCTCGCCGTCCTTGCAGAACGCTTCGAGCTCATTAATGCCAACATCGGTTCGAACTTCCCTGCCGTCACGCAGCTCTGCAACGATTGCTTCGGCCTTCGCCCCGCCGCTAATCTTCACGACATTCGCGCTTGTCGGTATGGGACTCGACGGCAGCAGCTCCGCGCCGCAAAGCGCGTTGACAAGCGTTGACTTCCCCGCCGAGAAATGTCCGCATAAAGCGACAGTAAGCCGACCCTCGGTCAGCTTACCCGTTAATTCCTCCGTTTGTCTTGCATGCTTGGCGTCACCACAAGCTTTCATTTGTTCTGCGACAAACGACAAGGCACCCGTCATGCTGTTCAACGTTAATTCTGTCATCGTCTATTGCTCCCTAAACGGCTTCCTCTTCGGTCGAAGGCAGGCAAATTTCGAACACATTACCATGCTGCAGGATCATGATATTGCGCTCCCTCTCCTTCATGACAACAACCTCGGGCTTGATTCTCATGCGGTCGATATATTGGTCCGGCACGTCTCCGGAACCGCTCACGGTAATGCCTTCAATCACAATGTCTTCATTTTCTTGCGGCGGAGATTCCAGAACTTGCTCGTAAATATCGGAAAAAAGTTCAAAATTGTTCGTGTACACGGAAATGCATTTCATTGTCATCATCCTTCATTTTCAAGTTTAATTACTGCTTTTATTTTTTGTCTTATTCGCGGGCTTCATGCGTTTTTTTCCTTCCTTGCAAATATCCAGCAATGGGCAGATCGCGCACTGCGGATTTTGCGCTTTGCAATGATAGCGTCCGAAGAATATGAGTCGATGATGCGTTAGCGTCCATTCATCCCTCGGCACCAGCTTCATCAATTTCTGTTCTACGATAAGTACAGTGTCGTCAGCCTTTGCGAGTCCTAAACGCTTCGAGACGCGCTCAACATGCGTATCGACAGCAATGGCTGGAACGTCGAAAGCGTTCGACATGACGACATTGGCGGTCTTCCGTCCAACTCCCGGCAGCTCGACCAAGCCATCATGCGTTCGAGGAACGTCGCCGTCATATTTATCAATCAGAATGCGGCTGAGCTTCTGTATGTTGGAAGCTTTGCTTCGGAACAAGCCAATTCGCCTAATATCCTGCTCAAGCTCTTCTAATTCCACGCTCAAATAATCTTGAGGGGTCTTATATTTCCGGAAGAGATCCGCCGTTACTTTATTGACCGTCTCGTCCGTGCATTGCGCAGACAACAGAACAGCTATCGTAAGCTCAAATGGATTATCATGCCTAAGCTCGCAATGCGCGTCCGGGAACATCTCCGCTATAATATCCAATATATGACGCGTCTTCTGCTTTGCATTCATCATAAGCCTCCACTTTAATACTATCGTTCAAAGTGTAGCGAAATTTGTCACGCCGCGCAACCTAAAAACGTTAGAATTCCATAAAAAAACTGCCCCGAAGGGCAGTTTTTTCACAAAACGTTCCCGCTTTCGCGCAAAAGTCAAATATAGGACTGCCAGACTAGCCGTTCGAAGCGCTTGAAAGCAGTTTGACGGATGAAACCGAATTGCCGTTGTACGTCATTTCGATGCTGCCGCCTACCTTCAAACTCGAGGCTTTGCCGGCTGTGCCGTCCTCGTTCAGTATGTCCACATCCTGAATCGAAACCGCGCTGACATTTCCTTCGGCATTCTTCACATTAATCTTGCTGTCGGCCAGATTAATCGTCACGACCTGATACTGAATCGTATGATGAACGCGGATATTAATGGCGGAGAGCTCCTTCATATTCAGATTGGCCGTCACCGTATCCCCAATCTTCAAATTCTGTATTGTCGCCTTGGGCATCAGCATATCTTCATAAGCGCTGGTTGCATAAGAGATTTTGGCAGAGCCGCCATCCCTGGTTTGGAGCGTAATCATCTTCGCATCCATATTAATCTCGGAAACGACTCCTGTATACTCCAGCACGTAATCAAAGGAAACGATATTTTTGCCTGAATATTTCACGACGACATTTACATTCTGCGCGCCAAGATTCATTGCTGCTTCCTTCTCCATCGCATTGCCGAAATAACTGAATTTCGTCTTGTCTGTAAAGTAGAACGGCGAATACACATTGCCGTCGACATCCACCAGCGAAATGTAGTTCAGCTCTTCATTATAATGCTCGATCTCGACTCCGGCCAGCACCTTCAGATCGCGATTAAGCACCTTGATCTTTACGATTTGGTCCTCATTGTTCAAGCTTAACTCGACTTGATCGCTTTCGGCTATGAGATCGCTTAGAACAGCGTCGGGCAGACCGTTAATCTCCACCTTGGCGTCTGTAGCCAAAGGCTTCGTTACATAGGAGCCGTCAGCCATCTGCAATGTAACCGTCTTGGACGCATTGGCATAGAATAGGCCGGAAATCGACGTTACTGCCGGCTTTGCTGCCATGATAATCTCCAACGCCTCGGGCTCCTCGCGGAAGTCATCCTGAACGATAGTTAAGCTGACAGTCGCCTTCAAATCATCGATTGACAATACATTGCCATCTGTATCCTTAATCGCCAAATCTTCATGATAAGCCAAAGGAACAGGCTTGCCGTCAACCAAAATATAAATAACTCCATCCTCTTCATTATAACTAATGAACGTGCCCGTGATCGATGAGGTGTGCTGCTCCGTGCCTTGTACCTCGACGTACAGCGCCTTGCCGTCCTTGGCGAATACCGTCACGTCTCCGTATTGAAGCACATCGTCCATCGTAGCCGGACTTTCGGAATCGAAACGATAGAAAAGCGTTGCCGAATCGATCGCATAGGTCTGCTCTTTATCCTCCTCGCTGTTGTAGACAGTCAACGAAGATGCCGTCATGTCGGTAACGACACCGTTGATCTGCCCATTGAACGTCACCGGGAACGTCGATTCCGCGCGGCTGAACAGGGTGGCAAGACTGGCCCTTGTTACATCCAGTTCCGGCGCAAAGGTTGTTTCCGTAACGCCCTTCACCAGTCCCAATTGAACGGCGGCGTTCACATAACCGCGATAGAGGCTGTCGATGCTGTTATCGTCATCGAAGCGAGTCTCTGTACTCCCTAACTGATTCGCAATAGCCGCTTGTCCCATCGCTCTGACGATCAGCTTCGTTGTCCATTCCCGGCTGGCGGGCTTGGAGCCCCAGTCGACATCAGGCTCTGCCGCGGCAAGCGCGTATTCCTCAGAGCGATCGAGCAACCCCTCCGAGAACGCGACTTCGATGTATTCCTTGTAGAATTCTCCGACCTTGAAGGATTTGTCGAATACGATTAATGCATTATGATCCGCTTTCGTATCCAGTTTCGTGAAGCGAAGCGCCATAAGAACAGCCTCTTGCTGCGATACGCTGTTCTCCGGTTTGAACGTTACTGGTCCGTCAAGCGTTGTCTGATAACCATTAATAACGCCTTGCAGATACAGCTTGGCGATATGCTTCTCCGCCCAATAATCCCAAGCTACATCAGTGAAAGGCGTGTATGATCCGTAGGCTGCCGCATAGGTTGCAACAGGTTTCGATAATACTGCGGCGCCCGAACCCGTAACGAGAGTTACGGCTAGCGCGCCGGTAACTATTTTTTTCCATGCATCTTGCTTTGGCATTGGCGAAAATCCCCTTTTCTCATTCAAATGAATAATAAATATCATTAATCGATCATTATGATTGCGAATCTCTTGTAATAGGATCATCGAGATCCACATGTCCCATCAAGCTTTCAACCTTTTCGCCATCTTGGGTCAATTCAATTTCATTCACGAAGTCGAATTGAAACAACGTGCTCTTCAGCGTTTCGATCAGCATCAACTCGCCCGGCGCGCCTAATCGCTTCTCGTCGTTGAGGCCTACATCGATGCTGACTCTGCCTGCATCAAGCTTGACCGAATGAATAGCAATGTCCTTCCACAAAGAAATGATCTGTCCCTCAACCGATTTCTGAAGCTCATCCATCGTGTTCTGAATCAATTCTTCATGGGATGCATACGTAATTTCCGCCTTGCGCTCGACTGTTTCGGTGAAATCCGGATTTCCTCCATAGAGCATAACCTCCGCATGCTTCTCCGGATTCGGCGTGGCGGCAGGTTCATATTTATCAGCTTCCGCGCCGCCTCCGTTAGAAGCAGGCTCCTGCGTTGCTGTCGGCATGCTTGTCACCGCTCCGGCCTGAACGTTCTCCGACAAGCTCACATCGTTCTTCTGAACCGCCCCGCAGCCGGCAATCGCCAGCGCAAGGAGAACTGTCGGAAGCAACCGATGAAGGCCGTTGTTCCTTATTCCCATAGCATTCAACTCCTGCCCTTTAAGAGGTCATTCAAAAAGTCCATTTTTTTGAACATTTATCTTAATTCAGTTTCAAATATTCCAGAATGCCCTTCGCGACCTCGTCGGCAAGCTTGTTCTGCATGCTGTCCGAATACAGCATCTTAGCATCTCCGTCATTCGTCAGATAACCGGCCTCAATCAGAACGGCAGGCATCGTCGTTTCCTTGATTACCTTATAGGCGGCTTGTCTCACTCCTCGATCCTTGAGCCCCGTGCCTGCCAGTACATGCTTGTGAATGACATTCGCAAGCGGAATGCTCTCCGGACGCTGATAGTAGGTTTCGGATCCGCTGACAGCCGTATTATCATAAGAATTCGCATGAATCGATACGAATAAGTCCGCTTTCAAGTCTTCCGCGAATTTGATGCGATCGGTTAATTCGACGAAGGTGTCGTCCGATCTTGTCATGTGAACGGCGACGCGACCATCCTTCTCCAAAGCTGCGGCAATCTTGAGCGCCATGCTAAGATTGAATTCCTTCTCCCATTTATTCAGTGTCTTGCTGAACGCGCCAGGATCCTTGGCGCCGTGTCCGGCATCGATAACGACGTCGTACAGAGGCTCATCGCCGGTCGGCTCCTCCGGATTTGCCGGCGTTTCCGGGTCGCTTCCCTCCGCCGGCTCGGCTGGCGGAGCGGGATCGATGCCGGAATTCGAATCTGCCGGCACCTCGCTTGCAGGCATGAAGGTGAAAATCGTCTCATTATTCTTCTCCGTCATCACATAGCCGGTATCTTCACCAACGAGCACCACAAGCCTTGCTGTCAGCGGACTCAACTGAAACTGTGAGAATCGGAAGCTGCTTAGCAGCGGGTTGTCCTCAACCGCGATTTCCTTCTGACCTTTCTCGAATTGATTCGCGAGCAGCGCATTGAAGGAGGCGTTCGGAATGTCGAAGACTAGACGTCTCGGCTCCTCCAGCAAGAATGGCTTGTTCGGTGTAATCTTGCCGAGATGCTTAATCGAAATCGAAGAAGAATCCCCGTTATAGTCAATTGAAGTAATATAGCCCATCTTCACAGCGGGCGTTTGCGAATTATCAGGCGCAGATCCCTCACCGTCGACCGGATTTTCTCCGTTATTCGAGCCTGAATTTCCATTTTCGCTTTCCTCTTCGCCAGTCGGCGGATCCGTATCAGGAGTTGTGTTCGGCGTCTTCTCCGTCATATGTACTTCTCGTTCCTTGTCCAGCCACTCAAATTCAAGGCCGAGCAATTGTCCGACGAAACGGACCGGGACCATGGTCCGATCTTCAATAATCTCAGGAGGAACTTCTGTTTCCTGAATTTCGCCGTTCACTCTTACAGCGGTCTGACCAATAATCAATTCAATCGTCGTCACATCATTCTTGACCGTTACCATCCGCAAGTCATTGTTCCAATCGACATCGTAGCCGATGCCTTCGGATAGAATGGCAAGCGGAACCAATGTTCTGTCGTTCTCGATCCTTGGCGCGACATCAGAGATAAGCTGCTTCCCGTTCAAGAACAGCTTGGGAGGCGCTGCAGCGGCTTGTCCAACCGAAGCGAACATCGTAAACAATACGAACACGACCATCATAATCGATACAAATTTCTTCATTTCCCACCTCGATGACTGAATTGTCCGCGTCGAATACGCCCCTTCGACATGAGCAGACAACTGTATAGACGCTGCTTGTCAGAAAAAGTTGCGCATAGAGGAAAAAAGAGGACATTCGCCTCAGGGGCCAAATGTCCTCTCACCGATAAAGTCAATTAGCCCAAACGAGCCGCGTGCTTCTGCTCGTAAGCGGTTATGGCGTCTTCATGCTGAAGCGTCAAGCCGATATCGTCAAGTCCTTGCAATAAGAACTGTCTGCGATGCTCGTCAAGCTCGAAGCCAAGCTCCAGCCCGTAATCGTCCCTAAGCTTCTTGTTCTCAAGATCAACCGTAAGCTTGTAGCCCTCGTGAGCCGCCGTGCGCTGGAACAAATCCTCTACTTGCTCTTCGCTTAATTTGACAGGAAGAATGCCGTTCTTGAAGCAGTTATTGTAGAAAATATCCGCATAAGACGGCGCGATAATGACCTTGTAGCCATAATCGAGAATCGCCCAAGGCGCATGCTCGCGCGAGGAGCCGCACCCGAAGTTCGCGCGCGAAATGAGCACACTCGCTCCTTCATAGCGAGGCTTGTTCGGCTCAAAATCGGGGTTGATTTCGCCCCCTTCGTCAAAACGCCATTCGAAAAACAGAAATTGTCCAAATCCGCTGCGCTCGATGCGCTTCAGAAATTGCTTGGGAATAATGGCGTCGGTATCAACATTGACACGATCGACAGGCGCTACGATGCCCGTCAGTTGTTTGAATGGTTCCATAGTAAGTAATCCCTCTCTTCTCTATTAGTTCATGACGGCGGATTTGATTTCCCAGTCGCGCACATCGGTGAAGCGGCCTTTGACGGCTGCGGCTGCAGCCATAGCCGGCGATACGAGATGCGTTCTGCCTCCGCGTCCTTGGCGTCCTTCGAAGTTGCGGTTCGATGTGGATGCGCAGCGCTCGCCCGGCTTAAGCACATCCGGATTCATGGCCAGACACATGGAGCAGCCAGCGTCGCGCCATTCGAAGCCTGCTTCGGAGAAGATCTTGTCAAGCCCTTCCTTCTCTGCTTGAATTTTGACGCGGCCGGAGCCCGGAACAACGATTGCCGTTACTTTGTCGCTCACTTTGTAGCCTCTCGCAATCTCGGCGGCAGCGCGCAAATCCTCGATGCGGCCGTTCGTGCAGGAGCCGATGAACACATAGTCGATTTCGATTTCGGTCATCGGAGTGCCCGGCTTAAGAGCCATATATTCCAGCGCCTTCTCGGCTGCTTTGCGTTCATTCTCCGTGGGAAGCTCGGAAGGGATCGGCACGTTCGAAGTGATGGACGTTCCCATGCCCGGGCTTGTTCCCCAGGTCACTTGCGGAATCAGGGAATCCACGTCGAATTCGAGAACCGTGTCGTATTCCGCGCCTTCGTCCGTAGTCAGCTTCGACCACTCCGCCACGGCTTCGTCAAAGTTTGCAGGAGCGTATTCGCGTCCGCGCAAGTAATTGAACGTCGTTGCATCGGGAGCGATCAGACCTGCGCGAGCGCCTCCCTCAATGGACATGTTGCATACGGTCATGCGCTCTTCCATCGTCAAGCTTGTAATCGCATCGCCGGTATATTCGATAACATAGCCGGTAGCGAAGTCGGTACCATATTTGGCGATAACGCCAAGAATCAAGTCCTTCGCTGTAACGCCCGGCTTGCGGGTGCCGTTGAAGCGAACTTCCATCGTTTTCGCTTTGGATTGCTGCAGACATTGCGTAGCCAGAACATGCTCAACCTCGCTTGTGCCGATACCGAAGGCAAGCGCGCCGAATGCGCCGTGCGTGGAAGTATGGCTGTCTCCGCATACAATTGTTTTGCCCGGCAGCGTCAGACCCAGCTCAGGTCCCATAACGTGAACGACGCCTTGGTCGGCGCTGTCCAGATCGAACAAGGTGACGCCGAAATCTTTGCAGTTCTGCGTTAATGTATCGATCTGCTGCTTCGAGATCGGATCGGTAATATTGTAACGATCCTTCGTCGGTACATTATGATCCATCGTCGCGAAGGTCAGATCCGGACGGCGCACCTTGCGGCCGCTGAGGCGAAGCCCTTCGAACGCCTGAGGAGACGTCACTTCATGCACCAGCTGCAGGTCGATATAAATGACGCTTGGCTTTCCTTCTTCCTGATGGATTACGTGATTATCCCAAATTTTTTCGAACATCGTTTTTTTCGCCATCATGCTCACCCCATCGATTCTTAGTAAAATGTAAACCTATCATATCATGTCTTTCTTCATTGATCTAAGATATAATATCTATAGCCGCTATAGGTACTAACTATAATCCATTATCAAGTTTCTGTATAGCCTCAGATTAAGGAAGGGGAATCTTCATATGGAATTAAGACAGCTTCATTATGTGAATCAAATCGCCCAGGAGAAAAATTTCTCGCGTGCCGCCGATAAGCTGCATATCGCTCAGCCTTCTCTCAGCCAGCAGCTGTCCAAGCTGGAGCAAGAGCTAGGTTTGCTGCTCTTCCGCCGCACGACCAATTCCGTGGAGCTGACACAAGCCGGTCAAGTGTTCGTGGAGAAAGCGCAAGCGATTCTCGACGCCGTAGAGCAGCTCCGCCAGGAGATGGACGATATGGCCCAAATGCGAAAAGGCCGGCTTGTAGTGGGCACGCTGCCCATTACGGGCTCGCATGTGCTTCCGCTCGTTCTGCCCGCCTTCGGCTCGGCTTTCCCGCAAATCGAGGTTGTGCTGGTTGAAGAGACCACCTCGAAGCTCGAGCAATTAACCGCAAGCGGCGGAACGGATCTCAGCCTGCTCTCTCTCCCGCTGATCGACAATACGCTGGCATGGGAGCCTTATCTGGAAGAAGAAATTTGCCTTGCCGTTCCAAGGCGGCATCGACTCGCGGAGCTGGGCGAGCCCGTTGATATCGCGCAGTTAAAGGATGAGGCGTTCATCGTGCTTAAGCGCGGTCAAGGCTTTCGCCAGATCGCTATGGAGCTGTGCCAGAAAGCGGGATTCACGCCGACCGTCGTGTTCGAGAGCAGCAATATCGAAACCGTTCAATCTCTGGTTGCGGGAGGCATGGGCATCGCCTTTGTCCCGCAAATGCTCACTCGGCCTCCCGGCACGGATTTTGCCCCGTCCTATCTGCAGTTGAAGCAGCATCCCTTCCGCACGCTGGTGATCGCAAGCCGCAAAGGCAGATATTTGTCCAAAGCGGCCAGAGCGTTCATCGACACGCTGAAGCAAACGATTCACCCCTACCGCTAGACATACAAAGAAGGACGCCGATCCTCGAACACCGGAATTCTGGTGCGCACCTGATCGACCAGGGAGAGATCGATGTCCGCGTACAGAATCGTCTCCTCTTCGCCCGCTTCTGCAACGATCTCCCCCCAAGGATCGATAACGAGAGAATGGCCGAAGAAGGAGGTCTCGCCGCTTTGTCCCATACGATTGCAGGCGATGACGTACATCTGATTCTCGATCGCTCTCGCGGTGAGCAGCGTGCGCCAATGATGGAGCCGGGGATTCGGCCATTCCGCCGGAACGAACAGGAGCTTTGCTCCTTGGAGGGCGAGCTTGCGCGACAGCTCGGGAAAGCGAATATCATAGCAGATCATCATCCCTGCCTGCTCGCCTTCAAGCTTCAGTTCTCCGGGCTTTCCGCCCGCTTGCAAATATTTCTCCTCCTCCATCAGCCGGAACAGATGAATCTTGGAATATTCGCCGATCTTCCCGCCTCTGCGATCAAAAGCGTAAATCGTATTGTAGACGCCGTCCTCTCTCTTCTCCGCAATGGAGCCGCCAATGATGTAGACCTCATGCTCTTCTGCGAATCGGGACAGGAATGCGATCGTTCTTCTTCCTTGTTCATCCGCCAACTCTTCAATTTGAGTCAAAGCGTATCCGGTATTCCACATTTCCGGAAACATCAGCACATCCGGCTTCGGCTCAGATTGAACGGCTTTCTCCAGCAGCTGCTCTAATTTGGCAAAATTTCGTTCAGGAAATCCCGCCTCGACATCCATCTGAAGCAGTGCGATACGTAATGTTCCCGTCATAGCAGTCATTCCTCCTGTTTGTGTTTATTTCCCTATAATACCTTCTCATGGTTCCGTGTCAAGATGGGCAGTTTAATAGCAAGAAACGGCTGTGCGACATTTGCTTTTTTGCAAGCTTGACAATCGGCCAGGAAAAAGGAGAATCCAACCATGAAGAAAATTTTCAAACCCTTGCTTTTATCCCTATGCGCCCTGTTCGTTCTATTATCCGCTTGTCCGTCTGCCTTCGCCTCCCCTCAAGACAAGCAGCCTCAGAAGTCTGCCAAGTTTGCCGCGGTCGGAGAACAAACAACGTCCAGGCCCGTTCAAGTGTTCGACATTGCCGCAGGCAAGGTCATCAAATCGATTCCGAATGACCAAGCGTTTCAAAAAATGGCAGGTGATTGGATCGATTCGATAACCGGCTTATCTCCCCAAATCTCGAACGACAACAGCTGCACCTATGTATTCCGCGTGCCGCTGAACGAGCCGGTTACGGTTGCTTCGGGCAACCTCAGCTTGACGACTGCGGATCTGTTCCTGTTCTATTGCAAGGACAAGCCTCCTCTGCTGTTGGTCTTCGATGGCCAGCGCAAGCCGTATCTGTTCCTGTTTAAGGCCAATATCAAGCCGTTCATGAAGAAGACAGGCATGCTGTAGCGCGCCTCCCTTCAATTTTTCTCCCAATCATGCTACATTATTGCTAATGCAATTGAGGATTCCTTCAATCGCAAGCACATGATACGGAGAGAGTGATGACATGTTGACTGATAGGAATCAAAGAAAGATAGCGCCGGCGGATCGGCTGAATGGCTTGCCTACGCAGTTTTTCGCAAAGCTGGTAGCCAAGGCAAACGCGAGAGCGGCGATGGGACATGACGTAATTAACCTGGGCCAAGGCAATCCCGATCAACCGACTCCGCCGCATATTGTAGCGAAGCTTCAAGAAGCGGCCGCCAATCCGCTCTATCACAAATATCCGCCCTTCAGCGGCTATCCCTTCCTGAAGGAAGCAGTGGCGAAGCGTTATCTCGAGGATTACGGCGTGGAGCTCGACCCAGCCTCCGAGGTCGCTATTCTGTTCGGAGGGAAAACAGGTCTCATCGAGATCAGCCAATGCCTGCTCAATCCCGGCGATGTATGTCTCGTCCCGGATCCAGGCTATCCCGATTATTGGTCTGGCGTCGCGCTGGCGGGAGCGGAGATGACCTTCCTTCCCCTTACGGCGGAGAATCGCTTTCTGCCGGATCTCGGCGCGATACCGCAAGATAAGCTGGCGAAAGCCAAACTGATGTTCTTGAACTATCCCAACAATCCTACCGGAGCCGTCGCGGATGCTGACTTCTATGAAGAGGTGGTCGCCTTTGCAGCGGAGCACGACATCGTCGCGGCAAGCGATTTCGCCTACGGCGCCATCGGCTACGACGGCAAGCGTCCGATCAGCTTCCTGCAGACGCCGGGCGCGAAAGATGTAGGCATCGAATTCTATACCTTGTCCAAATCGTACAACATGGCAGGCTGGCGCGTTGGCTTCGCCCTTGGCAACGCCGAGATCATCTCCATGATCAATCTGATTCAGGATCATTATTATTGCAGTCTGTTCGGCGGCATCCAAGAAGCGGCGGCGCTCGCGCTCGCCGGCCCGCAGGCTTGCGTAGCCGAGCTTGGCTCCATGTACGAGCGCAGGCGCGACGCTTTGTTCGCGGCGCTCGCGGAAATCGGCTGGAAGGCTGAGAAGCCCGCCGGCTCCTTCTTCTGCTGGCTGCCCGTGCCTGAGGGCTGGAGCTCCGAGTCCTTCGCCGACAAGCTCCTGCAAGAGGCCGATGTCGTTGTCGCCCCCGGCGCGGGCTTTGGCGAATATGGCGAGGGCTATGTGCGGCTCGGCTTGCTGACGAGCGAGGATCGGCTTCGGGAAGCGGTACGGCGCATCGGCAAGCTTGGCATTTTCGAGAATTGAAATGGGGAGCAGCCTTTCTTTACACCGTCATGCGATCATGTTATTCTAGAGGCAACACTTAAAATGAAAGTTCAAAACTACCTATAAATGAAACGTGATGACGGGACCATTAAGCGAGATGGGCTGCGTTCAGAGAGTAAATTCCATTGGCTGCGAGAATTTACCGCATCAGCTCCTTGCCGAACCTACCTCCGAGCGGCCGACGCGAGTCGGACGGCGCCTCCTGTTACGAGGTTTAAGCTGGACGGCCTGCCTATGCTGCAGCCGTCAACAAAGGTGGTACCGCGGAAGCTACAGACTTTCGTCCTTTATTGGATGAAGGTCTTTTTTGTTTATTCAACCTGAATGAGGAAGGGATCAATCATGTCAGAGCGTATCGTAGTCAAAATCGGGAGCAGCTCCCTTACCTCCGAGGAAGGCGGCTTGAACCGTGGCAATATTCGATTTTTCGTGGAGGAGCTTGCGGCTTTGCACGAAGGCGGCGATGCGGTCATGCTCGTCACATCCGGAGCGGTGGCGGCAGGCTTCCGACCAATTGGCTATGCGTCGAGGCCGAAGCTTGTGCATGAGAAGCAAGCTGCCGCAGCCGTCGGTCAAGCGCTGCTGATGCAGGCTTACCAGGAGGCGTTCTCGCAGTACGGCATCGTCTCGGCGCAGATTCTGCTTACGCGTGCCGATTTCTCCGATCGGAAGCGAATCCAGAATGCGCTGATGACTATTGAAGAGCTGCTCAAGCAGCGCATCATCCCTATCATTAACGAGAACGATACCGTTGCCACCGACGAGCTTGTGCTCAAATTCGGCGATAACGACAATCTGTCCGCTCTTGTCGCCGCAATGACCAAAGCCGCCAAGCTCGTTATCATTACCGATATGGACGGTCTTTATACCGAGGATCCGCGCATTAATCCGAAAGCGGTCAAAATTGAACGCGTGGATCAAATCTCCGACGATATTCGCCGGCTGGCAGGCGGCGCCGGCTCCGCTGTCGGAACCGGCGGCATGCGCTCGAAGATCGAAGCGGCGCGAGTCGCGACGCGAGGCGGCGTCTCAACATTTATCGGCAAGGTCAGTCTCGCCGGAGAACTTCATATGGCGGTGAACGGGCAAGGCAGAGGCACTTATTTCGATACCAAGCTTCATAGCTTGCCAATGAAAAAGCAGTGGCTGGGCTTTCACTCTATGCCGAAGGGATGCATTACGGTTGACGACGGAGCTGCCGCGGCGTTGTTGACCGGCGGCAAAAGCTTGCTTCCAGCCGGGGTAATCGACAGCTCGGGCGATTTCAATCCCGGCGATGTGGTCGAAGTGAAAAGCAGGCAAGATGAAATACTCGGTCGCGGGGTGGTCAATTACGCTGCGTGGCAATTGCAAGCCGCTATGGGGCTCGGCTCCGAGGAGGTTGCCCGCCGGGTGGAGGTTGTCAGAATCGAAGTCATTCATAGAGACGAATGGATAACTTTGAATTAGTTGCTATCCATTCTCCATTGACGAATGGATAACTTTGAATTGATTATGATTAGGGAGGCATACAGGAATGCTAAGTGAAGAATTGGTTGTAAGCGAAGTAAGACAGAAGGCCGCGCTTGCGAAGATAGCGGCGGCGGCAATGAACCGTATGACCACCGAGCAGAAGAATGAGGCGCTCTCCTTGATGGCTGACGCTCTCATCGACAGACAACAGGAAATTATAGCTTCGAACGAGCGGGATATACAGCGCGGCCAAGAGCTGGGCACCTCCTCGTCGCTGCTTGACCGTCTTGCTCTCAACAGCGATCGCGTGAATCAAATCGCCGAGGGCCTGCGTCAAATTATTGCGTTGCCTGATCCAATCGGAGAAACGCTAGAAGCCTTCGAACGCCCGAACGGCCTGAAAATCGAGAAGCTGCGCGTGCCGCTTGGCGTCATTGGCATGATCTATGAGGCGCGGCCGAATGTGACCGTAGACGCGGCAGGATTATGCCTGAAAACAAGCAACAGCGTCGTGCTCCGGGGCGGCTCTGCGGCCATTGAATCCAATCGCAAAATCGTAGAGGTGCTTCGCGACGCGCTTCAAGCGTCGGCGCTGCCGAAAGACGCGATCCAACTCATCGAAGACAGCGACCGAGCTTCCGTGAATGAAATGCTGAAGCTGAACGGCCTGCTCGATGTCGTTATTCCTCGAGGCGGAGCGAGTCTTATTCGCAATGTCATCGAAAATGCGACCGTGCCGGTTATCGAGACGGGAGCCGGCATCTGTCACGTCTTCGTGGACGAAACAGCCCAGCTTGAGATGGCGCGGGATATCGCTTACAACGCCAAGGTTCAGCGTCCTTCCGTCTGCAACTCCATCGAGACGCTGCTTGTTCACAAGAGCCTTGCGAAGACGCATCTTCGTAGTCTCCTGAAGCCTTTCCAGGCTTACGGCGTAGAGCTGAAAGGCTGCGAACGAACGAGAGAGCTGTTGCCTGAAGCGCAGCCGGCCGACGACGAAAGCTTTGCGACCGAATTTAACGATTATATTATGAATATTCGCGTTGTGGACTCGCTTGACGAAGCGCTTCAGCATATTGCGCAGTTCGGAACGATGCATTCCGAATGCATCGTAACGCAGGACGAATCAAATGCCGACCGCTTCTTGCTTGAGGTCGATGCGGCGGCTGTTTATCACAATGCCTCCACCCGCTTTACAGACGGCTTCGAGTTCGGATTCGGCGCCGAAATCGGCATCAGCACGCAGAAGCTTCACGCACGCGGACCTATGGGTCTTCCCGCTCTTACATCAACCAAATTCCGCATTCGCGGCGACGGACAAATTCGTCAATAATCGACAGATCGACTTTTACGGAGGTTTTGCCACATGTCTCTATTAACCCAATCCGCGATATCCGCGATGAAAATATGCTTCTACGGAGCCGGCTCCATGGCCGAAGCGATTGCGAGAGGACTTATTCAAGAAAAGCTGATCCCGGCGGAGCGCATCTCGATGCTTAATCGCAGCAACCAAGAGCGGCTCGCCGAGCTTCATGAGCAATATGGCGTGCAGACGATTCGGCAAGGATTGGACTCCGAACAATATTTGCGCGAGGCCGATATTCTCTTCCTCGCGATGAAGCCGAAGGATGCCGCTTCGGCAATTCCGCAGCTTCGTCCGCTGCTGCATTCGAAACAGCTGATCATATCCGTCATAGCGGGCTTGTCCATTCCCGCAATCGAGAAGCTGCTTGGGAGCAAGCAGTCCATTGTCAGGGCTATGCCGAATACATCAAGCACGATAGGCCTTGGAGCGACCGGCATTAGCTATTCCGAAGAGGTTACGCCGCAGCAACAGCTTGTCACGGAGGCGATCTTCCAATCCATCGGCATTCATGCCGTCGTAGACGAGAGCTTGCAGGGAGCCATTACGGGCGTTTCCGGCAGCGGCCCCGCTTATGTGTATCATTTTATGGAGGCGATGCAGCAAGCCGCGGAAGAGTTGGGCCTGCAGCCCGATATGGCCAGAGAGCTTATTATTCAGACCGTGCTCGGAGCAGCCGAGATGCTGCGCGCGACGGGAGAAGCGCCCCAGGAGCTGAGACGCAAGGTCACGTCTCCGAACGGAACGACGCAAGCGGCGCTTGAGGAGATGGCGGAAGGCCGTTTCAAGGAAACCATCGTGAAGGCGGTGCGCCGTTCGGCTGAGCGCGCAGGAGAATTGGGCGTTGCCATTGAAGGGAGCATACAAGAATGACGGGATATTGCATAGCCACTTATCGCTGCTTTGACGACAAAGCCGATTTTCATAAGAAAGCAACCGGAATCGCTGTCGGTCTTACTGTCGGCAGCTGGACGGAGCTGCCCGAAGCGCAGAAAGCGGAGATGGAGAAGCATCTCGGCAAGGTTTTGTCTGTAGAGGAGCACGCAGCCGACGCCTCAAAAACGGGAGAGCGATATGCGGATATTAAAATCGCCTATCCCGATCTGAATTTCAGCAAGGACCTCCCTGCCCTGCTCGTCACGGTGTTCGGAAAGCTGTCCATGGACGGCAAAATCAAGCTTCTTGATTTGGAGGTTTCCGATTCCTTCGCTTCAGGATTTCCCGGCCCGAAATTCGGCCTGGAAGGCGTTCGTTCCCTCGTGGACGTCCAGAAGCGACCGCTTCTTATGAGCATTTTCAAATCGGTGATTGGACATGATATGTCCAATCTGAAGGAGCAATTCTATCAGCAAGCGCTTGGAGGCGTCGACCTGATCAAGGATGACGAGATTTTATTCGAGAATGAGCTGACGCCGCTTGAGAAAAGAGTGGAAGCTTGCATGGACGCGGCAAGAAAGGCGGAGCGGGAGACCGGCCAGAAGCTGCTGTACGCCGTGAACATAACCGGTCCCACTTCGAAGCTTGCCGATAACGCGCGCAAAGCGATCGCAGCCGGAGCGAACGCCATCTTGTTCAACGTGTTGTCCTATGGCTACGACGCGCTTCACGAGTTAAGCAAGGATGCTTCGATCAACGTGCCAATAGCCGCGCATCCAGCGATGGCAGGCGCTTCCTATCCTTCTCCGCATTACGGTATCGGCGCCTCGCTGCTGCTGGGCAAGCTGATGCGGCTTGCCGGCGCCGACCTGGTTCTCTTCCCTTCGCCTTACGGTTCGGTGGTTATGCCGAAGGAAGAGAATCTCGCCGTCAAGCATGCGCTGCTGAAGCCGCTTCATGAGCTGAAAACGAGCTTCCCTGTACCGTCGGCGGGCATTCATCCCGGCCTGGTCGAGCTTATCATCCGTGATTTTGGCACAGATGTCGTCGTCAATGCGGGCGGCGGCATCCATGGTCATCCCATGGGCACCGCGGCAGGCGGACAAGCCTTCAGACAAGCCATCGACGCAACATTGGACGGAAGTGGCTTGCGCGAAGCGGCGAAGCGACCGGGCAATGAAGCGCTGGCCGCGGCAATTGATGCATGGGGGATCAGAGAAGAATGAGCAATATGGGCAGATCAGCCAAGAAATCGATTGTATTCTGCGATTTTGACGGCACGATTACGATCAATGACAACATCATTGCGATCATTAAGCATTTTAATCCCCCAGGGTGGGAAGAGATCGCGCAGCAAACGCTGGACATGCGCATCTCCATTCAAGAAGGCGTCAGCCGCTTGTTCCGTCTCCTGCCCGCCTCGCTGCGGCAGGAGGTTATTGCGTACAGCATTTCGAATGTGAGAATTCGCGAAGGCTTCGGCGATTTTGTAAAGTACTGCAAGGATCGCGATATCGCTTTTTATGTGACAAGCGGCGGCATCGATTTCTTCGTCCACCCCGTTCTTGAACCGTTCGGTATTCCGAAGGAGCATATCTATTGCAACAGCGCCGATTTCTCGGGAGAGCGAATCGAAATCGTATGGCCGCATCCTTGCGATGATGCTTGCTCCAACCATTGCGGCATGTGCAAAACGACGATTATGCGCCGATTCCCGGCATCACTGTACCATCGTATCCTTATTGGCGACAGCGTTACCGATTTCGAAGGCGCGAAGCTGGCCGATGCCGTCTTCTCCAGAGCTTATTTGACCGAGAGATGTAGAGAGCTGGGACTTCCGCATACCGAATATGAAAATTTCCATGATATTATTGCTGCCATGAAGCAGGAAGGAGCCGCATCCTCATGCGATTCGAACAACTGACTACCGAACAGAAGCAGAAAGCCTTCTACGAGCTCCGCGAAGTGAAGGAGCTGTTCGCCTCGCGCGGATGGTTCCCCGGCACCAGCGGAAATCTCTCTGTAAGAGCAGGCGATTTCTCGCCCGAGCAATTCCATTTTGCGATAACGGCGAGCGGCAAGGACAAAACCGTTCATACGCCGGAAGATTATTTATTCGTCGACCAGGACGGCAAGCCCAGCGAAGCTACCTCGCTCAAGCCATCGGCGGAAACCTTGATACATTGCGAAATTTACCGTCTGACCGGCGCAGGCGCCATCTTTCATATTCATACCGTGTTCAATAGCGTGATTTCTGAATACTTCTGGGATCGCAAATCGGTGCCGGTCGACGGTGTCGAGCTGATCAAGGGCCTAAATATTTGGGAGGAGGAAGCGCAAATCGACATTCCGATCGTTTCGAATTTCGCCTCCATTCCTGCCATCGTGCCCGAGATTACGGATCGGCTTCAAGCCGGCATTCCCGGCATCCTGCTAAGGAAGCATGGCATCTATGCCTGGGGAGCCAATGCCTTCGAAGCGAAGCGCCATATCGAAGCGTTCGAATTCCTGTTCGAATACGTGTACCGCCTGGAGCTGCTCAAGCGATAATACCGTAAAATAATAAACCGACGTCAAAAACCGCCTCTCTGAAGCAGGAGAGGCGGTTTTTACCTGATGGGTTTCATCGCCGTCCGCTATGGAATTTTTGCGAATGCGCTCTCGCCTCTTCCGCGTTCGTAATTCGGTTGCGGCTCCACTCAATCAGAATCCGATCGATATAGCGCAGACTGAGCTTGCCCGCAAACACGGATTCCTTCAACGCGAACAGAATGATTTCTTCCGTATATCGATCCTGATCCAGCCAGCTCGAGATGGTCTCGCACTCCATCGGCGAGAGCAGTCGTCCGAATTCCTGTTCGAATGTCGAGAACAAATTGCTCTTCGGCTTTGCCTCCTCATCATCGCTGACGTTGATGTGATTTATCTCGTTCACGCTGTCCGTTTTGCGTTGCGTTTTTTTGGCGCTTCGCTGCATAACCGAGAACAGCTCGGCCGATTTCCGGAGCCAGCCGCTCCAATTATATCGTTCGGCTTGCCTGCCGGAGATCTCGTCCACATAATCGTCAATCGAGAGAAAACCGTCCTTCATCAATCTGCCGAGCGCTTCCTCGATCTCTTGCTTGCTTCGCCCCATACGCATGGACAGTTGCTGCGGAGTCGGGAATTCATTCTGTTCGGATTCCGCATACGCCTTAATATGGAGCAACAACAGGAACGACGTCTCGCTCAGCCCGAGAGGACTGTAGCTCGTCAGCAAGAGGCTATTCACGTAGATGCCTCCATTATTCATTGCCGCACCCATGCCATGAGCGTAGGCTTTCCAAATTTCATCGTTCAAGAGAAGCTCCCTCCCCGCTACAATTTCTGTCCATGCGTCAGCTTGTAAGTGTCTCTGGCAATGAGCAGCTCTTCATTCGTTGGCACAACGAGCGCTTTCACTCGCGAAGCGTCCGTCGTAATTTCTCTGGCCTCTTTGCTTCGCAGAGCATTTCTCTCTTCATCCAGCTCCAGTCCAAGAAACGTAATTCCGTCGACTACAGCCTTGCGCAGAGCGGAGGAATTCTCACCTACGCCGGCAGTGAACACAATCGCGTCGACTCCGTTCATTGCCGCAGCATAAGCGCCTATATATTTTTTGAGCCGATACACATACATGTCGAAGGCAAGCGCGGCGTGCTTGTCGCCTTCCTCCATCGCCTCCGTCACTTCCCTCATATCGGAGCTAAGCCCGGAAACGGCGAGCATTCCGCTATGCTTGTTAAGCATCGAATTCACTTCGTTAATGGTAAGATCCTCTTTGTTCATGACATACGGCACAATTGCCGGGTCGATGTCTCCGCTTCTCGTTCCCATCATCAGCCCTTCCAGAGGCGTCATGCCCATGCTGGTGTCGATTGACTCCCCTCCTCTAATAGCCGCGCAGCTTGCGCCGTTGCCGATATGACAGGTAATCATCTTCAGCGAATCGATTGGTTGGCTCAGATAGCGGGCGGCCATCTCGCTTACATAAGCATGCGAGGTGCCGTGGAAGCCATATCTTCTCACCTTATGTCTGCGGTACAGCACCTTAGGAATGGGGTACAGATAAGATGTCTCCGGCATGGTTTGGTGGAAGGCCGTATCGAACACAACGGCCTGCGGAGTACCGGGCATATTCGCCTCCACTGCAGCAATCCCCATCATATGCGCAGGATTGTGCAGCGGCGCCAGGTCGAACAATCGGCGAATTTCAAGCTTCACCTCAGAAGTTACCAGGACCGAGCTTTTGAACACCTCGCCTCCGTGCACAATCCGATGGCCTACGGCCTGAATGTCTTCGATTGAAGCGATAACGCCATGCTGCTTATGAATGAGCATGTCCAGCACTCTCTTGATCGCTGTTGTATGCTCCAATATTTCGCTCACATCGCGCACCTCGGCTTTACCCGCCGGTTCATGGGTCACGATCGAGGAATCCATGCCGATTCGTTCCACTCTGCCGCTGGCAAGCACCGACTCATCCGCCATATCGTACAGTTGATATTTTAGCGATGAGCTTCCCGCATTAATGACTAAAATCCTCATTGGATTCGATCACCGTCCTCATCGTAGCGGAAGAAGCCCTCGCCTGTTTTTACCCCGAGATGACCGGCTCGCACCAGTTTTTTCAAAACGATTGACGGCCGGTATTTCAATTCGCCGTATTCGCGGAACATTCGCTCCAGCGCGGTCACGACAGCGTCAAGCCCGAAGCGGTCGGCCATTTCCAGCGGACCATGCTGGAACGAATAGCCGATGCGCATCGCGTTGTCGATATCCTCCTCGGATGCGACCCCTTCCTCAAGCACGTGCAAGGCTTCGTTGATGAATAAGCAAATTAGCCTCGTCGTTATGAAGCCCGGAGATTCAAAGACCATAACGCCTTTTTTATGTATAATATGCTCAACGAAATTTTTCATTTGCTCGAACGTGTGATCGGATGTTTTTAAGCCTCGCACAATTTCCACCAAGTCGATCTTGAATACGGGATAAATAAAATGAAGACCGATAACTCGATCCGGAATTCGAGTCGCGCTTGCAAGCTCCGTCAAGCTTAAGGTTGAGGTATTGCTCGCAAGAATCGTTTTCTTCCCGCAGATTTGATCGAGCTGTCTAAACACTTCTTTCTTCGCTTCCAGGTCTTCGGAGATCGTCTCGATAATCAGGTCGCAGCCTGTCAGCATCATCATATCGGTGGCCGCTTGTATTTTCCCGAGCAGCAGTTTTTTCTCCGTGCCAGTCATCGCCCATTTCTCGATTTGCTTATCGCAGCTAAGCTCGATCATTCTCATGCCGTAAGCCAGACGCTCTTGCGTCTGCTCGATCATGACGACCTCTATTCCTTTCGACGCCAGCATTTCCGTGATGCTCTGTCCCATTGTTCCCGCGCCGATAACGCCTGCTTTTTTGATCATAGAAAACAATTGCTCCTTCACTAACATAATATCTTTCTTATTATAACGGATTTCGGACAAAAAAGAAGGCGGGCACGCTGCCCGCCTTATCCATTATGCATTCACGCCGCCGAAACCTGCCGCATCAGCTCGCGGAACTCGGAGCCGTCCAGCGTTTCCTCCCGAAGAAGAATGTCGAGCGCATGCTCGAATACCGCGCGACTCTTCTCCAGCATCTCCTTCGTTTCGGCCATCTGCTCGTTCAGCGTACCGTTCGACACCTCTGCCCATTTGTCCGGCGTCATCATCGAGGCGTCCACGATGCCCATCTCGGTCAGTCCTGATTCCACCAGCATCTTCACGATATTAACCGCTTGCTCGAAATCGCCGCGGGAGCCTGTGCTTCGTTCGCCATAAAACATTTCTTCCGCAGCGGCACCGCCTAATGTGATCTTGATCTGGCCGTTAAGGAAGGACTTCGTATACAAATATTGCTCTTGCTGCGGCTGATGCCTGACATAGCCCAGCGCTCCGCCGCGCGGCGACAAGGCAACCTGCGAAACGCTTCCCGGACGAACCAGCTCCGCCATAATCGCGTGACCAAGCTCATGCAGCGCAACTCGCTTGCGCTCCTCCGCCGTTGATTCGCGGTCCGTCTCCTCGCCAAGCATCACTTTGTCGATCGCGCTCGTCAGATGCTTGACCGTAATCGCTCCCGCGCTATCGCGCATCGCATAAATCGCGGCTTCGTTCATGACCGATTCCAATTGAGCGCCGGAGAATTGATAGGTCTGCTCCGCGATTCGGTCAAGATTGATTCCTTCTGCCAGCGGTTTATTCTTCGCATGGATTTGCAGAATATGAAGTCTCCCCTTCTTGTCCGGAAGCTCCACGCCGATATGGCGGTCGAAGCGTCCGGGACGAAGCAATGCCGGATCAAGCATCTCCTTGCGGTTCGTTGCCGCGATCAGCAGGATTCTCGGCAATTCATTCGCATGGATGCCGTCCATCTCCGTTAGCAGTTGATTCAAGGTTTGATCATATTCGCGATGTTGACCGCCGTCACGCTTGCCGCCAATGACTTCAATCTCGTCAATGAAGATGACGGCGCTGCTCTTGCCATTCTTCTTCGCCTTCGTTCTGGCCTCCTGGAACAAATCGCGGATACGTCCGGCTCCAACACCGACGTACATCTCAACGAACTCGCTGCCGGATGCTGCCAAATAGACGGAATCCGTATATTGAGCCGCCGCTTTGGCAAGCAGCGTCTTCCCGGTTCCCGGAGGGCCCGCCAGCAATATGCCTTTGAGCGGACGAATGCCGAGCTTCGCGATCTGCTCGCGTTTGACGAGAAAATCGAGCGCTTCAATCAGCTCTTGCTTCGCGCGATGCTGTCCGCCGATCTGATCGAAAGTAAAGTTCGAGGCCGCCACCTCCGTCCTTTTCTTCCCGCTTGATACGGCCGTCAGCTTGCCTCTGCCTCTTGCCGTGTAGAAGACGGCGCCGCCGATGACGACCAGGAATACGAACGGAATCACGTTAATGCCAAGCATGTAGAGAAACACAAGCAATACAGGAACAACGCCCGCAGCTACTTCTATTCCGTATTTACGCATTCGCGAACACCTCCATTGTCGCAGGCGTGCGCGGCAGCACAACATACTTGGAAGCGTCGCCGCTGCGCAGCGTAATATACACATTATCGTCATCCATTTCAGTCACGGTTTGTACGGTCTGGTCGTCCTTGGTCAGTTCCGTCATCGCCTCAGGTATCTTGGAGTACGTCTTTGTCTCCATCGCTTCCGCAACCTTGAACATCGATTTCGACCATAGCTCGTCCAGTTTGTCGTTAGACTCGGAACGAACCTGAAGATGGATCGAACGCGAACCCGCAATCTCCGTGCTTTTCTTCGACACATCCTCATAGACCTGACGCAGGTTCGCATCATCTTCAAGCGTCAGCGATATATTCACTTGATCCTGCTCCACTTCGGGCTTCGAGCTTTCCATTACGCCCGGTATATCATTCATGGCAGAATGGAGCGGCGAAGCTACCGCGGTATGCTTGTATAAAGTCCATCCACCGAATAAAATAATTGCTGTTGCTGCCGCTGTAAAAACGACCGGCCATACACGAGGCTTTCTCATGAATGAATCCCTCCTGCAATTAGAGTATATTAATATTCATTACAATCATATATCACCTTTGCTATACGATAGTATATCATATTTATACATCAAATTGCGGGTGTAAAAACAGGAAACGGGACTTCACAGTCCCGCTTTGGCCGGCAGTATATAGGTTTGAAGCAAGCTTCCTTGCAGGTCGAAGGAATAGAAAGCATAATAAGCGTGAACGCCGCCGTTCCCCTCATTTTGCTTATAATAAATTTCCCAGATCGGCGCGTTGTTATAGAAGCCGGGCGTAATTCGAACAATTTCGGCTTGCGGCTTCGATTGCTTGAACCTGGCTTCCATTTGCTCCTTCGATAATGCTTCGGATGCTTTCACCTGAACGAGCAGCTCCTGCTCTCTCTCGAACAAAAACACCTTCTCTCCTTCTTCATTCTCGCCCTGGACAATCCAAGTCGTATCCTCCCAAATATGCTTGAGAACATCGTCAATAGATTTCAAACGCTCCTGATTGACGCTCCAGCTTTTAACGAGATCCGCTTCTTGGCGTTGCGGTTCTTGAATATCCCGAAGATAGAAGATGAACCACACGCTGACGGTCACCAGAAATGCGAGAAGAAGCAGCAAGCTCTTCTTCAAGCTTATGATCGGCGGTCTTCTCTTGCTCGCAGCGCGCATTATCGGGTCAGCAACCGCTCGAAGCAAGCTTGAGCTTCGAATCGGATTTTCTCTTCATCCATCAGTAAGCACTCTCGATCCCGCAACACTTGAACTCCATCGATCCACACATGCCTTACATCTCGTCCTGATGCCGAATAGACAAGATGGGACACGATATCCGTCATGGGGAAGAAATGCGGCTGATCGGTATCGATGGCGATAAAGTCTGCCTTCATTCCCTCGCGCAGCATGCCAAGCTCATCACTTTTCCATAAAGCCGACGCTCCATGGACAGTGCCCAGCTTGAGAGCCTGCCAAGCGGGAATCGCGGTAGGATCGCCGGAAACGCCTTTATGAAGCAAGGCGGAAAGTCGAATCTCTTCGAACAAATCCAGATTATTGTTGCTTGCCGCGCTGTCCGTCCCCAAAGATACGTTCACTCCCGCCTTTAACAGGTCTGGCAGCCTTGCTACGCCGCTTGCGAGCTTAAGGTTGCTGACAGGATTATGGGAAACCGAAACCTCTCTCGCCGCCAGCAATGCGATTTCTTCGTTGTTCAAGTGAACAGCGTGAGCGACGAGCGAAGGCCGGGAGAAAAAACCCAACCGGTCAAGATGCTCTACGGGGCGCATGCCGTATTCCTTTACATGCTGCTCCACTTCAGCTCGAGTTTCGGACAGATGTGTATGCAGCGGCAGGTCGAGTTCGGTCGCCGCCTGGATGAAACGTTCGATATATGCCGGCGGACAAGTATACGGCGCATGCGGCGACAGCATCGTAGAGATTCGCCCTTCGGCCTTGCCGTTCCAGTTGCTCGCGAACGCAATCGCTTCGCTCAGCTTCGCATCTTGAACAGCCTCCGGGCACAGACCGATGACGCCTCTTGTCAACATGCCCCGAATGCCGCTTTTCTCCGTTTCCTCCGCCACGATGTCCATTCGGTCATACATATCGACGAACAGGGTTGTGCCGCTTCGCAGCATTTCGCTGATGGCCAGCGCGGATCCGGCCCGTGTATCCCCATCCACGAATTTGCCCTCCATCGGCCACATTTTCTCTTGCAGCCATACCTGCAAATTCTCATCATCCGAATAGCCTCTCAGCAGCGACATCGCCGCATGGCCATGCGTGTTGACAAGACCTGGCATGAAGACGAGCTTGCTGCCGTCCAATTTGGTCACATCTTCTCCCACAGGCTGTGGCGCCTCGGCGCCAAGATACACGATGCGGTCGTCTTTGATAACCATATGACCTTTCAATACGGGCGCAGCATCGTCCATCGTCACGAATGTTCCGTTCTCAATCCAAAGCCGGTTCATCGTCTTCCTCTCCTTTATGATTCAAATAGTAAGCCAAGCTCAGCAGCTCTTTCGTAAAATCGGCATGGTGGATGCGAATATCATCCGGAACCCGAATAATCGCAGGTGCGAAATTCAAGATGCCCTCTATCCCGGCTTCGGCGAATTGATTCGCCACATTCTGCGCTTCGAAGGCGGGCACCGATATGATGCCGATGCGAATATTCTGCTGGGCCACCGTCTCGGCCAGCTCGCTGATCGGCTGCACCACCAGATTATTGATATTGCTGCCGATCTTGCTTGGATGAACATCGAAAACGGCCGTAATTTGCATATTGTCTTTCGAATATTTGTTATAATTGCACAGGGCGTGACCGAG
Organism: Paenibacillus sp. HB172176; assembly: GCF_011947265.1. Taxonomy (GTDB): domain Bacteria; phylum Bacillota; class Bacilli; order Paenibacillales; family Paenibacillaceae; genus Pristimantibacillus. The sequence goes on from NZ_JAATHD010000002.1 coordinate 255,161, forward strand.
ATTGCCCGCACCCACAAGCGCGACCTTAATCGTCTGGTTTACCTTGAGTATTTGCCTGATCTTATCGATGAGATACATAATGTCGTAACCGATGCCCTTTCGTCCGAATTCACCGAAATAAGCAAGATCCTTGCGTATCTGGGCCGGATTCAGATCGAGCTTGACGCCGAGCTCCTGCGAAGATACGGTCTGGATCTCTCTGACGCTTAATTCATTCAACACCTGCAAATAAATCGGAAGTCTTCTGACGACCGCCTCTGAAATTCTATTTTGTTTCATTCGGTATCCGCTCCCTTCTCCAGCCATTCCCGAATGCGCGGCACCATTTGATCCGTGAACATCGTCTCGATCTTGGGGCCGGGCAGGGAATAAAGGAAATGCTTCCCGTAATACGTATCTATTACTCTCGTGTCGTAGATAATAACGATGCCCTTGTCCTGTGTCGTGCGGACCAGCCTGCCAAAGCCTTGCTTGAAACGTATAACCGCCCCGGGTATCGACAGCTTCATGAACGGATTCTGCTTCTGCTTCTGCAACAGCTCGGCCTTCGCCTCCAGCAGCGGATGATTCGGAGGTTGGAACGGCAGTCTGACAATCGCAAGACAGGTTAACGCCTCGCCGGGAATGTCGACGCCTTCCCAGAAGGAGCTTGTACCAAGCAAAACCGATTTGGGTTGCTGCAGGAATCGTCTGGTAAGCTTGGTTCGGTTATTGCTGTCAATCCCTTGGCCGAGCAATGAAATTCCGCTTCCCTCCAGTTTTTGCTTCAATGGCTCATACACGCCTTTTAGCATTTTGTAGGAAGTGAACAGCACCAGCATTCTACCCTTCGTTTCCTTGGAAGTATCGGACAGCGATTGCACCAGCTTCTCTACGTAAGCTGCATGAACAACTGCGCCCTTCAGCACGGGGAAATCCCGCGGGATAACGACCAGCGCCTGCTCCCGGTAATTGAACGGAGACGACAGCTGCGCGGTCCTTAGCTTGCCTTGCTCCTCGTAGCCGCTTAAGCCAAGCTGCTCCTCGGCATACTGGAATGTTTTTTGCACCGTAAGAGTAGCGGAAGTAAGAATAATGCTGTCCTTCACATCGAAAAAATACTTCTGAAGCTTGGCGCTTACATCTACAGGAGCGGCGAAAAGCTGCACGGAACGAAAGCGATAATTCTGGCTTGCTTCAATCCAGAATACGAAGTCCGAGTCATCCGCTTTGATGAACAGGCGAAGCTCGTCTTTCACGCGAACCAAATCCCGAACAAGACCATTCAAATCGGTCAACACGGCTTGAATGGACAATTCATCCGCCCGATCTTTAATGTCGCTTAGAAGCTTCTCCATCGTGCGGCACATTCTGCCCAAGTCCACGTGTATGTTATTCTCTGCGGCAGCGATATCATCCCAGCCTGCGGGAAGCTCGGCTTGCCTTAATCTAGCCACCACGGAACCATTGTCGCCAGCGGCATCCGCTCCTCTTGAAGCGGCGTCGTAGAGCAGCTCGAACAGCTTGTCCCAGTGCTCTCGCAACTCATTGAATTGCGGAATGATCGTGTCGATTGTCTCCAACCAGGCATCCTTGTGCTCATCAACCTCATCCTGCAGCCTAAGCCTCAGCAAAGGCAATAATCCGCTGCGGGAATCCTTATGTAAGCGAATAAGCGATTGCACGAGCGAGAAATAATGAATATTCATACCGAGATGCTTGCCTGCCACCTCTTCAACATGATGAGCCTCGTCAATAATGAGATGATTGTAAGAGGGCAGCAAACGATGATCGGCCTGAACATCCGTGAACAGCATGGAATGATTCGTAATGCACACATCCGCCACATTCGATTCATGCTTCGCCCGGTGGTAATAACAGCGCTTGAACCAAGGACAAGCCCGATTCAAGCATGAATCGGCGTCGCTAGACACAGTAGACCAGAACTCCGATCCTTTGGAGCCGAAATTGAGCTCTTCCTGATCGCCTGTTTCCGTTTCGCCGAGCCATACGACCATCTGAGCGGCTGTAATCGCGTCATCGATCGGCGAAGCCAGATCTCTTGCATTGATTTTCCCCTCGAATTTGCGCAAGCACAAATAATTGCCTCTTCCCTTGAAGATTGAAGCCCGGAAAGGGAACGGCAATACTTCCTCGAGCAGGGGGATATCCCGCCCTCGAAGCTGCTCCTGCAGGTTAATCGTATGCGTGCTTACAACGATTTTCTGACCGGTGCTCACGCCATAATAAAGCGCGGGAATTAAGTAGCCCAACGATTTACCCGTTCCCGTTCCCGCTTCAATGAGCAGATGCTGATCATGGCTAAGCGCTTCGAAGACGCTGTGGAACATTTCCTTCTGCGAATCGCGTTCCTCATAATGCTCGAATTTCTCTTGAAATCGGCGCTTCACCTCAGCCAGATATTGCTCGAAGGTCATGCCTTCCCATCCTTGATCCGCGGAAAGCGTCTCCTCTCTTGCCGGCTTTTCTTCATTCCATTCCCGAACTTTGAGCGCGAATTGCCGGTGAAAATCAACATCCTGCGTTTCGAACAGCCGCAGCTCCATCATTCGCTCCGTTTCTTTCAGAAACCAATGTATATCCTTGCTTTCGTCTATTAATGAAGACAGCCGCTGCACGGTCAGCAGCGGCATGGAGCGGAGCTTCTTTACACATTCGATGAAGATATGAGCCGTTGCCAAAGCATCGCTGTCCGCGCGATGCTGCCTGTCATGCTTCACGCCAAACAACTCCGCTACGGCTCCCAACTGATAAGTCGTTATCGAAGGATAAAGAATACGAAGAAACTCGATGGTGTCGAGTCGGCGTCCCGTGAAGGGAAGGTAACCGGATCGATCCAGAGATTGATTCAGGAAACCCAGATCGAAGCCGACATTATGAGCTACAAGCACCGCATCCTCCAGCAAGGGAATCAATGCTAGCAGCACATCGCCTGCCTCTGGCGCGTCGGCGACGGTTTCTTCCGTAATTCCCGTAAGCTGGGTTATGAATGGCGGAATTTCAATCGTCGGCTTCACAAAGGAATGAAAAGAATGAATAATTTCAAGTTCTTCGGATACAATGACTGCTCCGACTTGAATCATTTCGTCCTCTGTCCCGTGTCCAGTCGTTTCCAGATCCAATATTGCGTAATTCATTCATCCCCGTTCCTCTCACAAACAGCACAGCTCCGTACTGCCGAAATATAACGATAAATGCCCCGGCGCGCTTTGTGTTGACTTCAAGCTTTGCAAATTATTCAATGAATCTGCAAATGCCGGATAAATCTCGTACGCTTTCTGAAAAAGCTGCTCCGCATGCGTCATGTTAAGCTTGACGGCTTGAATGCAGCCAAGGGCATTATAGCCTAAAGCGAGCCATTTTGGAAAGTGGGAAAGCCGAATCAACAAGCCGAAATGTCGTTCTGCCTCGCTCCAGTGCTGCAAATGCATCTCGCTCATGCCCAGAAACAATCTTGCCATATTGCATTCGGGAGCAACAGACAGAACCGATTGGAACAGCGGAGCCGCGTTATGAAACATAAATAATTTATAATAGCCCTGACCTTTATTCATCATGTCTGCCGCTTCATCGGGAATATGAAGATCGGATTCACTGCATTTCATCGCATTCGCCGCTGTCTGCGCAGGCGCCGCCGGATCTGCTGCAAGAAGCGGCTTCCCGAGATCAACAGTGTTCGTCAAGCCGGTTAAATGATCATTAAATTCCGTAAATTTTTCCTCGAAGGCAAGCCAATGCTCGACAAACGTATCGCTTAGCTTCTTAAGCTGATGGAGCTGTTCATGCAAGCAAACGCGCTCTTGATCGCTGGCTTCAGGATATTGCTCGATGATGCCGTCCAGAACCTCTGTCATGGATGAGAACATATGCTGAAACATTCCGTATCCCGCCTTTCGCTTTGGATGAAGGAGCGATACGGTCATTTTTTGTTTACAGCCTCGTTTTCATTCAGCCATCCAGCCGTTACATAAGGGAGGAAGCAGAAAAGCGATTAGAGCACAGTAGCATGCAGCTCTTCATTTAATTTCTGAAGCGGCTTGTTCTCGCTGTCCAGTATGGTAATAATCGGTTTATGCGTCTTTGCTTCTTCGTTCGACATAAGCGCGTAGGAGATAATGATGACGGAATCGCCAGGCTGCACCAATCGCGCCGCCGCTCCGTTCAGACAGATGACGCCTGAACCTCTCTCGCCGGTGATGACATAGGTTTCAAACCGGGCTCCGTTGTTGTTGTTTACAATCTGGACTTTCTCATTCTCGAGCAAATCGGCCGCATCCATCAAATCTTCATCGATTGTAATGCTGCCAACATAATTCAGATTCGCCTCAGTGACAGTTGCTCTGTGAAGCTTGGATTTCATTAATGTTCGAAACATAGCCGTTACCCCCGCTCCCATGCATAGAGTTGATTATCAATTAATCTTGTTGCGCCGAATTTGACTGCGAGCGCCATTATGAGTTGTCCTTCAGTGGCGGCTGTTCTCATCCCTGGATCGATCTCCTCGAGCGACGGATAATGGAGCAGCTCCGCATAATCGATGACGGCCTGCTCGGCCTCCTCAATCGCATCTCTTACCTTCGCCATGACATCCTCAATTGTCAGGTCGGCGTCTTGCAGCCAGCCTTCAGCAGCGGCAAGCGTGCGGGATAGCACGACCGCCTGTTGACGCTGCTCAGCGGTTAGATAGACATTGCGCGAACTGAGCGCCAGACCGTCGGGCTCCCTTACGATATCGCATTTAACCACTTCGAGGTCAAAATCCAGATCAAGCACCATCTGCTCAATAACGGCGGCTTGCTGGGCATCCTTCATACCGAAATATGCCTTGTCAGGCGCCGTCAGATGAAACAGCTTGCTTACAACAACCCCTACTCCGTCGAAATGTCCGGGTCTGGACGCTCCGCAAAGCCGCTCTGTTATATGTTCGACCTTCAAATTCGTCAGAGGCTTGCTCGGATACATCTCCTCCACAGTCGGGGCAAAAACAAGATCAGCGCCCTGCTCCGCTGCAATAGCCAAATCCTTTGCTTCATTCCTGGGATAGCGGTCAAAATCCTCATTCGGACCGAACTGCAGCGGATTGACGAAGATGCTCAAAACAACGATATCATTCTCCGCCCTTGCCCTTCTAAGCAGCGAAGCGTGACCTTCATGCAGAAAACCCATCGTCGGAACCAATCCGAGTGAGTAGCCGCCCTTCCTTCTCTCCTTCAATTCCCGCTTCAATTCTTGCTTGGTACGGCATACCTTCATCGTATGCGTTCCTCCTTCAATGACTGAAGCTGCTCGCTGCGCGACTCTTGAGCGGACTCGGACTTTTCCGATTTGCCCGGAAGCTCGGAGCTGGATCCGTCGCCGTACAAGCTGGCAGGAGACGCCGACTCGGGACTAAAGGCATGCTCCTCGGCGGGAAATTGCTTCGTCTTCACTTCCTTCACATAGGAAGAGATCGCTTCTCTTATCGAAGAACCGATATCCGCATATGTCTTGACAAAGCGTTTCGGATGACTTTCCGAGCCGTACTGCAACAGATCGTGGAAAACAAGCACCTGTCCATCGCAATGTCGTCCAGCGCCGATTCCGATCGTCGGGATTGAAAGCTTGCTGCTAATTTCGGCCGACGCTCGTTCGGTCATCAACTCGATAACGATGCTGAATGCGCCTGCTTCCTCTAACGCCAAAGCGTCTTTGACCAAACGGTCGATATCCTTGTCTTGCTTTCCTTGAATCCTATAACCGCTTAACTGATGCACCGATTGCGGCGTGAGACCGATATGCCCCATTACCGGAATACCCGCCTTTACCAAAGCTTTGACATCCCCTGCGACTTCCTCGCCGCCTTCAAGCTTAACCGCCTGCGCGCCTCCTTGCTGCATAATGCGGGCCGCATGCTGCATGGTTTGCTCTTTCGTTATGCCATAGGTCATGAACGGCATATCCGCCACAATGAATGTATGTGTTGCCGCTCTCGCGACAGCTCTTGTATGATAGACAATATCGTCGATCGTTACGCCGATCGTCGAATCATAGCCCAAAACCACATTTCCAAGCGAATCTCCGACCAGAATGATATCGATATCCGCCTCCTCCGCGAGCTTCGCGGAAGGATAATCATAAGCCGTTACAACGGAAATCGCATTGCGCTCCTGCTTCATCTTCTGCAGGCTTGAAATCGTCAGTCGTTTCCTCATCAGCTTCATCCCCTTATACGCTATTCTAAACACAAAAAAAACCTTTTAGCCGCAGCTATGAAGGTCCGCGCACATAAAAGGAAACTTTTCTCGCACGATGCTTCCTTCTGTCTCGGTCCAAGCGGCTCAGAGCAGAATTGCATGACAAATATTGACGAATTGCTGTGAACATTCACAGTGCAGCTTCCGAAGAATACCGCCTGCATTGTTCCGTACTTCGTTCTTATTCTAACAAATTTCCGACAATTCGTAAATGTGTATTTCACCTGAACCGTTTAAGATAAAGGTTCGCCCATTTCGGCAGAGAAGATTGACGCCGTCTCGCCGTTATCTCTTCGGATGCGCAAAGCTCCGCTTTCGTCGAGTCCTTCCGGGGTTCCGATAATAACGCCTTGGGGCGTTCTCAGGCTCACGCGCTTGCCGATCGTAACCGACAAAGACTCCCATAAAGAAGCAATCGAGCGGAAACCGTCCTCTTGGAACAAATCGTATAGCTGCTCCCATTCACTCAGGAAGTCAGCAATGATTAACGCTCTGTCGAAGGAAGCCCCGGCGGCCATGCGAAGCGAGGTCGCGACCGCTAACGTCTCTTCCGGAAAATCCTTCTCTGTCATATTTACGGAGATGCCTATTCCTGCAATTACGTATTTCAACCGATCATCCTCCGCGGCCGATTCGAGCAATATACCGCTAATCTTCTTGCCGGAGCATAAGAGATCATTCGGCCATTTGATGCCCAGCTCCAGCTTCGTTATTCTTCTCAAGCTTCGGCATAGCGCAACGGCCGTCAACAAAGTCAACTGCGGCGCGCAATGAATGGGTACAAAGGGTTTTAGGATCAGACTCATATAGATGCCTTTGCCATTCGGCGAAGTCCAGGCTCGGCCCATGCGTCCTCTGCCGTTTGTTTGTTGATCCGCAACGACCAGCACGCCTTCTGGAGCTCCCTCCTCCGCCATGGCTCTGGCAATATTCTGAGTGGACGGGACCTCCTCTTCATAGAGCAGCTCCTGTCCGAAACGGTCGGTGGAGGATGCGATGCAATCGCGAATGCGCGCTTTATACAGCTTGTCCGGTTCGAAGAGCAGACGATAGCCAAGCTTTGTCGATGCCTCGAATTCATAGCCCGCTGTCTCAAGCTTGCGTATTTGCTTCCATACGGCTGTGCGGCTAATGCCGAGCTTTTGACTAATCAACGCACCGGATAGATAATCATTGCCGCTTTCGCGGAACAGCTCCATCAAGGCTTCATTACTCATCATTGTCTTCCCCCTGTTTCTGTTCGTTCCACTTCTCGGCAAAGGTTAATAATGCGATCTTCTCGTTTGGAAGCCGACCCGAAGCTGCCATGCGCAATAGCGTTTGCAGCAATGCTTTCATCCAGGGTCCGGCTGGACGTCCCAAAAAATTGGAGAGCTCCGAGCCGTTTACGTTCAATTCTTTCAGTTGCTTTATCGGCATTTGTTCCAACATCGAGCCAAATCGACCTATGCTGTATTCCGAAGTTTCCGTATCGATCTTACCCTTCACAATTGGGAAGAGCCGCAGCCAAACGAGGCAGGCCTCCTCGCCGAATCGCAGAACGCATTCCCTCCAGCGTTCATTCAGCGCTTCCTCCGCTTCTCCATTCGTCTTAAGCATACTCTCGTGAATGCGCCATACAGACAGAAGGAAGGCCTTGCGTCCCTTGGAAAATCGCAAAGCCTCCGCTATCCGTATTGTCGCAGATTCATCCAGCTCCAATAGAAGAATCATGCAGACCAGCTTATCCTCCCCTTGAGAGAGCTCATTCAGCATCGCGAAGCGATTAGCTTCGATATCCCCGTCTCGCTTGCGATAGGGATAGGCTCGCCTTCTTTGCCAATACAACAGCTTCGATAAGCTTTTGCGATCAAATATCGGTTCTTTGGTGTGCTCAAGCAACCGACTGGCCGCAAGCCATGTCAAGCCCCGAAGCGTCTCGTCGCTCTCCAGCATCTTCGACAACTCGGCTTCCACTCTCTCCATGGCGATGAACTTCAGCAGGGGACGATGCTTCCGAAGCGCGCGCCATGCCGAAAGCGCTGGCGTTAATCGGTACGAACCGATAAATCGAATCGCGCGAAGCATCCGCAGCGCATCCTCTTGGAATCGGGTTTCCGCAGCGCCTACGCAGCGCAGCTTCTTCGCGAGCAGATCACCCCGTCCCTGATAAGGATCGTACAAAGTCCCGTCTGCCTGCGCGGCCATGGCGTTCATGGTAAAATCGCGCCTTAACAAATCTCCGTCAAGGTCGCGGATAAAACTTACCTCTGACGGCTTGCGGTAATGCTCATAAGCTGCTTCCCTTCGAAAGGTGGTTATCTCGTAAGAAGCGCCCTCCAGCAAAACTGTTACCGTTCCGTGCTGAAGCCCGGTCGGTATACATTTCGGAAACAACTTCATCACTTCCTCCGGCCTTGCCGAAGTCGCAATATCAATATCATTCACTGGGCGTTCAAGAAGGAGATCTCGAACCGCTCCGCCGACGAATACCGCTTCGTAACCTTGATTCTGCAGCAGGTTAAGCACCGGCAGGGCAGCTCGCATTCCCTCCGTCAGACAAAGCTTCATGAAAGCCTCTCCTTTCTCACAACCTTTACGATCAATATCCTATTCGCAAACCGGAACTTCGACCCGCGTATCGACGCCAAGCACGCGGTAATAAATGTTTTCATATTGTGCCGTGATGCTGTCATTGCAGAATTCATGCCTCGCGCGCTTCAGACAAGCTTCCTTGAAGGTCGCGTGCAATACAGGATCCGTCAATAACCGGATCGCATTCTCGGACATCGATTCCACATCGCCGAATGGAGAGAGGAATCCGGTCTCGCCATGCGTCACGAGCTCGGGAATTCCGCCGGCATTCGAGCCGATGGTAGGCACGCCGCAGGCCATAGCTTCGAGCGAGACCAAGCCGAAGCTCTCTTTCTCGGAAGGCAGCAGCAAGACGTCCGCAAGTGAAATGACTTGAGCGACATCCTCCTGCTTGCCCAGAAAGTGAACGCGGTCGGCCAGTCCCAGCTTATTGATCTGGCATTGAATTTTCGACAGCTCCGGCCCCTCGCCGACAAGCAGCAGCTTGGCTGGAATGCGTTTCGAAACGCGATCGAATATATCGATCACATCGCCAACGCGCTTCACCGGCCGGAAATTGGAGATATGCATAAGTATTTTCTCATTCGGCAACGCGAAGTCTGAACGGATATTCGTAACATCACGCGGATAATAAACTCGTTTGTCCACGAAATTATAGGTCAAATCTATAGGCGTCAGAATGTCCAGCAAGCTTCTCGTCTCCCGTATAAGATCATTTGAGACAGCCGTAACCCCGTCGCTCTTATGAATAGCCAGACGAATCAAGTCCTTCAGAGACTCATCCTGCGCCAGCACCGTAATATCCGTGCCGTGCAGCGTTGTTACCGTCTTCAATCCATTTCCCATCATTTCCTTGGCGAGATAAGCGCATACGGCATGAGGCACCGCATAATGAACATGCAGCAAATCCAGATTTTGCATCTTCGCAACCTGAGCCATCTTGTTCGCCAAATTCAAATCATAAGGCGGAAATTTAAACACATAATAATCGTTAACCTCGACTTCGTGGTAGAAAATATTTTTATGATATTTGCCCAATCGGAACGGCATGCTATGCGTAATGAAATGAATTTCATGGCCGCGCTCGGCCAGAAGCTTGCCCAGCTCGGTTGCAACAACGCCTGAACCGCCCAGAGACGGATAACAGGTTATTCCAATCTTAAGTTTTTTCATCTCTTCATTCGCACCTCCTGCGCTATGCTGCTTCAATGCTATTGTATTCAAGGAAGGCTGTACGTCTTGTCAAAATAATGCAATGCCATGCGGTCGCTTGATCGCAAAGCCTTCGGCGTAAGCGCAGCCCATCCTCTGACCCAGCAAGGAATCTCTTGCCTCCACCCGTTCCACGTAACGTTGCGTAAGCGGCGTCTCGACCGATTCCGCGCTTGCGGACCTTTCGAATTGAGAGCGGTATGCTTGCAGCGCTCTGCGCTTCTTCTCGTAGCTGGCGGTAATATCGACCGTCAGACTAACCTCTTCTGAATCGTTTATATAATAATAGATCAGCTCCGTCACCTGAACGGGAGGGAGTTCGCTCATATAATTTCGCAGCTTGCTGTTAAAGACAGCTTCCTCGATTAACTTACTGCAGCTTACATGATCCGGATGACGATCCACCCAATAAGGAGCAAAGACGAGCCTTGGTTTCGTCCTTCTAATTTCAACAACGATCGCTTCAATCTGATGAGGAGATCCATCTAATCCGCGATCGGGAAGCTGCAGATTCGTTCGACTAGACAAGCCAAGCACCGCAGATGCTTCGGCAGCTTCACGCCGCCTCAGCTCCACGGTGCCGTTCGATGACATCTCGGCCTGGGTCAAATCGCATACGCCGACCCGATATCCGGCTTCAACATGCTTGGCAATCGTGCCGCCCATGCCGATTTCGGCATCATCCGCATGCGCTCCGAATATGAGAATATCAAGAGCATCCATCAGACTTCACCGGGCTTGTACTTATGCACAAGCTCTCTCCATGCGAAATCGCCTCGATCCAGTGCGCGCACCAGCAACTCCGCGGTAGCGACATTCGTCGCAACCGGAATGCCTTGCACGTCGCAAAGTCTCAGCAAGGCGATAATATCCGGCTCATGCGGCTGAGCCATAAGCGGATCTCGCAGGAAAATAATCAAATCCATCTCGTTCTTGGCCACCATGGCTCCAATCTGTTGATCGCCGCCAAGCGGACCTGACATAAACCGGTGTATGGAAAGCTTCGTCTCCTCCATGATTCGCATGCCAGTTGTTCCCGTCGAATACAACTGATGCGGAACGAATACATGCTCATAAGCGATAACGAAATTAACCATCTCATCTTTCTTTCTATCATGGGCAATAAAAGCGATGTTTAGCATGACGTTCCCCTCTCCAGCTTGGCGCTTATCGCCGCCATCATTATTCCATTATATGTTCAAATCCATAAATCAAGCCGCTGTAGGTCATAACCTTCTTCACAGCGGTATTCACGCCCGGCATATACCCGGCCCGATCATAGGAATCGTGACGAATTTTCAAGGTTTGTCCGTCCCCTCCGAAGATCACCTCTTGCTGCGCGAATACGCCCGGCAATCTGACGCTATGTATGCGAAATCCGTTATAGTAGCCGCCTCTCGCTCCTTCTATGACTTCCTCTTCCTTCGGATTGCCTTGACGGAGCTCCCGTCTAGCTTCCGAGATTAATTCAGCCGTTTTAATCGATGTGCCGGATGGAGCATCCAGCTTCTGATCTCCATGATACTCAATAATTTCGACATTTGGCAAATATTTTGACGCATCCGCAGCGAATTTCATCATCAGAATGGCGCCGATCGAGAAATTGGGAGCAATAAGTCCGCCAATGCCTTTCTGCTTGCATAGCTCGTCCAGTTCCACGATCTGTTCCGGCGTGAAGCCCGTAGTCCCGATGACAGGACGAACTCCATATTCGATTGCTGTTCTTGTGTTGCTGTATGCCGCTTGCGGCACAGTGAAATCCACAAGCACATCCGCATTGGCATGAGCCAGCGCTTCTTCAAGGGATTGGCGAGTCAGTACGCCCGATTCGCCTGCTCCGGCAAGCAATCCGGCATCCATCCCAGTGGATGAAGCGTTCACCGCCGCAACCAGCTCGAGCGCCTCATCCTGCAGAACCATCTTCACAACCTCTTTACCCATTCTGCCGCTTGCTCCCGTAACTGCTACTCTAATTCGTTGTGTCGACATCTTCTCTCATCCTTTTCCTCTTCTTTTCGTAGAGCGATTCCGCTGCATTCTTCGTTTGCGGCTTATATCCGCAAATAATCTGCGCGCAGCGGCGTGCTGCGGGTCAAGCTTCAACGCTTCTCTGGCATGAACGATCGCTTCATCAAGTGTTCCTTCCTCCGCATATACCATAGCGAGCGTATAATAAGCATCGAAGCTGATCGGATCGAGTGAAATCGCCACAATCAATTTCTCGGCTGCTTCCTTCAGCTCGGGAGGCGTCGTGGACAAATGCAGATTCGCTTCCGCCAAGAGCAATCGGGATTGAATTACCCCGGAATGATAGCGGTATTCCTCATTGTCCGGTTGAAGCTGCTCAGCCGCATCCGCATAGATTTTCGCTTTCGACCATTTCAAGCTTCTCGCGCAGGAAACAGCGCATTTATGATAGAATTCCGCATTGTTCGGTTCCAAGGAGATGGCCTTCTCGAACCACTCAATAGCACTTTCGAAATCGCTCATTAGAATATATTCATAAGCCTTGTTAATGCACTCCTCGCCATTCATCTGCCCATCCTCCTTGTACAGGGTGATGGTACAGCATATGTAGCGAGCCTGTTTACAGTTCGTCGCTTTTCCTTGTCCAGCGATTTGCATCGCGGGTATTGAATTTATTCATAACCTTGTTATGCGCTTCCGTCAAATCAATCCCGAGCGAATTGGCGAAGCAAGACAAAATGAACAAAATATCGCCAAGCTCCATCTCTACGGTATTCTCGGCTTCGCTCTGTTTCTTAGGCTTTTCGCCGTAATAATGATTCACTTCGCGCGCAAGCTCGCCGACTTCTTCGGACATTCTTGCCATCAACGCGAGCGGACTGAAGTAACCTTCCTTGAATTGCGAAATATACGCATCAACCTCGCGTTGTATTTCTGCTAATGATTTTTCCGGCATTGCATGTCCAGACATTGTTCTGCATCCTCTCCGCATAGGCTGTTCATGTCTATGTTACCGCAACGCTCTTAAGAAAATCAATGTTTTTTGAATAGCGGAAAGTAGACATACTATAACCGAATGCTATTGAAAAGGGAGGATTTACGCAGATGAGCAACTTATGGATACATATTCGAAACAGCACAGGAATATGGATAGGCGCGGCAATCTATGCCTTCGGTCTTCATTATTTCGTGCTTCCCAATGAATTAATGGAGGGCGGAGTAACCGGGCTGGCCATTCTGCTGCATTATGCGTTCGGTTGGAAGCTGTCCCTGCTGACGATTCTTCTCAATCTGCCTCTATTCCTGCTCGGTTGGCGCGCCTTCAGCAAATGGCAGATCGTCTATACGCTCATCGGAACCGCCGGTTTATCTCTATTCCTGGCCTTGATGGAAGCGCTCATCGCTCGCAACTGGATCGTTCCATTCCGAAGCGAGAAGGATATCATGCTTGCGGCTTTGTATGCCGGGGTAGCGCTAGGGGCAGGACTTGGCATCGTATTCCGGTATGGAGGCACTACGGGGGGCATTGATATCGTGGCGAGAATTGTATCCCGTTGGCGAGGGAAAAGCATGGGGCAGATCATCCTGTTCTCCGATGCTTGCATCATTGGGTTGTCACTGATCTTCATCCCGCTGGAGAAGGTACTGTATACGCTTGTCGTCGTATTCGTCGCATCGAAGCTGATCGATTTCATTCAGGACGGAGCCTATTCAGCCAAAGCCTTCTCCATTATATCCGACCATGCAAGCGAAATCGCGGCTTCCATTACGAGGGAGCTCGAACGGGGCGTAACGCTGTTGCCGGCAAGGGGAGCTTTCTCGGGCCAAACGAAAGAAATCGTCTATTGCGTTGTCCAACGACAAGAGGTGCGTCGAATGAAGACGATTGCGCGTATAGTCGATCCCCGTGCGTTCATCGTTATTAACGATGTGCATGATGTGCTTGGCGAAGGCTTCAAAGAAGAGTAGCGCAATTGCTTGTTTTATTTCAATGATTTGATTCCATATGGCGTTTGCTTGTATTTGCGCCAGCCAATCCATGTCAGCACTGCGGATATAACAGCGCCGAGAAAGAGCGCCCAGCGCGTTCCGCCTGAAATCGCCGGAGGCGTTATGACTGGCGAAGTTGCAGCATCCACCGAGGTTTGATAAATTCCGGCCAATGCGCTATGAATCCCTTCAAACGCTTTTTCAATCTCCGACCTTCGATTCGAACGAGACTCGTCGCCGCTCTGCGCTTCGAACAATGTTGCGATATAATCAAGCCTGAACATGAGTTCGTTTGTCCGGATCGAATCGCCGGCCATCTTGGCCGCCGTCTCCATCCTTCGCGCATGAGCGTTCATGACGATTAATCTCGCTTGAGCCGCCATCAGGCTGTTCTCAGAACCGCCCAGCCAGGCTTGCTTGAGCTCAGCCAGATCGTTAAGCAGCAGCTCCTCGTATTGACGCCACAAACCCTGCTTGTCCCAGAGCAAAGCATCGGCTGCGAGTCTGATTCTAACTGCGGGTTCCAGCCAACCATCGCTTCCAGAGGCTCCCTGGAATTGTTCATTCAATCGCGCTATATCCGCTTCAAGCTCCTTCCAGCCTTCATCGCTTCCGTACAACCTTACATTCGCATGATCAATCACCTTGCCCAGCTTCTGCAATTCCGCGTAAACCGCCGCCCGATTCCCCGTATAGGCTGCCGTATATAAGGCTGCTGCCGACTGATCCATCCGGAGCAGTTCTTGATAGACTCCATCCTCGCTTTGTTGTACCGGGCTTGTTGGAGCCGCTTGCACCCATACGGCTCCGATCAATCCCGTCGTCATCGCGCAGCAAATGACGAGAGGCAATAGAAATCGCGATTTCATGGACATCCCCCCATAGCTTAATCTATGAGAGTACGTTTCGCCTTATGCCTTCCACCGCAAACGAGCTACAAGAGAGGCGATCAGAATACTGATAATCGACAGGCTGAAGGTGAATGCCTTCACGGTCTCAAGATGCGCAGTCAATCTTCTCGAAAGCCACGGATAGACATCCTGCGTGTAATCTACGACATCATTGAGCAGGAGCCAGCAAGCACTGACGACGATAGCCGGGATTCCGGCCGTCATGAATCGGAAGTACAGAATCGATTCTACCGCCATCGCAAGATGGGAGACAACAAGCATGATGCTTGTCCATGGCAAGGAGTCGCCAAGCCAGGTGCCGGCAACAATCATCGAAACCGCCCATACCCCGTATTTCACCGAGCATACGATCGCAAGCGCTTCAATAACAGCGCGCCCCGCAGTCGCAAGCTTATTCGCTCTCTGAAGCGGAAACAGGAAATATAAAATCGCAATCGAGAAAAACAAGCTCGATGTAGGAGAATCCGGAACAAACGGAAGCATCCATGCAGGCTTGTTCGCCGCTGTCCATTCCAGCTGATTCCCATACCAAATATATCCGTATACAGTTCCCGCAACATTGAAGACGAACAGCAGCCATAGAAATTTGCGGTTAAGCAAAAAGCTTTTACTGAGGAAAAATCCCAAATTCATAGCCCATTTCCTTTCAAAAAAAACCTGATCGTACTGCGAGTACGATCAGGTTTCGTATTGACTTCATTGCTTACTCTTGCGTTTGCTTGGACAGCCATGTTGCCAGTTGATTGATTTCATCTGTTGACAATTGATCCTTGAAGGCTGGCATTGCTCCGCCGCCTTTGCCGTTCGTAATCGTCTCCGCAATTTCTTCGGTTGAAAGTATATTACCTATGCCCAGCAATGCCGGACCGACTTGACCATTCAGATCCGTCGCGTGACAGCCCATGCAATTCGCGCTGACTGTCTCCACGATTGGATCGTCAGCATCAATAATTGCCGCCGCCTTCTTCATAAAGTTCGGACGCGGCAACCCTTTCTCAAGCGCTTCTTCAACCTTCATTTCACGCTCAATATGCTCCGGAACCTGACCGTTCTCCTCAAGCTCGTGCTGATAATGATCCCAAGATACGACTGTCAAATACACACATGCCGCAACGGTTAGCATCATTAGCGACGAAGCGATCGGACGGCGATAGAAGCGGCGTTCCTTGCCTGTGTCAAGGAAAGGCGCCAGCAGAAGGCCGCCGAACATAATAGCCGGAATGCCCATCGTGCCGAGCAAGACATACTGCTCGGATACATATGGATATTTCAAAAATTGATACAGGAACAAGAAGTACCAGTCAGGCATCGGTATGAATGCTCCGTTTGTCGGATCTGCCGGATAACCGAGCGGTGCCGGCTCCGCGATACACCAAACCAGAAATCCAACCAGAACAACGCAGCCAACCATCCATTCCTTAAGCAGGAAGTTCGGTATGAAGGCTTCTGATTTCCCTGGATAAGCTGTATAGTCCGGCGGAACTTGATAACCGCTTCCGCGCTTTACACGGGAGTCGCCGACAAATACAACCTTCTCGTTCGATTTAGGTCCATGCCCCATAAGTAGTCCTCCCTTCGCTTAAAGCGGTCCTGAAATACCTTGTCTGCGAATCATCAGGAAATGCGCTGCAAGCATAGCAATTAGCGCGCCTGGCAAGAAAAATACGTGAATCGCGAAAAATCGCGTCAGCGTCTGAGCGCCTACGATATCCCCGCCGTACAAAAATTCGGAGATATATTGTCCCAGGTAAGGAACGGACGCAGCAATCTGCACGCCGACCTTTGTTGCGAAATAAGCTTTGTTGTCCCATGGCAGCAGGTAGCCTGTGAAGCCAAGGCCGAGCATAATGAAGAAGATCAGCATCCCGACAACCCAGTTCATCTCGCGCGGAGCCTTGTACGATCCCGTGAAGAAAACGCGCAGCGTATGTAAGAACATCATGACGATAACGAGGCTTGCCCCAAAGTGGTGCATACCGCGAACGATTTGACCGAATGCAACCTGATGCTGCAAGAAGTCGACGCTCGTATAAGCGTTGATGACGTCAGGCACATAATACATGGTCAAGAACATGCCGGATAGAATCTGGATAACCGTAATAAAAAACGTCAGACCGCCAAAGCAATAAACAAAGGCTGAGAAATGATGTGCGGGATTGACATGCTCAGGCACCTCATGATCCGCTACATCTCTCCATAACGGCGTAATGTCAAGACGTTCGTCAATCCAGTTGTATACGTTTTTAAACATCTGAAATACGCCCTCCTTAAGCTTTAACTTCTGTGTTCGGTTGAATGCTGCCCAGATACACAAATCCATTTTCTATTTGCAATGCATACTGGTCAAGCGGGTAATTCGCTACTGCAAGGTTCTTGCCTTTAATGGAATAACGCGCTCCGTGACATGGGCAGTTGTATTCATTCTGACCCAGTGTGTTCCATGAGATGGTGCACCCGAGATGCTTGCAAATCGGCGAAAGCGCATAAATATTGCCGCTGGCGTCCTTCGTTATCCATGCTACTAGCTCAGGGTCGCTCTCATACCAGCCGTCTACCTGATGAATTTTGAATTTAAATTCCTGCGGCTCCGTTGTGATCTTGCTCTCTTCCACAACCTTGACGAAATCTGCCTTCTCCTTCTTCTTAAGAAGCGGATCAACTGCAAATCGTACCATTGGCAATACCGCGCCGCCCATCATAAAGGCAGTTGTGCCGCCAAGCGTATATGACAAAAATTGACGCCGGGACATTTCTTTGCGCTGAACCGGTCGATGCGCCGCATCATGCTGTTCGTGATTACTCATCTTCTGTTCTAACCCCCTTTGCCAACCATATATCGCTTCTTGCCGCATGGCAAAAAACACACGACGAACTAGGACATTACTTATAATAGCCTAGCTGTTTCGGAGCGTCAAGAATATGACGTCATAAATGCGACATTATGGAAAACGCGTTCAATAATTTGTTATCAATTTGTCACATTTGACCTGCTATGCCATTTGTTTTCCCCACAATTCGACGCTTTTATACGGAAGGAATGATCGAATCAGGAAGCCTTTCCATTCCACAGCCGGTTAATCAAGCCGGCAATTTCCGCTTTGTCCGGAAGAGAGCCGTCATCGAACGGTCTTACGATCAAATCGGCAGCATCGCAGCGCAAGGAAAGCTTCTCGTTCGCGGTTATGACGATCACATGCTTGAACCCGCTTTGCTTGAGAGCAAGGCACCAATGATTCAAAGCCTCCGCTCCCTCTGCTCCCTGCACCCGATAATGAGATGCGGGATAGGTCACGACTCTGCCCCTGAAAGGACCTTCAATCAAGTCCATGATATCGCGCAGTCTCTCCAGCGCCTCTCTCGCTTCATAGGGGGCTTCGCTCCCGCTCATGCCCGTAACCGGCAGAAGACAGGTGTCGAGATAAGGCCTTAACTGCTCCCATTCTTCTTGCTTCACTTCGCTGAATTTCATTGAATCCTCCTTATTGTCTCTTTCTCTTGTATGATGCATGAACGCTGTCTCTTATCTTACAAAAGAAAGCTTCCGATTGCTAGAAGGCGTGAAAATTATCCTTCGTAGCATGGAAGCTTCTCTTCATTCTATGACTCCAGCTCGTTGAGCTGCTGCGTTAATCGGTAAAAAATATCTTCATCTCCAGCGGCGAGCGCTTCGTCAATGGCATGGTTCAGTTGATCTCTCTGAAAATTCCGGACGGCCTCATCAAGCACAAGCTCTGCAACGAGTCCGAGCATAGCTTCATATGTTACCTTTGTTTTATCCATAGGATACACCTCCACATCGACGCCTAAGATATCCTATATTCCATTCCTTTCGTCACATAGCTCTCCATCGTCTTCCGCATCCTAAGCAAATCATCCTCTGTCAATTCTCTTACGACTCTGGCAGGTGTTCCGAGAGAAAGCGTATAGGGTGGGATCTTCTTGTTCTCTGTCACAATCGAACCGGCTCCTATTAAAGCATATTCACCAACATCTGCTCCGTTAAGTACGATTGCCCCCATTCCGATTAATGTACCTTTGCCTATCGTGCATCCGTGTATGATTGCTCCGTGCCCGATAGATACTTCATCCGCGATCAGCAACGGTTGATCCGTATTGACATGACCCACCGCGCCATCTTGCACATTGCAGCTTCGCCCGATACGAATTGGCGCCAGATCGCCGCGAAGCACCGCGTTGAACCAAATTGTGCTTCGCTCGTCTATTTCGACATCCCCGATGATTTTTGCGCCTTGGGCAATATAGCATTCTGCACCGATAGACGGCATTCTTTCCTTGTAAGGCAATAACATGGCAACTCTCCTCCCGGCTGGGGGCAACTCCTTGTTTGATTCCGCTAGCGCAGCTGCAGACTATTGCCCGCGACAAGCTTGTTTCCGGCCTTCGTCATTCGTACGACGGTCCCGAAGCTCTGATGCTCCCCTATACGTATCAAACCAAGATGCATCATCATTGTCAAGATTCGGCCTTCAAGGATGGATTTGGCATCATCGTAGAAGTAAGGCTTAATGAATGGAGCAAGTACCTTCCGGAGCGAATCGACGGTTACCCACTCCTCCGAGAACGCTTGTATCCAATGCACGAGCGCCGATACGTTGGCAATCGGCGTTCTGTAAAGCTTGAGCCAATAATGGAACATCTGATCCGCCTCGTCGGAGGGGGCTCCTTCAAGTCTCTCCAAACCGCGATCTGTCACTGATAGAAGCTCTTCTTGTTCGCTTATATATTTGCAATGGAAGCAATAATCGTAGAGAAAGGAGAAGCGATCGGGATAATGATTGAAATGTCTGCCATATCCGAAGCGCCATGCTCCCTTGGACGGCATCTCCTCCGACACTCCCATGCGGTCAATAAGCTGCAGCAGAAATCGTTTGTACATGGAGCCATCCGCCATTAATTGAATGTCATTATGACGAATGAAATGCAGCGCCGATTTCACATCCCCGATCATCAGTCCTTGTTCGTCGCGATATAACGGCGGTTCGTCTGTATATTGCAATTGCTGCACAAACCGCCTCCTGAGCGTCTCCCGAAAGCGCAGCTTCAAATCATGGGGAACCTGGAACAAATATCGGTTTGGTCCGCTAAAGCCATTAAACAGCCATCCATGATGCTTGAATCTTGCGATAACCTCTCTGGGACTGGGCGCTTGGTTGGCCATTGCAGCAGCCTTCCTGCTTCTGACGGTTTTCTTCCCCGCAGATGGTTCCTTCTGTTCCTCTTCGTCATTGCCGTACCTGCTTTGCTGAACTCTCGCCACCAGATCCTCCAGACTGTAGGACTCCCTCGTCTCGAACAAGAGCGAATTCAGGAATCTCAGTTCTTCAAGCTTCATCTGGCTGATTTGCTCGTCGAACACATCATGACGGCTGACGGTGGACAATATCGACTGGATAAGCTCGTTTTTAGAATTCCCGTTGCATTCGCAGCGGTAGACCTCCGCAATTCTGCTAAGCTGTCCTATGTCGGCATAACCGAGCATATCCGAGAAATTCATATGCAGCCTCCTTTGCGCACAGCACGGATGCAACTCTAGATATGTAATATCTGGCCTTTGGTTTTACTACCATTATGGGTCATTTCTCGAAAATCATACCTTTTGTAAGCGGAACACAATTCCGAATGCATGAAGAAATACAAAAAACACCGACTGGAAGCGTAACAGCTTCAGTCGATGCATAAGTGTATCCTCTATAAATGTTCCAGATGCTTCGAGCAATTGTGAAGCAACGGCAGCCAAGAATCACCGCTTCGCTCCAGAATGGAGTAAGACAGATTGTGGAGTCTTTGATCTTCCAGTTCTTCGCACAGCTCCAGCAGCATCTCGGCAATGAAGCTTCCATGCGTCACAATCAATAGATTCTCCTCTTTATTCCGAAGCAATCGCCTCTCTAGAAACTTTCTGCCTCTGGCGCGCAAATGCTCATCGGACTCAATGCCAAGCTCCTGCTCCCTCCATGATTCACCGTATTTCTCTTCGCGCTCCTCCAGAGTTGTTCCTTCGATTTCACCGAAGGATCGCTCGCGCAAAAGCGGATCCGGATCAAGCAACGGAATGTCCAGCGTGTCACCGATGATCTTCGCCGTTGCGTAAGCGCGGCGAAGATCGCTTGATATGACCGCATTCCACAGGGGAGGCTCACTGCCCAGACGATCGGCCAGCGCTTGCGCTTGTCTGATGCCTTCGCCATTAAGAGCGATATCCGTTTGCCCTTGAATTCTTCCAATTGCATTCCAATCGGTCTGTCCATGTCTGACCAAGCCTATTCGCAATTCTCAGCCACTCCATTCTGATTTCCTGCTTCTGAGGATGAAGTCTAATTTCTCGTTCGTGAAAACCAATTCAACAGGAGCAATGCCATCACGAGACCCAGAAGCGACAACGCTACGTAATATTGCGGGAACGACGGCACAACCTGGAGCACGAACGGATCGCTGATGCTCGCGACCGGCACTTCCGCATACAGACCGGTAGCGAGTACTGCGCTTTCCCCTGAAACATTCGCCGTGTCGATCAATCCGGTTAGCTGCTGTAGTTGCTCTTGGGAATGATTGTCCCTATAATCGAACAGAAAGACGAAAAGCGCACAAGTGAACATCGCCATGCAGGCGGCAATCATAATCGCCATATTGCGTCTGAAGCTCTTCGAGAAGTGATAGCTCTTATTCGAAACTGGCAACAGCCAGTATTGCTCTTTATAGATTCGATCCATAACGTTTCGATTGACATCATTGGCCAGCTCGAACGCTTCCTCCTCATTCGAGTATTCGCGAATCAACTCTTCGCTATCCTCCCAGAAGCTGAATTGTTCAGCGCATTCCTCGCATTCAAGCAGATGTGCCTCCACCTCGATCTTTTCCTGACAATCCTCAGGCCAATCGAAGAAGCTGCTGAGTTTATTCTGTGCCTCCTCGCATTTCATCACGTATTCATCCTCTCAAATTCTTCTTCCATCTGCGTTTGGCCGAAATAAGGCTCAAGCTGCGATTTCACACTTGCTCTTGCCCTGAACAGCAACGACTTGACGGAGCTGACCGTTTGACCAAGAATATTCGCGATTTCTTGATAATCAAGCTGATCATATTCACGAAGAATGAGCGCCGAACGCTGTTTTTCCGGCAATTGATTGATTGCCTCTCTTACCATTGCGACCCGCTCGTTGCGAAGCAGCTGCTGTTCCGGAGTGGCGTCCTTCGAAGCGACGGGCTCAAAGCCGGCTTCATCGAGGGATACATTTGCTGATTTTTGCTTGCGCAGCTCGCTTAGAACAGTATTGCGGGCGATTGTATAAAGCCATGTCGAGAAAGACGCATCCATTTCTCTAAAAGAGTGAAGGCTGCGATACGCTTTGTAAAAGGTTTCAGAACACAAATCCTCAGCCATGAGCTCAAGCTTCGCGCTTTTAAGCATATGGAAGACGAACGCCAGTATCTTGCGCTGGTACCGATTCATCAGCTCGGAGTACAGCTCGACATTGCCATCCTTAATCTCACGTATTAACTGGGAATCAGTCATGACAGGCGAACCTCCTCCACCTGCTGATTATCCCCGGAACCTCTTCTGTTAATTGTACCGATCCGGGAACAAAAAGTTGCGGTTGATATCATCATTTTTTTATTCATAGCGAGTAGTTAATAATTCGAGCTTCAAAGGCAAATTCCTGCTTTGTTCGACATTCCGACTTTTGAAATTAGAATAAAAATTGGTTTATACCAAGTTTTTTTACAAAAAAATAGCCACTCCGAGGAGTGGCTGGCGTTCATGTCGAGCGCCTCAGTTATTGGATAGGAGTGGAGAGAAACCATACTGTACCCTTATTATATGTATACGCTTCCAATTTGTCAATAAGCGTTTTCATTAAAATAATGAAAACGCTTATTGTGATTTTCTTTTATTGATGCACAGCGTAACCAAGCTCTCCCAGCAGCGAAATCGCCTGATCCAGATCATCCTGGCTGCGGAACGATAGTCGAAGCACGCCCGGTACATCCTCCCGGCTCTCGATAATCTGGATATTGCTCAAGTTAATGCGGTTATTCCCCAGCACGCTTGCAATCTTCCCGATGATTCCCGGATGATCGGGCACGTCGACATAGCAATCGTATATGGAAACGATCATGCCCTTGCGACGCTCCGGCAAGCCGTTCCGGAAATCCGCAGCCGTGCGGAACGCTTCCTCTATGCCTTCCCCGTCGCTTGTCTCGAGCATGCGAATAAATCCGCCCATCTGAGCGTTCCAATCCTCCAACAATCGGAGCAGCACTTTTCGGTTGTCCAACAGAATATCGCGCCACAGCACCGGATCGCCGGAGGCGATTCTCGTAATATCGCGGAATCCCCCAGCCGCCAGCGATTCATACAAATCATTCGCCTCATTATAGCCGCGAACCTGATTGACAAGCGCGGCTGCGATAATATGCGGCAAATGGCTGATCGCGCCGACGATCTCGTCATGCGTGTCAGGGTCGGCCAATACAATGTTGGCCCGGGTATAAGCCAGCAATTCCTTCAGCCTCGCAATCGCGTGGGTTGGCGCTCCTTCTGGAGGCGTAAGGACATAGAAAGCATTCTCGAGCAAATGGTACGATGCGGCTTCGACGCCTGTGCGCTCTGATCCGGCCATCGGATGTCCGCCAATGAAGGTAGCGCGATGCAGATCAAGCGAAGCGGCATAGCTTGCGATTGAGCCTTTCGTACTGCCCACATCCGTAATGACGCAGCCATCCTTCAGCCGGCATTTGCTTAATTCCTCCAAGTAATGCGGAAGACTTCCGACAGGCACGCAGAGGAAGATGAAATCCGCATGTTCTGCCGCTTCTTCAATCGAGGTTGTGCCTTTATCCACAACCCCGCGTTCCAAATATTTCTGCACGGAGGCCTCTCGATTGGAATATCCCGTTACGGTTATCCCCGGCTTGTCCTTCAGACATAAAGCAATTGAACCGCCGATCAATCCGACTCCAAATATGGCAACATTCATCATAAGCTGTTATCTACACCGTCACTTCCTGCAATACTTGTTCCAAGGCTGCGATAAATTTCTCGTTCTGCTCTTGCGTGCCGATCGTAACTCGAATATGCGTTGGATAGCATCTCCATCTCGGCCGGACGATTACGCCTTGACGAAGCAATCCATCGAACACTTCAATCGTTGAGCTCTTCACATCGACCATGACGAAATTGGCATGAGACTCGAAATATGCAAGACCCAGCCTGTCGAATTGCTTGTACAAATATTCGCGTCCGTCTTGATTGCGTTTCACGCAGCTTTGAATAAAATCTTGATCCTTCGCCGCTGCCGTCGCCGCCGCTTGCGCTAATCGGGTCGTGTTGAAAGGCTCGCGAACTTGATTAATGAACCCGATGACATCATGACGACCCACGCCGTATCCGATGCGAAGCGCAGCCAAGCCGTATATTTTCGAAAAGGTGCGAAGCACGACCAAATTCGCATAATCGTCGAGCATGCCCACTCCGTCGCTGTAGGATTCGTCAAGCACATATTCGCCGTATGCCTCGTCGAGCACGACAAGAACATGGGACGGCAATGCCTTCATGAAGGCATTCAGCTCCTCGTTGCTCACAATCGTGCCTGTCGGGTTGTTCGGATTGCATATCCAGATCACCTTCGTTTTGTCGGATACCTTGGCCAGCATCGCAGGCAAATCATGCTTGCCTTCCTTCAACGGAACCTCGATGATTCTCGCGTTCTCGATTTCGGCATTATGCTTGTATTGGCCGAAGGTTTCATCCGCCATGATCGTCTCATCGCCCGGAACGAGAAAGGCTCGCGCAATCATAAGAATAATATCGCTTGAGCCGGAGCCCATGATGATTTGATTCGTATGTACGCCAAGCCTTTCTGCCAGCACATTTGTCAGCTCTACGCTCGCTCCGTCCGGATACATATTGGATTCAGCGATTTCCTTGATCATCGCCGCTTTGGCATGCTCCGAGAAGCCGAACATATTCTCGTTGGAGGCCAGCTTTACGACCTCGGTCAATCCTAATTCTCTCTTCACGTCTTCAATGGGCTTGCCTGGCTGATAGACGGGCAAATGAACAATATTCGATTTGGGCTGCATGCTGGGTTCACCTCTCGATATAATCTACTATAAATCTCCGTTTTCCATTGTCTCATATCTGAAATCCGTTTTAAAGTAGTGAATGCAAAGAAAAAGTCTTCCAGTGAAGGAAGACTTCTTCAAAATACGCATTGTTTCGTTCAGCCTTTCAAGGAGGAAACAAAATCGCCGATTTGCCGCAGCCCTTGCTCACGAGTACCGCTATCAGCAAGCAATCCAACATTCTCTTCAATCTTGCGAACGATGGCGCTGCCCACGATAACTCCGTCGCATTGCATCTCGAAGCGCGCAACCTGCTCGCGGGTGGAGATGCCGAAGCCGATTCCGATAGGAAGATCGGTCGCCTCTCGCACCGTTGTCAGGAATTCGTCGATATCGCTGTGAAAATCCGAACGAACCCCGGTCACGCCAAGCGACGAGACGCAATAGACGAAGCCTTTTGCCTTCTTCGCAATCCGTGTGACGCGATCCTTTGAGGTCGGCGCAACAAGCGGAATGAGGTGAATATTCGCTGCCTCCGCCATTTGGCGCGTCTCCACATCCTCTTCGATCGGCAGATCGGGAATGATTAGTCCGCTGATGCCTTTATTTTTAATGCTTTCGAAGAAAGCGTCGAGGCCGAACTGGAGCACCGGGTTGAAATAGGTGAACAGAATGAGCGGTATTTGAACGCCTTCCTTGCGCGCGCTATCTGCCAGGTCCATGCATGCCGTCAGCGTAATCGCGCTGCGCAGCGCCCTTTCGGATGCGCGTTGGATAACGGGGCCGTCCGCAAGAGGATCGGAATACGGCACACCAAGCTCGATCATATCGGCGCCTGATTTCTCCAATTGTTTGACAATGGCCAGCGAGGTGTCCAGATCCGGGTCTCCGACTGTGATGAATGGAATGAGCGCAGTCTTTCCTTCCTTCTTCAGTTCAGCAAATTTCTGATCAATGGCGTTCATTCGCGTTTCCTCCCAAATATCCCATTATCGACTCAACATCCTTGTCTCCCCGGCCGGATAGGCTCACCACGATTACCTTGTCCTTGTCGAGTGTCGGCGCAAGCTTCATCGTCTGCGCGATCGCATGAGCCGATTCCAGCGCCGGTATAATGCCTTCCGTTCTGGACAGCAGCTGCAGCGCTTCAAGCGCTTCCGCATCCGTAATCGGCACATACTCCGCTCGCCCTGAGTCCTTCAGATAGGAATGCTCAGGGCCGATTCCCGGATAATCAAGTCCTGCCGATATCGAATGCGCCGGCATTACCTGTCCATGCTCATCCTGAAGCACATAGCTCAGCGAGCCTTGGAATACGCCATGCTTGCCTTTGGTCATCGTGGCCGCGTGCTCCTCTGTGTCCACGCCTCTGCCGGCAGCCTCCACGCCAATCAGCTTCACGTTCTCATCGTTCACGAACGGATAGAAGATGCCCATCGCATTACTGCCGCCGCCGACCGCCGCCACGATATAATCGGGCAGTCTGCTTTCTTCCTCCAAAATTTGACGACGCGCTTCATCTCCAATAATGCGCTGGAAGTCGCGAACCATCATCGGATACGGATGCGGGCCTGTAACAGAGCCGAGAATATAATACGTATCGTTCACGTTGCTTACCCAGTAACGCAGCGTTTCGTTGCAAGCATCCTTCAAGGTGCGCGTGCCGGAGGTAACCGGAACGACTTCAGCACCGAGCAGATTCATGCGGAAAACATTCAGTTGCTGACGCTTCGTATCCTCCTCGCCCATGAACACCTTGCATTCGAGCCCAAGCAGCGCCGCAATCGTCGCCGAAGCCACGCCATGCTGACCGGCTCCCGTCTCCGCGATAATTTTCTTCTTGCCCATGCGCTTCGCAAGAATGCCTTGTCCGATCGTATTGTTGATTTTATGCGCGCCGGTATGGTTCAGATCCTCGCGCTTCAAATAGATTTTCGCGCCGCCGAGCTGCTCGCTCAGCCTCTTCGCGTAATAGAGCGAAGTCGGCCTTCCCGAATATTTGTAGAGCAGCTCGCGCACTTCCTCCTGGAAGGAAGGATCCTTCGAATAATGCGCATAGGCTTCCTCGAGCTCAAGCAAAGCGTTCATAAGCGTCTCGGGAACGTATCTTCCGCCGAATATCCCGAATCTGCCATTCTCGTCTGGTATCTGATTCATGCTTCCATCACCCTTCTTACGAATAATCTCATCTTTTCAATATCTTTGATTCCATCGGTTTCCACACCGCTGGACACGTCGATTCCATATGGCCGGTAGGTTCCGAGCAGCGTCCGGACATTGTCGGCATGAAGACCGCCTGCGATATACATCGGCAGACCTATGCTGTCCGAAGCGGCCTGATAATGATCGATAGCCATCCAATTGAAGGCCTCGCCCGTTCCGCCCCCGGGGGCGTCGATCAGAATCGCTTCAACGCAAGAACGGTATGGAGCAAGCCGCGCCAAAGCGAGCTCGGCAAGTGCCGCTTCTGTACACGCAGCATCGCTGTCTGAGCTTCGAATGGAGAACACCTTCCACACCTGTATGCGGGGATGTCTGCGCCGAAGCTCGGCAATGTACTCGGGCGTTTCCGCCCCGTGAAGCTGCACGACGTCGAGCGAAGCGGTTCCGAGGAGCAAATCAAGCTCTTCGAGCGGCTCGTTCACGAACACACCAACAGCTCTCGGAGCCTGTCCGCCTCGTGCGGAAAGGCTATGAACAGCTTGTATCAATTTCGGAGCGTCAGCCTTATCGATCCGCCTTCTGCTCGGAGCGAAGATGAAGCCGATCTCATCAACAGGCAAGCCATTCATCGCTTGAATCGTTTTTTCGTCTCTCAACCCGCATATTTTAATTCTGGAATGACCGGCATTGAGGGCAGTCATCGCTGCGTCACCGGTCCCATCAGTTCACGAACGGAAGCTTCAATATCGTTCTGCCGCATGAAATGCTCGCCGATTAGAACGCCCTGCGCGCCAATGGATTGCAGATAGTCCATATCCTTCTTGCCTGCAATGCCGCTCTCGCTAATGACCGTAACCTCCTTCGGCATCATGCCGATTAACGCTTCCGTTGTTGTTAAATCGGTGACGAAGGTTTTCAAATTGCGATTGTTGATGCCGACGAGCGAAGCCTTATTCAGCTCCAGTACCGTGTTCAGCTCTTCTTCGTCATGCACCTCTACAAGTACATCCATGCCAAGCTCCTTGGCCAAATCATAGAGCCGGGAAAGCTCGGACGAAGTCAGAATGGCGGCAATCAGAAGAATGGCGTCCGCGCCGATAACCCTCGCCTCATACACTTGTCTATAGTCAATGATGAAATCCTTGCGAAGCAGGGGCACTCCGACCGTGCTTCTTACCAAGGATAAGTAATCGTTGGAGCCCTGGAAGTAATCGCGGTCCGTCAGAACGGAGATGCAATCCGCTCCGGCGGCTTCATAGGCCTCAGCCAGAAACGCCGGATGAAAATCCTCTCTGATCAAGCCTTTGGAAGGCGAAGCCTTTTTCACCTCAGCGATCAACCCAAGCTCATGCTTTCGTTTCCCGCGTCCAAGCGCAGCCTCAAAGCCTCGGCAAGGCGCCATGGCATCAATTTGCTTCTCGTATTCGGATAAATGAAAAATTTCGGTCAAAGCTTCCACTTCTTGTTTTTTGGTCGCTACGATTTTATCAAGAAACATGCGCCAGCTCTCCTGTCATTTGAATAAGCATCTTCAATTTATCGTTCGCCTTGCCGGAATCAATAACATCCGCCGCTATCGCAACGCCGTCGCGGATCGATTCGGCCAAGCCGCCGACATAAATGCATGCGCCGGCATTCGCCAGCACAATATCGCGGTAAGCGCCCTTCTCTTCACCGCAGAAAATCGCGCGAATGATCGATGCGTTCACTTCAGGCTCGCCACCCTGCACTTCCGTTATCGCATGACGCTTCAGCCCAAGCGCCTCCGGCTCAAGATCAAAGGTGGTCACAAGTCCGTTCTTCAGCTCGGAAATTTGCGTGGAAGCCGAGATGCTGATTTCATCAAGGCCGTCATGGCTGCTCACAACGAGCGCGCGCGTGAGGCCAAGCTCGCCAAGCACCTCGGCAATCGTTGACGTGCGTGAGCGGTCGTAGATGCCGAGCAGCTGGCGGTCGGCGCCCGCCGGATTCGTCAGCGGCCCAAGCATATTGAATATCGTACGAATGCCAAGCTCCCTTCTCGGCGCTGCCGCATGCTTGAGCGACGGATGATAGAGCTGCGCGAACATGAAGCATATGCCGATCTCGTTCAAGCAAATCGCAGCCTGCTTCGGCGATAAGGAAATATTGACTCCGAGCGCTTCCAGCACATCGGCGCTGCCCGTCTTGCCGGACATCGCGCGATTGCCATGCTTCGCGACGCGTATGCCCGCCGCTGCTGCAATGATCGAGGATGCGGTCGAAATATTGAACTTATGAATGCCTGAGCCGCCTGTCCCGCATGTATCGAGCAAGCCTTTTTGCTCTGTGCTCACATGATTGGAATGCTGCCTCATCGCTGCCGCGAAGCCCGTAATTTCTTCCTTTGTCTCGCCTTTCATGCGCAGAGCCGTCGCAATGCTTCCAATCTGCGCGGGCGTGGCCTCGCCGTTCATGATCATGCTCATGACGGCCTCTGCTTCCCCTCTCGTCAGGTCATTGCCGCTGATGATTTTGTTCAATGATTGCTGGATCGTCATTACATTCGTCATCTTAAGAAATCCCCTCTCCGGCTGCGACATTATAATCCGAATTAATCGTGGCAGCGGTATAATCGGCAGCCGGTTTCAAGAAGCCGGCTTCTGCCGCGCGTATCGCCTTCAGCATGGCCTTCGCCTTATTCACGGTTTCCATGTATTCATTCTCAGGCACGGAATCCCATACGATGCCGGCTCCGCTTTGCACATAAGCTTTGCCATGCTTGAATATGATCGTGCGAATCGTAATGCAAGTATCCATCGTGCCGCCGAAGCCGAGATAGCCGATTGCTCCGGCATAGGCGCCGCGCGCTTCGTTCTCCAGCTCGGCGATAATCTCCATCGCGCGAAGCTTCGGCGCGCCCGATACCGTGCCTGCCGGAAGACAAGAGATGAACGCGTCGAAGAAATCCTTGTCCTCGCGAAGCTTGCCCGATACATTCGACACAATGTGCATCACATGGGAGTAGCGTTCGATATCCATGAACGTATCGCATTTCACCGAGCCGAATTCGGATACTCTTCCGATATCGTTGCGACCGAGATCTACAAGCATCAGATGCTCCGCTCGTTCCTTCTCGTCGGCAAGCAAGTCCTTCTCATGCGCCAGATCCTCTTCGGGCGTAGCGCCGCGAGGTCTCGTGCCCGCGATCGGCCTCGTCTCGACCTTGCCGTCATTAACCTTCACCAGCGCTTCCGGAGAGGTGCCGACAATAATCTCTTCCCCCATCTTCAAATAATACATGTAAGGCGATGGATTCATCGTGCGAAGCACGCGATACACATGCATGGGATCGACCGTCGTTTCAATGCTGAAGCGCTGCGACAGCACCACCTGGAAGATGTCCCCCGCTCGAATATATTCCTTCGCCTGGTTCACGTTCGAGATGAATTGCTCCTTCGTCAGATTCGAGGTTACGTCGCCGAGCTCGGGATCGACAGGAATTGCCGAGCTTGGAATGGCGGCCGGCATAATCGGCTGCTGCAGCCTTTCAATGGTTGCCTCCAGCTTCTCCACCGCAGCGGCGTATGCAGCGGCAATTTCGCGATCCGAAGCTCCTTCCGAAATATGCACGTTTCCGACAATTTGGAGATGCTGTTTGAAATGGTCGAATACGATGACTTGATCGCAGAACATGAATTGCATATCGTTCATCCTCAAATCATCAACGCGATGCGCAGGCAGCTTCTCGTAATATTGCAGAAGATCATAGCCGAAAAAACCGATGGCGCCGCCGGTGAAAGGAGGAAGCTCCGCGAGCGACGGGCTGCGGAAGGAACGCAGCTTTGCCTTCAATAATTCAATCGGCTTCTCGTTCACCGCTTGTCGATCGCCCTTCACCTCAAGAATCATTTCGCCGTTTTTCCCGTACAGCTTCATGAAGGGATCCGTACCGATGAACGAATATCTCGCCCATTTCGCTCCGCCCTCCACGCTTTCAAGCAGGAATGCGTGATCCTCCTTCGCGAAATGCTGGAACAGCCGGATAGGCGTTTCGGTATCCGCCATTACGCTTCGCATAATTGGGATCAGATTATACGTGCCGGCAAGCTTAATGATGCGATTCAATTCATTCGTCATAGTGAACGACCTCCATTTTCTTAAGAAAAAAACTTCTGCTTTCGCTTTGCGGCAATTCGCAGTGCAAATAAAAAAGCTCCTGCAAGAGCAGGAGCGCCTAAGTTATGGATGATATCAACCGCGCCGTATGCCAAATTTCGCCTTCGAGCAACAACGCAATATAGGAACAGCTCTACAAGCGCTTGCTCAGCATGACCGAACAACTGCTTGTTCCCATTTCCATTGCGTTCTGACCTTAGGAATTTATCTCGGCTCTACTGCGGTACAAATGCTCAGCTCATCTCAACTCGGCTCAAATCTGCTCTACTCATCTCTGCTCGTCAAATACTTATGGGTATAAATATATAGCAAACCGCGGCTCTGCGTCAACCGCTTATTTCGAATTTGCCAAATCCGGACGAAGCGCTTTCGCTCCTCCCAGATATACATGCTGAATCTCGGCTTGACTGAGCTCGGTATTCACAAGAACCATCAACCGGACGCATCTCTCGAGACTTCCCTTAACCGGCACCTCCAGCGCGCACATCAAAGGAACTAGCTCCCAGCCCGGCACTTGTCGAATCGCCTGCGCAGGGAAGGCTTCGTCCAGATCATTCGTAACCGTAATCAGAACGCTGCAAATATCTTCAGGCGCGATATGATTATACGCGATAATATCATTAATCATTTCCAGCGTTGCGCTTGCAATCAGCTTGGGATCATTCGAATCTACCGTATGTGCTCCCCGAATTCCGCGTACACTCATAGCTGTTTTTCCTCCCGTTTCAATTCCTCAACAATTTCTCTTACCCATGATACAGGAACATCGGGCTTGATCTCCACTTTCCCGATCGCAGTCGGTACGACAAAGGTCATAATGCCTTCGGAAAATTTCTTATCATGCATCATCGCCTTCATGATCGCCTCCGAATCGAAATTCTGGGGGATCGCGATCGGCAGTCCGCATTTCTCCAAAGCCCGCTTCGTGGTCGTGTATACTTCTTGCGGCGCCCCGTATCGAACGCCAAGCCTGGCCGATCCAATCATGCCGATCGCGATAGCTTCGCCGTGCTCCAATACGCCATAGCCAGCGACAGCCTCCAACGCATGCCCGATCGTATGGCCCAAGTTCAGAATCGCTCGCAATCCGTTCTCGCGCTCATCCTGCGACACCACGGAGGCTTTCACGCTGCAGCCGTTATAAAGCGCATAGCCCAGCGCTTCCGGATCAAGCCCAAGCAGCTTCTCGGCATTCTCCTCGCACCATTCCACGAACCCTGCATCCCAGATCAAGCCATGCTTCACAACCTCGGCCAAACCGCCAATGACTTCTCTAGCGGGAAGCGTTTGAAGCGTGCTCAGATCATAAAGCACGAATTCCGGCTGATGAAAAGCTCCTATGATGTTTTTGGCCATGGGATGATTGACGGCAACCTTGCCGCCTACACTGCTGTCATGAGCAAGAATCGTCGTCGGAATCTGTACGAATTTGACGCCTCTCATGAAGGAGGCGGCCACGAACCCCGCCAAATCTCCGACAACGCCTCCTCCGAGCGCGACGACCGCCGACTTGCGGTCAAGTCCTCCCTGGAGCGCTTTACCGATTAACGATTCGAGCATAGTCAGCGATTTCGCGCTTTCCCCTGCGGGAACAATCGCGCTGACGACGGGATAGCCTCCTTGGGACAGCTTGGCTTCAAGCTGCCCCAAATAATGAGGCGCGACATGATCATCCGTAATAATCAGGATCGAGGATTTCTTGGAAATGCCATTCTTCTCGAAATAAGCGGCAGCGTCGCCCAGCAGCCCTTCGCCGATATAAATCGGATAAGAGCGTTCACCCAGATTAACGATTAGCTCTCTCATCGTTAATACTGCTCCAATTGCGCTTCGTAGCTCTTCACATTGGCGCGAATTTCTTCAATGGAATCGCCGCCGAACTTCTCGAGGAACGCTCTTGCCACTTCCCAGGCCACCACATGCTCCATCACGACGCTCGCAGCCGGCACCGCGCAGCTGTCGGAACGCTCGACTTGAGCTGTGAACGGCTCCTTGGTATCGATGTCAACGCTTCTAAGCGGCTTATACAGCGTTGGAATCGGCTTCATAACGCCGCGCACCACAATCTGCTCGCCGTTCGTCATACCGCCTTCAAAGCCTCCCAAACGATTCGACGCGCGATGATAGCCTCTTTCCTCGCTGTGCAGAATTTCATCATGCACCTGTGAGCCTCGAAGCTCCGCCGCTTCAAAGCCTATCCCAATCTCGCAGCCTTTGAATGCATTAATGGATACAACCGCCTGGGCGATTCTTCCGTCCAGCTTCCGATCCCATTGCACATGGCTGCCAAGCCCGATCGGTACGCCTTCGATGATGCATTCCACAACGCCGCCGATGGAGTCGCCTTCCGCCTTGATTTGATCGATATAAGCGGTCATTCGGTTTTCGGTCTCTTTGTCGACGACGCGCACGGAAGATTCCTCCGTCAATCTAATCAAATCGTCAACGCCCAGTTGATTGGGCGGCGCTTCGATTTCCCCGATCCGAATCACTTGTCCCGCAACCTTGATGCCGAATTCCGCCAGCAATTGCTTGGCTACCGCGCCAACCGCGACTCTTGCCGCCGTTTCCCTCGCGCTGGAGCGCTCCAGCACATTGCGAAGATCCTTCAGATTATACTTCAATCCGCCGTTCAGATCCGCATGTCCGGGCCTAGGACGATGAACCCGGCGCTTCTCCTCGTCGCTGCCTTCAATCGGTTCAATGTTCATCACTTTGGTCCAGTGCTTCCAATCCTTATTCTCCACAACAAGCGCTACAGGCGCTCCGGTCGTTCTTCCATGTCTCACGCCGCCCACAATATTGGCGGTATCCGTTTCGATCTGCATTCTTCTGCCGCGTCCATGTCCCTTCTGTCGGCGAAGAAGTTGAAAGTTCAATTCTTCGAAATCGATTTTCAAATTGCTTGGCAACCCTTCTATGATCGCGGTCAATTGCGGACCGTGGGTCTCTCCAGCTGTCAAATAGCGTAAACTCAAGCCTAGCTCCTCCTCTGACGCAAGTCCCGGTCGACTCGCTCTCTTGTCGTGCCCTAAACATCTTTGCTCATTATAGTACAGCGGTGCGGGTTTGACAAGAAATCGCGGCAGCCTCAAGGCCTGCAAAAAGCAGATATAATCCATTATGCTCGCAAAAAAATCGGGCCCCCTTCCTTACGGAAGTCTCGGACCCGACTTTGTTCTTTCACTATGCATGGTGAAGCAGCAAAACTGTTCCGCAGCCTAGAGACTGTTGACAGTAGGCTGCTCGCGCAGCGATACGACCTCTGAAATCAGCTTCGGATCATTAATCAGCCTCGTCATCTGCCTATTGTCCACGCCGATAATTTGCGCGCATTCTTGAATGGTAATAAAGCCCCGTCGATAAGCCGCAATGACTTTGCGCTTGTCCAATCTATTCCCCTCCAAATTGAGTTGCATAGATCTAGTATAGGATAAGAGGAATTACGATATACGTATGACTCACATTTTTCGATAAAAAAACGTATCCGCCGTCTCGAGCCCGTATTGCCCAGGCGAGAAAATCTGTTCCGTGCTTCCTACGAAAAGAATGCCGCCTGACTTTAAAGCCGCTGCGAATTTATGATAGAGGAGATGCTTGGCCTCATCGGTGAAATAAATCATCACGTTGCGGCAGACAATCAGATCAAAGCCGGATTCGAAGGGATCATGCAGCAAATTCTGCTGCTCGAAGCGAATGCCGCGCTTCAAAATATCGGAAATAACATAAGCGCCTTCCGACGATTGAAAATATTTTGATTTGCAGTTCGAAGGAACATCTCTAAGCGATCGCTCCAGGTAGACGCCTTCCTTCGCCTTGTGCAGCACAGTGCTGTCCAAATCGGTTGCCAGCACGCTGCAGCGCTCCATCACGCCAAGCTCATTCAGAATCATCGTCAAGGTGTACGGCTCCTCGCCCGTGGAGCAGGCGGCGCTCCATAGCCTCAGCCTAGAGGTCCGATTCTCCAGCATAAGGGGGAGAAAGCGATCGCGCAGCACCTCCCATCTTGCCGGATTTCTCCAGAATTCAGACACATTGATCGTCATCCTGTCGAGAAACTCGTTCAGCAGAGCGCGATTATGCTCCATAGCTTCATCATATTCCGCAAAGGAACCGAAACCGTGCTTCATGCGAAGAGTCGTCAATCGCCTCTTCATCTGCCCCTCTTTGTATTGCGACAAGTCGATCCCTGTTTTCCGCTTGATTCGGCTAATAAAATGAGTGAAATCTTGATCTTCGGACATCATATCCCCCATCGCCTTAAGTCAGCTGTTAAATCCACCGTTGAATGGTATGCTCGAAAGCTACAAGCTCCTCCGGCTTGAAATACAAGTTAATCTCCCTCTCGGCGTTCTGGATCGAATCGGAGCCGTGAATCAGATTAAAGTTCGTATGTACGGCAAAGTCGGAGCGAATCGTGCCCGGCGCTGCGTCGATGGCATCGGTCTTGCCAATTAGCGCCCGTGTAAGCGCAATGACATTATCGCCGCTCCAAACCATGGCAAAAACGGGCCCGGACGTGATGAATGAGAGCAGCGGCTCATAGAACGACTTGCCCTTATGCTCTTCATAATGCTTCTCCGCCAGCTCTTCCGACAAAATCATGAATTTAGCCGCTTGCAGCTGCAGGCCCTTTCTCTCGAAACGGGAGATGATTTCCCCAATCAATCCGCGCTGCACGCCATCCGGCTTTATCATAAGAAACGTCTTCTCCATCTGAATATCCTTCCTTCACAATTAATAATTTCTTTTGCCAACAAAATGGGCGATATCTGTCAAATTTTTCTTGGCCGTAATCGCCGGCAATCCAGCTATTGCGTCGAGCGCCTTTTGTATGTATCTGCCCGCCAGCTCTTCAGCAAGTCCGGCGCCAGTGCTGCTTCTGATCATATCAATCGCTCTTCGCGTATCGGCTTCTCCTTCCGCATCCTTTATTTTGCGAATTTCATGAAGCAACGAATCGCGAATGCCGGGTTCCTGGAGCGCAAGAATGACAGGCAATGTAATGTTCCCTTGGCGAATGTCCGAGCCGGGCGGCTTGCCGATTTGCTTCTCGGTTCCGTACAGATCAAGCATATCGTCGCGTATTTGGAACGCCATGCCCACGTTGTACCCGTATCGGTACAATCTGTTCGCGGTCCCAGCATCAACGCCTGAGGCTAACGCTCCGAGCTGACAGCTTATCGCAATCAGAATAGCCGTTTTCCTCCGAATGCGCAGCAAATAATTCCGCACGGTTTGCCCGGTATTGAAGAAATCGCGTATTTGCTCCATTTCGCCGATGCACATCTGCACGAGCGCTCCCGAAAGTATACGATGAATCGCAGGATTCGGAAGCTCTGTAACAATCGACAGCGCTTTGCCGTGAATATAGTCGCCGGTGTACATCGCAATTCGGTTATCCCATTTCGACTTTACCGTCAATTGTCCGCGACGCGTATCCGCGTCATCGATTACATCGTCATGAACAAGTGACGCCATATGTATCAGTTCAAGGGGAACGGCAATTTTCTTCATAACCTCAAGATTATAGCTGCCGAACTTGCCGGATAAGAGAACGAATACGGGGCGCAGTCGCTTTCCTCCGGCCTTCAGCAGATGGGTCGACGCCTCGCTAAGCAGCGCATGATCGTCCGTTACGCTTCGCTCCAGCTCTTGCTCAATGCGATTCAAATCGCCTTTCATCTTTGCGTACAAATCTAATAGTTTCATTCCTTCACCTTTTGGGGGGATTGTTCTTCCATGAAACGCATGTCGACTGGAGAATCAAGCAATCCTAATTGCCATGCGTAGCTGTAATAAAGCGCAAGACCGTCTCTCAGCTTTTCTCCGAAATCATATTGAAGCGAGCGGAAATAGTGATCCCAGTACTTGCGCGAGCCGCCCAGAACCCGGCAAGCCCGATCGCTCAATTGTTCTCTATGAAGCAAATTATACCTCAAAGTGTCCTTCATTGCTTCATGAACTCGATTAACCTCGTTAGCGGCTGACGCAATTGCCTCTCTTCTTACCGCCACAACCGCATAGGTCATGCCAAGACCGGTCCAATTGTGCCACATCTCGCCAAGATCAACCACATGCATATCCCGATTCTCCCAGGAAGCTTTAATGGCAGGATCGCCAATCAACAGCGCAGCGTCCGAATGCGCCAGCATCTCTTCCAGCCGCGGTTCGCAAGCTATGTATTCAGGGGTGCACTGCCATTTCATTGCCATGACGATTTTCAACAAATTCACCGAGGTTGCCGAAGTAGTCGTTACCGCGATCCGACTCGGAAGCTCCTCCTCGAGAGGCTTCTTCAGAAACAACAATATGGAATGCACCTTGCCGATTGAGCCGACCGACAACTGCGGCATTAGGGCGTAGCTCTCGGCATGCTGTCCGTATGCGAAGGAAGAGACGGCCGCCATGTCCAGCTCTCCTATTGACAGCAGCCTGTTCAGCTGTGACGGAACATGCGGCTTGCGTTCGTAAGAAATTCCTGTCAAATATCGCTCTAATCCGATAAACAAAGGCCATGCGTTGGCATAATCGATTTCACCGATGGCGATATGGCGTTCAAAGGCCATTCTGCTCATCTCCCCATCTTCTGTATAAATCATGCTGTATATGTATCTGATCCAATACTTTGCCTACCAGAAACCCGATCATCTCATCCATGGACTGCGGTTTGTAATAGAAAGCAGGCATTGCCGGAACGATACGAACGCCAAGTCTGGCGAGATTCAACATATTCTCGAGATGAATCGCGTGCAGCGGCGTTTCGCGAGGAACAAGCACGAGCGGCCTGCCCTCCTTAAGCATAACGTCTGCCGCTCTCGTGAGCAAGTTGTTCGAGCTGCCATGCGCGATTGAAGACAATGTACCCATGGAGCACGGCATGATGAGCATGCCTTCCGTGCGGAAGGAGCCGCTTGCAATCGACGCCCCGATATCGCCGTTGGGATGATAGATCAGCGCGCCGGAAGCGATAGCGTCCGGGAAATGTGCGGCAAGTGTCTCCGCCCTCCTGGCCGTCTCCCAGCCAAGCTCCTCCTTGATGACTCTCCAGCCTGCTTCCGTAACGACAAGATGCACTTCGCAGCGCTGTGCAAGAAGCTCTTCCACCAGCTTGATTCCATATACAGCGCCGCTTGCTCCCGTTATACCGACAACCCAGCTTCGCGGCCGCTCCGGACGATAATCGCGAAGTCCCCTTCCATGCTCTACCATAACCGAACCGCCAGCAAGTCAGCCATCGTGAAGAGGAAGAGCACGACGCTCAGCGTTCCGTTCATACCGAAGAAAGCGGTCTGCACTCGGGATAAATCCGTCGGCTTCACCATGTAATGCTGATAGAACAGAAGCGTGATCGATAACACAGCGCCGAATAGATACAGCCAGCTCAGTTCCGTCATCATGAACAGCGTCACAAACCCGCATGCGGTTATCCCATGCAAGGCGCGAGCGATCCAGAGAGAACCGGCGATGCCGAATTGCGCGGGAATCGAATGCACGCCATGCTCGCAGTCGTATTCATAATCTTGCGTCGCGTAGATGATGTCAAAGCCCGCAATCCAGAGCGCTACCGTCACGTAGAGCAGCCATGCGACGGCGTCGAACTTGCCGGTAACGGCAATCCAGCCGCCTAGCGGCGACAGGGCGATCGTCATGCCGAGCACGATATGGCAGAGCCATGTGAACCGCTTCGTATAGGAGTATACAACAAGAAAGAATACGGCGATCGGCATGAGCTTCATTGCAATTGGAGCAAGATTCGATGCCGCCCAAATGAGAATCGCGAACGAGGCCAATATGAAAACGAGCACCTCTGCCGACTTCAGCAAGCCAGCTGGAATCGCCCTGTTTTTTGTTCTCGGATTATGAAGATCAATCGTTTTGTCAATAACCCGGTTCAAGCTCATTGCCGCGCTTCTGGCCCCGAACATCGCCAGGGATACCCAGCCAATCTGCGCCCAGCTTGGCAAATGCCCTTGCATGACCACCGCCCCCAGAATGGCGCCCATATAGGCGAACGGCAACGCGAATACCGTGTGCTCGAATTTTATCATTTCAAGAATTATGCCTAGTTTGCGAATCATTGCTCTCCAACCTGTCCCTTCGTCCCTATATGCAGCGCCGCGATTCCTCCGAAGAACGGGTGCGCTTGAATGTGCTGAAGACCTGCCTGCGAGAACAGCTTTGTCAAGCCTCTGGCATCCGGGAACAGCTTGAGCGAGTCGGGCAGCCATTGATATTCCTTGAAGCGACCGGCCAGCAGCTTGCCGAATAAGGGCATGATATGTTCGAAATACAAATAATAAATGCCTTTGAAGGGCTGCCAGGAAGGCTTGGATAGCTCCAGGCAAACTACCTTGCCGCCCGGCCTCGCAACCCGGTGCATTTCTTTCAAAACTTGCAAATAGTCCGGCACGTTCCGCAAACCGAAGCCTATTGTGACGAAATCGAAGGAGTTGTCCGGGAAGGGCAGGCTCATGGCATTGCCTTGCACAAGCTCAATCCGCTTCTGCAAACCAAGCTTGTTAATTTTCTGCGCTCCCACCTCGAGCATATTTTGACTGAAGTCCAGTCCTGCAACCTTTCCCGTTTCGCTTGCCCGGGCCAGATCAATCGTCCAATCGCAGGTGCCGGAGCAAACATCAAGCGCGCTCTGGCCTCTCTCCACCTTCATCTGCTTCATCGTATATTTACGCCAGGCCTTGTGTCTTCTAAACGATATGACATCATTCATAAAATCATATTGGGGCGCTATCGTCTCGAATAGCGCATGCACATGTTTCTTTGATTCGCTCTCCACCTTGCTTACCTCATCTCGTTAAGAGCAGCCGGATGGCTGCCCAGCTTCTGCAACAGACCTTCGGAAATGACAGCAAGCTCGCTAATGAGCTTGCTCGAATCCAGCTTTGACGCAATCGACTTCAATTGCTCCAAGGACTGACTGAATTTTCCGTCAAGCAGCCTGCGAACCTCGTATTTGTCCATTAGTACTCTTCTGGCATGCGGCTGCATGTCGGCTTCCTTCAACTGCTCGCGTTCTTCGTTCGTTCCGTTCTGCAAGACGTACCAATAGCCCCAGCTTTTCTCGAACCTCTCCTTCGAGTCGGCGCGTTCAAGCTCATCAAGCGCCACCTCGCATCTAGAAACGCTGCCAAGCAGCTCAGGCCAAATCCGTGACATGCTGCCCTCGAGCATCGACGCGAAATGCTGGTACAGCTCGCTTCTGAGCTGAACGGCTTGTCCGAAATAGTCATCGGCCGTCACGCGAAGCTGGCGCATTCTCGTATACAAGTTTACCTTCAATCGATTCACTTCGCATACCGCGCCGCTGATCTTGCCTACCATATCAATCTGCCCCGCTCCTGCGAGCAGCTGGTAAAAGCGTGAAGAAAAGTAATCCCCCGCAAGCACCTTCAATTGACGGGAGCGCATTTGCTCGGTCGTCTGCCTGTCGCTATCGTTATCAATCAAGTCATGCGTGTCCATACCAAGCTGAACAAGCGAGGTGACCAGCGTATAAAGCTCGCTCCGATCGCTTAGCGCATGCTGTTCATTCAATACGGCAAAGAGCAGCTTGGCTCTCCAGTCTGGCAGCGGCGGAATGGTTGTATGTCTTTGAATCATGTCATGGCTCGCGTATTGTTCTGCCATCTCAGTTATGCGGTATGTTTTCATAGGAATGAGCCTCCGAACAGAGCAACAACCTTGCCGCTCAATAATCTAAGCTATTATAGCACAACTTGCCATAAAGAGCATATGCCGCTTGATGATGTTCATGATTTTGATGATTTTGCGGAGAAGGAGCTTGCCTTGCCAAATCTTTCTTCCCAAGCGGAGGTGAAGCTGACGCGAAGCCTCTCGCGCCACAGCTCGTCATGAAAGGGATCGGCATAATCCAATTGCGAGAGGCTGACGCTCAACCACTCATCCGAGCCTCGTATGTCCATAGCCGTCAATAGCTTTTTATTGCCGGAGCTCCACTCGACAATTTGAATCAACAATCGATTGACATTGTCAAGCTGCTGGAAGGAAACCTGAATCAGCTTTCTCACATCCTCAAACCAGGCTTCGGGCCTTCCGCTGTCAGCAGGAACCGAAAGCTCGATCGCAAGCACGGAACGATTCCATTCCGCATGGGAAATTTTCTCGCGCAGAGGCACCCCGATCAGAATATCCACAATATTGCCGTTCGTCATATGGCGCAAGGGCGCTTGCTTGAATACGGCAAGAGGATGCGCCGCATTATCCTTCTCTCGAATCATGTAAGGAATCCAGGCCGCGCCAAGCGTAATAATCAGCGTCCACATGCACGCGGTCAAAAATGATTTTTTCACTGCCACTGCAGCTCCTCCTCATCGACAATCGAAATGACCGTTCATCCCTATAAGTCTGCGCATTCGAAATTGGACTCATACGCACTTGGATGCCATACTACAGTGTACGAGCGCCAAAGAGCGATTATGCGACAAGCCGTTAATCCTTGCCTTTGTAATAAAGATCAATGCGGCCGGGCAGCAAAAAAGCAGGCGGCGCCTGCTTCCAATCGTTGCAAATTTTCGTTTTATTGATCCGTTTCAACGGTTCCATATTTGGTCATTACAATCGCTTTTCCTCTGATCTTGATGGCTGAGGTATGATCAGTGAACTGGCAAATCAAAACCTCGTTCTTGTCGAGCTTCTCCGTATGATGAAACTTGGTGTCATGTCCGCGCGTCAGCCCGATGACTTGCACTCCTCCATCTTTCGCTTTCACAACAATATAATCGCCTACCGTTGGTTCCATGTTATTCCCTCCGCAGTTAACGCATATTATCCATGAATTATAGAGGAATAATGGGCTTAATGCAACGAAAAACGCTCAAACCGTTTACAGGTTCGAGCGTTTATTGACGTGTATGCGTTAATTGGATACGAGGTCCTTAAGAGATTTGCCTGGCTTGAAAGCCGGCATCTTGCTTGCGGCAATATCAATCTCTTCGCCGGTTTGCGGATTGCGGCCCTTGCGCGCTTGACGCTCGCGAACCTCGAAGTTGCCAAAGCCGACAAGCTGCACTTTATCTCCGCTTTGCAATGCATCGGAGATTGCTTCGAAAACGGCATCAACAGCTTTGGTCGCATCCTTCTTGGATAATTCCGACAAATCGGCTACCTTTGCAATCAGATCTGTTTTGTTCATTGTTTCACCTCCTTATAGCAATCGAACGCTCTTATCCCTCTTATTCACCGAAAACTTCAAATATATACCTTTTGACTGGACAAACTTATAGTAATACAGCCCAAACGCAATTTCAAGTTAAATCCAATAATCCTCAAAAAAAAGAACCCGCTTCGATTAATTCGAAACGGGTTCCGGCATAGCCTACAGAATTATCGCGATCAGGCCGCCCGAACCTTCGTTAATAATCCGGCCAAGCGTTTCCTGCAGCTTGTAACGCGCATTGTCCGGCATCATCGCGATCTTCCCTTGAATGCCCTCTCTGACAATGGAGTGGAGGGAACGCCCGAATATGTCCGATTCCCAAATTT
The DNA here is from genome assembly GCF_011947265.1 of Paenibacillus sp. HB172176. Classification (GTDB taxonomy): domain Bacteria; phylum Bacillota; class Bacilli; order Paenibacillales; family Paenibacillaceae; genus Pristimantibacillus. The sequence goes on from NZ_JAATHD010000002.1 coordinate 297,957, forward strand.
TGATGGGATCATTTTCGAAATCTTGCATCAAGTAACGAACGAGCTCTTCGCTCTGCTTCTCCGTTCCGATAATCGGCGCAAATTCCGACTCGACATCCACCCGGATCATATGAATGGAAGGCGCCGTAGCCTTCAAGCGAACGCCGAAGCGAGAGCCTTGACGAATAAGCTCGGGCTCGTCAAGCGCCATCTCGGCAAGCGACGGCGCGGCGATGCCGTAGCCCGTCGTCTTCACCATCTCCAGCGATTCCGCGAAGCGGTCGTATTCCCGCTTGGCATGCGAGAATTCCTGCATCAGCTGAAGCAGATGATCCTTGCCGCGAATTTCCACGCCGACGACCTCCATCAGAATCCGGTCGTATAGCTCATCCGGAGCATACAGGTCGATTTCGGCGACGCCTTGACCCATATTCATGCCGCTGAGTCCGGCTCTGGCAATGAAGTCGTAATCCATAAACTGCGTGACGACGCGCTCGACATCCCGCAGTCTCCGGATATCCTTCACGGTATCTCTAACCGAATTTTCGTAGTTGCTGCGCAGCCAATGATTGTCGCTGAGCACCATAACCCAGCTCGGAAGATTGACATTCACCTCATGCACAGGGAATTCATAGAGCACCTCGCGCAGTACGGACATGACCTCTTCCTCGCCCATCGTTGCCGCGCTGAGCGTCATAACCGGTATATCGTACTTGGCCTGCAGCTCGCTGCGGAGCTGCTGCGCTTCCTCGCTGCGCGGTTTTGTCGAGTTGATGATAAGAACGAAAGGCTTGCCGACCTCCTTCAGTTCTTCAACGACCCGCTCCTCGGCCACAACATACGAGCTTCTTGGAATTTCTGCAATCGTACCGTCTGTCGTCACGACAACGCCTAATGTGGAATGCTCCTGAATAACCTTGCGCGTGCCGATCTCGGCTGCTTCCTGGAATGGAATCGGCTCATCAAACCAAGGGGTCGTAATCATCCGAGGTCCATTCTCGTCTTCATAGCCCTTGGCTCCTTCAACCGCGTAGCCCACGCAGTCAACCAGCCTCACATTCACCTCAAGACCTTCAGCAACCTTCAATTGAACCGCCTGATTCGGAACAAATTTAGGTTCGGTCGTCATTATTGTTTTGCCTGCGGCGCTTTGAGGAAGCTCGTCAACGGCTCTGATGCGGTCGGATTCATTCGCGATGTTCGGAAGCACTACCGTTTCCATGAACCGTTTGATAAAGGTCGATTTGCCCGTCCGGACAGCTCCTACCACGCCGAGGTAAATATCCCCGCCGGTTCTCTCGGCAATGTCCTTGAAAATGTCTACTTTCTCCACTGAATATCCCCTCCCAATTGATTTTCCGGTTCGCCGCCTTCCACCGGACAAGAGGGCAGGCCAGCGACGCAACTCGTACATACTTTTTGGACTAGTAACATCATATGTTCAGACTGTCCAATTATGCCGATTCCGTCTACGAAATCTTTTTTGATGCAACCTTTTCACAAGCTTCCCTTCCAAGATTGAAATATATGAGATATTGCGGAAATCTATGACGATCATCGCAAAAAAAACCTCCTCCGCTCATTGCGGAGAAGGTTCAGGGTTCAGGAGGCCACGGCCTCTGGGTCGCCGTCATTCCATCTATAGATCGGCGCTTTCACAGGCACGTAGTCCGAATTGTCCACCAGCAAAGCCCGCAAATCGTCAACGGGAGGTTTGGCGTCGCCAAGCTTGATGAGCTGCTGCATAATATCGACGGCGTAATCGGTATATACCGTGCCGTTATCGTCAATGATTGCAGGCAAGATATGTCCGGAGAACTCGCTGCGAATAATAGGCTCCTTCACTGGAAGACTCTTATAATCGATCGTATAGAAGCCGGGATACGCCGCCTCGCCCTTCGGCAGCTGCCCCTCCTTCTTCTTATAAGCGTCTACGGCTTTCTGCAAATCGTTAATCTGCTGATAGACGACAATATCCATCAGCTTAATCGTCGGATCCGTCTCTTCGTTTATAATGAGGAAATAATAATTGCCGCCATTCTCGAATGCCGCGCTTGGAATATCGCCTATGTAGCCTTCCCTTTGAAGCTTCACGAAGTCAAGCTTGAACTTCTCGTAGAGGGGCACATCCTCGGAGCTGTTCTTGATCGGCAGCAAACCCGTGTCCCCAAAATATTGATCGATTGCGCCCTGCACATTACGGACGGCTTCCTTCGGGGCGCCGTTCTGCCTTAATTGATCCTTGGGATACAAGCAACCCGACAGCAGCCCCGCGAAGAGCAGCAGCAGCGCGGAACCGGCCGCGGCTCTCATCCATGAGCGCGCGACCGCCCTTGGTAGAACTTCCATATGATTAATCCTCCATTTCTTACCACAATTCATCCTCTTCCTTCTGCCGGGCCAGCTGTCTCGCAACTGCCGCGCGCAAAGGATCCAGAGGGACATCTATCTCCGCCTTTCCCGTCACCCGGGTTTGACAGGAGAGTCGGACGCCGCTCTCATCAAGACCGGCAAGCTTTCTTCTCTCGATATCGCCAATCGGCATGAGCTCGCTCCCGGGCCGCACATTCACCTTGCACATGAAGCAGGCGGCCTTGCCTCCGCAGCGCGTCGCGATCGTCACGCCGGCTCTGCGGGCCGCGTCAAGCACGGTTGTTCCGCGTCTTACTTTCACGGTGCGACCCGATGGATAGAATTTCACTTCCGCCTCCAAGCTCCTTCCCCCTCTCCTGGAGCCTTCAACCACTGATGCAGCTCGCCGGCAATAGTCGCTGTGAAATGATTCGCTTCATCCGCTTCGACTGCACGGAGAGCAGCCTCATGCATCCAAGGCTGCGCGGCGAACGCTTCGCAAATAACACTTACCCTGTCCATTCGATCGCGCATTCGGTTAAACCACAGCTCATGCGCCAAAGGAACAATTGGAATTTCCTTAGCCGACGAAGAGGCAGAAACCTCCGCCTTCCCGCTATAGGGGATCAGCAGCCCCTTCACTTTCGTAAGATAGCGGCAGCCCTCGGAGGCTACCTGAAAGCCGCCGACCAGCTCTACGCGGACATCATCTATGACATAATGGCTCAGCCATGATTTGTACAGCTTTGTTTCGCTGTATTCGGGAGCATCTACAGCGAATTCCTTTAACCCCTCATGAAGCCCTGTCACATCTTCCCGATCGCAATAAATATCGATATCGTTCGGCGCCTCGACAAGCGGCAGACCGCGAAGCAGCAAGCCCGCGCTGCCCCCGAGAATCCAGGCTCCAGACTCCGCGTTGTTAGCAATTGCAGCCAGCGCATGATGAATTTGTGAGCAATCGTCCATGCCGGCACATCCTTTTTTTGTGAGGTTATTCTGCATGCGCAGTCTCGCTAAAAGTAAGTTTTATTCGCTGCCGTTATTCGGCCCGCATTTTCCTTCACGATAGCTTGACAGCCAAGCCGATAGCCTTCCTCGAATTCCTCCGGCTCCAGACGATCCCATTCCTCGTCTGTAATTTCTTCGAGGAATTCCATGCCTTCCGTCACCAGGCAGCGACAACGCGCGCAGGTTCCGCGCGTACAGGAGAAGCTCCAGTCGACGCCGTTCTTCATTGCCAGATCAAGAAGACTGAGTCCCGCTTCCGCTTCGACTTCTTTCTGTATCGTTCTACCCTTTAATTCAATCATAAGCTCCTGGATTCTCCTTATCCTTGTGTCGATTTCGCTTTCGCGCATTATGTAGTGTTCCCGTCAAGTAATCGATATCAATCCACAGATAAAGCCGAGGAACAATAATAGAAATGCAATTGTCGATAAAATAAATTTTACGATGCCTTTTGTTTTCAATCTGGCGATCGTTATGAGGAATGCCGCAACGGCCATCATTCCGATGCCGATTAAAGAAATCCACATCTTTGTCATTCCGTCCATCTTCGTTATCTACTCCCTGCCTCTTTGCGTATTCAAGCTCTTTCATTATAACATCAGCCTGCCGAGGAAACGAATAAAATGTCGACAATAATACGAATTTTGAAGGTTGAAGCAACGAAAAAACGACAAAAGCATGGCGCCGGGCAAATAAGCAATTTCACCTATCGCCGCTGCGCACGCTTTTGCCGGACTACTTATTTTTTCGTCATCATTTTAATCAGAGACTCCATGCTTGACGGACTCATTCCGCTTGCTTTAACGGCTTTCACGATATCGTTCATTGTCGATTCAGTTACTTTGATCTTCGCCATGTCAGCGACCTGCTTAATCAATTTTCGAAGCTCAGTTTCGCTTTGCAGGGTTCCGGCATCAACGCCGCTTGCTATTTTTTTAACGGCATTTTCGCTAATATTGCTGCCCGTTTTTTTGTTAATCGCTCCGAGTACATCCTTCGGTATTCCTTTTGACAAGTGTTCCACCCTCCTCTGATGGTTGAGCTCCTTGCATCATATGAGGAGCGGTCATCATTGGTGTAGGCGGGTGACATCAGTCGAACGATTCTATTTCATGCGTTTTCAACCGGCCCATAAGATGCTCGACCGCATCCTTGGGCGACTTTCCTTCGAACAGGACGGCGTAGAGCTGCTCCGTTATCGGCATCTCCACATTCGCATCCTTGGCAAGCTTGTACGCGGCTTTGGTCGTGCGCACGCCTTCCACAACCATGCCCATGCGCTCTAGCACCTCAGAGAGCGGCGTGCCGTCCGCGAGCATATAGCCGGCTCTCCAATTGCGGCTGTGCTTGCTGGTGCAGGTAACAACGAGGTCGCCGACGCCGGCAAGCCCCGCGAAGGTAAGCGGACTCGCTCCCAAAGCGGAGCCCAGTCGGCTAATCTCAGCCAAGCCTCGTGTCAGCAAAGCCGCCTTGGCATTATCGCCGAATTGAAGCCCATCCGTCAGCCCTGCTCCAAGCGCGATAATATTCTTGATCGCTCCAGCGACTTCTACGCCAACGACGTCGTTGTTCGTATAGACCCGAAATGCTTGTGTCATGAAGGCATCCTGCGCTTGTTCGGCAGCGCTCAGCTTCTCTGCCGCGACAACGACTGTCGTCGGCTGCTTGCGAATGACCTCCTCCGCATGGCTCGGCCCCGATAAGACAACAATGGATTCCGCCGGACGACGCAATTCCTCCGATAGCACAATCGACATCCGTTTCAGCGATTCGGCTTCAAAGCCCTTGGTCGCATGAACGCATAACGTGTCCGCTTCAAGGAAAGGGGCCGCCATAGAGGCAACCGCTCTCATTGCTCCGGACGGCGCTGCGAATAATGCCAGCTCGGCATCGTGCAAGGCATGCTCTATATTCGTAGTTGCCGATATGGATAAAGAGAGTTCGATTCCCGGAAGATATTTCTTATTGGTATGCCGGTCGTTGATCTCGGCCGCCTGCTCTTCGCTGCGCGTCCAGATTTGCACATCAAAGTCGTTGCAGGCAAGCACGGAAGCGAGCGCCGTCCCCCAGCTTCCCCCAACGATAACAGCCGCTTTGCGTTTACAGTCTTTATGCGCCTCTATCTCTATGCTCATCCTTTCAAGCTCCTTTCCTTTCGCCCAGCTTTCTCTCCGTGCCCTGCAGCAGCTTCACGATATTCGTTCGGTGGCGAACGATAGCGAAGATGGCCAGAACAATTGCCCCGCTCAGCAAGGGAGCCGTCGCGTCGAAGAATAGAATGAATAAAGGCGTGAAGATGGCGAATAACAAAGAGCCGAGGGATACGTACCTTGTCGCGGCGATTACCGCTATCGCTACAACGCCCGCGCATAGAGCCGGCACAAACGCCAAAGTAGCAATCGCGCCAACTGTCGTAGCAATTCCTTTGCCGCCTTTGAAGCGAAACCACACAGGCCAGTTATGACCGATAATCGCCGCCAAACCGCATAGTACAGGCACCCATGAATCGTCGCTCAGCAGCCGTCCGATGAACACAGCCGCGACACCTTTCGCGATATCCAGCAGGAAAACCAGAATGCCAGGTCCCTTCCCGAGCACTCTTAACGTATTCGTCGCCCCGGCGTTGCCGCTGCCGTGCTGACGAATATCAATACCTTTCACCCATTTGGCAATCAGAATGCTGAATGACAACGAGCCTAGCAAATAACAAACAACAACTGCGATGATATCTGGTAGCAAGCTTCTTCTCCCCTAATCCTCATCCGATTTGCGCCTTGTAAAGATTCTGAGCGGCGTGCCCTCGAAATCAAAAGCGGCGCGAATTTTGTTTTCCAAATAGCGTTCATACGAGAAATGCATAAGCTCCGGATCATTCACAAAGCATACAATTGTCGGCGGCTTCGTCGCGACCTGTGTCACATAATTAATTCTGAGCCGCTTGCCTTTGTCCGACGGGGGCGGATTAATCGCTACCGCATCCGACACGACGTCGTTGAGCAGATGCGTCTGTATGCGAAGCGCATGCTGCTCGGACACATGATTAATGACGGGCAGCAATTTATGTAAGCGCTGCTTGGTCAGTGCAGACAAATAAACAATCGGAGCATAGGTCATGAACAGAAAATGATCGCGAATATTTTGACTGAATCGAATCATCGTTTTGTCATCCTTGTCGATCGCATCCCATTTGTTCACAACAAAGACGGAAGCTTTCCCGGCCTCATGAGCATAGCCCGCAATATGCTTGTCCTGCTCGATGATGCCTTCCTCTCCGTTGATGAGCACCAGCACAACATCAGCCCGCTCGATCGCTTTCATGGCGCGCATAACACTGTATTTTTCCGTCGATTCGTACACCTTGCCGCGCTTTCTCATGCCTGCCGTATCAATCAGAACATAACGTTGACCGTCATGTTCGAACGGCGTGTCTATCGCGTCTCGCGTCGTCCCCGCTACATTGCTGACAATAACTCGATCTTCCCCGAGCAAAGCATTGACAAGCGAAGATTTCCCCACGTTCGGCCGGCCAATCAATGCCACTCGAATGACATCATCGTCGTAGCCATCATCCTCAAGCTCCGGCAATCGCTCAACGGCCGCATCAAGCAAATCCCCGATACCAAGTCCATGCGCTCCGGAAATAGCGATCGGATCGCCGAATCCAAGTCCATAAAATTCATAAATATCGTCATGCCGATTCTCATTATCGACTTTGTTCACGGCCATAACGATCGGCTTGCGCGAGCGGAAAAGCATTTGCGCCACTTCTTCATCCGACATTGTAAGTCCGCTTTTCGCATCGGTCATGAAGATAATTACGTCGGCCTCTTCAATCGCCAACTCCGCTTGCATCCGGACGGATTTCATAATCTCATCCTCGCCGTCGATTTCAATGCCGCCTGTATCAATAATGCTGAATGCCTTGCCGTTCCATTCTCCGGTTCCGTATATTCGATCGCGCGTTATGCCGGGCTTATCTTCAACGATTGCCAGACGATCACCGATTATACGGTTAAAAATAGTCGATTTCCCTACATTCGGTCGACCAACAATCGCGATAACGGGTCTTGCCATAATTGGTTTTTCACTCCTTCTTCAATTCTCACGATAACCATCATAGCAAAAAAGAACGCTCTTGGCTAACATTTCATATTCTCGTTTCTCAGTTAAATTTCATGTCAATCTCTGCAGATTGAAGCCCCATGTCGCGAGAACCAACACGATTCATGGAAATGATCGATATCTATCGACGGCTGTCGCTTCCTGATGTCGAATGCAGGAAATCGTCAATTCTTTCTGTACTTAAGAGAGGCCCTTCCTATCTTCAAAAACATCCTCTTGCCAAAACGTTGCAGTAGCGTCATTAGCAATGCCGCAGCCACGGCCGCCCATACGCTGTCCCACCAGAATAAACCGCCAATTCGCATAGTGAAGGAACCGGCGTCAAGCCATGCTGATAGAAATTCTCCCATGATCGCGCCAAGCGCGATAACACTGAATTGCTGATGCAAATCAGACGCAAACGAGCAGCATAATATTCCGCAGAGAACAGGCCCTCCCCAGCTCGCATCCAAATGAAAGAACAGCGGATCATGGGCATATAAGCTATGAATTCCTCCCCACAAAATCGCAATCAATGCACTGCAAACCATTAAATAAACGCGATTATTCGTTGATTTGGACTTCCAAATCGAAGCTATAGAAGCCAGTAGAACGATACAAATTCCAATATGAAGTTCAAAAGCGGAATAAGCAGAGCTTGGACGCCACCATAACGGCATGTAGAAGAGCAGCGTTGTCGTAATCCATAGGAAAATGAGAGATCGCCCTCCAGCCTGCTGTGAAAGATAAGGCCGCCAACCCGTTGCGATAAGAATGAGAAGACAGATAAGGATTAACATCGACGTATACCCTGCATTCATTATTATCATCACCTCGTGCTTCCTATTATGCGCCAAAGCAAAAAGGCTATTCCTGCAAATAATCGCAGGAATAGCCTTTCCATTCGTCTAAGAGGTTGTTCAAAAAGAACATTTTTATTTCAATTTGCTTAATTTGTCGCCAAAACGTTCGCCCAGAGAATAGCTCATGCTTGAGCTGTTCAGACTGACGTTCGGATTATTGATTTCTTCCATCTTCGGCGAGCGCGGAGCGCGTTCCGGTCTGGAGCTTGCAGCAGGCTGCTCAGGAGCTTCTTCCGTTTCCTTGATGCTCAGGCTGACACGTTTCTCTCCGGCATTGAAATCAAGAATTTTCGCTTTAACTTCTTGACCTTCTTTCAGTACCTCGTGAGGAGTGGCAATGTGACGATGAGCGATTTGCGAAATATGAACCAGACCTTCAACGCCTGGAGCGATTTCAACGAAAGCGCCGAAAGTTACGATGCGGCGAACAACGCCTGTAACGATGTCGCCTACATTGAATTGACCAGCAGCCGTATCCCATGGTCCAGGTTGAGCGGCTTTAATGCTCAGGCTAATCTTGCCGGCGGCAGGATCTACTTTAAGAACCTTCACCTTCACTTGGTCGCCCTCGGAAACAACATCCTTCGGATGAGCAACATGCTGCCAGGAGATTTCAGAAACGTGGACAAGACCGTCAACGCCGCCGATATCAACGAAAGCGCCGAAAGGAGTCAATCGTTGAACCGTACCTTCAAGCTCTTGACCGATTTCCAGCGATCCCATAATTTCTTGTTTGTTCTGCTCAAATTCGGCATCAAGAACTTCTTTCTGCGAAAGAATAACTTTCTTGTTCTCCGTATCGATCTCCTTCACCTTCACACGAAGCGTACGGCCTTTGTAATCGCTGAAATCCTCGACGAAATGACGCTCAACCATGGATGCCGGAATAAAGCCGCGAACGCCAACATCGGCGACGAGTCCGCCTTTTACGACATCTGCTACAACAACCTCGAACACCTCTCCGCTTTCAAAGCGCTGTTGAATCTCTTCCCAGCCTTTTTCTCCGTCAATCAAACGTTTGGAAAGCACCAGGCTTTCTTTGTTGTCATCGATGCTGACAACCTTCAGTTCAACCTCTTGGCCGACTTCAACAGCGTCAGCCGCGTTCTCCACTTGCACATTGGACAGCTCGCGGATTGGAATGACACCGTCATATTTATATCCAAGGCTTACATAAGCTTGGTTATCCTCGATTTTGACGATCGTACCTTTAACGGAGTCGCCTTTCTTCAAAGACATTAGATTATCCATTTGATCCTGGCTAACTTCCTCCGCTGCCGTTTCTTGCACATTAATTTCTTCTGACATTGAAAATTACCTCCTCAGTTCATACCCCAACTTTATTTAAATCCGGCGGCGTCAGCCGCTCAGCATTTAAAACGCATTTTAATGATATTGCGCAGCCAGCTCGTTGATTCTGGCCATGACAACCTCTGTTACTTGCTCGAGCGCATCCGGCGATGATAAATCAATAATGGCCGCTAACTGAATGGGCTCGCCATAGCAAACCAACGTCTTTCTGAACAATCGATATCCGCCTACAATCGCGACAGGCACAATTAACGCTTCGCTTCGCATGGCGATCATCGCGGTTCCCTTTTTGGCAGCTCCCGGAGTCTTTCTGGAGCCTTCGGGAAAGATACCCATAACATTTCCCGCTTTCAGCAAATTAATGCCTGAGCGAATCGCTTCCTTGCTGACTCCCCCTCGCTTTACAGGGAAAGCGCCGAAGGAACGCAGCAACCCTCCGAATATCGGAATTTTGAACAGCTCTTCCTTCGCCATAAAGTAAACCTTGCGAGGAACCAGCACACCGATGGTCGGCGGATCCAGATTGCTAATATGATTCGATGCAAGAATAACCGGTCCTGACTTCGGAATATGATGCAAGCCCTTCGCTTCCAATCGAAACAGAAATCTATAGATCACTCGGAGAAGAAACCGAAAAAATACATATGACATAGTTTACTTCGCCTCCGCCAATTTGGTTCGGCTTAATTTCACAATAGCTTCGACAACTTCGTCAATCGTCATGTGACTGCTGTCGAGAACCTTTGCATCGGAGGCCTTGATAAGCGGAGAAATTTCTCTCTGCTCGTCCAAACGATCACGCTCTCTAATCTCTTGCTCCAATTGCTCCAAGGATACTGAATCATTAGCCGGCAATTCCTTAAATCTGCGCAGCGCTCTCTCGCTTGCGCTTGCCGTCAGGAAGATTTTCAATTCGGCCTTCGGCAACACATGCGTGCCGATATCACGGCCATCCATTACGACGCCTTTGCGATCCGCGAGCTTGCGCTGCATCTTGCTCAGCACTTCACGCACGATGCCGCTGGCGGCGAAATAAGAAACCTGACTCGTCACCTCTCGTGAACGAATACCGCTCGTGACATCCTCGCCGTTCACGTAGACGGATTGACCCTGCTCGCCCGGCAATAGATCGATCTTAAGAGATTTCACCAAAGCGGATAAAGCATGATGATCATCTGCTGCAACAGCCAAGCGCTGCGCGCTCAATGTTACGGCTCGGTACATTGCGCCCGTGTCGACATAGACATAACCGAGCTTGTCGGCGACTTTGCGCGCCACCGTGCTCTTGCCTGCGCCTGCCGGTCCGTCAATCGCAATGTTGATATTACCGCTGTCGCCCTCTTGCTGCGCCACGTACGGACAACCTCCTTCGTATCAAGACGGACGCCTTCAACATGAAAACGGTCTATGGAGATGAATTCCAAGTTGATAGCGACGCAATAGCCTATAACAGCTTAGAATTCAAAGAAAAAGCAGGCTTTGCCTGCGAACGTGAAAATTATACCACAGTTTGAGTGCAGATGCAAAAAGAGAAGAGCTAGTTCAAGAGGGTTCCTTCCCACCGATTCGCGCTTGTCAGCCAATGGCGGAAGGAGTCCGCCTGCAGAAGCATTTGTGAAATCAAAAGCAGGACAAGTAAAAGAATAACCGTTTTTTTGAGATGACCGCTTATCGCATCAATGAGGAGAAGCAGCCTGCGCGCGCCGAAATCGGCTCTCGCTTGCTTGCATTCCGTTTTCTTGGTCATTTCCAATCGCTCCCTCCGGCAAAAACTGCATTTAGTTTCCCGCGATTGAAGCGATCTATTCATCGAATGTTTATCGATTCCGGAATTCCAGCTGTCTCTCGAAGCAGAAACGAATAATTTTCTGGCGCTCCGTTTCGGTAATGCTAATATACTTCAGCATGGCCTGGAGCCTTCCGGTTTCGAGCGTCTTGACGCGAACAACCTCCGCTTTCAGAAACGCGTGCTCGATCGATCCGTTCTTGTAAGGGATGAGCAGCCAGCATTCCATCTCCTGACCGGTCTGCAGCGCCCATTTACTATCGCATATGAAGGAAATGCCTCCGCCGCCGATATCATCCGTCAGACAGACGAAACGCGCTTGCGCGGAAACCTTGACGGCCAGCTCGAGCTCGGCAGATACGCGAAGAAAGCTTCGCCTCTGTACCGTTGTAATTTTGGCAGGGTCGGGCTTCAATAATACGACCTGTCGAATCGTATCCTCTACGAATCCTGTAACATGAGAATCGAAATAATGCTTGACCCCGTCTGAAGAAACGAAATAAACCGACAACTCATCGCCCAGATATAAGCGCTTCATTCGGCCAGTCGCTTCGTTCAGCGGATATTCAATCAATAATGTATCTTGCGTTTCGTCGGCTATTCTTGAACGATATTCAATCGTTGCCTCCGCTTCATCCGAGGAAGCGACGTGATAATACAGCATTTCATTAACTTTTGGCAGCAAAACTTGTCCCCCCCATAGTACCGCCATTATACCATGGAGTAGGAAAGGGGGGCTATATCGATATTAGCGAAAACAAAGAGAATTTTGCTATTGAGACGCCTTCTCATCCGCCGGATTGATTGTTTCGATAGATTCTTCAATGCCTGTCTCTGCGTTAATGTATATGCGGTAATCGCTATTGTTAATCGCGCCTGTGAATTCATAACAGAGGGCTTCATTTCCGGTTTCCGAGTCGATGAGAGCAAGCTGGACTTTCTTCACCTTCATATTCGGATTGATCGCCTTGGCTGCTTCCTCCTTCGTCATGATTGGACTTGGAAGCTTCCGCTTGTAATGCTCGTACACATAATCGCCGGCTTGAATGCCGACCGGTTCGCCATTATCCAGCGCTACCTTCACTTTCAGCTTGTCCGGATAGATCAGAACGCCGTTCTGCTTGCCCACGTAGGTGAATGTTCCCGAATTGTCGAATTGATCGTAATTGACCGCCTGCATGTCTTTGAAGCCGTTTTTTTCGAGGAACGCGTCGGATGCCGCCTTTGCTTTCTCGAAATCGACCGTTTGCTTCCCGATCGGCCTTGATTTCATCATCCAGAGCAAATTACCGCCTTTTTTTGCGAAATCAAGCTGGATCCGTCGATCGGGTTCCTCTGCGTTCACAACAGCCGAGTAAGAAGAATATTCCGTTCCTTTGCCATTCTCCGTCACAGCTACGAGCGATGGATCGACATTCGTCATTTGCGCGGCTTTCTTCTTAATATCGGCAGGTTCGACATTGTCGCCGCTCAGCATCGTGATAGAGCGCTTCTCGTACATGCTGCTGACGGAGGGACCCCAATTAAGCTCCGGGTATGCCTTCACCTTGCCGTCAAGGGAACGCAGTCCGTCAACGAACGGATTTTGCCCCTCCTGCTGATCCGCGGCTATCGCCATTTCCACGTCCATCCATCGCATCTGATGCGTCATGACATCCTCCTGCATCTGATGCAAATCCTTTGCGATATCGTCCGATTTGTCATACAGCTCCTTCAAGGTTTTGAATTCATCCTGAGAGAGAGGCTGCTTTGACAGATCGCGCACAGAGGTTTTATAGGCAAAATTCGATATATGCGAAAGAAAGTTTTCCGTATCGCCAAAAGGCAAATACGTTAGCGGCAACTGACTGATCTCGTTCTGAGCCTCGCTTGTCAGTCTCCAGACATTGACCAGACCTTTTCGATGGTAAGCCATGGAAGTAGAATTGACGGCAAGCGTGTTGCCGAGCTGTTCATGGAGCTTCTCTACGTGAAAGGTCAAATTGTGAAATGCGCGCTGATAATTGTTTTCCGCTTTGATCAATACTTCGTTCTTCTCTTGATGCTCCTGATATCCCCAATACATGGCTCCGATGAGCAAAATGGCTGTAATAGGGAACATGATCGAGCTGAGTCTGCGATAGATCATACAAAAAGCTCCTTTCTGTGCCAAACCTGATATTAGTTTGGTTTCCAGCAAGGAGCTTTATGCATTTCTGTATCTTTTTGTTAGAAAGGAAAGTTCATTTGCTTCAGATGCCGATATGTTCTTCAATATCGAGATCGCTTGTATTATTGCAGATGCATTGCTTGAAGCCAGTGTCAATCGTTCCTTTATCGCGTCTTCCCCTTAAAACGAATTTCTCGCCGCACACATTGCAGCGAATCGTAACCTTGATACGTACCGCGTCCATACCTTCAATCTTACCTCCCGAGCGTGATTATAAGTGAGGGTTTGATCAACCTCTATAATGGAAGTATAGACGGATTTCCTACAATTTAACCTCATCTTCTCTTGCGACGAAACGGTAAGGCGAACGCTCGTGGGCAGATTTCATCTTGCGCAAGCCCCAAATCCACAGCAACAGCATGAACGGCACCATGAACCAAAGCCAATCCTTGTTGGTCGCAATTATAATCCAATCGAACGAACCATGCAGCATCCATGGAAGCAACAGCGAGATTGACAGAAACTGCACTGATTTTCGCTTCGCGGCGAACTTCGCTTTGCCCAAATAATAGCCCATCATAACGCCGAACAAAGCATGGCCGGATACCGGCAGAAGCGCTCTGGCTAGCAACGAGCCGAAGGAAGCCGGCGAATAGATGGCGTATAGAATATTCTCGGTCGTGGCAAAGCCTAACGAGATGGCCGCAGCGTATAATATGCCGTCGTAAGGCTCGTCGAATTCGGTATGGTTGTAGATAACATGAAATAATACAAACCATTTCAGAAATTCCTCGACGCCCGCAGACTGCACGAACGAAGCTATCAAGCTTTGGTCGCCAAGCCATAACTCAAGACCGCGCTGCAGCACCATGATCGGAATGACGATAAGAATGCCGAGCACGAACATGCGAAGCACCATATGAATCGGTTCTGCGTCGTAACGATCGCGCAAATATAAATAGGTAAGCAGTGAAACGCCAGGCGCTGCTGCCGCGATGAGAACGGAGAACATAAGCATTTCGTCCCTGCTTTCTTATAAAGGTAGTTCAATATGATGAATTTCATAAGTGATCTTTATTTATATCACTTCTCTATTATACATGGGATTGACAACTTCCGAAACAGCCTGACGAAAACCGGGATAGAGCATGCACGGAAGGATGCTTGCTGCCGCTGTAGGAGCCTAGAAAAAAAAGCATCAACAGACACAGTCGCCTGCTGATGCTTTCAGTTGGAGCAATGCTGCTGATTGGCTGTTAAAACTGGAAATGACTGCAAATTTCTCTCACGGCATGTTCCGGCATAATGATCTTCCCGTATTCCTCCAGCATGGCTGATGTAACAGATGTAGCATCCCCGTATTCCGCCAAAACCGCAATGACGGCATTGTGGCGGGAAGAATCAATCAAAGCGGGCTCCAGCGCCAATATATACTTGCCATTGTACGTATAAAGCCGCCCATCCTCAGTGAAGCTTGAAGCCATAAGCTGCCTGCAGACCGAAATCACATCTTCAAAATCTCGAAAAGCGTACATCACGATATCCGTCTGCTCCATGGTGACTTCCATATCATATATGTCATCTTCCAAGTCATCCTCTTCAGTCGCGCCGTCTGCTGCGGAGTTGCTCTTGCCTCTGGTCACGATTATGACCATTCCCTGCGCAGGCATAGCCAGCACTTCTACAGCCAGCGGTCCATCAGCGTCAAAACCCAGCTCTGTGTATGCTTGCTCCATCATTTCCAAAAATAGCTCATGCAGCTTCGGAGGCTCACGCCACATATCATCCTTCTGGATCCCCCGCTCTAACAAGTCGTCGAACGTCAGAAAAATCCGAATCTTGTCCTGACTAAGCCGCTCGATTTTCATGACAGGATCCTCCTTAAGCAGCGTCTGTTGTAACAGCGTATGAATCTATTTCCCAAATGTGAATAAAATGGACTCATACGAGTTATGTATTTACTTTATCATTTCTTATTCGCGAATGCACTATAATAAACGAAAAAAAGAATCGTTTTGAGGGTCGCTTTCTGCGAATCAACTCATACGATTCTTCAGGCTTCATAATTAATGAGTCATGTTGGAAGACGATTCCGCTTTTATCTGATCCACTTCCGCCTTCACCTCGGGATCGTTCTCGATTAAGGCTTCAATCTGTTCCCAAGCGCCGGCGGATGTTTCTGCGGTATCGTCTGTAGGCTTTGGGACATGCGACATCGCCTCGTTCGCCCCATGCTTCCAGTCCATATTGATCATCTTCGACATCGCTTTCCCGGACATCGAGGAAAGAGCGCCCGACACCGCTCTCGATGCCCTCATCGCCGCTCCCGGCTTCTTGCGCGAAATGTATAGCGTTGCCGCGGCGCCGATCAGACCGCCGAATAGCATGCTGCTCAATCTCATTGCTGGCCACCTCTTTCTTACGATTGATTTCGCCTTTAGTTTGACCGCCAACTGTGCTGACCATGCAATATAAAATAAGGAAATCAATCTGCTCATCTGAAGGGCGAATTATGGTAGAATATGATCTAAACAACGAAGATTTTAGCGAAAAGGGGAGAGAGAATGAGAAAAAGATGGAAAACCGCTGCGAGCGTTATTCTCGCCTTGCAGCTCGCAGGCTGCAGCAACAGCGGCAGCGGCACGACGGCCGAGCAACCCGCATCGACGACGATCCAAGCGACCGCAGTTCCGACTTCAACGGCCACCGCAGCTCCGACTGCGCCCGAGCCGACGCCTTCGGCTACGCCGGCGACCGAGACGAAATTATACAAAATGAGCAGCGTCTATCGTTTTGCCCCGATCAACGATTCGAACGAATTGTCGCCCGCGCAGGTCGTTCTGCTTACCTTCGATGACGGCCCTCATAATAAGCAGGTGCTTACAAGCTTGCTGGATACGCTGGATAAGCATCATGCCAAGGCAATCTTCTTCGTCAACGGCTACCGTGTGAAGCAGAATCCCGATTTGCTGAAGCTTATTCACGAGCGAAAGCAAACAATCGGCAATCACTCTTATGATCATATCAACCTCAAGCAAGAAACGATTGAGGTTATTGAGAAGCAGGTGGGAGATGTATCTCAGCAGGTTGAAGACTTAATCGGCGAACGTCCTTCATTTTTCCGGCCTCCCTACGGCGCCGGCAATCAAGAGCTCAAGGACTATGTAGCGGATCAAAGCATGCTCTACATGACATGGTCGGACGGATCGCTCGATTGGGACGCCTCCGCGAAGAACAAGCCGGATGTGGTCATCAAGAACGTGATGGAACAGTTGCACAAAGGAGCGAACATTCTCATGCACGAGCTGCAATGGACAGCCGATGCGCTTGACGAGCTTCTAACGAAGCTGGAGGATGCCGGCTACGGCTTCATCGATCCAGAGACGATCGATACCGATTTTACGAGCTGAAATTATGACCGTACCAGAACAAAAACGCGACAAGCGCGAGAAATAACACAAACAGAAGATTATAATACCATTTGTTCACTTTATTGATGCTGGATGGGAATTTTTTGCGTCTGGAGGGAAGTTTCCCCTCCTCGGGTTGGCTCTGCTGCAATGCATCGTCGGCTGCAATCGGGTCTGCCTTTGAACGAGCATGGGAACGGGATCGTGTTTTTGAGGATCGGCTATGCCTTTCTTTCCTGTTCATGATTCCCTCCTGAATCGAATGATAAGACCCATAATGAAATCAATAAGAAAATGCGCAAGTATAGGGGCCCAGATCGTACCGGACTCGATGTAAATCCAGCCAAGGCCGTAAGAGATCGAGAAGACAAGCCCCGTAGGAATCCAGTGGCGCAAATACCGGACATGAATCGCTGCGAACAGTACACTGGTCCAATACGGACCGAATGCAGTCTGAACAGCGCCGCGGAACAGCAATTCTTCGCAGATCGATACGACTAGACACAGAAGAAAGATATGCCAGACTGGTCTCGTTCGAAATATGCGTTCATTGACGCCCCCGTCATCCGACGCCTCTTCGGGAACAAATCGGGACAAAAGCAAGTCTGCAGCGATGACTGCGAGAGCCAATCCCGCTCCCCAATAGAGAAACTCGGCATTTTTCTCAAAAGAAAAAAGACGAATGGGGCTTTGCCGCTGAAATAATAGCCAAATAAAACCGATAACAAGTGTAAACGCTTGTGTGGCGTATAAATTAATGAGAAGCATGCGATCGTCAATGTCGTCCACGTTGACCTTCTTGACTCGAATTTTTCTAATATCGAATTTCTTCATTAAGTAACTCCCTGTCTGTAAGTAGGATTACGAGAACGTATACAACCTTTGTAGAAGGAGATTATTATGGATAAACGATTAACGAATTCGGCGATGTTATTCAGTGTTGGTTTTGTATTTATGCTAGTTTGCGCAGTCGCTGCGTTCTTCTACGGCGTTCAAATCGGCACCGACAAAATGGAAGCCAAATATGAAGCGAACCTGACAAGCGAGGCGAGCAAGCTCGTTCCTGACAGTCCTTATCAACAGCAAGATCTCGTTTCCTTCTATCATACCGTATTCACGCCGTTCCGCGAATTTCAGAATGAATGGAGTATAACCATTTCCAAGATCGGTCAAGGACAAATGGCAGATGCCAAATCAGGCTTCAACGCCCTTGCGAAGCTCGCTGATCAGAAAGCCGAAGCTGCCAAATCCTACGATTTGCAAGCTTCCCCTTTAATTAGCGACGCTCAAATCAGCTACATAAGAAGTTTAATGCTGTTCAAGGATGCTGCGACCGCTGCTGCCGATCTGTCGAAGACGTACGGCGGCGGCGAGCTTCTCTCCAAAATCGGAGAGGACAAAAATTACAAGGCTGCGGTACAAGAAACCTTGTCGGCGCAGAACGCTTATTACAGCGCGATGCAGAAATGGGCGGCAAGCATCGATCCTGATATTCCGGATGAGAACGCAGCCGGCCTTGCTCCCAAGCTGGCGGAATGGAGCAAGCTTCCTCTAACCGTTAAGAATAGTCTTCTCACTCAATATTTGGCGAAGCGCGGTGAAATGAACATTTTCTATCCACAGGATCTGACCGCCAGGATTGACGACTTCATCGTCGCCGGCAAAGCTGCACAGATGAAATTGACGACCGTTTTTGAAGTATCCGACCTGCTTATTGACACCGACGCCGTGCGGAACGGAGATTTCAACATGAACAAGGACCGTTTCTATAAGAGCGAATTATTGCCGCAATTGCCTTTTTTCTTTCCCGAGATGAATTGATTGTCGATCGCCGGCGATCTCTGACGATTCTGCTTGAATCATAACGAAATTTTCACAATTGTTCAAGTTTGAGCATTGCAATTCACCACGTTCATGCTATAAAATAATAAAGTCCAATTCGTTCGTAGATTGAACTCTCGATCCGCTGTGGAATCTCTCTGCGGTAAGAGGGTTTTTCTGTTCATTCTTTAGATTACTATAGCGGAGGCAGCTTGCTCCGCCTATTCTAGGAGGCTTGTTTTACATGTACAAAGTGCTTGTATCCGATCCCATCAGCGATTTGGGAATCCAGCAGCTGGTTGATGCGGCAGACATTATTGTCGACAAAAACCCTGGCTTGTCAGAAGATGAATTAACGGCTATAATCGGCGACTACGACGCGTTGCTGGTCAGAAGCCAAACCCGCGTAACGGCGAAAATTATGGAAGCCGGCAAGAAATTGAAAGTGGTTGGACGAGCCGGCGTCGGCGTTGACAACATTGATCTTGAAGCCGCTACTCAGCGCGGCATTATTGTTATCAATGCTCCTGACGGCAACACGATCACAACCTGCGAGCATACCTTCGCCATGATGATGGCCGTTGCCCGCCACATTCCTCAAGCTTATTTGAAAACCGTAAGCGGAACCTGGGATCGCAAGTCGTTCCTCGGCGTCGAGCTTCGCAATAAAACGTTGGGCGTGCTCGGCATGGGTCGTATCGGCAGCGAGGTCGCCAAACGCGCCAAAGCATTCGGCATGAATATTATGGGTTATGATCCGTTCATGACGGAAGAGCGCGCAGAGAAGCTGGGCGTGAAGCTTGCAAGCGTGGATGAAATTGTTCGCGAGGCTGATTTCATGACTGTGCATACGCCTCTTACTCCGGAAACGCGTCATATGATCGGCGCGAAGCAGTTCGAGGTGATGAAGCCGGGCATGCGCATTATCAACTGCGCTCGCGGCGGCATTATAGATGAAATCGCTTTGGTTGACGCTGCCGACAAGGGAATTGTCGCCGGAGCCGCTTTCGACGTATTCGAAGTTGAGCCTCCCGCAGCGGATCATCCTTTCCTGAAGCATCCCAAAATCATCGTCACTCCGCATCTCGGCGCATCTACCGTAGAAGCGCAAGAGAATGTTGCGATTGACGTTTCCGAGCAAGTGCTTCATATTTTGCGGGACGAGCCGTTCATGAATGCCGTGAACATGCCTCCTATCCCTGCCTTGCTGCAAAGCAAGCTTCAGCCTTACTTCGCACTTGGCGAGAAGCTCGGAAGCTTCATCGCGCAATCGACCGAAGGCGGCGTGCAAGAAATCGTCGTGAGCTTCGCAGGCGAGCTCGCCGAGCTCGATACGCAGCCTCTGACTCGTTATATCGTGCGGGGCGTATTGTCCCATCATCTTGGCAACGAGCAGGTTAATGTCGTTAACTCCATGCATCTTGCCAAAATTCGCGATGTGAACATCGTTATTCAGAAATCCCATACAGCCAAGGATTTCACCAATCTTGTTACAGTAGCTCTTCGCACCAAGAAAGAAGAACGTTCGGTATCCGGAACTTTACTTACCGGCTATGGACCCCGTATCGTTCAGATTGACAAATACCCGGTCGACGTTACGCCGGAAGGCAATCTCATCTTGATCTCGCATAACGATAAGCCGGGCATTATCGGCCGCGTCGGCACCTTGCTCGGCACGAACGACGTCAATATCGCAACTATGCAGGTTGGACGTCAACTGGTAGGCGGATCCGCCATTATGGTGCTGCGCGTTGACAAAGGTACGCCGAAAGATGTGCTGGATCAGCTTACAAGCATGCCGGAGCTTAATACAGCCAAAGAAATCATCTTGCCTTAAAAGCAAATTCAAAATCTCTATAATGTTCCACGAAGAACAAGATTTATCTGCAAGCTTCAACAAAAACAGCGTTCACTTGAGTGAACGCTGTTTTCTCATTAGGTCAATTAAAATGAATCGCGAACGTCGACCGGCAATAATATCGTAAACGTTGTGCCCGTGCCCTTCACGCTGTCGACCGCGATTTGACCATGATGCATATCGATCAAATTTTTCACAATCGCAAGACCAAGCCCTGTTCCGCTAGAGGCTCCCCTCTTCCTCGCTTTATCCGCTTTGTAGAAACGCTCGAAGATAAACGGAACATCCTCTGTCGGTATGCCTTGTCCTTCATCCTTGACGACAATCTGAACAAACGAGCTTTCGTTCACAAGCACATTCTCGCCTGCAATCGCTATGCATTTGCCGGCTGTCGTATGTCTAAGTGCATTGTCCATCAGATTGGTGAGCACCTGCTCCAGCTTGTCCTCATCCGCTTGCATGAGCGTAAGCGGCTCCTCGGGAAGCGACAGGTTAAGCAGCACGTCTCTCTCTTTCGCATACACCTGAAACTTGCGATGCACCCTGCGAATCATATGATTAAGATCGATTTGTTGCTCGTTCATGTCCACATGACCGGCTTCCATCCTCGCAATGTCGAGGAAATCATTCACCAGACGTCCCATACGCAATGATTCGTCATAGATGACTTGAACAAGCTCCTTGCGTTCCTCGGGCTCCACGACAATATCGTCTATCAATGCTTCGCTGTAGCCTTGAAGCATGGAAAGCGGCGTTCTGATCTCATGCGAGATATTGGCAACAAAGTCCCGTCGCAGCTTATCCAGCTTATGCTCCTCAGTCACGTTCCGAATGACGGCTACGGCGCCTCGAATGACGCCCCCGGATTGAAGCGGCGCCATCACGACCGACCACACATTGCTGTGCACATGGATTTTGTCCGTAAGATCGCGGCCTTCTTGCATCACATTATGAAGCAGATGACGAAGCGGCAGCGGCGTATTCGTGAGCAGAGGCATGCCTTCAATATCATCATCATCCCATTCGGATTCGAGACCGGACCATTGATTGATCAAGAGATGTCCGCTTGGATTCGTCAGAATGACGCAGCCCTCTGCATCGAAGGTGATGACCGAATCCCCCATGCTTCGCAGAATGCTGGCAAGATGATTCTTCTCATGCTGCAAATCATGTATCAGTTCCTCGAGCTGCTCCGTCATGTGGTTGAACGTATTGGCAAGCTGGCCAATCTCATCCGATGACCGAATATTCACGCGAGTGCTGTAATCGCCTTGAGCAACGGAATCGGCAGCATTCTTCAGCTGAAGCAGGGGCTGTTGAATCTTCGCCGACAGGAAGAATGCGAAGAAAGTCGACAGCAGGAAGCCGATTACTGCCGTGACGATGAACAACAATTTGATGGCATGCGCATTGTCATTGAACCAGATATCGATATATTGGAGCAAGAATACGCCAAGAATGAGCAGCACGACCGCTACTAGCAGCATGATCGTCGCCCACAGCTTGCCGATTACGCTATGCCAAAGCAGCCTGTACAATCGTCTCCATAAGCGCATTTACTTCGGAACCTCTAGCTTATAGCCAACTCCCCATACTGTCGTAATCATCGCCGCCGCGTCGGCGGACACCTTGTTAAGCTTCTCGCGCAGTCGCTTCACATGTGTATCAACGGTTCGAAGATCTCCGAAAAACTCGTAATTCCATACATCCTTAAGTAAATCCTCGCGCGAGAATACCTTGTCCGGTGAAACGGCGAGATAGTGAAGCAGTTCATATTCCTTCGGCGTCAAACTGACTTCCTGACCGCCCGCTGTTACGCGGTGAGCGTCATGCTCGATCGTAAGATGGGGAAACACGATATTCGAGATCGCGTTCATCTCCTTGGTCAGGAAGGCGGTTGACGAGGAACGGCGCAAAATCGCCTTCACCCGATATATAATTTCTCTTGGAGAGAAAGGCTTCACTACATAATCATCCGCACCGACCTCGAAACCCTGTACACGGTTCATCTCCTCGCCTTTTGCCGTAAGCATAATGACCGGTGTGGCCTTCACCTGACGAAGGCGGGAGCACACTTCCACCCCATCAATACCCGGCAACATCACATCAAGCAGAATAATCGCATAGTCCGAGCTGGAAGCCAGCTTGAGCGCGGTTTCGCCATCCTCGGCTTCATCAATTACATAGCCTTCCTTCTCCAAATACATTTTCAATAAACGACGAATTCTCTCTTCATCATCCACGACCAAAATACGGTTGCGAAAATCGGACATGACTGCCAACTCCCTCCTTTGATTAACTACACTCCCGCGTAGGAATGCAGTCCCGCAATGACCAGATTTACCCCGATCAAGGTAAACAATACGATAACAAATCCGATTACGGCAAGCCAGGAAGAATTGAGTCCTTGCCAGCCTCGGGACAACCGGAAATGCAGATAGGCGCTGTAGAACAACCAGGTAATCAGCGCCCATACCTCCTTCGGATCCCAGCCCCAGAACCGGCCCCAGGCTCTCTCAGCCCAAATCATCGCGAAGATTAAAGCGCCGAGCGTGAAGATCGGAAATCCGATGGCAATGGCGCGATAGCTGATTTCATCCAGATCATCCGGATCAATACCCTCAAGCGTCGGGTGAATGACAACGCTCAAGCGTTTGCGGAAAAGAAGCCTCATCAGACCGTACAGCAGCGAACCGGTAATAATCGACCATACTACCGTATTTAGCTTGCGTCCGGCATTAACGCCATTCATCCAGGACGGAGCCTCCAGCAAGCCGTCCTCCATGCCAAGGAAGGAATCCATCTTATCGACTTGACTGTTGTACGGCTTGAATATCGGCGGCAACGTATAATAAGCCGTTTCGACCGATGTAGATTCTACACCTCTGTCGTCGATGTTAACCTTTTCTCTCGTGAAACCCGCTTCATAGCCGAGACCGCGGAAGACGAATACGGCTACGATAAAGCCTACAATCATTATAATCGCATACAAGGTGAATTCCACCCAGAATTGCGAACGGCGCGCGCCCTTGGACGTACCGGTGAAATCAACAGCGCGCAGCAGATACATCAACCCTGCAGCAAAGCCGACCGCAAAGAAGGCTTCGCCTAGCGCGGCCGTCGTGACATGCACCTTCAGCCAGATCGAATCGAGTGCGGGAATAAGCGGTTGAACCTCCTGCGGAAACACAGCTGCATAAGCGACGATGATAACGACAAGAGGCAAAGCGAACATGCCAAGCATTGGATTTCGATACATAGAATATACGATGGTATAAGCAATCATGATCGCCATCGCCAAGAAAGACATAAATTCATACATGTTGCTCGTCGGCACCTGACCGCTTCCCGCCCAGCGCGTGAAGAAGAACGCCAGATGCAGGGCGAGACCCGTGCTGGAGACGACAAAGGCGAAGGTGCCCCAGCGTTTCATATGGGCCGCAGGATCGCGGTCGCTCCATCTTCTTCCCGCTATCGCGATGACATAGAACAAGAAAGCGAAGCAATAAAGAAAGAATGCCGCTATATAGCTGCTGCTGCTGAATGATAATAAACTCACGCGCTTTTCCCTCCGTTGTCAAGGGATTTCGGATCTACCTCAATCCCGATTTTTTTCAGCGCGAACGCAATGTCTCCGCGCATGCCAAACCAGTTTTTGTTCGTATGCGCGCCAAGAGACAGCTTGTCCTCGTCAATGCGCAGCCAAATTCTGCGATGCTGCCAGTAAGAGCCCATAATCAATCCAATCATGGAGAACGCCGCACCGATCCACAGATAAGGCAATGATTTGTCCATTCTTACGTTCAAATAGGTCGTGGCTTCGGAGAAATCCACGTTCTCCATGCCGTCAACCCGAATTTCGACCTTGTCAGCCAGTTCGCGGTTAATCGTATCCTGCGCGAAGCGAACCTTATCCTTCTGCATCGGGAAATACATATACGGCTCTCCTTCGGCTTTCAGGCCAGGTCCCTTCACTGTAAAAATAAATGCCGGAGCGTTCGGGTCACGGGACAATGTCGTCGGATTTCCTTCGCTGTCCAGAGCGAATTCCATGAAATTCGCATACAGATCAAGCGTGTACGGCCCTACCTCTTGATGCGTCGGCGCATCCTTCATCGGCAGGAAAAAGGGGCCGTATGTTTCGCCCGTGCTCTTATCCTCAATGATCGGCGATACCGAGTTGAGGCGCGGCGTCAGATCGAAGTCGAATTGATAGAGCTTCAAGCCTTTGTATTGAAGCGGTTTGTTCACTTCAATCTGATGCTTCTCCACCTCTTCGAGCACGGGCTCCTTCCCGGGATCATTACAATCGCTTACACATTTGTAGAGTACTGCATCCGTCACATAGGATTTCGCCCTGGTCTTGCCTTGAAGCTCTTGGGGAAGCTCGTTGTCCTTGTAGAAATCAACCGTGAATTTCTCGTTCTTCACGAAATAATTCGTATCTTCAATCCGTACAGTATCGCCGTCGGGAATGCCGATATAATTATCCATCTGCCAGCCCGGCAGCGTTCTGGCGAGAATCGCAAGCAGAAACAGAATCAAGCCGATATGATTAATATAGGGCCCCCATCTGCTGAATCGATTCTTCTCGGCAAGCAGCGCCGAGCCGTCCGGATCCCGATGCACCCTGTAGCCGCGCTTCTTAAGATGCGAAGCGTATTCCTCCGTCCATGCGTCAGCGTCGCTGATGCCTTCATATTGGAAGACGGCCTTCTGCCTGAGAATGAACTGGGAATGCTTGCGAATTTGCTGTTTATTCAGCGCGCGGTACAGCGGCAGAACACGGTCGATGCTGCAAATGACAAGCGAGGTGCCGATCATAACCAGCAGCCCTATAAACCACCAGCTGTCGTAAATATGCGAGATGCCGAACATGTAATAAAGCTTGCCGGAGAAGCCGTATGTATTCTCGTAATACTTGTCCAGCTCGAATTTGTTGATGAACGTATTCTCCTGCGGATAGATCGTGCCGAGCATTGCCGTCAAGAATGTAATGATAATCAAGTAAATGGCAATTTTCACCGAGGAGAAAAAGCTCCATACGCGATCAATCAAATTCGGATTGCTCTTCTGCGATCTTCTTGCAATGCCGTCATATCGCATTTCGAGCGGCAAATCCGAGGCTTGCTCTTCCTCCAAAAGCGGCTTGCCGCAGGATTCGCAGAGCACGGTTCCAATGTGATTCTGATGGCCGCACTCGCATTTCGTATTTTCGGGTACTATCACTAGGGTAACCTCCTAAAGCTGCAACAGCCGTTCAATCCGCTCGTCAATATCCGCTTCCTGCATGCCGCCCACAACCATTTCGAACAGCTCGCCGTTCGGCTTGACGAAGAACGTGGTCGGATAGGAGCGGAGATTGTACGCTCGCTCGGTTCTACGATTCACGTCTCGCAAAATCGGATAATTCAAATCGAATCGATTGACGAAATTTTTGACAGTCAGCGTATCCTCGCTGAGATTAATCGCAAGTATAACCAAACCTTTGTCCTTCCATTTCTCGTATTGCTTCTCGAATTCAGGCATTTCCTTCACGCAGGGCTCGCAGAAGCTTCCCCAGAAGTTAATGACGATTGGCTGACCGACATAATCGGACAGCGCGGTTTCTCCGCCGTTCAAATTCGATAACAAAAAGGAGGGCGGCTTGTCCCCCGGCTGAAGCGGCCCTGTCCCATCCTTGGCAAATATGCTGGTTCCGATTGCATAGCCCCCGATAATGAGCACGGCAATCAAGATAATCACTTGAAGCGCTTTGCGAGACTTCTTCAATGCTTTCACTCCCCGTACAATCAGGTATGTACAATGCTTTCATTATAACGAAAAGTCGACGGCATGAAATGCCGCCGCCGATTACTTTTTATGAACTTTATGTGTCTTAAACGCAGCCGCTTTAAGCTCTTCCACTTCTTGCGGCGTCAAGTGACGAAACTTGCCTCTCCCCAATTGCTGAAGACCTAGCTCGCCAAACTTGATGCGTTTCAAACGGATTACTTTGTGGCCAACCGCCTCAAACATGCGCCGCACCTGTCGATTTCTTCCTTCATAGATCGTAATCGCGATCGTTGCTTCATTCTTGTCCGTATCCACGTCGTGATATTCCACCTCTGCGGGGGATGTCATGCCGTCCTCGAGCTTGACGCCCTTCTGCAGCTGCTCCAATGCAGTGCCGTGAGGCACTCCCTTTACCGTAGCGTGATAGGTTTTGGGCACATGATGCTTGGGATGCGTAAGCAGATTCGCAAACTCGCCGTCATTCGTCAGAATCAAAAGCCCCTCCGTATCATAATCGAGCCTGCCGACGGGATAGACGCGCTCCTTGATGCCCGGCAGAAAATCCGTCACCACTTTGCGGCCTTGCGGATCATTCGCGCTCGTAATGACCCCTTTGCTCTTGTTGAGCATAAGATAAAGCTTCTTCTCGCCTCGAATGGTTTTGCCGTTAACGGCAATCGCATCGACTGCAGGGTCGGCCTTTACTCCGAGAGTTGTGACCTTCTCCCCATTGACCGTTACCGCGCCGGATTGGATAAGCTCCTCGCATTTGCGTCTGGAAGCTACGCCAGCCTGCGCCAAAATTTTCTGTAAACGTTCCAAATGTTTCACCTCACTCTACATCATAACGATATAGAGCGCAAAGTACAAGTTTACTGTCGATTCTAGCTCTCAAATGGATTAAAAGATGTATAAGCAAATCAAAATGGCCGCAACAAACCCGACGAAATCCGAAAATAAACCTACTTTTAACGCGTATCTCGTCTTACGAACCGCCACTGCTCCAAAATAAACCGTCAGTACATATAGCGTCGTATCGGTGCTGCCTTGAATGGTAGACGCTATGCGGCCAATCATGGAATCCGGACCGTAGGTTTGAATGAGATCCGCAGTGAACGCCAGCGAACCTGCGCCTGTAAGCGGACGCAGAAGGCCAAGAGGCAGCACTTCGCTGGGGATATGCAGCCAATCGAAAAGCGGTCGTACGGCCGACAGCATGAAGTCCATCGCACCGGATGCGCGAAACATGCTGATCGCGACCATCATGCCCACAAGATGCGGAATGATTGCGATCGCTGTGCCGAAGCCGTCCTTGGCTCCCTCGACGAAGGTTTCATAGACGGGCAACTTTCTTCGAAGCGCCCCATAGAGCGGGATGAATACAATAATGGCGGGAATCAGCCAAGCGGACAGCCTGGTGAATATCTCATACAAGCTCTTCACCCCCCGATCGCTTCCGGTACCAGCGGTCCGCGGCGATGGCTGCTGCGGTTGCGATGAAGGTCGCAGCCAAGGTCGTTCCGATAATTTCGGCAGGATTGGCCGAACCGTAATTCATCCGTATCGCGATTAATGTCGTGGGAATGATTGTAATGCTCGAAGTGTTCAAGGCCAGCAAGGTGCACATGGCAGGCGTTGCCGTATCGGGATGCGGATTCAGCTTCTGCAGCTCCTGCATCGCCTTGATGCCCATTGGCGTTGCCGCATTGCCGAGTCCGAACAAATTGGCGCTAAGATTGCTCATTATGTAGCCGATCGCGGGATGATTCCTCGGAATATCCGGGAATAGCCAGCGCACGAGAGGTCCAAGCAGTCGTGCGAGCTTCTTAAGGAGCTCCGCATCTTCCGCAATTCGCATCATCCCGAGCCAAAATACCATAATGCTGATTAAACCGAAGCTTACCGTAACGCCTGACTTCGCCCCATCGAAGGCGGCCTGCGTTACGGCATCCATCTTGCCCGTGCAAGCAGCCACCGCCACGCTCGCCACAATAAAAAATAACCAAATGAAGTTCACCATATCCTTCACGCCTCCCCCAAAACGCGAACGCAGAACGGCTTATCACTTCTCTCCCTGAAGTGAAAGCCTCAGCCTTTTGCTCGCTTGATCATAAACCGGCACAGAGCCGACGTGCTTGCCGTCCAGATAATACTCCAAAGAACCTCGCTCGCCCAGAGCGTAATCGACTTCATCCCGGTTTTTCAGTACGAGCCTGGATTCCAAATGTTCGGAAACCTCAAGCGGATATCGGAAGCTGCGACCTGCCGCAAGCGAATAACCGGCAATCTCTGAGCCCTTCGCCGTAATCTGCTGGAGCGGAAAATGAGCGAAGCCCCAGTCGAGCAAATGGCTGTGATCGACCCAATCATCCCCGTCGTTAATCGTTACTGCCGCAAGCTGCTGGCCGTTCCGCGTCGCCGAACTGACCAAACAGCGCAAAGCTTTTTTCGTATAACCTGTTTTCACGCCATCCGCTCCATCGTACATCGCAAGCATCTTGTTTTTATTCTTCCATCGATAATCCCAAGCATCATGCGGATTCGGCGCTTTCCATTCCTTTGTGGAAACAATTTCCGAAAACACTTTATTACGAAGCGCGTAAGCAGTCAGCTTGGCCAAATCATTAGCAGAAGAATAATGCCCGTCCACATCAAGGCCATGCGGATTTTGAAATTGCGTGTTCGTAAGACCTAGTAAGGCAGCCTTCTCGTTCATAAGATGAACAAAGCCTTCCTCCGAGCCTCCCACATGCTCCGAAATCGCCGTAGCCGCGTCATTGCCCGATCTGAGCATAAGTCCGTACAGCATATTCGACAAGCTCATCTCCTCGTCCAGCTGCAAATAAATCGAGGAGCCCTCCCTGCCCGCCGCATGCTTTGACGTTTTCACCATGTCCTTCAAATTGCCATGCTCGATCGCGACAATCGCGGTCATGATCTTCGTCAAACTGGCAATTCGCATCGGCGTGTCTCCGCTGCTGCTGTACAGCACGCGTCCTGATGCGACATCAATCAATGCTGCAGCTTTCGCGTTTGTGCTGATTGAAGGCGCGGCTTGCGTTATTGCAGAATTGCAATCGAACAGCAAGAGCATCGTTGCCGCGACAAGTAAAGTTAAGCTTTGCTTCCATTTCGCAATCATAATCAAGTAGTACTCCTCTCAGGTGCAATCGCATCGTCGTCATTTGCCGAAATGGGCTCGGCAGTCAAGTTTTCTTCAATAGTATATGCGTGAGCAAGCCCCAGTAGACGAGCTTATTTTTCCAATTCACCTGATCTTTATCTCCGATTCCTTCACCTATTTGCCTCCATATTCATTTCCTTCATCCCTAACTGAATTGAGAGTTGAGAATAACGCACAAAAAAAGAGCCCAACCTCTGCGAATCGAGGTTGAACCCTTCGGTTTCATTGCCTTTATGTTATCTACAAGCTAACATGAAAGACATAAATCGTCAAGCATGTCAAATTTCATTTTGCTAATTGCGCAAAGAATCATCTTCCAAATGCCCGTCGATAATTGCCTCCGTCGTCTCGCTGTAATCATCCCTGTCTGTGAAGGACGGCTTCAACATCGATTGAATCTTATCGAACACCTTCGGAGCGGAATCAATCATTCTCTCCATCAAATGCGTCTGATTATCAAGAGATACAATCTTCACGCCATGAGTGCCAACGACGAGAAAGGCGATTGGCGTAATGGATACGCCTCCCCCGCTTCCTCCGCCGAACGGCAGCGATACGGATGCATGATGCGCATCGGATGCGCCTGCGCCGCTCCCTTGCTTTTCCGAACCGTCCATGCGAATATCGCTGCCGCCGGCAACGAATCCGAAGCCAACCTTCGAGATTGGCATAATGACGCTGCCGTCAGGGGTTTGGACAGGATCCCCGACAATCGTATTAACATCAACCATTTCCTTAATGTTCTCCATTGCGGTTTGCATTAAGCCTTGAATAGGATGTTCTGCCATGCTCTGACGCCTCCTTTCCATTTCTTCATGCGAACTAACAGCTGCAGTCCGGCAAGAATAGCATAACCGAAGCGTATTTGAGCTATGCACAGCCATTCCGTTGAAAATGCAGGATACTGGAATACAGGATGCACGGTTAATCTTGGATGCTCCTCCACATGCAGCATTTGAGAGATCAGACCCAGGAGCGATGTTTTCACCGACCAAACGGCCCCTATCGCCATAGCGGTCCACATTGCGTCTCCCGTTCCTACAGTCGTGGACCATTGCCAATCCAAAAGCCGCACTCTTCTTAATGTATCCTTGACCCAGCCCTTCATATCGCGCGTCATTTGGAGCAATTGCTTATATTTGTCAATCGAGCTTTCAACTTTCTCGGCGTCGATCTCGTCCCTTTCCTCTTGGCGGGATGCAATTCCTGCGCCTTCTTGACTGACCTTCTTTTTGAACTTTAACGAATTGCCGGTGAAAAACATGCTGGGGACCGTGTATTGGTAATGCAAAATGCCGAACAAAGCTCGAACCTTGAATTCCGCGAATTCATCGTTCCCGACCTTCCTCACATGTCCGGTCATCGTTATGGGCGAAGATAGAATGGAAGTCAGGAGCAGCAGCAAAAGAAAAACGCCGCCTGTCATCATTAAGCCATAAGGGTAACCAAGCATCGATATGCTTCCTCCGTTCCCTAAGTGTGGTTGTTCAACACGCACTATAATTGGTTAAATGTAGTATGACCAGGCAGCGAATTCTCATTCTTTCCATTATTCAATTGTCAATTGATTGCCGTCAAGACGATCGAACAGCATTTGCGTTTGCTCATCCAAAGCGTCTTCCACATTCACATGCTTCGGCTCGGGCAGCTCCTTGATCGACGGAAGTCCGAAATAATCCAGAAAAAGCTTCGTTGTACCGTATAGAATCGGCCTTCCGATAGCCTCCGCTCTTCCAACCTCCTCAATCAAGTCCTTCGCAACCAGGGTTTGAATGGCTCTATCGCTTTTAACGCCTCTGATTTCTTCAATATCGATTCTTGTAATCGGTTGGCGGTATGCCACGATCGACAGCGTCTCCAATGCGGCCTGCGACAACTGAGAACGGGTAGGCGTATAAGCCATCCGCTCGAAATAAGGCGCATGATCGGCATGCGTGGTCATCCGAAAGGAAGCGGCAACCTCTATAATTTGAATGCCTCGTTCTTCGCGTTCCAGATCACGTTGCAAATCATAGACGAGATCTGCGGCGAATTCGGCATCCACCTCAAGAATATCGCCCAGCTGCCGTTTGTTCAAGCCTTCGTCGCCAGCCATAAACAATAATCCCTCAATAATCGATTTCAACTTCTGAAATTCCATCGACATCCGCCTCTCCTCTCCAATTGATGACGATATCGTCGAAGAGCGCATGCTGAAAGCATCGGATATGCTTCATCTTCATTAATTCCAGAATAGCAAGAAAGGTGACTACGATCTCGTGCTTCTCCATATCTTCGCGAATCAGTCTGGAGAAACGTATGTTCTCATGCTGTCTCAGCACCTCGACGATATCGCGAATCCGATCCTTAACCGAAATTTCGTCCCGCTGCACCGTCGAGAAGGAATCCCGCCTTGCCGCTTTGTTAATCGCCTTCTGGAACGCCTTGACGATGTCGGACACATGCAAGCCCTCCAGCGGATTCACGAATTCCTCCTTCTGGAAGGGCGTCATATCCTCCGCCTCGCGCGAGTAGACGAGACTCCGTTCATGCTCCTTCTCCCGCAGTTGCTCCGCGATCCCCTTGAATCTTCGATATTCGATCAATCGTTGAATCAGCTCGTCTCTCGGATCCAGAGAATCGTCATACCACTCCTCGAACTCATCCTCGAACACCGGCGGCTTCGGCAGAAGCTGATTGCTCTTGATTGCGAGCAGCGTGGCAGCCATCACGAGAAACTCGCTTGTGACCTCGAGCTCCAGATCCTTCATGGCGTCAAGATAGCCCATATATTGCGTCGTAATTTCGCTGATTGATATTTCATGAATATCGATTTCCGCTTTATCGATTAGATGAAGCAGAAGGTCAAGCGGACCTTCGAATGATTCAAGCTTGTAAAGCACAGACACCTGCTCAACCTCCCGTGAAGAATGAATGCCGAGCTTTTATCAGACTTGAAGCTGCTTGACGAGATTAGCCATCTCGATAGCCGACACTGCCGCTTCATACCCCTTATTGCCCGCTTTCGTACCGGCTCTCTCAATCGCTTGCTCGATTGAATCGACCGTAAGCACGCCGAAAATTGTCGGCACGCCGGTCTTAAGACCGATTGCGGCAATGCCTTTGGCCACTTCGTTGCAGACATAGTCGAAGTGCGCCGTTGATCCGCGAATAACGGCGCCGAGCGTAATGACAGCGTCGTATTTGCCGCTTTCCGCCATCTTCTGAGCGATCAACGGAATTTCGAATGCTCCAGGAACCCAAGCCACTTCGACATCCTGTTCCTCCGCGCCATGACGCTTGAATGCGTCAAGCGCTCCGCCAAGAAGCTTGCTCGAGATAAACTCGTTGAATCTGCCTGCCACGATGCCGTATTTCAATCCTTGCGATACCAAATGTCCTTCATAATACGTTGTCATTATATCGTCATCCTCCCAGATTATCCTCTACAGTATTTCTAACCGTGCGTTTCTTACAAATATGCTCTTATTGTTCGTGTTTAACTGGCAGCGGCTCGCCAGATGACTGCTCAAGCTTCTTCTCCTGAGCAAGCTCCAAGCCGTCCATTAGCAGCATATGGCCAAGCTTCGCCTTCTTCGTCTTGAGATAATGCTGATTGTCGACGTTGACCTCCATCTGAATCGGCACCCGCTCGACCACTTCGATGCCGTAGCCTTCAAGCCCTTTGATCTTGCGAGGGTTGTTCGTCAGAAGCCTCATCTTCGTGACGCCCAGATCCTTCAATATTTGAGCGCCAATGCCGTAATCGCGCAAATCCGGAGCGAAGCCTAGCTTAATATTCGCCTCCACGGTGTCGAATCCCTGCTCTTGCAGCGCATAAGCCTTTAATTTATTAATTAATCCGATGCCTCTGCCCTCTTGACGCATATAGAGCAGCACGCCTTGACCCGCTTCGCTGATTTGCCGAAGCGCCGCTTCCAGCTGCGGCCCGCAATCGCATCGGTGAGAATGGAACACATCTCCTGTCAAGCATTCCGAATGCACGCGTACCAGCAGAGGCTCATCGGGACGAATCTCGCCTTTCACAAGCGCGACATGCTCTTTGTTATCCACTTCGTTCGTATAAGCGACTGCATGGAATTCGCCGAAATCCGTTGGCATCTTAACCTCTACGACGCGTTCCACCAGCTTCTCCTTCTCATTGCGATAACGAATCAGCTCTTCAATAGTAATGAGTTTAAGACCATGCTTCTTTTTGAACTGCACAAGATCCGGCAAGCGCGCCATCGTGCCGTCTTCTTTAA
This sequence comes from Paenibacillus sp. HB172176, assembly GCF_011947265.1. Lineage (GTDB taxonomy): Bacteria > Bacillota > Bacilli > Paenibacillales > Paenibacillaceae > Pristimantibacillus. Next base: position 331,801 of record NZ_JAATHD010000002.1, read on the forward strand.
TAATTTCGCAGATGACGGCTGCCGGAGCCGCATGACATAAATTCGCGAGATCAATGCCTGCCTCCGTATGTCCGGCGCGGCGCAATACACCGCCCGGCTTGGCGATCAACGGAAAGATATGGCCCGGTCTGCGGAAGTCTTCCGCTTTCGCAGACCCGTCAATTAAAGCTTTGACCGTTAATGATCGCTCATAGGCAGAGATGCCTGTGGAGGTGGAGCTATGATCGACGGAAACGGTAAAGGCCGTTCCGTGGAAATCCGTGTTCTGCGAAACCATCGGCGGAAGCTCCAGCTCCTGCGCCCTCTCCTGCGTAATCGGCACGCACACGAGTCCGCGTGCCTCGGAAATCATGAAATTAATTACTTCCGGCGTTGATTTATCCGCCAAGGCGATCAGATCGCCTTCATTCTCTCTATCCTCATCGTCCACGACAATAACCGGACGCCCTTGCAGCAGATCCTGCAGAGCGCTTTCGATGCTGTCGAAAACGCTCGAGTCGATTTCTGGTGTGCTCATTCGATTTCCTCCTCTGTATTTCTCTTCTGCGGTCGGCTGCGAAATCAGATCAATTCTTTTACAGGAAGCCATGCTCCGTCAAATATTCCGCCGTAAGCTTCGATTTTGGCGCAGCAGCAGCCGGCTCCAATCCGCGAAAATGCATGAGATGATCGACATATTTGCCAATAATGTCCGTCTCGATATTGACCGCGCCTCCCCTCTGCTTCGATTGCAGCGCTGTCTGTGCGAGCGTGTGAGGAATGATCGAGACAGAGAAAGCGTCGTTATCAGCGTCCACGACGGTTAGGCTGATGCCGTCCACCGTCACGGAACCTTTCGGGATGATGTATCGGAACAACCCGGGATCATCGGTCCGAATGCGGAATACAACCGCATTGGCATCCGAGTGCCGTGAAACGATTTTCCCCGTTCCGTCTACATGTCCCTGCACGATATGTCCGCCGAATCTTGCTCCTGCCTGCATCGCGCGCTCCAAATTTACGGGATCGCCATTCTTAAGCAGATGCAAGCCTGAGCGCTTATACGTCTCCGGCATCACATCGGCGGCGAAGGTTCCCGCATCGAAGGCTGTGACGGTCAAACAAACTCCGTTAACCGCAATACTGTCGCCGAGACTGACATCCTTCGTAACCAGACTCGCTCCAATTACGAGCTGCATCGCTTCTCCTTGCGTCGCTGTGAACTTCAATCGGCCTACTTCTTCAATCAAGCCTGTGAACATCTTCTCACCTTCCCCGCGTTGTCCGGATATCCGATGATGCAAATATCGGGGCCAATCATCTCCGATGTTACATCCCTGAGTCCGATAGCGTCATCCATTCTCTCAATTCCCGCAAAAGAAAAGCTCGATGGCGCATTCTCTCCGCCAATTATTTTCGCGGCAATGAACATATGAATCTTGTCAACGAGACCCGCCTCGAGCATGGCTCCGTTCAGCTTGCCGCCCCCTTCGAGAAGGATCGAACCAATCTCCAATTCGGCGAGAGCCTTCATCGCTGCAGTAAGATCAACCGCCTCCCCTGCGCCGCATGGAATAACCTCTACGCCGGCTGCCGTCAGCAGCTCACATCGATTGGAGTCCGCTCCTTCGGTCGTCAGTACGAGCGTTCTTGCGCTTCGATCTCCAACTACACGAGCTTCCAGAGGCAATCGAAGCTTTGAATCCACAACAATTCGAACCGGATTCAGAGCAGGAACATCCCCTCTTGTCGTAAGCAGAGGATCATCCGCGAGAACGGTGGCGATGCCCACCATGATCCCCGCATGCTGATGCCTCAGCACATGCACTTGCTCCCTTGCCTCAGGCCCTGTAATCCATTTGCTGTGGCCCGTCGACGATGCGATTCGGCCATCCAGCGTGCTTGCCGTCTTCAACGTGACGAATGGCAATTTCGTGCAGATCCACTTATTGAACTTCTCATTCATTTGCCGCGCTTCTTCCTCGAGCAGCCCGACCTCTACTGCAATGCCATGCTCGCGCAATCTGGCAATACCGCTTCCTGCCACGAGCGGATTGCCGTCGACGGCAGCAACGACGACTCTGGCTGCCTTCGCCTCGATGATGCGATCGCAGCAGGGAGGCGTCTTTCCAGTGTGACTGCACGGCTCCAGCGTGACATAGACGGTAGCGCCTTCCGCCTCCGGTCCGGCCATCTTAAGCGCGTGAACCTCCGCGTGGCCCTCGCCGCGCTTCAGATGGGTGCCGATCCCGACAATTCGGCCATCCTTCACCACGACACAGCCGACCATCGGATTCAAATCGGTCTGTCCGCTTGTCTTCCTCGCCATATCCAGCGCAAGCCGCATATAGAATTCATCATTCAAAGCCTCTAACAAAACAGAAAACCCCCTCTCCGGCATGCTTGCCGTCAGGGGGATAGGAAATGCGAGATAAACGATCGCTGTCGAAATAAACCTATTCACTTTGTGAAAAGATGCACAAAGAAATAAGCGCTAAAAATAGCACAGCTAACCGAAGTCTCTCCTTCTCCCATCCAGACTATACTGTCGGCTCCGGAATTGCACCAGATCCACCGTTCCGAATGTTGCGGCATAACGCCGCTCCAATCAGCCCGGGTCACGGACTGACGCATCGGCGAGGAAGCTGTCATAATGACATGCCCCTCGCCCATGCGATCACCGCCGGTTGGGAATTTCACCCTGCCCCGAAGGAAAGCTTATTGATTCAACTTTTAACTTACTAACTTATTGATAGTGTAAATCGTAGCATTAATTTTCGAAAACTTCAACCTTTTCCATCTTGTCTCCGCCTTTGAGCGCGTCAACAAACTCCATACCCTTCGTTACTTTGCCGAAAACGGTATGTCCGCCGTCCAGATGCGGCTGCGGTTGATAGCAAATATAGAACTGGCTTCCGCCTGTATTGCGACCGGCATGCGCCATCGCCAGCGTGCCGCGCTCGTGCTTGTTCGGATTGATTTCGCAGTCGATTTGGTAGCCGGGGCCGCCGGTTCCGTTGCCTACCGGGCAACCGCCCTGCGCTACGAAGCCTGGAATGACGCGATGAAAGGTCAGTCCGTTATAGAAGCCGGATCCAGCCAGCTTCTCGAAGTTTGCAACGGTATTCGGAGCATCCTGATCGAACAAATCCAGCTGCACCTCGCCGCCGCTTGCTAATGTAATTTTCGCTTTTTTTGACAAATTCATCCACCATCCTCTAATTCATAATACAACTACGTTACCAATATTACACTTATTTCGCAAGTGGCGATTTGAGCAGTCTGGCCGGAATCACATCGTTGCACACAATGTTGTCCAGCGACTCGCGCTTGACCGCGAGGTCCGCGTGTCCGTCCTTCACGAATACGACGGCCGGTCTGCGAATCCGATTGTAGTTGCTAGCCATCGCGTAATTGTATGCTCCCGTGCAGAATACGGCGAGCAAATCGCCCTTTTCAGCCTTTGGAAGCTCGAGATCCCAGATGAGCATATCGCCGCTTTCGCAGCATTTGCCCGCGATCGAGACCGTCTCTGCCTTCGCCTCATTGGCGCGATTCGCAAGTACCGCCTCATATTGCGATTGATACAGCGCGGGACGAGGATTGTCGGTCATGCCGCCGTCAACGGCGATGTATTTGCGAACGCCGGGAATATCCTTGCTTGTCCCGATTGTGTACAGCGTCGTACCCGCATCGCCGACCATGCTGCGGCCCGGCTCGACCCAGATTTCGGGCAGCGGATAGTCCGCTTCGCTGAAATTCGATTTGATCGAATCGGTAATCGCGCCCACATATTCACTGATCGGAAGCGGAGAATCTCCCTCCACATATCGTATCCCGAAGCCTCCTCCAAGATTGATGACCTTGAAGGTCAGTCCTAATTCCGAGCGAATGGACACGGCAAACTGAGCAACCTTGTCAACAGCCATACGGAAGCCTTCGACCTCGAAAATTTGGGAACCAATATGGGAATGCACGCCGAGGATAATCAAATTCGGCAGCTTCATGGCATGCTCGATTGCTTGCTTCGCCGCGCCGTTGCCAAGATCGAAGCCGAACTTCGAATCCTGCTGGCCGGTCGAAATATAATCATGCGTATGCGCTTCGACGCCCGGCGTAATGCGAAGAAGAATGTTGACCTTCTTGCCCTTCTCTCCCGCCAACGCATTCAGCATGTCGAGCTCCATGAAATTATCTGCAACGAAGCAGCCGATGCCTGCTTCAAGCGCCATTTGAATTTCGTCAGGCGTCTTGTTGTTGCCGTGGAAATGAATGCGTTCAGCCGGGAATCCGGCCTGAAGCGCCGTATATAATTCGCCGTCGGAGACGACATCGAGCGACAGGCCCTCTTGCTCGGCAATCGCGCACATCGCCATCACGCTGAACGCCTTGCTGGCGTAAGCGACCTGGAATTTCAAGCCGGATGCCTTGAATGCCTCCACATACTCGGAAGCGCGTTTGCGGACAAGAGCCTCGTCCACAATATAGAGCGGAGTTCCGAACTCCTTCGCCAAATCGGCCGTATCGCAGCCGCCGATTTCCAGATGGCCGTTTGCGTTAACTTTGCTGGTTCCATGCAGATACATTGCTTCCCCTCCGCTTTCCTCTATCCTGACATAGATAGACCTGTTATGATTTGCACCTATGTCATAAGTATAGCTTAAGTCCTCCTTCTCCGTAATGGATAAATCCACATTTCATTTGTATTTTTTCCGCCGCCCGGCATTCCTTCGCAAATTTAGTTCGTATCCGGCATCTTGTTTCGCTGCTGCGGTCTGAGCACATTCGGCCGGGTCCGGTTATGCAGCAGCGGCTTCCGAATAATGATGCTCCAGAGCGCCTTCGCGTCGAAAGGAATGATCGGCCACATGTAAGGGCGGTTCATCGAACGTTCGCAGACCAGCATAATCAGAATAAGCGTTGTACAGATCATCAATCCCGGCGCATTGAATAATGCGACCGCCACGAGCAGCACAAGTCTGACAATCCGGTTGGCGAGCCCAAGCTCGTAGCTTGGCGTTGCGAACATGCCGATCGCCGCGATTGCCATGTACAGAATGACTTCGTTCACGAACACGCCCGTCTGAACAGCGATATCTCCAATCAGAATCGCCGCGACCAGCGACATGGCGGTAGCCAGCGAGGACGGCGTGTGGACGGAAGCCATGCGCATGAGGTCGATGCCGACCTCGGCAAGCAGAAATTGAACGAACAGCGGCAGCTTGCCCGTCTTGTTCGGGCCTAGAAACTCGAGAAACGGAGGTTTGAATTCCGGATGCATGACGAACAGCAGCCACAGCGGCAGCATGAACAAGGAAGCGAGTATGCCTAGAAATCTCACCCAGCGCAAGTAGGTGCCGATGAACGGCGTCTGCCTGTTCTCTTCCGCATGCTGCATCAAATCCGTGTAAGTCGTAGGCAAGGTCATGACGCTCGGCGAGGTGTCCACGAAAATGGCGACATAACCTTCCAGCAAATGCGAGGCTACAGTGTCCGGCCGCTCCGAATAACGAACAAGAGGGAATGGATTCCAGCCGCGTTTGATCGTGGCCTCCTCGAGTTGCTTATCCGCGAGCGGAATGCCGTCTACCTTCACCATGGAAATTTTTTTCTTGATCGACTCCAGCAATTTTTTATCCACAATATCGTCGATATAGGCGATGCACACATCCGTCTTCGTGCGCTCGCCGATTTGCACAAGCTCATAACGCAGTTGAGGATCGCGAAGACGTCTGCGCACCAGCGAAATATTGACCATCAACGTTTCGATAAATCCGTCCCGGGCGCCTCTGACGACCTTCTCCAGCGACGGTTCTTCAGGCCCTCTCGCCGGAAAGCTCTTGGCGTCAATCATGATTGCCGTCGCTTCTCCGTCAATGAAGAACGCGGTGCCGCCCGCCAGCACGCTGGTCACCAGCTTCTCCCAATTCTCCTCCTTAGTCGCTTGGGATGCCGGTACGTACAAATCAAGGAAGGCATGAAGCGCGTCGCTGTCCAAGTCCTCCGGATGCAAATAAGTAAGTCTCTTCAGCACCTCGGTAAGCATCGTGCTCATCGCCAGTCCGTTCAGGCAGAACATGGCCGTCTTCTTCTCACCGAAGGTCATCTCTCTCACCACAAGATCAAAGCTCGTTTTGTAGCCCAGCTCGGTTTCCAGTCGATGAAGCACTTCATCCAGGCGGCTCGGTATGCGTTTCGCCCCTTCTCTTCCTTCTTCGGCGTTCATTTCCTTGCCTTCAATCGATTGATTGCCTCCGGAAGGATCCGAATCCTTTTTTTCGCCGCGAATCTCCTTACGCTCTTCGTGGCTTTCTGCTCCAAGGCTTCCTTCCTCTTGACGCTGCTGATCGCGATCCTCTCCTTCTCCAAGATAGGCTAGAAGGTTTTCAACAGAGTCTTCTTGCTCCCTTGCACGGTCCTGATTGCTCTCATGCCGATTGTCTCTCATCTGTGCGCACCTCTATTTCTTTAACGTAAATTTCAGTCCCTTACCACTGGAAATACAGCCAATCGAATAATGAGCCCATCGTCTTGCCGAGCACCATGGCCATGACAAGGGCAAGAATAAAGCGGGACAGTCGCAGCCGCTTGGCAAGAATCGGAAGCACGTTCATGACCTCCGTCAAAGCCGCAGCCAGCATGCCGACGAAGATGCCGTCGAACAAGCCTGGAACGGAGAGCGCCGCGAAGGCGGGAAGCCGCAGCCTCCAGTCCAGGAAATCCGCAAAGGTCCAGTAGAGCGAACCGCATATGATCGCCGTCTCGAACCAAATTGATTTCCTGAAAGCCCCCGCGAGCTGAGCAAGTCGCGGAATCAAATCGAATACGATAAGCAAGGCGACTAACCCGCTGCCGACCGCCAGACCGCCTCCAAGGCCCAATAACGCGATGAAGAGATGTTGCGCGAGCTCAATCATGCCGCTCCGCCTGCGATTGATTATATTGCGCTTTCTTGCGCATTTCGTCCGCTATGACATAAGCGTTCACATTCTCTTGATACATAAAGAGCTCCACCTCTAGCGGATTCGGCTCTTCATTGAACCTCTTGCGGAAGAGATGATTGAAGAATAACACCATCCCCAGCCCAATGCCGAAAGAATAGGGGATTTGGAACCATAGCGGATGCTGGGTCTTCTCTCCGGTAATCAACTCGACTATGCGGATATGCACGGCTTTCATGCTCACATCCGTATGGAAGTTCATAATAGCCAGACCCGCCCCGAAGAACAACAGCAGCCACGCCAGCACCAGTACGACATAACGCGGCTTCACTTCCTTCTCCGACACCATCAAGAGCACCTGAGGATCGCCGTAGGCCTCGATTGTCGCATTCGGCAGCGCCTGTCTTACGGCTTTGACGATTTGCAGCAAATCAATAACGACTCTGTTGCCGTCAGATTTGGCATGCTTGTAGATTTGGAGCTTATGCAGCATACGCTCCTTCTCGGGCTCGTCGGTCAATATTCTCGCAACTTGACCCAGTGTAATCAACTGCAGAGGCTTCATATAGATTCTTTTCTTCAATCGCAGATAGAGGACCGAACGGCTGTTTTCGCCCATCTGTCATCTTCCCTTCTGCCCGCCAAGAGCGAATGTCCGTCTTAGTATGAGGCAAGGAGGATAAGGATAATCATGAAAAGGCAAGAAAAAAGATCAAACCGCTATTGCGCGATTTGATCTCTAATATTTTGCAATATTTTTTTCTCCAGCCGGGAAACCTGCACCTGGGAAATGCCCAGCCTGCTGGCGACCTCGGATTGCGTCTTGTCCCTGTAATAGCGAAGATACACAATCAGACGCTCCCGTTCACAGAGACCTTCAATCGCTTCGATCAACGCCAGCTTGTCGAACCACCGCTCTTGGGAATCATCGGCGATCTGATCCATCAGCGTTATCGGGTCGCCGTCGTTCTCGAACACGGTCTCATGAATGGACGTCGGAGGTTTATTCGCTTCTTGAGCGAATACGACATCCTCCGGCGTGATGCCGAGCCGATCCGCTACCTCGGTAATGGTCGGCAGTCTCCCCAATGTTTTCGATAATTCATCCTTCATCTTCCGAACCTTATTCGCCGTCTCCTTCAATGAGCGGCTGACCTTGAGCGTGCCGTCGTCCCGCAAGAAACGCTGAATCTCTCCGATGATCATAGGCACCGCATAGGTGGAGAACTTGACATCGTAAGACAGATCAAACTTGTCGACCGACTTCAACAATCCGATGCAGCCAATCTGGAACAAATCCTCCGGCTCATAGCCGCGATTGATAAACCGTTGCACGACTGACCACACGAGCCGAATATTGCAATTAACAAGCGTATCCCGCGCTAGTGTATCGCCGGATTGACTCAATGCAATGAGGCGCTTGACCTCGGCGTCCTCCAGATATGGCTGAGCGGACTGCTTCATATTGACATCCATGACGCTCAACCCCTATGCCCTAGTTATAGAGCGCTTTTTTTGATTCGATACGCTTCATCATCGTGACATTCGTTCCGCCATCCAGCGAGCTCGACACATCAAAGCGATCCATGAAATTTTCCATAATGGTAAAGCCCATGCCTGATCGCTCAAGGTCCGGCTTCGAGGTATACAGCGGCTGTCTGGCAAGCTCCAAATCTTCAATGCCCTTGCCTTGATCGGATACCGTGATGGACACCGTGTCTTTCTGAATCGCCGCTGTAATCGTCACTTGACGCTCGGGATCATTGTCGTAGCCGTGAATAATCGCATTGGTCACCGCTTCGGATACCGCTGTCTTCAAGTCATTCAGCTCCTCCATCGTCGGATCGAGCTGAGAGACGAACGCTGCGACCGCCACGCGGGCGAAGGCTTCATTCTCGGAACGTGCGCTGAATGAAAGCGTCATTTCGTTATTTCCTATCATGACACCACCTCCAAACTGGATATCGCGTTATGCTCGTTGTCATGCACTGCAACAATTTTGAACAGCCCTGACAGCTCGAATAACCGACGGACACCCGGATTGATGTCGCATACAATCATTTTGCCACCCTTGCTCTTCACTTGCTTGTACCGTCCCAGAATAACGCCAAGTCCCGAGCTGTCCATGAATTGCAGCTCCTTCAGACTCAGAATGACATGATTGACGTTATCCTTCATCAGCGCTTCCTCCATCTTGAATCTGACGATGTTAGCGGTATGATGGTCAAGCTCGCCATACAGCCGCACAATGAGTGCGTTGCGGTAATGCTCCAATTCGATTTGCAGACTCATCTTAGCGCTCCAACTCCTTCATGGTTCTTGCCGGGATAAGACTAGCAATTCTCCAATGGAGGGAATGATTCCTGCCTGCCGACAAAACTAGAAGCATACCGCTACAAGGTGACAAAATATGAGACGTTGATCAGGAATGGAATAATCCGTAAGCCGAGCGTCCCAACAACTTCCACCAGCTCGCCTTAGCTACGGACTGAGGCGATTCAATCTCGAATTCCTTCACAACCTGTTCGTCTTGGTAGACCATCAGCTTGCCCAGCGATTGTCCTTGCTTGACCGGCGCCTTGATATTTTCGTTCAGCTTAAGCTCATAACGAATATTGTCTGTGGAGGCGCCCTTCTGAAGCAGCACGCTGTACGGACGATCAGCGGTCAATGCGATCTGGGACTCCATTCCTTTCTCGACGCGGACGGTGCCGATCGAATCTCCCTTTCCGACAATGGGATAGTTCATATATTGCGCGAAGGAATAATCGAACATCTGGGAAACCTCTTCGTTCCGCTGCTTCGTTGTCGGTTCTCCCATGACAACGGCGATCACCCTCATATTGTCCCGCTTCGCGGTTCCGGACAAGCAGTATTTGGCCTCGCTCGTATATCCGGTTTTCAAACCGTCAGCGCCGCTGTAAAATCTGACAAGTTTATTCGTATTGACGAGCCAGAACGGCTTCGGCGAAGATTTCCGAAGATAGTCTTGATAGAGTCCCGTATATTTCGTCACTTCTTCATGCTTAAGCAGCTCGCGCGACATGATCGCGATATCATGCGCGGAGGAATAATGACCTTGCACGGGAAGACCGTTCGGATTAACGAAATGCGTGTCCGTCATGCCGAGCTCCTTCGCCCGTTCATTCATCATCGCCACGAAATGCTCCTCCGTTCCTCCGAGCTTCTCGGCCATAGCAACGGATGCGTCATTGCCCGATGCGAGCGCAATGCCTTTGATCATATCGTCAACCGTCATTTCCTCGCCCTGCTCGAGGAAGATCTGAGAGCCTCCCATTGAAGCCGCATATTCGCTGGTGCGAACCTTGTCCGTCAATCGCAGCTTTCCGTCATCGAGCGCTTCCATGACAAGCAGCAAGGTCATAATTTTCGTAATGCTCGCGGGCGGCAGTCTGTCGTGGCTGTTCTTCTCGAATATGACCGTGCCGCTGTCCGCATCCATCAAGACGGCGGACAAGGAAGACGGCGCCAGATTCGGGCTCGGAGATGCGCCTGGCGAAGCCGGTTTCTCCTCCGCAGCGAACGCGGCGGCGGGCAGCGCAAGGCAGCATACTAATGCGATTGCGACAAACGATGTGGTTACTTTTTTCAAACGAAGTCCCTCCTGGATAAATTCGGTCTTATTTCCTTTTTAGTGTTCACATTTTCCATCAAAAATATTCCAATTCAACTTCATGCAGGAAAATGTCGCGAAGCCAATATTGAAATGCGAACAGCCTGCGCGGACCCGTACGGGTCTACGCAGGCTGTTCGGTGCTGCATCATCAAAGACATCCTTCTGTCAGTTGCTTACAAACGGGCTATCCCTTCCGAAGTGACAATAGACAGCAGCAGCGCGCCTGGATTCGGAACGCTCTGCTCAATAGAGAAGGATCCGGCAATATCCTCCGCAACGCGTTCTGCGCTGCTGCTCCTCTCCCTCAAAGACATAATGGCCAGTACATCGCCTGCTTGAACCTCATCACCGACCTTCCTTGCAAGCGTAACGCCTACCGCATAGTCTATCGCATCATCCTTTGTCGCCCTTCCCGCTCCCAGACGCATGGCCGACAGTCCAAGCAGCTCCGCATCAATGGCATGGATGAAGCCTGAGGAAGAGCTTCTTACTTCCATCGTGAACGGAGCCTGAGGAAGGAGCTCCGGCCGCTCAGCAATTCGGTCGTCGCCTCCCTGAGCCTTCACGAATGACTTGAATTTCGAGAGCGCCTCTCCGTTCAGAAGCTGGTTCATTAACGTCTTCTCCGCTTCTTCAAAGCACTCGAACTTACCTCCCAGCATGAGCATATGCGCAGCCAAAGCGACGCAAAGCCGGGTCAAATCCTGCGGTCCTTTGCCCTTCAAGGTCTCAATCGCTTCTTTCACTTCAAGCGAATTGCCGATTGCAAAGCCTAGAGGCTGGTTCATATCGCTTATAATCGCCGCTGTACGGCGGCCGACCTGCTCGCCAATGGAGACCATTGCTTGCGCAAGCTTCTCCGCTTCTCCGAGCGATTTCATGAACGCTCCCTTGCCCGTTTTCACATCAAGCATGATCGCATCCGAGCCCGCAGCCAGCTTCTTGCTCATGACGGAGCTCGCGATTAGCGGAATCGATTCAACCGTTCCCGTAACATCGCGCAGCGCGTATAGCTTCTTGTCCGCGGGAGCCAGATTGGCGCTTTGTCCAATGACGGCAATGCCGATTTCGTTCACCTGTCTGACGAACGCTTCCCGGTCAAGCACTGTGCGGAAGCCCGGAATCGATTCAAGCTTGTCCAAGGTGCCCCCGGTATGTCCCAGTCCTCTTCCAGACATCTTCGCTACGGGAAGTCCCAGCGATGCGACCAGCGGGGCGACGATAAGCGTCGTCTTGTCTCCAACGCCGCCCGTACTATGCTTGTCCGCTTTGATGCCGGCAATGGCCGACAGATCGATTTGATCGCCCGACTCTACGATCGCCGTCGTCAAAGCAGCGGTTTCCTCGGCTGTCATGCCTTGAAAGCAAATCGCCATCGCCCACGCCGAAATTTGATAATCGGGAATTTCGCCGCTGTTATATCCCGCTATCAGGAAGGAAATTTCATCCGCTTCAAGTTCTCCGCCATCTCTCTTCTTCCGAATTAAATCAACCGCTCTCACAGGTTTCCTCCTCAGGTGTATGCTTTGCTTATGTTCGTGCCGGCATGCGCTCCGACTGTACCCTTACGATGATTTCGTCCAGTGTTTGACTGAGCACCAGCACATCGCTATGAAGCAAATTCTGTTCTACCAATTGAGCCGTTTCGTTCATTTCATTGCGCAGCTGCTCCAGCTGAGCAAGCAATTGCTTGTCCATATCAAGTCCACTCCACCTATCTTTTCCACTTCGGGGGTATCCCTCTTAATAAGGACATTATACGACGAAGGGGTCAAAAAATACTGTCAGATGGAGTCGATCGAATTGTTACAATTATGTTACAAAAAACGCTACATTTTCGCGATAAATGCTGTAACAAGCCCTAGAAATTGGGACTTGACGCGTTCTGTTGTTTCCATCACTTCGCTATGCGACAAAGGCTGATCCAGAATGCCCGAGGCCATATTAGAGATGCAGGAAATGCCGGCGACTTCAATTCCCGCATGCCGGGCCGCGATAACCTCGGCGACCGTCGACATTCCGACAGCATCCGCGCCCAAGACGCGAAGCATGCGAATTTCCGCCGGCGTCTCGTAGGACGGTCCCATAAGGCCGGCATACACACCCTCTTGAAGCGGTATGCTGCTCTCTTCGGCAATTTCCAGCGCGAGCTTGCGCAGCCGCTTGCTGTAGGCCTCCGACATATCGGGAAATCTTGGTCCAAGCTGGGAATCATTCGCGCCAACCAGCGGATTTCGTCCAGTCAGATTAAGATGATCGGAAATCAGCATCAAATTGCCTGACGCATAGGATAGATTGATGCCTCCCGCCGCATTGGTAACGAGCAGCGAACCTGCGCCCAAAGCCTTCATAACGCGAACGGGGAAGGCGGTCAACTCCGGACCGTAGCCTTCGTACATATGGAATCTGCCTCGCATAAGCATCACGGCCCGATCTGACAATCTCCCCAGCACGAGCTCGCCGGCATGTCCTTCTACTGTCGATACCGGGAAATGCGGGATATCCTGATAGGGAATGATCACCGGCTGCTCCAACTGATCGCCGAGCACACCAAGACCCGAACCCAGAATCAGGCCGATTTCAGGCTTGATTGCGGTTATTGCGCTTATGTATTCAGCCGCTTCTTGAATATGGGCCGAGGTTATTGTATTCATCTTTTTAATCTCCTTTATGATTGATCTTTAGCATGAAGCATACTCAGAAAGCTGCTTCCGTTCGGCGGAGGAGGCGCATCGAAATTATCCGCGATCGTCGCGCCAAGATCCGCGAAGGTCGAGCGCGGCTGCAGCTCGCCTCCATTGCCGAAAGCAGGACTGTACAACAGAACCGGCACATATTCTCTCGTATGATCCGTTCCGGCGTAAGTGGGATCATTGCCGTGATCGGCCGTAATAACAAGCAAATCCTCCTGGGTCAGCTGCTCCAGCAGCGCGGGAACAGCCTGGTCGAATTGCTCCAAGGCTGCCGCGTAGCCCTCCGGGTCGCGGCGATGTCCGTACAGAGAATCGAATTCGACCAGATTCGTAAAGAGCAGACCGCGGAAAGGCTGCCCCAATCGCTCGATCGTTTGCCTGATGCCGTCTTCGTTGCTTACTGTGGAGGAGGCCTCCGTGATGCCCTCTCCATCAAAGATGTCATTAATCTTGCCGACAGCGATGACATCGAGGCCCTTATCCTTCAGCGAGCTGAGCACCGTCGGCTGCGGAGGCTTGACCGCATAATCATGGCGATGAGGAGTACGCTGAAAGCTTCCCGGCATCCCGATATAGGGCCTTGCTATGACGCGGCCGACCGCGAATCGTTCTTCGCTCGTAAGCCTTCTTGCCAGCTTGCATGCCTCGTACAGCTCCTCCAGCGGAATAATTTCCTCATGCGCGGCGATTTGAAACACGCTGTCCGCGGAGGTGTACACAATCCATGCTCCGCTTTTCATTTGCTCTTCCCCAAGCTCATCCAGGATAGCGGTTCCGCTCGCCGATTTGTTCCCAATTACCTTGCGTCCCGTTCCTCCCTCGAAGGCTTGAATAAGCTCTTCAGGAAAACCGTCCGGGAAGGTTCGGAAAGGAACCTCGATCTTCAGTCCCATCAGCTCCCAATGTCCGGTCATCGTATCCTTGCCTGATGAAACCTCCGCCATCTTCCCGTAATAGGCCGAAGACGACAGCTTCGGTTCATGACTCCAATCCGCAATGGGAGCGATTCGGCCGAGGCCGAGACTGCGCATATGCGGCAGCTTCAATGACGGAACTCGTTCCGCGATATGTCCTAATGTGTTGGAGCCCGCATCGCCGAAATCCGGCGCATCGGGCAATTCGCCAATGCCTACGCTATCGAGTACGATAACGGCTATTCTTCGAAATTTCATCCTCTGCCTCTTTTCTATTGACCGCGCAGCCTTGCCTTCAGAAGCATGCGGAATGAAGCTGCATGCTACGCTCTTGGATGCGCGCTTATGTATTGCTCCTTCAGTCTGCCTCTGGACAGCTGCGAATATTTCAAAGTTGTCGAGATATCCGAATGCCCGAGAAGCTCCTGCACCGTACGAACATCCGCTCCATTGTCGAGCAGATGCGCCGCGACGGAATGACGCAGCGTATGAGGGGTAATCTCATCCTCGATCTGCGCTTCGCGGGCATATTTTTTGATCATCTTCCAGAAGCCTTGTCTCGTCATGCGCGTTCCGAGATGGTTAAGGAACATCGCCGACTGGGAATCCCGGTCCGTTATTAATTGATCTCTTCCTTCGTCCAAATAGTCGGTAAGCGCCGTTCGAGCCGGCTTGCCTATGGGCACGATTCTCTCCTTCATCTGACTTCCCAAGCATTGAATGAAGCCAAGCTGCAAATTCAGATGCTCCACGTTGAGCGCGACCAGCTCCGACACCCGGATGCCGGTCGCATAAAGCAGCTCCAGCATCGCCTTGTCTCTCTTGCCTGAAGGATTGCAGGTCTTTGGCGTATCCAGCAATGCGTTCGTCGTTGCTTCTGTGATGACGTTCGGCGTCTTCTTCTCTTGCTTGGGCGATGCGATGTGCAGCGTGGGATCGCCGGGAATAATCCCGTTAAGAGTCAGATACAGGAAGAAGGCCTTAAGGGATACAAGATGGCGAGAAATCGTGGCCGTCTTCCTCCCCTGCTCCTTAAGCTCCAGCATATAACGGGAAAGATGGCTGCGTTGCACGTCGCAGACCTCAGCTATCCCTTGCCGCTCCAAATAGTGAAGGAACAAATTCAAATCCCGTTCATAAGAGGTAATCGAATTGTAGGAGAGTCTCTTCTCCTCTTTCAGATGATTCATGTAAGCGGACATATGCGTTCTCATCATAACTTCCTTTCAAGCTGCTTTCTTCTCCTGTCCAAAACATTCAACATTCGACGCGGCATTTCCTGCTTGAAGCTGCAACTATTCCCCGTACCAATAAAACCAGCGGAGCCGATCGGCTGAATTGCCGCCTTCCGGCGCTGCCGGGTCTGTGACGAACACTTTCATCGCATCCCCTTTCGGCTTCGCGTACGGATGAACGGGAGACACGACTTCAATGAGCCACCCGTAGCCTCCTGCGGCTAGCAGGAGCAGTGCAAAAAACAAAGCGATGAACAGCAGCCTGCTTGCCCATCTGCGCAAGGATACAACCATCGGACACCCTCCTATCCCTTCCTGCTATTAAGAGCCTGCTCCTAACAACTTATGAAGGACAAGCGTGGTTTATGAGCAGGAGCTTCGCATAGAAAGAGAGGGATTAGAAACATCCCGCTACCTGCGCGCTAAGGCTGGGGCAAGTTTCCAGTGGCACTGTCCGCCCAGTTCGAAAAGGATATATAATTCATGTTCGTCGCAGCCGCAACCTGCTCGTTCATGACCGTTCCTGCATGAGTGTTCACTCCGCGCTGCAGCGGCTTGCTCATCGTTACTTCATACATGCCGTGATTGGCTAATTCCAGCACATAAGGCATAGTGACATTCGTCAAGGCAAAGGTCGAGGTTCTCGGCACCGCTCCCGGAATGTTGGCGACCGCATAATGGATGACGTCATGCTTCACATAAATCGGATTCTTATGCGTAGTTGGCCTGTCGACCGTGGCGATCGACCCGCCCTGATCCACCGCGACGTCAACGATAACCGTCCCTTTTCGCATTCGCTTCACCATATCCTCGGTTACGAGGTGCGGCGCTTTGGCCCCTGGAATAAGCACCGCCCCGATGACAAGATCGGCCTTGCTGACCGCTTCCGCGATATGATACGGACTTGACATCAGCGTCCGGAGTTGTCCCCGGTGCATATCGTCCAGCGCTCGCATGCGATCTGCGCTTTTCTCGATGACGACGACATTCGCTCCCAATCCAAGAGCCATTCTCGCCGCATTAACGCCCACAATCCCTCCCCCGATTATGACCACCTCTGCCGGAGGAACTCCGGGCACGCCGCCAAGCAGCACGCCTCTCCCGCCGTTGAAGGCTTCCAAAAATTGTGCGCCCACCTGCACGGACATGCGTCCCGCAACCTCGCTCATCGGCGTCAGAAGGGGCAGACTGCCGTTATCCAGCTGTATCGTTTCATAAGCGATCGCTGTCACTTGCTTTTCGACCAGTTCCTTCGTCAGCCCGGGAGAGGCCGCAAGATGAAGATACGTGAAGAGCAGCAAATTCTGCTTGAAATAGCCATATTCCTCCGGAAGCGGCTCCTTCACCTTCATAATCATATCCGCCGCAGCCCATACAGCCGCAGCTGAATCTTCGATCGAGGCGCCTTCACGCAAGTAATCCTCATCGGGAAAGCCGCTTCCTTCCCCCGCGCTTTTCTCGACAACAACCTGATGTCCTGCCGCGACAAGCATGGTCACTCCTGCCGGCGTTATCGCAACGCGGTATTCGCTCTCCTTGATTTCCTTCGGAACGCCTATAATCATTTCAGCTCGCCTCCATATTTATAACTTCCTCAGCGATACCTTATCCAGCTTGCTCCCTATTTATGCCGCGCCATACTTCATCCTATGTGCGACAAGACGATGCGGAAGAATTGAAAAACGACCGCGATCCCCGTCAATCGGTTCACACAGTCGTCTATTTGGATGAGTCCTTGCTATCTTCTCTATCTTCTTGTTTTTCCTTCTCTCTGCATCTGCGGCAAACGCCTTGAAAATCCAGTCGATGATCCACGACAAAGAAGTTGAACTCCTTCTCCAGACGTTCCTCAAGCGGAAGCAGCCAGTCCTCCTTGATCTCGTCCATCGCTCCGCATTGCACGCAAATCAGATGATGATGATGATGCTTGTTGCTGTCCGTACGCAGATCATATCTGGCAACACCGTCACCGAAATTCATCTTCTCGACAACATGCATCTCGCTGAGCAGCTCCAGAGTTCGATAGACCGTCGCAAGCCCGATATCGGGAGCGATGTCTCTTACGAGCATGAATACATCCTCGGCGCTTAAATGATCTTCCTCGTTCTCCAGCAGTATGCGCACGGTTGCTTCCCGCTGCGGGGTCAGCTTGTAGCCCTGCGACTGTAATTGTTGCTTTATCTTCTCAATCCGGGCTTCCATAACTCTCCCCCTACGATGGTCCAACACATTAAAGCAGAAATAACTTCAACCCATTATAGAGGCTAAAAGGCTTCAAAGTCAAACCTTTTGACATCACGCGAGGGGAGCGGGCGGCTCGAGCAACGAGACAGCCCAACTGATGAAGGAAGGAGACACATACGCCTCGAACAGCGAGACACCCGCCAACAGCAGCAACATCAGAATGACCGTGGAAGCGAGCGAGCCCAACTGAGGCATGAGCTCGCCGCCCTTCTGCAGCAGCCTGTGCTTAATCAAAAACAACGAGAACGAAATCGCCGCTCCGCTCGTAATGATTATGGCGGGCACGATGACCACATTTTGCGGCGCCACGGCCGCCATGGCAATCAGAATACCCTTCCAGGCATACTCGCTGACAATCGCACCTACCGAGAAGCCTACCAGAGTTCCTTTCAAAAAATTCAAAATTAATATCCCCGGCGATCCAATAACCGTAACTCCGAGCACGCCGATCAGTATAATCCATTTCATGTGAAAGAAAAACCGGTTCCAGAATATCTCGGTTTCGCTCATGCCAATCCCTGTACCCGATATATCCATATATCTTTGAAGCTCCGCTGTCAAATCCTGCTGTTGCTCGAAGGTCAGCGCATGGAAGAGCAAAGCGCCGAACATGCCGCCGACCAAGAAGAGAACAGAAACGAATACGTACAAATTCAGATGGGTTTTCACCAGCGCTTGTCCCTCCTAAGCAGAATGGCCGATCCGAAGCCGGCAGACAGCCAAGCTTGCAGCCTCTCCCTTAGGATATGTCGGGACAAGGACGGGTATGATGAATCTTTATCCTTGCCATTGCCCACGCGCAATATATAGCTTCCAGGCGTACACGGCAAGCACGGTCTTCGCGTCGTCAATACGCCCTTCCGCCAAATACTTCTCCGCTTGCTCCATCGTAATAGCCTTCACGATCAATTCTTCGTCCTCATCCGGATTCTGAACGCCTTGTTCAAGCTCATCCGCAAAATAGAGATAGAGCTTCTCGTCCGCAAATCCCGGCGATGTATAGAACGAGTTAAGGAGGGTCAATTTTTTCGCGCGATAGCCCGTTTCCTCCTCCAGCTCCCTGGCAGCCGCCTCCATCGGATCTTCACCCGAATCGAGCTTGCCTGCGGGAATTTCGATCAGACATTTCTCAAGCGGCTTTCTGAATTGCTCCACAACCAGCAACTTTCCATTCAGAAGCGCCATTACCGCTGAAGCCCCCGGATGCTTGACAATTTCCCTCGTCGCATGTTTGCCGTTTGGCAGAGCGACAGTATCTACTTGAAGCGAAATCATTTTCCCCTTGAAAATTTCGTCGGATTTCACCGTTTCTTCCCTATTAAGCTCACTGTTCGAGTCCGTGTTCATGCGCATCCCACCTCCGCTGCTTTTCTGGCATAACTTGTCCGTGCCGTTCATATCATGGTCTATAACCTTTGGATCGGAGTGATTATGAATGAAACAATATATATCGCATCGACACTTGCGTCTTGTCGGCAAAGGCTGGGAGCTGCGCCATCAGCTGCGAAAGCTTGCCTCATCCGCCGAAGGCGCATCTCTGCTCGCTCATCTCACTAACTGCCGCTCTTCTATCCGTACTCAGTCCGGCTCCTCCATCGCGATCGATCGAAAAAACCGGGCATGGCGCAAGCTTAAGCTGGCAAAGAAGCGGCTTGTTGAATAATTGAAACGACCAGTTCAGCCACCTTCGCCAAGTCATCCGCTTTGATCTGTTCCTTGGTCGTATGGATATGCTCGTACCCAACAGCCAGATTAACCGTAGGCACGCCCAGCCCGTTAAAGACGTTCGCATCGCTGCCGCCTCCCGAATGGAAAGTTCCCGGCACAGCGCCAATCGCCTCAATCGCCCTGCTAGCCAGTTGGACGACAGGATCGCTGTCGTCATACCGATACGCCGGATAGACAAGCTCGCTGTCGAATTCAGCCCGCGCGCCATGCTCCGCCGCCGCAGACGCGACCGCATTGCGCATGGCCTCAACCTGCGCGTCCAGCTTATGCTGGACGATGCTTCGAGCTTCCGCGCTCAGCAGTACATAATCACAGACGATATTGGTCGCGCCGCCCCCTTCGAATCGACCGATATTGGCTGTTGTCTCTTTGTCGATCCTGCCAAGCGGCATCTTCGAGATCGCCTTCGAAGCAACTTGAATAGCGCTGATGCCATCTTCTGGATTCACGCCGGCATGGGCTGATTTGCCGAACATCTTGATCGTAATCTTCGCCTGAGTTGGCGCGGCTACTGCAATATCTCCAATTTTGCCGTTCGAATCCAGAGCATATCCGAATTTCGCCTTCAGCTTCGTTCGATCCAGCGACCTCGCTCCGAGCAAGCCCGATTCTTCTCCGACCGTAATGACGAATTGAATCCTTCCATGAGAGATTCCCTGCTCCTTCACGACGCGAATCGCTTCAAGCATTGCCGCAATCCCCGCTTTGTCATCGCTTCCGAGAATCGTCGTGCCGTCGCTGCGGATGTATCCGTCATCGTCAAGCTGAGGCTTGATGCCTTTGCCGGGCGCAACGGTATCCATATGACAGGTGAAGAAGATCGTACCCGCATCGGCATGCTCGCCGAATCCCTCCAGCATCGCGAACAGATTGTTCGCGCCATGACCCGTCTTGGCAGCCGCATCATCTTCGCTGATGGCGAGGCCGAGAGCCTCGAATTTTTGTTTGAGCACCTTGCTGATTTGCTCCTCATGCTTCGTCTCGCTGTCAACCTGCACGAGCTCCATGAATTCCTGAATCAATCTCTCCTTTTGAATCACAGGGCTTTCCACCATCCTTCCGTTTCGTATACAATAGCAAGACAGGCATCTTGCTTCATGCCCATACTATTCTCTCCAAGGAAAGGAGCTTTCTTCACTATGCGTCAACAAAAAATCGTCCGCATTGTCGCCATTGTCGTGGTGTCCGCTCTGGTTATCTCCACTTTGCTGGCCGGAATCGGCTCATTATTCGGCAGTTAAGGTTCAATCTTCCTTACAGTTTGCCGAATTCCTTCTGGAAATAAGGCAGCAGTTCCATGGAGGCTTCCTCGACGGATAGAGACAATCCGGTCAAATCATTAAAGGATGTCACGCCGTATTGCTGAATGCCGCAAGGCACAATTCCCGCGAAGCCTTCCGCCGCAATGCCGGATTTAATATTGAGCGCAAAGCCGTGACTTGTTATAAAGCCTCTGCGATGCTTCGCTTTGTTGAATTTCACGCCAATCGCGGCTATTTTCTCGTCACCGACCCACACCCCTGTATATTCCGGCTTTCTGCCCCCTTCTATACCATATTGCGCGAGCCAGTTGATGATAACCTGCTCCAGCTTTCGCAGATACGCGTGCAGATCAAGGCCGACCGCATCCAGATAGAGCAAGGGATAACCGACCAACTGTCCAGGTCCATGATAGGTAATATCGCCGCCGCGATCAATCTGGAACAGCGATATGCCCCGTTCGTTCAACTCGTCCTCGCCGAGAAGCAGATGCTCCGGATGCTTGTCCGAGCCCATCGTATAGGTGGGCGGATGCTGAAGAAGGAGAAGCGTCTCCGGACGCTCCTCCTTATCGATTTCCTTCACGTATGTCTTCTGCAGGTCCCATGCTTCCGCATACGGAAGGGTGCCCAAATAATTCGCTTCAATGATTCTGGTCTCCGTCGTCATGCCTTCGCCTCCAGCCATGTTGTACTCCATACCTCTTAATACAGCTTGCTCTCCAGATTGAAGCTTTCAAGATTATCCTTCACCCGCTGCAGAAATCTGCCGCATATAACGCCGTCAAGAATACGATGGTCGAGAGACAAGCAAAGATTCGCCATGGACCGCACAGCAATCATGTCGTTGATAACGACCGGGCGCTTCACGATCGATTCGAAGGTCAGAATCGCCGCCTGCGGATAATTAATGATCGGGTAGGAAAGCACGGAGCCGAAGGAACCGGTATTGTTCACCGTGAACGTACCGCCCTGCATATCGGACAACGAAAGCTTCCCTTCCCTTGTCTTGCGAGCCAGCTCATCAATTTCCTTGGCCAGGCCGGCTACGTTTTTGTGATCCGCATTTTTGATAACCGGCGTCAGAACCGAATCCTCTGTGCCCACCGCAAGCGAAATATTAATATCGCGCTTCACGATAATCTTGTCAACCGCCCAAGTGGAATTCATGATGGGATAATCCTTGATTGCGTTGACGACAGCCTTGAGGAGGAATGCCAGATAGGTCAAATTAATGCCTTCCCGCTTCATGAATTCATCCTTCAGCTTATTTCGCAGCATGACCAGATTGGTGACATCCACTTCGATCATCGTCCATGCATGCGGAATTTCGCTGGCGCTATGCTTCATATTTCTCGCTATCGTGTTGCGCAGCGGCGTCACATCGATAAAGGTCTCGCCGCGACCCGGATTCGAGCCGTTTTCCACCTCAATCTTCGGAATGCGCGGTGTTTCGGACAGATGGATGCCAGAGGAACGCACCTGCGACTTCGGATCGAAGGAAGCGGCAGAGCTGCCGACTGCGGATGTTTGCTTCGGCTTGGATGCGGCAAACGCAAGCACATCCTTCCTGGTAATCCGTCCCCCGAGTCCTGTTCCGGGAACATCCGCAAGACGGATGCTGTGCTCCGCGGCCAGCTTCTGAACAGCAGGCGAGAAACGATTGCGCATCGGCGCGTCTTCGTCGAACTCGACAGTCTGCTGCTCAACTCGAACATCCGACGCCGCGGACTCCCGAACGTCCGAATCGCTTGCGCTCCCGCTATCTGAAGAGGAAGAAGGCAGCTGACCTTCCGTCTCAATGATGCATACAGCCGTCCCGACAGGCACAGTTTCGCCATTGCCTACAAGTATCTTCCGCAAGGTTCCCGACACAGTCGACGGCAGCTCTGCGTTGACCTTGTCCGTCAATATCTCGCAAATCGGCTCATAGATGTCCACATGATCTCCGGGCTGCTTCAGCCATTTATCGATTGTGGCGGATACTAGCGACTCC
Organism: Paenibacillus sp. HB172176; assembly: GCF_011947265.1. Taxonomy (GTDB): domain Bacteria; phylum Bacillota; class Bacilli; order Paenibacillales; family Paenibacillaceae; genus Pristimantibacillus. The sequence continues at coordinate 354,427 of NZ_JAATHD010000002.1, forward strand.
GCCAGTTGAGGCACGGCAATCTCTATCATTGTTTTCAATCCTATCAACTCCCAACTGATACCCATGCTATTCGCGCATAATGAATAAATTAATATTGCGCCAGCTTTCGCATTGCGGTTATAACCTTTTCTTTGTTCAGCATGAAAAACTTCTCTCCCGGCGGGTTGATCGGCATGGCGGGCACATCGGGTCCGCACAGCCGCATGATCGGCGCATCAAGCTCGTAGAGCAGCTCCTCGGAGATCATCGCGGCTACTTCCGCGCCGACGCCGCCTGTCTTGTTGTCTTCATGAACAATAAGCACTTTCCCCGTTCTGCGAACCGCCTCGAGAATCGCTTCCTTATCGAGCGGCTGCAGTGTTCTCAGATCGAGAATATGCGCGCTGATACCCTCTTCCTCAAGCTCCTTGGCAGCCTGTTCAACGAAGACCAGCGGCATGCTGTAGCCGATAACCGTAATATCTTCGCCTTCTCGCAGTACATTCGCCTTGCCAATCTCGACAATATAATCCTCTTCGGGCACTTCGCCGTTAATCAGCTTATAGCATTTCTTGTTCTCGAAGAACAGCACAGGATCTTCATCGCGTACCGCCGCCTTCAACAAGCCCTTCGCATCGTACGCCCGGTATGGCGCGACAATCTTGAGACCCGGCGTGCCGAAGAAGACCGATTCCGGACACTGAGAATGATAGAGCCCGCCGAATATCCCTCCTCCGATCGGTGCGCGAATCACGAGCGGACAGCTCCAGTCATTATTGGAGCGGTAACGGATCTTCGCCGCTTCGCTTATGATCTGATTCGTCGCCGGGAACATGAAATCCGAATATTGCATCTCCGCTATCGGCTTCATCCCGTACATCGCGGCGCCGATCGCGACTCCAGCTATTGCGGACTCCGCCAGCGGAGTATCGAGAGACCGCTCCTCTCCGAACTGCTCGCTGAGGCCTTTGGTCGTGGTGAATACGCCGCCCTTGGCTCCGACATCCTCGCCAAGAACGAAAACATCCTCATCCCGTTCCATCTCTTCCTTCATCGCCAATCGAATGGCTTCAATATAATCCATAACCGCCATCAGCGTCTGCCTCCTTGCTCCATGTCATTGGCGTATACATGCTGCAGAATCGACTCCGGCGCGGGAAATGGCGCTTTATCGCCGTATTCGGTTGCTTCATCAAGCTCCTTGCGAATTGCGAGCTGCATCTCCGCATCCTGTTCCTCGCTCCAGATACCGCAATCGATCAAATATTGCTTGAACAACGGAAGGCCGTCTTTGCCCCGATGAAGATCAACCTCTTCCTTCGTACGATACGCAAGATCATTGTCGGAAGTGGAGTGAGGCGACAGGCGGTACATCATCGCTTCGATCAAAGTCGGACCGCCGCCGTTCGCCGCTTTCTCGCGTGCCTTCTTCACGATGCTGAATACCTCCAGCGCGTCATTTCCATCGACCCTCACGCCATCGAAGCCATAGCCCTGCGCCCGATCGGAAATTTTCCCGGCAACCTGCTTGTTCAGCGGAGTGGAAATCGCATATTGATTATTTTCGCACATGAAGATGACGGGCAGCTTATGTACGCCCGCGAAGTTGCATCCCTCGTGGAAGTCGCCTTGATTGCTCGAGCCTTCGCCGAACGTCACGAAGCTGACGAAACTTTTCCTCTTCATCTTCGACGCCAGAGCAAAGCCTACAGCATGCGGCACCTGAGTCGTCACGGGACTTGAGCCTGTCACGATTCGAAGCTTCTTCGAGCCGAAGTGTCCCGGCATTTGACGTCCGCCGCTGTTAGGATCCTCCGCTTTCGCGAAAACGGACAGCAGAAGCTCTCTGAGGGTCATGCCGACCGACAAAACAAAGCCATAGTCGCGGTAATACGGCAAGAAATAATCCTGCTCCCGATCGAGCGCGAAGGCCGCCGCTACCTGCGCCACCTCTTGGCCAATGCCGGAAACATGGAAATTGATTTTGCCAGCGCGCTGCAGCAGCAGCATTCGCTCGTCGAACTTTCTGGCGGCATTCATAATCCTATACATATCAATAGCTTGCTCATCGCTTAATCCTAAGGCGGAGTGACGATTATCATTCTTCGTTGATGCTTGGGCCATAAAGATATTCCTCCTTATTCGCCTGATATTATAACCTGGTACTAAGACCACATCATATTCATTATAACCTGTTGCGGGGCAAAAAGAAAACAGGCTTGCGAATTGAATTTAGAACGCAATCGCGTTGCCGTCAACCGCCAACATCGCTTCACCCAGCGCCTCCGCCAAAGTCGGATGCGGGTGTATCATCGCGCCAACTTCCCATGGCGTCGCGTTCAGCCAGCCTGCAAGCGCAGCCTCGGAGATCAAATCAGTCGCATGCGGTCCGATCATATGGACCCCAAGAATGTCATTGGTCTTGCGATCCGCAATTACTTTGACGAAGCCTTCCGCTTCGCCGAGTACAAGCGCTTTGCCAATCGCCTGAAAGGGAATTTTGCCGATTTTCATATCATGGCCCTTCGTTCTGGCGCCATCCTCCGTCAAACCGTAGGAAGCGATCTCCGGCTTGGAGTAGATGCATCTCGGAATAAGATGAGGCGGCGTGTGCGCCGGTGTGCTTCCCGTCAAATGCTGCACGGCAGCTATGCCTTCATGCGAAGCGGCATGAGCGAGCTGAACGCCGCCGACAACATCGCCAATCGCGTAAATATGGGGCTCGCTTGTTTGCCCGAATTCATTCGCATAGATGAAACCGTCGACAGTGCGGATATCGGTATTTTCCAATCCGATGCCCTCTACATTCGCTTGTCTGCCAATCGAAAGAAGCAGCTTCTCCGAGGTCAGAATAACATCCCCATCCGGCGTTGTCGCCGAAAGCGTAATTCCTTCATCGCCCGATTGATACGACTCCGTCTTCAAGCTGGCGCTCGTTATGATCCTTACGCCTCTTCTGCCAAGCTGCTTTGCAAGCGCTGCAGACACTTCCGTATCTTCGCCGGGAAGCAGTCTCGCACCAGCTTCAATCAGCGTTACTTGAACGCCGAAATCCTGCAGCATGGACGCCCATTCCACGCCAATGACGCCGCCTCCGACAATCAGAATCGAAGTCGGCAGCTCCTCCAGCGCGAGCGCATGATCGCTTGTCAGAATATGTACGCCATCCGGTTCGAGGCCTGGCAGCAGCCTCGGTCTTGAGCCTGTTGCGATAATCAGATTCGTTGAAACAACCGATTCCATCTCGCCATCCTCCAGCTCCACCGCCAGCGAGCCGCTTCTGGGTGAGAAGATGGACGGACCGATAATCCTGCCTTTCCCCTTCACAATCGTAATGCCATGCTTCTTCATCAAACCTTGCAAGCCTCTATGAAGCTGCTCCACTGTATCATCCTTGCGCCTTTGAACCTGACCGAAATCAACAGCAATATGCGAACGATCTACCGCAATACCGAATTGATCCGCGTCTAGCAGCGTCCGATAGACCTCTGCGCTTCTCAGCAGTGATTTGCTTGGAATACAGCCCTTGTGAAGACAGGTGCCTCCGAGCCTGTCCATCTCAACCAAAGCAACCCTCTTGCCTTCCTGAGCCGCACGAATTGCCGCCGTATAGCCCCCTGGGCCTCCGCCTAATATGGCTACATCTACTTCAATTGTCATCCTGCCGCCTCCAATATGCATCCATGTTCTTTCGATTATTATTAATAAATGCCGATATTCAATCAAACTCCAACTCTATTGTACCCCTTTTGGAACAGCATTTCACTTCACGATTGTCAAATAGACACATTTCCCCGAAAGCGTTATGATGATAAGAGCCGTCAGGCTTCTTTTCAATTCTTTTGTAAGAAGGAGCAGCAGTCGTTATGAGAATGATTATGTCCCGCTTTATCGCTGTTTTATTGCTTGTTATTCCAGGCGTTATAGCATGCATCGGTTTTTTGAAAATGAAAGATTCGGTTTTTAATTATTTCTCCGAATTCGGGGATGATACGATTACGCCTGATTTTCATTGGCTAACCTTTCTGCTTGGGTTGCTCATGTTTGCCGTAGGAGTCGGGTTTATCGGAGGCTGGACCTTCTTCAGAGATCGGAAACGGAATTACGTTGCGCCTCGATTCAAAGAGAAACGCCCGCGTCCGCCGAAGCCTCAAGGCTGAACCGGTTCGTTAACATGGAGATAATGATTAAGCATAACTTTTACAAATTTCAGGATTGCGAATAATACAGCAGAAATCTTACATGCGTATGATGGACAGAGTCCAGTAGGAATGAGGTGATCCCATGCGTATCGTTTTCGATGTTTTTGTTGAAGGAAAGGTGAAAGAAACAATACAGCCGCGTCAACAACGCCTGCAAGATATTCGCGGATTTGTCAAAGAAGAATCGAATCGTTTAATTCAGCTTTACGGCAGCAATGTTTATCTGAATCGAAGAGTCGATTACAAATAGGGTATCCCGCAAGGGCCTTATTTTTTTGCCATCATAAGATGAATCAGGAAAAAAAGAAGCCTCCGGCCGTCCAATGGACAACATAGAGACCCCTCCTATTTGCAAATAACCTTTCATGCACGCATTCGGCTATCCCTGGTCCTTGCGCATATATCAGCCTTGTTCCCGGCAGTCTAACGCTTTCATGAAACCTTATGCTCAATCCTCAGCTTATCCGCCACCATCGCGATAAATTCGCTATTGGTCGGCTTCGACTTGCTGATGTTGATGGTATATCCGAACAGATGCGAGATGGAATCAATGTTGCCGCGCGTCCAGGCGACTTCAATGGCATGGCGGATGGCGCGTTCGACGCGAGATGGCGTCGTTTTGAATTTCTCTGCAATTGCCGGGTAGAGCGTCTTCGTGATGGCGCCAAGAATTTCGATGTTATTATACACCATCGTAATCGCTTCGCGAAGATACTGATAGCCCTTAATATGTGCGGGAACGCCAATTTCGTGAATGATGCTCGTAATATTGGCGTCCAGGTTTTTCCCTTTGCCAAGCGGCACAACATTGGATTTGACTGTCGCCGAACCCGTGTTGTAGCTGGCGGATGAAGAGAAACCCGAGGTTCCCACCAATTGACGGATGCGATTGGCAAGAACGTCCATATCAAACGGCTTCAATATATAATACGATGCTCCGAGCTGTACGGCTTTCTGAGTAATATTCTCCTGACCGAATGCCGTCAGCATAATAATCTTAGGCATGGGTGAGAGGTTCATTTCCCTTAGGCGTTCAAGCACGCCAAGTCCATCCAAATGAGGCATGATTATATCAAGGATAAGCACATCCGGCACATTCCTGTCCTGCTCGAGATGTCTTATCACCTCCTCACCGTTATACGCAACGCCGCTTACATTCATATCACTTTGTTCGGATATGTATTCCGATAACAGGTTTGTAAATTCTCTGTTGTCATCTGCTAACAATACCTCGATCTTCTGCAAAGTTTTATCCTCCCTTAAATGATATTTATGCATGAATTCATTGGCTGTCTGACTTAAGTTTTCGACATTAAGAATGGAATTCCTTCTGTCGAAAATCTTTTTTCTTTATTTTTTTATCCTTCTTCGATATAATAAATATTTTGTTCCATGTTTCGAATTTATTCGCTTCGCTTCGACAGACGATGTCGAAAATTATAGTCAATGAAAACAAACGCCTTCGCAATGCCTACATTGCTGAAGACGTTTCTTTTTTGAGAAAACCTCTATCGAGGCCTTCCTGATGTGGTAAGGAAGCTTGACTCAGCTTTCCATAATCATGCCGCTTCCTTCAGCCAATTGGGAGAAGATTTCATCAATATGCCCGCATCTTGGAGCATCCATTCGATAAAACAACCGTAACCCGAGGTTGGATCATTCACGAATACATGCGTTACTGCCCCGACCAGCTTACCGTCTTGAATGATCGGGCTGCCGGACATGCCCTGCACAATGCCGCCGGTCTTCGTAAGCAACCGCTTATCGGTAATCTTGATAACCATGCCCTTCGTAGCCGGTCCCGTCTGCTTCGACACATGTGCGATTTCAATATTGTAACGCTCCACCTTCTGACCATTAACAACCGTAAGAATCTGAGCGGGCCCTTCCTTTACATCCTCCGCGAATGCGACCGGCATTGACTTGGGGCTGTAGCTGTGTTCAGGAGCGATCGCCATCTTGCCGAAAATGCCGAAAGGCGTATTCTTCTCGATATTGCCGAGAATGCGGCCTTCTTTGACGAATGTGGCATGCTTTGATCCTGGATCCCCAGTCTCGCTTTTGTTAATTGAAGTCACGCTGGATTGCAGAATTTGACCTGTCCCCACTTCAATCGGCGTCTGAGTATCCATGTCCGTAATCACATGTCCCAGCGCTCCGTACACGCCATGATCGGGAGCATAGAAGGTCAATGTGCCAACGCCGGCAGCCGAGTCGCGAATATACAAGCCTAATCGCCAAGCTTTGTCGTCCGCATCGAAGATTGGGCTCAGCGTTGTGCTGCTTAATTTCCCATCGCGCTTATAAGTAATATGAAGCGGTTCTCTCGTTTCGCCGAATTGCTCGCAGATCGCCCCCACTTTGTTCACTTCATTGATCGGCGAACCATTGATCGAGGTAATCAAATCGCCAAGCTTTAATCCGGCCGCTTCCCCGGGCGATTGTTTATGCCCTGATTCATCCATCACTTGATGATGCCCAACGATTAGAATCCCTGCCGACTTCACCTTGACTCCGATGGTTTGCCCCCCCGGAATGACTCGTAAATCTGGTACGACATTTACTTTGACCGTCTTAAAAGGAATTTTACCAAATAATTTCACCTTCATGTTCGTCTGTCCGCTTTGATTTGGCTGCACCGACAGCGGTTCGTTTAAATTAACGGATAAAGATTGCTTTGTTGATCCGTTAATTTGCAGCATCTGTGGATCAACCGTTACCTCAGCATGCACAGGAACTCCATATTGAAGTCGTTTCATCTGGCCGGAGAATAAACGCAGTTCATTCGGAAATGCGGCGAATTGCTGAAACGGAGAAGAGAACCCGACCGTGCAAATGAAGATAACGAGAACCAGTCCAAACCATCGCTTCCTTTGATTGGAGTTCAATGATTTCACGCTCCCTGTCATTCCATCGCATGACGAAAAAGGATAATCGCCAATGGCGTACCTTTAAGTTACCCTTCGCCCCATCTTTTATGTCAGCAAAAACATTCCCAGAATGCCTTCCATTACGCTCCCTTCAATTCAAGCGCCAAATCAAGCATTTCTTGAGCATGATGCCTTGTTTTTTCCGTGATTTCCACGCCTCCGAGCATTCTCGCCAATTCGTCAATGCGCTGTGCAGCATGCAGCTCGCTGACGGAAGTCGATGTTCGTTCGGCTTTCACCGCCTTGCGAATTTCATAATGATGATCCGCCATGCAGGCCACCTGAGGCAGATGTGTTATGGAGAAAACCTGGCATCTCAAAGCAAGAGCCGACATCTTCTCCGCAATGGCTTGCGCTGCGCGTCCGCTCACACCCGTGTCCACTTCATCGAATACAAGCACCGGCACCTGATCAATCTCGGCGAATATGCTCTTCAGAGCAAGCATAATTCGCGACATTTCGCCTCCGGAAGCGATTTTGTTAAGCGGCTTCATCGGCTCTCCCGGATTCGTCGTCAGCATGAACACGGCCTCGTCCAAGCCGTTCGCATGGAGCTTCCGTTCCGGATTCTCTTCCGAGGAGCCTTGCATAAAGCCCACTTCAAACTCGGCATTCATCTGCAATTGACGCAGCTCCTCTTTTATATGCCCTGAGAGACGTTCCGCCGCTGCTCTGCGAAGCTTGGATAATTGACCGGCAAGCTCGAGCGCCTGTTCGCGAAGCTTGATCTCCTGCTGCTGAAGCTCCTCGAGCATGCAATCGCGATTCTCGATTTTGTCGCGCTCCAGCGTGATCTCTTCAAGATAAGCGAGTATATCAGGTATGGTCTCCCCATACTTCCGCTTTAATCCATGAATAGTATCAAGCCGATCCTCGACAATGGCCAGCTCTTCCGGATTCGATTCAATCCCGTCGCGATAATCGCGCAACTGGAAGACAGCATCCTCCGCTTGGTAATACGCAGACTGCAATTGTTCGATAATTGGACCGAGAACGGCCGAATCGTAGGTAATGATATCATTAAGCTTGGTTATCGCACGATTCATGACGTCGAGGCCTTTCCCGCCGCTGAGCGACGCATGCGCTTCCGCTGCCGCATCCATCCGCTTCTCGGCGTACATCAGAATCCGCTTCTGTTCCGTCAATTGTTCATCTTCGTCTTCTTTCAACTCCGCCGTCGATATCTCTTCAATCTGGAATCGGTACAAATCAAGCATTTGTTCATTCTGCCTGGTAGATTCCTCCATGCTGCGCAACTCATTGCGTACCCCGGTCAGCTTCGTATAAGCCTGTCTATAAAGAACCCTCTTCTCCAACAACGCCTTGCCTCCGAACAGATCAAGCCATTCCAAATGCCGGTCCGTACGAAGCAGTGACTGATGCTCATGCTGTCCGTGAATATTGACCAAAGTTTCCCCAATCTCTCGAAGCATGGTTAAGGTTACAAGCTGCCCGTTCACTCGGCTGCTGCTCTTCCCGCCCGACGTTAGCTCCCGTCTTATAATAAGCATGTCCTCGGCGCTGTAAGCAACGCCAAGACTGTCTAGAATAGCCCAGACGGGATGGACTGCCCCAAGATCGAACATGGCTTCGATTTCGGCTTTGTCGCAATGATAACGAACCATGTCCGCTGAGCCTCTGCCTCCAACAACCAAGCTGAGCGCATCGATCAAAATCGACTTGCCCGCGCCCGTCTCGCCTGTTAATACATGAAATCCATTATGAAATAAAACATTGACTTGTTCGATGACCGCTAAGTTTCGGATGGACAGCTCCCGCAGCATGGCTGATGCCTCCCTAATTGAGTAGTGACAGCAAACGTTCTACAACTTGATCGCTTTCCTGCTTCGATCGGCAGATGACAAGGATGGTGTCGTCGCCGCATATGGTTCCCATGACTTCCTTCCACTCCATGCTGTCGAGCATCGCGCCTATTGCATTGGCCGTTCCCGGCAAGCACTTCAGCACCACCAGATTATCTGTATAGTCGATGCTGGTGAAATGATCGAGCAGAGCTCGCTTCAATTTGTGAATCGGATTGAACCTTTGATTGTCTTGAGGAAGCGAATATTTCGAATGGCCTTCCTCCAGCGGCACCTTAATGAGCATGAGCTCCTTAATATCTCTCGATACTGTCGCCTGGGTAACCTGCATCCCCGATTGCCGGAGCGCTTCGACTAACTCCTCCTGCGTTTCGATTTCCTGATTCGATATGATTTCTTTTATTTTGAACTGTCTGATTCCTTTCATACGCAGCAACCTCTCTTGTTCTAATCGATAAGGTGAAACACAATCTTGCGAACGATGCCTTCCTTGGCATCCACGAAGAGCACGCCGCTGCAATCCGGCAGCAGCAAGGCATACACGAGCAAGCGATCTCTCACACCGCTGGCCGTCCAATCCATCGGCATCCGCTCGCGGGCCGTCTTCACCAGATATGCGCTGTCGTCCTTCTCCGCGATATAATCAATGTACAACCGAGTACCGCTGCCAAGCGGTGAGTCGTCCATCTCGATCGGGATGCGAATCACATGCTTTCCCGACGTAACTTCATAGCCCCTCTTGCGAAGCAGCTTCACATTCTCGTCATTCGAAGAGACAGCCCCGCCTTTGCCCAGCTTTATTCGATTCACATTAGCCGGCTCATGCAGCCAACGATAGAAGGCTCGATATAACCAAAACAACAACAAACCGCCTGCAATCAGCATAATGAACCAATCGCCGTAAGTGCCCAGACGCCTCACCACCAATCATGAAGGTCAATCCATTAAGCGAACGTTTGTTTGGTATCAGTCTATCAAATTTTGCATCGATCTGTAAAGAGATTGTTTAAAAAGCTCACTTTGATCCTTCGCTGTAAAGCAAAAAAAGATGTCCATCAGCTGTTCACTGTCGACATCTCTTGCTGTCCATGCTCTTATTTGCTCCAACGAAACGTTTGATTCGCTTCTTTCACAAGCTCTTCAAGTTTCACTTTATCAGGAAACTCAGCCTCCGGAGCATCCATCCATTTCCAGTAAGCGAGAAACTCGATATTGCCCTCTCCTCCCGTTATCGGCGAGAAGGTAAGTCCCTGCAGCTCATACCCGAGTCCGGCGGCCATGCCAAGCACGGCTTCGAGCACTTCGAGATGCACGGAAGGCTCCTTCACGACGCCGGACTTGCCAACCTTCTCCCTGCCGGCCTCGAATTGCGGCTTGATCAAGGCAACAACACCAGAGCCTTGAGGCAGCAACGTCGAGAGAGTAGGCAGAATCAGCTTGAGCGATATGAATGAAACGTCAATTGTAGCGAAGCCCGGCGGAGGACCCGTGAGATCCTCTGGCGTCATGTAACGAAAATTCATCCGCTCCATCACGCCGACCTTGGCATGCTGTCTGAGCGACCAATCCAATTGGTTGTAGCCGACATCGATCGCATAGACATAAGCAGCGCCGCTTTGCAGCGCGCAATCCGTGAAGCCGCCCGTCGATGCGCCAATATCCAGCATGACGACGCCATCAACGCTTATCTCAAACTCGCGAAGCGCCTTTTCCAGCTTCAGTCCGCCTCTGCTTACATAAGGATGCAGCGCTCCCTTCACTTTAATAGGGGCTTCGCGGTCAACCTTCATGCCGCTCTTGTCGACAGGCTCGTTGTTCACAAGCACAAGACCCGCCATGAGCGCCTTCTTCGCCTTCTCGCGGCTGTCGAAAAATCCGCGCTCCACGAGCAATACATCGATCCGTTCCTTGCTAATAATAGTCATCGTACTCCTAACCGTAAGTGCCGACCGATCAGGCTTGGCCGGTTACCCTCTTCATTCTTCTCGGAAGCATGGTTCGAATTTCGTTCGCAACGCGCTCCGAGGTTAATCCGACCTCTTCCCTCTGCTCTTCAATCGAGCCATGCTCCACGAACAGGTCGGGCACGCCGATAATTCGGACTGGAACGTCATAAACGGCTTGCAAGGAATAGAATTCCAACACAGCGCTTCCGAGTCCGCCGAGCACCGAGCCTTCCTCAAGCACAATCAGGCGCTTGCCCGCCTCCGCCATCTTCATCAGCATAGCCTCGTCCAGAGGTTTAATGAATCGGGCGTTGACAATGCCGACATTTACGCCTTCGCGCTTCATCGAATCAGCCGTTTCCTCGGCTACGCCGATCATCGGACCGATCGCCAGAATGACATAAGTATCGCCTTCTCTCAGCGTCTCCCAGCTGCCGATCGGCAGCAGCGGCGGATCGGCATCAAGCTCTACGCCGAGCGCGCTTATACGAGGATAACGTACGGCGATAGGCCCTTCCTCATAGGCAATGGCCGTCTTCATCATCGAGCGAAGCTCGTTTTCGTCCTTGGGCATCATCAATACCAGATTAGGAATATGTCTCAGATAGGCTATATCGTAGACGCCTTGATGCGTTTCGCCGTCCGGACCGACAAAGCCCGCTCTGTCGATAGCAAATACCACATTCAAATTTTGGCGGCAAATGTCATGAACCACTTGATCATACGCGCGCTGAAGGAAGGTCGAGTAGACTGCGAATACAGGCTTCAGGCCTTCGATTGCCAGGGCGGCGCTCATCGTAGCCGCATGCTGTTCGGCAATTCCGACATCGATCATGCGTCCAGGGAAGCGCTCCGCAAATTCCACCAGCCCGGAGCCGCTCGGCATGGCGGGCGTCACGGCGACGATTCGCTTATCCTTCTCCGCGAGCTCGATCAGCATGTCTCCGAATATTTTCGTATACATCGGGGGACCTACCGCCTTAATCATCTTCCCCGATTCGATCTTGTAAGGCGAAGCTCCGTGCCACTTGTGCGAATCGGCTTCCGCAGGCGAATATCCCTTTCCTTTGACGGTAAGCACGTGCACCAGCACCGGACCTGGAATCGAGTCCGCCTGTTTCAGAATGTCCATCAAGCCAGCCAGGTCGTGGCCGTCGACAGGTCCGAGATACGTTAAGCCGAATTGCTCGAACAGTATGCCGCTGACCAGCAAATATTTGAGGCTGTCCTTGAATCTCTCCGCAGTCTTGGCCAGCTTGCCGCCAATTGCCGGCACCTTGTTCAGCAGGCTGTACAGCTCTTCCTTCGCCTTCTGATAATGCCGGTCGGAACGGATCTTGCCGAGATAATGATGCATCGCCCCCACGTTCGGCGCAATCGACATTTCATTGTCATTCAACACGATGAGCATATTCTTCTTCTCATGACCGATATGGTTGAGCGCTTCAAGCGCCATCCCGCCCGTCAAAGCGCCGTCGCCAATAACGGCCACCACGCGGTTCTTCTCCCCGCGCAAATCGCGGGCAAGCGCCATGCCCATCGCAGCGGACAGCGAAGTGCTGCTATGTCCGGCTTCCCATACATCATGCTCGCTTTCCGCTCGCTTCACGAAACCGCATAAGCCTTGATATTTGCGCAGCGTGTCGAAGCGGTCCATTCTTCCCGTCAATATCTTGTGAACATAGGATTGATGGCCGACATCGAATATGAATTTATCTTGAGGACTATTGTATAAATAATGCAGAGCGATCGTCAGCTCGACAACGCCCAGATTGGGCGCCAGATGACCTCCGGTAATCGACAGCTTCTCAATCAGAAACTGACGTATTTCCTCGGCCAGCTGCTCGAGCTGTTCGATGCTTAAGCCTTTCAAATCCTTTGGATCCTGTATTTGTTGGAGCAGCACGTTTCTTCCTCGCTTTCGAAGACAGCTTAAGTAAGGTGTCTTATGAACGTCAACATCTTAACTGATTATAGCACACCGCTTCGAGATTCCCAACCAATTCACGGCTTTCATGCCGTTAATGGTCGCGTGATACGAGGAAATCCGCTATTTGCAGCAATCGCTCCGGAGCATGCAGTCCCGCATCGAGTACAGCTTCTTTGGCATCCCGTGTCAACTGCCGAACAAGGGACTTGCTCTCCTCGAGTCCGATGAGATACGGATAAGTCACCTTCTGCTGCGCGACATCGCTGTTCACCTTCTTGCCCAGCTTCTTCTCGTCCCCGATCAAATCGAGAATGTCGTCTTGAATTTGGAAAGCAAGTCCGACATTTGTTCCGAAGCGAGACAGAAGCTCCAGCTGTTTCTGCGACGCTCCTCCAACCCGTCCGCCCGCTTTCACCGAGAATACGATAAGATCGCTGGTTTTGTGCTTATGTATATATTCGAGCTCTTCGATTGTCGTCTGGCCTTGCTCGCCCAGAATGTCGGCGGCTTGACCGCCTACCATGCCCGACGCCCCGGCAAGAACCGAAAGCTCCTCCACGATAGCAAGCGCTGTTATCGCGTCCAGCTCGCCTTGCTTCCCCGCATGGGAAATCAGGCGGAAGGCATGCGTGAGCAGCGCATCCCCGGCAAGGATAGCCATTGCCTCGCCGAACACCTTATGATTGGTCGGCTTGCCTCGACGGTAATCATCATCATCCATCGCCGGCAAATCATCGTGAATCAAAGAATACGTATGAATATACTCGACTGCCGCGGCAACCGGCAGCGCCTGCACTCCTGCGGCCCCTTCGCCTCTAACGGCTTCGGCTGCCATCAGGACCAGGCAAGGCCGAATACGCTTGCCTCCCGCCTCCAGAGAATAGCGCATGGATTCTCTAAGAGGCTCCGGAATGCTCCACTCCGGCGGAAGCGAAGATTTCATGTACTGCTCCGTTTGCTCGGCGCATTGCATCAGATAGGCTTCAATCGACGTGCTTACGTTCAAGCTGTTCCCCTCAATCCTCATTTGCGGCCGCAAACGGTTTTTTCTGAAAGCCTTCGTCGGCTTCCAATAACAGTTCAATCTTGTTCTCCACTTGCTCGAGCTTGCCTCCGCACAGCTTGGAGAGCTCCATGCCTTCCTGAAATAACTCAATCGCCTTCTCGAGAGGAACATCTCCGCTTTCGAGCTTCTCGACAATGGTTTCGAGCTGCGTCATTGCTTGCTCAAAGCTTAGCTCCTCGTTCTTCTTGCCCGCCATATCTTTCGTCTCCCCTCTTCGAGTTCACTTGACAATCCAGTTTCCCGTCGCTCAGCTTGATCGTAATACGATCGCCGGGAGAAGCGTCCTCAATCGATTTCAGCAGCTTCCGCTCCTGATCGTCGTACACCAGGCTGTAGCCCCTTGACATTACCTTCAAAGGACTTAACGCGTCCAGTTGTCTCATCTGCCCATGAAGCGCTTGCTTTCGCTCTCTCACAATCGCCGCCGCAGCCGCTTCTAATTGGCGCGAAGCTCCGCCGAGCCGCTTCAGCGAGTAGGCAATCCTCTCGCCCGGATGATGCCGGTTCAATCTCGCTTGAAGCTTCTCAAGTCTGGAGCGTTCCTTCATCGCCATTCGATTCAGCCGGTCCCGGAGCTTCTCGTCCAATCGGTCGAGCTGCTGCGCTTGCGCCAGCAAATACTTCTGCGGATGCATGAAGAAAGGCGTCCTTCTCAATCGTTCCAGCCGTTCTCTCTCCTGCTGCATTCTCGCAGCCATGGCGCCTTCCAGCCGCTGCTCGAGCCGCGCGCGCTGCTGCTTCAGCTCCAGCACATGGGGAACCGCCAGCTCGGCTGCGGCGGTCGGCGTCGCCGCCCTGAGATCTGCGGCAAAATCGGATATGGTGAAATCCGTCTCATGGCCAACGGCGCTAATGACAGGAATAACGGAAGAAGCGATCGCCCTGGCCACTTCCTCTTCATTGAAGGCCCAGAGCTCCTCTAATGAACCTCCTCCGCGTCCAACGATCAGTACATCGACCTCGCCGAATCGATTCATAGCTTGGATGGCTCCTGTAATCGAAGGCGCCGCAAGCTTGCCTTGAACGGATACCGGATAAATGTAGACCGGTATGAACGGATATCGTCGCTTAAGCGTTGTGATGATGTCTCTGACCGCCGCCCCCGTCGGCGACGTTATCACTCCGATCGCTCCGGGGAACGACGGAATAGGCCGCTTGCGCGAAGGAGAGAACAGCCCCTCCTTCTCAAGCTTGCCCTTTAATTGCTCATACGCCAAATACAAGCTTCCAATGCCGTCAGGCTGCATGGAAGTTACGTAGAATTGATAATTGCCGTCCCGTTCGAATACCGAAATATTGCCTCTTGCAAGAACCTTTGTCCCTTCGCGCGGAATGAACGGCAGCTTTGCGTTATGGGAAGCGAACATCACGCATTTCAGGCGGCTGTCGCTATCCTTCAAGGTGAAATACATATGTCCGCTCGAATGATGCGTGAAATTGGAAATTTCGGCGCGAAGCCACACATCTCCTAATACAACATCGCTTTCCAGCTTCATTCGAATATATTTGTTCAATTCCTTAATCGAAAAGATGCGGGGCTGATTCGCCATTAGGGCTTCTACACCTCGATTCCGTTAATCCTTCTTGCCGCAGTAATCGTATTGTTCATCAGCATGGTGATCGTCATGGGTCCAACGCCTCCAGGCACCGGCGTAATCGCCCCTGCCGCCTCCAGGCAATCCTCGTAATCGACATCGCCCGCAAGCTTGCCGTTGTCCAAACGGTTAATGCCGACATCAATCACAACGGCCCCCGGTTTCACGTAATCGCTGTCGATCGCTTTTGCCTTGCCGATCGCAACAACAAGAATGTCGGCTTGTTTCGCGAGCTCCTTCATATTCGAAGTGCGCGAATGACAGATGGTTACCGTCGCATGCTCTCGAAGCAGCAGCATCGCGACCGGTTTGCCTACAATATTGCTTCGGCCGATCACAACGGCATGCTTGCCGGAAATATTCGTCCCGCTGCGCTTGATCAGCTCGATAATGCCGGCAGGGGTGCATGGAAGAAGGCTATCGTCTCCAATGACCAGGTTGCCGACGCTTTGCGGATGAAAGCCGTCAACATCCTTTTCCACTTTGATTGCGTCAATTACCGCTTTCTCGTTAATATGCTTTGGAAGCGGAAGCTGCACGAGAATGCCGTGAACCGCCGGATTTTCATTCAAGCCATGAATGAGTGCCAGAAGCTCCTCCTCGCTTGTCTGTTCTGCCAGTCGATGCACCTCGGAGTAAATGCCGAGCTGAATGCAAGCCTTCTCTTTCGAGCCCACATACACTCTCGATGCGGGATCTTCACCTACCAGAACGACCGCAAGACCGGGCACAACGCCTTTCGTTTTAAGCTTTGCCACTTCTTCTATCATTTCCTGACGCATTTGCTGGGAAACTTTCTTTCCTTCGATTACTTGTGCGCTCATCGCTAGTTCGATCTCCTTTGACGATTAGAAATTTTGGACAGAATGACTGATTCACGCGAATTGCAAGCACGATTCAGGCTTTCAATTCATTGATGTCTTGAAGCAGCTTGCCAAGAACTCCGTTAACGAATTTGCCCGATTCATCCGTTCCGAAATGCTTGGCGAGTTCGATCGCTTCATTGACAGCCGCCTTCGGCGGGATGTCCCCGCGGAACACCATCTCGTAGCATGCAAGACGCAGCACCTGGCGATCCACTCTCGATAAGCGGTCTACCTGCCACCCCGTTAGAAATTGCTGCAGCATGCCGTCGATCTCGTAGCGATTCGCCATGACGCCATCCACAAGCTCCCGTACAAATTCATCCGTGCTGCCGATTTCCGAAGGATCCGCTCCCAGCTCGTTTTCCTGACTGAGCTCCTCCATCAGCATAGCGACCGCTTCCGAGGCCGAGACCTCATTCATTTCCATTTGATATAAGCTCGATACCGCTATTTCTCTTGCTAATCTGCGTTTCATGTGAACTCCACATCCGTTCTAGCCTTAAATTTGTACCAAAAACAATGATCTCCTCCCTGCTCCGAATTAGCAGATCGCAAAATCCGGAAAACGGAGGAGATCACGCATTATCGAAACGGCCGAAACCTGTCCATCACGGTTTGCCATATGCGCTGCCATGGAACAACAGGAAGCGCTCCTTGCTCTTTCAGCTTGCCGACCCAATAACCCGCATAGACGAGAAGCGCTACGAATAGCATGTCCCAGAAGCCGGCTGCCAAATAAATAAAACCGAAAAACAAGCCCGCCGCCGCACCGATCAATCGCTTCCAATAGATATTCCAGAACTCCCTCCACATCGGTACGTTCACCTCTATTCTACGCGGCTTTTAAATGTAGTAGCCTGAATCACATTGGCGACAAAAACGGCAACGTTCATCACGGGAATGCCTGTAATTTCTTCAACATGCTCCTTGACCGCTCTTTGAATATCCTCGGTTAACGCTGGAATGGAGGTTTCTCCGTCAATGACCGCGCGAAGAATAATTTCAAGTCCGGCATCGGTAGCCCTCACCCGGGCTCTCAGCTCCTTCACGCCGCGCTGCTTCGTTGCCGCCTTTAGCGCCAGGTTCTCGATCGTCTCGATTGAGATGCGAATATCTCCGTATTCCGTCCGTTGATCAATCGATTGCGATGACGCAGAGCCGTGCTGAAGAGATACAATGAAGAAGCGAAAGCTGAGTAGAAACACGGCAATTCCGACGCTGATCACGCTAATGGCTGCCGCGTCCTGTTCATAGAGTCTGTCCAACAGATCGCGGGCCGTGCTTCGCGAAATCCAGTGAAACCCCATACAGACAGCGCATACGGATACGATGCCTATGATAAGGCTGTACAAAAACAACAGCATTTTGTCCACAACTTTGATCAATGCAGCCATTCCTCCCGTCAGACCGAATGAAAACCCCCAAGTGCCGAGCGGCATGCCCAATCACCAGGGGGTTGTACAATTGCAACGCCTATCATTTTTTTATTTCACGCGATTGCCCTGCAAATCAAATTCCTCCGGCTTCTCCGCTTGCTTGAAGTGGACGTCATGGATATGTACATTCACTTCAACCACGTTCAGCCCTGTCATCATCTCGATGGAGCGCTTCACATTGCGTTGAATGTCGGATGCAATCTCCGGAATTTTGTTGCCGTATTCCACAATAATCGATACATCGACGGCAGCCTCTCTCTGACCGACCTCGACCTTGACGCCCTTGGACAAATTTTTGCGTCCAAGAAGCTCGACAATTCCGCCGGCAAAGCCGCCGCTCATTCCCGCAACACCATTAACCTCGATAGTAGCAAGCCCGGCAATAACCTCAATGACTTCAGGAGCGATCTGAATGGTTCCGATTTCTGTTTTCTCGTATTCCGCAGCGATCGTACTCATGTTCGTTGTACACCTCCTTAGACTTGAGCGTTCCCCGGCCCGTGGCCAAGTATGGATCCGCATCTTATCTCTATACTATAACATTCAGCCCGAAATATGACAAACTATACCTGTCGAATCGCAACGCTGCTGTTAAGCGCGTTCCCCAGCGTTAATATCATGCTCTTCCAGAAATTTAATATCGAAATTCCCGTCGACAAACAAGGGATGATTAAGCAGCTTCAGATGGAACGGAATCGTCGTGCGAATGCCCTCGATGGCAAACTCCGCGAGCGCGCGCTTCATCCGCGCGATAGCTTCCTCCCGGGTCGCTCCCCATACGATCAGCTTCGCAATCATGGAATCATAATGCGGCGAAATCGTATAGCCGGGATAGACGGCGCTGTCGACGCGAACGCCGATGCCTCCAGGCGCCAGATAGAACGGAATATGGCCCGGCGAAGGCATGAAATTCCGTTCGGAATCCTCCGCGTTGATTCTGCATTCGATCGACCAGCCGTTAATCTTCAGATCCTCCTGAGCGAAGGATAACGGATTGCCCTCGGCAACCGAGATCATCTCCTTGATGAGATCGACGTTCGTAATCATCTCGGTTACGGGATGCTCCACCTGTATCCGCGTATTCATCTCCATGAAATAGAAGCTGCCGTCTGGACCCAGCAGAAATTCGAGCGTTCCCGCTCCGGCGTATTCGACGGCAAGCGCTGCGCGAACAGCCGCCTGCCCCATCTTCTCCCGAAGCTCGGGCGATAATATCGGACATGGCGCTTCCTCGACCAGCTTCTGTCTTCTGCGCTGCACCGAGCAATCGCGTTCGAACAGATGCACGGCGTTCCCGTGCTTGTCCGCCATAATCTGAATCTCGACATGCTTCATGCCGGTCAAATATTTCTCAAGATAAACGCCGGCGTTGCCAAATGCCTTCTGGGCTTCCTGCTGCGCGGCAGTGATGCCGCTGATCAAGGCTACCTCGTTTTCGGCGATTCGGATGCCTTTTCCGCCTCCGCCCGCCGTAGCTTTGATGATGACGGGATAGCCGATCTCGCGGGCAATCTCAACCGCTTCCTCGACGGTATCGACGAGACCGTCCGAGCCGGGAATGATCGGCACGTCCGCGTGCTTCATGGTAAGCTTGGCAACGGCCTTGTCTCCCATCTTGCCGATCGCCTGCGGCGACGGACCGATGAACGTTATATTGCAGGACTCGCAAATTTCAGCGAAGTCGGCATTCTCCGAGAGGAAGCCGTATCCGGGATGAATGGCGTCGCAATCGGTCAACGTTGCAATGCTCATAATATTCGTAAGATTCAAGTAGCTGTCTTTGGAGGCAATCGGACCGATGCAATAAGCTTCGTCGGCCAGACGGACATGAAGCGAATCCCGATCCGCTTCCGAATAGACGGCCACGGAGCTGATGCCCAGCTCGCGGCAGGCGCGAATAATTCGCACTGCGATTTCTCCGCGGTTTGCGATTAATATTTTGTGAAATTTCACTTAGGATCTCCTTTCAGCTGCGGAATCTCGGGCCGAGCAGCCTAACATTAGTCCGCTTTCACAAGGAACAACGGCTGTCCGTATTCGACAAGCTGTCCGTTAGCTACCAAAATCTCGACGATTTCGCCGCTGACTTCGGCTTCCAGCTCGTTCATAAGCTTCATCGCTTCCAGAATGCATACAACTGATTTCTCTTGCACGCGATCTCCCGCCTTCACGAATGCCGCGGCGTCCGGAGAAGGAGAGCTGTAGAAGGTTCCGACCATTGGAGAAGTAATCTGATGCAGGTCCTGCGCAGGCTTCGCCGGAGCGGACGGGGCTTCCTGGGCTGCCTGCTGCGGAGCTGCAGCGGCCTGAGGGCTTGTCTCTGCCGGAGCAGCGCCGTAAGGAACTTGCGAATATGTATGCGTAATTGGAGCCGCTTGCACATTCACCACTTCTGTTTTGCCCGGCTTACGGATATGCAGGCGCGCTCCTTCATTTTCAATTTCCAGCTCCTGAACGGAGGTTTGATCTACTAATTTGATCAATTCTTTGATCTCGCTCAACTTGAACATCTTCGTAATCACTCCTCTTCTTCACATAACGTTTAACATTATAGCATAAATACGCATTAAGACGAATCAATTTTTTTCCTCGGTTATTTTCAGCAAAAATCCGTTCAGAACGGGAGCAGTCTCCCCTTCTGAACGGATGATTTGCTTGCGGCAGAGCCGCTCTATGGAGCCGGTACGAATTGAACCGACACTTGGCTCGGCTTCACTTCCATAACGGTTATCACTTGATCGATAATGCTTGCCGCATCCTTTTTCTCAAGAGAATCGCTTGTCACGACAACCTTGTAATTATCATTGGATTTGTCAATCAGCGCAATCTCATACGTCTGCATGAGCTGCTCTTCCAAATTCGTAATTTTCGAATAATTATCTTGCAATGCATCGTATTCGGCCGCGGCGGCAGTCGACGCTTCCGTATCCGTGCTGACATCGGCGATCGTTGCCATAATTTTGTTCTCCGCATCCGCGTATTGCTGATCCCGCTTGGCCAGCAATTCGCTGAACAGGCCGCCGCTGGCAAAGCCTTCCTTCTTGAGCTTATCCAGAATTTGCTGGTTCAATACGGATATCGCCTCGCCGTCCTTCGCATCGACTTCATCGACGACAACCTGATTGTCGTTGTCGGCCACTTCAGTCACATCCTGTCCCGGCTGCACATTGCCCGACAGCTGGTCTGGATCATTCAGATCCTGCGTGAACAAGTAATAAGCGGAGAGCACCACCATTAAGCTCAACATGGAGACCAGCCAGATCGTTTGACGTTTCGTGTTCATTCCCGTTTCCTCCTCTTTATCTTCACAAATTGGAATTATTGCTTGCTTGGCACGACGGAGATCCGATTGACGGGGACATTCACGCCCTTCTCCACCGCATCCATGATCAGCCGTCTGACCATCCCGTCCTCCGCTCCCATCGCCACGATGAGAATGCCGCGAATTTTCGGATTGATGACCTTCGTGACAACGGGCTTCTGATCGCCGGATACCTCATAGAAAACCACTTGTCCGTCCTTCGTAATTGAGGTTTGATGTCTTGTTCCGCCATTCTTGTCGCTTTCATTCGTTATCGCTTGCGACTCCTTCTCATTCCTGGCGAATACCGTTTCCTCGGTTGAATCGATAGTAACCAGCACATCAACGGAGCCAACGCCGACAATCTTCTCCAAAATATCCTTCAGCCTCGATTCAAGCGTCTGCTCGACTGCCTCGAAAGGCGTTCTAGGCGAATCGCTTTGACTCCATGTTTCCTCCGCTTGCGGCGGCGGAGTCGCCTCCGTCTCCGGCGGTTCGACGCCCTTGAATGATAGGAAGGAATTAAGCAGCATGAGCGCGGCGCCAAGCCCCCCGATAATGAGCAGCCAACGGAGCGTCTTCACTCTCTTCACGCCGCCGGGGCCGCCTCCGACGGCCGACTCGATATTTTCCAGCCACTTGGCCAAGTGCGGCAATCCTCCTTCCCGTCGCCACAAAGGCGTCTTAATCATTCCTGTCCATCATGCTCGAGATCATTACCTTCATGCTGCCCTAAGCTTGCTGCCTGATTTCAATCCTGTTCTTGCTGAGGCCCCAGCCTTGCGTGAGAATGCTCTGGATTCGCGTTGCATCTTTATCCGCCACAGCCGCGTATCCTTGCGGCAGCTCCTCCGTTTCGGCTTCGCTACCCTGTGAAGCTTCGTCGCCGCCAGGGCCGCCTGTTGCTCCTTTGCCACTCTCCAATTCAACATGGATCCGGATTCCGTCTACGATTACAGGTTCGACCGGTTTCATGCCATTGTCCGATTCCTTGGCTCCCGCAGCATTCAAGATCACAGTAACGCCTTCGATATAGGGTTCTCTCGCCTGCGCTTTGCTGTCTTCCCAGTCTAGCGTTACCCTAACCGACTGCACGTTCAGATTCTGCTTCTTCATCTCATTTCCCATGGCGTCCGCCAGAGAAGCTTCCATTAGTCGGGCTGCCGCATCGTCCTGCCGCTCCCTGAGCTCCTTCGCTTTCTGCTGAATCTCCTCAAGGGAAGGCATTGTCGCTCCATTCTGACTAAGCCGTTTGTCCCATAGCACCATGCCGGCGTCGAGCCTCTCCGCAATATTCGATTGCATCAGCCGAAGCAGAGGCGAGAGCAAGGTTAGCAGAATGAACAATCCGACAACCAGCCTCGCATATCGCTGCATCGTCTTGTTCGGAAGCAGCAGCTCGACGAGCACCGCCAGCAGAATGACGGATACAATGTCTCTCAGCCAGTCGCTAATCCAAGCGATCACATTCAACTCACCTCCCAACAAGGTATGAAACCGCTTAGCGGACCATCATCGCCGCATTGCCTGCGGTCAGAATAATCGTTACCGCCAGGAAAAACATGAGACTGACGGCCGCCAGCGCGGCGAATACATAGATCATCGTCTTGCCTATCGTCTGCAGGCAGACAACAATCGGGGATTCGCCGAGCGGCTGCATGACGGCCGCCGATACTTGATAGATAAGCGCGAGCGCCAAAATTTTAAGCGCCGGAAACGCGCTTAGGAACAAGAGAATAATAACGCCCGCCAGGCCAACCGCGTTCTTCGCCAGCATCGAAGCGGAGATGACCGTATCCGCCGCGTCCGAGAAGGTTCGCCCGACAACCGGAACGAAGCTGCCCGTCACATACTTCGCTGTTTTGAGCGTTACGCCGTCCGTTACGGCGCTGGTTGCTCCTTGCACCGAGATTACGCCGAGAAAGACCGTGAGCAGGACGCCCAGCACGCCGATGGCGATCGTACGAAGCAAATTCGCCAGCTGCGTCACCTTGAAACGATCCGTCAGCGAGCTCGTAATATGCAGCACCGCCGAGAAGAAGAGCA
Source organism: Paenibacillus sp. HB172176 (assembly GCF_011947265.1). GTDB lineage: Bacteria > Bacillota > Bacilli > Paenibacillales > Paenibacillaceae > Pristimantibacillus. The sequence goes on from NZ_JAATHD010000002.1 coordinate 377,547, forward strand.
GCGGGAAGACAAAGGTGTAGACGGCGATGCCGACAATATTGATCATTGCGATAATGAGCGGATGCAGCACCGATACGGTGACGACGCTGCCCATCGAGGCGATCAGCGTAAGCAGCAGCGGTATCATCGCGAGCATGAACGCGATCATATTCTCGATAGCGCCTCGTGCATATCCGATGGCGACATGAAAGCTGTTGACGGCGATAATGAGCAGCACCATGAAGGTGACGGCGTAGGCGATTTTGCTCACCGCATTGCGCTCGAAGGCGTTCTGCAGCGTCTCCAGCACCATGCTGAATATGGTAAGCATCACTATCGTTACGAGGAGCTTGCCGTTATACAGCACTTCATGCCAAATGTATCTGAGAATGCCCATCAGCATATCGGTGAGCTTGAGGCCGCCTCCTCCCGGCAGAAGCATTTCCGTAAAGCTCGGAATTCGCTGATCGGGGAAAAATCCGCCGTATTCGTCTCTCAGCTTATTCCAGTAATCCTCGATCTTCTCCGTGTCCAGCCCGTCTGCGCCTTCCTCGCTTATTTCCTGAACAAGCGAATCCGCATCGGCTGCCGCCGTCTCTTCGAATGCGCTGACCGTCGTCAGGCAGCACAAGAACTGAATGGCAATGACGATAAGCAGAAGCGCACCCGTTTTCCTCTTAACAACGGTCCTCGCAATCATTCCCATCAGCTCCCCGACGGCAGCATGCCGATGACCGTCTCAACAATTACACTTATAATCGGAATGGCCATAACCAGGATGAAAACTTTGCCGGCGAATTCGATCTTGGAGGCTATGCTTTCCTGTCCGGCGTCCCGGACAATCTGTGCTCCGAATTCAGCGATATAGGCTATGCCGATAATTTTGAGCACCGTCTTGAGATACAGGGAAGGAATGCCGGATCGATTCGCAAGATCATCCATGACCGTAATTACCGCTTCGATCTTGCCTATGACATACAAGAAGATGAATAGTCCTGTAAATGCCGCAAGCAGAAAGGCAAACATCGGCTTCTGCTCGCGTATGACCAGAATCAGCACCGTGGACATCAAGCCGAGTCCGACAATTTGGATCATTTCCACTGCGTTCACCTACTGAAACAGAAAAATCGTCTTGATTTCCTGAAACAATTCATTGAGCATATGCACGACCATAAAAAGCACGACAACAAAACCGATCAAAGTAACCCAATGCGCCATATCTTCCTTTCCCATCTGCTTAAGCACGGAATGGATCATCGCAATGATGATGCCGATCCCGGCGATCTGGAAGATGGCACTTACATCCATTTCCATATGAAGCGCACCCTCTTACATCATCAATATGACGATCAAAATGCCTGAAAGCAGACCGAGACTCTTCCACATCTTCTCGTATTTCCCTTGATCGTCTCTGGCTCCGTCCTCTTCCGTTTTAAGCTGAAGCAATGCCAGACGCAGATGCTTCATCTGATCTTCCTTGTCGCTGATGCCGAGCGTTGAGCCAAGCCTGAGCAAAACGCCTTGTTCATTGCTTCGCATCGCGGTCTCCTTCCAACCCCCTTGAATGGCAGCTTCCCAGCTTTCCCGGAAGGACAGCTCTTCCGATCCCGTCAATCCTTCTGCGGCGTTTCTGAGCATGGAAGCGATCGGCTCGGGTGAAGCTTCCGCCGTTCGAAGGATCGCTGTTGGAAGCGGAGTGTGACCATAGCCGATTTCCGTTTCCAATCGCTGCAAGGCATGGGCGAGAGCTCTGAGCTGCTTCGGCCTAAGCGCATATCGCGCGGCCTGCTGGAAGCCGATCAGCGTTCCCGACAGCACAATGAGCAAAGCTCCGATCAGCTTGATCACGGCTCATCAGCTCCCGCTCTGCCTGTCACGCTGACGGCCGGCGAGAGCTGCTTGGCAGGCTGCTCTCTGCTTCGCGGAGTGACAGCCTGCTGTCTCGGGGAGATGGGAATCATGCGATGCATAATGCCCGCATGGCTCCGTTTAAGCTCAACGGCTTGCGCGAATACGCCATCCTGAATAAGTCTCAGCAGCTCCGGCCTCCCTCTTGCGTCTTGAAAATCATAGGCATGTGCGGTGGCCACAACACTGACGCCGGCATGAGAGGCTTCGCGAATGGCCTTGGCATCCTCTTCTCTGCCGATTTCATCCACTACCAGCACCTCGGGCGACATCGAGCGAAGAAGCATCATCATGCCCTCAGCCTTGGGACAAGCGTCCATAACATCCGTGCGGGGACCGACATCGAAGGTGGGTATGCCTCTGACGCATGCCGCGATTTCGGAGCGTTCGTCTACGATGCCTACCTTCCTGCCCCTCCAGGGAATGCTTTCGCCGTTCGACCAATAGCCGTAGCTGACTGCTCTTGCAATATCTCTGATCAAGGTTGTTTTCCCTTGCTGCGGCGGAGCAAGAATCAATGTCGAGGAGATTGTCGACCTGGCGTGATCCAGCAGCTTCGGCAGCAGCTTAGAGGCCGCTCCCTGCACTTCTCTCGCGATTCGTATATTGAATCCTCCGATATCCCGAATGCCCCTAACCTCGCCGCTGTCCAGAATGGTTCTTCCCGCCAGACCGATGCGATGTCCTCCGGACACCGTAATATAGCCCCTGCGCAGCTCTTCCTCCATGGCGTACAAGGAATAATTCGTAATGCGTTCCAGCAGCTTGCGGCATTGCTCGTCTGTCGGCCTGTACGCTTCGGTCGGCTCATGATGAAGCGTCCCGTCGCCGCTTATAAATCTCGATCTTCCGCCATAGGCGATCTCCAGCGGTCTATTCTCGCGAATGCGTACTTCCTCCAACTGCTGTTTAATCTCGGCTGGAAGCTGTTCCAGCAGCCGCTTCACTTCAAGCGGCAGCAAATGTGCGATTTGCGACAGCATGCTTCCATCACTCCCGGAAATGTTAGTCGTTACATAATGTATGCTTGTCTGATAGAAATATGTCAGATGCGCATGTTTTGATAGAGTCGCCCTCTCTTATTTTTTCAAAATGCCGACCATGAGACAGATTACGCCGACCGCCACCCACAGAAACTTGGATGGAGACAGCTTATCCGATAAACCGATTAACCCGATGGTCGTTGTGGCCATTAAGATAAGCGGCCCGACCAACGCCAACGAGGAATTGACGACCAGCGCCTTGTCTATGGAATTAAGACGCAGCATCAATATCGCTGCGCATATCTCGATACTGCCTGACAGCACGCGAAGAGACGCCATGCTCATTACAATTTTGTTCAACATCCCTCTAACCTCCTCTACCGTTTTTCATATATATGCATGCTTGTCTTCCATTCATGACGGACACCTGCCTACGGATTGCCGCATATAGTAGATTATTGACCGCTCTTGGCGGGTCGACCATGAAGGCAGATGAGGAGATTGGTACAATGAGAACGGCAGACATAAGCATCTGGCATAAGCAATTGATGGACCCCAGCGGTCGGAGAATCGCTGATCGGCACAACCGGCTTGGCAAGACTATGGTAATCGACAAGGGCATGGGGCTTAGCGCCTTTCGGGATTTTCTTGACGTGTCCGGGCAGTATGCGGATATGATCAAGCTTGGCTTCGGCACGGCTGTGCTGTACCCGCCCGAACTGCTTCGCGGGAAGCTGGAAGCGGCGTCAGAGAAGGGCATTATTATTCTTCCCGGCGGCACGCTGCTCGAGGCCGCCATAGCCCAGCAAGCGGTATCTTCGTTCCTGGACACGATCTGCGAGCTAGGCTTCAGCGGATTGGAGGTTTCCGATGGCACGATCGAGCTTGATCGCAAGCGTCGCACCGCTCTTATCAACGAAGGCGTGAAGCGCGGTCTGTACGTCATGACGGAATATGGCAAGAAAGCTGCCGGTTCGGCGATAGATCCGGATGAGCTCGCATTCACTGCCGAATGCGATTTTGACGCAGGAGCGGAGCTGGTCACGATTGAAGCGAGAGAATCCGGCATTGATATCGGTCTATTCGATGAACAGGGGCGCTGCAAGGAGGATGTACTGCATGAAGTGCTGGAGAAGGTCGGCAGCTGCGGCCGCATAATGTGGGAAGCTCCGCTGAAATCCCAACAAGCGGAGCTGCTGAATCAATTCGGACCGAGCGTGCATCTCGGCAACGTCGCTCCGGCTGACGCGCTTGCTTTGGAAGCGATGCGACGGGGTCTTCGTTCCGATACGTTCGACTTCGGCAATCGCGAGGAAATGATCGACTATATGATTTAAGAAGGAAGGAATCGTCTTATGCACGCTCATGTCATCTCCTCTGTGAATGAAGCCTGCGCTGCAAATTTCCATCACAAAACAGCGATTGTCATTGACGTTCTAAGGGCGACAAGCACCATAACGGCGGCATTGGCGGCCGGCGCTTCATGTGTCATTCCTGCCGAGACCGTCATGGATGCGAAAGGCTTGCAGCAAGAAGGAGATATTCTTGGAGGAGAGAGATTTTGCAAGAAAATTGCAGGGTTCCATCTTGGCAACTCGCCGCTCGAATATCAGCCGAGCCTCGTAGAGGGACGAAGAATCATTCTTACGACGACCAATGGCACTAGAGCGATTCACAAATCGCTTCGCGCGGATCATGTGCTCGCCGCCTCGCTTCTCAACGCGGAAGCCTGCGCCAAGCTGGCGATTGAGCTTAGGCGAGATCTTGTCATTGTATGCGCGGGCACGAATGATGATTTCGCCATGGAGGACGGCCTATGCGCCGGACTATTAATCGATTGCTTGCGAAGTCTTGCCGGGATTCCCGTAGAAGTCAATGATTTCGGCGAAGCGATGCACAGCATGTATCGATTCAAAGCCGAATGCATAGAGCAATCGCTCATCTCCTGCGCTTCGGGCAAACGACTGTCGAAGCTTGGGCTGCAAGAAGACATCGTCGCTTGCTCGCTAGTGAATTCATGCTCCCATGTGCCAAGGCTCGTCGATCACAAGCTGATCTGATAGACATATCCTGGTCAGCCCGTCCATATACTTTCATAAGGTTAATTCTTCTTAACCTTTCATCATTATCGGATGGGAGTTCATCGCATGGCGGGAAATATAGTATTAGTCGCATTAATCATAATAGGCGTTATCGGCCGATCCTCCATTATTGCAACCGCAGCCTGCCTGCTTCTCGCAGTCAAGCTCGTTCATCTCGATCGATTCCTTCCGGGAATCGAGAGACGCGGGCTGGAGCTCGGCCTTTTGTTTCTAACCTTAAGCGTGCTGGTGCCTTTTGCCGCAGGGAAAATTCAGATGAAGGATTTCACCGCAGCGCTTACATCCTGGCCCGGCATTCTGGCTCTTCTCGGCGGCGCCGCCGCCACTTATATTAACAGCAAGGGACTTGATCTGCTCCGACTTGATCCTCAGATTATCGTCGGCCTTGTGCTCGGCTCCATCATCGGCATCGTCTTCTTGAGAGGCATACCGGTAGGTCCGTTAATGGCGGCGGGCATTACGGCAATTCTGTACAAGCTTTTTCGATTAATCAGCGGTTGAATGACAAAAGAAGAGGATGCCGGGGAATGGCCATAAGCCCTTCTCCGGCATCCTCTATTCTCGAACATTGACGCTTATCTGCGCTCCGCCGGCCCGCCGACGAATACTTGCTCCTCGGTATCGAGTCCATATGCGGTATGCAGCGATTTAACAACCTCGTTAAGAGCCTCGGAAGCAATGACGCAAGAACATTTGATCTCCGAGGTGCTGACCATCTTGATGCTGACGCCAAGCGTGGAAATCGCTTCGAACATCTTCGCTGCTACGCCAGGATTGCTGACCATGCCTGCGCCGACGATAGACACCTTCACTAGCCCGTCCTCGGAGTCCGTCTCCCGATAAGGTACTGCGCCGCGAATGCCTTCAATAACGGAGATGGCCTTATCCTTATCCGTTCCCGATACCGTGAACGAGAAATCCGCCTTCCCGTCCTGCACGCCGCTTTGTACGATAATATCCACGTCGATTCCATTATTCGCAAGCGCGCCGAATACATTCGCCAGCACGCCGGGCACATCCTGAACGCCCATGATGCTGATTCTCGCCACATTCTTATCGAATGCAATGCCTCTTACGACGATTCCCTGTTCCATAATCGCTTCCTCCTTCACGCTCGTTCCTTCGTTTCTTGTAAAGCTGGAACGCACAACGAGCCGTACATTGTTGTGCTTGGCGTATTCAACCGCGCGCGGATGCAGCACGGCGGCGCCCAAATTGGCCAGCTCCAGCATTTCATCATAGGATATCTCATCCAACTTACGCGCATTCTTCACAACGCGCGGATCCGTCGAATAGACTCCGTCCACATCCGTATAGATTTCGCACACATCCGCTCCTACAGCTGCCGCCAGCGCGACTGCCGTCGTATCGGAACCGCCGCGTCCGAGCGTCGTAATCTCGCCTGCGTCGCTCACGCCTTGGAAGCCTGCGACAATGGCGACATTGCCTGCTTCCAGAGCCTTGAATATTCTTGACGGCTCAATGTTCGTAATCTTCGACTTTCCGAACGAGTTGTCCGTCTGCATGCCGGCCTGCCATCCCGTGAAGGACATCGCCTTGCCGCCTATTCCATCGATTGTCATGGCAAGCATCGCAATCGAGATTTGTTCCCCCACGGTCATCAGCATATCCATCTCCCTCGCAGGAGGATGCGGATTCAGCGCCTTCGACTGATCGATGAGATCATCGGTCGTATCTCCCATTGCAGAAACAACGACAACAATTTCATTGCCCTCTTTCTGCCTTTCCATAATGCGGTTTGCAACCCGCAGCATTCTCTCCGGCGTTCCTACCGAACTGCCACCAAACTTCATCACAATTAAAGACAAAGCGGTTTCACTCCCCAAACCTTGACGTATACATACAAGATCATATTATAACACAACTGCCCTTTATTTGGGCGATAATCATGAAAAAACCGCCCAATTGTTTGGGCGGCTAATCCGTTTTAGCGCAATTTCAATTCCTACGCACGGGAAATATATTTGCCTTCGCGCGTGTCGACAAGAAGAACATCGCCTTCGTTGATGAACAGCGGAACCTGTACGCTGTGGCCGGTTTCGAGCTTTGCGGATTTCGTCGCTCCCTGCGCCGTATTGCCTTTTACGCCCGGCTCAGTTTCCGTTACGGCAAGCTCGACGCTGTTCGGCATTTGAATGCCGAGAATTTCGCCTTGGTAGGAGGTAATGTTAACAGTCATATTTTCCTTCAGGAAGTTTAGCTCCCACTCGAGCTGTTTCTTGTCCAGGTTGAATTGGTCGTAGGTTTCATTGTCCATGAACGTATATTCCGAACCGGAATTGTACAAATATTGCACCGCGCGGTTCTCGATAATGGCACGGCCAATCGTTTCACCGGCGCGGAAGGTTTTCTCGACAACGTTGCCGTTGCGAAGATTTTTCAGCTTGGAGCGAACGAAAGCCGCTCCTTTGCCAGGTTTGACATGCTGGAAATCCAGAACGGTGAAAATGTCGTTGTCCACTTGCACGGTTAAGCCTGTCTTAAAGTCGTTTACTGAAATCATTGCTGATTCCCTCCTGAATGAATAGTTCCTACCCCAGGCAGATTAGCTCTTTCGGGGATGAGGTTAATATTTTAATACCGGAATCCGTAATAACGATATCATCTTCAATACGCACGCCGCCAAAGCCGGGTATGTATATGCCAGGTTCAACCGTTACTGTCATTCCGGGGGTTAAAATCGTATCGCTGAGCCTGGACAATCTTGGAGATTCATGAATCTCCATGCCGAGACCATGTCCCGTTCCGTGCCCGAATTGCTCGCCATAGCCATGCTTGGTTATGATATCGCGGGCCAGCGCATCCGCTTCCAGTCCCGTCATGCCCGGCATGATATGCTCCAATGCATGCAATTGGGCCTCAAGCACGATGCTATAGATTTCGCGGTGCTTGTCGGATGGCTTGCCGATGACGACGGTTCGCGTCAAATCGGAGCAATAGCCCTTGTAGTAGGCGCCGAAGTCCAGCTTGATGAACTCGTCCATGCCGATCGTTCGATCGCTGGCCACCCCATGCGGCAACGCCGATCGTTCGCCCGATGCTACGATTGTGTCGAAGGAAGAGCTCGTTGCGCCATGACTTCGCATGAACACCTCCATCTCGAGAGCAACATCCGTCTCCTTCATTCCGCTCTTGATAATGCCCGTAATATACTCGAACGTGCGATCTGCCAGATCAGCGGCTTCAAGCATGACAGCAAGCTCCGCTTCATCCTTGATCATTCTCAGCTTCTCCACAAGGCCAGAGGTCGGCTTCAGGCTTACGCCGTCCAACGTATTCGTCCATGTCGTAAATTCGGAATACGTGACATGCTCTTGCTCGAAGCCGAGCTTCTTCACGCCAAGCTGGACGAGCAGGTCCCGAATCTCCTCAAGAGGCTTCATGCCGTGCTCAATAACTTCAAAGCCGACGGCCTGCTCGACCGCCTGCACCCGATAACGGAAATCGGTAATCAAGCAGCATTTCTGCGGCGCGATGAGAACATAACCCGCTGAACCGGTGAAGCCGCTTATATAGCGCCTGTTATGCGGACTAGCGATCAGCAAAGCTTCTATTCCAGCATTCTCCATTAACGAAACAAGCTTTGTTACCCGATTATTCGTCATAGTGATCTCCTCTCGAGACTAGCTTCCATCCGATTGCGCCTTCCTGTGCAGTGCGTCGAGCGCCAGCTCATAGCCTATTGCTCCGAGTCCAACGATTTGACCGAGGGATATCGGGGCGATTACGGAATGATGCCGGAACTCCTCCCGCTTGTGAATATTGGACAAATGCACTTCAATGACCGGTATATTCACCGTGCTTAACGCATCGCGAATGCCATAGCTGTAATGCGTCCACGCGCCTGGATTCATAATAATGCCGTCCTGCTGCTCGTATGCGCTATGTATGCGGTCGATCATTTCGCCTTCATGATTCGTTTGGAAGAAATCGATTGAAACGCCGAGGCGATCCGCTTTCTCCCCGAGCCTTTGTTCGATCGATTGCAAGGTGTCGACGCCGTAAATGCCGGGCTCCCGGACGCCAAGCATATTCAAGTTCGGCCCATTCAATACAAGAATTCGAAGCATGTCAGCACCTCCTAATCAGCATTCTCCCTAGAGATGTCGAAGATCACTAGACATTTTACCACAAATGCCCTCCGCTTGAGAAGCGCATTGTCGAAATGGGTTTATTTCGCGGGAAACGGCTCTCTCGAGGCTTCTTCCGTAAATTCGAAGGCGATGGAATAGCCGATGAACAATCCCCATAACGTAAAGATGCATAGCTCCGTAAAGATGGAATTCCATCCGGCATTCGTCAGCTTCACCGTCATGCCCATGAACGGGCCTCCCGCAATGAACAAGACCGCCCACCAGCCAAGCCCGTAAAAAATGCCCGGCCATGGCCCGCGCAGCTTGCCTAGAATACGATAATAAAGCGCCGCTGCCGCCATCGAGAATACCATATACGCCGCAAGCCCCATAACGGAGCCTTGGATCGAGGCAAGGAAGTCATGCTTGAAAAAAGGCTCCAGAAAAAATCCCGGCAGCTCTTTCGTGAAATTCATGCCGTAAAGAAGCCAGCGAAGCAACCCCCATATCGCTCCTGCGAAGAAGCCGATCTTCAAGCTGAACGTCCATGGATTCGTGTGATGCTCTTCCTCGGCTCGCCGGCTCTGCCCGCTACTCCTATGATTTCGATCCTCCATACGCGAATCTCCCTTCGTTGAATTTGCTTGTCTGCTTGTCCTTAGTATGCGAAATAATGCCTCGCCATAACCGTCATTATCCATGGCTTGCCATTTAAGCCTTGCGCAATCGCTCGCAATTGGAGATTAGATCAAGTACAATAGTAGAGACATGCTACTGTCTTTCTTATTTGATGGAGAGATGAAACTTAATTAAGGATGGTGACCTACATTTGCCTCAGAATTCCAAGAATATATATGGCGGGCAAGCCGTTATTGAAGGCGTCATGTTTGCAGGCAAACATGTCAATGTAACGGCGGTCAGGCGCAAGAATAATGAAATCGTGTATTATGAAGTGCCACGCACCTCGAAGAGATGGGTGCAGGCGCTTAAGAAAATCCCGCTCGTGCGAGGCGTTGTCGGCATTATTGAGTCCAGCGCCAAAGGCTCGCAGCATCTCAATTTCTCGATGGAGGCATATGCCGAGGACGAGACGAAGGAAGCGGCTCAGGATGGAGCGGCGGTATCCGGGGAAATGCCGGCAGAAGAGAAAAAATCCGGCTTTAGCCTAAGCATGATTGTCGGCGTCGCCGTTGCGGGCGTCATCTCGTTCATCTTCGGCAAGCTGATTTTCACTGTTGCTCCGGCGGCGCTGGAACAAATCCTGTTCAAGAGCGTATTCGAGAGCCAAATCGGTCATAATCTAATAGAGGGACTCATCAAAATCGTTTTGTTGCTCGCCTATTTATACGTCATTTCCATGACCCCGTTAATCAAACGTCTGTTCCAGTATCACGGAGCAGAGCATAAGGTCATTACAACTTACGAGGCAGGTGAAGCGCTGACTGTAGATAACGTGAAGAAGCATACCCGCTTGCATTATCGTTGCGGATCGAGCTTTATCGTGTTCACCGTCATTGTCGGCGTCATTATTTACTCCCTGCCGATGTTTCATTGGGATTCGATGTGGGAGCGCATCTATATCCGCGTTCTGCTTCTGCCGGTTACGCTCGGCGTGTCTTATGAGGTACTTCGCTTGACGAATTCGGTAAGGGACGTTCCTTTCTTGCATTTCCTCGGCTACCCGGGGCTATGGCTGCAGCTGCTCACCACCAAGGAGCCGAACAACGAACAAATCGAGGTTTCGATTGCCTCCTTTAATCGCATGATGGAGCTTGACAAGCAAATAGCTGCCGTGCCGCATCAACAAGCGAATGTATCTTGATCGATGGATTCATTGATTTTGAGAAAGGCGTGATGAAGATGTTCAAATCTTCCAAAGGCATGAGTGTGATTGGCATCATTGTACTCTCGCTTATGATAATCGGTTTTCTTTTCTACTTGTTTAACAATCCGCTAGCCATGCTTCTCCCTATCGTCATATTCGGGGGAATCTTTCTCTTGTACAAATACCCTCCGTCCTTCCTGCGAGGCTTCAACAGCTCGCAGTATCAGCGAGCCGCCAAAGTAACGCAGATGAAAAAGCCCTCAGCCAAATCCCGCAAGGATCGCCCGAAGTCCAAGACCGTTCCATTCCGGGTCATCGAGGGCGGCAAGGATGACGATCTGCCGAAATATCATTAGCAGCTTATAAGCGCACCGCATAAAGCAAAAGAGCTGCCCCGTTCAACGTCATTGTTGACTTGAACGGGGCAGCTCTTGTTTTGTCGGCAGCCGCTATTTAGTCGCTTTCCATTTCGGCATGAATCGCTTTCAGCTCGTCCTGCCTCGATGAATCCCGGCGAAAATATTCAACCAAGGTTTCAATGCATGTAATGGAGTCCCAACTTAGATGATGCTCGATTCCTTCGACATCCGTATAGATATTCTCATCTTGCACGCCAATAATCGTCAGGAAATTTTCCAGAAGCTGATGGCGGTCCACTAACCGCTTTCCCATCTTCTTCCCTTTGTTCGTCAGAACAAGGCCGCGATATTTTTCATAGATGAGATAACTGTCCTTGTCGAGCTTCTGTATCATCTTCGTTACGGAGGAAGGATGCACCTCAAGTCCTTCGGCGATATCCGAAACTCTTGCGTAGCCCTTCTCATCGATTAGTTTATAAATGCGTTCCAAGTAGTCTTCCATGCTCGGAGTCGGCACTTTCAGGAACCCCCTATCTTGTGATCCAGCCCCGTAATTAAGGCGCCATCTTATTATCATACACTTTCCGTTATGTAACCTGCAAGCTTATCCACAGGAGACGGAACGGTTAGAATTTCATCCATTCCGGCGTAATCATGTTGAGCCAAACCGTAATCTTGGTCATTTGATCCGTGAACAAGAGCACGCCCATCAGAATCATAACGGCTCCGCCGATCTTCATTACTACCGCGGAATATTTCAGAATCCACCTGGCGGTTCCGAGGAAAAACGCGAGCACGAAGAACGGCACGGCGAATCCCAGAGAGTAGGCAGTCGTCAGACCGAACCAGGTTCCGGGATGCGAGGCCGCAAGCCCGAGAATGGCCGATAATGCAGGCCCCGTGCAAGGCGTCCAGCCCGCGGAGAAGCCGATCCCGAAGATGAAAGAGCTCAAGTATCCGGCCCGTTTCGGAACAAGATCCATTCTTCTCTCTTTCATAAGCAGCTGCGGCTTGAAGACGCCAATCAAGAACAATCCCATTAGTATGATCAGAATCGCGGATAACTGTCGAATAAGTTCATTATAATCATTAAAGAATTCGCTGAAAACGTTGGTGCCGTAGCCGAGCGTATAATACACCGTGCAGAAGCCGAATACGAAGAACAAGGTGTGGGTCATCATCAGCATTCGCTTCTGCTTCGACATCTTCGAATCTTTCAGCTCCGACACCGATATGCCGGTTATGTAGGACAGATAGGATGGATATAACGGAAGGCAGCAGGGGGATACGAATGATGCAAAGCCGGCGCCTACCGCCAGCCAGATGTTAATGTCGGACAATGCTTTCCCTTCTTTCTCTTCTTTCTCTATTGGCTCTCCAATCTTTTGAGATCAATGGCTTCATCGGACTCGCTTCAAGCCTCCCCTGAATGCGAGCAGCAGCATAAGAATAAGAATGAGCAGAAGAACGATGGTTCCGCCCGGAGCCAAATTCCAGATTCCCGCTATCAACAATCCGGCAATGACTGCGATTTCTCCGATGACAATTACAATCATCAAGCTTTGTCGAAAGCTTCTCGCAATTAGAAGCGTGCCAGCGGCAGGAATGGTCAGCAGCGCGGAAACGAGCAGCGCGCCTACGATCTTGATGGCGACGCTGATAACAAGCGCCGTGAGCACGCTAATCATAACATTGTAGAATCGAACGGGCAACCCGCTTACCGATGCCGCTTCCTCGTCGAAGGTCATTTGGAACAGCTCCTTCGCCTGCAGCCCGATCACGAGCAGAATAAGCAGCGTGACGCCTCCGATCAAATACAGATCCGTGCTGTTCAGCGTATAGATGCTGCCGAACAAGTAGCTGTCGATATCAACGGGAAAGCTCTGATCGAGTGTGAACAGTATGGAAGCTATCGCGATGCCTCCCGACATAATAATCGCAAGCGACAGCTCGGCATAAGCCTGGTACGCCTTGCGCAGCTTCTCGATTGCGAAGGATGCGGCCAAAGCGAACAGCATGCCTCCGGCCAGCGGATAGATGCCGACCAGAAATCCAAGCGCCACGCCCGCAATCGAAACATGCGACAGCGTATCTCCAATCATTGACAATCGGCGAAGCACAAGAAAAAGCCCGATCAGCGGCGCCGTAATACCGATTAGAACGCCTCCGATCAACGCCCGCTCAAAAAAATCAGCTGTAAGAATATCCAAGCTCCGAAACCTCTCTCTCCCGGTCCAGCTTCTCACGCAGCCCTTTCAAGCTGTGAGCCAGATTGCTCTCCACGCAATCTTGCGTTTCGTGAGAATGCTTGATATAAAATTTCAATTTGCCCGCGCTCGCCGCAGGCTCCTGTCCCAAATAGCCTCGTATCATGTCCATGTCATGGGACACCATGAGGAAGGTCATATGATGATGCTGATGCATATGCTTGATCATATGGAAGAAGCTTTGCTGCGTCTCCGCGTCGATGCCGACCGTCGGTTCGTCAAGAATGAGCAAGGAGGGACTGTTAATGAGCGCACGGGCAAGGAACACCCGCTGCTGCTGCCCTCCGGACAGCTCGCCGATTCGCTTGTCCGCAAGCTCCTGAATGCCCATCGCTTCAAGCGCGTCCGAGGTCATGGCATGCGATTTCTTCGTCAGCCGCTTGAACAGCATCTTCCTTCCATATAAGCCCGATTGCACAACCTCTCTGACGGTCGCCGGAAACTGCGGATTAAGCGCGTTTTTCTGCGGCACATAGCCGATTCGGTCCCAATCCTTGAACCGTTCGATAGGCTCGCCGAACAGCTTGATCACTCCGGAGCTTGGCTTGCTAAGGCCGACCAGCATGCGAAGCAAGGTCGTTTTTCCTGCGCCGTTCGTGCCGATCAGGCCTACGAAATCTCTTTCCTTCACGCTGAAGCTGATATCGTCGATGACCGTTTTATGCTGATAAGAGAAGGAAACATGCTCGGCCGATATCACTTCGCTGTGACAATTGTTATATTCGGTTGACGGGTTCGTATTTTGCGCCATATGGACTCTCCTGACAACGAAAAAGGAGCTGATCCCAGCCCCCGATCCGTTCATTCTCTTCTCTTATTGTAATGCCTGCTCTAAATTTTGCAAGTTCGAGGCCATGAGATCGAAGAAGGTCACGCCTTCCTTCTCCTGCTTCTTGGTTAAGCCCTCCAGCGGATTCAAGACCATCGTGTCGACATTCGCCTCGCTGGCGAGCGTCTTGGCCAATTGATCGGAAACCAGCTCCTCGAAGAAAATATATTTGACGCCGTGTTCCTTCACGAATTTCGCGATATTGAGAATATCCTGCGCCTTTGGCTCCGCCTCCGGACTCAGCCCCATAATCGACAGTTGATTCAGCCCATAATCACGAGCCACATAGCCGAAGCTTTGATGCGAAACCACGATATTTTTCTGCGGAACCTGCGACAACGCCGTCTCATATTGCTGATCCAACTGCTCCAGCTTCCCCTTCACCGTCGCAAAGTTCTGTTCGTAGATATCGGCATGCTCCGGATCCGCTTCCGCCAAGGCGTCTTTCACATTGGCAGCCTCGATCAAGACCGATTTGGGACTTACCCAGGTATGGGGATCCTTGTCGTAATCATGGTCATGATGATCCTCTGACGATGCTACTCCCGCTTCCTCGTCATTCATATCAAGCAAAGAAATGCCTTCGGACATCATCTTCACCGTTACTTTGCTGTCCTTCGACAGCCCTTGCCGGAAATCATCCACCCATCTCTCCAGACCAGCGCCGTTATAGAGCAAGAGATCGGCGTTCGAAGCTGTGATCAGATCTCTGCTCTTGGGCGTCCAATCATGCGGTTCCACCCCTGCCGAGATCAGATTATTCGCGCTCACCAGATCTCCTCCGATTTCGGTAACGAGGAAATAAAGCGGATAGAACGAGGTCACAACCTCCAGTTTTCCTTCTCCTGACTGATTCAAGTTCGAATCACCGCCGCCGCAGCCTGCCGCAAGCACTATGACGAGCAGCATCGATAAACCAAGCAAGCTTCCCTTGCTTGCAAGCTTTCCCTTCAACTTCTCCACATCCATTTCCAAATAAACCATATCTATAAATCAATTTAACGGTAATCGTTACGATTACCGTTAAAATTATAGGCGTATTCAGCTCTGATGTCAATACATGCTTATTCGCTTCGTTATTTCACGATTGCGCCGTTCGGCATATGCTCCGGTACAGTGGCGAGAGTCAGTACATCGCCTTGCGAAGCCGCGAGAATCATGCCCTGCGACAGCTCCCCCCTCAGCTTTACCGGCTTCAGGTTCGTGACGCATATTACCTTGCGGCCCACCAGTTCCTCCGGCTTGTAGCTCTTCGCGATGCCGGAAACAACCTGCCGCCGTTCATCGCCGAGATTCAGCTGAAGCTTGAGCAGCTTATCCGCCTTCGGAACAGGCTCGCATGCGATGACTTGCGCGACTCTCAGCTCTACCTTGGCGAAATCGTCGATGCCGATTTCCTCCTTGCCTTCAGTTGCCGAGGCTGATTTGGCTGCGCTTGAGTCTCCCTTGGAAGCTTCTGCCGCTCCCTCGTCCTTGTTTGCCGCCGGCAAGCCCCCGCTCATCGATGCTGCGATGAAAGCCGTCTCTTCCTCCATATCGAGCCTTGGGAAGATCGGAGTTCCCTTGCCTACCTTCGTTCCGCCCGGAATGCGTCCGAATGCGTTCATGCTGTCCCATTCCGTCAGCTTACCCGCGTCCAGACCGAGCTGCTTCCATATTTCAACAGGAGCATGGGTCAGGAATGGCTGCAGCATAATCGAAATATAGCGCAGCGACTCCGCGAGATGATGCATGACGGAAGCGAGTTCCGCTTTTCTGGATTCTTCCTTCGCCAATGTCCACGGCTGGGTCTCGTCGATATATTTATTCGTGCGGCTGATGTATTGCCACAGCGCCGTCAGCGCTACCGAAAATTCCATTCGCTCCATCGCGGCTTCCACCTTGTTCACGGTCTGGGAAGCAAGCTCCTCGAGCGAGGCATCGAAGTCTGTCGCTTGACCTTCATACGCCGGAATTTCGCCGCCGAAATATTTGGTAATCATCGCGATTGTCCGGTTCAACAAGTTGCCCAAATCATTCGCCAGATCAAAGTTGATTCGCTCGACGAAGTTATCCGGCGTGAACGCGCCGTCCGCTCCGAACGGAACCTCCCGAAGCAAATAATAACGCAGCGCATCAAGCCCATAACGATCGATCAATACGACGGGATCGACGACGGTGCCCTTCGATTTCGACATTTTTCCTTCCTTCGTCAGCAGCCAGCCATGCGCGAACACCTTCTTCGGAAGCGGCAGCTTAAGCGCCATGAGCATGATCGGCCAATAGATTGTGTGGAAGCGGACGATTTCTTTGCCTACGAGATGCACATCCGCGGGCCAGTAGGTTTTGAACTTATTATCCTTGCCCTCTTCGCCATAGCCAAGCGCCGTAATATAATTCGACAAAGCGTCAATCCAGACGTAGATAACATGCTTCGCGTCTCCGGGCACCTTGATGCCCCAATCGAAGGTTGTTCGCGATACCGCCAAATCCTCCAGCCCCGGCTTGATAAAATTATTGATCATCTCATTCTTCCGCGACTCCGGCTGAATGAACTGCGGATTGTCCTCGTAATGCTGCAGCAGCTGATCCGCATATTTGCTCATCCGGAAGAAGTAGCTCTCCTCCTTTACCAGCTCCACGGGTCTGCCGCAATCCGGACAATTGCCATTCACGAGCTGGCGTTCAAGGAAGAAGGATTCGCAAGGCGTGCAATACCAGCCTTCATAGGTGCCCTTGTAGATGTCATCCTGCTTCAGCAGCTGGTCAAAAATTTTCTCTACGATTACCTTGTGGCGATCCTCCGTGGTACGGATGAAATCATCGTTGGAAATTTCCAGCTTGCTCCAAAGCTCCTTGATCCCCACGACGATGTCATCGACGAATTGCTGCGGCGTGGTGCCCTTCTCCTCCGCCTTGCGCTCGATTTTCTGTCCATGCTCGTCTGTTCCGGTCAAATACCACACATCATAGCCGCGAAGCCGCTTGTATCTCGCCATCGCGTCTCCCGCCACCGTCGTATACGCATGTCCGATATGCAGCTTGTCGCTTGGATAATAAATCGGCGTCGTGATGTAAAAGGATTTTTTATTGGCCATTTGCTCCTAACCTCCGTCTTCTAGTCGAATCTTTCCCAAAACACAAAAAAAGCCCTCATCCAACATGGGACGGGAGCTGCAGCTCACGCGGTACCACCCAATTTCCAACAGCTCCGCGCATGCGCATGAACTGCTGCTTCATTCACCGTCACATCTTGTGACGGCTTCCGCCGCTAACGCCGGCTTCGCGTCATCCCCTGGCTGCTTCAGGCAGTTCGAAGACAAGGCCTCCCGGACCATCTTCAGGCGGTTTTCCTTGCCGGCTCGCAACATCTTGCCCGGCTCTCTGTGAAGGTTACACGCCTTACTCTTCCGTTCAATGGCTCCTATCATATTCTAAAATATACCTAATCCCGCATCCCCGTGTCAAGGCACCGGATCATAGCCTCCGGGATGGAAAGGATGGCATTTCGATATACGCCTCACGGCAAGCCAGCTTCCCTTCGCCGCTCCATACTTGGTAATCGCCTCCAGCGCATAGGCCGAGCAGGTCGGATAAAATCTGCAGGTCGGCGGCTTGAGAGGCGACAGCGCTTTGCGATAGATATGAATTCCGCCGATGAAGATCCTCTGCATCACGCGGGGTCTTTTCATTCGGGTCATGACAGTGCGTCAGCTTCTTCTTCCCGAACGCAAGAAGCGCAATATCCGAATACTTCAAATTTATGCTTTACGACCTTGAATTGCTGAGGGACGGCGGTCTGGTCCATGGGACAATGCTTGATGGGATAAGTCTTTCCGCATTGCAAACAGATCAAATGATGGTGATGTTGTTCTTCGCGGCAATGCAGCTTGAATTTGACGCCGTCCTCGAACATAATCTGCTCCAGCACGCCAAGCTCCTCCATGACTCTGAGGTTGCGGTAGACCGTATCGAAGCTGAGTCCGGAATATATCTTGCCCATATATTCATAGACATCCTTCGGCGACAGATAGCCCTGCTCCTGAACGAACAGCTTCGCCAGCGTCTTGCGTTGATCGGTCACCCGAAGGCCTTGGCTTGACAATCTAGCAATGATTTCTTCTACCGTATGCATCGCCGCATCTCCGATCTCTCTTCGTTTTTTCTCTTCCATCATGCACAAAAAAAAGACTCCCGTCAAATAAAGAGCCTGAGAAACGCTCGCATCCCGGCTGCCTTTACTTTCCGCTTCAGCAAAGGCTAGCCGTTCTGAGCCATATTCATGAGAAAGCTTGCGGACATGGCGAGGAACAAGAGCGTGCTGCCCGCAGCAATCAGCTTTCTCCTCCTGTTTAGACCTTCAATACGCCGGGCATCCTCGCCCATTCGCAGCGCCTCCGAATAAGCGCGTTGCTGGAACAAGTAGAAGATCACGGAAGCGACGAATAGAATATTTACGATTAACCATACTGCTGTCCAAAACACAGGCATACCTCCGCTTGTTAGCGTTTTCGTTCGATTGTTTTTGGGGCGTGTATGCATGCACGCCCTAGAGATACCATTTGTTTAGAGCGAACATGAATACGACAAAGCTGACGACCGCCCCGCCGAAGCTGTACCAGCCTGCCGCAAAGCGCTGTTGAAACATTTTGAGAATACCGAAGCTGAGAAGTCCGAATATGAGCATGATGAAGACAATGCCGAAAATAAATAACGAAGCATCTACGTTGCTGACATCCACTAATTCCAATGACGACACTCCCCTTGGTGAATATAGACACAATATACACCATTATACGGGAAGACCTGTCCATTATCCAGAGGCAGAGAAAGCGAATTCCCGTCAATTTTATGACAATCCCGCTCTACCAATCAATCGTATGCTCAATTGTTCTTCGATTGGTTCCGCGCTTTCGAAGCTTGATCTTCAGAATACCGCCCTTGATGCTAGCCTGGCAATAGCGAGGGCTGACAAGGGTCGGCAGCTTTACTGCCTTGCGTTTGCCTCCGGGCAAGCCTTCCACAAACACGCGATCCTCTCTTGCTTTCAGTCGAATATCTTCGTAGACGGCATGATGGGGCAATTTGATTTGAACGAAGAGATGGGTTTTGGACTCTTTGATTGCCGAGGATTTCACGCCGGACATATTGCTGGCCGCCTCAGGCAGCGTCTTCGTCATCATTCTTCTCACGAATTGCTCTACCCAATCCGGCTCGCGCAGCATCTCGAAGCCCTTCGGAAGCTGTTGTCCTTCCATCCATTGCTCCAGCTCATCCCAGTTCGCTGCCATCCCCCATCCCCCCTTCGACAATACTACGGCGTTGCTTTCAGCATATGCGGCTTTTCGCCCGACGGATACATACGCTGAGGTAACGTCTGGGCGAATGCCGCATAGGATATAGCAGAATCGAGAACACAACAAAAGGGTGATGCTTATGCCGGCTGTCGTCGGTTTTATTAAAATTGTAAGTGTCGGAGGCGGTTCGATTATTCAATTCGGCGATACGCTGCAAGCTTCTCCATCTTCCACGTCGAAAACTTACGCGGGTTCCGGCTCTTTCCTGACCGGCTCCTTGACCAATTCCAACAATGCGGTCAGCGCTACGAATTCATTGGATCCCGATGTGCAGGACAGCAGCAATAATGAGGCTAATCTTGTATGAATTGGACGATTCATCAGAACATTACAATCCATCAGCTGCGCGTGGACAGCGTCTCCAACAGCTCTGTGCTCCAAATCGGCAGCTCCGGCGCGATACGTTCATTATCCCAGCTGTATAATACGGGCGGCTTCACAGGTCCCGCACCGCAGCTCGGAGGAGACAATCCGATTTCCTTCGTTCCCTTGCCAAATCCCTCATAGGCTTGAAGCTTTCGTTTCGATGAATCTCGTTATTGAAAGGAGGCTCTTATGATGAAAGAACCTAATCAGCCCTCGCCTTGGCAGCTTTGGTCGATGGAAGTGCAGAAGAAGCTGCATTCGCAGCAGGAGCAGATCCATCGTCTGGAGAAGCTGCTTGCCGACTTGTTCGGCAAGCTGAAAGAGCTGGAATCGAAGCCTACCTACAATATCGAGAAAATCGAATATCAATTCGACCAGCTCAAGGTGGAAAAGCTTGATGGAACGCTTAATATCGGCATGACGGCACCGGGAAACGATGATACTCTCACGCCGGGCAATATTGAGCAGCTTGCCGTCAACAAGCATTTCCCTTCGGCTTCCCATTCCATTGTAGCGAACGATGACAGCAATTATTCGAAAATTCATGAAAAAATGGTGCAATATCTGGATTCGGCGAATGCCGAGAATGGCATGGATGCGGTTCAAGAAGCCGCTTCCTCGAATGACTTCGCCCTGCAGCTTGATCCTCAGCATCGTCGAATGGTGATGGAGGATTTGAAGAAACAGCTGCCCGAGAGAATTCGATACTATCTTCAGCAACTGAAGAAGGAAGATCAGAGTCAATCATCCCTTTACCCCGATTTGCTCGTAAGCAGAGTGTTCGAGAAGACAAGAAGAGACGCGGATGCTGCGCTGCAAGCCTATATCCGTCAATTGCAAAGCCAATCCGAAACTACAGGAGGTTCGCATGATTCAATTTAAAGTTATCAATCATTGTCTGTCTGTCGGGGAAATCGATATCCTCGGTCTGGCAAGCTCGTCCATGCTGCAAGTCGGCGATACCGACCAGGTCGCGCTCTATTCCATGTTCGACACGCCTCCGGAGTCCGTCATTGTTGGTCCGCTCGCGCCGCTTCCTCCACCGGAGGATGAAGAAGCGGCGATCGGTGAAATCTGATGCTTACGCAAAGCGATTCTTTTATTCCTCCCAAGCTCTCCGGGGCAAATGAGGTCCGAACAGCTCGATTAGGCTGCATACGAGTCATCAGCATCGCTTCCTCCGGTATGCTTCAAATCGGCGACCGCTGCGAGACGAGAGCGACTATTAACGCCCTGGCTGTGCAGAGAGCTGAAGATCATCTGACTGCCGGCAGCGTCTATTTCGAATCTTATCCTTTCTTCGAACGCCCGTGGCCTTCTCTCCAGGATACCGAATTCGATGAAGACCAGGCACTGGAGCTGTCGCATGTTCATTGCTCGAACGCCATACTCGTCGGCGCCATTTACCTTATCGCCGCCGGCTCCTCTTCGAGCATTCTAGTCGGAAACAGCAAGAAACTAACCGCGACGACGCGCATAAAGCATATTCGTCAATTTCCCCTTCCGAAGCCCGAGCCTTCCGCCGAGGATAAGCCATACGGCGGCTTGAACAGCTGTCGGGCGCTGCTCGCGCAGGCAAAGGAGCAATGAGAAGAACCGGCCGCATACGAAGCGCGCAGCCGCCGGTTCTTCTTCCGTTCAATCAGTCTTCGTGCCTGGAGTTAAGCTCCTTGTATTTGGCAGCATATTTGCTCACGCTGTGCACGACCGTAGCATGCGACCAGGTGAGCGGAGCGACGGACAAAGGCGTGCCGTCATACGGATTCAACTGCTCGGGAAGCAATCCGCTCGGAAGCGCGTGATCCGCGACCCATTGCAGGGTTCGACGCGGCCCCTCCAGCTCCTCAAGCGATGTGGCCGAATCAATCTCGAAATTCGCCACCCATAGCGTGCATATGATCCACGGATTGCCCGGCACCTTGTCGATTTCGCCGGACTGTTGGAAATAATAATCATTCGTATAACGGGCAATGCCGCCTATTTCCGTTTTGATTTGCAGGCCTTCTTTGATTGCGTTCATCGTTCGGACCACTCTGTAGTCATCTGCAGGCAGAACGCCAAATTCCAGAATGCCGAACAGACTGCTCTCGAGCGTCATATCCTTCACCCAACGATTGTCTTTCTGAATCAAGCCTCGCGCGAACCTTCCTGTTTCCTCGTCCCATAGATGCTTCAAGATGCCCTCTTTGATTGATTGCGCGGTATTCTTGTAATGGTCGCTTCGCTCGTAATCGCCGAACAAATCGGTGAAGAACGATGCCGCCATAAGTCCGCCGTATACGGAAGCCGCCGTATAGCTCCAAATGCCGTAGCGTTCCTCCCACAGATCATAGCTCGGCTTCGGGAGCGACAAAGAATGCTCCACATATTGACTCAGGAAGGATGCTCCCTTGCGAATCAAATTGCTGTATACCGCCTGCGGGAGCTCTATAACCCCATTCCGGTCATAGTCGCGCCACAGCGCGAACAGCACGAGCGCGGTTTCATCCTCTTGAATCGGCAGACGCTTGCTTCCCTGCACGATATAAGGATGCCAGCTGGAGCCCACCGTTCCGTCCGGATTATATTTGTGATAGAGATACCCTTCCGGCGCCAGCGCCGCCGCGCAGAAGTGGAAGAAGGGCACGATGACGCTCTGATAGCCGGCCATCGACATCGCCTCCGCAATCAATGCGCCGTCTCTCGGCCACATATAGCTGTAATGATCCCGGTTATATTGCAGAATATCCGTATCATTCGCAGCCAATATCGCTCCGCGTTCGTCGACCTGCGTTCGAACGAGAAGCAGGCTCTTCTTGAACAACTTCACGACATCGCCGGGAAGATCGCCCAAATCCTTCTCCGCCCGGCGCAGCCAATGATTCCAATAGATCACCATCCGGCTTAGCAGCTTCTCGGGATGATTCTCATGGACATATTGGTTCAAAGCCTTCACTTCTTCGAGATTTTTGCCAATCGACATCCAATAATAGACGCTCTTATCGCCTCGCGGCTCCACGAAGGTGCGGAAGCTGATCGTGCTGTCTACCGAGCCTTGCGCGATCGTATTGCCCATAAGCACGCCGTCCTCTGCGTCCTTCCAAGTGCCCTCCGCGGATTGGAATCTCTTGATTCCCGTCGAATATTGCATCATGCCGCCTTCGTCGGAGAAGCCGTTGAACATGAAATAATTCGAGCGCTTATAATGAAACAGAGTATGGTTCTCCGGATAATACACCGCGGTATCTCCGACCTCGGAGCCTTCGATCATCAGATCCTGATGAAAGAATAATCGAACCTCCTTCTTCTCGTCGCTCTGATTGCGGATAACGACCCGCTTGATATAGATGCATTCGCGTTGATGAATGCCGTCGTTCATATACAGCTCGACGCCGAGTCCTTCATGCTTCGCCGTCACGTTCGTAACCAGCGAATCCTCTATATAATCCAGCTCAATCTTCCAAGCCGGCTCATCAAGCCAAGAGAATACGCCGTCAACCCAGATGCCGAGACGGCAATAATGGCCGCCCACATGATTGAGCTGACCGACATAGGGATAGTAAATATCGCGTATATAACAATGATTATCCAGATTAAGCAGCATTTTGCCGTTGCCGATTACAAGATCACGGGACATGGCTCAGTCTCCTTTCGATGCGGAATCATGTCTGAATAGAGCTTAAGGTAAGCTTTGGCGGAGCTGGTCCAGCTGTAATCCTGCTTGGCCCCATTGCTAACGATTTGCTTCCATTCCTCTTCCTTCTCATAGACGGCAAGCGCTCTTCTAACTCCGTCCAGAAATTCATGCGCGTTATAATTGGCGAAGGTGAAGCCGGTTCCTTCGCCCGTGAACGCGTTGTAAGGCTGAACCGTATCCTTCAAGCCGCCCGTTTCGCGCACAATCGGCACGGTTCGGTAGCGAAGCGCGATCAGTTGACTCAGCCCGCAAGGCTCAAATTTCGACGGCATCGCGAACATATCCGAGCCGGCATAGATTCGCCTCGCTATACGATCGCTGTAGCCAAGCCAAATGGCCGCTTTATGAGGAAACTCCCTGGCCGCGCGCTGGAACATCTCTTCATACTTCCTGTCGCCCGCGCCGAGTACGATCAACTGAATTTCCTCCTGGAGCAAATCGTTCAGAATCGCTGCAATGAGATCGAAGCCCTTCTGTTCCACCAAGCGGGATACAATGCCGATGACCGGGATCTGCTGCGACTGCGGCAGACCGAACTCCGCTTGCAGATCAAGCTTGTTGCGGCGCTTGCGAGGCAAGGAATTGCGATAAGGCGTATGAAGCGAGCCATCGTTCATCGGATCGAACGAATTCTCGTCGATTCCGTTGACGATGCCGGTCAGATCCCCCGATCGATAACGAAGCAGCCCGTCAAGCTGTTCGCCATAGTACGGAGACTGAATCTCCCGGGCGTACGAGGCGCTTACCGTCGTCAGCTTATCTCCGTACACCAGCCCGCCCTTCATGCAGCTTGCCGCGCCGTTGAACTCCAGACTATCCGCCGTGAAGCATTCATCGCCCGCTCCTGTGAACTCCTTCATCAGATCAATGCCGAACAAGCCCTGATACTGCAAATTGTGAATGGTGAACACCGACTTCACACTACGCCATAGCGGATCATAAGCGTATCTTGTTTTGAGCAGAAACGGAATGAGACCCGTCTGCCAATCATGGCAATGCACGATATCAGGCCGGAATCCCATATATTGAGCGCACTCTGCGACGGCGAAACAGAAGAACACAAATCGTTCCGGGTCATCCCCGTAGCCGTACAAGCCGCCGCGTTTGAAATAAAATTCATTATCGATAAGATAATAGACCGTCCCGTCTATTTCCGCTTTCAGCAAGCCGCAATATTGATTGCGCCAGCCGAAGGAGACCGTGAATTCCGCGATACGCTCGAACTTGCTGCTGAAAACATCGGGAATTTGCTCATATTTCGGCAGAATGACGCGCACATCGCTGCCCAGCTTGTTCAACGCCTTGGGCAGCGCTCCGGCTACATCCGCAAGTCCGCCTGTTTTGGCCAGCGGCACCGCTTCCGAGGCTGCAAACAGTATATTCATCTTCTCTCCAACCTCCTGATCCGACGCAAAATTCTAATCTCCTGCAAGCTTCTCTCTATCTATCTCAACCTTAAATGACTTTCCGTTTGCCCGCCAGGAACGGCGAGGTCGCCGCGCCGCGGATATCGCGCTCGGCCTCCACAAGCACATCTTTATCCAGAATGCTGAATTGCACATGGCTTCCCGCTCCGATTCGACCATTCTGCATAATAATACTGTCCTGCACAACTGCGCCAGGCTCCACATGAACGCCCCGGAACAGGATGCTGTTCGTCACTGTGCCTTCAATGCGGCAGCCGTTGGCAATAAGCGAGTTTGATACCCGCGAGCATTCGGCATACCGTGCGGGCGGCTCATCCTTCACTTTCGTATAGATAGGTCCGGGCTGGAAGAACAGCTGCTTGTATACCCTGCTGTTCAGCAGATTCATACTGTGCTCGTAATAGCTCGGGAGCGTGTTGACAATGCCGAGATAGCCTTCGTACAAATAAGCTTGCACCTTGAGCTGATCCAGTCTCGAGAAGATCGCGTGACGCACGAGATGATCCTGTCCCTGCGCCAGCGAAGTTTCCACAAGCTCCATCAACAGCTCCTTGCGCATCACGTACATTTCCATCGAGGAGGTGTTGCTGACCATCCTGCCATAGCTATCCTGCATCGCAACGATTCTGCCGCCTTCGTCCAAACGGACCTTGCGCGCCGTGCCTGAGAGCGGCTGCTCGTGCTGCTTGCAAATGACTGTAATATCGGCTTCCGTCTCGAGATGCCGGGCAATTACCTCATCAAAGTCGACATTGCACACCATGTGGCTTCTTGTAATCACGACATAATCCATGGAAGAACGGTTGAAATAATCCCGGTGCTGATAGAAATGATAGAGATCGCCTCTGGAAATCTCCTGAATATCGTCGGTTCCGGGCGGAAGAATGAACAAGCCGCTTTGGCGGTGCTGCAAATCCCATGATTTCCCTGATCCGAGATGATCCATGAGGGAACGGTATTTCGTATGCGCGAACACGGCTACGTGATTAATGCCGGAATTGACCATGCTCGAGAGCACAAAGTCGATGAGGCGGTATCTCGCTCCGAACGGAACGGTCGCGAGGCAACGGCTTTGCGTAAGTCTTTCCAATTCATCCGACTCGTGAATCAGATTAATGACGCCCATTACTTTATGTTTCATGGCAGCTCCACCTCCAGAAGTTCATGCTCCTTCTCGACATATTGCTCCACGGCAATGACCGTAATCGCTTCGTCGTCCGGGCTTCCAATCGTAACCCCGGCTTGAATGACGGCGCCTTCGCCAATAATCGCCCGATGAATCCTCGCGCCTGCTCCAATCCGGACATTCGGCATAATGACAGACTCTGCAATGTACGTGTTCTCTTCGACTTGCACGCCGTAGAACAGGATGGAGCGCTCTACGGTGCCCTCGAGAACACAGCCTTCAGTAATAAGCGATGAGGTAATCACCGCCGTCGAAGAAGCGAATTGCGCAGGTTGATTCGGACTGACGGAGTAGATTCTCCACTCCGGATCGTTAAGCTCCAGTGACGGCTCCTCTTCAAGCAAATCCATATTAGCCTCCCACAGACTTTCGATCGTACCGACATCCTTCCAGTAGCCCTTGAACGGATAGGCGTAGAATTGAAGTCCGTCGCGCATCATTGCGGGAATGACGTCCTTGCCGAAGTCATGGCTGGATGATCGATTCGCTTCATCATAGATCAAGTACTTCTGCAACGCCTTCCAGGAGAAAATATATACCCCCATCGAAGCGATATTGCTGCTCGGGTTTTTCGGCTTCTCTTCAAAAGCCGTAATCCGGTCCTCATCGTCCAGATGCATGACGCCAAAGCGGCTGGCTTCCTTCCAATCCACCTGTATGCCGGCAATGGTTACATCGGCTCCGCTGTTTTTGTGATGCTGTAGCATCAAATCATAATCCATCTTGTAAATATGATCGCCGGATATAATAAGGACATACTCGGGATCGTATCTTTCGATGAAGGCCATGTTTTGATAGATTGCATTCGCCGTTCCCTTGTACCACACCCCGCCCTTCTGCTTCATGAACGGAGGAAGAATGGTCATGCCGCCGTCCCTGCGGTCCAGCCCCCAGGGACTGCCGATGCCCAGATAGCGGTTAAGCTCAAGCGGTTGATACTGGGTCAAGACTCCGACGGTGTCTATGCCGGAATGCGCGCAATTGCTTAACGTGAAATCAATAATGCGATATTTGCCGCCGAAATAGACAGCAGGCTTTGCGAGATCCTTCGTCAACACTCCAAGTCTCTTGCCTTCTCCTCCGGCAAGCAGCATTGCTATCATTTCCTTGCGACCCATGGACACCAGCTCCTTTTAGAGGTTGTTCAAAAAGCCCAATTTCAATAACGAAGTAGAACTGTAAGTAGCTCGACATCCCATATTGCATTCAGCCGAAACAAGTATATGCTTACGAAGCGATGTTTCCTACGGAAATATTTCAGTTGCTCACGTAGTATTCACTACAAGCGGATGCTTACGAAGTACGTTTCTCACGAAACGTTTTAGCTACTCACTTTCTAGCTTCATACAATCTCCTCGATTCTTGAAACCGGACTTTTTGAACTCGCACTTTTAATAGATGATTCCCTCTTTCATTTCAATATAAGAAGCATAAACGCAAAAGGGGGCAATTGAATTGAAATGCTCTGATTGCGGCCATGCCAAGCGACAGGTTCGCTGCTGTAGGTTTGCAATCCTCTATCAGCCGGTCCGCCGTACTGTTGCAAGGTGCTGTCGATCAAGGTGGAGTAGCTTCCTTCTTCGGGCACTCCCACCCTGTAGGAATCATAAGCATTTCCCGAGAAATTCGCCGCTATAAGCGAAATGCTAGATTCACCGCAACGAATAAAGGATATGACGGAGTGCTCCGCATTATGAACGTCAATCCATTCAAAGCATCCGGGATCCCGATCCCTCTCCCAAAGCGAAGGAGTTTCCAAATAAACATGATTGAGAGTATGGACATATTGCCGCATGCTTCGATGGGATTCATACTCCAGAAGCATCCAATCGAGCATGTCGCCGTCCTTCCATTCGTCGAATTGCCCGAATTCGCCGCCCATGAACAGCAGCTTCTTGCCTGGATGCGTCATCCAATAGCCGTAAAATAGCCGCAGCTGAGCGAATTTCTGTTCATAATCGCCGGGCATCTTGTTCAATAAGGATCTTTTGCCGTGCACGACCTCGTCATGCGAGAGAGGGAGCACGTAATTTTCTGAAAATGCGTACGTCAGCGAGAAAGTGATCAAATGATGATGACGCGAACGATCATGCGGCTCCAGCTCCATATACCGAAGCATGTCGTTCATCCATCCCATATTCCACTTGAAGTTAAAGCCCAGTCCGCCCATATAGGTCGGCGAGGTGACGGCTGGCCAAGCGGTCGAATCTTCAGCCAGCATTAATGCATCGGGGTAATAATGAAACACGTTTTCATTAAGTTGTTTGAGGAAGCGGAGAGCGTGCAAATTCTCTTTCCCGCCATATTCGTTGTAGGTATACATCTCCGGCGGTTTGTCCATATGCAGATTTAGCATATTGGCTACCGCATCGACTCTGAGACCGTCAATATGGAACATATCCAACCAGAAGATCGCGTTCGAAATAAGAAAGCTTAGTATTTCTTGCTTGGAGAAGTCGAATTGAAGCGTTCCCCACAGCGGCAATTCGGCCCGTTTCCCGTCCGCGCCTTCGAACAGAGGCGTTCCGTCGAAGAGGCGAAGGCCATGACTATCCTTGCAGAAATGTCCGGGGACCCAGTCCAATATAACGCCGATGCCATGAGCATGACAGTCGTCAATGAGCCTCATCAGGCCTTTCGGAGAGCCGTAGCGGCTTGTCGCACTGTAGAAGCCCGTTACCTGATAGCCCCATGATTGATCAAGCGGATGCTCGGCGAGCGGCATGAACTCGAGATGCGTATAGCCCATTTCGGCCAAATATGGGATGAGATCATTTCCTAATTGTTCGTACGTATAGAAATCTTCCTTGCCTTTAATCTTCCATGATCCGGCATGCGCTTCATAGATCAGCATCGGATTGGTGTAGACCGATTTATCATGCTTCCCGGTAATCCAATCGCCATCGCTCCATGCAAAGCCGTCCAAATTCGCAACGATGGAAGCCGTTCCGGGACGCAGCTCCGATTGAAAGGCATAAGGATCCGCCTTTCTGATTATCTGTCCATTCGATCCTATTAGCTCGAATTTGTACAGCTCTCCTTCGCATAAATGCGGAACAAAAAGCGCGAAAACGCCTGTTGTGCCCAGTCTCTCCATGCGATGGGAATCGCCTTGCCAATGATTGAAATTGCCGATTACTCGAACCTCTCGGGCATTGGGGGCCCAAACAGCGAAGCGAACCCCGTATGTATCGTCCCAATAGCCGGGATGAGTGCCCAAGAAACGATAGCTGTGATGCGACACGCCTTTGTTAAACAAATACAAATCCTCTTCGGTAATGCCGAAGAACTCCATATTCACCATTTGCTGTCTCACCTCCGCCGGGAAGAGTAATACTTATTAGTATACATCCTTCTTTGAAAAAGAAACAGTCCATTTTCATAGCGGAGAAGCCAAATGTTAATAAAGCTTACAAATCCCTATTCTTTGCCCGTTACGCGTTGAATGTAATAATGCTTCGAGCAATAGCCTTTTGCTAGAACCTTGCCCTGACAATTTGCCCATTCGCAAACCTTGACTGTTTTTACTCGGCGCGGCTTGACGATTTCAGGATCTCCGTGCCGAATCAATCGCTGATGATGCATGGCGCAGAGCCTCTTTGCTTTAACCGTCTTCAAACAGTTATCGATGATGCAAATCTCCATAAGCTGTTCCCCCTGTCTATTTCCATCCTAAAGGGAATTTCGCTTATCATAAAGTCTGCTGAAAGCTCGTCAGCATTCACTTACTCTATGCTTAATAGAGCTTTCTGCTCCTACATCTTTTTTCTGTCACGAAGTTTAAATGATTAAACAAAAGGATTCAAAATATAGGGAATTTCCCCCTTTTATGTTACGATGACATGAAAAGGCGATTTAAAGAGAGAGCGGGGAAATCATTTGCCAATATTCGAACAGGTATTTCAGTTATTGGAGCAGCCGATGCTTCTGCTTGCACAATCAAGAGGCAATATAAAAATCAAAGCCGCGAATCAGGCCTTTCAGCAATTCGTCGGAAAGTCGACGGAAGAGCTGCTGGCGCAAGGCTTCGATTCATTGTTTGCGCCGCTGGCGTTCGATCTGTCGAAGCGTTGCCATAAAAGCGAGGCTGTTCTGCACGCGAACAAGAAGAGGGAGGTCGCCGTCCGTATCGAGCTCATCCCGATCGACTCGCTAGCGCAAGCGCGGGTCGATTCCGGGAGCAGACGGACACAGACAGCCGTTATGCTGATTGAGGATTTAACGGCTTACAAATGGCTGTCGCAGCAATTGGAACGGGACAAGGTGCTCATCAGCGGTATTGTGAACAAGCACCTGCATATTCAATTTCTTCGCGACAGCCTCTCCCCTCTGCTGTTCGAGCCGGATCGATCCCTCGATGACGAGAATCTGCTTCAATTCATTGCCGAGCATGAGAGAGAGAAGATTATATCGATTCTGGAGCAGGGAAGCGCCGTTTCGAAGGAGCAGCGCATCAACGTGCAGACCAGCAAACAAAGCGGCGTGGAAGCCGAACTGGAGTTGACCTATATTCCCATTCTCGACGGTTTTGGCCAATGCTCGCAATATGCCTTTGTGATCTGGGATTTAAGACCCTCCGAGGACAGGACGGACGCTTCCATGAAGCTTCGCATCTGGATGGCGAAGCGGGATATATCCGCCGCGCAGCTTTCCTCTGCGACCGGAATATCCATTCAGACGATATCCAAGCTGCGAAACGGCAAGATCGAGAAACCGCAGCGACTTACCGCCGAACTGATCGCGTCCGAGCTTGGCGTCAAGGTTCAGGATATATGGCCGCGCACTCGCAAATAATTCAGAAAGGAGCGGATTGGACTGCGATTTCAAGAAACGGCGTCATCTTGCCCGTATATCCGATCTGCAGCTCATGCATGGCCCTCGTGCATGCCGTGTAGAACAGCTTCCGCTCGGTTTCTAGGCCGTAGTTCGTGCTTGATGCGTCGCAAATCCATACCGCATCGAATTCGACGCCCTTCGCCAGGTAGGAAGGAATAACAACAATACCTCTTTCGAAGGAAACGGTCTCTTGCTCAATCAGCTTTAACTGCGGAATGATCGGCTTCAAGCGAGCATAGATTTCCTTGCTCGCCTTGGCGGTCTTCGCGATGACCGCCAGCGATGCGTAGCCGGCTTCCTTCCATTCCGCAAGCTTGCCTGCCGTCGCAGCATCGCTTTGCGATTCATTCTGGAATGCCTGGACGACCGGCTGAGGTCCTTGGCGATTGAACGGAATAATATGTTCGCCGCGAGCCAGTATCCCTTTCGTGAACTCCACAATTTGCCGGGTGGACCGATAGCTTCGGCTCAGCACAATCTCCTTCACTTCCACAGCCTCGAAGCTGTCCGCCAGGGCATGGAAATAGTCTCCTTCGCCGCCGTGAATGAAAATCGACTGATTAAAATCGCCGAGCACGGTCATTTTGCTGCGCGGAAAAATATGACGCAAATAATGGAATTGGAACGGCGTATAATCCTGCGCTTCGTCGATGAAGACATGCTTCACCGTTGTATTCGTATGAAAGCCCTCCAGCTTCTCCAGAAGGAACAAATAGGGCGTCGCGTCCTCGTAGCTCATAATGCCGGCGTCAAGCCGCTCCAGCGTAGATTCGCAAATCCCCCTCCATTGCTCCGATTCCGGGCTGTCCGAATATACTGTCGCTGGTTGGAACAAAGCATTGTAAATGCGCGGCATATCCAGAAATGCGTATTGCTTGACCTGCCTTCGGAGTTTCTTGAATTTTTGCTGAACAACCTTCGCCGCCAGGAAATCCCGCTCCGATTCGAAATCATTGAAGGACTGCTCCGTGAATTTGTTTTTCTTGCTCAGCATCTCATAAGCGTCCGCATACGCATCCGGATCAAGCAGCTCGACGGCATTGTCGACCCATTTCTTCTTTCGCTCCAGCTTGCCAAGCGCAGTTAACTGCTTAAGCAGCATGG
Organism: Paenibacillus sp. HB172176; assembly: GCF_011947265.1. Classification (GTDB taxonomy): domain Bacteria; phylum Bacillota; class Bacilli; order Paenibacillales; family Paenibacillaceae; genus Pristimantibacillus. Next base: position 409,824 of record NZ_JAATHD010000002.1, read on the forward strand.
CTGAAAGCTGTCTGATACGGTTCGGGATCGAGGTCGACTTGTTCAAGCTGTAGAATTGTGTTGTCAGCTCTTCCTCCGAGACAAGCACTCGGCCGCGGAACCTGATCGCTTTGAAGCGCAAGCCCGCTTCTCCAAGCGCGGCAACATAGTCATTAATCGTCGACATAAAGGCTTGGCTGGACTTTAGCTTGATACCCGCGATACGGGCACAATAGCGATTGTCTTGCTGCGCGGTCAACGTATACTCCAGTTGAGTGAAGGGATCCTCCAGAGAGAAGCTGCCGCCCAGTCGATGCTCCAGATACTGCTGGTAGGTTGTTTGCTGCATATTCTGCTCGCCCAGCTCAGGCAAAACCGTCGAAATGTAGCTGTTGAACATTGGATTCGGCGAGAACAGCACGATTTGATCCGCTTGCAGCGTCTCACGGTAGCGATAGAGCAAATAAGCGATTCTCTGAAGCGCTGCCGACGTCTTCCCGCTCCCGGCCGCGCCTTGCACGAGGAGCAGCTTTGCCCGTTCATCCCGTATGATTTGATTCTGCTCATGCTGTATGGTTGCGACAATGCTTCTCATCTGAGCATCGGACTGCTTGCCAAGCACCTCTTGCAGCAGCTCGTCTCCAATTGTAACGCCGGTGTCGAACATGTTTTTGATTGCGGCGCCCCGAATGATGAATTGACGCTTGAGATGCATCTCTCCTTGAATCGTTCCGCTTGGGGTCTCATAAGCGACAGGTCCCGGACCATAATCATAGTACAGACTGGATATCGGGGCGCGCCAATCGTAGATCAAATAATGCTCGCCTCTGTCGTCGAGGAGAGAGCCTACCCCCAAGTAGATCCGCTGCGGCTTCGTGTCGTCGACACTCTCCTCCGACACATCAATTCGGCCGAAATAAGGCGATTGCGCAAGCTTCTGGAGCGTCCTTAACTGCTGCTGATTATGTCGATGTCTGCGCTCGCGCTCCGATAGAAGCTCGGCCTGTTGCTTCAAGCTGGCATGTGTTTCGGCCGATTCGGCGGCATCCTCGAAATTAATCGTCACATCGTCCCAGAAATTTTTCCGAATATCAACAATTTCGCCCTTCGCATCGACAGCTTGATTCTCAAGGCCGTTCATTCTGCTTATTATTAAGGAGCTCACTTCTTCGACGCGTTGCTGTTCATAACGTCGTTCGTCATCCAAATTCAATATAGGTGCCTCCTTCCGGCAAAAATCCAATGTCGTCAAGCAATATTTTGCCGTTGTCGCTGAGCATTGTCACTTTAATCGACAAGATGCTGCCTGGACTCGCCGAGAGTTGAAATTGATCGAAAGGAATAATATAGGTTTGGGAAACGGCCTCTGATGATCGCCTGAATTTGTTGTTCAAATAGCGATGCTCGAGCCAATCCCAATTCAAATAGGCGTGATAAAATGGCGATTTCACGGGCATTAGGGCTTGCAGCGAGCTGCTTAGAAGCTCTCCGGAGGCAAGCTGCAGCGAAATTTCAAGCTCTGGCAGCATAGGCAGCTCGGAAGTCGAGGTCGCGAAACCTGTATCATCCTTTTCCTCCTCAGAACGATGCTCTAAAAGCTCGGCCTCCAGATTGGTAATGGAAAAGACGAGGCTGCCTCCTGCAAAGTCGTTCAGCCTTGCCTGTTGGGATTTCGAAAGCAGCTGTTCATAAGAAGCTCCCGCCGCCTCCCACGTGAGCTCCATGCCTGATGTTCCTTTTGATTTCCCGTCCCGATCCTTAGCCGTCGCTTCCAAGACGGACATCATGCCCCTTGTTTCATACGAATTAGAGTCCAGCGCAACCTCTTCGAAGTTTTCCACAGTAAACATATCGCCGCTGTCATAGCGACTGACATAAGCGGTGTCCGGCAGCCAGTCTCTTCCAATCTCTTGATTCTGAAACAGCGCGCGATAGCCTTCCTTCCCTTGCAATGTGCTCTCCAGAAAAGCGGAGATATAGACCTTGGCGATTTGCCGCTGCTGCCGGGGCTCAAGAAGGCCGTGCTTGTTCAGGAAAAGTCCGCCGGGCAGCCGTTCATCCATCGATCCCCAAGAGCTATTGAATTGACTATGATTCGCGTCTTTGATATAGAGCAACGCTTTGAACCGATCGGAGCCGAGGCTGAATGCTGTGCGATTATATTGCCTGTCTCCAGTAAACTGATTCACATCTGCATCGCTCGCTCCCTGAAGGGTCAAATAATTGATATCCAGAAGCTCGGCCGATTTATTATCGACAATCTTATCCGTAGGGGCAATGGAGACAACAGACGCGATATGCACTTCCGAGAGGCTTTCAAGCGTGCTGTCCTCTTCGAACCATCGATCGGAATCTGCCGCCATGGCTACCGCCTGGGCGCCCCTGGAATGACCGATAAGCGCAATCTTCTTCCAATCCACCTTTCCCGAGAAGAGCGTTCCCTCTTCCTCCGAGAAGGATTGAATCTGTTGAAGATGCTTAAGCATCAGCCACGCTCTCATCATCATGTCATCATTCGGGATGCTCGACCATACCGAATAATTGAAGAAATTCGCATCAACAGACACGGCGATAAAGCCCCTGCTTGCCAGCAGCTCTCCCAAATACGCATAACCTCCATCGGAAAAATCCTCCATGAGATGATTGCCGTGTACAATGAGGGCAAGCGGAAACGGTCCGTCCCCTTCCGGCATCCACACTCTTCCGTTAATGGGCAGATCATGCTGATCGAATCCCCAAAACCAGGTTTTGAGCTTGGGCCAATACGTAATATACGAGGATGCGTCAACGGAATTCGAAACGAGATTCACATCTTTGCCGAACAAATCCCGATGCTTGTCCTTCCCGCTCCCATAGCTGAAGGCAATATAATCGAAACTCCCCGGCTGAGAAGGATCTTCCAGCTTCGAAGCCGGCATGGCGGCAAACTCCGACTGTTCGATTATAGAAGAGGCTCTGGTCGGCAATGATTCCGGCTGGACGAACGACCATGCTTGCGATAATATACCCAGTATTGCGGCAACGGAACCCCATAGGAGCAATCTCGGCAGCACCCGAAGCTTCAACCGCCAAATCGCTCCGGCGGATAGGCCGATAATGAGACCGATGCTCGCATAGCCGCCAGCCAGCGCCATGGAAGCCAAGGGATCAAAATCGGCGTAATACAAAATGATGCCGACTTCAATAATAAGATAAATCCAATAAGCCGTCAGGCGCCGCGGCAAAGGCAGATAAAGAAACGAAAGCAAAATCGTCAAACCATATCCCGTAAGCAGCATAATCCCGAGATGGATGCCAATCATGAGCAACAGATCGATCCAGATGCCTAGACCCGTGGGAATGCCTAACGCGACAGCTGCCATTGCCGCGCTTCCAAACAACAGCAGGCCTCCTTCCGCAAAGCGGCTGACGAAGCCTTCGCCCGCTAGGCGACGAAGATACCGGCTGTGCATCCAGCGCGAAGCCTTACGAGCGATGCGCCGAATACCATGCTTTTGGCCAAAAGCCGTCTTCACGATCTCTTCCATCAACGACCGCCAACTGATAGCCAGCTTCTGCCGTCTCTCCGCTCGATTTGAACTTCCACATCGAAGAAGCGGCTCATGCGATCCGAGATCAAAATTTCTTCTGTCAATCCCGCGGCGAATACGCTGCCTTCTTTGATCAGCAATGTTCTGGAGAAGCAAGGCAACACTTCTTCTACATGATGGGTCACGTAAATCATAGTCGGAGCTTGATCCTCCTCCAGAGCAATGGATTGAATCATGCCAAGCAGCTGCTCTCTAGCGAAAATATCCAATCCCGTACAAGGCTCATCCAGAATAAGCAGCCTTGGATTGTTCATCATGGCTCTGGCAATAAGCACTCTTTGGCGTTCGCCTTGGGATAAGGTGTTATAAGTTCGATCCATTAGCGCCTTGCAGCCAAGCGATTCCATCATGCGCTGAGCCCGCTCGATATCCTCTTCATCGATTTGATCATAAACACCGATCGTCGCATATTTGCCGCTGAGCACAATCTGCAACGCCGCTTCGCTTCCATAAAGTTTTTCCTGCAAAGAGGTGCTCACCCATCCGATGCTCTTCCTTAATTCGCGCAGATCATATTCTCCGAAGCGATGCCCGAGCACACTGACTCTTCCCGATGTAGGCCATATGTATCCGTTAATCATATTGAGCAAAGTCGTCTTCCCCGAACCATTAAGCCCCAGCAGACACCAATGCTCCTTCTCGCGCACCTGCCAATCGATGCCTTTCAGTATCGTTTTATCCGCTCTCTCCCACGTAACTGCTTCCAGTTGAATAACCATAATAATCGCCTCCCCGTATCATTCCAAAAGCAGAACTCCTCCCTGTAACGGGGAGGAGTCTGTTAGCAAATCGTGTGATCCCTTGCTTGTCATGTCAACGCATAATAGAAGGGAACAACAATAACATGAAGCAGGACTGCGAATAGTCCCATCGCAATTGCCCAGCCGCCGAGTCCTCTTGCTCCTTGCCGGAACGCGACATAACCCAGAACCGCAGCCGAAGCGCCGATCAGCAAAGGCCAAACGAACCATGACGCGATGGCAAATACGAGAGCAACCCACCCCAAAGCGCCGCTTCCCTCCGACGCATTCACGCGTTCGAGATGTGTATCCCGAATATCTACATCATGTGCCATGGGAAGTCCATACGCGAAATCGGACGCCATCTCTTCGTTCACATTTTGAACGGGTTCCCGACTCTTGTCTGCGCGGTCATCCATAACGCTCACTCCTTTGGCTTAAAGGTGTGGCAGCAAGTCGCCGCGGATGCCGTCGCTTGATCTTGATGGTATAACCCCAGATCGTCTCCTGCGAATTCTTCCTTGAAGGATGCTGATGAATGCTGGTCAATGTCAATCATGATTTCATTCGCGCCGCAATTATTGCCTTCCTTCCAGAAGCTGCAATTCGCTACAGAACAAGTTACGCCTTTTGGCATAAAGAAATCACCTCCGCTATGTAGGTTTCCTCAAGCGAAAGTGATTCATTCTGCCTTATTTTTGTCCTTGCATGCGACGCTGGGTCATATAGTCGCTCTCATAATAGGACAGATCATCGCGAAGCTCCTCGAAAATCTTGGAGACGCTCAGTACGATATTCCTTGCCTCGCGCACAGGCTTGTATCTGAAGCGAATGGCGTCTTGACCGGTGTAAGCATAACGCCCGTCTTCAGAATAACATTCATTCTTCGGATAGAAGAACGCGTTCACGCAATGATGGTATACTTCGTACAATACGCGCTCGCCGTATTCGGAGTCGAAATTGGGTCTTCTCAGCAATACGCCCAGCTTCTCGGCGGCAACTTCGGAATATACCAGCAACTGTCGCAGATCGGACAGCAAGCCCTTATAGAACAGGCTTCCCTCTTCGTCTTTGTCTTCACCCAGCAATTGCGATAACGCGTAATGATTCAAGAATGGTTCAAGCTGATCGACAGCTCCTTTAAGCTTTTCGCGCGTGTTTTCAGATAGCGCCTTAACATTTGCAGATGGCATCTTGGTAGTTCCCCTTTCGTAATTCCAAACAAAAAAAACTATAAACACCAACATCGTACCACAAATTGACGAGAAACGGTACTAGCGTTTCTCAATTTCACATTTTCCCCGTATAAATTCTTCATGATTTTCGGAATCTAAGCTGTAGTATTCGAAATAATGAGCTTATGTAAAATCCCCTAAAGAAATGGAGAATAGATTATGCGAAAGTCATGGATTGCCGCTTTTACCATTGTAGCCTTGGCTACATTACTTATTCCCGCCACGCCCTTCTTCACCTCGAAGGAGAAAAATGTTAAGCCGAAAGCCATATCTTATTCCGCAACGGAGGAGCATAAACGAAAGCTAAACATTCTGCAAAATGACATGAACGCCACTTCGCTGCTTGTGACAACCGATTTGAGCCGGGATTTCCAAGCCGCATTCGATCGCACAGCAACAGACAGAAATGCGCGTATTACAGCGATGAGAACATTGATGAACAATCACGCTCATCTTACGTCGCTAAGCTGGACCTCGGGCGGCAGCGTATTGCATCAAGGGTCGTTGCCCGATTCGAAACTCGCCAAGAAGTATGCCGCCGAAGCAGCCTCCAGAATCAAGAAAAATCAAAATTATCAATCGCCAGCGTTTGAATCAAGCGACGGCAATCGTTATATTGTTATGGGTTTCCCCAACGGCAGCGAGCCCAAATCCGGCATCGTCGGTCTTGTAAAGCAGGATATCGTACAATCGGTGGAAAAGCATCAAAAGCGAAATTTGCGCCTCATTCCTTATCCTTCCGAGGGCAATTACCGCATTGAATCCGTGCATCCTAACTCAACCGTCGATACAACCGTCAAGGATGGCGAGGATAACGGAAATACCAGTCATTATCATGTTAAGGATGCCGTCGTGCATTTCGAACAGCCTCCCTCTGAAGCTGATCTTGCCAAAATCAAAAACGATATCAACGCCGTAAAAATCCAGCAAATCGGAGACACCTATGTGTTTCGTTCCCAAACGATGGACGCCGAGCAGATGATGGCCTATTTCAAAAATAATTGGAAAACCGCCTACACCGAGCCTCATTATTTGTATATGACGAATGACGCAAATGATGCAAAGAGTATTATACCGAATGACGTGCTCTACTCGCAATATCAATGGAATCTCCCCTCGATTGAAACGGAGAAGGGGTGGACCCTCTCCAGAGGCAGCGAGGATGTCATTATCGCGGTGCTCGATACCGGCGTGCAAAGCAATCATCCCGATCTGCAGGGCAAATTGTTAACCGGCACGAATATCATTAACGATAAAGCGGCGCCGGATGACGATGTCGGCCACGGCACGCATGTGACCGGCATTATCGGCGCGAATGTCAATAACGGCGAAGGCGTTGCCGGGTTGTCCTGGTACAATAAAATCATGCCGGTGAAGGTGCTCGACAACAGCGGCGCCGGATCTACCTATTCCGTCGCCCAAGGATTAATCTGGGCCGTCGACAACGGGGCCAAGGTGATTAATATGAGTCTGGGCAATTACGCGGAAGCGGAGTTCCTGCATGACGCGATCAAATACGCCTACGATCATGATGTCGTGCTAATCGCCGCCAGCGGCAACGACAATACCGATCGTCCGGGCTATCCGGCCGCTTATCCGGAAGTATTCGCCGTTGCGGCGACGACTAATAACAAACAGAAGGCTTCCTTCTCGAACTATGGCGATTACATTGATGTGGCGGCTCCGGGGGACAGCATTGCCTCCACTTATCCGGACAGCCAATACGCCGCCTTGTCCGGCACATCGATGGCAAGTCCCCATGTCGCAGCGCTGGCCGGCCTTATCCGCTCCATCAATCCTCAGCTAACCAATGTCGAGGTGATGGATATTATGCGCATGTCCGCGCGTGATCTCGGCGATTCGGGCAAGGATGTCTACTTCGGCTACGGCGAGATTGACATCGACAAGGCGCTGAGCGCCGCAAGCAGCTATGGAGAGTCTTTGCAGACCTATCCCGAGCAAGTGAAGCGAAAGCTGAATCGGCTATAAAGGAAGTTCAAAAAGTCCACTTTTGATCACGATGCATGCCAAGAAGCCAATTCGACATCGAATATTGCATTCAGCCGAAACAAGCGGATGCTTTCGAAGCGATGTTTCCTACGGAAACATTTCAGTTGCTCACGTAGTATCCACTACAAGCGAATGCTTTCGAAGTACATTTCTTACGAAACGTTTTAGCTACTCAGTTTCTAGCTTCATACAATCTTCTCGGTGCTGAAAACTGAACTTTTTGAACAGAATTAAATTAAATAAAAAAGGCGCTTCCCTCATGTGAGCATGGAGGAAGCGCCTTGTTTTGGCCTATTAAAAATCATTCGTGCGGAAAGCTTGCCGTAAGCCGGGTTCTGTACTTCTCGTGGTGCAGACGGGAACGACCCTCCCACTGTGAAGCGACAATCATCTATCTAGGCGGCGCATTGCTGCGCAGCTCCAGCAACCAACCCGGACGCGCCTCGGGCTAAGGCTGCGGTCGCGTAGGCCGCGGCGTCCTCTCGGTCTTGCTCCAGATGGGGTTTACCAGGAACAAAGTCACCCTTGCTCCTCGTGGTCTCTTACACCACGGTTCCATCCTTGCCTGTTCTGGCAAAGCCAGTCATCGGCGGTCCATTTCTGTGGCACTATCCTTCAGCTCGCGCTGACTGGACGTTATCCAGCATCCTGCCCTGTGGAGCCCGGACTTTCCTCTCGCAGCAACAAGGCTGCCAGCGATTGTCTGTCAAGCTTTCCGTTTGCAGAGTTAAGTATACAAGGTTTGCATCCAAAGCTCAAGCCTTAATCAGACGAAAGAAAATGGTTCCGTATCCAATTGCGAAGAAAGGATCTCCGTCGTGTATTTGCTCTTCGCGCATTGTCCTGTGAGATATTCGGCCACCTTGCTCTTCATAATCTTCTCGATATTGTGACCGGCGTCGATAATCGTCATGCCTGCCGCGAGCGCGTCGTGCGCAGTATGATAATCGATGTCTCCCGTGACCAGCACATCCGCTCCCGCAAACATCGCATGCCTCACATACCGCGAGCCCGAGCCTCCGAGCACGGCAGCTTTGCGGATCATCCTGTCTTGCGGACCGACCACTCGCAGCATAGGCACGTCGAATGCCGTCTTCAGACGCGCAGCAAGCTCGCCTAGCGTCGCTGGCGACTCCAGCTTCCCCGCACGTCCCAAACCGAAGGTGCGGCCCTTCAAATCAACGGGATAGAGGTCGTAAGCCACTTCCTCGTACGGATGCGCCTTCAGCATCGCCGCAACAGTCCTCCGATGCAGACTGTTCGGAACAAGCGTCTCGATTCGAATCTCATTCACGCGCTCCAGCTTTCCCTGCTCTCCAATGAACGGATTCGTTCCTTCCTCAGGCTTGAAGAGCCCGGTTCCCTTGCTGTTAAAGCTGCAGCAGCTGTAGTTCCCGAAATGGCCCGCGCCCGTCCTCCAGATCGCTTCCATCACTTGCTCGGAATGCGTCTCGGGTACGAAAACGACCAGCTTGTACAAGCTGTCGGTATGAACCTCTTCCAGGCAAATGCGATTCTCCGCTCCAATGCCAATCTGATCGGCCAGCCAGTCGTTGATGCCTCCATCGGCCACATCGAGATTAGTATGGGAAATATAGACCGCGATGTCGGCTTTGATCAGCTTCTCATACAGCTTGCCTGCGGGCGTGGAGGTGTCAAGCTTCGTGATCGGCCGATAGATAATCGCATGATGGGCGATGATTAGCTCTGCCCCTGCCGCTATCGCTTCATCCACAACCTCCTCGGTCACATCCAGGGCAATGAGCGCTTTTGAGATCGGCTTGTTCAACATGCCGAGCTGCAAGCCGATTTTGTCGTTTTCGACTGCATAATGCTTGGGCGCGAGCTGTTCCATATATTGTATTAAAGTTTGTCCGTTTGCAAGCAAACGAGCACCTCCTTGATTTGATTCATTTCTTCCCGGAATTGCGCCTTCTTCAGTGCGGCCTCCGGCTGACTGGATTCACCCAACTGTGCGGCTATGCGTTCCAGCTTCGTAAGCTCTGATTGCCATTTTTTCAGCAAGACGGCATTTCCTTCTCGCAGCAAATGCGGACCAAGCCTCAGAAGCAATTTCAATTGCTGCTCCTGATCCCTGCCGGAATTCAGTATAGAGCCGTCATAGACCTCGGCATTGGTCAGCTCACTGACCGCTTCAGGCACGGCGACCAATATTTCATAAATTTTGCCGTCTTCCTCGACAATCATCTCCTGCGTCAACACCCACTCATGCTGAAGCAGCCATATTCGGACCGCGTCCTCTCCGACATTCGGCTGAAGCACCAATTGGGATACGCCTTGAAGCTTGCCAGCGATCCGGCCCGCTTCCAGTATTCCCGTCATCAAACTGCCGCCCATGCCGGCGATTGTGACCGTATCCGCCTCTCCGGGCTCAATAACCTGCAAGCCGTCGCCTTGACGGACCGTGATTTTAGATGTCTGCCCTGCGGCCGCAACTTGCTTCTTTGCAGCCAGAAACGGGCCATCGTTCAATTCGCCGGCGATGGCGAAGGAACAGAGTCCGTTTTGGATCAGATAGACGGGAAGCAGCGCATGATCAGAGCCGATATCCGCCGCTCTGGAGCCTTTGTTTATGTAATCTGCAATACCTTGCAATCTCTTTGACAATTTCACCATTATACAACCCACACCGTCCATTGTTTGCGTAATAAGAAGAGCGTGCCGCCCCCAATAACAAATTTAATCAGCAATTGCATCTGAATCCATTGCATGTTGCCAAGCGCGAGAAGCGAATAGCACTCAGGAGCCAGCCAGGAAATCGCGCATATCAAGAACAGAATCGCCGAAATCCCCTTCGACCAGCGATGAACGAACCAACTGGCCCAGCCGAACAGCATCGCAAGCGGAATCCAATACAATTGTATTTCGTACCATTTGGGATCCGCGGTGTACCTTGTCAGCAAGAAGCCGTATACAAGCAACATCGCAAGCCAGCCGCATAAATGCAGAACGGGCATTTTCCTCTTCATGCCGTAGACGATCCAGAATAGGGAGCAGAAGCCAAGCAAACCTATCGTCCAGCCCCATTCCTGCAGCCCGTGAAGGTGAAGCGTATATAGACCTCCGCAAAGCATAAGCAGCATTCCACAGCTCGATACGAGCAAGCCCGACCATTCATTGCGCTTGCGAAACCGTTCTCCGACCCACAGTAACAAAAGAACAAATAAAGACAAAAGCCCTATTTGCAATGCAGGATGAAAACGACTAAAATAAAGCACAACAAAGGAAATTAAGGTAAAAGTTCCAAATGTAAGAAGCCATTGTTTGCCTGTTGCTTGTTGAACAGTATGAAAGGCTTTTCCGATCGCATGCGATGCTGCCGGAGATGCAGGACGCACCTCATCCGGGTCCGCATAGAGATTAAGGAGAAAATCGCAATATTGATCCGGAAGAAGCTTGCTCCTTCGCCACTGCTCAATTTCTTTGACAATCATTTGTCTGCGATCCTGATTCATCTTATCGATTTCCTTTCCGCGGATGCGCTTCGCGAGCATGAATAATAGGACTACTGCTTCATATATGGAAAAAAGACCTCGCTGCTCGAGCAGAAAGGTCGCCATACATAATTTCGTTCTCTATTCCAGGAAGTCCTTCAGACGCTTGCTTCTGCTTGGATGGCGTAACTTGCGAAGCGCCTTCGCCTCGATCTGACGAATTCTCTCACGGGTAACGCCGAACACCTTGCCCACCTCTTCGAGCGTTCTTGTTCGCCCGTCATCGAGACCGAAACGAAGTCTCAGAACATTCTCTTCACGCTCCGTAAGCGTATCAAGCACATCCTCAAGCTGTTCCTTCAAAAGCTCGTACGCGGCCGCGTCGGCAGGAGCCAATGCTTCCTGATCTTCGATGAAATCGCCAAGATGGGAATCATCCTCCTCGCCAATCGGCGTTTCGAGCGATACCGGCTCTTGCGCAATTTTCATAATTTCCCTTACCTTCTCCGTGCTCAGCTCCATTTCGACCGCAATTTCTTCCGGCGAAGGCTCACGGCCGAGCTCTTGCAGCAACTGCCGGGAAACTCGAATCAGCTTGTTAATGGTCTCCACCATATGAACAGGAATTCGAATCGTCCGCGCCTGATCGGCAATCGCGCGAGTAATCGCTTGACGAATCCACCAGGTAGCGTAAGTGCTGAATTTGAAGCCCTTCTGATGATCAAACTTTTCGACGGCCTTGATCAAGCCCATATTGCCTTCTTGGATCAGATCCAGGAACAGCATGCCCCTGCCGACATATCGTTTCGCAATGGACACCACAAGTCTGAGATTTGCTTCGGCAAGCCTTCTCTTCGCTTCTTCGTCGCCCTTCTCGATGCGAATCGCGAGTTCAATCTCATCATCGGCGGAAAGCAGAGGCACTCGCCCGATTTCCTTCAGATACATTCGAACGGGGTCGTTAATCTTGATGCCAGGCGGCAAAGCCAGATCATCCTCGATGTTGAAGTCGTCGGATTCGCGTTCCTGTTCCTCCCCTCCGCCTCCTAGCGGATGCACCTCTTCATTCTCGTTCAGCACCTCAATGCCAATATCGTCAAGCTGCTCGAAAAATTCGTCGATTTGCTCCGGATCCTGATCAAAGGGAGACAGTTTCTCCATAATTTCTTTGTACGTCAAGGACGATCTCTTCTTGCCGATCTCAATAAGATGATCCTTGACCTGATCCAGTTTCTGTTCGGTATCCAGTTGTGTATGTTGATCGTTCGCCATATTCCGACTCCCTCCTCCCTGGAGATAATCATCCAAGCCCATTCTTCAGCTGTTTCTCCAGAGTTATAATCTCAAGTCCTAATTGCGCTGCCGCCAAAGCGTCGCCAGCTCGTTCAGCCCTTACCATGTCTTCTTTCTTGCGGGCAATTTCCCGCAGCTTGGGCACTTTCATAATGGATTGTATAAAATCATTCATGATCGCCTCATCGAATGGAAAGTCGCTGTCCATCATTAGAATGGAAGTTGCCGTCTCCTCCAGGCGCTCGTCATGCAGGGTACTGATAAATCTCGAGGCATCCGAATCATAGCCCTGCGCGTAGTAGGCGTATAAATAGGCGGCAATTGCCGCGTGATTCTCTACATTGAACGAGTCGCCCATCCGTTCGTGAACGGCTTCCGCAATCTCTCGGTCGCGCATCATGACATGCAGCAATCTCCGTTCAGCATACGTGTAAGCCGGTTGCAGCGTAGGCGCACCGGACGTACGGCGCTTTTCATTCCTACCATTATTCCACGAATTGTCGTTATTATCCCCTTGAGGTTTCTTTTTTTGCAGCTCGATTCGAAACCCGTGGCAATCCTGTTTCAAAGCATCGAGCGATATATCGAACTCCCGGGATAATTCTTTGAGATAGACTTCTCGCTCCGTCGAGGAATCCACATGCGCGACAATCTCTACCGCTTCCATCAGATAATTTTTACGACCTTCTTCTTTTAGCAGTATATGGTTTTTCCTCGAATATATAAGCTTAAATTTTGTAATGGACACAGGCTCGTCAATAATATTCCTCAAGAAATCATCCGGACCGTATTCGCTTATATAATCATCGGGATCCTTCCCTTTGGGCAGCATGGCAATCAATACCTTGAGCCCGGCAGCTTCCAGCAGCGCAATCGATTTCAGGGCTGCAGCTTGTCCGGCATCATCGCCGTCATAGCATATCAACACCTCGTCCGCATGCCTGCCGAGCATCGCGCAGTGCTCTTCCGTCAGCGCCGTTCCCATTGTAGCGACTCCGTTATTCACGCCCGCGCTCCAAGATTTGATCACGTCCATGTAACCTTCGAATAGAACAACCTGCCTCTTCTTGCGAATGGCTGCCTTTGCGTGATGAAGATTGTAGAGCAGCCTGCTCTTGGTGAACAGCATGGTCTCTGGAGAATTCAAATATTTCGGCTGACCTTCGTCCAGAATTCTTCCCGCTAGAGCTGTAGCCTTCCCATTCTGATTCCACAAAGGAAACATGACGCGTCCGCGAAACCGATCGACATAACCGCTTCCGTCGGATTTGGCCGACAATAATCCGCCTTTCTCCATCAAAGCCAGATCAAAACCTCTGCTTGATAAGAAACGAGTTAACACATCCCATTCGTCAGGCGCATAGCCAATCATGAAATGATCAATCAGCCGATCGGAGAGACCTCTATCTCTCAAATAGCGCTTGGCTTTATCTCCTTGCTTGGTGTTGCCCAGCAAATAATGATAAAACTTGATCGTGAGTTCATGCGCTTCTATGAGCTTCTGGCGATTCGGATCCTGTGCGTCTCTATCCCCGTCAGGCGTTGTCCAGCTTATCGGTATTTCGGCCTCTTCAGCCAGTACCCGAACAGCCTCGGGAAAGGAATATCCCTCCATTTCTTCAATAAATCGAATCACATTGCCGCTTTTGCCGCAACCGTAGCAATGAAATATCTGCAGCTCTGGCGTCACGGTGAAGGATGGGGTTTTCTCGGAATGAAACGGACATAGTCCTTTCATATACTTGCCCTGCTTAGAGAGATGAACGTACTTCCCGACCGTTTCAACTATGTCATGACGTTTGCGAACCATGTCTATGACTTCTTCCGGAATTTTTCCGTATGTCATCGTTCATCACCTTCACTCTACTTACACATAAGCTTAGATTTTAAATAATATTCGCTATACGTCATGTTTCTCCTGCTCAATCGCCAAAACTTTTGTCAACTTTTGTTGAAAAGTATGGCGATCTTCCTCCGTCATCGCTTTGGGCCCTTTTGTCCGGCCTCCCGCTCTGCGCTTTCGAGCCGCCTCATGCCGCTTCTCCATCAAATAATCGATATTGTCATCGGTATATGGCTCTCCTCTCGGAGAAAGAACGACGGCTCCTTTGCCAAGGGCCATGCAGGCAAGACCGTAATCCTGGGTAACAAGGATGTCGCCGGCAACTATTGCGTTCATGATATGAAGATCCGCCGATTGGCTGCTGCGATCCACTTGCGCGATGCGAACGCCTTCCTGCTCTTGCAGCCGGTGATCATGCGAAGCTACCATGTAGACGGGAACGCTGAATCGCGCCGCTGTCGCAATAATTTCCGATTTGACGGGACAAGCGTCCGCATCCACTACAATTGTTCTTTCCGATCGTCTCATACGAATCACCGCTCGCTGATAAAATTCCGATGTCGTTATTAATGCTTTCTGACATATTCCATAATAAGGCTTGCTGTTTCCTCCACCGCCCGATGCGACACATCAATAACGACGCAGCCCAGCTCCTTCATAATCGTCTCGGCGTACTGAAGCTCTTCTTCGATTCGCTTCGTGGTCGCGTAAGCGGCTGTGTTCGGCAGACCCAGCGCTTTGAGCCGCTCCTTCCGAATCACGTTCAAATATGTCGTGTCGATCGTGAGTCCCACTATCTTGCCTCTCGGCAGCTTGAACAACTCGTCGGGAGGTTTAATCTCGGGCACCAGCGGCACATTAGCGACCTTGAATTTCTGATGGGCAAGATACATCGACAACGGCGTTTTCGATGTTCGGGATACGCCTACAAGCACAATATCCGCCTTCATAACGCCGGAAGTATCTCTTGCGTCATCATATTTGACCGCAAACTCAACCGCCTCGACCTTGCGGAAGTAATCCGCGTCGAGCACATGATTAAGCCCGGGCTCCTGTCTTGATTTTCTTCCGGTCCGATGCTCCAGCGTCTCGATGAATGGACCCAGAAGATCAATTGCGGTTACGCCGCTAGCCTCGGATAATCTTCTCATCTCGTCGCGAAGCTTGGGCTTCACAAGCGTGTAGAGCATAATCGCATGGGAGCGCTTCGCCATTTCCGTCACGCGCTCCAGCGCCGCTTCGTCCATAATGAACGGCGCGCGCCGAATATCGGCGTGAATTGGATGGAATTGCGCGATTGCGGCTCTGACAACAAGATCGCCCGTGTCGCCCGCCGCATCCGAAACCACGTATACAATGACATCCGCCGACTGTTTCACCGTCATCATCGACCAACCACCCGCTCTCATCTATATGGCATTCGAATTCTACTCCTGTAAGTGCTGCTGCGAGACTTCACTTACCAAACGAGCTTTGAGAAATCCGCCACGACAGCGACATCGCTCGCGATTGCCGCAAGCATGGCCAATCGATTGCTGCGAAGCTTCTCATCGGGAGCCATAACCATGACCTGATCGAAGTACGCGCTTATTGCAGGCTTGAGAGCGGACAGCAGCTGAAGCGCCGTTTCCATCTCACGCTTGGCAATCGCCTCTTGAAAGCTGTCTCTTTGAGAGGTCCATGCGTTGTACAGCTCTCTTTCCGCCGCTTCCTCGAACAACGACGGATCGATACCGGAACGAGACGCCTTGGAAGCGAGATTAGACACCCGGTTGAAGGCTTCCACGACAAGCTTGAACTCCGCCTTCGAAGCGCCAGCCGCTTGCGTCTGAACGGCAGCCGCCCTTGCAGAGGTCAAAGCGAGATCCAGAATGCCCGCCGCCATTACCGCGTCGACGACATCGTAACGAATGCCCTGCTCCGACAGCCAGTTTTTCACGCGCAATCCGAAAAATTCGATCAAATCCTTGCGAATTTCGTCGCTGCCGCGCTTCATGCCGCGACTTTCATGCACGGCGAGCGCCGCGTCATACAATTCGTCAAGACCAAGCTTCATTTGGAAGGCAAGCAGGATTTGAACAATTCCCATCGCTTGTCTGCGCAGCGCGTAGGGATCCTGCGAGCCTGTCGGAATAATGCCGATGGAGAAGCAGCCGACAATCGTATCCATTTTATCCGCCAGACTGACAATCGCCCCCGTCCATTCGGATGGCACGTTATCACCCGAGAATCTCGGCTGATAATGCTCGTTGATCGCTTTCGCGACCGCTTCGTCTTCGCCGGCTTTGCGTGCATAATCCTCGCCCATGATGCCTTGCAGCTCGGGAAATTCATAGACCATCTGGGATACGAGATCGAATTTGCAGATGGAAGCGGCGCGCACGATCGCGGCAATCTCGCCATCTTGAAGCTGCAGCTTCTTCGCAATCCGCTCGGCGATCGCCGTCGTTCTTCTTACTTTATCGCCAACGGAGCCAAGCTCTTCATGATAAACAATCTTCTCCAGTCGGGCCAGCGCACTGTCGATCGTCAGCTTGTGATCCTCTTCGTAGAAAAATTTGGCATCGGACAATCTGGCGCGCAACACCTTCTCGTTGCCCTTGGCTACCAGCTCTAGCGAACGAGTGTCCCCGTTGCGCACCGTTACAAAGTACGGCAGCAGCTTGCCCTTCTGATCAAGCACGGGGAAATAACGCTGATGCTCTCTCATTGAAGTAATAAGCACCTCCTGCGGAATGCCAAGGAAGCTTTCTTCGAAGGTTCCATACAGGGCGCTCGGATATTCGACAAGGAAAAGCACTTCTTCAAGCAAATCGTCCTTGATGGCGATCGTCCATCCCTTGGCATCCTTCAGCTCGTTGATTTGCTTCAGGATCATGGCCTCCCGCTCCGCCACATCTACGATAACATGCTGCTCGCGCAGCTTCTCTTTGTATTCGGAAGGACTTCCAATGACCGTGTTCTCGCCGAGGAAGCGATGGCCCCTCGAGCTGTTGCCCGTGCTTACGCCGGCGATTTCGAATGGAACCACTTCCTCGCCGAACAAAGCAACCATCCAGCGAATCGGACGCACGAATCTAAGCTCATGGCTGCCCCAGCGCATATTTTTCGGGAAGGACATCGATGTGATCAAGGAGGACAAGCCGTCGGACAAGAGCTCGTACGTATTCGCGCCGACGCTGCTCTTGCGAGCATATACATATTCCACGCCCGCCAGCTCGGCGAAATACAAGTCCTGCGGCTCTACGCCCTGACTTCTTGCGAAACCAAGCGCGGCTTTGCTCCAATTGCCTTCGGCATCAAGCGCGATTTTGCGGGAAGGTCCCTTAGCCTCCTCGTTGCGGTCCTCCTGCTTCTCGGCGAGCTCGCGAACAAGAATCGCAAGACGACGAGGCGTCGCGAAGGCTTCCACGTTCTTATAGGTCAGGCAAGATTCCGAAAGCCATTTCTCGGCTTTATCCTTCAATTGATTCATCGCGCCTCGAACAAAACGCGCCGGCACCTCTTCCAGCCCGATTTCCAGCAATAAATCCTTAGCCATTGCTCTCCACTCCTTTCTGCAACATCGGGAAGCCGAGCCTCTCGCGCTCCTCCAGATAAGTAGCCGCGCATTGCTTCGCCAGATTGCGGACACGGTTAATATAACCCGTTCTCTCCGTTACGCTAATCGCGCCTCTCGCGTCAAGAAGATTGAACGCATGGGAGCATTTCAGCACATAATCGTATGCGGGGAATACCAAATGCTGATCCATCGTACGCTTTGCCTCTTCTTCGTACATGGAGAATAATGAGAATAGCATAGCGGCGTCCGACGTTTCGAAGGTATACTTCGAATGCTCGAACTCAGGCTGAAGGAACACATCGCCGTACGTCACGCCGTCCACCCATTCGAGCTCGAACACATTATCCTTCTGTTGAATATAGGAAGCGAGCCTCTCCATCCCATACGTAATCTCGACGGCAACCGGACTCGCGTCAATGCCGCCAACCTGTTGAAAGTAGGTGAACTGGGTAATTTCCATGCCATCCAGCCATACCTCCCAGCCAAGTCCCCAAGCGCCCAGCGTCGGCGCCTCCCAATTATCTTCGACGAATCGAATATCATGATCCTTGGCATCGATTCCGAGTCTGCTGAGACTTTCCAGATAGAGCTCTTGAATATTGTCGGGAGATGGCTTTTGAATAACCTGAAATTGATGATGCTGATACAAGCGGTTCGGATTCTCTCCGTAGCGCCCGTCCGCCGGACGGCGCGAAGGCTCCACATACGCGACATTCCACGGCTCCGGTCCGATTGATCGCAGGAAGGTCATCGGGTTCATCGTGCCTGCGCCTTTCTCTACATCATAGGGCTGCACCAGAAGACAATTCTGTTCGGCCCAGAATTGTTGAAGCGTTAAAATCATTCCTTGGAAATTCATGAACACATCGACTCCTCTTCTCTCATCTATTGTCTTCTACGGATGTTTATCCGGCACCGGGCATTTCGGCAAATGAGCAAAAAACTCTCATCCCTACGTCTGCTGCCAGACATAGGGACGAGAGCTGTATCCCGCGGTTCCACCCTACTTGATTATCTTATAGAGGTTGTTCAAAAAGTCCGCTTTTGATCACGAAGTATCCCGAGAAGTCTTTTCGACATCGAATCTTGCATTCAGCCGAAACAAGCATATGCTTACGAAGCGATGCTTCCTACGGAAACATTTCCGTTGCTCACGTAGTATCCACTACGAGCGGATGCTTACGAAGTACGTTTCTCACGAAACGTTTTAGCTACTCAGTTTCTAGCTATATACAAGCTTCTCGGTGCTGAAAACCGAACTTTTTGAACACGCATTTATAGCAAGATAATCCTCTTTTTTCGCAATGACTCCAGAGCGCCTTCGTCATAATGGTCCTCTCCGGGCTTGCACTGTCCCCGATTCGCTGAGCTTGTCGACACATTAGGCCTACTTTTCTCTTTCACCGTCATCTATCCATAATGTGTTATTCTATGCTTTCCAAGTCAAATTGTCAAATCAATTTCTCGATCTGGTCCAGGAAGCTTCGCGATTTCATTGGAATGGCCAGTTGAGCGTCCATCAGTCCACGCATGCACTGCTTTAATTCCGCCTTCGTCTCGGGCTTCACGTTAATATCGCCCAACCTGCGCATATCCATTCTTGCGAACAATCTCAGCAGCTTATGCGCGCCTTCCCCGACAGGAAGGGCAAACGTATCTCTCGCCATGCATCTCGAGCATAGAACGCCGCCCGAATGACAGGACAGCTTGAAAGGTCCGACCCGATTGCCGCAATGCATGCATTGTTCAAGTTCCGGCAAATAACCCGCCAGCTCCAATATCCGCATTTCATAAAGATGCAGCACAATCTGCGGATCCTTCCCTACTTGCAAGGCTTCCAGGCAAGCCTTGAGCTGTTCGAAATAAAAGCCGCTTGGTTCCTCCTCCTGCAAGGTTCGATCCGTCAACTCGGCGGCATATGCCGCATACGCGGAAAGCTCCAGCTTCGTACGCAAAACATGGTGAGACTCGATTATCTCACCATGATTCAAGGTTCCAAGACCTTTATTGCGGAAATATTGAAATTCTCCGTATGTAAACGGCTGAGCCAAAGAGGAATGCCTGCTTTTCACCTTTTTGGCTCCCCGAACCAGAATGCCCGTTTTGCCGTTTGACTTCGTCAGCAACGTAATAATTTTGTTGTTCTCCCCATAATCCATGCCGCGAAGGACAATGCCTTCCGCTCGATGAAGCATTTCGGCGTCTCCCCCATGAAATATCCGATAAGATAGTCATTCCTTATTGTTTGATACCATGAAACTGGCTGTTAAAGCTCCTGTTCGTCCATAGGCGCAATTTCTTCATCTCTTCCTTGCAAGGAATCCGGGTGGTCGTTCACCCCGTACTGATTCATTTCTTTGTAAAGCATGAAGGATTCGACAT
Organism: Paenibacillus sp. HB172176; assembly: GCF_011947265.1. Lineage (GTDB taxonomy): Bacteria > Bacillota > Bacilli > Paenibacillales > Paenibacillaceae > Pristimantibacillus. Next base: position 429,913 of record NZ_JAATHD010000002.1, read on the forward strand.
CCCCGGTCAATGTGAAATACTTCCACGAAAAATCTCGCATTCGTATTCATCCCTTTCCGCCTCGGAAATGCTGCTCCAGACGTTATTAGGATACGACCATTACCTCCGGGCTATCCTTAGAAAATAACGACAATTGAGAATCTCATTCTCAGTCGTGACGGAAGCCGAGATCCTTCAGCACGCGCTCCTGATTGCGCCAATCCTTCTTCACCTTCACCCAAAGCTCCAGAAAAATTCGGGAACCGAGCAGCGCTTCAATATCCTTGCGAGCTCCTTTGCCGACTTCCTTCAGAAACTCGCCGCGCTTCCCGATAATAATGCCCTTCTGGGAATCGCGTTCCACGAAAATGACTGCGCCGATATACACGACGCCATTGTCCTGCACGCGCATATCCTCAATCGACACCGCGATGGAATGGGGAATTTCCTCTCTCGCCATATGCAGAATCTTCTCGCGAATGAGCTCCGCGCATACGAATTGCTCCGGATGATCCGTAATTTGATCCGCCGGATAATATTGAGGGCCGGTCGGCAAATAACGTGAGAGTTGTTCCAACAAAGTCGATACATTATTGCCCTGCAATGCCGAGATCGGTATAATCTCCGCAAACTCATGGAGAGCGCTGTATTGCGTAATCATCGGCAGCAGCTGCTCCGGCTCGATCTTGTCAATCTTGTTCATGACGAGAAAGACCGGCGTCTTCACCTTCTTAAGCTGTTCGATAATATAGCGGTCGCCTCCGCCCAGTCCCTCCGAAGCGTCGATAAGGAACAATGCCGCCTCCACTTCCCTAAGCGCGCTCTCCGCAGTCTGCATCATATAATTGCCAAGCTTCGATTGCGGCTTATGAATGCCCGGCGTATCCAGGAATACAATTTGCAGCTCGGGCGTTGTATATACGCCGTGAATCTTATTTCGCGTCGTTTGGGGCTTGTCTGACATAATCGCGATTTTCTGACCGATGAGATGATTCATTAAGGTCGATTTCCCTACATTCGGCCTTCCGATAATCGCTACAAAGCCCGATTTGAACGCTTTCTTCTGTGTATCAGATCCCTTTGATTCTTTCATGAATGAGGTTGTTCTCCCTTTGTTAATGATATTGGCGTGAAAGCTCCCGGAAGCAGCTGTGATACCGTTGAAACTTCGAAATCTCCCTGCAGGTTGCTCATAATGACCGGCATATCCGGATCGCAAAGCTCGACCATCACCTGCCTGCATACGCCGCATGGCGTAATCGGCGCCTCCGTATTGCCGATAATGGCAATCGCCTGAAAGCTTCCCGCCTTCTTGCCATCGGCAATCGCGCGAAAGAGGGCGGTGCGCTCGGCGCAATTGGTTGCTCCATAAGCCGCGTTCTCGATATTGCAGCCATGATGAACGCCGCCCTCCGCATCCAGAAGCGCGGCTCCGACATGAAACCTGGAATAAGGCGCGTAAGCACGGTTCATCGCTTCCTCCGCCGCTTTCACAAGCATTCGATCCCCAGGGGAAAGCGCTGCTGCGTTCAAGCTATCCACTCCTCTCACCAGATATGCTTGCCGAATATAAGCAAAGCAATAATAACCGCGCCGATTGCCGTCAGCAGCACGGCTCCTGCCGCGATATCCTTCGCTTTTTTCGCAAGCGGATGTATCGCAGGGCTCGCCAGATCAACCGTTTGCTCGATAGCCGTATTGACAAGCTCGGCGGAAATGACCATTGCCATACAAAGAATAATTAAAGACCACTCGATCGTATCCAAGGCTAGAATGAATCCGGCGACGACGACCAACAAAGCCGCAAGCATATGAATGCGCATATGGCTTTGCGTCCGAATCGCATAGGAAATGCCCTCAAGCGCCAGACCAACACTTCGAGCAAACTTCTTCATCAGCGGGTAAGGCCAGCCTTCAGAAGCACTTGCTCCTGCTTCGCCGTCATTTCCGATTCCGATTGCTCGTCCCCATGATCGTAACCGATCAAATGCAAGAAGCCGTGCACGAACAGAAAGCCGATCTCGCGCTCGATGGAGTGACCGTATTCCTCGCTTTGAGCAACAGCGCGATCTACGGAAATAATAATGTCGCCCAGCATGCCGGAGATCGGGTCCGGTTCATCCTCGCTCTCGACTTCGAATACAATGTCGAGCTCTTCGACGCCGTCATCCTGCATCGCGAAGGACAGCACATCCGTCGGACGGTCGATTCCCCGATATTCCTTGTTCAGCGCGTGAATGCCTTCATCATCTGTGAAGGTCAATGCGACCTCGCCCCTATCCATACCTTCCGCTTCTCCCGCCAACTGCAGCAGCTCTTCCAGCTTCTCAATCCAGTTGTCGGGAATTTCCAGCTTCTCTTGCTCATTGCTCCAATCCAAATGCAGCCCCATCTATTCAGCTCTCTCCTTTGCTTTTACATCCTCCGGGTATTCGATCCTGGAGTGGAATATGCCGATTACGCTTTCTTTAAGCGATTGGGCTATTTTATCCAATTCCTTCAGCGTCAAGTCGCATTCATTATACTGATTGTCGTCCAGCCGGCTCTTGATAATCTTCGCGATCATCGCCTCAACCTGCTCTACCGTTGGATTTCTGAGGCTTCGAACCGCCGCTTCCACACAGTCAGAGATGCCGACGACCGCCGCTTCCTTCGATTGCGCCTTTGGTCCGGGATATCGATAATCATCCTCCGTGAAAGCTGCCTCCTTCCCTTCCTCCTCTGCTTGCTTCAACGCCTTGTAATAGAAAAATTTCAAAGAGGTCGTGCCGTGATGCTGCTCGGCAATATCGCGAATCGGCTTCGGAATATTATAGCCCTTCAGCATTTCCACGCCATCCCTCGCATGCGCGACAATAATCGATTTGCTCAATTTCGGGTCAATCGTGTCATGCGGATTCTCGATATTGGACTGATTCTCGATGAAATAATTCGGCCGCTTCGTCTTCCCGATATCATGATAGAAGGAGCCGACGCGGCACAGCAAGCCGTTCGCGCCGATCGCCTCCGCTGCAGCCTCGGACAGATTTCCCACCATGACGCTGTGATGATAGGTTCCCGGCGTCTCCGTCAGCAGCTTGCGCAGCAGCGGATGATTCGGATTCGAGAGCTCCACCAGCTTCAGAGCCGATAGAATGCCGAATGTTATCTCGAAGAAAGGCATCAAGCCGATGACGAGCACAGCGGTTAGCAAACCGCCGCCGAAGGCGAAAGCGACCGAATAGATAAACGGCATTCGGTTCAAATCCTCCGACAGCATCAGCATGGAGATGACCGACACGGAGCCGAACAAGCTTACCATAATGCCGGCTTTCAGTATGGTCGAGCGCTGACTCGCGCGGTAGATGGAGAAAACAGCCGCGAGCGAGATCACCATAATGAAGAAGCCATATTTGAAATCGAAGATTTGATTCTGACTCGTGTTGAGAATAATGCTGCCCATCACCGTGAAGATGAACGAGGCGATAATGGCCAGATGCATGTCCATCAACAGCGTAATCAGCATAGCGCCCAGGGCCGCCGGAGCCAAATAGCCTGCATAAGGCGCGGAGTCGGTCTGAGTCAACGCAATAATCTGGATAATAATAATATTAATCAGGAAGATGAGCCAGAGCATCAGCAGCTGCGCGTTGCTGTATCTCGGCTTTACGCCGTTAATGCCGCCGGATTGATGCAGATACACATACATCACAATCGCGAACATAACCGACATGAAGAACAGTCCGAGCTGCGGCCAATAATCCTTCTTATCCTGCAGAAGATTCGCATCGGACAGCAGCTTATAGGTTTCTGCCGTTATGGTCTCGCCGCGTTTGACGAACACATCTCCTTCCTTAATAATAACGGGAGGCGTGTTCTGTTTCGCTTCCGCCTTGGCTTCATCCGTCGCTTCCTGATCGAGGAACTTGTTCGGCATAATGACAAAGCGCGCGAGCTCCTGCACGATTTCGCGCTCGGTGCGGCTCGACAAGGAGCTCGAATTAACAAGCTCTGCCACTTGGGTGCGCGCCGTCTCGGCCTCTCTAAGCTGCTCGCTGGTAAGCTTCCTTACAATTCCCTTCGCTACATCTCGCATCTCCGACAACTGCTCGGACGTGAGCTGCGGCATCTTATAGAAGGTTTCTTCGGGAATCGTGTATTGTTGATCCTTCGCTTCCGTCGCCATCTCTTCCAGCAAAGAATCGCTGTAAGTGCCGTCACGCTTGTTCGACTTCACGAATGCATCGATATATTCCCCATATTTGCCCGGAATTTCGCTCTTGTAAATATCAATTTTGTTCTCAGTCGTTACTTGATCGTCCTGATTCAATTGTTCGATTCGATACAGTATTTGCTCGACAAGCATTTCATCATGCAGCGCCACGATCGAGTATTTCGGATCAATTCGCTTAGCCGCCTCTTCCTCAGCCAGCCTTGTCGCATTTTCATCTCTAATCTGGAACGGGGCTTTAATATCGTTCTCGCTGATAGAGCCTTCCGCGATATCATAGGTTTCCGGAATTAAATGCGGCGCCAAGCTGAAATAGAAGAGCAGCACGAACATCACCATCAAGAGCCACTTGACGGCGGGGTTCTGCCTCCAGCCCTGCGGTTTCACAGGATGATCTCTCTTGCTTGTCCCAATGGGGTTCATGCAGCAACAATTCCTTTCCCGAGATGATCACGGACGAGACGCTGGCACCAGCGCCTCAGATCTTATTCTCCGCATCCTTATTATAAGCCACGATGATTTGCTGCACCAAGGAATGCCGGACCACATCCTGGTCCGAGAAATGGACCATGCCGATCTCCTCGATATCCTTCAGAATGCGCTGAGCCTCCACGATACCCGAGGTTTTCCCTCTTGGCAAATCAATCTGCGTCATATCTCCCGTTACGACCATCTTGGAGCCGAAGCCAAGTCTCGTCAGGAACATCTTCATCTGCTCGCCGGTCGTATTCTGAGCCTCGTCCAATATAATAAAAGAGTCGTCCAGCGTCCGGCCCCGCATATATGCAAGCGGCGCGATTTCGATCAATCCACGCTCGAGCGCCTTCACGGTCTGATCCGGGCCGAGCACTTCATGCAGCGCATCGTACAGCGGCCGCAAATAGGGATCTACCTTTTCTTGCAAATCTCCGGGCAGAAAGCCCAGATTCTCTCCCGCTTCCACGGCGGGTCTCGTCAGTACGATTCGTTTCACGGAGCCTTCCTTGAGCGCCGCTACGGCGAGCACAACGGCCAGATACGTCTTTCCCGTGCCTGCCGGACCGATCCCGAACACAATGTCCCGCTTTCGAATCGTCTTCACATAATGCCGCTGGCCGATCGTCTTGACGAGTATCTTCTTGCCCCGGAAGGTCGTTGCGATTTCCTTGCTGAACAAATCCAGCAGCTCCTCCGCCTGCATATTCCGAGCCAGATCAAGCGCATAAGCGACATCGCGCTCCGACGGAACATAGCCTCCGCGCACAAGCTTCAGAAGCACTTGATATAATTGCTCGAGAGAATCGACCTCCGCTGCCGGACCTGTAATGACAATCTCGGCTTCACGCGATGATAGGGTTGATTCCACTCCTTCTTGAACGAGCTTGAGCAGCTTATCCTGGGGTCCGAATACGGCTAGTCCTTCTTCCGCATTTCCAAGCTCGACTCTTGCGATTTTCGTCGTTTCTATTGGCAACAATCCTCATTCTCCCTGCATCTGGACTAATGGCATTTCCTTCACGATCGATTGATCCACTTCAAAAAGAACTTTCATATAAACTTTACCATTGTCGGCCTCTTCATGCAAAACAATTTCATCCTGAATGACGGCGTCCTCTCCCGCCTTCTCCATCACATCCGCTCTCGCCTGCAATAGACCGATATTTTTCGCTTCCTCTCCGCTGATCTGCCGATCCTGCATCTCGGATTCCTTGACCGTCTCCTTAAGCCTTCCAATCGGCAACGTGAAGCCTCGCCAGCTTAGCTTCTGCAGCTCTTGAATCGTCTCGCTGGACTCGTAAGACGACTTGCCGAAGCCGCTGACCTTGAGCGCGCGCGACCCGAGGACGAGATGCCAGCTCTTCTTCTGCTCGCCGGTATATACCTTGATCTGCTGCGTCAAGGGCACCTCCACCTTGAATTCATACCATACGAGTCCCCGCACAGTCCCTTCCGCGACGAGCGCGCGGGAATTGCTCTCCGAGCCGATAATGCCGGAGATGAGGGTTTGTCCTTTTTTAACGCGCGCGTTTTTCTTGACAAGGGGCTTGCCCGTTTCCGCGATAATCTGCGTGACGACGGCATCCTCGGAGGCGACGAGATTGCGCGGGCTTTGAAGCTCCTTCTCATCAGGAAGCGACATCTCCACCACTTGTATCCGTACCTTCGTCCCCTTCTTCTCCACGCCGATCCACGTCGTGCCTGGCAGCGCGTTCACCAGATTCCTCGACATGACGTCGGCATCCTTCAGCCGGAAGGACCACTGCATCGGATAGATTCCTTCCTGCTTCGCCGCTTGCAGAACCTGCTCTCTGGTCAGCTTCACATTACCCTCCACGTCGACGCTCCACACGATTGAAGAGAGCATGAAGATGATTGCGAAGAACAAGGCGATTCCGCCGACGAACCATATTCTCTTCTCCGCTCTCGCTAGAGAGAACGGCATTCCTCTGCGCTGAGTTACATGCATGCGGCAACCCGTCTCTCTCAAATAAGGCCTCATGCGAAAAAAGTCGTTCAGCGACAGCTCGAACTGCAGCAATCCCCTGCTTGTCCAGCGAATGGCCGACAAAGCCAGCCCTCCCGCAAGCGCCTTATTCACCAAATCCTCGGGAGCGCCGCCCCGGACCTCGACCACAACGCTTCCTCTCACCCACATAAATCCTTGTCCCTTCATCCCCGTTCCCTCCCCAATCGTCACGGAATAATCTCGATATTCGCAATCACGCCTTCGATGAACACTTCTTCGGTCCAGATCGTTCGTATCACTAAAGAGCTGCCCGTTACCTCCAGCTCGCCTTTGCTTAGTGCCAGCCTGAGCTTGTCGCTGGAGAAATGCTTGACGCCCCGATGGTTCTCGATATAGAGCTGCCGATCGCCGATCATGGTCAGCCGCGGCAAATCATAGACGACGTCCTGGGGCAAATCGAGCAAATCTGCCGTCATCTTGCGAAATTTCCTTTTCAACTGTCGCATTGCCAATCCGATTCCTCCTTAGCGCTTGCTCACTCTGGCAGTACGAAATTCGTGTACTATACCAAATTATGCTGGCCAGCAGGCGATTATGAGATTGCTGCCGATTAGGCGGATAATAATTCGATTCGCCACCCTCCCTTCTGCAAGCTGAAATTTCGATCCACTTCCTTATCTTCTACAAGCTGTAGCTACGGAATTGATGCAAATATACAGGGATTTATCGGATTGCACCTAAATGAGGAACAAATTAATGCAAATATACAGGAATAATGGTGCTAAGCCCCATAAAGAAAACAATCAACAGAAATTGATGGATATCTGCAGGCTTATCGAAGATCTGGTTGGCAACGGGGGCTTAAAACTCGGGAGGGAACCGATATTTCCTGATTTTCGTTCCAGTTAAGGCACTTACCGGGACATCAAGGAAAATACCTCAGGCTGGCGCAGCGAAAAGGCGGTGCAGGGATAACACCCTGTCACCGCCTTTTTTTCCTTTTTGACGTTTCGTACATCAAGCGAGCTGTCTCTAGTAATGCGAGCGAATTTTTTTGAGAAAGCCTCTTTATCGGAGGATTCCCAATCATTTGCGCAGTGATCGTTTGGCTCTGGGCGGACCCAGAACCTCCGACCAGATAACCGCCTCCCTAAGATTGGAGGAAGAAGGTTTCGACAGCCTAAACGAGGACCTCCGAGCGGACGGACTTACAAGCGGCGGCTGTTTTTTCTGGATGGGCTCGCTCATCTTGCCGAACGGCGAACGAGACTTTGTCTCCGTTTCCCGTTTCGGCTGTTCCTCTTGCTTCAACCGGGTACGGTAAACCGTCTGCAGATCTACCTGGCTGTAGCCCTCCTCGTCCCACCGCTGCTGCTCATCAATCTGCTGCGCGCGAGGCTGCGGCCGCGTGGCGCGAGGCTGTCCCTGAGCCGGCTGAAACGGTCCTGCCTCCTTCCGAGCTTGCCCCGGCTTCCCGGCGTCTCCGCCGCTGAAATCGGGCATTCTGCCTTGCGGCTTCGTCCCGCCAGCCGATTTTTTGAACAAGCGGGAGAGAGCGAATAGTATAATGATGACAATGTAAATATTTTTGATCAGGAAATCAAAAATAGCCATGCCTTGCTCACCTCCAATGCGCGAACTTCGCCGCTCATTCTAGCGATGATCCTTAGGATCAATCGAATCATCCTGTTCTCCGATCGAGCTGCGCATCTTCGTATCCGCTTCGATGTTTTTCAAATTCATATAATCCATCACGCCAAGCTTGCCGCTCTTGAGCGCTTCCGCCATCGCCAACGGCACCTGGGATTCCGATTCGACGACTCTTGCTTCCATCTCTACGACCTTCGCTTTGTTCTCTTGCTCTTGAGCGACGGCCATTGCGCGTCTTTCCTCCGCCTTCGCTTGCGCGATCTTCTTGTCCGCCTCCGCTTGCTCGGTTTGAAGATGCGCGCCGATGTTTTTGCCTACATCGACGTCCGCGATATCAATCGACAAGATTTCGAACGCAGTTCCCGCGTCCAAGCCTTTGCCAAGCACTGTGCGAGACATGCTGTCCGGATTCTCGAGCACATCCTTATGCGTTTCCGCGGAGCCGACAGTCGTTACAATCCCTTCGCCGACACGGGCAATAATCGTCTCTTCGCCCGCGCCGCCGACCAGACGGTCGATATTCGCGCGAACCGTCACGCGAGCTTTAACCTTCACTTCAATGCCATTTTTGGCAACCGCGGCTACGACAGGCGTTTCGATGACTCTTGGATTAACGCTCATTTGCACGGCTTGCAGCACGTCGCGACCCGCCAGATCAATCGCGGCTGCGCGTTCGAAATGAAGAGGAATATTTGCGCGCTGAGCAGCTATCAAGGCATTGACAACGCGGTCAACATTACCGCCGGCAAGGAAGTGACTTTCAAGCTGATTAATGTTGATGCCAAGTCCCGCTTTTGTTGCTTTGATCAGCGGATTCACGATTCGATTCGGCACAACGCGGCGCAAACGCATCGCAACGAGTGTAATAATGCCCACTCTGACGCCCGACGCAATCGCGGACACCCACAGCATAATCGGGAAGAAGCTTAAGAATACGCTTAATACAATGACAATCAATACAATGATTAATAATACGGCAACGCCCGCATCCAATCCGAACATAGTTATTTTCCTCCAGTGCTCTTCGAATCGAAGAGGAATATTTGCTTACACACTTACCCTTCTTCCGTAACTTCCTTCACGACAATCCAGGTTCCTTCAGCCTTGATAATCTTAACCGGTCTATCTGCGGCAATGAATTCCCCGGATGTGACAACATCCATCCGCTCTTCCGCGATAAGCGCCGTTCCTGCGGGCCTAAGCGGCGTTATGGATACGCCGACGGCTCCGACAAGCGTCGTCTTCACCTCGGATGACAGATAACCCTCCTCCGATGTCAGCTTATCCTTCAGAATGAATTTGTTCCAGACACCGCGCCCTCTGTTCGTTCTGGCTACGATAATGACAATAACGGTTGCGACCGCAAAAGCAATAACGATCGTTAGAAATCCCGTCATTGGATCAGGAGCCGACATGACTACGCTGGCGATAAGCGCCGCCCCCCCTAATAAGCCTAATATGCCGAAGCTTGGAACAAATAATTCAATAATGAGAAGCACGATCCCGACGACAAAGAGAATGATCGTCTCGATTCCCGCAAGGCCCGAAATATAGGACCCGAAGAAAAACAACCCGAAGCAGATGAGACCCGTTAAGCCAGGCGCGCCGAAGCCGGGAACGATCAATTCAATCGCGATACCCGCAATCCCGAGGATAAGAAGGATGGTCGCAACGATTCCATTCGTCAGAAACTTCGCCACATTCTCCGCGGCCGACGGCTTCACTTCAATCTGTTCTCTGCCGTCAAGCTGAAGCCAAGTGACGACATCCTCAAGTGAGTCCGCCGTATACTCGGAATACCCTACCTTGAGCGCCTCAGAGGCGGTCAACGAGAGAATATCGCCGGCTTTCTTGCTCCTGCCGATCTCCTCAGTCAGATCCACCTCCGCGTTCACATCGGACATGGCCGCAGCAATGGACGGATCTCTGTCATGCAGTCTGGCTGCTTCAGACATTTGCCCGACCCAGAAGGAGACCGTCTTCGGGTTATCGACCAACTCGCCCGAGCCGTCCACAACCGCCGCAGAGCCGATCGAGCTTCCGCTCTGCATCGCAATCTGATCCGCGTTAAGAATGATGTAGGTTCCGGCTGAGACCGCTTTCCCCTCTACGAATGCCGTAATCGGAATATTCTCGTCTCGCAGCAGCTCGCCGATATCGTCTGCGCTGTCGATCCGCCCGCCGTACGTATTCACCACGAGGATGATTCGCTCCGCTTTCGCTTCCCGCGCCTCCTTGAACGCTCTCTTCAGGAAAGCGTACATGGAAGGCTCTACCTCTCCTTTCAACGGAATGACATACACAGCCGGTCCTGCATCCGGAGTGGTCTGATTGGCTGCATCCTGCTCCGAATCAGTCGATACAGCCGCAGAGACAATCGGCGCTGAAGCGATCCCTGCGAAAGCAATGAACAGCATGACTGCCGCAAGTACGGACAGGGCAGCCCTCTTGTGCCGCTTCGTTAATGTAAGCAAGCAAGATCCTCCTTTTCATAATTGCATACCTTACATACGTATGTCGGATTGCCATGTTTCAATATTTACATCATAACACAAAAAAACACCCCGGTAGGGGTGTTTTGAGAGTCCGTTGTTAGCTATTGCAGAAATTGCTGTACGACTTGATTTACTAGTTTACCGTCAGCGCGTCCTTTTGTTTTGGGCATCAGGGCGCTCATAACTTTCCCCATATCGGCTTTGGAAGAAGCACCGAGTTCTTGGATGGTCTGCCTTACTATCTCTTGAATCTCTTCTTCAGTCAGCTGTTCGGGAAGGTATCCACTAATAATTTCAATTTCTGCGGCAAGATCTGACACTAGATCATCTCGGCCGGCTTTTTTGAATTCTTGGAGGGAATCTTTACGTTGTTTGATCTCACGACTTAATATATCAAGCACTTCGCTATCCTCCAGAGGACGCTTCAGATCAATCTCCAAGTTTTTCACCGATGCGCGAATCATGCGAATCGTAGTGAGCTTGAATTTCTCTTTGCTCCTCATGGCATGCTTCATATCATCGTTTAATCGTTCGCTCAGGTTCATCTATAAGGCTCCTCCTAAAACTTTCTCTTACGCGCAGCCTCGGACTTTTTCTTGCGCTTCACGCTTGGTTTTTCATAATGCTTGCGTTTCTTCACCTCAGCCAGAACACCGTCTTTCGCGATGGATCTCTTAAAACGGCGAAGCGCAGCATCAATGGTTTCGTTTTTGCGAACTTTAGTTTCAGACACCAGTTTTCCCTCCCTCCGAAACAGACCGTCCAGAGCTATTACAACACGGTTTATCAAACTTCATTATAAGGCAAACCAAAACCCAGTGTCAACTTTGTCTACTCGGCAAGCAACGGACCTACTTTCTTGCCGCCCAAGAGATGAACATGCAGATGATAGACCACCTGTCCGCCGTCCTTGTTGACATTGTTGATCAAGCGATAGCCCGCTTCGGCAATGCCTTGCTCCTCCGCAATCTGCTTGGCAGTCAGGAACAATTCGCCAATCAATGCTCCATCCTCGGTTTCGATATCATTCATTGTAGCGATATGTTTTTTCGGAATAATGAGAATATGTACGGGCGCTGCGGGCTGAATATCCTGAAAAGCGAGAACGCGCTCGTTCTCGAACACCTTCTTCGAAGGAATGGAGCCTTCGATAATTTTGCAAAACAAACAGTCCATAGGGGCAATCTCCTCACATCGATTCGTATTGACAGCCATTCTTTATATTTTACCTCAAATTGGCATTGCTCGTCCAATAGCGCTCCGCGAACAACAGGCTCGCGCCTGTCGTTCGATCGATGCACATGATTAAAAGTAATAAGGCAATAGGGACAAAGCCAGCAACGAGCCCAGCGGAAACGCTCTGCGGTAAAATCTTCTGCGGGGATAAAACCCGCCATAGCCGCCGAAGCCCCCAAAACCGCCATATGGAAAAAAAGCTCGGCCGTCCCATTCACCAGGACAATAAGGTACAGCGATGCAAACCATTTCATCATCCACATGCTCCACGATGCCGTCAAAGCAGCAGCCCTCGTTCGTCTGCACCATCACATACCGATGCATATGCTTCTCGCACAGCTCCTTCTGCTGCATGGCGGATGCCGCCATAGAATTCTCCAATATTCTCAGCCTCCTGTCACTACAGCATATGCTGGAGTAGGCGGATGGCTACTGCGGACAACCCTGGAAGAATATGGGATATCATGGAGCATTCAGAATCATTTCCGCAAGGCCTTTAATTCGTCGATGTTTGTGTCAACTCGTCTTGAAGCTCCGCCGCTATGTCGAGCCAATTCAATCCGTTGGACAATTGAATGAGCGAGCTTCGATCATCGCCGATATCATAATCGAACTTCGCCAGTACGGCTTTCAAAGCCGTCAACTCCTCCTCCATCGCGGAGAGCTTTGTCAACTCCTCTTCGGTCAATTCGCCTGTTCCAGCAGCAATGGCAAGCAAGCTTGCGACGATCCTGTTTTGCCAATATCCTTCGGCCTCTTCAGGAGCTCCCTCGAAACGGCCGGGCTCTTGTTCGCTTGCCGCCGTCATTAACTGATACAAGCTCATTCTTTCAGGCTGTGCCGCCTTCCCCGCATGCGTAGCGGTCAGTCGGGCTGCGCTGCCCTCCTTCTCGCCGTTCAAAGTGATGATTTCCCGCAAGTAGACTTGCATCTCATCCGCTTGCCGGACACTCTCGGCGAAGTAGTCATAGATCGCTTTGCCCCTCTCGACCGCTTCGTCCCGGGTATGCTGCACATTTTTCGTTAGCAGCAAAATGTTGCAAGTTAAACTCATCACTAACAAAAGCAACGTGATGGGCAACGCGTACCCGCGCCTCTTCTTCCCGTTCTTGTCCACGCTTTTCCCTCCCGCATTTGTTATAAGCTTCACTATTTATCCCTATAACCTATAATTGCACAGATACCGCGCCGTCAAAGAAGAACACGTGGCGTTCAGCCACGCGCCGGCCGATGACGCCTTCAATCGCTTCGCTGTACAGCTCCAGTTGAAAGCGATGGCGTTCGGCCGCTTGTTCCCAGCTCCCGTCTGCAATGCGATCTGTCTTGTAATCAACCAGAATGACGCCTCGCTCGTCCTCGAACAAACAATCAATCACGCCTTGAATGAGAATCGGTTCATTTTCCAACCTGATGTCTGCGGCGGCGTATACTCGGCCGGCGGGAAGCATGCTGTTGAACGGAAGCTCGCGTTCCACCCAGCGCGCTTTTTGGAGTCGCTTGCCAAGCTCGCTTCCCATGAAGGCTTCGACGCTTGCCAGATGGACAGCCTCTGCCTGCTTCTCCGTTATGAGCTTCTTCAAGATCAAGCCCGACAACACCTCTTGCAGCTTCTGCTGGGAAATCGGCTCATGCAGAGGCATGTGCTGCATGAACAGGTGATTCACGGAACCCTTCTCCGCTGCCGTCAATGTTTTTCTTGCCATGAAAGATGGACGTGTCAGGCTTAATGCTCCGGCAGCGCCGTAATCCTCCCGCGAATTGCTTTGCTCGAATAATGGATAAGCATCCGTTGCCGCTTCCTGCTGCAGTCTCTTCATTTCCGTAACCGAGGTTTTGGCGGCGATGCCTGCCGCTTCTTGATACGGATATTCCCATTCCAGTCGTTCTCGAAGCTCATGATCGCGCTCGACATCGTCAAGCTCGGCAAGCGAGCGGATTGCAAGCCATTTCGCTTCCCTGATTTCCGTCTCTGCTTCATTCTCACCATGGAGCGCCGCGGCCGCTTCGACGCCGAATAAGGATTCAGGCAGAATGCGCGCTATCCAGGCCGCCCCGTCAATCGTCGCTTCATTCTCGAACGCCGCGGAGCATATCGGACCCAGCCAGTCAAGGAAGGAACGAGCCGTCGCAATCCGATAATCGGTAATTTGTCCCGCTTGATTCCGCGATGCTCTCCAGTTTTGAAGCTTCTTCTCCGCGTCGGACACGGTTCCGACCAGGAAAAGCTTCTCCTTGGGCCTGGTCAAAGCCACATACAAGATTCGCATCTCCTCGGCGAGCAGCTCCATTCGAAGCGCTTTTCTAATAGCCAGATAGGAGAAGGCGGGATAGCTGATTCGCAGGTCAGGATCAATATAACGCGGACCGAAGCCGAGCTCCTTGTGCATCAGGAAAGCTTTCCTCAGATCCTGCTGATTGAACATTTTGCCCAGCCCTGCCACGAATACGACCGGGAATTCCAAGCCTTTGCTCTTGTGTATGGACATAATGCGAACAACATCCTCTTGCTCGCCAAGCGCTCTTGCCGTTCCCAGGTCGCCTCCGCTGTCGCGCATGCGTTCAATAAACCGCAGGAAACGAAACAGTCCGCGGAAGGAGGTTGCTTCATACTGCCTCGCCCGATCATGCAGCGCTCTCAGATTCGCTTGCCGCTGCAAGCCGCCCGGAAGTCCGCCAACGAAATCATAATAACCGGTCTCTGTATAGATTCGCCAGATGAGATCGACGAGCGAGCCTTGCCGAGATTCAATTCTCCAGCGCTCCAGACTCTCGAGAAAGAGCGCAAGCTTCACGCCTGCCGGCTTGTCCAGCGATTCGTCTCCCGCGGCATGAAGCACCGCGTCGTAGTACGAAGCCTTCGGCGACAGAATGCGAATGCGGGCAAGCTCCTCTTCCTTCATCGCGAACAACGGCGAGCGAAGCACGGAAGCCAGCGGTATGTCCTGATAAGGATTATCGACGACACGCAGCAGCGACAGCATGGTTTCCACTTCAACCGCCTCAAAATAGCCGCTGCTCAGCTCGGCATAAGCCGGTATCTGGCGTTGCTGCAACTCATCGATAATAACCGGCGTCCATGCCTGCGTAGCCCGCAGAAGAATAACGACATCGCGCCATTCCAGCTTGCGCCAGCTTTTGCGGCGCGGATCAAACACCTCTTCGTCCGCATCCATCATCGCTTGCAGTTGATTGGCGATATACCGAGCCTCCAGTTGAACCGTCTGAAGCTCCGAAGCGTTCTCCATCTCTCCGTAGGCGCTCGATCCCGCCTCGACTTCCTGATGATCCGCGGCATCGGCATCCCGGGCTTCCTCATGATCAAGGCCGGTGTCGCCTCCGCGATCAAGCAGCGCAAACTGCACTTTACAGTCGCCTCGCTTCTTAGGCTCAGGATAAGCCGCGCCAGCGACAAGCTCGGCCTTCGGATCATAATCCATCTCGGCGACATTCGCCCGCATAATCGCTCTGAATACCGAATTAACGCCGTCCACTACCTCTTGCCGGCTCCGAAAATTCCGCGCCAGGTCAATCCTTATCCCTGGAGGGTACGATGCGAACTCCGGCGAGCGTGCCGCTTCAATCCTTTCTTCTTGCGCCGCGCGGCTTTCATCGCTCAAGTCGTCGGAATAGGATGGATAGGCTCTGTATTTGCTCAGGAACAAATTCGGCTCCGCCAGTCGGAAGCGATAGATGCTCTGCTTCACATCCCCAACCATGAAACGGTTGCCTGAAGCCCATGCTTCATCGTCCGCCGTTCCTCGCGCTATAAGCGAAATGATTGCCTCTTGCACCATGTTCGTATCCTGGTATTCATCCAGCAGGATTTCATCGAATTGCCGCTGATATTCCACTGCAGCAGACGACGGAACAAGCTTGCCGGGCTCGGATTGCTCGGAACGAAGAATGCGCAGGCAATAATGCTCAAGATCGCCGAAGTCGAGCAAGCCCTTGCTCCGCTTGGCCGCTTCATACCGCTCCCCGAAGTCGATAACAAGCTGAGACAGGGCGGCCATGAGCGGCGCAAGCTCCTGCAGCTCCTCCAGAAACTGCAAGGCTGAACGGCCGAACAGCTCCTCTGTCAAATCGCCGATTATTTTTTTCGCGGCATCTCTTAAGCTCTTCGCTTGTTCTTGCAGTTCCTTGTCGTACTCGTCTCCCCGCGCTGACTTCAAGCGGCCGAAAGCTGCCGCCCGGAAGTGCTGCGGCCAGGAACGCCACGATGAAGCGCGAATCGTTCGCTGCAATTCAAGAATAACAGCTTCATCAGCCTCGAAGTTGTCCGCATAGGGCGCCGGTCCGCCAGGCAGTCGAGTGAGCTCAAGCCCCTGCTCGATTAGAGACTGCGCGCCGCTGAGCGACAAGACGAGGTCCTTGCGAAGCACCTCCGCCCAATTGCTCTGCTCCAGTTCCTCCTCGGAGCCGAGGTTATAGCTTCCCGCCGTCTCCATTAGCCAGTGCTCCGGCCAAGGATGGCTTCGAGAAAATTCATAGAGCTGCTGAACGAGCCGATAAAGCGGCTCATCGCCCTTCTCGCCGCCGAATCGATCCGCCAGCATTAGAAATGCGCCTTTGTCCGGAGCTTCATCGCTGTATCTGTGCTCGAACAACTCGTCCAGCACATCGAGACGCAGAAGCTCGCTTTCCGTCTCATTCGCGATTCGGAAGCCGGGATCAAGCCCGATAAGCGAATAATATCTTCGAATGACATCCATACAGAACGAATGCAGCGTCGTAATTGAAGCTCGTCCCATAAGAGCAAGCTGCTTGCGAAGATGCTCGGAGCCGGGATCGCGATCCAGCTCCTTCTCCAGCGCAATTCGAATGCGATCCTTCATTTCCGCAGCGGCGGCCTTCGTGAACGTAGCTACCAGAAGACGGTCGACATCGGTATTGGAGGCGATCTTCCTGATAATGCGCTCCACAAGCACCGCCGTCTTGCCCGATCCCGCCGCTGCAGCCACTAGCACATTGGAGCCGCTCGTTACAATCGCCTGCCATTGCTCGTCGGTCCACGTGCTCCCGGCTGGCTTCGGGGTTCTATTGCCCATTGGCTGACTCATGACGCATCACTCCTTCTCCAGCTCCTGCCATACCTCGTCCTTGGTTGGTTTGCTCAGCTTCTTGAATGCATTCCCGTCGAACAGGGGATCGAATTGACATAAGGATTTGTAGTGACAAAATTGACATGGCGTCCGCCCTTCCAGGCGATACGGCTCGATCTTCACTTCCCCCGCCTGTACATCGCTGCCGATTTGGGAGATGCGCTCCCGCACCATCCTGCGAAGAATCGTCCAGCGCTCCTGCGAAATAACGGACGACGAGCTGTAGAAGCTGCCGTCCTTCTTCACGCCTACGGGAAGCACTTCGGATTGTCCCGTCTCCAGCTCCTCATCCATCAGCCGCACGATTTCGGCATCCGCGGTCAGCAGGCCCTTAGGCTTATAGCGCTTCAAACGCTCCGCGTTCGCCTCTTTCTCTTCGATTCGGTTGGCCAGAGAGAGCATGGGGTTATGCACATGAAAGTATAATACGCCGGCAGGATCGGCCGGTTTGCCCAGCCACTCTTGACCGAACGTGATTAATACGTCGAGGTAGGTCAGCATCTGCAGCGATAGGCCGTGAATGACCTCCTCCAGCCTTAGCGCTGTCGAACTGGACTTATAGTCCATCACGCGCAGGAGCAGTCCCTGATCGGTCTCCGCAGCGTCAACCCGATCGATCCGGCCAATGACTTCCAACTCATGTCCGCCGCCGAGCGGCAGCACCAGCGAAGGCAGCTCGCCGTCCGGCCCGAAGCCTACCTCCATGCCGACAGGACGGAATACCGCGCGCCTGGCATGCTCGCCAAGCGCAATAGCCGCTCCTGCAACCACTTCCTTCAGCTTGCGGGCAATAAATTGCATGCGCCCGCTGCTAAGCAGAATTTGCGACTGCAGCTTCGGCACGATCGCATCCACAGTCCGGTCGGACGCTTCTCTGATCTCCCGGGAGGATTTTCTTCCCCAGGTTTCGCCCAGCTCCTTGGCGAGCTGGCTGAGCGCCGCATGAAACAGCTGGCCGACATCCGGCGCGTTCAAGCGATACAGCTTGCGTTCGCGAAGCTTGAGACCGTGAATCGCGAAATGCTGGAAAGGGCAGGACACGAACCTCTCCAATCGGGACACGCTCACTTGCATGCGGACGCCGTAAAGGTCGGCGGCAACCGCCTCCGACAGCGCCGTTGCCCGATTGTCGAACGCGAGAGACCGAAGAAGCAGCTGCAGCCTGTCTTGCCACTGCGGGCGCACGGCATACCAATTGTACAAATCCCACCAAAATGGCGGAATCTCGTCCCCCTGCTGCCAATTCCGCAGCATGGATACGAAAGAGGTCAGCGTACGGCCCGGCAGTTGAAGGAACGTTTTCTGCTCTTCCGCAGTCATTGAAGGAGTTGGCTCCAGATGCTCTTCCTGAATCGCGATGCCGGGAAACATTTTACGAAGCTGTCTGATGATCTCGGATGGAAGCAGCGTTTTGCCTTCCTCGTCGGCCTGAGCCCAACTGATCCATAGATGCGCGCTCGGCTTCGTGAAAGCATTGTAGATCATGAACCGTTCATCCAGAAGACGTCTTCTGACGCTTGGCGCAAGCTGCAATCCGTCCTCCGCGAGACGTTCCCGCTCCGCTTCCGTCAGAATGCCGTCCTCTTGCACGCGCATCGGCATGATGCCGTCATTGGCGCCAAGCACGAAGCAGACGCTGATCTTTCCCGCTCGGGTGCGGTCCATGCTGCCTACCAGCACCTGATCCAACGCAGGCGGCACCGACGCCAGATTCATGCTGTCCAGCCCCGCTTCGACCATGCCCGCGAATAGCTCAGGCGATAACGTCTCTTCCCCGGCCAGCTCTACCATTTGATCAAGCAAATCCATGACATTGCCCCATAGCTGACGATGCGTTCTTGATCGCAGCACATTGCCGTTCTCCAGATCGATGTCGCTCCATCGCTCCAAGCGGTCCGCCGCCTGGATTCTGTCCAGCAGACGGTACAGCGCCTCGCACATTTGTGTGACATTGCCCGCCTTTCGCAAAGACTGCTCGAATCCGGCCAAAGAAGGGACAATGGCTTCCCGAGCCTTCATGACCAGCTCGAATTCTTGGCGAGACGCTTCGCTAATGACCGTCTCCATCTCCGAATCCTCTTCCAGCGAGACCGCAGCCTGCGGCCTCCAGCTTCCTGCATCCTGCCATTTCCAGCCATCTATGCCGCTAGCCAATACAAAGTTTTCCAGAAGATCGAACCATTCTCTAGGCAGTCTATCGTCAATCCCAAACAGCAATTCGGTCTTGATGCAGCGGAAAACGGCGTCATAATGCCAGCCTTGCAGAACGGTCTCCAGCGCAGAACGAATAAATTCCACTAGGGGATGATGCGCAGCCTTCTCTCTCTGATCGATGAAATAAGGAATGCGATAGTCCGTGAACACAATGGACAAGTAATTCGCATAATCCTCCGCATTGCGCACAAGAACGGCCATATCCCGCCATCTGATACCATCCTCGCGCGCTCTGCGGATCATATCCCGGGCAACAGACTCCACCTCTGCGCGGCGGCTGGAGACGGCATGCAGAGAAAGTCCTGGAAACGGCGATTCCCGCGAGATATCCGTTTTTAAGTCGACGCCGTCTGTCGGCGAACGGCGAGATGGAAGAAGCGGCACTCGGTCGTCGAAATGCTTCTCAAGATGAGCGAGCGTCCGATTGAAAGCGAATCTCGGCGGCGCTTCTTCACCATTCAAGAGAAGCGGATTCAGAATCTCGGCTCCATGCTGCCCGGCGAGCGCCAGCAGCTTGCCATAGGTTTCAGCGGCGGGGTGAAACAGATCCAGCTCATGTGGAAGTTCTCCAAGCTCATACTCGCGATCCAGCGTTAACGTTACATTCAGATCAGCCGAAGCCGACAGCAGTGCGCCGATCGCTTCGTATTCCGCTGGCGTAAAGCCGTGAAAGCCGTCAATCCAAAACCTCGCGCCGCGCATCGCCGAGGCTTTCCCGAAGCCTTCCCTCAGATGGGTCAAATAATCCTCGGCGTCCACGTATTTGCCTGCCAGCTCCGATTCGAGCTGATCGTAAATCATCGTCAAATCATGCAGCTTGCGTCGCAGCATGGGCGAATGCGTCTCTGAGCGCTTATGAACATCGACAAGCTCCGCGCTGGTAAGCCCGTAACGCTTCCATTCCGTAATCAGCTCCGCGAGACGGTCGATGAATCCGGGCTGACCGGCGCCGCCTTGGAACAACTCCAGCCTCGAAGCGTTGCGCTCCACGATTTTGTACAGCAGCATGTGCTTTCCTGTATCGCCAATCGGCGTCAGCGCCGTTCCGCCCGTTTCCTGCATAACGCGAAAAGCCAGCCTGCGGAAGCTTAACGCTTGCGCACGCAAGGTGCCGCTTAGAGGAGCGCCGACGGAATAACCCTGGTCGCCGCTCAGCAATTCATACTCCGTTTGAAAGGTCGCTTGCTCCGGGACCAGCATAATAAGAGGCGGTCCGATGGGAGCCGCCCCAAGCTGTTCGCGAATTTCACTAAGGCATCTGCCAGTCTTCCCTGTGCCCGAACGTCCAAGAATGAACCGCAATCCCACTCGACATTCCTCCCTCTTATTCCTTGCTCTTGCTGCGCACCTCGAAAATGGCGAACTTCAAATAATGCCCCTCGCTAACGCCGAGTCGCTGCGGGTGATCCTTGCCCGCGGCACGCCATTCCACGAGACGAAGCAGCTTGCCGGCATCCTTGGCCGCTTCGTGAACCGCCTCCAGAAACAGATCGGGAAGCATATGATAGGAGCAGCTTGCCGTGACGAGATAGCCGCCCTCATTGACCAGCTTCAGCCCCTGCAGATTTATGTCCTTATAGCCTCTGCGGGCGCCCGCTACCGCGTTTTTGGTCTTGGCGAACGCGGGAGGATCAAGAATGACCACATCCCAGGTGCGCCCCTCCCGCTCCAGCTTCTTCGCGGTGAGGGCTCCGCCCTCCGATCTCTGCTTTCTCTCCTGAAGGCCGTTCACCTGCGAACGCAAATAATCGAAAGCGTCGGCAACGATGAATTCAACGCGGTCCGAGAAACCGTTTCGCTCTACATTGCTGCGCGCTGTATCAATAGCATGCTGGGACACATCCAGGCAGGTTACCTTCTTCGCCCCGTGCTTGCAAGCGTTCAGCGTGAAGCTGCCGGTATGCGCGAAGCATTCCAGCACCGTTGCACCGTCCCAATAAGGGAAGGATACGCGCTTGCCGTTGCTGTTCACGGGAACGAGACCCGCTTCGGGCTCGTCCTGGAGCAAACCAAGCTTAATGCCGCTCCGCCCGCCCCATCCGGTCATCAGCGGTGCAATCGCAGCCCGATTCTCGCGTTGGTCGAAGAAATAGCCCGTTTTCTGGCCGTTCACGATATCGACTTCCAGCTTCAGACCATTCTCTTCAATCTCTACGATAGAAGGGCATTCGCCATGCAGCAGTCCCGCTCTTTCCTCCAAGCCTTCGAGCTTGCGCACACTGACATCGCTCCGCTCGTAAATGCCCCCAGGCTCGAATACCTCGATTAATGCTTCGAGCAATGCTTGCTTTGCTTTTTCCATGCCAAGCGTGAGCAACTGAACGACCAGCACATCCTTGAAGCGATCCACAATCAAGCCCGGCAAGAAATCGGCTTCGCCGTAGACAAGCCTGCAGTCATGATCAGGCACGAAACGTTCGCGATACGCTTTGCATTCTTGCAATCTCTGTATGAAAAACGCTTTGTCCATCTCCGTAAGCTCTGTATAGGATACGACGCGAACCGTAATTTGAGATTGCGGATTCCAATAGCCCGTCGCGACATATTTGCCCAAGTGAGTCAACACCCGGACCAAATCTCCTGGCTCCGCTTCTCCTTCCAATCTATCAATCTCGCTGCTATAGACCCAAGGATGGCCTTCCTCGATTCTTTTCTTGCGACTCTTCTGCAAAATCACCGAAGTCTGTTCCATGCCTTCTACTTCCTCTCCCTTTGAACAGCTTGTCATGCTCCTCCGCGCTTCCGCATAGCAATATACGAAGCGAATATGCTTTGAAGGAGATTCAGCCTATGTTTCAAACATTAATTATGCCCCTGTTATTCGGATTCGCCGTCTTTCTGTGCGGAATGAAGCTGATGGAGCTTGCGCTTCATCGTCTTGGCGGCCCTTACTTGAATAAGCTGATTCATTCGGCTACCGATACGCCTGTGAGAGGCATGACAACCGGCGCCGTTGCGACAGCCTTCCTGCAAAGCAGCACAGCCGTGACGCTCATCTCGATCGGCATGGTGAATGCCGGCCTGTTGACCTTTCCTCGTACGCTCGGCATTATTCTTGGAACCAATATCGGCACCTGTCTGACGACGGAATTAATTGGTCTTGAAATCCATCAATTGGCATTGCCTTTGCTTGTTTGTTCCATATTGATGTGGCTTGGAACCGTTCTCCTTGCCGAAGTGGGGTTGGTTTCCCGCCTTCAAGCGGTTGGTTGGCTCGATCCCTTCCGCTCAGCGGCAGTCGCGCTGTGCGGCTTCGGTCTCGTCCTCTCCGGGCTCTCGATCATGCAGGCTGCAGGGCCTTATGTTCAGAACAGCGCCATGTTCGACTGGTTCCTCGACAAGGCCTCCTCCAACCTGTGGTGGGGGCTCGTTGCAGGCGCCGTCATTACGGCAGCCGTTCACAGCAGCACGGCCGTCATCGGACTCGCGATGGGCTTTGCCGCAACAGGCGTCCTTCCAGCTCCGCTTGGCATTGCCATCATGCTTGGCGCGAATGTCGGTACATGCATGACCGCCGTCCTCGCTTCCATTGGCGGTTCAAGAGCGGGCCGGCTTGTCGCGGTTTCGCATATTGCGCTGAATGTGGGCGGCGCGCTGCTGTTCATGCCTCTCGTCCATGAGCTGTCGATTGTTTCCGGTTTGCTGTCCCATACGCCTTCCTCGCAAATTGCGAGGGCGCAGACCCTATTCAATATCGTCAGTTCTCTGCTTGCGCTCCCCCTCTGCTATCTGCGCATCCTTCGAAGGCTTGAACCTATCCGTACATGATCAGGCTCAGACCGTCACCTGATAGCCGAGTTGCCGCAAGGCGCCTGCCAATATGCGATGATTGTTGTCATAGCCGGATTGCCTCTGCCTTCTCCAGGCCTCCATCGGCTCAAACCAATCCACGCCGCGTATTTCCTCAATCTGCGCTTGATGGGTCCCTCCAATTGCCTTAACCAAATAATAATGCACTTCCTTATCCACCAAGCCGAATGAGGAATGCTCATACTGATATTTGATTTGATCGATCTCGGACACGATTTCTCCGGTCAGCCCCGTTTCTTCCCGGATTTCGCGCAGCGCGGTTTCCTCGACCGTTTCCCCGGGCTCCATTTTGCCCTTCGGCAGGGAAACCTTGCCGTAGCGATCTTGAATAAGCTGCACCTGCAGCTGTCCTTCCTCGTTGTGGCGGAACACGACGCCGCCAGCCGATATTTCCTTCATAAAGCCTACCCCCCTGCAACATTCGCCCTGACAAGGTTGTTCGATCATCCCATTTCGAACGATTGAACTCGTACTTCTAGTATATGCAGCAAAGGATTCCTTCATCTTTTCCATATTTAACTTGGAAAAGCGAGAGGAATCCTGCAGTTGGCCGCTGTCGCTATGCTTGCTTCGCGAGCTTGTTATCGAGTACCCGCAGAAGCTGTCCTCGACATTCGTTGACGCCCGTCTCCGCAATTTTCACTCTGCACAGCTGTCCAATCAAGGATTCGTCGCCCTCGAAAACAACTTGCAAATAATTATCCGAATACCCCATCACAAGCCCCGTGCCCGGCGCTCCTTTATAGTCGCGTTCCGGAATGACGTCCACGATTTCTCCTTGATAGGCATTCGCATACCTCAGCTGCAGCTTCTCGGACAAATCGATCAGTTGATGCACGCGATCATTTTTCACTTCCTCGTCGACCTGATCCTCCATACGGGCGGCCGGTGTTCCCGTTCGTTTCGAATAGGGAAACACATGCATCTCCGCAAAGCCCATCTCTTCCATGAATGCGTAGCCTCTCTCGAACATTTCCTGCGTCTCGCCCGGGAAGCCTACGATGACATCCGTCGTTATCGCTACGCCGGGCATCGCCTTATGCAAGAGCTTGATTTTCTCCGCGAATTGCTCTGTCGTATATTTACGGCGCATTCGCTTCAGCACCGAATCATCTCCCGCTTGCAGCGGAATATGAAGATGTCGGCACATCTTGGGAGAGCGGTTAAGCACATCGATCATCGCGTCGTCGATTTGGCTCGCTTCAATCGATGAAATGCGAATCCGCTCAAGACCTTCTATTTTGTCCAAATCCCACAGGAGGCTGGTCAAATTGTAGTTCTCCATATCATCGCCATAGCCGCCGGTGTGAATCCCCGTGAGCACGATTTCCTTGTAGCCTGAGGCTACCAGCGCTCTGGCTTGCTCCAGGACGCTGCCCGACTCTCTGCTGCGCGACAAGCCGCGCGACCATGGAATGATGCAGAAGGTGCAGAAGTTATTGCAGCCCTCTTGAATTTTCAGGAATGCCCGTGTGCGTTCCGTGAAATCGGGCACATCCAGTTCTTCAAAGCTTCTCGTCTTCATAATATTGCGCACTGCGTTCAAGGGCTGCCGAGTTTGTTGAAATTGCTCTATGAACGAGATGATTTTCTCGCGATCCTGCGTTCCGATGACGAGATCGACGCCTTCAATCGCCATAATTTCAGCCGGTGAAGTTTGCGCATAGCAGCCGGTGACCGCAATAATCGCATCCGGATTTCGCCGTACAGCGCGACGGATAATCTGCCGACTCTTCTTGTCTCCCGTATTGGTAACCGTGCATGTGTTGATAACATACACATCGGCGGTAGTCTCGAAATCCACCTGCTCGTAGCCCTCCGCCTTGAACAGCTGCCAGATCGCCTCCGTATCATAGAAGTTAACCTTGCAGCCAAGTGTGTAAAATGCGACCGATGGCATAATGGTCACGCTCCTCCCATTTCTCCAGATTCATATAATAAGCAAGTCAATCCGACGATGCCTGCCGTCTCCGTTCTTAAAATCCGTTTGCCAAGACTAACGCAAATCGCGCCGGCTTCCTCTGCCTGCGAGGCTTCCTCCTCAGCGAAGCCTCCCTCGGGGCCTACGACAAGCAGCACCTTCGGAGAATTAGCCTTTTCATCAGCCTTCCCCATTTCTTCCTGCTTAGAACGCCATTCCTTCACCGCCGTCCCGATTCCTCTGCCATGAGCCGCATGTCCCTCTTGCTCATAGCAGAACAAAACGAGATCGAAGCCTTCCGCCGCTTTCAGCAGCTCACGCCAGCTATGGACCTGCGATATGATTGGAATCCGATGCCGATGCGCTTGCTCGGCCGCTTCCTTCGCGATTTTGCTCCAACGCTCCAGACGCTTTGCTTCCTTCTTCCCGTCATACTGCACAATCATCCGTTTGGACTGGAAAGGGAGAAAGGCCATCGCTCCGATTTCCGTGCCCTTCTGAATGACAAGCTCCATCTTGTCCCCCTTGGGCAAGCTCTGAGCAATCGTAATGGACCAGGCAGGCTCGCTGTTGCGAGGAAGCCACTCCACAATCTCCGCGACAACGGATGCAGGCTCGCTTTCGCTGATTCGCGCAAGCGCTGTGCGACTGACGCCGTCGCTGACGATGATCTTCTCATTTGGCTTCATTCGCATGACGCGGACGATATGATTCGCGTCTTCGCCGGTTATGATAACCTGATTATCCCGCATCTGCTCCGGCTCGACAAAATATCGTTGCATGTTCAACCACCTTATTCGATTATTCTTACGCTATCAAAAGCCTGTATAAGCAATTGTTATCATTCAAAGTATGCTCTGAGCGAATTCAAGCGCAAAGCGATATAAAGGATTCACTAAATTAAGAATCGGATCGATCGTAAACTCTCTCAAGTGAGGAATGAAGACAAGCATTAAAAAGATAATGGTTCCCCAATGAATGTTCTGTTCCACCTTGTATCTTACCCGGAGCGGCAGAAATTCAGATACGATTCTATAGCCGTCAAGCGGCGGCAACGGTATCAAGTTAAAGACGAATAATAGAAAATTATAAGAAATAAAATAACCAAGAAACTTGTAAATCGCATCGGTTGATCGATCCATTCCAACATGAATAAATCCACTGTTAATCAGGTAAACAAGCACTAAAGTCCCAATCATCCCAAGAAGAAAATTGCTAATCGGTCCTGCAGCCGAAACAATAATACTCATCGTGCGCGGCTTCCGGAACCGGCTGGCGCGCACGGGTACAGGCTTGGCCCAGCCAAAGCCCGCTATCAATATGAGGAAAAACCCGAGAAAATCCAAATGTGAAACAGGATTTAACGTTACCCGGCCCTCCTTGTAAGCTGTATCGTCACCGAATTTATAAGCCATAAAGGCATGAGCGAATTCATGAACCGTGAAGCACAGAATGAGCGCCAGCACAATAAACGGCAGATCCTCAAGCGGAAATCGAAAAAAACTTTGCAGATCCATCAATTCACCTGCGGTTTTCTAGCTACAAACGCGATCCAATCCGCGTCGCGGCGTTTCTCTACGATTTCAAAGCCCGCCTTCATCAAGCCTTGCTCCACATCCTCTTCCTTATTCATGTACACGCCGGATGCAATATAGATCCCTTGCGGCTTAAGCGAAGCGTAGACATCGTCAATGAACAGCAGAATAATCTCTGCCAGAATATTCGCCACAATCAAATCGACAGGCAGTTGCACCTTCACCTGTGCAGACGTAGCAGGCGAGCCGTTCAATTCCGCGGCAGACTCCGATTCATGCAGCACGCCAAGCAGATCGCTAAGCCTCACTTCGACATCGTCGGACAGATCGTTAAGGCGCACATTCTCTGTGGCGCTCGATACGGCGACCGGATCCAGATCCAGCGCAAGCACTTGCTTAACGCCAAGCCTGCAAGCGCCTATTGCAAGTATGCCCGAGCCCGTGCCTACATCGATCATTGTTTCTCCGCCTTTTATTACGGACTCCAGCGTTTGCAAACATAATGCCGTCGTAGGATGAGTGCCTGTACCGAAGGCCATTCCAGGATCGAGTTCAATAATCCTCTCTCCTTCGCCGGCTTCATAAGCCTCCCATGTCGGCTTGATGGTCAACTTTTCCGATATGCGCAGAGGCTTGAAGTATTGCTTCCATGCCGTCGCCCAGTCTTCGTCATCCACTTCCATAATCGAATATTCGACCATGCCTGGATCAATATCGAAGTCGCGCAGCTCCTCGACGCGAGGCTTTACAGCTGCGAGAAGCTCTTCCATATCGGTTCCTTCCGAGAAATAGCCTTTAATGACGGCTTGTCCTTCCGGAATATCGTTCAAGGGCAGCTCATACCATTGTCCTAGCGAGGTGTCGCGAGGTTTATTCAGCGTGCCCGATTCTTCGATCGAAACGCCTCCGGCGCCATGCTCATGGAGGAAATTCGAGATCATTTCCGTTGCTTCCTCCGTTGTTGCGATCGTTAATTCATTCCATTTCATTCGAATTGCCTCCCAAGTCATAAAAACCTACCCTTCATTGTACACCAGACGCAGTCTGTAGCCAAGTTTTTGCATAAGGTATGTCTGCCGTTATTGAGCTTAATACGACACGCGTAGAACAATACTGATTCAACTTATTGCAAAATGGGAATTGCTGCAATAATACAGGAATGAACTTTCGAATTAGCCGCTCAAGCACAAAAAAACGAAAAGCCGCAAGAACTATTCGTTCATGGCTTCTCGTCTCTCTGGTAAAACCCTTGCCTTATATATTCGCACCCATACACCCTGTCAAAGCTGCTAGAATAAAGCTTCTACGCTAGCCTGTCCGCCAATCTGTTCTATTAATCGAACAGCACGCTCTGAGAGGGCTTTATCGACAGTGGCGTTAAGTCTGCCATGCTCAAGCAGCCCACCGACCTCGATCACGCGCAGCGATTGCAGCTTATGCAGCGCTTCCTGCGCAGCGTATTCAGATGGGAAGGCAGCTTGAATTTCAATGGTGCTCATCCTCTAATCCTGCTGCTTTTCTACACGTTTATCAGCTTCCGCAGCCCTCTGCTGAGCTTTGTGGTCGGCCTCGTCGGCAAGCTCCTCGGAGAACTCGACATCCTCTTCCTTGCCGATTGGAAGCTCGGCGAAATTCACTTTGTCGAGATCTTTGTTTTCTTGATCAGTCATTGCAATATCCTCCTTCGATGTTGTCATGCTGCGCATGCTTCACCGGAATAGATTGTCTCAACGACCATCAATTTATACGCAAAAAAGCGCTCCGCAGCTTCTCACGCGAAACGCTTTATGCAAATGGCGGATGGGATCCTTGAGCTCGGATTATTCCCCTCGAAACGCCTTTTTCATGCGATCGAAGATCGACTCATGATGCTCGCCTTGTACGGAGGACACTTCGCCCGTCAATCCGCCGAATTGACGAAGCAGCTCTTTCTGCTCCTCGGACAATTTCGTAGGCGTTACAATCGTAACCTTCACATGCTGATCGCCGGTTCCGTAGCCGCGCAGCTTCGGCACCCCTTTTCCTTTCAAACGGAAATAGGTACCCGTCTGCGTGCCGGCAGGAATTTTCAGCTTTACCTTCTCCGTCAAGGTTGGAATTTCCACCTCGTCGCCAAGCGTCGCTTGAACGAAGGTGAGCGGTACCTCG
Source organism: Paenibacillus sp. HB172176 (assembly GCF_011947265.1). GTDB lineage: Bacteria > Bacillota > Bacilli > Paenibacillales > Paenibacillaceae > Pristimantibacillus. The sequence goes on from NZ_JAATHD010000002.1 coordinate 458,659, forward strand.
CAATAGATGTCATCGCCTTCGCGTTCGAAAAATTCATGCGATTTGACGCGGATAACAATATATAAATCGCCGGACGGGCCGCCGCGCGTTCCGCCCTCGCCCTCTCCGGACATGCGGATTTGCGCGCCTTCGTCGACGCCGGCAGGGATATTGATTTTGATTTTACGCTGTTTTTTCACTTTGCCCGCGCCATGACAGGTGCTGCACTTCTCTTTGATCACCTGGCCGGTGCCGCTGCAATTCGTACAGGCTCTGCGATTGACCATTCTGCCGAATGGCGTATTCTGGACAATCTCTTGCTGACCGCTGCCTTTACATACTGAGCAAGTTTCCGGACGCGTTCCGGGCTTTGCGCCCGACCCGTGACAGGTATCGCAGGATTCCGTTCTCGGAATGGTAATTTCCGTCTCTTTGCCGAACACCGCTTCTTTGAATTCGACGGTCATCGTATACTGAAGATCATTGCCGCGCTGCGGCGCATTCGGGTCGCGTCTTCCGCCCCCCCCACCGAAGAACATATCGAAGATATCGCCGAAGCCGCCGAAATCGGCTCCTCCTGCTCCGCCCATGCCCTGGTTCGGATCGACATGTCCGTACCGGTCATAGGTGCTCCTCTTGCCGTCATCGCTTAGAACATCGTAAGCTTCCTTCACTTCTTTAAACTTGCTTTCCGCATCCGCCGCCTTGTTCACATCGGGATGATATTGGCGGGCAAGCTTGCGGTAGGATTTTTTGATATCCTCGGTCGAGGCATCCTTACCCACGCCAAGCACTTCATAGTAATCACGTTTATTGGCCAACCGTTCTCGCCTCCAAGTCCATGAAAGGAGGTCAAGGACAGGAAACGCCCGTCCTTGACCTCTCGATTAATACCTTTATTTTTTGTCGTCGACAACCTCGTAATCCGCGTCTACAACATTATCCTTGCCTTTGGATGACGGCTCTTCTCCGCCTTGCTCCGCTGCGCCTGCGTCTTGAGCAGCCTGCTCATACAGCTTAACGGAAAGCTGCTGCACAATTTCAGTCAACTCGGCAACAGCCGCGTTGATTTGCTCCAAATCATCAGTAGCGATCGCCGCGGTGACCTTCTCTTTGGCCGCGTTCGCTTTCTCAACCTCGGCAGCGTCAACCTTGTCGCCAAGATCCTTGATCGTTTTTTCAGTTTGATACACGAGTTGGTCGGCAGAGTTCTTCGCATCAACCAATTCGCGACGTTTGCGGTCTTCATCGGCATGAAGCTCGGCATCCTTCATCATTTGCTCGACTTCCGCGTCGCTCAGACCGCTCGAGGAAGTGATCGTGATTTTCTGGCTTTTGCCCGTTCCTTTGTCCAGAGCGGATACGTTAACGATACCGTTCGCGTCAATGTCGAAGGTAACCTCGATTTGAGGCACGCCGCGAGGAGCAGGCGGGATGTCGCTGAGCGTGAAGCGTCCAAGCGTTTTGTTGCCATTGGCCATCGAACGCTCGCCTTGCAGGACATGAATTTCAACGCCCGGCTGATTGTCGGCATAGGTCGAGAATACTTGAGATTTGCTAGTCGGAATCGTGGTATTGCGGTCGATCATCTTCGTGAATACGCCGCCTGCAGTTTCGATGCCGAGGGACAACGGCGTAACGTCCAGCAATACAACATCCTTAACGTCTCCTGTCAATACGCCGGCCTGAACCGCTGCGCCAAGCGCGACAACCTCATCCGGGTTAACGCCTTTATGCGGATCCTTGCCGATCAGCTTCTTCACCGCGTCCTGAACGGCAGGAATACGAGTCGAACCGCCGACGAGTACAACCTTGTCGATATCGCTTGCGGACATGCCCGCATCGCTAAGCGCTTGACGTGTAGGTCCAAGCGTGCGCTCGACAAGAGCCGATGAAAGATCATCGAATTTCGCGCGCGTCAACGACATCTCCAAATGCTGTGGAACGCCGTCAACCATCGTGATGAACGGAAGGGAGATCGAAGAGGATGTTACGCCGGAAAGCTCCTTCTTCGCCTTCTCGGCCGCATCCTTCAGACGTTGAACAGCCGCTTTGTCCTTGGACAGGTCAATGCCTTGCTCTTTCTTGAATTCGGATACGAGATAGTCGATAATCACTTGGTCGAAGTCGTCGCCGCCAAGCTTGTTGTCGCCGCTGGTCGCTTTCACTTCGAAGAAGCCGTCGCCCAGCTCGAGAATCGATACGTCGAATGTGCCGCCGCCAAGGTCATAGACCAAAATCGTTTGATCCTCGGATTTCTCGAGACCGTACGCAAGAGCGGCCGCAGTCGGCTCGTTGACGATACGAAGCACTTCAAGACCTGCGATCTTGCCCGCATCCTTCGTTGCTTGACGCTGACTGTCGTTGAAATAAGCCGGAACCGTAATAACGGCTTGCGTGACAGGCTGCCCCAGATAAGCCTCTGCGTCAGATTTCAGCTTCTGCAGAATAATAGCCGAGATTTCTTGAGGCGTAAATTCCTTGTCGTCGATTTTTTCTTTGTAGCTCGTGCCGATATGGCGTTTGATCGAGCTGATTGTGCGGTCTGGATTCGTAATCGCTTGACGCTTTGCCGTTTCGCCGACTACGCGCTCGCCGTCTTTTTTGAAGCCCACTACCGATGGAGTCGTCCGGTTGCCCTCCGGATTAGGAATAACGACGGCTTCCCCGCCTTCCATTACCGCTACGCATGAGTTTGTTGTTCCCAAGTCAATACCAATTACCTTGCTCATCGTTAAATTCCTCCTTAATCGATCATTGATTTATATTAGCCGCTTACTTTCACCATTGCTGGACGCAATACCTTCTCCTTCAGAATATAACCCTTCTGAACTTCCTCTACGATAATGCCTTCCTCATGCTCTTCGGATTCCACTTGCATGATCGCCTGGTGGAACTCGGGGTTGAAAGGCTCGCCGACGACCTCCATCGCTTTCAGCCCTTCTTGCTCGAGCGTTTGAACGACTTGCCGGAAAATCATGTCAACGCCCTTCGCCAGAGAGTCATAATCCTTATTAGCTGCCGACGCCGTAATGGCGCGTTCAAAGTTATCGACAACCGGAAGCAGTTGAGAGATGAGCTTCATGGAAGCGTACTGTCCAAGCTCTTCCTTCTCCTTCACCGTACGGCGGCGGAAATTATCGAAATCGGCCTGCGCTCTTAAGTATCTTTGCTGACTTTCCTCGGCTTGCTTCATCAGGTCGTTGTATTTGGCGTCTTCAGCGGGAATATCTTCCTCCGCCGCATAAGCTTCCGCCTCAGCAGCCTGCGCTTCTTGCTCTTCGTTTGTTTCTTCCACTACTATATCCTCTGTATCATTATGTTGTTCCTTGGTACTCACCGTTTCACCTCCTTCGCTACCTATACCATCTGCTGAGCAGGATGCTCATATCTTTGGATATCAAATCCAGCAGACTCATTACCTTGCCGTAATCCATGCGGGTTGGACCAAGAATGCCGATCGTCCCGAGCGATTCTCCCTCAATCGTGTACGTTGCCGTAATAAGACTGCAATCGTTAATGGCCTTATGATCATTCTCTGTTCCGATGCGCACTCCTATTCCAATAGGCAGCGATGAGAACAGCTTCATAACGGCGGGAGTTTCATCCAGCAAATCCAGAATCGTCTTCACCTTGTCGACATTTTGAAATTCAGGCTGCGTAAGCATATTGGTCGCTCCGCTCATGAATACCCGATGCTCTTCGTCATTCCGAAGCGCCGTGTCGAGCACTTCAAGAAGCTTCTCGTAATGATCCACATGGCGTTCAAGCTCTTGGCCGATCTCGCTGTATAGCTTCGCTCTCAGCCTGACGAGCGGCACCCCGACAAGTCGTGTGTTCAGAATATTGACAACCTTCTGCATGTCATCCATATTCAATTCCGGCGGAATCGAGATTGTTCGATTCTCAACATGTCCGGTATTCGTTACTATGATCGCCACTGCCGTGGTTGGATTAAGCGGCACAAGCCCAAAATGCTTCAAGGAAGTATTCAGTAGCTCGGGCCCCATCACAATGGAGGTGTAGTTCGTCAGATTGGATAGAATCGTCGCCGTCTGCTGAATAACCTGCTCCATCTGATTCATCTTATCCGTCACGAAGGATCTTACCATGCCCAAATCTTGTTCGTTCACTTCATTGAATTTCAACAAATGATCCACATAATATCGATATCCCTTCGTGGACGGCACGCGCCCGGCCGAGGTATGCGGCTGCTCCAGGAAGCCGAGCTCCTCCAGATCAGCCATCTCGTTCCGAATGGTCGCAGGACTGAAGCCGACATCTCCGCGCTTTGAAATACTGCGTGATCCCACCGGTTCAGCAGAACGAATATAATCATCTACTATGGCATGCAAAATCATACGTTGTCGATCCGTCAGCATTCCAATCCCTCCACTACGAAATATTATCGATTACGCTTCTTCGTTAGCACTCGACCGGAATGAGTGCTAATCGTTAATACAAAAATACCAAACCAGCTTGATCATTGTCAAGTCGGTTCGGCATATTTGCTCCTTCATTTTCATAAATAGGCGCTTTACGAACGAATCTCCCTCAGCACGGCAATCTCGTCGCAGGCGAGCTGCTTGGGGCAGTTGACGCAATCCCTCCATACCTTCTCGGGAAAGATTTCCTTATCGACTACCTGAAAGCCGTTTTTCTCGAAGAAGGAATCCGCGTATGTTAAGGCCATCACCTTCGTGATGCCTTGCTCCTTCGCTTTCTCCATCAGACATTCCACCAGCTTGCTTCCGATGCCGAGACCCTTGTAGCCGTCATTCATACCGAGCGATCTGATCTCGACAAGATTATCTCCCAGACGTGTGAGCGAGCCGCAGCCGACTACCTGTCCGTCAAGCTCCGCTACAACAAACGCGTCTATCGTATGGGCAATCGCTTCTCGTGTGCGAGGCAGCATAATACCTTTCTCGGCATAATCTTTAATAAGATCGAATAAGTTGTCCACATCGCTCATTGTCGCTTCCCTGCATATGACTTGCATCGTTTGCATCGCCGCCTTCACCTCCACGAGATCTCGTCAAATTCAATATGAATAAATATACATCAAAACGCATTAATTCTCAATAGGTATTTCATTCTTCATCGGAGTCAAGACGGCTGCGCCCTCCTCGTTCCTACACGTCAATGAAGGCTCCGAACACTTCATTGCCGAGCAAAACGCCTTGATCCGTCAAACGATAGACGCAATCCTCGCCATGCTCTTTGCGTTCAAGCAACCCTTTCTCTATCAGCTCCCGAATGATATTGCCGAAGCTTTCTTCTATTGATTGTCCGTCAAATTGCTCTGCAAAGGAGGAGGTCCTCACGCCTTCGAGCAAGCGCAGCCCGACCATCATGAAATCCTCCATCGCTTCCTCCTCGGAAACCTGATGCTCCTCAAGCCGCGGCAATCTAGTCGCGCTTGCATCGATATAGGGTTGTATGCCCTTCAAATTCACATGCCGCTTGGCCTTCGCATAACCGTGCGCTCCGGCTCCAAGACCATAGTAGGGCTGATTGCGCCAGTAGACCGTGTTATGCTTGCTCTCATAGCCCGGCTTGGCGAAATTACTGATCTCATAATGCTTGTAGCCGCTCTTCTTCAGCTTGTCCATCAACAGAATGAACATATCGAATTCTTCTTCCTCCGTTGGAAGAGGAAGCTGATTGCGTTCGTAGAGCTTATGGAATAACGTGTTCTCCTCCACCTTCAAACTGTAGATGGAGTAATGAGTTAGATCAAGCTCCAGCGCGCGATCCACGCTGTCGGACAGCTGCTGAAGCGACTGTCCCGGCAAGCCGAACATGAGATCGATCGAGAGATTGTCGAAGCCGGCCTTCCTTGCGTTGTCCAGACTACGATACACATCCTCCACATTATGAATGCGCCCGATGCGCTCGAGCAGCCCCGAGTCGAAGGATTGCACGCCGAAGCTGATTCGATTGACGCCGCCTTCGCGCATGGCAGCCAACTTGTCCGCATCTGTCGTTCCCGGATTCGCTTCCATGGTGAATTCGACCTGGGGCAGAATGGGAAAATGCTTGTGAACAGAACGCAGGAATCTCTCCATCTGCGGCGGTGTCAACACCGTCGGCGTCCCTCCTCCCACGAACACCGTTCTAATGCCCCCGGACGGCAATTCAGCAGCCGTTTTCCGCATCTCTTCTTCCAGCGCGTCCAGATAGAGATCGACAGGCTGACCCTTCAATACATAGGAGGTGAAATCGCAATAATGGCATTTGTTCGTACAGAACGGAATATGGATATAGAGCGCCTCGGGCGCTTGCATTCGACTCATGGTCTTCCTTCCTTTCCTTTTCCTCTCCGAAAAACAAAGAAGGAGAGCGCAGCTCTCCCTCAGCATTTTCAGGCATTAATCCTCGTCAATTTTGAGCACCGCCATAAACGCTTCCTGCGGCACCTCGACATTGCCGACCTGCTTCATGCGCTTCTTGCCTTCCTTCTGCTTCTCTAGCAGCTTCCGCTTCCGGCTAATGTCGCCGCCGTAGCATTTCGCAAGCACGTTTTTGCGCATTGCTTTGACCGTCTCGCGGGCGATAACCTTCGTGCCAATCGAGGCCTGCACCGGCACCTCGAACATCTGCCTCGGAATTAGCTCCTTCATCTTTTCGCAGATGAGACGTCCGCGATGATAGGCGCGATCGCGATGCACGATAACCGATAAGGCGTCAACTTGCTCGCCGTTCAGCATAATGTCCATTTTGACCAAATTCGATTTGCGGTACCCCGACAGCTCGTAGTCGAATGACGCATAGCCCTTCGTATTCGATTTCAATTGATCGAAGAAATCGTACACGATTTCGGAGAGCGGCAAATGATACGTAATGGTCACGCGATTCGTGTCCAAATATTCCATATTGACGAATTCACCGCGTTTGTTCTGGCAAAGCTCCATAATCGCTCCCACGAAATCATTAGGCACGATAACGGCCGCCTTCACATAAGGCTCCTCGACATAATCCAGCTTGCCCGATTCCGGATAATTCGACGGATTATCGATGTCGAGCGTCTCGCCGTTCGTCAGCGTAACCTTGTAAATAACGCTGGGAGCGGTCGTAATAAGCGGGATATTGAATTCGCGCTCGATGCGCTCTTGAATGATTTCCATATGAAGCAGACCCAGAAAGCCGCAGCGGAAGCCGAAGCCAAGAGCGGTCGAGGACTCCGCCTCGTATCGCAGCGACGCGTCGTTAAGCTCCAGCTTGCCGAGCGCTTCGCGCAAATCATTGTAATCCTGCGTCTCGATCGGATACAACCCGCAATAGACCATCGGATTGATGCGTCGGTAGCCGGGAAGCGCGGCAGAAGCCGGCTTCTTCGCATCCGTTACCGTATCGCCCACCCGGGTGTCCTTGACATTCTTGATGCCCGCCACGATAAAGCCGACATCGCCAACGGACAATTCATCGACAATGGTCATTCTCGGCATGAAGGAACCGACCTCAATCACTTCGAATTCTGCGCCGGTGGCCATGAAGCGAATTTTCTTGCCGGCCTTGATGCTGCCGTCGATAATTCGGACATAGACGATGACGCCCTTGTACGCATCATAATGCGAATCGAAAATAAGCGCCTTCAGCGGCTCATCCGGATCGCCGGTCGGAGCCGGCACCTTCTGCACCACCTGCTCGAGAATTTCCTTGATCCCGATGCCCGCTTTCGCCGACGCATGAACCGCTTCGCTGGCGTCGAGCCCGATTACGTCTTCGATCTCCTGCTTCACCCGATCCGGGTCGGCGCTTGGAAGATCGATCTTGTTAATAACCGGAAGAACCTCCAGATTATTGTCCAAAGCGAGATAGACATTCGCCAGCGTCTGCGCTTCGATGCCTTGGGCGGCATCGACGACGAGCAACGCGCCTTCGCAGGCCGCCATGCTTCTGGACACCTCGTATGTAAAATCCACATGTCCCGGCGTATCTATCAAATTCAGCAAATATTCCTCTCCGTCATCAGCTTTGTATGTCAGCCGGACGGCTTGCAGCTTAATCGTAATGCCCCTCTCGCGCTCGAGATCCATTTGATCCAGCACCTGAGCTTGCATCTCGCGCGAGCTTAACGCTCCCGTATATTCAAGAATGCGATCCGCAAGCGTCGATTTCCCATGGTCGATATGCGCGATAATGGAAAAATTTCTAATCTTCTTCTGTCGTTCACGAACATCTGTCATGCCAGAGCCCCCACACATTCCAATAATGCTAATCATTCTGTCTATTATATCAGCTTGCGGGATGCTCAGCAATGCGGATTAGTTGATTAAGCCGTCGAACAAATGGGCTACGAGCTTAATCCCGTTCGTGGAGGCCGACTGCAAAAGCCCTGATGTCGAATCGGCAATCTTGTCCACTGCCGGCTGTCCATCCTGGGGCGGAACCTCCTCAAGCTCCTTCTGCAGCTCGTCTCTGAGCCAATCCCGGTCCGCGCCTTTCCCTGCCAGCTTGCGAATGCGCTCCAGCTCCCGCTCCAGCTCGTCAATCCGTCTTTCAGTCTCTGAAGCTTTATCGGATTGATCCGCTGCGGTCTCCGTAATAGCAGCATTTGTCTCGCTTCCAGCCTGTGTTCCGTCTATCGGTCCGTAGATCCGTTCAATGCCCGTCGTGGACATCTCGATGCCGAACAATACAATTATCGTTAACGCAACGCCCATCATAATCCATTTCCAAGCGCCATGCTTCATCTTTATTCTTCTCCTTCGCCGGATACCTTCTCGGCATCCCAATAAATACCGGAAATCACCTCTGCCAGCGCATCCGCCGTCCGGTATGATTCCTCCAGCGTATTGTCCACGCCGCCGATCTCGATCAGCACGCTGTCCGCTGCAAGCGATTGGTTATATTCGCCATTGCCTGTAGCAGCAGTTTTCCCCCAAATTCCCCTTGAAATACCTGGATACCTTTCTTCGAGCGCATCGTGTATTTGAGTGGCGAAGGCTTCGTTTTCCTTCCAATCCGGGTTTTTGTGACCGATGATGAAATAGACCTGGGCATAGCTTTTGCCTCCAATGTCGACCGTCGTATATTTTCGCTTTTGCGAATCGCGGTGAATATCAAAGAAAAATTTCAGTTTCTTGTTGCTCGCCATCGCTTCCTGCACAGACTTCAAGGAATATTTGTAGCTAAGCTCCCATCGATAGCCCTTAATGACGGAAGGATAATCCGTATCCGAATGCATCGCCCCGACGCCCTCCTCCTCCAGCTTGTCCGCCAATCTCTTGCCTACCAGCGTAATATTCGTCGTGGCGGAGCTGGGATCATTCGACGTGCTCTTGATTTCCGGAAACCAGGATTCGCGGCTATGGGAGTGATAGATGAAGACGACCTTATCATCGCCCGTCGTCGGCTTTGAAGCTTCTCCCTGATCCGGTTTCTTCGTCGGCGTTGGAACAGCGGCAATCTCGTTCCCGCTCGCTCCCCCATCCCCGTTTTGCGCTCCGCCCGCCCCTTGATGCGAATCTTGGGGATTGCTTCCTTGGCCAGGAGCATCGCCGCCATCCCCGTTCTCGCCCTGTACCTGGGGTTCCTGTACCGGAGAATGATCCTGCGGTCCTTCATCGGCGTCAGTGCCGATTCCCTTGCGTATAAGAATCGAATCTCCGGAGCTCATGCCCGGAAGCTCGCCCGCCAGCAAACTCTTGGGATTATTCGGGTTCATATCCGTTAACGTTCGCATGAGGAACACGGAAACTTCCTTGCTTGTCAGCGCTTCGGACGGCAGTCCGCTTTGAAACATTGGCATTTCCATCTCCAGCATATCGCCGAAGAAGCCGCTGGACATCGATGATGCCAATCCGCTCATAGAGTAGATTGGCGATCGTTGGGATTGCGAGTGGATCATAACGGCTGCTCCCAATACAAGGAAGAACAGCATCGAACTCAGCGACAGGACCGAAAATGCCCGTCCTGTAACCAGCACCTGCCTGATTCTGGTCTCAAAGCCCAGTACCGCGGTTTGCCTCAAATTGTGATTCATCATTGAATAACCCTCCTGTCATGCAGTCGAAAGATAAGCCCTCCAGCTACTACTAGACTATGGAAGATTAAGAGATAATAGAACCGCAGAGTTGGATTTGCTAGAGGCTGAACGATAGCAGAGGAGAGAGTTGATCCTTCTTAAGTTTCATTGGAGGTGTATAGAAGCGCTCCATGCGAATAAGCAGAAACAGACCTGCACATAACTTGAAAATGCGCAGGTCTGCCTCTTCAATGCGTATATGCAGCCACGTTGTCGGTATCGACAGCCTCATGAAGAGAGGCGTTCAAGCCGCTTGCGATAATATTCGCGATATCTTCAATGAATTGATCCACTTCCTTTGGCGTAACAAGCAAATCATGTCCCAGCGGGCTGAGCACTTCCTTCACAAGCTGCAGTCGTTCAGCCTCGGGAATGTCGTTCATTAGACCGAATATTTGATTCGTATCGCCGTTCTGCGCCTCAAGATGGTTCTTCATCATCTCGAACGTGTGATTGACAATCGTTGATGCGTACACGACCGTCGGCACACCGATTGCGATAACCGGAACGCCAAGAATATCCTGCGTCAGGCCCTTGCGTTTATTGCCTATGCCGGAGCCCGGATGAATGCCGATGTCGGCGATTTGAATCGTAGTGTTCACCCTGTCCAGCGCCTTCGACGCAAGCGCATCGATCGCAATAACAAGATCGGGCTTGGAGCGATCCACGATGCCTTGCACGATTTCACTGGATTCAATGCCCGTAATGCCAAGCACGCCCGGCGCCACCGCGCTGACCGATCGATAGCCTTGAGCGACCTGATCCGGCATCAATTCGAAGAAATGGCGTGTAACCATTACATTTTCCACTACAAGAGGCCCCAGCGCATCCGGTGTCACGTTCCAATTGCCAAGACCTACAATCAGCACTCTTGCCATCTTCGGGATGGACAGCTTCTCCAGAAAGCTTTCGAAATATTTGGCGAAATGAGTGGCTACCCGGTCCTGCAGCCCCGTATCGCCCCCTCGCAGACCCGGCACCTCAATCGTCACGTATCTGCCCATCATCTTGCCGATGGCCTGCGCGCCTTGCTCATCCTGTACATGAAGCTCCGTTATCGTCACGCCGTCGTCTTCCGTTACCTGCGAAGCAATGCCGGGAATGCCGCCGCCTGCCGATTTCTCCGCAAGCTCCTTGGCCTCCAAGGCGAGATCTGTGCGAACATTGAATTGCTGCAAATCGAGATCCTTCATACATCCTTCTCCCTTCGTGTTCCAGCTTTCCCTTATTGTTCGCTTATGCATCAGTTTCATACCTTGAACAGCGCCTGGATACTATTGCTTTTTGGGCGGGTACGTGATAGTATATTTTAAGTTGTGTTGTTACTTATGCTTCACAGAGCTTTTAGGAGGTGAAATCCATGCCAAACATCAAATCCGCAATTAAACGCGTGAAGACAAGCGAGAAACGCCGCGCTTTGAACGCGTCCCAAAAATCCGCACTTCGTTCGGCCGTTAAATCTGCTGACCAAGCTATTGTAAGCACTGATGCCGCTGCAGCGAAAGCAGCGTTGATCGTTGCTACGAAAAAATTGGACAAAGCAGTAACAAAAGGCCTGATTCATAAAAATGCGGCTGCCCGCAAAAAATCGCGTCTTGCCAAAAAAGTAAACGCATTGTCCGCTGAGGCTTAAGCTATGGCGTTATGCAGTTCGCTTTGAACAAAAACGGATCGTCCTTGTCAAGGACGATTCTTTTTTTGCCTGTACAAAAAGCCTCATGCTTCACTATCGAAGCACGAGGCTTTTGTTGCGGAAATGATGAGATACGCAGAGAGAGAAGTCTTAAGAAACGCCGGGTTTCATCCCTAACGACAATATAAACAGCTCAAGCCCCAGCGATTTGTCAATGAGACCGCTCTTCATCTTAAAGTCGAGCTCAGCCAATTGGGAAAGCCATCTGCCGAGCGTGCCAATCTCGAATGCTCTGCCCTTCTCCGCGGAAAGCTTCACGGCATAAGGATGGAGACCAAGCTGTCCGGCCATCTGCTGCGGCGAATAATGCTGCTGCTCCAATTCCTTGATCTGCAGCATAATCCGGAATTGTCTTGCGATGAGCGCAACAATCTTAATCGGCTCTTCTCTTCTGACGAGCAATTGTTGATATTGCTTCAGCGCTTTATCGATCCGCAGCTCCGACAAAGCCTCTACCATAGCGAACACATCCTCTTCAACCGTCGAGGCCGTAAGCAAATCAATCTGCTCCACATCGATAACGCCTCCTTCGCCGGCATGAAGGCACAGCTTGTCCAGCTCCTGCGACAGCTGCCCCATGTTCGTCCCTGACCGAACCATGAGCAGATCGGCTCCATCCTCGCTCAAGCGGCGATTCTGTCTCGCAGCCCGTTGCAGCATCCATTGCTTTAGCTCCGCGGCGGAAAGCTCTGCGAAAGCGATGACGGACTTCCTTTCCTTGATCGCTTTCACAATTTTCCGGCGTTCGTCAAGCTTCTCCGCTCCTACAACAAAAACGATAACAGAGGACTCCAGAGGCTGCTCCAAATAAGCGAGCAGCTTCTCGACGCGATGCTCCAGCTTGGCGTTGTCCTTGCCTCCAGTCGCCATTACTGCCGCATCCTTGACCAGAATGAGCTTGCGCTCGACAAAGAAAGGCGGGGACTCCGCTTCGATCACGATTTGTTCAACAGCGGTTTCCGCGGTATCGAATTTGATAACGCCCAGCTCCTTCTCTTCCTCGGTGAACAACTGTTCGGTCAATGTATCAATGAACGCATTCAAGCGATAGCGGTCTTTGCCGTACAACACGTAGAGGGGGCGGAATTTGCGATTCTTGACTTCCTTGAGAGCGTCCTTGACATCCATTATGTATCACTCCTAAATCATATCCTGGGCAAGCAACAGAGGGATGAGCTGGTGCCAGCCGCATCCCTCTGTCTTTATATTAACATCCACCGGCAGCTCCATGGTACTGCCATGTGAATGGTCATACGACGTCAGCACACGTCGTAGACTCATCTCTCGCTATACTATACGCCAATAGCTATAAATCCGTGCAAACTTCTTCATGAATTCCCAATCAATGCCCTGCCTTTTGCTCCTCCCAGTCTGGAGCCTTAATGACATACTTCTCCGCCGCACCTTGCTCCAATTGCACCTCGTATGTCAACTGCGAGCTGTCATCAGACCAAAGAAGCTTCCCGAGCTGCCCGTTCTTCCTTGAAGCTTCCATCAGCTGCTCACCGCTTTCCGAAGAGAAAATAACAATGGAATGATCGACGATGCGAGCGACGTAGGCACCGTTCGGCGACTCCGCTCGAGTGGCGAGCTCTTCCGGAGCGACCAAGGCCATATCCGGCGCGACGCTTCCTCCGTTCATGTCATCCGCTTCTTGCCCGGAAACGGCTTTGCCCCCGAGCTCTACTTCATCGCCGCTTGTCGTGTCGGTAATCGTCGGAGCTCCGCTCTGGTCCGCAACCTCGCCTGAGCCGCCGGGATTTCTCTCGGTGTTGAATTGGTAATAATCCAACGGACTGCCATCATCAGTTGCGCCGCTTTCCGTATTCAATTCATGTATGCCGTCGCCGCCGGCAGATGCCGTTGAATGGCTGAATCCTTGTGTAGAAGAGTCTGCATAAGGATCCTCGCCGGCTGAATCGTATTTGCCATCCTGCGCGCCGCTGCTTATCTTCGCGTCCATCGAGCTCATCTGCCTCTCGGCAGAATTGGCAATGTCCGCGGCAATCATATTGGAGCTGTTCGCTGCAGCATCATCATTATTCATCGACGGAGGATAGGTCACCAGGAAGATTCCCGCGACAACCCCTGCCGCCACCGCCGCTCCTATCGCGCTCCATGAAGCCCATCTTCGCTGACGCTTCCGCCGTCGAAGCGGAGCCGCAGCCGATAATCGCACGGTATCGTCGTCAGCTTGTCTCCCGTTGCTCGCGGCTTGTTCGCTCCCAGCCATTCTGTCGATTCTCTCCAGCTCGGGCATAATCGCATCCACCAAACTGTAACTTGGCGTAACCTTGGGCAAGCTGGTCAGCTCTGTGGACAGCAATTTCAATCTTTCGAACATCGCAGCGCATGCGGGACATTGTCTGGTATGGGTCATCAAGATTTCGATCTCGCTCGCGCTAAGATCGTTATCCAGTTGTCTCTGCATCAGTTCAATCACCTCTTGACAATTCATCCCCGGACACCGCCTTTCTGATAATCGTGGAGTAAAATTTGCAGCTGCTGTCTAGCTCTGAACAAATAAGACTTGACGGTATTGAGCGGCAAATCCAGTGAATCCGCGATTTCGTTATAAGAAAAATCCTGCAGATAACGCAATACCACAACCGTGCGATGATGCTCGGGCAGCTGATCAATCGCATGACGTATGTCCTGCATCGCATAGGAGGCTAGCACTTCAGCCTCGACATTCTGCTTCTCATGAAATACCAGATCATGCTCATCAATAGATACGGCGGGTTTGGTTCTGCGAAATTTATCTATACAAATATTAGTAACAATTCGTTGAACCCATGTCTTGAATTGAGCCTTCTCCTCGTAAGAATCAATCTTCGTATATATTCTTATGAGAGCCTCCTGGGCCGCGTCCATGGCGTCCTGCTCATTGTTCAATATATAATAGGCTGTCCGATAGACATGGGATTCAATCTCTCGCAACAGAGTAACGAGCGCTTCACGATCTCCCGATTGGGCCGCTTTTATCATTCCGGGCTCCACCACGAAGGATCCTCCTCCCTTGCAACCTAATTGACGAGCGCATCTATTTAAAAGTTGCAATAATTTGATGGTCATTTTATTTTTTTACCGTTATAAAAATTTTTCGCCGTTATAAAACAATTCCATCTTGAAGCATATCAAATTATTGCAGCTTCGTATAGATTCATTTCCGAAACGCGACCGCTCCTGACGCGTCAATCCGAAAGTCGATCTCGCCGTTCTGATCCGTCCGCCATATCTTGATTCCATCCGCTTGAAGTCGGTTCAGCACATCCGGATTCGGATGTCCGTAGCTATTCGACGCGCCGACCGAAATTGCCGCGGCCAGCGGCCTCCAATAGTCGAGCCAAGCCTCCCCGGTCGAGAAGCGGCTGCCATGATGCGCAACCTTCATAACGGATACCGGCTCTTGATTCGCGTCCTCTACAAGCGGATGCTCCTCGAGGTAGGCCAGAATACTCTCTTCTGTCTTCGCGTTGATGTCGCCGGTGAACAAGAAACGCTGATGATACATGCTTAATTGCAGGACAACGCTCTGCTCGTTCTGCTCCTCCTCCACAGGGATTTCCTGATAGGGGGAGGGAGTCGGCCACAGCACATCAAGTCTTGTGAAAGCATCCGCCTGCCAGCTCATGCCCGACGATGCGGCATAGAGCGGAATGCCTCGATCGATAATAAGGCGAAGAAGCTCCTCCGCATCCTCTTCCTCCTTCATCGTGCCGTTCCACCAAACCCGTTTTACGGGTATCTGCTTGATTACCGCCATCAATCCCCGAATATGATCGCTGTCCAAATGCGAAATGACCACCAAATCAATTGCATGCACGCCCCGGCTCTTGAGCAAGGGCGCAAGCACTTTCTTGCCAACTTCGAACGGATCCTTTCGCCGCCTCCACTCTTCGCCGAATTTGCGGAAGGACAACGTTCCCCCTCCGTCTATGAGAATGTAGCCGCCCTCGGGCATGCGAATAAGCGCCGAATCCCCTTGCCCCACATCGATGAAGCTTACGAGAGCGTTTCGATTGAAGCGATCAGGCTCATAAGCCCAGCCGAGCAAAAGCAAGAGTGCCAGCAGCGCAGCGCCCAAGCGATAGAGCAGACTTTTTCGTTGATGCGCGAGAGCACGCAAGAAATCGTCAGTCGCCGACAGCTCGCTCTCGCTGGTCCCGTTAAGCGGCGCCGTAGCTTCCAGCAAGGTCTGCTGCTGAAGCCGGGTCGATTCACTGACAGTCGTCCATTGCCGAATCCAATGGAAGCCAAGTCCAAGGAGCAGCAGCCACGCGCCGATCCACCATGGCGGCGGCGAGCGCCAGATCGTCTGCAGCTCGCAAAGCTGCGACATCGCTTCGACGGCGGAGAAGCACCAACTATTCAGTTGTCTGGAGAGGTACGCCAGCGGCACGGCTCCCTTGAGCCATACAACGGACACGACAAGCACGGCAGAGCCGAGCGGAATAACGATGGAGCTGACAATGGGAACCATGACCATGTTGGCGATTAAGGAGAAGAGATGGAATTGATTGAAATAATAAATAGAAAGCGGGAAGGAAACGAGCTGCGCTGTAACGCTGACAGCGACCAGATCCAGCAACCATTTGGCCTTTCTCCCCGTCGGCAAAAGCGATCTGACGGCAGGCACGCCTTTGATTAGGCCGAGCGTGACGATGAAGGAAAGCTGAAAGCTGACATTTTCGAGATAGAAAGGATCGAACAGAAGAATGACGACCGCGGAAACCGCAAGCAGATGCAGCCCGTCCTTCAGCTTTCCCATTCGGGCGGCGGCGAGCCCGAGCATCGCCATCATGCCGGCGCGCAGCACGGATGGCGATGCGCCAGTCATCAGCACATAGACGGGCACTGCGGCAATGAGCATGACGAGCAGGCGCTCTTTTGGAACGCGAAGCAGGCGGAGCAGGCTGCCGAGAATGAAGAGGAAAACGCCGACATGCAGGCCGGAGATGGCGAGCAAATGCGTAAGTCCCAGCTGCGAATACAACTGGAACAGCTCGGGATCCAGATCCTCGCGGATACCGAGGATCAGCCCCATCATATACCCGGCTTGCTCCGCCGGGTACAGCAGCTCGAATCGCGCGCCGAGCCACGCGCGCGCAGTATCGACGCGGCCGAGCCAGGCGGCGGCCGCGTTGCCCGGGACCGCCGCCGCAGGCTGCACGGCGGCGGCGCCCGAGCCCTGCAGCAGCCAGTGGATTCTCTGGCTGCTGAGATAGCGGCGATAGTCGAAGCCGCCGCTGTTGGTTGCGCGCGCCGGCGGCGACAGCTCGCCGGTCACTTTCACGCGGTCGCCGCGATGCCAGGCGGCGGCGACGTCTTGCTCCGGCTGCGACTCGAGCCGGAGCTGCACCAGCAGGCGCTCGCTCGCATGCTCGAGCGGCGCATAGCCCTCGGCATGGACAGCGGCCGCCTCCATGCTGAATTGCACGCGGTCGCCGTCGATCTCGACCGCGGAGACGATTACGCCTTCCGCCGCGGCCGCATAGGCGGCGTCCGGCCCCGCCTGCGCGGCGGCGGCTTGCAGCTCGAGCATCTCCGTGCGGTTATGGGCATCCGCCCACAGCCGCTCTCCCGCCGCTGCGCAGAAGGCGAACAGACAAGCGACGGCCAGCCCTCTCGTCGCTTGCCCTCCAACCGCCGCCGCAACCGCGAGCAGCAGCATCGCTCCGCCGACAAGCGCAGCGCCAGTCGCTCCAAGCGCCGCAGCAGCCGCACTTCCGCCAACCCAGCATACACAAAACCATACGAGCGGCCTCTCATTCCACATCTATATCTCTCCATTCTCTCCTAAACTCCACCCTCAAACCTGATTTCCACTCTCCAATGCTAATTTCCAGCGCTGCAACCCCTCCTCAGCCACACTTCCGCTCTCCAGCGCTGATTTCCAGCGCTGCTGCCCCTCCTCAGCCACGTTCCAGCTCTCCAATGCTAATTTCCGGCGTTGCTGCCCCTTCTCAGCTCCACTTCCGCTCTCCAACGCTGATTTCCGGCGCTGCTGCCCCTCCTCAGCCACCTTCCCGCTCTACAGCGCTTATTTCCCGCTCTACAGCCCCACCTCGACCACACTCCCGCCCTCCAGCGCTGATTTCCAACGCTGTTGTACAAAACACGATGCAACACAAAGAACCTCTGAATCGTCAGAATCGATTCAGAGGTTCTTCCTCTTTCAACGGTGACTACCGCCAACTATTCAACATGCAGCGCTTACGGCATAATCTCCATCTCCGTCTGAGGAGGAGGCGAATAGGGATCCAGTCTGCGGAAGCGAATGCCCTTCTGCTCCATAAGATCATGCACCTTGTCGCTGTCCTTGAGATAGACGCGATCATACACGATTTCGGTCACGCCGCTGTTCGCCAGCATATTCGCGCAGGTCCAGCAGGGCTGATCCGTTACATAAACGATAGAGCCTTCGCGGTCGGCGCGATCGGTGAACAGCAACAGATTTTGCTCCGCGTGAATCGTTCGGATGCATCGCTGCTTCTTGATCATTTGCTCCTGACCGTCCACGTTGCGCCATTCCGCTTCTTCCGTAATCATGCAGCCCGCCTCCAGACAGTCCGGAGCGCCCATCGGCGCGCCGTTGTAGGCCGTTCCGAGCAGCTTCTTGCCTTGCACCAGCACCGCGCCGACATGTCGGCGCGGACAGCGCGAGCGCGTGGAGACCATATAGGCGATATCCATGAAGTACGTATCCCAATCTTTGCGTATCGCATCCGTACGAGCTGCTTTCATGTGTTTCTTCCTTTCGACTGCTTATTAACCTTGACTTGCCGCGATCGCTTGCTCCAAATCCGCCAGAATATCCTTCAGCCCCTCCGTCCCGATCGAGAGACGAATCATACCCGGTTCAACGCCCGCCGCCTTCTGCTCTTGCTCCGTCAGCTGCAAATGCGTCGTGCTCGCCGGATGGATGATCAAGGATTTCGAATCGCCGACATTCGCCAGATGGGAGAAGAGCTGCACGGCATTAATGACCTTCTTGCCGGCTTCCACGCCTCCCTTGATACCGAAGGTCATGATTGCTCCACAGCCGTCCGGCATATACTTCTGAGCAAGATCATAGGACGGATGGCTAGGCAGTCCCGCATAGCTTACCCAATCCACAGCCTCGTGGCCTTCCAAATATTCCGCAACCGCCTGCGCGTTTGAGCTGTGCCGTTCCATGCGGAGATGGAGCGTTTCCAAACCTTGCAGCAGCAAGAAGGAATTGAACGGCGACAAGGCCGCTCCCATATCGCGGAGCAATTGAACGCGCGCTTTAATAATATATGCGATCGGGCCGACGGCATCCGTGTACACAACGCCGTTATAGCTTGGGTCCGGCTCCGTGAGACCGCTGAATTTGCCGCTTGCCTTCCAGTCGAACTTGCCTCCGTCCACGATAATGCCGCCGATGGACGTGCCGTGGCCGCCAATGAACTTGGTCGCGGAATGAACGACGATATCGGCGCCATGCTCGATTGGACGGCACAGGTATGGACTCGGGAACGTATTGTCGACGATAAGCGGAATGGCGTTCTCGTGCGCAATTGAAGCGACAGCCTCCAAATCAATAACATTCCCCATCGGATTGCCGATCGTCTCCACGAACACGGCTTTGGTCTTCTCGTTGATTAATGCGCCGAAATGTCCCGGATCAGACGGATCCGCAAAGCGGACAGTAATACCGAGCTTGGCGAAGGTCGTAGAGAATAGATTATACGTTCCGCCGTATAAACTTGCTGCTGCGACAATCTCGTCTCCCGCCCCCGCTATGTTAAGAATGGAATAAGTGATCGCAGCCTGTCCCGATGCTACCGCAAGCGCTGCCATGCCGCCTTCCAGCTCCGCCACTCGCTTCTCGAACACATCGGAGGTCGGATTCATAATGCGGGTGTAAATGTTGCCGAATTCCTGCAAGGAGAACAAATTAGCCGCATGATCGGTATCTTTGAAGCCGTATGAGGTGGTTTGATAGATTGGCACTGCTCGGGACTGCGTTGTTGGATCGATGGTTTGGCCGCCGTGTACGGACAAGGTTTCAAGCGATAGTTTTTTTTCATTGGACATGTCAGGACTTCCTCCTAGAATTTATTGGAATGAATTTGTTCAGGTCTATTCTCTCATAATCATGGACGAGCGACAACGCTATCCTTTATTTTCGCTACCAGCTTCTCTCCGATGCCCTTCACCCGCTGAAGATCATCCACGCTGGCGAAGAAGCCTCCGCGCTCCCGTTCTTCGACGATTGCCTGCGCTTTGGAAGGTCCGATTCCTTTCAGCTCGTCAAGCTGCTCGGCCGTCGCCCGGTTCACATCCAGCTTGCCCTCCGCCTCCGGCATCGAAGCATCCTCATGGATATTGATATTCGCCTCCTTGCTATTCCCTTCTCCGAGCGAATTTGCATTTGCTTGAGAGGCGTCAGTATCAGGGACGGCTCTCTCCCCATTATCACCGGGCGCGGCAATACCAAAGTCAACATCCCCTTCAATATGACCAGACACGGCAATGTCGGAAGCGGCCTTGTCCTCATCTCCCAGAGCCGCCGCCACCTCGGCATTAAGCGGTATCCATTGCTCTTCCGCCGCTTGATTGCCGCTCAAGAGCGCTGCAGCCGCGAGTAAAGCAGCGCCCATCAGACACAGGACGACAAGCGGCTGACCGATCCCCCTTGCACTCTTTCCCTTTGCATGCACCGATGAATCCCCCTCTCAAGTATTTTTGGAAATGGATGACATATGGAACAAGTTCTTGTGAATAAGATAAGAAAGCATCAAATTATGCTCACATTGGTATAGGAGGGCTTACTATGAATGTTGGATTTATCGGAACGGGCTCAATGGGAAGCTTGCTTATCGAAGCATTTGTCGCATCAGGTGCCATGTCGCCTTCAGAGATTACGATCAGCAATCGCACCTTCTCCAAAGCGCAAGCGCTGGCCTCCCGGTATCCCGGCATGAGGGCCGAATATACGAATGCGGAAGCTGCCAGGAATAACGATATCATCTTCTTGTGCGTGAAGCCGCACGAGTTCTTTCAAGTCACTGCCGATATTAAGTCCGTTCTTCGGGCCGATCAAATCATTGTGTCCATAACAAGCCCCGTGCTCCTCTCGCATCTCGAAGGCGAGCTTCCATGCAAAGTCGCCAAGGTAATCCCCAGCATCACCAATCTGGTATGGAGCGGAGCGGCCTTGTGCATGTATGGAGAGCGGATGCAGGAGAAAGATAAAAAGAAGCTTGAAGCTCTCTTCACCCATATTAGCGAACCGCTGCGCATCGACGAGAGCTATACGCGCATCGTGTCCGATTTGTCGAGCTGCGGCCCGGCTTTCATCGCTTTCCTGCTGCAGCAATTCATCGAAGCAGCCGTGGAGGAAACGGGCATCCCGTTCGAAACCGCGCAGCAAGTGGCGGGCAATATGCTGCTCGGTACGGGCCTCTTGCTTACGGAAGGCGGCATGACCGCCGAGGAGGTTCAAGCTCGGGTAGCTGTGCCTGGCGGCATCACGGCCAAAGCGCTTCAATTGCTGAGCCGCGAAACCGACGGCATCTTCAATCAGCTTATCCGCACGACCCATGCCAAATATCGCGAGGATCTCATCAAGGTTACGACCGCTTTTTGCGGCGAAGAGGTGAACGGACAATAGCTGTTCTTCAGCTAAAGCCCGTTCACCTCTTCGTTCCCACCTTTAATTGGCCACGATGTTGACCAGCTTGCCTTTCACGGCGATGACCTTGCGGACGGTCTTGCCCGCGATCAGCTCCTGAACCTTCTCCAGCTCCTTCGCCATCGCTTCCATCGCTTCCTGGCTCATATCGGCCGCGATGGATACGCGTTCGACGATTTTGCCATTCACCTGCACGACGATCTCCACCTCTTGATCGACCGTCCACGCCTCTTCGAAGGTCGGCCAAGCCGCATAGCTGATTTCCTCCGAGCTTCCAACTCTCTCCCAAAGCTCTTCCGCGATATGCGGCGCGATTGGCGAGAGCAGCTGCAGAAACTCCGTCATCGCCTTCTTCGGAAGAACCTCGGTTTTGTAAGCTTCGTTTACGAAAATCATCAACTGGCTAATGACGGTGTTGAACCGCAAATTCTCGTAATCATCCGTCATCTTCTTAATGGAACGATGCCAAACGCGCTTGAAGGCGTCGCTTGTACCTTCCTCGCTGTCGCTTATTCTGGCATTCAGGCTTCCATCCTCCCCAATGAACAACCGCCAGACGCGGGCCAGGAAGCGGTAGCTGCCTTCCACGCCGTTCTCGTTCCAAGGCTTCGTCGCTTCCAGCGGGCCCATGAACATCTCGTACATCCGAAGCGTATCGGCGCCGAATTCGTTCACGATCTCATCCGGATTGATGACGTTGCCGCGAGATTTGGACATCTTCTCGTTGTTCGTGCCGAGGATCATGCCTTGATTGACCAGCTTGTGGAACGGCTCCTTCGTGTTCACGACGCCCATGTCGTACAGCACCTTATGCCAGAAGCGAGCGTACAGCAAATGCAGTACGGCATGCTCGGCGCCGCCGATATAGAGATCGACCGGCAGCCATTCCTTCTGCTTCTTCGGCGAGCAAATTTCCTTGTCGTTCTTCGGATCGATGAAACGAAGATAATACCAGCAGCTGCCTGCCCATTGCGGCATTGTATTCGTTTCCCGCCGCGCCTTCATCCCCGTCTCAGGATCAACCGTATTCACCCAATCCGTCACGTTCGCAAGCGGAGATTCCCCCGTTCCGGACGGCTTGATGGCGTCCACATCCGGGAGGAGAAGCGGAAGCTGGTCCTCCCCCACCGTCTTCATCGAGCCGTCTTCCAGATGCAGGATCGGAATCGGCTCGCCCCAGTAGCGCTGGCGGCTGAACAGCCAGTCGCGCAAACGATAGGTGACCTTTCCTTTTCCTTTGCCGGAAGCGGTCAAGGAATCGATCATAGTCTTAATCGCCTCTTCGTTGTTCAAGCCGTTGAGCAGCTCGGAATTCACATGAGGACCGTCGCCCGCATAGGCTTCCTTCGAAATATCGCCGCCTTCAACGACCTCGATAATTGGAAGCTCGAATTGCTTCGCGAATTCCCAGTCCCTGGCGTCATGGCCTGGAACGGCCATAATCGCCCCCGTACCGTAACCTGCAAGCACATAATCGGCAATCCAGATCGGCGTCTTCGCGCCGTTCACCGGATTAATCGCGTACGCGCCGGTGAATACGCCGCTCTTCTCCTTGGCCAAATCCGTCCGCTCGAGATCGCTCTTGCGCGCGGCCGCTTCCTGATAAGCCTCGACCGCATGGCGCTGCTCCGCTGTCGCTATTTTTGCCACCAGCTCATGCTCGGGAGCAAGCACGCAATACGTTGCGCCGAACAACGTGTCCGGACGCGTTGTGAACACGACCAGCGACTCGTCATGCCCGTCGATCTCGAACGTGACTTCCGCTCCCGTCGACTTGCCGATCCAGTTGCGCTGCATATCCTTAATGCTTTCCGACCAATCCAGCTCCTCCAGGTCCTCTAGCAAACGCTCCGCGTATTCCGTAATGCGAAGAATCCATTGACGCATCGGCTTGCGGATGACCGGATGACCGCCGCGCTCGCTCTTGCCGTCGATGACCTCTTCGTTAGCCAGCACCGTGCCAAGCGCCGGACACCAGTTCACCGGAACCTCGGCCACATAAGCGAGGCCGCGCTTGTAGAGCTGGATGAAAATCCATTGCGTCCATTTATAATAGTCAGGATCCGTCGTGCTGAACTCGCGGTCCCAGTCGTACGAGAAGCCGAGCGATTTGATTTGACGGCGGAAATTATCGATATTTTTGAACGTAATATCACGCGGATGCTGTCCCGTGTCCAGCGCATGCTGCTCCGCCGGAAGGCCGAAGGCGTCCCAGCCCATCGGATGCAGAACGTTGTAGCCTCTCATCCGCTTGTAACGGGACATAATATCGGTCGCGGTATAACCCTCCGGATGTCCGACATGGAGACCCGCTCCCGACGGATACGGGAACATATCCAGCGCGTAAAATTTCGGTTTCCCGCTCTCTTCCTTCGTGCAGAATGTCTTACTCTCATCCCATTTTTGCTGCCATTTCGGCTCGATTACTCTCGGCTCGTAGCCATGTCTCTGCTGCTCCTGACTCATTTCAACATCCTCCTAATCGGCTTTCCAATCTCCACATTGGCTCCAGAATACAACAAAACCTCCCGCCCCCAGCGATTAACGCTAGGGACGAGAGGTCATTCTCCCGTGGTACCACCCTAGTTAGCGAAGAGCATGCTTTGTCTTCACTCACTTGACGCCTATATCGCAGGCTATGCGGTGCGTTTGACCCATCCATTATTGCCAAGCATGGTTTCGCGCACTGCTCGGAGGCGAGATTTCTTGTACGCAAGGTCCGGCTTGCACCAACCGCCGGCTCTCTAATCCTTGTCTAGCAAGAAAATTCCTCTTCATCGCATTGGATTAAAATAAATAATTACCTGTGATTATATAAGTTTTCCATCGTAGATGTCAAGCCGCAGAATTCGACTGCCATGCCGCGCCTGCCACTTGTCAGCCCGGCGTCTGAAGCTCCTCCGTCGTCTTCACCCGATACCAGTTGTCGTACAGCTCCCGAAAGCCGAATTTGTCATAGAGTCGATTGGCAGCCGCATTCGATTTGACAACCAGCAAGTAGCTTTGCCGGGCTCCCTCCCGCCTTGCCCAATCGAGCAGAAGCCTCATTATCTGCTCTCCGAAACCTCTCCCGCGGCAATCCCGGTCCGTCACAATATCGTACAAACCCGCCCAGCCCGCTTCCATAACGGCAACGCCGCAGGCGACGGGCTTGCCCCCTTCGCGCAGCATAATGAAGGCTTTCTTAAGCGGAATTCCCGCCAATATCCGGCGCTTCGTCTCAAGCTGGCCGGACTGCAAATGCTGCATGCCGCTGCCGCCGATCGCCTTCAGCCATTCCTCCGTCGGCTCCGGCGTCAGCGAATAATCGAAGCCCTGCAACAAGACAGGCTCCGCGAGCCTGGACAAATCCGCCGATTTGACGAGCGTGTGATCCAGCTTGCGGTACGCGCGCCTCTCCAACTGCTCATCGAGCCTCAATCCGTCCGCGAAGGAGGTGATTTTGAATACCGGTGTTTGACCTCGGCTTTCATAGAACTGCTCGCAATAAGCGATTTTATCCTCCAGTCTGATCGCCCCTTGATGAAGAACGCTCACCGAATTCGAGCGTTTCGTATAGCCTTCGGCAAGCCGCAGGAGCCAGCCGTCATAGTGAACGGTCTGCAGCGCGGGCCAGCCGTTCAAGCTCATTTCTTCAATTCTTCTGTGTGTATTCATCTCTTCCTCCGTCATCCAATTGCCTCCGCTACTACTCCTGCCGTTCTTCCTGGGACATGTTGGCATACACGCCCTGGCCGCCTAAGCCGAAACGCTCCAAATGCTCCATTAACCCTTCCTTCTCAAGCACCTCGATTTGCTTGGCGCCGAACAGGTCATAATGAGGAAATTCCGCGCGGGAATGAATGAACCGCGGATCCAGCCCATACCGTTCTCCCCAGCGGACAAGCCTGTCGCGATCCGCGCAGCCAGCCTTCGTAACCGTGCGCATGAAGGGAAATCTCTCGTCAAGCCAATAATGGGTCAGGAAGGCGATCTCTCCCCGTCTGACCGTTTCCTTCCATCGCCCGAGCTCGCCTCGGTCAATGCCGAAGGCCATCAGGACAAAATCTCTTTCACGCGGCCGACGGCGCCATCTGCGAGTCTGACCTTAATGCCATGCGGATGCTGGGGAGAATTGGTCAAAATATCCTTAACAACGCCTTGGGTCAGCTTGCCGGTACGCTGATCCTGCTTCAGCACGATTTTGACCTCCTGGCCCGGTTTTATCGCTGATCGTAATGTTCCGTTCATCGGTTCTACCTTCCTTTATCCCTTTGATGTTGGCAATAGCATAGCATATGCAAATCGAAGATGCACATCCCCATCACAACTGTTATACTTAGCTTCAAACGATATCGACGAAATGAGGAAAATTCACGCATGTCAACCGCATTTTCCGCTCTCGGCATCTCCCGGGAGCTTCTCCACTTATTGCAACAGAACGGAATCCAGGAGCCGACCCCCGTTCAGCGCCAGACTATACCTCTGCTTCTGAAGGGTCAGGATGTCATTGCCCAGGCGCAGACCGGCACAGGCAAGACGCTTGCCTTCGCGTTGCCGATTCTTGAGAAGATCGATGTAAACAAGGATCAGGTTCAGGCGCTGATTCTGACGCCGACCCGCGAGCTTGCGATCCAGATTACAACCGAAATGAAGAAGCTCGCTCCCGCGGTCGGAGCGAATATCCTGGCTGCTTACGGCGGGCAGGATGTGGACGCCCAAATTCGCAAGCTGAAGAACGCGCCGCATGTAGTCGTCGCGACGCCGGGCAGATTGATCGATCATATGAATCGTCAGACCATTAATCTTGGCAAGCTCTCCATGCTGGTGCTCGATGAGGCGGATCAGATGCTGCATATGGGCTTCCTGCCGGAGGTCGAGAGCATTATTGCAAGCACGCCGCGCTCCCGCCAAACGCTGCTGTTCTCAGCTACGATTCCCGATCCTATTCGGCGGCTCGGCAGCGAATATATGAACGCGCCGGCGGATGTGCAAATACGCAGCAACAACGTGACGCTGGACAGCATCGAGCAGTTCGTCGTCGAGACGACGGATCGCGGCAAGCAGCGCGCCCTTATTGCTTTGCTCGGCAGACAGCGTCCCTATCTTGCCGTTATCTTCTGCCGTACCAAGGTACGCGCGAAGAAGCTGAACGAAGCGCTTCAGGATTTCGGCTTCCAATCGGACGAGCTGCACGGCGATCTGACTCAGGCAAAGCGCGAGCAGGTGATGAAGCGATTCCGCGACGCGAAGCTTCAAATGCTGGTCGCTACGGATGTCGCCGCGCGCGGACTCGATGTGGAAGGCGTTACACATGTATATAATTACGACACGCCGCAGGATGCCGAGCTGTATATACATCGCATTGGCCGGACAGGCCGTGCAGGACAGCAAGGAATGGCGATTACGCTTGCCACTCCCTATGACAAATCCAAGCTGGAGGCTGTGGAGCAAGGCATCAACGCCAGGCTCGCAAGACGAAGCATCGATGAGGACGGCAATCTAAGCGCCTCGGCATCGAGCGTGACCAGAAGCAAGTCCTCCGGACGGGACGTTTCGCCTCGCAGCGGCGGCAGAAGCTCAGGCAATGAGGGGCAGGGACGCGGCAAAACCCGCGAAGGCGGCAGACGCGGCGAGGGCGGTCGCGGCAGAAGCGGAGCTCGGGAGAAGGACGGCTCGCGAGGCGGCCAAGGACGAGGACGAGGCGGCGAGGCGCCGGCAGGCCGCCGAGGTCGAGAGCAAGCTGGCGGAAGAAGCTCGGGACGCAGCGAAGAGCGCGCATACGCAAGCGGCACAGGAGCGCAGGAGTCATCGGAGCGGAAGCCGTCCCGCGCTGCCGGCAAGGCGGCCGGCGCGCCAAGCAATCCTTGGGAAGCGGCAGCGGAAGCCAATGCTCGCAGAAGCGCGAGCGGGAACGGGGGACGCGGTCAAGGCGGCGGACGCAAGAATGCCGGCAACGGACGCGGAGGAGATTCCGGCAGAGGAAGAGCTCGAGGCGACGGCGGGAGCGGAAGACGCGGCCAAGCACCAGGTCGCGGCAAAGGCAGGAGCAGATAAATCGCTTATCCTTCACCTGCCGTGATCTGCACAGCCCAAATCCTCCGAACCAAGACAGATGTCCAAACCAAATTGGACAGATCACATACAATACTGTATACCGATTGCGGGAACCCGAGCATTCATCCCAACCTCTCCAATCGGCAAATATCTGTCTGGGGGGAAATTAGCATGTCATATGCACATGGAGGCTACACGACGACAGGTGTTATCTTGGTTCTGTTTATACTTCTGGTAATTGTAACAAGAACTTTTCTGTAATAGACAAGATTTGCACCTATATGAGAGAGAAAACCGCCTGAAGCATCCGCTTCGGCGGTTTTTCCTATTTATTACGGAATTAAAGATTCCCGCCGTCCATTCATGTGAATGGTAACAGCTTATTAGGGTCTATTGCCTCGATGCGATCGAAGAAGCTCCACCTCGGCCTCGTCAAGCTCCCGATACTCGCCTTCGGCAAGCTGCGAATCAAGCTGCAATGGTCCCATGGCGATCCGCTTCAGATGGACAACCTGCTTGCCGACTGCTTCGAACATTCGCTTCACCTGATGAAACTTGCCTTCCCGAATTGTCAGTCGAATCGAAGAATACGCTTCTCCGTCCTCCAATGTATTCTCCAGCACATCCAGCTCCGCAGGCAGAGTGACGTAACCGTCATCGAGCGTTACGCCCGCTTGGAATGCGTCCCGATCCGCTTGGCCTACTTCGCCGTGAACCCGCGCCTCATAGAGCTTGTCGACATGCTTGCGCGGCGACAGAAGCTCATGTGCGAGCTGCCCGTCATTGGTGAGCAGCAGCAGGCCGACCGTATCCTTATCGAGTCTTCCCACGGGGAAGGGGCTAAGAACACGGTCGTTCGAAGCCAACAAATCAATCACGGTCCTGTCGCGCTCGTCTTCCGTTGCCGACAAGACTCCGGGAGGCTTGTTCATCATGAGATAGATCCAGGCCTGATAACGCACCTCCTCCCCTTCATAGCTAATGATCTGTTCCTCCGGATGAACAATCAACCCGCTATCCTTGATCATCTTGCCGTCAACAGACACTTTGCCCTGCTTGACCGCCCTCTTAATCTCGCTTCTTGTGCCAATGCCCATATTCGCCAGCAGCTTGTCTACGCGCAATCTCTCCATAGACTATAATCGCCTCCAGCCTGTCGATAATTCATTCTTAAGCATATCACCCGCAAGCTTCCCCCATCCAAGCGGGAATCCGTCCACGCATACAAGGACGTAGCCATTTGGCTTCCCCTCCCCGTTCGTGCGCAGCTCGGATTCTTTCACGAACAAGGTCTCCCCTCTCAAATAACGGTCAATCTCCTCCGTTCCGGACCGCCAATTCACCGTTCTTGACGCCTCATCCAGCTTAAGTCCCATTGCCAGCGCTTGCGACGGAACGAATCTGCCGTTTCGCGCTTCTCCCGCATACCAGCCCGCTCGGTTGACGCGCAGTCCATCCAGGGGAGGCAAGCCCGGCGGCTGCAGGAACAGTTTGCTGCCATACCATATGGGAACGGAAGCCTTCGCCATGTCAACGGAAAGCTTCAAATTTTCTTCCGCGAACGCTTTCCAGATCAGATCAGGATTGCTGGCAACAGCTTGCTTCACAACCTCTCTAACGCGTTTGTTGCCCTTCTTCTTTCTTGAATCAACCTGTCGCTGCTCCATCTTCAGCATCGCATCTTCACTTGATGCGTTCCAGCTTTCATTCTTAAGGGCAGAGACCGCCGCTCCCGCTTCCTTCCTGAGCACCGCGACATAATGGCCTTCGCCTTCAACCCGATGCGGCCATACTCGAACCGTGCCTCGCAGGCTGTTCCTTATACGCTTTTCAAACTTTTCCCCGGCCTCCGTCAACCATTCCGGATGACCGCTATCCAGTCCATGTCGCTGCTGCATCGGCTCTATGTGAAATTCGGGATGCTCGGATAGAAAGACTGCAATCTGATCCTCATTCTCCTCCGGCGAGAAGGTGCAGGTCGAATAGACGAGCAAGCCCCCTGGAGCGAGCATAACCGCCGCATCTTCCAGAATGGTGCGTTGCATAGTTGAACAAACCTCTACCGAATGCTTCTCCCAAGAGGCCGCCATGCTCTCTTCCTTCCTGAACATGCCTTCTCCGGAGCATGGAGCGTCTACGAGAATCCGATCGAAATATTGAGAAAAGACAGATTTAAGAGCCGACGGCTCTTCATTCGTTATGACAGCATTTCTGACGCCGGCAAGCTCAATGTTTTTGGCAAGCGCCTTCGTTCGTTCAGCCGCATTGTCATTCGCAACCAGAACGCCGTCTCCGAGCAGCTTCCCTGCAATCTGCGTAGATTTCCCGCCAGGAGCCGCACAGAGATCCAGAACGCGATGACCCGGCCTGACATCCAGCAATTCGACAGGCAGCATAGCGCTCGGCTCCTGAATATAGTACAAGCCGGCGTGGTAATGGGGATGCTTGCCCGGCCGATCTCCCTCCTC
Organism: Paenibacillus sp. HB172176; assembly: GCF_011947265.1. GTDB lineage: Bacteria > Bacillota > Bacilli > Paenibacillales > Paenibacillaceae > Pristimantibacillus. The sequence goes on from NZ_JAATHD010000002.1 coordinate 488,532, forward strand.
GTAGTAGAAGCCGCTGTCTGTCCATGGAATCTCGCGAAGCTTATTCATCGGCGTCAGCGCCCTCCACTCAGCCGGACTAAGCTTTAGCGGATTTACTCGGATTCCAAATACGCGCGGCGCTTCATACGAAGCGAGGAACGCCTCATATTCGTTTCGAAGCAGAGCTTTCATTTTTTCCAGAAACTTGGAGGGTAATTTCATTTCATTCTCCTTGATTAGCAACAATTATACTAGATTCATTCCATATCACTCGCTAGCTCTGGCTGCCCTTCTTCGCTTTGCCGAGCGAAGCGACAATATCGACAGACAAGCTGTTAAGACCTGGATAATCAGCTTGCTCGAACAACTCGTTAAATTTCATCTGGAACTGCGCCGCTTCCCGAACCCGATGGTAGAAGTAGAGATCCTGAATGCCGCCGAGCACTCTCGATACCACATTCGACTGCTCCTCGAATTCGGTCTGCGCGTCCAGAATTTCCTTCCGAATGCTCGTCATCTCCGTATCCAGCTGGAAAGCGGCTTCCGCCGCCTTCTTCAGACGATTTCGAACATCCTCGGGCAAGCTTTCCTTGAATTTATAATTAAGCGAATGCTCAATGGTCGCCCAGAAATTCATGGCCAGGGTGCGAATCTGGATTTCGGCAAGCACGTCTTTATAGCCAAGCGCGGTTTGAACGCCGTATTTCACAATAATATGGTAGCTTCGATAGCCGCTTTCCTTGTAATGGGTTATGTAATCCTTCTCGTAGACAAGCTGCAGATCTCGCCGATTGCGAATCAATTCGGCCACCCGGTGAATATCGTCGACGAACTGGCACATAATGCGAATGCCGGCGATATCCTCAATGCCCGTGTCGATTTGATCGGTAGCGACGCCAAGCCGCTTCGCCTTCTCCAATATGCTTGAAATCCGTTTGACTCTTCCCGTCACGAATTCAATAGGCGCATACGCCTCTCTTATTTTCAGCTCCAGACGCATGGTCTTGAACTTTACCTTTAATTCTTCAACCGCTTGCTCGTAAGGCTGTAGAAAAAGACTCCAGTCTCTGCCGTCCATGGGGTCGCCTCCTGTTCTAACGATGATCTGCGCCTACTGCTTCTGCGATGCTGCTAAAGCCGTCCTTGCGCAAGCATTGCTTCAGTCCGCTTGTCAGCTCGCGAAGCAAGCCTGGCCCCTTATAGATTAATGCGGTATACACTTCAACCATGGAGGCACCCGCGCGAATTTTATCGTATGCATCCTGTGCGTTAAAAATTCCACCAGATCCGATTATTGGAAGCTGACCACGAGTTAAGCGATAAACGTTCGAGATAACCTCCGTCGATCGTTCCGTAAGCGGCTTGCCGCTAAGGCCCCCGGCTTCTCCGGCATGCGAATGCGTCAACCCGTCGCGAGACAGCGTTGTGTTGGTAGCAATGATACCCGATACTCCGCTCTCTGTAATCGTGGAAACGGTGTGCGCCAGCTCGTCGTCTGACATATCCGGAGCGATCTTCACCAGTATCGGCTTCGTCGCTTTCTTGCTTGCCGCTCCTTGCCGGTCCATCTCGTCCATAACGCTGCCTAGAAGCTTGCGAAGCTCGTCGCCATGCTGCAAATCCCTTAATCCTTGGGTGTTCGGCGAAGAGATATTGACTACGAAGAAATCACCATAGGGGTACAGCGTTCGAATGCATGCCATATAATCTTCATGCGCGAGCTCATTAGGGGTAAGCTTGTTCTTGCCAATATTCACGGCAATCGGTATGCGATGAATCTTTCGTTTCGAGAGAGATTCCGCCATCGCCTCCACGCCGTTGTTGTTGAAGCCCATCCGGTTGATGAGCGCTTCTTCAGGCGGCAACCGGAACAGCCGCGGAAGCTCGTTGCCGGACTGGGGCTTCGGGGTCACCGTGCCGACTTCGGCAAATCCGAAGCCAATGCTGGAGAAGCCGTCCGAAGCTATTCCGTTCTTATCGAGACCGGCAGCGAGTCCAATTGGATGATGAAACTTCAGGCCGAACAGCTCCGTTGACAGCTCGGGCGACGGCGATACGCCGTACATGGCATGCATGATGGAGGTCATGCCCGGCACGCGCGCTCCCGAAGATAGGCCGTCAATAACAAGATGATGCGCTTTTTCCGGGTCCATTTTGAAAAAAAGCGGTTTTAAGACTGAGGTGTAAAACAAGCGGTTCACTCCGTTCTTTCGTTAAATGCTCTACCGAACAGTTTATCCTTTTTGCATGAAAAAGAAAAGAGGAGAGCATCGACTCTGACGCGTAAAGTCAGCTTATCACCGTCAACCAGACGCGCCAGAGCGGAATGCGTTATTGCAGGAAGCCCAGAAAACGATTACAATACAAACATAGCAAGCTTGTCAATTCGAAATAGAGAGGTTGAATGTCAATGAGCGCTCCCAAAAGAAAACCCGCCACACTGAAAACAAAACCAAAGGAAGAAGTGAACAAGAAAGCTCTAATCTGGCTTTCCTCCATTGCAGGCGCGATCGTTATCGCCGTCGCTCTGTTGCTCATATTCTCTTGATGGCTAACAATAAGTCACGATAACCATTCATATTTCTTATCGGGATTGGTTTCATTCTGCTGCGGCTCGAGCCGAAATCGGCTGGGAGCCGGCTTCGCCGGGAATGGAATCATTCCTTTTTTTATGATTACCTTCGTTCCGAGAGGCACCATATCGAACAGTTCTTCCACATCCCCCCGCTTCATTCGGATGCAGCCCAGCGACTCATCCTTGAGGATGCTGTCCTCCTTGTCCGTTCCATGAATCGCATAGAGCGTATTCGACAGCGTCATGCCGCGCGAGCCGAACACCCCTTGATCGGAACCGTTAGGATTACGCACCTTCTCGCTGATCGAGAACGTACCTGTAGGCGTTCGATCTCCTCCAAGCCCGACTTTATAGCTTCGAATAACAAGGAGATTGTGCACAACGGACAGAGTATGGGCCTCGGTGTCGACGACAATCTGAATCGGATCCGGCCAACCCTCTTCAATCAAGCCGTTTGTTCCCATGCTTTTTGCATTGAAATCGCTGCCGCCGGCAGTTCCCACTTCTTCCTTTCCCGCATTATCGCTAGTCGCTTTTCCCCCCTTCACCGCTGTCTGCTCGCTTTTCTCGATGTTTTGTTCATATTCCTTCAAGGCTTGAAGCAGGCGAGGGAACATCTCACGCATCCCTTTTCCTTCTCCCGCCAAAACATTATTCGGATAAGGCTGTATCAAATCCTTAAGCCGCACTGGCCATTTTTGGAATAATTCGCGATAATGATAGATGGCGCTCGATAGAGTCCAGTGCATTTCCTGTTGTTTCTTCCAAGTCTGAAACGTCTCGTTCATGGCCGGCAATGATGACGGCTCGCACAGACAAAGCTCCGGCGACAGCAATTCAACCTGGAGAGGCGATCGACTTCCGTTAGATGCGATGGAGGCCAGAAGCCGCTCGTCGCTGTTCCAATCGAGCCAATTGTCCGATCGCTTCAGTTCCGCGGCAATCAGCACCCGCGGCTTTAGCTTCGAGAATATCTGCAAAGCTTGCTCGATCGGCGCGTTCTCTTCCTTTGACAGCAGCAGAACGCCAAGCGGCGCTTGCTTCTCCGAGATGCCGCTCGCTCCTCCCACCGTCGCTGCTTCTTTCGTTTCAGCAGCATCCTCTACCCGCTTTGCCGCCTGCAGCGGCAAGAGAAACGCGAGCAGGAGCATCGGCAATAAGATGAAGAGCGTTTTGCGCAGAAGCTTTCGCTTCTTTTGCTCCAGATCCCACTTCATCAGCAGCTCCAAGCCCTGTTTTTCCGCCAGCGGATGACTTTCTTGCTCGTACGCTTCGTACACATCTCCGGATTGAATGAAGCAATAGTTGGCTTTAGCTTCCTTTCCTTCCTTCAAATAATAACGACCTAACAGATACCAGCCCATCTTATTGTCCGGATGCTGGTTAACGAATCGTTTCAGATACAGCTCTTCCTCCAGCTTCTCCACAATGCATCCCCCATCGCCGTTCGAATCTTCTTTTCTTCTATATCGGCTGGAGAGACTATTTCGTCAAGACAGGCGAAGAAATATTCAAAACAAAAAACCCTTCCGTATTTCACGGAAAGGGCTTCGAGTTGCCGTTATACTGTACAGGATTAGCCGGCCGCGTTAAACGGGTCGTCGGCAATTTTGATGGAATCCGTCGGACATCCGTCGCAAGCATCCTGCAAATCGTCATACATATCTTCAGGAATTTCCGTGTTACCTTTGTTGCCGTCGCCGTCAAAGATAACTTCAGCCAATCCCTCATCGTCATAATCGTAAATATCCGGTGCGGTTGCGCCGCATGCGCCGCATGCAATGCAAGTATCTTTCTCTACCCATGTGAACTTTGCCATGGTATTCCCTCCTTATAAATACGGAATAATCCCGTTATTTCTATACTATGAAATCAGATGCAGCTTGGTTTCTTCACTCATCAATATATAACAAACCATCGTCCTTTTGCAAGGATGTGCCTCGAATTCGTTTGTTCCTGATTAAAGTGGAAGGATCATCGCCCAGCATGCCTGCCGTAAGCACCGCGTCTTCTCCGAATTTATCGCGAAGCGCGTCCATAGCTTTAATCAGCGCTTCCTTCTTCGGCTGCTCCTCATAGTCGAACAAATCCAATTGCATCGGCGTTTCGTCCAGCGGCGTCAAGTTCTGCAGCGTTACGCCCAGCAGGCGGATCGGAGCGCCCTCAGGCCAATGCTTGCTGAACAGCTTGCGAGCTTCCCTGTTAATGTCCTCGGCGGACTGCGTAGGAGCGGGCAATGTATGCGACCGGGTAATCGTGGTCATGTCCGGCCTGCGAATCGTAATCTGCACGGTCGAAGCGACAAGCTTCTGTCTGCGCAGCCTCCGCCCCGTTTGATCGGATAAATTAAGCAATATGCGGAATACTTCCTCGCGCTCCGTCACATCCTGCGGCAGCGTCGTCGTATGGCCGATCGATTTGTTTGCTTCGCGGTTCGGATTTACTTCCCCATGGTCAATGCCGTGCGCTGCCGCTCTCATCCACGCGCCGACCGTGCCAAAATGCTTGATCAGCATTCTTTCGTCCGCCATTGCCAACTGGCCGATCGTTTCGATTCGCAGCTTCAGCAGCTTTTCCGCCGTCTTCCTTCCGATGCCAAACAGCATACCGCAGGGCTTATCCCACAACAAGCCAGGCACATCTCTCAGTCTGAGCACGGTAAGACCGTTTGGCTTTTTCATATCCGAAGCCATCTTGGCCAGCAGCTTGTTCGGAGCGAGTCCGATTGAGCAAGGCAGCTGCCATTCTGTTCGAATTCTTTGCTGAAGCGTCCGGGATATTTCCAATGGAGTGCCAAGTAATTTGGAGCCCGTTATATCCATGTAGCATTCATCGATTGAAACCGTCTCCACCATGTCCGTGAATTGTCTGGCAATCGAGAGAAAGCCTCTTGAATATTTTCTGTACAGTTCGAAATCAGGCTTGATCAGCATCAGCTCCGGGCATAGCTTGAGCGCTTGACGAACCTGCATGCCGGTCTTGATTCCGCGCGCTCTGGCCGTATAAGAGCAAGTGACGATGATGCCTTTGCGCAGCTCGACGCTGCCCGACACGGCGGTTGGTTTTCCACTATATGTTTCAGGTTGCTCCGCCTCGTGAACCGAGCAATAGAAGGCGTTCATATCGAGGTGAATAATAACCCTCCCCTTCGCCGGATAATGCTCCTGCACATTGCCGCTCATCCTTATTCACCGCCTTGCTTCTATTGATAAATATTCACGATTGGTTGTACGATCTCTTTTCATCAGCATATAATTAGGCATAGAGCAAGTCAACCTTTGCTATTCGACAAGCTTTCGATAGATTTTTCATCTTTTCCTATCTACTTTAAAGAGATAAAATGTTATAATGATTCATTATGATTTGTTAATGGTCATCAAGTGAAGGAGGCGCTATTCAAAAATGTCCGCAAATATCTCCATTTTCGATACAACGTTGCGTGACGGCACACAAGGCGAAGGAATCAGCCTGTCGGCAGACGATAAGCTAAAGATCGCTCAGAAGCTGGATGCTCTGGGGGTTGCATATATTGAAGGCGGAAATCCCGGCAGCAACAATAAAGATATCGAGTTTTTCAAACGGGTGAAGTCGCTGAAGCTCCGAGCCAAAATTACCGCTTTCGGCAGCACGCGCCGCAAGAACAGCCAGGCAGACCAGGATGCCAGCCTGCTTCGCATTATTGAATCCGGCGTGCCCGCCGCTACTTTAGTCGGCAAAGCATGGGATTTTCATGTGCACACGGCGCTTCAGACAACGCTGGAGGAAAATCTGGCGATGATTTTCGATTCCTTCGCTCTGCTCAAAAGTCGCGGTATGGAAGCGATGTACGATGCCGAGCATTTCTTTGACGGCTACAAGAATAATCCAGAGTATGCGCTTGCGGCTTTGCGCAAGGCGCAGGAAGGCGGAGCGGATTGGCTTGTGCTTTGCGATACGAATGGCGGCACTCTTCCAGGCGAAATTCACGAAATCGTGACGAGAGTGCGCGAGGAATTAACGACCCCGATTGGCATTCATACTCATAATGATTGCGAGCTTGCGGTCGCCAATTCCCTTGCGGCGGTTCAAGCGGGAGCGAGACAGGTGCAGGGTACGATCAACGGCTACGGCGAACGTTGCGGCAACGCGAATCTCTGCTCAATTATTCCCAACCTGCAGCTCAAGCTGAACTATCAATGCCTCGACGAGGAGCAGCTTCGCAATCTGACCGGAACGGCCCGTTATATTAGCGAAATCGCCAATGTGCATATGCCTGTCGGTCAAGCTTATGTCGGCAATGCCGCATTCGCGCATAAGGGCGGTATTCACGTATCCGCCATTATGAAGGACGCCAAAACGTACGAGCATATCGCGCCGGAGCTCGTCGGCAACAAGCAGCGCATTCTGGTCTCCGAGTTGGCAGGCCAAAGCAACATTATATCGAAGGCCGCTCAGCTTGGCCTCGACGTGAACACGAACAACGAGAAGACCAAGATGATTATGGAGCAGATCAAGGATCTGGAGCATCAAGGCTATCAATTCGAAGGCGCCGACGCCTCGCTCGAGCTTCTCCTTCGCGCCGCCTTCACCGAAAGCAAGGAATTGTTCAAAGTGGAATCGTTCAAAATGCATGTAGAGAAGTCAAGCAGCGAGATGATCTCCGAGGCGATCGTGAAAATTAATGTGGATGGTCAGCAGGTTTATACTGCCGCCGAGGGGAACGGACCTGTCAACGCGCTTGACAATGCGTTGCGGAAAGCTCTTATCAGCTTCTACCCGCAAATCGAAGACATCCATTTGTCCGATTACAAGGTTCGCGTCATCGACGAGAAGGATGCGACTGCCGCCAAGGTACGCGTTCTTATCGAATCGACCGGCCTCGACAATACGTGGAGCACGGTCGGCGTTTCCAGCAATGTTATTGAAGCCAGCTGGGAGGCTCTGCTTGACAGCTTCAGGTACGCGCTGCTTCATATGGATAAGGTGGAAGGCTCGACGCAAGAAGCCTCGGAACGTCTCGGGCTGTTGAACCACTGATTTGTTCCGCAACAGAGGGTGCTGCCCGCAGCGAAAGCCGCGGACAGCACCCTCTCTTTCATGGCTCGAATTTCGAATTCATGCCCATTTCTCGATCATTCTCTGCCATTCCTCGTACGTTATGACGCCGTTCACCCGTTCTCTGATGATTCCTTCTGAATCAATGACGAAGGTGGTCGGGAAGGCGTTCACCTTATACGCTTTCGTAATATTTCCATCCCGATCCATTAGAATCGGAAAGGTAAAGCCCTGCTCTTCTACAAATTCTCTGGCGGAACGTTCCTTGTCAAAATTAGTCGCGTTGACGCCATATAACGCAATTCGATCTCCATATTGAGTATAGAGCTTCTGCAGGTCGGGCGCTTCGAGCTCGCAGGGTCCGCACCAGGATGCCCAGAAATTGACGAGCGTCAGCTTCTCGCCCTCGCCCCCGACGGCATAGGTCTCATCGCCAAGCCCCGGCAACTCAAAGCTCAGAGACTTCGAGCCTGCCTTCGGCTTGAATTCCACGCTAGAGTCCGCAGCAGCTTCTGTGACGGAATCCGAACCATTCTGCGTATATTGATAAATGGCAAGGCCGGCAAAAACAAATGCAAGAACAAATAAAATCATCGTTTTCTTCATGCTGTCCCTTCCTTCTCCGGGAAATTCATCTTCTCCCCATCGTATCATGCGTAGTATGGAAGCTCAAGCAGCGGGGCAGATTAGCCATAAAACCGTCACGAAATTGATGACGTCGAAGGAGGCCGAACGGCTTGGCTCAGTCACAATCAAAATGGCTTCAGTACGCCGCATTCGCTACCGTTCCTCTGGTGCTCGTGCTTGGCAATTCCATGCTTGTTCCCATCCTGCCCGATATGCAAAAGGCGATGAATCTCTCCAAGCTGCAGTCGAGTATGGTCATTACTTTATTCTCGGTTACGGCGGCGGTGTTCATACCTTTGATCGGTTATCTCTCCGATCGGATGAAGCGCAAGGCCGTCATCTTGCCAGCGCTCGCCATTTACGGCGCAGCAGGCATTATGTCGGCAATGGGAGCGATCTGGGACTCCTACACCGTTCTTATTATCTCCAGAGCGGTGCAGGGCCTTGCAGCGGCCGGAACGGCTCCAATTGCCATGGCGCTTGTCGGAGATTTGTACAAGGACGGCGAAGAAAGCGAGGCACTGGGTTTGATCGAAGCCGCGAATGGCTCAGGAAAGGTTATTAGTCCTATTCTAGGCTCGCTCCTTGGTCTTTGGACATGGTATGCTCCTTTTTTCGCCTTTCCTTTATTTTGCGCAGGAGCCTTCGTTGCTGTCCTGTTCCTGATCAAGGAGCCGCCTCACAAGGCGAAGCCGTTGCCGCTGAAGGAATATCTGTCCGGAATGAAGGACATTTACAGCAAAAATGGGAAATGGCTCATTACCGCCTATTGCGCCGGTTCTCTGGGATTATTCATATTATTCGGTCTTCTTGTCTATCTGTCCGACATGGCCGAGAAGCCTCCGCTCGGCATTAAAGGCGTTGCCAAAGGCGGCTTGCTCGCTATCCCTTTACTAGGACTTGTCATTACCGCCTTTCTAACCGGCAGGGGCATCAAGAAGAACGGTCATTTAATGAAGAAGCTGATGGTTATCGGATTATGCATGATTACGCTCTTCCTGATAGCCGCTTCGATCTGGCACAGCAGCTTTGCTCTGCTTATCAGCTTTATTACGGTCAGCAGCATAGGAACCGGTCTTGTGCTTCCTTGCTTGAACACGCTCATTACGGGCTCGGTTGATCGTACCCATCGGGGCATGGTCACCTCTTTGTACAACAGCTTGCGCTTTCTCGGCGTCGCCGCGGGACCGCCGCTCTTCGGCTGGCTGGCCGACCTTTCCGTTACGTGGCTGTTCATCTTTCTCAGCGCGCTAAGCGCAGCGGTGCTGATCACCGTCGCCGCGTTTATCCATCCGCCTAAGAAACAGGCAAAGACTTGAGCTTGCTTCTATCCTGAGTATAATAAGGAGTATCCGCTAATCCCTAAAGCTTAGGAGGCAAGATTCATGCAGCAATCCATTCGTCAAGAGCTCATTCGAAGAAGCGTCTATGAGGAGCTTATCGCAATTTGCACGGCAGGATTGCCTAGCGAAGTATGCGGCATTCTTATTCGCAACCGCGATTCGGAAATGATCGACGAAGTGCTGCCTATTCAGAATGTGCATCACACGCCTTTGGATTCCTTCGCTTTCGATCCTGTAGAATGGACCCAAGCTTACTTCAACATGCAGAAAAACCGACAATCTCTTGTCGGTTTTTTCCACTCCCATCCACGGTCCGAAGCGGTTCCCTCTATGCGCGATGGAGCCGGATTCCTGCCCTTGTCCACTCTATCCTACTGGATTATCTCTCTACAGGATCGCAAACATCCGGTTGCACAGCCTTACCGATATGCGAACGATACATTCCAACCAACCTCGCTAGTGCTTGCTTAGATAGGCGTACAGATCGCCCAAGGTCGTAATATTCCGGTCCAGAATGCGAGCCAGATACCGCTGCCAGAGCTTTGCCGTCATTAACGAATCCTGCAACGCATGATGCCTGCCGATAATCGGAATGCCGCAGCTCTCCAGCAATTCATCCAGGCCATAGCCATTTCTCTGCGGCTCGAGCCACTTCGCAATCATCATGGTGTCTAGGATACGATGATTCAGACTTACCTTGGAGGTTCGCCACAAAGCAACGTTAAGAAATTGCTTATCATGGCCGGAAGCATGCGCGATAAGCAATCTTCGGCCGATAAACGCCATGAAATCATGAAGCACGGACATAAGATCCGGCGCATCTTGAACCATCTCGTTCGTAATGCCGGTTAACTCAACTATCGCTCTCGGAATCAGTCTTTTCGGATTAACCAGGCTATAGAAGGTCTCATCCTCCATAATCCTGCCATCCTTCATGACGACAGCACCGAACGATATTATCTCGTCTCCGTTATTCGGATTAAAGCCGGTTGTCTCCAGATCGAATACAACGATTTCAAGCTCTCTCAGCGGAGTCTCAAGCAGGGATTGCTTACGTTGCTCGCGATTGGCATTGCGAATGAATGCCATTTGCTGCGCGTTTTGCGAGCCAAGAATTGAAGCGATGGCAGGCGTAACTCCTCCCATTTTGTATAAGCTCCACATACGACCGACGCCTTTTTGTTCTTTCATTCACTTTCCACCGCCTCACCTTACATAAGCTTTCCCATGACTTGTTTGTAGACCGCTCTTTGAAGCTTCTTGCCGGCTTTCAAGCTGCTTTTCAGTTCGTCGGTCATTTCCTTCGACAACTTGCTGCTGTGCAGCTTTCCATTGTTGGCATATATGCCATCCTCATATTGCTCCGTGGTCATTAGACGCAATCGCAGCAGGAAGCGGAAAGCTTGCTCATAGCTCTCTTTGTCCTCCATCTGCAGCAAACCGAGCTCCTCCAGCTTTCTCATTCTGTCTAGCGTGGAGGTTTCACGAATATTGGCCTGAATGGCCATCATCCGAATGGAATTGACCATCGGGATATAGGCGCCGTATTTAATATCCAGACTTCCTGCATCCTCGCCGTACCGTTCCTTGAGCAATTGTCCGAACACGCCGACAAGCACTTTATGTCTCATCGTATTCTCAATCATCCGTTTGAGAATAACAGGATGATTCAGCGTATCAATGTAGAACATGTCCTTCAGATGGCGGAATAATGCCTCATCTCCGTACACGCAGCGAGCATCCGCAATGATGAGCAAGTAGCGAACGGCTTCCCAGGCCGGCTCCCGAAACCATCCATCAAGCTTTGCTTCCCATTCCGTTACGGACTGGCACCAATCCGGATTATCGCTGAGCACTTTGCCTTCGCATGGCGGGTACCCGATCTTAATCAAATTTTGTACAATTTGCTTACATAGCTCGAGGAAATAAGCTTTAACGTTTTCCTCTCTGCCTACCGCATCCATATAGATGATGCCGCTGTCTTGATCACTGGACAAAGTCTGCTCTTTCCTGCCACCGCTGCCGAACAATAAATAAGCATATGGCACGGGGGGAGAACCTCTCCCTTGCCGTGCCATTTCGTTTTCCGAGAGTTCAATCGCTCGTCGTATGACAGCATCATGAGTCTCATTCAGTTCATTATTCAATTGTTCGACCGGACGAATGTGGAGAAGAGCTTCCATCTGCTTGTGGATGAGATCTCGCAAGCTTCGCAGTTCATCAATTTCATCAGCCGAGCTGATCCTGTTGATTAGCTGCGAACGCATCCCGTCATTCACGCTTCGCCCTCTCCCTTCGGTCAGCCGTACCTTTATCGATTCAGCATTAGCCTTGAATACTTTGTCCTTTTTTCATTTGCTCAGGATAGCCGTAAGCGCCGTGTTCGCTAAGATCAAGACCAACGATCTCTTGTTCTTCAGTAACGCGGAAGCCCATGATCATCTTCATAAGTCCAAGCACGATGAAGGATGCAATAAGCACGAAAGCCCCGCAAATGACTACAGATTCAATTTGAACCCAGAGCTGCTTGAAGCTGCCTGTGTCGATTAGTCCGCCTTCGCCTACGCCTACCTTTTCAGCTAGAACTTGAGTAGCGAAGATGCCGTTGGCCAGCGTGCCCCAGATACCAGCAGTGCCATGAACGGAAAGCGCGTAGATTGGATCGTCCACTTTGATTTTCTCGAAAAATTTGGCGCTGTAGAATACCAATACGCCCGCTACCAGACCAATCACTACCGCAGCCCACGGATCTACGAATGCGCAAGAAGCCGTAATGGCGACAAGACCGGCAAGCGTACCGTTCAGCATAGTCGTAATATCGGCTTTGCCTGTTACCGCCCATGAAATGAGAAGTGCGGCCACACCGCCTGCACCGGCGCCAAGCATTGTCGTAAAGCCTACATAAGCGAAGAATCCGTCGCCTACCGCAACTGTCGAACCCGCATTAAAGCCGAACCAGCCAACCCAAAGAATAAGTACGGATAGTGCTGTAAACACCTGATTGTGACCGGAAATTTCATTAGCGGAACCATCTTTGTTAAATTTACCGATACGAGGCTTAAGCAGCACTGTTGCCGCGAACGCTGCAAGAGCGCCGGATAAGTGAACAACTGTCGAACCCGCAAAATCCTGCGCGCCGTCCTCGGCCAGGAAGCCGCCGCCCCAAATCATGTGAGCCACTACCGGATAAATAATACCGATAAAGAAGATCGTGAAAAGAATATAGGATGAAAGCTTGGCGCGTTCTGCGAAGCCGCCCCATGCAATGGACAGCGAAACCGCCGCAAATGCAAGTTGGAACAAGAAGAATACGGAAACCGGGAACGAATCGCCATCAACTGCAGAAGTAGCAGGATTATAGAAAAAGTCTCCCCAGCCAAGAACATTGCTTAATGCGCTGTCTGCATTTTCGCCGCCGAATGCAACTCCATAGCCTACCGCCCAGTAAATTAAAGCCGCAAGCGCAACTGTAAAGATTGTTTTGCCTGCTACATGACCAGCATTTTTCATTCGAGTAGAACCTGTTTCAAGAAGAATAAAACCGCCTTGCATAAGAAGAACCAAGATAAAAGCAAGCATGATCCAAATCGAGTTCAACCCCATGTCCAGCGTCGCTCCGGATGGATCCTCTGCGAAAGCCACCACCGGAAACAAGATTGTCATTAACCCTAGTGCCAGAAACGTCTTCTTAATCAATACGACCACTCCTTTAATGTAATGTTTCTTAACATATGACGAAAGACTTAATGTCATTATAGTCAGTATAGTCGAATTTGACAATAACCTTTTTCAATTTTTATAAAAAAAATCTAACGTTCGGCATCAAAGCTGACACGAACGTTAAGAATTAAGTCCATTTTAGCAAAAATCATCTCCAAAGCTCACCCGATTCTTCGCATTTCAGGCACTTCTCTCCTCTTCTGCCCTCGACGCACACGTCTAGTTCTATTGTCGCGCAGCAATCGATCGAAGGAATAAGCATAACGTTTGACTGTATGGTTGCTTTGCTATTATCATTACTATATAGAAGTAAATGAAAAGGACGGTGAAGAAGATGGTTGCTTCTCAATTATTCCGGATCGGCGAATTATCCAAGTTAGCAAACATCAGCTCACGCACAATCGACTATTACACCTCGATTGGACTTATCGAACCCGTGAAGCGCTCGGAGAAAAATTATCGACTGTACGGACTTGAAACCTTAGAGCGCCTGATGCGTATTGAAGAATTGAAAAAAGACAAATATACATTAGAAGAGATCAAGGAAAACTTGGACAGCTGGAGCAAGATTACTTCCGAGGAGAAAATCACCCTGAAGCTGACTGAAATTCAGCAGCATCTTTCTCAGCTGGAACGGGAGGTTAAAGAGCTGGAGCCTGTTATTGAGCAGTTGAAGCCGCGACAGGCCAATCGATTGTACACGAGAATAATGCCGCAAACGGCAGCATGCGTCGAAGCATTAATGCTGCTTATGAACAAGAGCAACCTCTTGTAATGGCGAGAATACAAAATACGCTGGAGGAATGACACATGTATTTCATACTCATTATTGCCGCATTCGGCTTGACCATCTGGGCGCAATTCCGAGTGAAGGGCACGTTCAAGAAATGGGCGCAGGTACCTGCATACAGCGGCATGACCGGACAACAAGCCGCAAGACGAATGCTCGACAACAATGGCTTGCATCATATCCCGATCGAGCCGGTCGCCGGTACATTGACAGATCATTACGATCCGATTCACAAGGTGGTCAGACTGTCGGAGCCCGTCTATTACGAAAGATCCATCTCGGCCATATCGGTCGCCTGTCATGAATGCGGACATGCGATCCAGCATTCAGTTCATTATCCGTTTTTGGTCGCAAGATCCAGGATGTTTCCGTTAGTGAACTTCGTTTCCGGTATCGCCCCATTCTTGTTAATTGCTGGAATACTAATGAGTCAATTCAATCTAATTGGTCTTGGCATTATCTTCTTCTCCGTCGTTGTCGCCTTCCAATTGATTACGCTGCCTGTTGAATTCAACGCCAGCAATCGCGCGCGCGACATCATGGTAGCGGAAGGCTTTATTACGAATGACGAGGAGCGCGGCGTGGCAAAGGTTCTTAACGCAGCTGCCCTCACCTATGTCGCTGCAGCATTGCTTTCGCTAATGGAGCTGCTTCGTTACATCTCCATCTTCAATTCAAGGGATTAATATCGAACAACAATAGCCCGGCTTTGGTTGCAAAGACCAAAGCCGGGCTATTGTTTCGCGCGGAAATGAAGGGAGAAGGCTAAACCCCATTTATTTTATCCTGGAAATAACGAAGAAGAAAGGCATGGAATACTTTCGCAACTAACGGCAGCTTCTCGTTGCTGCGGTGAATAAGCCCGATCGTCCGCGTCACGGCAGGCTCGCTGATGCGGACCTTAACCGGCTGCAGCGGCCCCATATCATATAACGCGAGCTCAGGAAGGAGGCTGACGCCCATGCCGGCGGCCACTAAGCCCCGTATCGTCTCCGTCTCCTCTCCCTCGAAGCCAATGCGCGGAGAGAAGCCGGCCGTTTGACACGCGTCCCATACGATAGGCCGCAATGAATAACCTTCACTGAACAGTACGAAGGTTTCATCCTGCAGCTGACTGAGCGCAATGGACGCTTCCTTCGACAGCGGATGTCCCGGCGGAACAATGGCATAGAGCTCTTCCGTCAGAAGAATTTCTCCGCATACCTGTTCATTTTCGTTGGGAAATGGAGATATGAAAGCGAGATCAATTTCGCCCTTCGTCAAATCGCGAATTAGCGACGGATACATACCTTGCTTGAATCGAAACTTCACATTCGGATGTATTTTGCGGAAGGATGCCACCACTTGCGGAATCAGGGATATGCCCAAGCTGTGAGGAAAGCCGAGCCGAATCTCCCCTTTCTCCGGATCAAGAAATTCATGAATCTCCGTTACCGTACGCTCCAGATCCCCCAGAATCACCTCTGCCCGCTTCAGAAATAATTGGCCGACAGGCGTTAACTGAAGGTTTCTTCCCTTCTGAACGAACAGCTTGACGCCAAGTTCCTCCTCGAGCTGGTGAATCTGTCTGCTGACGGCGGATTGCGCGACATGCAGCTCCTCCGCCGCTTGCGTGACATGCTCTTTCCTTGCTACTTTCACAAAATAATAAAGCTGACGAAGTTCCATTCTATGCGCTCTCTCCTGTACTTTACCTTATTCTATCGCTAATGCCCCGATCTCCAAGCCTTCTTGCGTTCCACAACGACATACAGCAGAAACCCGGTCAACGCACCGCCGACATGTCCCCAGACATCTACCTGTGGAGTCAGGAATGAATATACAACACCAAATGCCAATATAATATAAACCGTCTTGCGCGAGCTTGCATCCAGCAAGGACTTCCGCAACAGCGCGATGAACAGATACGCGCCATAAACGCCGTAGATCGCTCCGGAAGCGCCAACAGACAGATGATACTCATCGCCCTTCAATACCGCAACCGCAGCGGCGAGCAGATTCCCGCCAACGCCGCAAAGCATATATAGGATAAGATATCTTGTTGTTCTTAGCAAATATTCAAGCGGCGGCGCGAATACGAGCAAAGCAAACATGTTGAAGAACAGGTGATTCAAGCTCGCATGCATGAATAATGAACTGATGTATCTCCACGGCTCCTCCATGCCGAAAGGATCAATCCCCGGCACTGTCAGAAATCCGCCCATGCGAACCGCCGTTTCGCCGTCGTTCGGATCGCCATTAAGCGCAATAATGATGAAATAGATGACATTAAGCGCAATCAAGACAACCGTTCCCGGATAAGCGCGCAAATAGCCGCGAAAGCTTTCGTAACGCAAAAACAGCATCATTCGAACCCCCTTGCAAGTTCATTCGCCAATTATTGGACAACGCCAATTCAATATGATTATAATTATAGTCGTATTGAACAAAACCATACTCGAGGAGGAATTATCATTATGGCACAAGAACGCACAGGCGTTGCTACGCTGAAAGGCAACCCCATCACACTCGTAGGTCCTGAACTTAAAGCAGGCGACAAAGCACCATCCTTCTCCATCAACAAATCATTGACAGAAACGGCAACGCTTTCGGATTATTCCGGCAAGATCAAACTCATCAGCGTTGTTCCATCCATCGATACCGGCGTATGCGACGCGCAAACCCGCCGTTTCAACGAAGCTGCCGCCGGTCTTGGCGACAATGTTGTCATCTTGACCGTTAGCGTGGACACGCCATTCGCGCAATCCCGCTGGTGCGGAGCAGCAGGCGTAGACAAGGTCGTTATGTTGTCTGATTACAAAGCAAACAGCTTCGGCGAAGCCTACGGCGTTCTTATTAAGGAGCTGGCGCTGGACATGAGAGCGATCTTCGTAATCGACGCGAATGACACCATCCAGTATGTCGAGTATCTGTCCGAGATGACGGAGCATCCGAATTACGAGAAAGCCATTGAAGCGGCCAAATCGCTCGTCTAAAACAAAATCAGGCATGACCGCAAACAAAGCGAGTGAAGGATATCCTTCCTCGCTTTGTTATGTATAAGCTATTTAACTTTATACGCCGTAAGCTTCTTGTCCAAGGTGCGATACAAGTCGATAATCACTCTATAATTAGAGCCGAGGTCGCCGAACGACCCGCGAGATGCGGAATAAATATCAACCGCTGACAAAACCGGGTTGACGTTGATGACAGAAACCGTAATGTCCATCGTTCTTCCAAATGCTGTTCGCTTCTCGAGCACAATCTCTCCAACCGATTGCACTTCATGCAACACCTTATAGCCTTGCATTTTCTTCAGAGTCGATACCACTTCTTCCCATGCCTTCTCTTTCGAAAGCTTGTAGAAATGTGATTTCAGCACTGGATCCTTAGCTCTGTCGCCCGTCAATTCATGACTGCGTATCAGGCCAATTAAGGTCCGCTTCAACAACAACGATCTCCCCCTCATTCGTCTGTATACATTACCTACAATGATAACATGTTTTCGAATATGAAAAAAGAGCTTTCGCCGGATTTCACCGAACAATCGCTCTTTGCGCTTAAGAGGAACCCGCCTATGCCGTCCGACTCACATGTTCCGAACCCGCTCTCGCAGGTGGGTGTCCGCAACAATGCTTTTGAGGTCCCCTTTCGAGGGCATGTCAGCCGCATTGCGATTTAGGTCTCCCGGGAAACAGTCATTGGTTCAAAACAACGAAGAGCCGAGGCGAGCATCGCAGGATGTAGTGTTATTATAGACCGAAAGCGCATAAAAGTAAACGTTAAAGCCTTATGTTATTTATTGTCTTCTTTATAATCTTCCTTCAGAAGATCCTCGCGGTCCATCTCGGCCGCTTCCTCCGCCTCTTGCTCTTCCTTTTCCTTCATCTTCTCCGCTTGCTCCTGAAGCTTGACATAGATAATGTTGAAGTTCCAGAAAGCCAGGAAAGCGATGATGCTCCCCATAAAAAACGGAATAAGAAAAGTAAACTTAAACAAGCTGATATAGACGACGGCGCCGCACATAATCGCCGTCGAAAGCGATCGAATCGGCTTTCCGATCGTGATCAGCACCGCGTTCTTGATTAACTGAAACGTCTTCATGTGATAATGAACCAGCATGGAGAAGAAATTGAAAACGGATACGGCAAGCAACGCGAGAAATGCGATAAAAATATAGGACAAGATGTTCAGCTGATCCCGGTATACGATAAAATCGACAATCATAATGACAAACAAGAGCGTGTATGCAATACCGCCCAGCATGCTTTGCAAATAATTCTCTTTATAACCGCGGAAGAAGGTTTTGAACAGCGCGACATCGCTTTCGCCCGTTACCCATTTCCTTGCAACCGTAAACATAGCCGCCGTCGCGGGAAAGAGCGTGAACGGCGCAAGCACCGCCATAATAATGAGCGTGGAATAAACGGCGCTCATCATCTCTTCTTCCGTTCCCGATCCGTTGGACAGCAGCAGGGTAAAGCCAAAAAAAACAAAAGGAATGGAGCAGATGATCCATAATAAATTGATTACCGCCAATCGCATAATCCATTCGGAGATTTTGTAAAATCCCCCCATAATCCCTCTCGGTTCCATCAGCTCTGCCTCCAAATATATAGTAGCGATTTTATTCTTTGATGATGTTATGTTGCAGATAAACGGGACAATTGACCGCCCAATTTCACAGGAATAGGCCCGCGTCTAATCCCATTCGCCCTCCCGGCATAGGATATATAGTGTTCACCCATATAAGGATTAAAAGGAGGCCTACAATATGAGCAATGCAGGACATGGTTTGTATACGTCCACCGGTGCGATTCTAGTCCTATTCATCCTTCTGGTCATCATCTCGAAAACCATTCTTTATTAATTCAACCGAATGAATGAAGAAGAAAAAAGATTGGGGAGGTCCGAATGCCCGTCAGGCATTACGGACTTCCCCGTTTTCTCACTTATTCACATAATCATCCGATGAACTCTTCGGTCGACGGTTGTCGCCGCGTCCTTCGTTGTTGCGAGGCCTGTCGCTATTATAGCCGCCGCTGCTGCTGCGATTGCCGCCATAGCCGCCGCGATTGCTGCCGTAGCCGGAGCGCCGGTTCTCATCGCGTCCGCGATACCCGCCGCCGCTGCGATTGCCGCCATAGGACGAGCCGCCGCTGCGATTGAAAGGACGTCCGTTCGAGCGAATGTCCGGTCTGCGCTTCTTCGCGCGAAGCGGCTCTTCCGGCGTCAATTCGATGTCGACATTCTTCTTCTCGCCTGTAATCAGCTTGATCGCCGATGCCAGAAGCTCCACCGAATCATACTGCTCGAGCAATTGAATGGCAATTGGCTTATACTCGGAGAAATCCTCGTTCTGAACGATTTCGAGCACGCGCTCCGCCGTGATGCGCTGCTTGCCTTCAATGGCTTCCGCAATGCTGGGAAGCGGTTTTCTGCTCATGCGCTGACGCGTAATGCGTTCGATGAAGTGAAGATGATCAAGCTCGCGCGGCGTTACGAACGACCAAGCCGTTCCTTCCTTGCCCGCCCGTCCGGTACGGCCGATGCGATGTACATAGCTCTCCGGATCCTGCGGAAGGTCGAAATTGATAACATGCGTTACGCCCGATACATCGAGTCCGCGTGCCGCAACATCCGTCGCCACCAGCACATCGATGCTTCCGTCGCGGAATTTGCGCATCACATTGTCGCGCTGGTTCTGCGAGAGATCGCCATGCAGGCCATCAGCGGAATAGCCGCGCTTCTGAAGCGCTTCGCTCAGCTCGTCGACGCGACGCTTCGTGCGTCCGAAGATGATCGCAAGTTCTGGAGACTCCATATCAAGAAGCCTGCTTAACGCCTCGAACTTCTGACGTTCGTGAACCTCAATGTAAGATTGCTCGATCGACGGCGCCGTAACCTGCTTCGGAATAACCGAAACATGCTCGGGCTCCTTCAGGAATTGCTGGGCAAGCCGCTGAATGTTCACCGGCATGGTCGCCGAGAACAACATCGTTTGACGTTCTTCCGGAACCAGCTTCAGAATATTCTGGATATCCTCCATGAAGCCCATATCCAGCATTTCGTCCGCTTCGTCGAGAACAACGGTCTGCACATCCTCAAGACGGATCGTCTTGCGATTAATGTGGTCGAGCAGGCGTCCCGGCGTACCGATAATAATCTGCGGTCTCTTCTTCAGCGCGCGGATTTGGCGTCCGATTTCCTGGCCGCCGTAGATTGGCAATGAACGAAGTCCTTTGTACCTTGTCAGCTTCCCGATCTCATCCGCGACTTGAATCGCAAGCTCGCGGGTTGGCGTCATTATGAGGGCAACGATACGATCCTCGCTCGTCGGAATTTTGTTAATGAGCGGAATTCCGAATGCCGCTGTCTTTCCAGTTCCTGTCTGTGCTTGGCCGATCAGGTCCTTGCCTGTCAATGCCACCGGTATTGATTTGTCTTGAATGGGTGTCGACTCCTCGAACCCAAGCTCCGTAATTGCTTGCAACACTTTCGGTTCCAAGCCAAATTCAGCAAATGTTTTCAAACTTTTCTCAAACTCCTTCTATCTACAGCCTACTTAAGAATATCCAAACCATTATAGCACAAGTATCTATGTGAATACCAGTTAAGCTTGGAAAGCCATACTATTTCATGAACCTGCAGAGCAATCATACATAGGAGTGAATGCCATTTGAACGCAAAAGAAAAACGTTATTTCCTTACCTTGCCGATGATGACGCTTGGCTCGCTGCTTGTCGCAACGGGCTTCAACACGCTGCTGATTCCGCATCAGCTCTTAAGCGGAGGCTTGTCCGGCGTGTCCATGATGCTCGGCTATATTACCGGCGGCAACATCGCCGTTTTGTATTTGCTGCTCAATATGCCCGTTCTCATCTGGGGTTGGTTCTCGATCGGACGGCACTTCATTGTCTGGAGCATCTATTCCGTGCTCTGCGCGACCTTGTTTCTGAAGCTCGTTCCCGTCACCCATGTAGCAAACGATATTTTGCTCGGCGCCGTGTTTGGCGGCATTCTCATTGGCTTCGGCAGCGGGCTCGCGCTTCGGTTCGGAGGCTCCTCCGGAGGCTTCGACATCATCGCCTCCATCATTACCCGAAGACGGGACCTGCCGATCGGCATGATCATCTTCCTTATGAACGGCATGGTCATCGGCATCCTTATATTAGCCACAAAAAATTGGGATTTGGCGCTGTATTCCCTCGTTGCGATTTTTACCGCCGGAAAAGTAGTAGATCTTGTGCATGTGAAGCATATTAAGGTAACCGCCTTTATTATTACGACCAAGACGGAGGAACTGCTGACAAGGCTGCTGACCCATCCCCGGGGCATTACGATTCTGAAGACAAGAGGAGCGTACTCTTCGGGCGAGAAGGACATGCTGATGACGGTCAGAACCAAATACGAGCTCGCCGAGCTCAACAAATCCATAAGAGCCATCGATCCGCACGCATTCATCAACATCGTGGAAACCGTCGGAGTCGTCGGCGATTTCAGAAAGCAGAGCCCAACCTGATTTTCGTCTATGCGCATATGCGGATTTTGCCATTCCTCCCTATGTTTTTGAAGCGGTTCCTGTTATAATGTGTATATCCCGCTTCTTTACTTTTTTCACGCCATAAAGATTTCCCTTCTAAACATTTTTCGGCTTGATAATGATTAGAACGAAAGGGTGATGCTTAGGTGGATATGGAAACGGTCAAATTGTCTCACATTGTAGAAAGACTTGCCCCGGAGCTTAGTCCTTTTCTCACTTCTCGCGAATTGGAGCTATGCATCGTGCTCAGAGACGGCATTGAGCTGCTCGAGCCGGCCGATGTTATGGAAATTGTTCAGCACAGCATATGCAACGGTCAGAAGCAAATTCTTATACAATGACAGTTCGGGAATGACAGTATGCGCTAGCGCCAGTCGATAAAATCGGCTGGCTTTTTGTTTCAAGAGCTTCAAAAAAAGGATGACCCCGCCTCAATTGTGCTTTATAATTTGTTGGGAGAACAGCTGACAGGGAGAGAACATAATGGACATTATTATTTCGGCGCTAATGCTTCTGTACAGCCTACTAACCGGAGACAGCTCAAGCAGCGCGGACGCGAAGCAGCTTGCGATCGCCTATCTGAACGCTTCCGCGGGAGAGACGATCATTCAACCGGAAGACGCCTCGATTGCGGGCGAGCCGGGAAGAGAGTCCGACCCGAACGGATCAATCGCCAAGCATGATCCGGAGCCCGACACGCCTCCGATCAAGGGCATCTACGTCACATCGCATATTGCCGGCATTCAAAGCCGCATGGATCCGCTCATCAAGCTCGTCGACGACAGCGGGCTCAACGCCATGGTTATTGACGTCAAGGATGATAATGGCTACATAACCTATCCAACAACAACGCCAGAGCTTCTGGATTTCGGCACGCCCAAGAAATTCATTCCAAGCATTGATGATCTGATGACGAAGCTGAAGGATCATAACGTCTATCCGATTGCCCGAATCGTCGTATTCAAGGATACGGTGCTTGCGGTGAAGCATCCGGAGCTGTCGTATCTTCAAGCGGACGGAACCATCTGGAAGAACGGCAAGGGAGAGAGCTTTGTCAACCCTTATCGGCAGGAAGTGTGGGATTATAATATCGCCATCGCCAAGGAAGCGGCAAGACTCGGCTTCAAAGAAATTCAATTCGATTATGTGCGTTTTCCGGAAGGCTTCGAGACGAGAGCGGACTCGCTTACGTTCAGCAAGACGGAGCAAAGCAGGGTCGACGTGGTCGCCGATTTCGTGAAATACGCCAGAGAACAGCTCGAACCGCTCGGCGTACGCGTATCCGTCGATATATTCGGCTATGCCGCTTCGGTTCCCGCAGCCGAAGGCATTGGTCAGGACTTCCTGAAAATCTCCAACAATGTGCATGTCATCTCGCCTATGATCTACCCAAGCCATTACAGTACGGGATGGTTCAATCTGAAGGCTCCTGATTTAAAGCCATATGAGACGATCAAAGGCGCCTTGGAGGACACGCATGAGAAGCTGAAGGACGACGGCGAGCTGACGCCGATCATCAGGCCCTGGATTCAGGACTTCACGGCAAGCTGGCTCGGCAAGGGCAATTACCAGACATACGGCAAGGAGCAGGTCGAGCAGCAAATCAAGGCGCTTCATGATAGCGGCATCGATGAATATCTGCTCTGGAATGCGAGCAACAAATATTCACAGGGCGTCAACTACGATTAAAAGACGGACCAACAAAAAGCTTCGCCTTCAGATGTTCATCTGAAGGCGAAGCTTTTATCAAATTGCAAGGATTGATAAGCTATTGCGATAAACGAAGAGCCAGCTCGTACATTTCCATATCAAACGGCTTCTTCGTATTAACGACGAGATCGATATCCGTCGTCGTCAATTGACCGTTCACAACGCCGCAAGCCTTGCCCGATTCGCCTGCCATCAGTTGGCGGACAGCGAAGTCGCCGAGACGGCTTGCGAGAATACGATCCGCCGCAGTCGGAGTCCCGCCTCGCTGAATATGTCCTAGTACGGTAACCCGCGAATCCATGCCGCTAATCTCCGAAATTTGCTCCGAAACGTCTCCGCCCTTCGCGGCTCCCTCGGCTACCACAATAATACTATGACGCTTGCCCTTGGCAAAATTGGCTTTCATCCGGTCGGCGACCTCTACGAGATCAAACGGCACCTCCGGCACCAGAATCGTCTCCGCCCCGCTGGCAAGTCCGGCATACAAAGCAATATCTCCGCAATGGCGTCCCATGACTTCAACGATGGAAGTGCGCTCATGCGAGGACATGGTATCGCGAATTTTGTTAATCGCGTCCACGACGATATTGACCGAAGTGTCGAACCCGATTGTCACATCCGTGAACGGAATATCATTGTCGATTGTGCCTGGAAGCCCCATTGTCTTGATACCAAGCTTACTGAGCTTGTTCGCGCCTTGGTAGGAGCCGTCGCCGCCGATGACGACGAGTCCGTCAATGCCTCTGGTCCTCAGCACTTCCGCTCCCTTCTGCTGTCCTTCCGGCGTGGTGAATTCCTTGCACCGAGCCGTCTGAAGTATCGTGCCGCCGCGTTGAATAATATCGCCAACGCTTCGAAGATCCATCTCCCTTAGATCATCGTTCAGCAAGCCTTGGTAACCGCGCTGAATTCCGAACACCTTCAACCCATGGAACAAGGCGCTTCGCACCACCGCGCGAACAGCCGCGTTCATTCCTTGCGAATCGCCTCCGCTTGTCATTACTGCGATTGATTGGACTGCAGTCATCATTCATTCCTCCATCATCATGATCAACTTATACTTGAAATCTTCTAATCCAATTGCTGTTGAAGAGAAAGAACAGGCGCGTAAGCGGACTCTTCCTCATAAGCTGCCGAGAAACCTCCCGCACATCGGCCTGATTCCTTACCTTCGGATCGGACAGATAAAGCGCGAGAAGACCTTCAATAATGAGCCTGTGAAACCGCGAGCCCGGCAGCTTCAATACATCGGCCTTGGCCCTCTCCACAATCATGTCCATGCGATCGACCAGAAGGCTTCTGCTCTCGTAATAATTGCAGAAATTCAAATCGCCGCCCTGCTTATCCTCCTCCTGATCGATCAGGTAATCCAGCAGAATATGCAGACCGCATACATGGGGGAAATAAATATGGCGAATCGATTCCCCATCCCGCTTCGATAACCCTCTCTCGCTGGCAGCGAGAAAAAGCATGAACATCCCAAGCGTCGACCCGGTCGCAGCCGCGAATTCGTTCCATTTCAACTGGGGATAATGCTCTTGATGCTGCCTCCACCAACCGAGAAGCTTCGATTCCCGCTCATCCTTGCGAATATGCTTGTATACTTGCAAGTCGCCGTACAGCGAGACGAGCTCCGTTACATGAGCCTGCACGCTGTCGTACGAAGGAAGCTGCGCCGTCATTCTCTGGCAGGTCATCACCAGTTCATGCAGATAACCTCCGTCATCCCTCTCGCTTCTTAACGCGTAATAATCCGTAAGCTCAGCTCCCGGAGTGACCGCATCCAGCATCGACCGATGCAGGAGCCGGAAATCGTCAGGATCGAGCGAGGTGCTGCGATCGCATAAATTATCTAAATAGTCGCTTATCGTTTGCAGAGCAACAATTAGCGGTATGAGGATATGTCGATAATCGAGATTGGCCGCCGCGTACACGGCTCCGCCCTGGCAATGAAATCGCTTGTCATGCATACTGCTCAGAGCCTGTGTTTTCAATTCCTCATCCGGTATTTGCTCCGCCAATGCCTTCCACTTGTTTAGTTCCGCCGAAACTTCAGGCAGTACATACCGATAAACCCGATGCATGAGCTTAATCGGTCCTCTTGGCACATTCCCAGCCGTTAAAGTCGTCAGCCTCACGACGCACCCCCTATGTAAAATCGAAAATCATGAATGCCGGCGCGATCCAACCCCTGCATATGCACAAAAACCCTAATCATAAATGTACCATTATAAGAGTCAATAATCCAGCGACAATTGGAGCTTCAGGCATGCTATACTAGTAACCATATTATTTTTTACTAGCAAAGAGATGGAGTGAAAGAGAAAGTATGAATGAATCCAGCAGCATAGAAGCTAATCTATCCTCTACGGCAAAAAAAGAAACAGCGGCGCTCAGGGCGTTCAGCTTCAGCATGTTCTCCACTCAAGCGCTCGTCGTATCCTTTATCCCGCTGTATTTCCTATCGAAAGGCTTCACCGAAAGCCAAATCGGCATTATCTATTCCTCCGGGCTGTTCATGTCGATCTTCGCCAACATCATAATGGGCATTGCCAGCGATAAATTCAGAACGATCCGAAAGCTGTTCTTCGTGCTGCTGTTCGGTCAGCTCGCGATGGTCGCGTTCATGTATTCCCTGAACGAATTCATCGTGATTTGCGTCATCATGGCAATATTCTACTTCTTCCAGACGCCGATGAATCCGCTGAGCGACAGTCTGTATCTCATGTCCAGCAAGCATACGGGAACGCCATACGCCTTGATACGCATCTTCGGCTCTCTGGGCTTCGCCATCAGCTCGTACGGCTTCGGCTTGCTGCTGAAGGCGATCGGCTCCCAGCATACGCTGCTCGTAGCCATGTGCACGATCTCCATTACGCTCGTGTTCGCTTACTTCATTAAGGATTATCATGGAGCGGCCAAAAAGGTCGAATATTCCGGCTTCTTCAAGCTGATGAAGCAACGCAATATCGTCTTGTTCTTCATGCTCATCCTTATCTGCTCGACCGCGCACCGCATGTACGAAAGCTTCCTTGCGGTAACGCTGAGGCATGCGGGAGCAAGCGATTCCTTGATCGGACTTTCCTTGCTGATCTCCGCAACGAGCGAAATTCCGATTCTGTTCCTGCTCGGCAAATACGGCCACAAGCTGAAGGAGCTGCCCCTGCTCATGCTCGCAGCGCTCATGTACGCGCTCCGGCTTTGGCTGCTCGGAGCGGTGAACGATCCGCGTCTGCTCGTCGCGACGCAAGCGATGCACAGTATTACGTTCGGCATCTTCTTCTCCACGTCGCTGCGTTATATCTCGATGCTCATACCGAATGAATTCCGGGCGTCCGGACAAGCGCTTTATACCGTCATCTGGACAGGCGCGGCAGGTCTTATCAGCGGGCTGCTGGGCGGCTATATTTACGAGCAATTTGGACGAGCGGCCTTCTACCATACCGCGGCGGGCATTGCGATTGCGGCCGCCTTGGGCTTCCTCCTCTACTTTCTGCGAAGGTGGGATCGGCTCGAGTGATAAAAAGAAAAGGAAACGTCCCTGCTGCCACCCGGCCGCAAGGACGTTTCCTTATGCGCATTACGCTTCTGTCATGCTTTCAATCCTATAGTTTATGGACGTTAGCCGCTTGAGCGCCGCGATTGCCTTCGGTAATATCGAATTCGACCGCTTGACCTTCCTCCAGTGATTTAAAGCCTTCGCCTTGGATGGATGAGAAATGTACGAACACATCTTCTCCGTCCTCTACTTGGATGAAACCATAGCCCTTCTCTGCGTTAAACCATTTCACTGTACCTTTCAACATGCACAACCTCCTAAAATGTAAACACTGCTGCTGCAGTGAATAGACCCATTATAACGATCCCAAAATCAAAAAGCAATTTCAGCGAATTCAGGGATTTATTAGGCGATTAATTCTCAAGTAGGATTGCGATCCGGGAATAAACGGCAGCTTGGACGGCATGAGCGTCGCCTCTGCGTCCGAAGCTCGAATATGCTCGATCAGCTCCTCCAGCTGCGGATAAGGCTTCCATCCTAATGAAAGCAGCGGATAGATGCGAATTTGACCGCCGGGCTTGCACACCCGCATGAGTTCGCTTACCGCGTCCAAGTGGAAGTCGAAATCGAATTGATCCGCATATAAAAACAAGAAATGACTGCATAAAACGAGCGAAAAGCTGTCATCCTCATAGGGAAGCTGCGGGAGCCTGCCCCCCTGATAACAGAGCCTGCCGTCGCAATCGTTCACATGATCGGCGAACAGACCCAAAGAGCGCTCTCTTCCCGCTCGATGATGATGAATGGATCCATAGTAGCTCCAATCGAAATGCTCCTGAAGCGCATCCAGTTTATTCGTCGATGTCTCGATCTCGTCAGACGCTTCGCGAATCCAATTCGCAATGTCTCCCTCATATCGCGGATCCGCTGCGCTCGCTTCATATCCGCGCCGCCTCGCTTCCGCGACAAAGGATGAGCTTCCTCCCGCGACATCCAGTATCTTGCCTCGATCCAAATCCTCTTCCAACAGATCAAACATTTTGCAATACTCGTCAAAGCTTCTGCAGGTCATGGCTACGCCAATCTGCTCGTAACGACTGCTGGCCATACTTTCACTCTCCTCATCTCATCTCGTCTCGACTCTTGCACGCTCTATCCCGAAGAGTCGTAAGTTACTAGCGTAATCTGCGTTCCATATTGATTAAGGATCGAAGAATAGCTATCATGTTACTATATACCAATACGCATGAATTGGAAAGAGGTGGGACTGCCATGTTCAAGAAGCATCAGATTTACAAAACGGACAAATATAATATGCTTACGGTCGAGGTGCAAGGCAAAACGCTCGTGCTCCGCGAAATTTCCGATCAATGGGGCGAGGATTGCCATACCTTCGTTAGCAGACAGGAAATGCTCCATTGGGCTCGCAACCGTTTCCGTCCCGAGGATTTCGCCGGACGCGAGGACGAGCTCGACAACATCATGTCCGCTTTCAAGGAAGTCTAGATGAAACGAACAGCACATAACTAAGCCGCGATCGGCATAGTTAACGATAGGAGGCAAGAAGCCGGCATGGATACGACAGCGGCTGTTATTTTTATTATTGCGGCTTTCTCATTAGGAGTTATCATCATTATGAAACGCGACAGCCTTCCCCAGCGCTCGCGCCGCACTCTTGCGCTGCTCTCCATTACGTTGATCGCGTTTGCGTTCTTCTTTATCGTGTATTACCTGTTCAACCTGGGCGCTTGACCATGCATATTACGGGACCGCCAAGGGCATAGTAGCGACAAACTGTGTCTTTGGGGGGATGGAAGTTGAAATGGCTGTCCTTATTGCTTGCGCTTGCGATAGCGCAAAGCGCGGCGACGATTCCGGCTGCGAGGGCCAAGCAAGCTGTTGAAAAGCAAGATCAAATCAACCCGAGGAGGAATACGATGAGTCAATTGCCAAAACGTTCAGAAACGGCCGAGGAGTTCCGTTGGAAGCTGGAGGATCTATTCGCGGACAGAAAAGCCTGGGATCAGGAATACAGCGCGGCAAAAGCATTGATCGAGAAGGCATCTCGATTCCAGGGCAAGCTGAGCGATCCGGCTGAGCTTAAGGCCTGCTTCGAGCTTGAGGATGAGCTCTCCCTTCATGTGGAGCGACTCTATGTGTACGCCAACATGCGCCATCACGAGGATACGGCCGAGGCAGACTATCAAGCGCTGTCCGACAAATCGAAGAAGCTCAGCGTCGAAACCGGCGAAGCGTTGTCCTTCGTCACGCCGGAGGTGCTTAGTCTCAGCGACGAGGCGCTCTCTGCGATGATCGACGACCCGTCGCTTGCGAAATATCGTCACACGCTGGAGGAAATGCGGCGCCAGAAGGCTCATGTGCTCAGCAAGAGCGAGGAAGCTCTGCTTGCTCAGGTTGGCAATGTAAGCTCCGCGCCAAGCACAATTTTCGGCATGCTGAACAACGCGGATTTGAAGTTCCCCAAGGTAAAGAACGAGAAAGGCGAAGAGGTCGAGCTGACGCACGGCAGCTATATTCAATTTCTGGAAAGCCGCAATGGGAAGGTTCGCAAGGAAGCCTTCGAGGCGGTCTACGATACATACGGCAAGCTGAAAAACACGCTCGCTTCCACTTTGAACGCGAATGTGACGAAAAATACCTTTTACGCAAAGGCCCGCAAATACGATTCCGCTCTCGACATGTCGCTCTATGGCGACAATATTCCGAAATCGGTATACACGAATCTGATCGATACCATTCACAAGCATTTGCCGCTTATGTACCGATACATGGAGCTGCGGAAAAAGCTGCTCGGGGTTGACGAGCTGCATATGTACGATTTGTTCGCTCCGCTGGTCGAGGAATTCGATATGGAGATTTCCTTCGAGGATGCGAAGAAAACGATTCTGGAGAGTCTGAAGCCGCTCGGCGACGATTATTTGGCGGTGCTGAGGGAAGGCTTTGAGGAGCGCTGGATCGATGTGTACGAGAATGAAGGCAAGCGAAGCGGGGCTTACAGTTGGGGCGCTTACGGCACGCATCCTTACGTGCTGCTCAATCACAAGGATAACCTCAACAGCATGTTCACCTTGACCCATGAGATGGGTCATGCGCTGCATTCCTATTATTCGGACAATGCGCAGATCTATCGCGATGCGCAATATACGATTTTCCTGGCGGAGGTCGCATCGACGTTGAACGAGGCGTTGCTGATGAATTATTTGCTGGACAAATCAGACGATGTCAAGGAGAAGATGTATCTTCTGACCTACTATGCGGATCAATTCCGCACTACGGTGTTCCGTCAAACGATGTTCGCTGAATTCGAGAAGATCGTTCACGAGCGCGCGGAAGCCGGAGAATCGCTCACGCCGCAGGAGCTCAGCAAGATCTATTATGATCTCAATGTGCTCTACTACGGTCCGGGCATGGTTGTGGATAAAAATATCGAGATGGAATGGGCGCGGATCCCGCATTTCTACACCAGCTTCTACGTGTACAAATATGCGACGGGCTTCTCGGCGGCCACCTCCTTCTCCAAGCAAATTCTCGACGAAGGCGCGCCAGCCGTGGAGCGTTATCTGGGCTTCCTGAAAAGCGGCGGCAGCGACTTCTCGATCAATATTCTGAAGAAGGCCGGCGTCGATATGTCTACTCCTGAGCCGATCGAGCAAGCGATGAGCGTGTTCGAGGAGCTGATTGGACAGTTGGAGGAGCTTACGGCGAAGAAGTGAGCGATTGAAACGAATACGAAAAGCGCGGCCAGTATCTTAAGCTCGGCTGCGCATTCCCTCTAAGATTGATGAAAGCGAGCTCCGGGAGGATTGCCTCTTGGAGCTCGTTTTTTTGTTTAGGAAAGAAATACAGAGTCAGAATGCGGTACAACGCAGGTTGACTTAGATTGCAGCTATGAGGTGCTGGTGGGCGCTGGAGCACCTATTAGGTGCGGATTTACAGTTAGATCGCAGTAGGGCCGTGCCCCGGTGCCGGCTTGGCCGCAGAATTTAGAGCAGCCGGCCAATGACGCAAGCCAGCAGGCCGGCGAAGAGCGACGACAGGAGGTTCACCCTGTCGTTGGTCAGCGCGGCGAAGCCGCGCACATGCCGAGCGGCGCTGCCGCAATGCTCGGCGCGTTCCGTATCGCTGCCGCATACCCGGCAGCGATACTGGGCCTGGCAGGCCGCGCCGAGCAGCGAGTCGGCGAAGGCGCCTGCCAGGCCTGCCGCTGCGCCAGCGGCGATGTACGCCGCCGCTGGCGCAGCGGCCTCGCCCGCAGCAGCCCATGCGGGCTGCGGGCCGAGCCGCAGCAGCGCTGCGGCGGCGGCGCCGATGAACGCGGCGCCGAGCAGCGCGGCTGCGCTGCCGAGCGGCGAGACGCCGCCGCTCGTGCCTGGCGCTACGCGCTTGCCGCTCAGAAGCGAGCGCGGCTTGCTCCGGCTCAGGGCACCGATTTCGGTCGCCCAAGTGTCCGCATTGACTGCGGCCATGACGCCGACATAGGCAAACAGCCAACCCTCCGCCGGCCCAATAGAGTTAGCGACGCACAGCAGCAGACCCGCTCCGCCGTTCGCCCACACTTGCCCGGCATCGCGTCTCCCGCTCTTCGCGTAGCCGGCCTCCGCCCTCTTCTTGACCCGACTCTTGCGCTTCCACCTCGACCAGAGCGAGGAGGAGACGAAGAAAGCCAGCAGCAGACCGAACCAAATCGGCTCGCCAAGCGTCACAAAGCCCGTCCCCATAATGAGGGCCGACCATGCGCCCGAGCCGGACAGCGAGCGAGCGCGATAGGCGAGCAGCGCAATGAGGCCGCTGCCGATCAAGCCGGCAAGCAGCCTCAGCCACCATTCCTCCCAAATCCCGACCATGCTCAATCACCGTCCCTGCACTGCGTCTGTGGCATGCCGGCCGTCAATCACTTCTCTCCAGCGGTCCGGAAAATTCGTGCAGATCATAAGCTCGGGATCAAGAGAGGCAAGCTTGCGAATCGTTCGCTTCTCATTCGCCGTCCAGGCCATTACTTGAGTACCCGCTCGATGAAGCTCGGCCAGACGAGCCTTGTTGAGCTTCGAATGTCCGATGGAGAGGAAATCCGAATGGAGATCCTCCAGCTCCTTCACCAGCGTAGAACGCCAATGATCCAGGATCAGTCCGATTCTCACTTGCTTCGACAGCTTTCTGATGCGATACAGCGTTCCGATATCGAAGGAGGTAAGCACAAATTCCTCAGTGTCATACGCCTCGAGCAGCTCCAAAACCTTGTCTGCGAGAAACGGATACCGAATGCCGTCCGTTTTCAGCTCGATATTCAGCTTGCAGCGTCCCTTCGCTTCCCGCAGCACCCCTGCCAGCGTCGGTATTCGCTCGCCTCTGAAAGCCGGGGAAAACCAAGCGCCGGCATCGAGCTCCGAAAGCTCGGCCGCCGTCTTGTCTCTTACCTCGCCGCGTCCATTCGTCGTTCGCTTCAAGTTATAATCGTGAATAATGACCGGAACCGCATCCTTGCTTAATTGCACATCAAGCTCCACCCACTCTACATCCTGCGCCTCGAATGCCATCCGAAAGGCCGCCATCGTATTCTCGGGCGCCCTTCCCGACCAGCCCCGGTGCGCTACGCATGTATTTCTCATCAGAAGCTATTCCTCCCTCTCGAGCCCTTTCAAGTCCAGCCTCTCACCCCGAGCACGGGTTACTCAGCCGTGATTTTCCCGTTCTCATCAAGCTTCGCTCCGAAGGATAGAGAAGATAGACGGGCAAGCATTGCCTCTGAGGCTTCTCCCTCCAGCGGATTCGGCTGTCCCTGGACAACAATCATCGGATTGAAGGCGAGCTCGCATTCGCCGTCCTTGGAGCATCTGGCGTCAAGCACGCCCGTTTCCGCGTTCGCGCCCTTGGGATAGGATGAGAAAATAAAGTTTCCTAAACTGTATGCGATCCATTTGCCGTTATACCTCTCGAAGCCCTGCAGCACATGGGGATGCGAGCCAATCACCAAATCCGCGCCGGCATCGATATACGCTCTTGCGTATTGCTTCTGATAATCGACGGGCATATCCTTGTTATCCTCGCCCCAATGCACCATGACTACCGTAATATCCGCTTCCTCTTCGGCAGCCTGTATCGCTTTCACTGCGCGAGTCGTTTCGTAGGTTTCCGCGATGCCGGGAACGTTGCTGTCCGCTTTGAGCTCTTTATACGGAATAACCTTGCTAACCCCGATGAACGCCACTTTAATGCCCTTTGCCTCCATCACATACGGCTTGAACGCTTCCGTATCATTATTCCCGGTTCCCATATGCCCTAGACCAGCTTCGTCCAAATACGCAATCGTATCCCGCATCCCTTCCACGCCTTGATCCATCGCATGATTGGTTGCCAGACTAAGCACGTCGAACCCGGCTTTCTTCAAAGCCGGCAGCGCGTCGGGCGAGCCTTTGTATACATATTGCGTCCCTTCGATCGGCGTACCTCCGAGCGTAATCGGAAGCTCCAGATTTCCTGCTGTAATATCGGGCTCGCTCAAATAGAAGAACGCCTTCTCGTAAGGATAGCCAAAGCCGTTCTGCTCCATCAGAGCATTCAAATATTCGCCCGGAAGCACATCGCCGACAAAGGATAAGGAAATGCCGGCAGCATCCCCTCCCTGATTCGCAGCGGCGTTCTCCTCGTTATCTCCATTATCGGACGACACAGCTTCATCCGTTCCTTGATTCGACGCTGCGTTCCCGCTGTCTTCATGGTTATCATCCAACGTAAATCCGTATGAACCGCCATTATTCCCATCATTTGATTTCGAACCGTCAGTGACAGTCTTCGGAGCGCTGTCCTGGTCCAATCCGAAAAGAGATGACAGCTTGCCGCCATTCGCCGCTGTTAACGCGACGCCTGTAAACACCAATACAATGCCGGCAGCCACGAGCGTCAAGCTCATATATCTGCGATTTTTCCGTTTTCGATTCTCTTTTTCCCGTTGACGGGCGGCAGATCTGGATAAGGTCATAAGGCAGACTCCTTCTGATTCGCGCAGCAGCATAAGCTTCTGCCGCTGAATTTCGCATCATTTGACAATCTACCCCATTATACAATCTATTGGAATTTCAGGCTATGATTCTAAGAGATCTATTATGAATGCGGTCATTGGGAGAGAATAGCAGCAGCCGCTTCCTTGCCCTGACGGATGCAGTCCGGCAAGCCGACGCCGTCGAACGCCGCGCCCGTCACCCAAACGCCCGGCAGCTTTTGCGCAAGCGCCCCCCGAAATTTCTTGATATGCTCGAGATGCCCGACAGGATATTGCGGCATCGAAGCATTTAATCTCGTCATTTCCGTGAAGAGCGGCTTCGTCTTAATACCCATGGACAGCTCCACATCGCGGCGAACAGCGGCAATCAATTCCTCGTCGGGAAGCTTTACCGATTCCTGATCCTCCGAATGTCCGACATAACAGCGCAGCAGCACCTTGTTCTCTGGACTGGAATGAAGCCATTTGCTGGAGGTCCAGGTGCAGGCCGTAATATGAAGTCCTTCCGAGCGCGGAACGAGAAAGCCCGAGCCATCAAAATCCAGTGGAAAGGCGGCTTTGTCGAACGCCATAACGACATTCGCCACCGACACATATCGCACTTGCCTCAGCATATCGCAATCGACATGCGACTCCAGCAATGCAGCCGCCGCGAACGCAGGCGCGGTCATGACGATGCGATCCGCGCCAAGCTCGCTGCTGTCGCTCAGCTTCAGTCTGTATCCATCCTCCGCTCTCTCGATTGCGGCAACGCGCACGCCGAGCCGCTTGTCCGCTGCGCTCAGCGCCTTCTCCAGCTCCTTCACCAGCGTCGTGAGGCCGCCCTTGAACGTCAGGAAGGCGCTGCTTTGCCGCTCGGCTCCCGCAGCTGCGGCGGCCGCCGCCGTAGTCCGTCTGTTATGCTTCATTCCTTTGATTAGGCTCCCGTATTTCTTCTCCGAAGCGGCGAATTGCGGGAAGGTTGCCTGCAGGCTCAGCTTTTTCAAATCTCCCGCATAGATACCGGCCAGAAGAGGCTCTGCAATACGACGCATCACTTCTGTGCCAAGCCTGCGCTCCAGAAATCCGCCGAGCGACTCATCCTGCTCGGACGGACGCGCGGGCAGCAGCATATCCTGCAACGCTCTAAGCTTCCCGCCCCAAGACAATAACCCCGATTTCAGGAAAGGCCGGATTTCGGTAGGGATGCCGAGCACAAGTCCAGGCGGCATCGCATGCAGCTTTTTGTCCCTCATAATATACGTCTTCTTGGCATTCGGATTCGTCCCGGTAAGCTCCCCCTCGATGCCAAGCTCCTTCGCCAGATCAATAATGGCAGTCTTGCGCGCAAGGAACGAATCCGGTCCCTTCTCAATCACAAAGCCATCCTTGCGCAGCGTATTGATCTTCCCGCCCAGCGAATCGGAGGCTTCCACAATCGTAAGGCTAACGCTTCTGCCTTGCCGCTCCGCTTCCTTCTGCAAATAAAAAGCGGAGCTCAGTCCGCTGATCCCCCCGCCAATAATGACAATTCGATCAATTGCGTCTTTGCTCCGCATGCTGCTCAATCCTTTCTCCCGGCTGTTGTCGCTTTGATAACCGTTTCGGCCAATGTTTCCATATATAACGGATCGCGATTCAGCATCGCAATTCTCTCTAAGGTCATCTCCAGACGGCGCGCTTCCTCTTTCGCCTCCAAATCCAGATCATACAGCACTTCCAGATGATCGGACACAAAACCGATCGGAGCAACGAGCACCGCCTGCACGCCCTCTTCCTTCAACGACGGCAGCGTCTCCAATATATCCGGACCGAGCCATGGCTCGCGGGTGCGTCCTGCGCTTTGCCAGGTGAACTGCCAGTCCTTCACGCCTGCTGCTTCCGCTACTGCTCCCGAAGTCTCCAACAGCTGCTGCTCGTAAGGATCGCCGAGCTCTCTAATTCGGACAGGCAAGCTGTGCGCGCTGAACAGCACCTTCACCGGAGTTTCCTCCCCTGCCGACTCCGCCGCAAGCTTCAGGCCGGCTTCGACACGATCCGTCAACGCTTGAAGCAGCTTTGGATGCATATGATAGCTGTCTATGCATGTCAATGCGATGCCAAGGTTCTCCGCCTTCTCCAGCGCGCGCTTATTATAGCTGCCGACGCTCATGATGGAATAATGAGGCGCGAGCACAATGCCGATCGCTTCCGTAATGCCGTCCGCAGCCATTTGCTCGACGCCGTCTTCAATATAAGGTTGAGCGTGCTTGAGGCCTTGATAGCACACGTAGGTGCCGGGAGCAAGCTGCTCCAGCTTATCCTGCAAGCCTGCAACCTGTCCATCCGTGTTCTCCCTAAGCGGGAATACGCCTCCGACAATAGCTTCATAACGCCCCTTCAGCTCCGCCAGCTGTTCCTCAGTCGGAGGATGGCCGCGTCTGATATGCGTATAATAAGCCTCTACATCTTCCAGCGACTGCGGCGTTCCGTAGGACATGACGAGCACGCCGATCTTATCCTTATGCTTAGACATAACCCGCTTCCTCCTTGCTCTGAGATGCGATTTTCTTCTCGGAATAGGCGTGTACGAACGCTGTCAGCTCCGCCAGCTTCTCAAGCGACGCTTCCGGGAACAATCCATGTCCCAAATTGAATACAAAGCCGTTTTCGGTTAGGCCTTGATCAATAATATCCGCCGCATACTGCTCGATCACGGGCATTGGAGCCGTCAGCACCGTAGGATCCAGATTGCCTTGCACCGCCGTACGGTGATTGAGCCTTCTTCTGCCCTCTGCGATGGAGACGCGCCAGTCGAGTCCGATCATATCGGCCTTCACCTCGCCCAGCTCCGGCAGTAGCTCGCCTGAGCTGACGCCCGGGAAGTAAATCTTCGGCTGAGGGAGATCCCACAGCTCCGCGAAGATTCTCTCTATCGTCGGCAGCACGAATCGGCGGAAATCGCCCGGCGTCAAAGCGCCTACCCAGCTGTCGAACAGCTGAAACGCCTTGCCTCCGGCTGCCATATGAGCGCGCAAATAAGCGATCGCCATATCGCCGAGCTTGTCCATCAGCTGAAACCAGACCTCGGGCTCGCCGTACATGAGCGCTTTCGTTTTCAAATAATTTTTCGAAGGACGTCCTTCTATCAAATAGCTTGCAATCGTGAACGGCGCGCCCGCAAAAGTAATAAGCGGCACCTGGAGCTCGCGGTTCAAAATCTTGATCGTCTCAAGCACATGACCCAAATCGCCCTCCACATCGATCGGCTTCAGACGAGCCACATCTCCGGATGATCGAATCGGGTTATGAATGACGGGACCGATGTTCGCGACGATGTCGAAATCAATGCCGAGCGAGGCGACCGGATTCATAATGTCGGAATAGAGAATAGCGGCGTCGACGCCAAGCTTCTTCACCGGCATCATCGTTATCTCTGCCGCCAGCTCAGGCTGTTTGCATATTTCAAGCAGCGAATATTTTTCTTTTATTTTGCGATAATCGGGATCGTATCTTCCTGCTTGTCTCATGTACCACACAGGCACACGATCCACTTGCTCCCGACGGCTTGCCCGAATGAAACGGTCGTTATAGGTCATTCCCGTTCCTCTTTTCTATGTAATTTCACCTGCTACCATTATGCCCTTTTTCCTCAAGGCAAACAACCATAAGCACGCTTGTTCCTATGACAATAGTATGACAATCAGACATGTCCAAATGACGTATGGAGATGATTATCAAAGTCTTATAATTAAAACAAAGACAGGACCTAGCCCTGTCTTCATTCCTGTATCGATATTCAATCAGCTATAAAAGCGGCCATGAATATGACGATCTAATCGTTGAACTACACATCATATTCCAACTGTTTCCTGGCTACAACGATGAAATCCAATGGAGTCGTAATCGTTTCCGGATTATAGAGAGTAGCGCCAATCTTGAAACTCAATTCAATTCTTTTTTTGTCTGTTTGTACTGTTGTGTTCAATTCGCTAGCTCTTTTTCTTAAACGATCGATGACGTTTTTAGCGCCTTCTTGATCTGTGAAAAGCAACATTCCCCATGTAGGATTATCTTTATTAAGCAGATATAAGGAGTCATTCGTGCGTATACTCGTCTGGCCGATTTGGGAAACATTCCTAATTGTCTCCGTCATAAACTCTTCGCTTATCATTCCCTTTAAATCATTCCAATATTTAATATTAATGACCATAAGCACAAGAGGAATATTGTATCTCACAGATAAAGCCATAAATACTGTAGCATCATTCTGAAAAGCCAAACTGTTCTTCAAATTGGTATTCTCGTCCATAGTTGCCAACCTTGAATTAATTTTCTTGAAATGTTCATTCTCGGTTTGAAGCTTTCGATTAGCGCTTGTAATCATCCATGCAATAACCGTATAGACCGGTGTCATAATCAACCAAAAATAACTTTGAAACTCAACCGATCCCCCAATAACCACGCTCTGATACATGACGAACGTCCCATAGCCAAACAGAAACAGAATATTAAGAATCAGGCCCGTTGTTACGGTTGTGAAATAGGTAATAATTGCGATAAGAAACGCTAAATTCAAAAAAATAATATTTTGTATATATTGATTTGGGTCTTCCGCCGTGAAAACGATACTAATGAAACAAGCAATAAAGAGAAGAAGAAAGGCGCTGTCCGACAATATGCTGCTTTGATTCTTCTTCATCTCTAATCACTCCTCTTTCGACGATATTTGCGAATCATAAGGATTAACGAGAGCAGTATTAGAAACAGAATCAGCATGACCGCGATCGTAAATGCCAGTACATCGCCGCGATCCATAATCGTTGACAGTGCAGAAGACTCCTCTTGCTCCATTTCTTTCTTAAATCGAAAAGCTTTAATAGTTCCATCTTTATCCGTTAATACACCATCGCCGTACACCTTCCACAAATCTCCGCTCGTCTTTAGCAATTTGGAAGCTAAATATATGCTTTCTTTATTTACTCCTGTAACAACAAGAAGTCCATGTTCTTCGGCAAATGGTGATTCCAATAATTGGATTGTACCGATTAGCTTCCCGTATTCCGAATCGATGCTAATCTTCTCATTGGAGAGAATCGTCGAACCTTTTTGGTCGAATTTGAAATAAAGATTTTGATTAACGGTACGAATGACTTGATTGTCCTCATAGCTCCCTATCGCAATGACTTGATGATTCTTAAGCTCGCTTTCATCGATATTATCATCCAGGAACTGAATCGTCCCTGTATTAGTCACTGCGAATTGTCCGAGCAAATTAAATAAATTAGAGATAGCTTGATACGAGTATGTGTCCATCTCCATAGGAAGCACGACATCCAATTGATTATAGCTTCCATCGCGCAAAAATGGATACGGATAGTTATTAAACGACAAATCCGCCTCGTCAGCGGTGTTTATTTGAATCATTGAATCTTTGGATATGAATGCCCATGGCATCTGATTCTGATTCTGCATGCATGTATTATTCAGAATTTCTAAATCGAACGCTACTGTGATAGAGAAATTTCCCGAAATATCTAACGTTTTCGGAATTGGAAGCTGAATTGTATCGCCATTGGCGAGCTCAGAGGTTAGTTTCTTGCTACCAATCGGTGTATTATTCACAAGTATCGTCATAAGCGAACGGTCGAAATCCAAGTTCTGTGAATAGCTGTAATCCAGACTAATCTTGCTAGCGTCTGCAATAGATCGATTGCCTGGTAAAGATACATAATAAGTTATCTCCCTGTGGAGGGCTCCTGTTAATTTATCGCCTGCATCAGTTAACTTCTGTGTACGGCTAACAAGCACATTTGGTGTGTCCACTTCTGTCGTAGCTTCGACCGCTTTCATCGATTTATTCATTTGTTGCATTAGATCTTGATTAGCAACAAGTCTTCCTGCTCTTATTAATAAATCCGGGCTGTTAGATGTCACTACCAGCATGGCTTGTCCATCAACAGTTATTAGCTGGAGCAATGCTTCATTATCCATATTTCTCGATTTCAGCTTGGATTTGATTTCATCGGGTAGATGATCATAGAGTGACACAAACACAACCGTTTTCTTTTCTTTTACCTCTTTGGATTCATAGGTTAGCAACGGAATAATGGATTCTTTGAGCGGATTAGCCTTTGCGAGACCCGAAAGAGCATAAACGGCTGCCTCCATCTCGATCTTATCATTTTTCTCCGGCAACACTATCGCGTTCAATTCCTCGCTAACGGTATCACGACCTAAAAACCGCTGATTGAAATCGCTAATAGTCTCTTTCATTGGTTGTGATAAATAATTGAGAGAGATGGTAGAAGTATCATAGATTTGTAGCCACTTATCCTGCGAATCAGTTTGAACGCACACTTGATTCAGATCAGTGCCAGTGGACTGCAGAAAACCTTCAATCGATAAAGTATTGCTACCCTTAATCAATAGATTCAAAGGCAGTTCAATAACTAAATCCTGATGTTTGGATTCATTCGCAACCGGACGGAATGAATAGAACGGTGTTCCATTCAAAGACAACGTTACACTGGAGCTTTCGCTCTGCATCAAAGCCGAAACCTCATAATTCAAATTTACCTTTGCATCATTTACCTGCCAGTATTCTTCTACATTAAAGTACTGCTGATTGCCAGTAGAATAGCCTTTCAATGTAACAGATTCAAATGAAGTAACATAGCTGCGACCTAATTCCTCTGATGCCGCATAAGTTGTAACGACGCCCATCTGAAAGGTTATCAGCATAGCTAAGATCAAGATAGCCATTTTCCTTAATCTACTTTGCATACATACACACCGCCTTAGAATCTTTCCGTTTTATACCATTTCACTTCTCGTTTGAAGATTACATCTTTGAAATATTGAATTAACCCGTAAGCAGCAACTATCATCCACATCTGGCAATACGAAACATACATGAGTAAGATGATCCAGATATTCGAAAGACGCATTTCTCCTTTTTCCGTAACCAACGTAATATACGTACCTATAACAAAAAGCAATATAGCCAATAACCACAACAAAGCACTGAAACTTGCAAGTGTCGTCTTAACAAGCCCCATTGTATTAAAGATTAATAACAAGTCTGAGACAACAAGCGAAGTCAACAATAAAATATATATAGCGAGCAAGTATAGGATATCGAACCGAATTCTTGAGGCTTCCGGTTTAAAGAGCAGACTCAGGTTTTTGACAATAACGTATATATTCCCTTTTGCCCACCGAGTTCGTTGTTTAAACCATACTTTTACTGTCTGGGGCTCTTGCTCCCAAGTTACCGCTTTAGGTTGAAATTTAATGAGATATCCCATCATGTAAATGCGAAAGCTAATTTCCGTATCTTCTGCAATCGCTTTAACGTCCCAGCCGCCAACGCGTTCTACAATATCCCGCCTTATGATGTAATTGGTTCCAGGTATCGTGCAAACTTTAAACAATTTCCAACGTCCTGCCTGTACCATCCATTGGAAGGATAGTGTCTCCACATTGATAAATCGCGTCAACAAATTCACGTTTCTATTACGGGTGCGAAACTTGCCTATAACGGCCCCGAGTTTCTTATTCAACATAATATCCCCTACCAAATACTTCAGCGCTTTTTTTTCCGGGGTATTATCTGCATCGTAAATCGCAATTAATTCACCTCTGCTCCGCTCAAATCCAATATTTAGTGCATTCGATTTCCCCTTGCCGCCTGTAATTGAATCGGTATTTATGATAATTAAATTACGATTTGGCACACTTAGTCGCAGATTTTCCAGCAGTAAACTGCTCTGATCTGATGAATTATCATTAATTACAATAATCTCATAAGCGTCATGAGGATAATCAAGAGCCAATAATGATTCGACAGTTTTGATTATTACTTTGCCTTCATTATGCGCAGGGACCATTATCGATACAAATGGCTGTTCTTCCGTCCATTCAGGTGCAGGCCTACCCTCATCCTGAACGTAGAATAAATAACCTGCAATAATCAATACCACATTTATAAGCAACAACGTCCAAATGCATATCGTAGATATAAGCATCAAAATATCCGCAAAGGTCATAGTTCTCTCTCCTGTTGAACAAATTTACGTTTGTATAATCGATGCCCAATAATGAGCAGGAACACAAAAATAATAAGTATCAAGATAATAATCACGCTAAAGATACGGTTCTGCAAAGAGAAAAGCGCCGATAATGATTTTTCATTCTCTTGAATATAGATATGCGGCGAAGTTGTATCTGAGGTTGAGTTCAGATCGACAGAATGATTATCGATGAATAAATGACCACCTGCAGAAGTCATGTGGTGAAGATTTGTTTGAACGGAATGCCTATCTGTTTTATAATCAGAAAAATGAATCCAACTGTCTGCCAAACTCTGAGTTATCTCGTCTAATTCATATTGAGTTTCCGGGAAGGAATACGTAAAAGCAACGTTAAACGGCAGGTCAATGAATTTCTTTTTTGACTCCAGATAATCTTGAAATTCATCCATATTTATACTGTATGGTGAAGATATAAAGGATTGTACTGATTCAGATTGAGTAGCCAGCTTAGCACTTTCATTCGAAAAAAAAATGACACTATCAAAAAAATGCAAGCCTTGTTCAACATATAGAGGATGGTCCAACCAATACAATTCCGTTGCCATACCAAGCGGAACAATCCCTTGGTCTGCTAATTGATTCATATAGAAATTCATATGATCCTTCAGGCTTTCGTTTACCAATCCTGCTTCAGAAGAAACAACGGGAGCCTCGATTAATATACTGCCATTGTGAGCTTGCGCATATTTCAATACATTTATATAGCGTTGCATTGCCGGAAAATCAGTATTGCTAAAAACTGGACTTGCACTAATTACAAAAGGAATTCCTAAAGCATAAAGTCGATCCGACATACTCTCTAATAGCTCGAAATCAGAGAAAGGTGTCACATTACTGAATAATAAAAAAGCTCTGCTGTCAAGTGATGCCTGAAGCCAATCCTTCATCACATCTGCTAACAAGATTTCACTCAAGCTTACTGCTGAGAGATAGGATACGTAGGCCACACCATCTTTCAAGCTGCCGTAAGGTCCTTGCATATGATCATTAGCAGAATACATATTTCCATAGGTCTTGCCTGCAGCATGTACAATTAATGGTACGGTCCCGGAATCGACGGCAACTTGCGAGTACGGCTCTTCTGCTAAGGATATAATGGCGTCTTCTTCGACCTTGATCGATAAATCCAACGTTTCAATTACCCTTTCAGGAGGAAATGCTCCAATATGCATATATTCTCCTTTATAATTCGCGAAATCTGCTTGAAAAGTCTGACTAACATCCGGCAAATCAAACGCATTCCTAATAGCAACAACCTTTTTAAACTCATTCATAGTTCCCTCTTGATAACGATCATAAGAGCATATAGTAACTTCCACTCCAAATGAAACGAGAAGTCTCTGCAACTGTTCTACATTGCCTTCGTTCGCTGAACCAACTGCCAAACTGTCATAGACAACCAATACACGGTCAACTTCGTTCTCTGCCGCAAAAACATCAGCAACAGGCAACGTAGTTAAAGATAAAGTCAACAGGAGCACGAACAGTATGGCTTTTTTCATCATTGATGAACGCTCCTTCCTTCCAATTGGTTTGCAGTTAGACTTCGTTGGGCTACAAAGACTCGTTCTGCCATATTCGTCTTGAAATGAGATCCGAGAATGTTAAAAAAGTAATTAGATCAAACATTACGGTAAACAAGAATTCGTGCTTGGCCAAATCTGCATCGCCTGCGCCTACAATAGCTATAACCATACTGGACAACGCAATTGCAATCATAGCAACAATTATAGGTAATCGAAAAGCTTGTCGCAGCTGCCTGTTCCGAATTGCAGAAATGAATGCTGGAATATACATTCCAGCAACAATTATGATCCAAATAACTACAAATCCAAATGTCTTAGGAGTAGCAACCTTCTTCAGAAAGCTATAACCGGAGAAGAAGTAGGTATGCTGACCAAAGGGTCGATTCTCCGATTTCTCGAAATTGCCCATCGCTGAGGGACGAATCGTGTATCCGTTAGCAGCAGCAAGATTTAACATTTTATTAAACTCAGTCGGTCTTGAAATATAATAGGCAAGAATGGAACCAAAACTAAACTTATTATAAAATTGCTCCTGCATCAACTCTGAATTCACATCAATAGTCGTATATGGACTGTAGTATATCGTACCTCTCAAGACTGCAAATTGTTTGTCAATGCCAAAATGCTCTAAAGTAGCTTCTGGATCCGGAGAGTTTAGCAGAACCCCTCTTGTCATAGCATGATATTTATTAATATTCACGAAATCTTTCGGAATCAGGATATACGAACAAACGCCGGCAATAAGAAAGCTTGCCATCATAATGCTTATCACGGCTCGAAAAGATTTCGATTTGCGAACAAATAGCAAGAAAATGCTGAACAACCCAAGTATTATTCCTATAGGTGCATTTTGCTGCTTGCTTGTTGTTAGCAGCAATGTACTGATTCCAAATAGGAACAGTAGAACATAATCATTGTAGCGATTCCGATAGAGAAGCACTCCGGAGGAGAATACGAGCATGGACATAATGAGCACGAGTCCCTCACTATAGAAGGAATTGAAATAAGCGGTGTAGCCAGTATCTCCAAATACGAACACAGCAATAGCCGCAATAATGTAACTCTGCTTCCTCTTGCATTTCCATGTCACACTTTCAACAAACAGATAAACAGCAATCGCGTACAATACTACATATATGGCTGCTTGAAATCGAATGTCAAATACATTATCATGCGTAAATAATTGATTAATCCATAATGAAAGCTTTATAAATATGGTTTGGGAAGTAAATAATGTTGCGCCATTTTCGTTATAATATTGAAAAATCCCAAACGATTTCACGAAATATCCCAGATACTGATTGCTATAATCCGGATCATTGAAGTAAAGTCCGTTGCTGTACAATATACGAAAGTAATCACCATTATCGGCCATTCCAATGTATGGAGGAATGAACAGAGCTACTATTGTAATGATCGAAACTGAAATGGATGCGAGCAATGCCGGGGATAGACTGTGACTAAAGAAATTGTACATGTGATTCCTGATGTTGCTAATAGCTCGATCCGCC
The DNA here is from genome assembly GCF_011947265.1 of Paenibacillus sp. HB172176. Taxonomy (GTDB): domain Bacteria; phylum Bacillota; class Bacilli; order Paenibacillales; family Paenibacillaceae; genus Pristimantibacillus. Next base: position 533,440 of record NZ_JAATHD010000002.1, read on the forward strand.
ACTCTTCACTTCTCCCTTCCTTGACATTTGCACTAGAAATTAATAAAAGAATTAATATGCGAATGCCAGTAAAGCCATTAAGTTGTCAAAAGAGTAGGCTTTCAATGATTGCGGATCTCCAAAAGCACCATATAATATACTTTTTTCCTCATGAACCTGATATTTTTCCATTTGACTTATACTCTCTTCATATAAAGAGATATCTCCAATCTGTGAACCAATTATAGCTGTCAGTGCGTAAATAGCAGTGGATTGTATCTCGTTAAGAGGCTCGCCGTCAATAGTATACTGCCCAAATAAAGACCCTTCGGCAACTTTATTCTTTATGAACGTAATACTTGACTGTTCCTGTTGATTCACCTCGGCGAGATGCAGAATTGTCAACAATGATTCAATCGTGTGAATAGACTCAGCTACATACTGACCTGTACTGTAATCGAAGCGTGTCATATAGAAGGGAAAATCATCCGACAAATACCCTTCTTCTAAAATTGAGAGCAGGTTTTTATTGAGAGCAGCTCTTTCATTTATTGGAACAGACAACATATTTATAGTCTTTAGATCGATGTAACACAAAGTAATAAAATCATTGGTCTCTTTATATGTCTCATCGTAGAAATCGTATAGATGGTTGCCCCGGATGTTATACTTGGCAAACCTCTTTCCGTACTGGTTAGCTTCTCGCGTCAAAGCAGGATCATCAAATGCAATTCCCGCCTCATACAGAGAACGGATAATTCTAAGATCATCAACTGCTGCATTCATTGTATAACGCTTTTCATTTTGGGGACTGTAACGATAGCTAAATCCCGATTCCGTGTTTAAATAACTTCTCGTCTTCATCCATTCCTGATTGAAACGTTCGCGGTTATCCATCAAAATGTCGTATTGCATTAATAATCCTGCTGATTCACTTAACACTTCATGTCCCGATGCCGCAGCTCCGTTTTGTCCAGTGTCTGTGAAATTTGTATAAATACCATATTTCCCAATCATTTTCTGACTCACAAAGGTATATGCCTGTTTATGATTAGTTTCCATATTTAATTGAATTCCGAAATGTTGAACAGGCGATTCATTCGGTGTTGATATAGTTTCATTCTTAGTATCGCGGCAAGCTCCTATGCCTATAAACAGGAAACAAGTCAAGACTAGAATTACTTTGTTCATCTTTACAGACAACCTCTCATCAGGAGACATTTTTCGACAAACTTATCGCGTATTATAAGCTATAGTAACATAATCCGGAGTATATATCACTATAAAGTCGTTTCTATTAGTTCTTATTATCTATTTCAAAATACTATTATGAGACTAAAGTATTAAATATGAGTAAATAGTTCTACCAGCGTGAAAACGTTTATCCAAACTCGATTGTGCTCCCAACAATTTCTTCTCCATATTTTAACATTGATAATGACAATTTTTATCACTACTATTTACCTATAAACATTTTGTTAACAGACACAGAAAAGAGACACGAAGCTAATGGAACAGTGGAAAAAGAATTTAATCGTGCTATGGGCCGGACAATTTCTCGTGATGGCCGGGATGACGATGATCATCCCCTTTTTGTCGCTATATCTGCAATTCGAGCTTGGTCTGAGCGATCCGCATGAGATAGGCGTATGGGCCGGCATCATATTTGCCGGCAATTTCGTAACGGCCTTTATCTTCCAGCCGATCTGGGGCAAGCTCGCCGACCGGTACGGCCGCAAGCTGATGCTCCTGCGCTCGGGGTTCGGTATGGCGCTCGTCATGGTCATGATGGGCTTTGCGACCAGCCCCTGGCACCTGCTCGCGCTTCGTATGCTGAACGGCACGATTTCCGGCTTCAATCCGGCTTCTATCGCGCTTATCTCCGCATCTACTCCGAAGGAGCGCATGGGCTTCGCAATGGGCTCGATTCAGTCCGGCGCCATTGCCGGGACCATTCTCGGACCGTTCATCGGAGGTCTGCTTGCGGATGCCGTCGGCTATCGTCCCATCTTCTACATTACCGGTTCGCTGCTATTCTGCGCTTCCTTGCTCGCTTTGTTCGTCGTGAAGGAAAATTTTGACGCGAAGAAAGCTGCCGCGCGCGTGCAAAGCTCCGTTATTGAAGGCTTCAAGATCATCAGCCGCATTCCACAGCTGATGTCGCTGTACGGCGTCTCGTTCCTGATTCAGTTCGCCAACATGAGTCCGATGACGCTGCTGCCGCTCTATGTGCAGCAATTGCACGGATCGGCGGACGACATCGCCTTCTACGCCGGCTTCGTCGGCTCCGTAACCGGCTTGTCCAATCTCGTCGCCTCTCCGATTCTCGGCAAACTCGGCGATCGGATCGGCGCGGAACGCATTCTCGCGGTATCCGTCATCGGGGCGGCCATCGCCTTCATTCCGCAGGCGCTAGCCGATTCGGTCTGGCATCTTCTTCTTGCTCGTTTTGGGCTCGGCATGTTCCTGGGCGGCTTGATTCCGGCCGTCAACGCGCTGATTCGCCAATATACGCCGGACGGCATGGAGAGTCGCGCCTACAGCTTCAACACCTCGACCATGAGCCTCGGCAATATGATCGGACCGATTACCGGAGGCGCGCTCTCTGCCTGGATCGGCATTAGCGGCCTGTTCTATCTGTCGGCGGCGCTCATGCTGCTGAACGGCTTTTGGGTCTGGTTTACGCTGCTGCGGCGTCAAAAACCGATTTCAAGAAAAACAGGCTGAGAGCGTTCATTTTCGAACGTCCCCAGCCTGTTTTCTTTTTTGACGCGTATCATGCGCCGATCAGCCCTTCACTCTGGCAATCGCAAGGCCGTCATAGCCCGGCAGAATCGTGCTCTCCAGCCTGTCGTCGGTAGCGATTCGTTCGTTGAAGGAGCGAACTGCAAGTACGGACGGGCCTTGCTTATTCACGTCGGTCGTTCTGCCCCGAAGCAGAATATTGTCGGCGACGATGATCGCACCAGGCTCCGCCAACTGCAAGGCGTAGTCCAGATAGACGGGATAACCCTCCTTGTCCGCATCGACGAAGAAGAAGTCGAACCTTCTTCCTTCTTCCTTCAGCTTGGCCAAGCTTTCCTTGGCGTCTCCGACGAGATAATCGACATAATCGCCGAATCCAGCCTCCGTTACATGCTGTTTCGCCACCTCCGCATACGGCTGCAGCAGCTCCAGAGAAAGCAGTCTTCCGCCTTGACGCAAACCCCTCGCGAGACAAATGCCGCTGTAGCCGCCAAGCGCTCCGATTTCCAGAAGCCTGCTCGCCCCCGACATTCGAACAAGCAGCGTCAGCAGTCTGCCGTAGCCCTCTGCAATTGATATTTGCGGCATGTCGTGCCTCTCCAGTCCCTTGATTACCCTATCGAGTTTCTCATCCGAGGCGTACAAGGAATCCACGTATTGTTCATTGCTTATCATACAATCTCCGCTCCTCATAAAAATGGTTTGAATGAAATTTGTAAATATCGCCCCAGTTGTCCTATACTTAATGTTAATTCAACAGAAATGAGTGTGCAAGATGAAGGAATTGCATTTGATCGCGACGGCGCCGATGGGTCTCGAATCCGTGGTGGCGCGCGAGCTGAAGGAACTGGGCTACAACGATCTGCAAGTGGAGAACAGCCGCGTCAATTTCAAGGGCGGTCTCGCCGACATCGCCCGAACCAATCTATGGCTCCGTACCGCGGGACGGATTCTCATTCATATGGGAAAATTCAAAGCCACGACCTTCGAAGAGCTCTTCGAAGGCGTCAAGGCGCTGGAGTGGCCGGAGTGGATTCCGGCTGACGGCGAGTTCCCCGTCGACGGGCGCTCCCACAAGTCGCTGCTCTCGAGCGTGCCGGCTTGCCAGAGCATCGTGAAAAAGGCTGTCGTCGAGAAGATGAAGGAGCGCTACGGGACGGAGTGGTTCCCCGAGGACGGCAGCAAATACGGCATAGAAGTGTCGCTTCTAAACGACGAAGCGCTGCTTACGCTTGATACATCGGGAGCAGGCCTGCATAAGCGCGGCTACCGACTGGTGTCCACTCTCGCTCCAATCAGGGAGTCGATGGCCGCCGCGCTGGTTCAATTGAGCCGGTGGAGGCCGGAACGACCTCTCTACGATCCGTTCTGCGGGTCGGGCACCATTCTCGTCGAGGCCGCGATGATCGGCTGGAACATTGCGCCGGGACTTCGGCGCAGCTTCTCCAGCGAGGGCTGGTCGCTCCTGTCGAAGGAGCTGTGGGACGCCGCGCGCGAAGAGGCTTACGATGCGGTCAAGGATGATATTCCGCTTCAGATATCCGGCTCGGACATTGATCCGAAAGCGATTGAGATTGCGGAGACCGCGATCAAGAGAGCCGGCTTCGCTGGCGAGATCAAGCTGGCCAACATCCCGGTCGCCAAGGCAAGGCCGCAAGGGGAATACGGTGTAATCATCACGAACCCTCCATACGGCGAGCGTCTCGGCGACGACAAGGAAGCCGAGGCGGCGCTGCGTCAATTCGGACTGATGAGACTGCATTATCCGACCTGGTCCGTATTCGCAATCTCGCCCTCCAATCAAGTCGAGCATTATATGGGCCGGCCTGCGGACAAGAAACGCAAGCTGTTCAACGGCCGAATACAAACGGATTTCTATCAATTTTTCGGACCTCTCCCGCCGCGGGAGAAGAAGCATGTTTAAGGAACGCGGCAGCTCGAACATGCATAATCGCATAATGACCGCATTAAGCTGGATCCTCCACTGGACGGACCGGCTTTTTCCCTTCGACCTGATTGTGTTCGCGATCGCAATTCTGATCAAGCTTTCCTTCTTCTGCAAGCTGCTGTCGGTGCCTTATATGGACATGACAAGAACGGACGCCGTCATGGAGACCAGCGCTATTCTCCTGCTTTCCTTCTGGACGCTGCTTTTGCCGCTGCGAGGACGAATCGCCGCGTTGATTGGGCTTAATCTGCTTCTGTCCGCCTTAATGTATGCGGATGCGATCTATTATCGTTACTTTCAGGATCTGTTGACGATTCCCGTTCTGTTCCAGCTAAAGCAGCTCGAGTCGCTAGGAGGAAGCATTGCCGAGCTGCTGCGGGTTCATGATTTCTGGCTGTTCGCCGATCTGCTCTTCGCAATTCCCTTCGGCATCTTCATAATATGGAAAGGACGACAATCGCTTCAGCGCTCACTGAGAGGCAGGAAAGCGCCCGCCCCGCGCAAATTCTGGCTTCGCATCTCAGCCTCTTTAGCGGCGGGCATTCTTGGATTCGCCTTGTTCTTCGCCAATTTGAATCATGCGACGAACACCTGGGCGAAGGGCTTGTTCGAGAAAAATTGGTGGAATCTCTCCATCTATAACGTCGCCGGAGAAATCGGCTTTCACGGCTACGACCTGTATCGGTACGCAAAGCTCAACTGGTTCGGAGCGGCTCGGGTAACCGCCGAGCAAGAGCTCGAAGCCCGGCTTTGGTTCGAAAGACTCGGCAACAGCCGGAGCAAGCTTGAATCCGAATCGCTGTTTGGCGAATTCGCCGGAAGCAACGTCCTCATGGTTCAGGTTGAATCCTTGCAGAGCTTCATGCTGGGCCAGTCCATCGGAGGAGAAGAAATCACTCCCGTTTTGAACGATTTGATCGACGATAGCGCCTATTTCTCCCGTTTCTATCATCAAACCGCGCAAGGACGCACCTCCGATGCCGATTTCGCCGTCAATTGCTCCCTGCAGCCAATGAAGAGCGGCTCCGTATTTTTCCAGTACGCATCGAATCGCTTCAACTGCTTGCCCGGCATTCTGAAGAGCAACGGTTATGCCGCTACGGTCTTCCATCCCTACCAGGGGGGCTTCTGGAACCGCAACATGATGTATGCCGGAATGAACTACGACCGCTTCTATTCAATGAAGGATTATACAATTGACGAGCGTCTGGGCTGGTCGCTTGGAGACAAATCATTCTATCGGCAATCCTTGGACATCATCGAGCAGCAGCCCGAGCCCTTTCATTCCTTCCTGATCACGCTGACCAGCCATCATCCGTACCGGCTGCCGGCGAAGGAGAAAGCATTGAACGTGGAGGAGCTCGAGGGAACGCTAATGGGCGATTATTTGCAGGCTGTGCATTATGCGGACGCTGCGCTTGGCGAGCTTGTGGATAGATTGAAGACGGACGGCTTATGGGAGCGCACGATTCTTGTTCTATACGGCGATCATGATAATTCGATTACGGACTGGAGCCTCTATGATCGATTTATGGAGAACACTGACAGCAAGCTAGAACGGGAACAGGTCGTTAAGAGCGTGCCGTTCCTGATCCATCTGCCCGGAGACAAGCTCGCAGGTCCTTATGCGAACGTTGGCGGTCAGCTCGATGTGTCGCCTACCCTTCTCTACCTGCTAGGTATCTCTACGGAACATACTTACATGCTCGGACAGCCTTTACTAACGCAAAATACGAAGGAAGGGCCTTCGAAGCAGGTCGTTCTGCGCGACGGCTCATGGACCGACGGCGAGCAGTTCTTCCTGTCGTCGCCTGACGGTCTGAAGGAGAATGGCGTATGCTTCGACGTTGGCAGCGGGGAGCCGCTTGGCAAGGCGAGCTGTCTGACGAAGTCGGAAGCGGCCGAGGAAGAGCTGATGATGTCCGACCGGGTCATCCTGAATGATTTGATTCAAGAATTTGAACATACGGATGCCGTTGAAGCAGCAAGCCCCTTTGCGCGGTAGTCGCAAGCTCGGCCTCCCATCCTATGTGAAATCGACTGCAAGCTTTGGCGACAATCGTATTACAATCGCATTCGCATTCGCATGAAACTCAAGCCTTCTTCCCATACTATGGCTTGAAAGCGGAGGTGAGCGACATGCCCAAGAACAGCGCAGATCCCAAAGGAAGCCGCGCGAATAACAAGGCAGACAAAAAACATACTATCGAAAGCGAGGCCCGGAACCTGTCCTGCGATAAATCCGGCGACTATCCGGCCAGCTTGAACGGAATTTCCAAAGAAGAAGGTTAGATGGCCAAATGCAAAGAGCTGCCCCAGAGTCTATAACAACTCTCAGGCAGCTCTTGTTTTGTTGATGATGTATCGGCTCTTCGCAAGCCATCGTACGGTCGTTGCAGTTAAGCTTGCGGCCGTATCGACCGCTCCGTATGACAGCTCCGAATTAGTTGGCCTGCAGCCAATTCAATATATCGTCGATGGTACCGACTCCGACAACATTAAGATCTGGAGCCGCCTCCTTGGCCGCCGTCTCGGCTTTAATCGGAACGAAGAAGACATCCGCATGCGTTCTGGCTACCGCGTACGCCTTCTGAGGCACGCCGCCCACCATGCCTACGGAGCCGTCTGCTTCGATCGTGCCCGTACCGGCGATATGCTTCCCCTTCGTTACGCCTCCCGGCGTCAACTGATCGATAATCGCAAGCGTGAGCATCGCGCCATGCGACGGACCGCCGATATGGGCCATATAATGCTGGAAATCGACCGCTAGCGGCGTGTCCAGCTTCACCTCCGTCTGCACGGAGATGCCGAATACGGCGCGGCTCGGGTCATCCTCGGAAGCAGCCGCAGGCATATCGACAGTCAGCTCTTCCCCGTTTCTCCGTATAGCGACCGATACATGATCTCCGGGCTTCACTTGCTCCGTCAAATAAAGAATCAAATCATTAACGCTTGTTATCTTCCGATTATCCAGCCCGTCGATAATATCCCCTGCTTGCAGCCGGGATTCGGCGGGGCTTCCCTTCACGATCGCCGTGATTCGCACGCCGTCGGGAACGGCGCCTTTCCCTACTCCGGCCTTCTCCATCGCAATGGCGGCCGCGACTTCGTTCGCGTTCGTCTTCATGGCGACAACCTCGGCATAGGCTTCGGACAAAGGCGGCTCATTCTCGGGAATCGGCTCGAAGCGATACATCGGGAACAGCTTGCCGAACAGCTTGTCTGCGAGAACGGCCGGACGGTCGAACACAAGCACCCCGTCGATCAACCCTCCCGGAGCGCCGTTCTCCACATGCGCGTACCGATTGAGATTCATGGTCATCGCCGGATAAGTCACTTGCGTATGCGTTGGAACGCCCAGCGCCGACAATACCAAGACGGCGACAACAAACAGCGCCGCGCTTCTCCACGGCATACGTCTGCGCATAATCGCCTCGCTGACGATCAGATCGACGAACATCAACGCTCCGGAGGCCGCAACCAGCTCCAGAAGCAGCTCCAGGCGGTTTCCGGCAAACCAGTTCACAGCAATAGCGGCAATCGATGCAACCATAACCGCAAGTCTGATAAGAATAAGCGCGATCGATGATTTCCCATTCCACAATCGCAGGAAAGAGCCGATTAGCCAACAAATCGGAATAAGGGACAAGCCGTAGAACAGCCAGTCAATCAGCTCAATCCATTCCATGCCTCCGCCGAGCACAAGCGGCGCAGGCAACCATATCAATTCCGCTGCGATGACGAACAAGATCGCAATGATCAGCCCCGCGAGGTAGAATCGAGTTCCTTGCTTCATGATCTTCAGTCCTCCCGCTTCTCCGCATGCTTGTCTATCTTCACAATAGACAAGCTGCCCGGGCAAAATCAAGCCGGCCGCTCCGCAAAGCGCGGCGCGGCCTTTATTTTTTCAAATACGTCATTGCCTTGGCGATGGCGTCATCCTCCGTAGCGCCCTTCACATATCGTCCGTTAATGAAGACGAAGGCATATCTGGCGCAGGGTCCGCAGTACGATTTGCAGCCGATCTTCACCTCGACATCCGGAGCCAGCTGCTCAATCTTCGTCACTGTCGTTTTCATACGCATATGCTTGCACTTATCGCACACTCTAATATCGTTAACAGCCATTTTTCATCTTCCCATTCCGCTCAAGCGCCTTCGCGCCTCGATTAATGATCGCCATGATTCCCCTTGGACGGATTCGTTACGGCAAAGCCTTCTTCCGGCGTGTAGAAATAATCGATTCGAACGCCGTCCAGCAACTCATTGTCCTTCTCCAATATAACGTCGATTCCCTTATCCGTGGACACAACGACATCCTTCTCGCCCGGTTCATCGATTCCCATTCCGTAATGAGCGTGATCGCCGTGCGAATGCGTAATATAAACGCGAAGCAGCTTGCCGCCGTGCTCTTCTTTGTTCAACTCCAACAATAGCATCTTTGCCGCGTTTCGAGAAATTTTGACCTTCATTTCCTTAAGCACTCCCCTGTTCGACTCTGCCTTGAAATCCATCAGGTTATATTATACTTCCTGCCCATCCTTCGGGCAAACCATTCCGCAATAATCATCGTAACCGCTATATCGTCTATCGGCAGGAACGGAAGCGCATCGGGCATCACCCAGTAGAGGAGCACTGGAACCGCGAAAATCAGCTTGTCCAGCAAGGCTACCTCCCTCGACTTCAAAACCTTGAAAATAAGGACGAACGTACGCTTCCAATGTCTGAGCGAAAACAGTTTCCTCATAGAAACCCCGCCTTCCTTACCCTTCTGCCTTCAGTATATCATATTCGTCAAATGCGAAGCGATTCCAGCAGCAACGGCTTCAGCTCCGCATAAATCTGCTCAAATCCGCTCATGGGAAGAGGATTCTCGCCAAAGCCCGCCTCAACGGTAAAGCCGGGCTTCCGATAACGATGAATGAACCAATCCTTATAACCGGCGTCGCTCCCGCTCAACTTCACGGGCTTATATCCGCTGACGGAACCGAGCCTTCGCGCAATCTCCTCGGAATGATTCGGCTCATAGTCGCGATAATTCCAATAAATTTCTCTGCCTTGCGTATGCAGTGCAAGCACCGCATCAAATCGAAGACGTTCCGTAAATTCCGCCATGGCAATCGCTTCGGGCTCGCTGAGCGGATATTGCCCGGGATAATCTCTCGGAGAAGGCCGCTCCACGCCTCTGCGCTTATATTCTTCCTCCCAGTAGGCGGGAAACTGATCATTCAAATCAATGCCTCGGATGTTCGCCTTCCATCCGCTGAAATCCGTCAACCCGCCATTCCATTGCAGCAGTTCTTCATAATGAGGCAGAGCCGCATCCGCTCCCCGCTGCGCCAGTTCCACGCCATCGGGATTGACCATCGGCACAATCCATAGCGTCACGCCTCTGCAGAGAAGTCCGGCATCCTGTCCGCCTATGCGGCTGCCGTCGATGAACGCTTGAGACAGCTCGGACGCAAACCGCATCAGCAGCAGCGATGTTATCCATTCATTGGCGTGGAACGACGCGTTCATATGAATCTGCCTTGAGCCGCAGCCGCAGCTAAGCGCGACAATCGGTTTGCCCAGAACGCTTCTGCCGATCACATGCTGCGCGATAAAGGGATAGTTCCGCGATAATTGTCCGCAATCGAGCATCATCTGCTCGTAGCTGTAGACGGTACCCATAGTCATAAGCCATGCACCTCCGCACAAAAGTATTCTCCTCTTCATCGTATGCGGGACATGGTTTGTCTTAGTTGCGCCGGTCGGCAAGGACTTGCGATTCGGCAAGAGAATACAGGCGCATCAAAGAGCGGACTCGTCATCGTCGAATCCGCTCTCACCTTCCAAATATCGTCGTTTGCTTATTCCCTGCTGCCGCGATCAGCTGATTCTGGGCACCTGCCAGACAACAGGAGTCAGATCTATTTGCTCGCCAAGCCATTGATGCGCGATTTGCTTGAAAATATGAGGATCTCCGCTGCAGAAAAATTGATGCACGGGAACTTGATCATTCCTTGCCAGCTTGCGCTTGTCGTGAAGAATGGTGCTGATCTCGCGCGCCGTCTCGTCCGCCGAGCTGATCAGGCTTACCTCGGGGCCGACGACCTCGGAAATCGTATCGGTCAGGAATGGATAATGGGTGCAGCCTAATATCAAGCAATCCATCGGATATTGCTTCAAGTGCGCGATAGATTCGCGGACTACGCTGTACGTTTCGTTCGAGCGAAAGTTGCCTTGCTCCACAAGCGGCACGAACTTCGGACAGGCCTCGCTAATCACCTGAACATGGGGAGACAACTCCAGCAACGCATTTTCGTATGCGCCGCTCTTGATCGTCCCCTCCGTGCCGATCACGCCGACGCAGCCGGTAATGGTCTTGCCAATGGCCGCTCGCGCGCCGGGATTAATGACGCCGACGACGGGAATCGCCACTCTCGAACGTATATCGGTCAGCGCAACCGCAGTTGCCGTATTGCATGCGATAACAATCATTTTGGGATGAAACTGAATCAAATAATCGACAATCTCTCTCGTAAAGGTCAAAACCTCTTCAGGCGATCGCGGTCCATACGGCGTACGGGCTGTATCTCCGAAATAGATAATTTTCTCACGCGGCAGTTGACGCATGACTTCCTTCACTACAGTTAGACCGCCTACGCCGGAATCGAGAATCGCTATCGGTTGCTGCACAAACACACCGCTTTCTGTAAACAAGATGGAATCAGGTGTCATAAATAGTCAAAGACAACATAGCATATGAACGCCGATTCAAAAAGGTACCTACATCTTATCTCATATCGGGACAACGATCAAGATTGGCTTCGACATCATTGTCGACGAAATCCGACAAAATTCTCCGTAAAAAAGCGGCGTCGAGACAGTCGCAGCGCAAGCTTGCTTGCGCTGCGATCCCGTCCTTCGCCGCTTCAATCATTGATTCCTTAATAATTATCGGATTGAATCCTATCCGTACGTTCTTCGCCCCCGTCGGAGAAAGCTTCATTCCCAGCTATTTCCTCAACGCCGTCATGAACCGCCGAAATCGCAGCAACCTCCCCCTCCCCCGTAGGTCTTCCTCGCAGATTCCGAATAGATCTGGCTGCCGATTCGGCCGCTTCTTTCGTGCGATCCGCAATTTGAACCGCTCCGCTGCCGATGCCTTTGGCCAAGCGTCCCGTCGCTTCGCCCACTTTGCCTGCGGTTTTCAGCGTGCTGTCTCCTACCTTATGCGCACCGGCGGATATATCCTCCCGCAACTCTTTGCCCGCCTTCGGGGCAAGCAGTAACGCGGTGATGGAGCCGATAACTCCCCCGGCGATCGCGCCGAACAGAAATCCTTTTGTTCCTTTTTTCGTTGACATGTCTGCACTGCTCCTTTCATTATGAACATACCTTTAGATTGCCTTCGTCTTACCTGCTTGATTCAGGGTTCGCAGAGTTTGCTTCAGGATCTGCTTGCTCTAAGGATTTCACCTTTGCCGCCTTTGCCGATCTGCTCGAATTCCAGAGCTGCCATGCGGTAAGACCCAGCTCCGTCCATTGCACGATGGCTTCTCCCTGCTTCTTCCGAGCGATGTTCTCGGCATGTTTGACTGCGGATGTCGACAACATACTTGCAGCCTTCTCCACCGCGGATACGGTATGCTCGATCGAATCTCCGGCTTGACGAACGGCGGAGAACAGCCCCTCCGTCGCATCCAGCCGCTTCTGCACGATTCGGATGCTCTGCTCCGCAGGCTGGAGCAGCGAGCTGACCTCGCCGGAAATGTGATGCAAATCATTCTGCAGTCGATCCGCCGTCGCTTGAATGCGCGCCAGCTTCGCGAGCAGCGCCCGCAGTGCAATGAGCACGCCGGCAACAAGCACAGCGAACGCAACAGCCGCAAGCGTCGCGCTCCATTCCATTGTCACTGCTACGCCTCCCTTCTGAGCTCCTTCCCATGCCGGAATCGGGCGAATGCCTACTTCTACTTATATGTATAAGCAAGATGGGCTTGACCTGTGACACAAAAAATCGATTTGTGAAACAACGTATTCAGAATCCTTATCGAGCACAGATGCTTCATGATAAAAACCTAACCTCTTCATTTAACGCAAGAGGTTAGGTTTTTTCTTTTTTCCAAATTATTTTAGTACAGGAACTAGCCTCCATTGTGGTTACGGGTTCGAAATATCTGAAAACAGGCTTACATCAAAAACCTTGTTGAAAGCTTCACTTCCTACATCTTTATCTGTTGGATCAACTTTAAGTTCTGCAAAATCAGATCGCGTAGTTGTAATTGCTCCCTCACTGTTAGATTCATTATAATCAGAATCAACTCGATACACTAAATATTCAATATAATTGATTTCTGGTACTTGTTTAAAGATTAACTGCGAAGCCGTAATTAAATCGTTCTGCAATAAAGATACATCATTATAACTAATGTCTACTCGAACCTGTTCCAAACCGGTGAATTTTATCTGACCAACCTTACGAGGCACATCCAGAACATTTTGCAGTTCAAATGTTAATCCCGTTATTGCTTCAACGGACCAGTAGGCATTATCATTCTCATCTTTTGATAAATATAAAACCTTGTCTTTAGCTAATTCCCGCATCTTAAATTCATTGTCTAACATTGCCTGCTTTTCAGGATCTAGAGGTTTCTCTGTTGGAGGTAACTTAGGAAGTAATGAAATTGCTCCCTGTTCCGATAGAGTAAGTCCCACATGACCCTCATCTTGAATAGGTGCAGAATGAAACGGATCGCCCATTACTGTGCTTGCAGATGTAATAATGGCTGTCAAACCTACAATGGCCACAATCATAATTGAAGCTCGTCGTTTGTTTTTTATCTTCACGACTAAATCCTCCTTTATTATTTGAATATATTACGGAGTAAACCCGGTAAATACAACAACATTCGGTGCATTCGCTCCTCCTGGAAGAATGTAATCAATATTAGCAGTTCGCCAATATGAACCCCATCTCCCCAAAATTCCAGTTTCTGAATTTCCAGATAATTGAGGTATCGCTACTCCACCAGTAACTCCAGGAATATCTGCTGTTGCCCAAGCACCACCTAAAAACGATCCACCTCGCGGATTTAATCCTGCAAATAATTGCTTTGTACTACTATTTGTAGCCCAAGTGCCTGTATTTACATTAAAATGATACAATAATCCAAAATTACCCACAATTTGTCGAGTTAATGGACTCGATGTATTCCAAGTATAATCATAAGCTGTAACTATCGTATCATTTGGATGTGTTTGACTTGGAGCACAGCAATTAACTCTAAGTCGTGCATTCTGAAGGTTATCTGGATTGAAGTTCACATTAATTGTCCTCGCATAAAGCGAGTCACCACGTGAAACACCACCAGATTGGGATGGAGGATAAGAGCTTGCATAATTATAATTCGCTTGTACAAAACTTAATGGACTAGAGTATGATGAACTCGAGGTGACATAAGCAACATATAGTCGAAACGTACCGTTAAAACTTAAATCCATATTAAGATCGACTGTCTGATTTACACCGATTGTCTTTTGCGCTAAAGTAACCCACCCATTAACCGGTATACTAGAAAATGTTTGATTCAATGGTGAATTACTAAAAAACTGCTTTACAGCTGTTCCACCAACATCCAAAGGATTATACAAATTCGCCCCATTTCCATCACCATATCTTCCAATAGTTATAGAACCTGAACTACTGCCTACATTTCTAGCTAGAATAGCTACCTTTACATCGAGAGTCAACGAATTATTATAATGATGCATAAAAAAACGTCCACCATCACTTCGAAATGCACTGTTAAAAATAATTCCTTCACCATAAAAGGTACCGTTAACGTATGGTATTAATTCGGGATCATTGCTGTAAAAAAGCCTCTTGTTTGATGTATCATCAACTGTAGTTGCAGAGACATCTGACCAACCCCCTGAAATAGGATCATATCCTGATTGAGATACCAATCCAGGTCGAGACGCGGTTTTTATTTCTGTTGGATATGCTGCGAAAACTGTGCTAACTCCAAAAACCGTAAAAAATACCGCAATCAATAAGATTACTTTATTAATCTTTTTTTTCATAATTTAGATTCCTCCTCACAACTTTCAAATTTAATTTCCTATGTTTATTCTCTTAACCCTTATACTAACATTTTTATATATCGCCTCCATTCTAAATAGATTCGTAGATTCGAGTTTAATTCCCAACAAAACCCTGTTTACTAATCATTACAATCTCAAATAAATTATTTTATGGGTTTTTATAATTATAAATCCTTTTTTTAATATTGTCAACCAAAATGTTCCAGCATAAATTACACTTTAAGTTTCAGTGTTAAAACTATTACTTTTCGCAGAACTCAAGACGTTTCGCAAATGACTGAAGCATATTTCGCGGATTAAGCAACAGCACCCGTTGAAAGCTATAAATCTAGCTCTTCTAATTTGCTTTTTACTACTACTGTTGACGTCTTAAAATATCATCCTGAAAGTAATCTGCTTCTTTGGGAAATACACAAAAAAAATCAACTTCAGCAAACTCTAAAGTTGATCTTCACTATTTCCATCTGTTATTACATAGCTGCAACGGCTTCCGCCCTTGGCCAGACATTCCGTCCGCTCGACCGAAACCTCAAGCAGAGACTGGAACAGACTCAGCTCGCAGCTGCAGGCTTGCTGATATTTCCCTGCCACTGCATTAATCGGACAATTATATTCATTAAGCACAAATGCCCCGGAGCCGGTTTGCTCCACCTCGGCCATATACCCTCCGGCGTTCTGAACCGCGGCGAGCTCCTGCACTCTCTGCTCCAGACTTTTGCCCGCCATTCTCGGCGCGTATCTCTCCTGCAGCTTGCGCTTTCTCCCCTCGAACATCTGGTCGATAAGCGGTGCGGTTTGCGGATCATCCTCCAGCTCGGACAGCAGGTCAAGCGCAAGCGAGTGATAATTCTTCGGGAATAACTCCTCGGAAGCGCGCGTCAGCTCGAAAGCGTGAACGGGCCGCCCTTGCGATTGACGGACGGAGATAATTGCGATGCTTCCCGCCTTCTCCAGCTCATACATATGTCTGCGCACGGCCATCTCGGTCAATCCGAGCTCTTGCGACAGCTCGCCGGCTTTCATTCGTCCCTTCGTCTTCAGGAGCAGGAGGATGCGCTCCCGCGTCGTTCCAGATGCTTTCTTCTCATCAAGTCTGTTTGCTCTCTCCGAATTCCGCTGCGCCATGCCCGCTCACCTCCGATACGAATTTCGACTGCCGTCATTGTTACAACTCTCGCTTCAGGTAATCCTCAACGGCCGTCTTGAAGCCGGTCAACAACTCGGGAAGCGCAACGCTCAATGAATGAAGCTCCCCCCTCGGCCATGAGTAATAATCCTGAACGAGCGGCTTGCGAAGCTGCACCAGCTTCAGCAAATCCGGCAGCATAGCCTTCGGAAAGACGCCTTCCTCGCCAATAATCTCCATAATATCCTCATAGCTGCTCGCATCTCTCATAATAAAGCCGTCGATGAGATAGCTGCCTACATCGGTTACCGTCTCAATCGCAAGATGAAGCGCTCGTTCTTGCGCCATTCCTTGCAGCGAATCGCCCTTCCAATTCTTCGAGAGCATACTGAGCAATTCAGCAAGCTCGGGTATGACGTCAAGTCTAACGGCGATTTGTTCCTGATTCACATAATACATCGCTTATACCCAACTTTCAGCTTTTCTTCTTGCGTTTGGCTTTTCTCTTCAGCCAGGCTGCCATGATAAAGCAGCTTGCAATAATGACGATCAAATAAGTCAATGTTTCATAAACATCCTGCATATCCGCCATAGCTTATGTCAACCCGCCTCTCAAGCCTCGAAATCCACGCTGACTGAAGCCTCGTTCACCTCAGCCATATGCGCAATGACCTTCTTATGAACCGGATGCACTTGATATTCGCCCAGCGCAGCCATCGAATCAAATTTGGTAATAAGCGCAATATCATAGGAGCGGTCGGAATGCAGCACATCCGTCCCAACCTCCAAATATCTCAGCTGTTCAATCTTGCCTTCCATATCCTTCAAAACCGCTGCCGTGCGGGCAACGCTCTCTGCGCTTCTATCCTTCAGCTTAAAGCAAACGATATGCGTAATCATCTTCATAACCTCCTGAACTATGTATCTTGCTTGTCCTTCTATCATAACAGGAATCTTAACAAAAAGGAGCCTCTCGGCTCCTTTTCCCATAAAATTGTTCGTTTATAATGACATTTATGCCGCTTCAACAATCAATTTGGCATTCATCGTGGAGTGACCTTGTCCGCAAGGAATATCGCAATAGATCAAATATTCGCCCGGCTCCGTAAAATCAAGCTCCTCCGATTTCGGATTGTCCGCGCTCAGCTCCACGCCTAGCTCATCAATTTTGGCGCCATGAATGCCAATCTTGTTGTTCAGTTTAATGAATACCTTGTCGCCAACCTTCACCTTGAACTCGTCTTGCCCGAACGAGAAATCGGTCGCGGACGCTTGCAGATTAATCAATACAGTGCCTTCCGGCAAGTTGGCCGATTCGTCCACCGGCTTCTCCGGCAATCCGAATGTAAGCAGATAAACGCCCAGCAGGGACGCTGCTGTGAATACGACGAACATAATCCATTTGTGCATTGCTACGTGCTCCCCTTTGCGATCATAATGTCTATTACCTATAATACATAAGATCGTCCGAAGTTCTCAACCTTAAACTACAGAATAAGGAAAAGTTTTTTTGCTTTTTTGACAAAACAATGAACAATGCATGAACAAATCTTGAATGGAGCAGGCTCAGCCCGTCATATATCGCCTCAGAACACGTTCGGACTCTGCCTTCACAAAGTTCCAGACCATGAAAAAATGATGATGGTAGCCGCGGCACACATATTGCGATCGGAGCCCGTCCTTCTCCCGCTTCTCTTCATAAACCTTGATGCCGATCTGGCGGAACTTGCGTCTGACATCAGCCAGATCCAGCAAAACCCTGTCCTGCAGTCCCCGCAGCAGCGATTCGTACAATCGCGGCAGCTTCATCCCCGACTTGTCTATAACGCGAATGTCATGATCAAGAATCTGCATGACAATGCCAAGCAGCACATATTGCTTCACGAGCGCCAGCTCTTCCTCCGTCTGAATCTTCTGAATCGGCGGAGCGCACGCCAATCGCACTTCGCCTGCGGCTTCCCTGTCAGCTGCCATTGCCACCCCTCCATGCCTATAGCTATACTGGCTCATGCGGCATTTCGCACAACATGAATAGAACACTTGTTCTTATTATAGCCAATAAACGGCGAGTTATGCAACCGGCAAAATAACATGACTTTCATCCGAAGCCCGATTCCCCTCAAGGAATGCGATCTGCAGGCTCACTCCCCCTTCTTACTCTTGAGCACCTCGATCATCTCGCGAACGCGATCCGGCAGCGGCAAACCAAGCTTGCCGTAATTCTCTGTAATCGAAATCAGCTCATTGGCAATGTAGAAATATATGGCCGCGCCCAGCGTCATGCTGCCCGTTCCCATCAGCACATCGATGCGATGCGCCAGCAGCAGCACTAGCAGGCTGAGCCCCTTGCGGGCCAGTCCCCAGGAACCAAGCGAGCTGCTCAGCCCCTTCTTCATTTTCAGAGCTGCCGCTACGCCGGTTACATAATCCACGCCCATGGCCACCATCAGAAATGTGAGCGACTCCATCCAGCTGCCGAAAGCAAAAGTCACAATAGAGCCGAGCAGTCCGCAAGTCGAGCAAACCCATACAATCGGCATTTTCGCCACCTCTCTCCTAAACTCCGCTATGCGATACTATATGCGGCGTGAAATCGCATTGTCCGTCAACTTGTCCCCTCAGTGAACGCAATCCAAAGAAAAGGGCGAAAAACGGGTATCTCGCGCTTCCATGAAAAAAAGCCAGTCCGATCAAAAGTCCGCAGACTCATCGGCCAGGCTTTGAATATCGTCAAAAGAAACGAAAAAAATCGGATAACCGTCTCTCTGCTGTCGTTGCATAGCTTTCTGGAGCATGAATCTCGGACTGCCGGAAGCTTCTTCATCGTAGACGACGATCATCGCGTCGCTCTTGCGCAGCAGCAGATTATCTCTTGCGGCGAATTGACGCGGATTGGAGTAGGACCCCTTGTGCACGGCCGCGTAATAATCCACATCCTTCAGCAATTGCTGGTAATAATGCTTCTTGTCGTCCTTCCAATCTTGCTCCGGGTTGCTGAAAGCCGTCAGAATGGACAACTTAAGCTTGGGAAACTGCGGCTTAAACGCGATAGCCGCCTCGCAGGCCCATAGATCGACGCCAAACCCGCCTGGCGTTATGACCCATTCCAATCCTTCCTCGAGCAGCGGAAGAAGCTTGTTCGCTATCGCCTGCTTGATGAAGGGAATCCCAGGATGCTTCTGATTGAATATGTTCAGCTCATGCGCGCGGTAGCCGGTAATCAGCACCGTCTTCATCTAGCGATTGTCGACCTTCTCCGGATAGAGATCATGATTCATGAGGCGATGCTCGGCCATTGCTTCGTACTTGGTTCCGGGACGCCCCCAATTGCAGTAGGGATCGATGGAAATGCCACCGCGCGGCGTGAATTTCCCCCACACTTCGATATAACGCGGCTCCATGAGCGCGATGAGATCATTCATAATGATATTCATGCAATCCTCATGGAAATCGCCGTGATTGCGGAAGCTGAACAGATACAGCTTGAGCGACTTGCTCTCCACCATGCGTATATCGGGGATATAAGAAATATAGATCGTTGCGAAATCCGGCTGTCCCGTTATCGGACACAGACTCGTGAATTCCGGACAATTGAATTTGACGAAATAATCCCTTCCCGGATGCTTGTTATCGAACGCTTCGAGGGAGTCCGGCGAGTAGTCGAAGCTATAGCTTGTTCCCTGATTGCCGAGATGAGTAATGCCGCCAAGCTCCTCTTTGTTTCTTCCTTCCATCGTATAAGCTCACGCCTTTCCTCCAAATTAAACGCCCTTCTTGTTGCCCCAAATCCACGTATGAAGCTGCGGCAGAACGTACACGCTTCTGAACGCTTCGCTCGCCATCGCCTGCTCGACCAGCCACAGATATCTCTCGGCCAAATAAGGCAGCAGGTTCGCAGGCTGGGTTTCGGTTAGATTGTCATTGCCTGCTTGCAGATAGAACGGCACGTTTCTGTATCGCTCATGAACTTGCCGCGCATAAGCCAGATCCTCTTCGTCGAAAATAACGATCTTAAGGCAAAAGCGGCGTTCTTCAGCCTGGAGCTTCGCCACAATGCCGTCAAGCATGCTCCAGTCGGTTGTCATACCCGAGCTAGGCGGCTTCGGGGAGAGCGTCAAATCGTCGACCTCGAGAAACCAGGGCTGCCAGCGACTCCCCTGAGTCTCCAAAGCAACCTTAATCCCTTCGTCATGCAAGAGGTCGATCAGTTCGCCAAGCTGCGGGAGAAGCGCCGGATTGCCTCCTGACAGCGTCACATGATCGAAGGCCTCTCCACCGAGCGCACGCAGCTCTGCGGTCACTTCCGCCGGCGACAGAAGTCTGATATCCTGTTTGCCGCTGCCGTCCCAGGTAAAAGCCGAATCGCACCAAGAGCAGCTGTAATCGCAGCCCGCGGTGCGCACGAACATCGTCTTGCGGCCGATGACTCTGCCTTCACCTTGCACTGTTGGTCCGAAAATTTCCATCACAGGCAGTTTCCTTGCGCTAGTCATTTGTCTTCACCTTAAGCTTCGGACGGTATACACAGTAGGAGGTGGGCGTTTCCCGCAGAAATACCTGAAGACAACGCGGTTTATTCGTCGTCCCGTCGAGAAAATGCTGAACAAGCTCGCAAATCGTCCGTGCAACAACCTCTGTCGTCGGGTATAGATCAGAATTGCTATTGTCGAAGCTTTCCTCATCATCATTCAGAAGCGTATGGTCGAACCTTCCGTGAATCAGCTTCTTAATATGCGAGAAATTAACGAGAAAGCCGGTTTCATCGAGCACGTCTCCGCCGATTGTCACATTTGCGAAATACGTATGACCGTGCACCTTGCTGCATTTGCCCGCAAGCTCGGAAGGTACAAAATGAGCTGCCGCGAATTGAAAATCCTTGTTCAGCTCATAACTATAATCATGCGGCACTTGAGGATAGATTTGCTGCAGCATCAGCGCTCAGCTCCTCTCGAAGCATCGCCGTTCAGGTAATCCTGGAGTCCCTTGCGGCGCAGCTTGCAAGCCGGGCATTCGCCGCAGCCGTCCGCTATTACGCCGTTATAGCAGGTGAGCGTGCGCTCTCTGACGAAGTCGAAAGCGCCGAGCTCATCCGCAAGCGCCCAGGTTTCGGCTTTGTTCAGCCACATAAGCGGCGTGTCTATCACGAAGCTGAAATCCATGGACAGGTTAAGCGTCACATTAAGCGATTTGATGAACACGTCGCGGCAATCCGGATATCCGCTGAAATCCGTCTCGCAGACGCCGGTAACGATATGCTTCGCGCCGATGCCCTTGGCCAGCACGGCGGCAAAGCTCAGGAAGAGCAAATTGCGCCCGTCAACGAAGGTGGTGGGGAGCTCGCCGTCCTTCTGCTCGATCGCAATATCGTCTCGAGTCAAGGCGTTTGGTGCCAATTGGTTCAACAAAGACATATCGAGCACATGATGCTTGACGCCCAGTTCGCCCGCGATCGAGGCTGCGCATTCCAGCTCGAGCTTGTGGCGTTGTCCGTAATTGAAGGTAATCGCCACAACCTCGGCAAACCGCTGCAAAGCCCAGAACAGGCAAGTGGTGCTGTCTTGGCCGCCGCTGAACACGACGACCGCTTTATCCTGCTTCATTCTCAATTCCGCCTCTCTTCATGAAGAGGAGCTTCGCGAATATTGCATATTCTTTCTTTCGTCAAGACCGTCGAATCCCGAACGGTCGCTGCTACAAGAAACGGCGCGAGCAGTCTCCCTGCGAGGAAACCGCTGCGCGCCGAACACAAAAACTAGCGTTGCCCTTTTTTATCACCCGGCAATCGCTTCGTTTTAGTTTTTTATAGAGGGAGTTCGCGAACCTCTCCCGGCGATGAAAAGCCGGATTTTCTTCTTCAATTTGTCATTCGTACTATAGCACAGCCGGAAGGAAATGAAAACAGCTGTCTTTGCGATAATTTTTGACAAATGTTCATCGTTTCGACGTGGAATGAATTTGCGTTGGGGGATTATTTCCGTATACTTATAGTAGGAACAGAATTGATCTAGATCTTCATAACTAAATTGAGGTGAAACAGTGGACGATTTGAGCAAGCTGAAGAAAGCTTATGAAACGATGGATCTTCCGGAATTCGCGTCGAGAGAGGATGTCGAGAAGCGGTATACGCTCTTGCTGCGCCGCGAACGCTCCAAGCCAAAGCAGGAAGACGATGAAGCCGCAGCATCCAGTGAGAGCGGTTCCGAATTCAGCAAGGTGAATGAAGCGTACAAGTTCATTCTTGCCTATGAGGATCGCAAGATTACGGACGCCTTCAACGAACAGGAATATGGGAAATATAAGAAAATGGCCGGACAAGCTCAGAAATTCGACCATTTCTGGCGTTATTACAAATTTCATACGCTCGGAGCGATTGTGCTTATTGCCATTATCATTTACGGTGTAAACGCTTATATGAATCATCGCGAGCATGAGAAATATTTGGCCAGCCTGCCTCCGGTCGATGTGTCGATTTCATTCTACGGACTGTTCGCCAACATGGATCAGGATCAAGGAGATGTCGAGGAATACAACAATATTGACAAAGCGATTCTGGAAACATTCCCCGATTGGAAGCGCGTGAAATCCAGCATCGTCTATGTGCCGCAGAACGAAGCCGAGCAATACGTTTACTTGCAGAAAGCCGTAGTGACCCTGGTCTCCGAGAAATCGGACTTGTACATCGTCGACAAGAGCATGTTTCAGTGGATCGGGCAGCAAGGAGTATTCATGAACCTGGACGACAAGCTGACGGCAGAGGATGGCTTGAGCGATGATATTGCCATGAAGCTTAGCACGGAGGATGTGCCGGAGGAGCATGTGTACGCCGTCAATCTGACGAACTCGAAGCTGGCGGACGATCTTCCTGTCCAGAAGGTCGACCTGATCGTCGGCATTCGGGCCAATGCCAAAAATCCCGACAAAGCGCTGCAGTTTCTGAAAACGTACTTGAAGACGGCGGAAAAGCCTTAATAATCATTGGATTCAAACAAAGCAGGCTGTCCTTAGTTTATATGCTCCTTACAGTAGACAGGTTAACGATTAAACCTTGCCTGCGTGAGGGGGCCTATTACTTTGGGGACAGCCTTTTCGTCGCTTATGGTTAATCCGTTCGTTCAGATTCCAGATTCGATGAAGAGCTGGAACGCTAACGAATCCTCATAACGTTATATGCCATTTTCCTGCATGATTGGAGGTCTAACGAAGATCTATATGCTTATTCGTCATTATTTAGCGGAAAAATGCCTCACTTTGCTGCAATAACGTTATGAGTCTTCGTTAAATCTATGAAACAGACGGCAAGAAGAGATTAACGCTATGAGTCTTCGTTAGAATAAAACGAGAGGCGCAGCGGCGCTCCGCTCTCACCCAACCAGCAGCGCATAGACGATGCCGGGGCCGTGAACGCCGATCGTCAGGTCGTTCTCGATATCCGAGGATCGGCTCGGTCCGGATATGAAGTGTATGCCGGCCGGCAGTTGTTCTCTGCCCGCTTCGTCAAATGGAATCAGCACCTCGCCGAGTCTTGTTTTCAAACGCTCAATCGGGATAATAATGAACAGCACTGTCGGCAGCAGACTGACGGAGCGTCCCTTCTCCTTCGCGGACAGCACGGCAACCGAGCCCGTATAGGCTACGGCATGATCCGCCTGAACGACGCCGAAATCCGCCTGAGCGGCCTCCGCCTTCCAAGCCGTATCGCTATCCGAATTCCATACGGAAATATGGGCATTCGGCAGCGCTTCCTCCAGCCTCAATGCGGCCAGCTCCGGCTCATCCTGACGAATGACGCGCTTCGCGCTCATCTCCGACGCCTTGCCCGCGATAAAATCCGTAATCTCATCCCAGCCGCCCAGCCTCTCCACATGCCCGCCGACAGCGAGGAAGTTGTCCGTGAACCGTTGCGCCTTCTCCTCCGGTGTCCAATCAACCTCTCTCCAGAAGTTGGGCGCGCCGCGGTATGGATGCTTTGGCTTATCCGTCATAAGAGGATGACCGAGTCTGCCCGCTATATGCTTCATAAAGCCGGCCTGTTTCTCGCGCGACTGCGCTTCGAGACGGGCCAGCCATTCTTCATGCGTTTCCCTGTTTGCCATTGCTTGCACCTCCCTGCTCGCTCACGCTAAGCAAGCTCTCGCCTTGTTCATACATGTCTGGAGCCTTGCGCCACTCTCGCCCATTCAGCTAATACTGAAGCCGTTCTACGCTAGCACCAGCATCACTAATGCCGCGAATCCTTCTTGCCAGACAGCTTCTCCATTCGCGCTCTCATCTCGGGATCCATCTCGCGCAGGCCGGATTTCAGCTCTTGATCGAGCGTCGCCCAGTTATCCCGGAACGATTTCTTCGGCAGGCTCGGCGTCACGCGATATTTGTTCCAGCCCTTCAGCGGCCCAAGCTTCGTGCGGATATAGCCGTCGCGTACGACAAGCTTCTGCCCCAGCTTGCCGAGTCTCATCAAGCCGCCCATCCGGCCGGAATTGCCCATTACCGTCGCGAAGCCCTGCATACCCACGCCCTCGAGCTTGCTGCCGTTGCCGCTCTCCACCTTGCGCCGACGGAGATAGACCAGCATCTCGTGCAGCGGAATTTTCACGGGACAGGCCTCGTAGCAGGCTCCGCAGAGCGATGACGCATTGGCGATATCATCCCATTCCGCGATATTCTTGTTGAGCGACGGCGTAAGCACCGCGCCGATCGGACCGCTGTACGTGCTGCCGTATGCATGTCCGCCGATATGCCGATATACGGGACAAGCGTTCAGGCACGCGCCGCAGCGAATGCAGTTGAGCAGCTCCTGGAATTCCGGATCGCCGAGTTGCAGCGAACGACCGTTGTCGACGATAATAATATGCATCTCGTCCGGTCCGTCCGCATCCTCGGAGCGGCGCGGTCCGCTAATGCCGGACATGTACATCGTCAGCTTCTGGCCTGTCGCTGAACGCGGCAGCAGCGTCGCCATAACCTCCAGATCCTCGAAGGAGGGAATAATGCGCTCCATGCCCATCAGCGTAATCTGCGTCTTCGGCACAGTGCTGACCATTCTCGCATTGCCTTCATTCTCGAACAGCACCATCGAGCCGGTCTCCGCGATTGCGAAGTTGCAGCCGGTCATGCCAATATCCGCCTCGAGAAATTTCTCCCGCAGCTTTTTGCGGACAAACCCTGCAAGCGCGGTCGTCTCTGGCGGCAGCGTATAGCCCGCTTCCTTGGACAGCAGCTCGGCGATTTGATAGCGATTCTTGTGAATCGCCGGAATGACGATATGCGAAGGCATCTCTCCCGCGAGCTGAATAATGTATTCGCCGAGATCGGTCTCCACCGCCTCGACGCCGATTGATTCCAGCGCATGATTCAGATGAAGCTCCTCGGTGACCATCGATTTCGATTTCACAACCGACTTCGCGTCCGCATGCTCCGCAATATCAAGCGACAGCTTCACCGCCTCTTCCGCGGTAGCCGCGAAATGCACATGAACGCCGTTCGCGCGGGCGTTCTCGACGAACAGATTCAAGTAATAGTCGAGATGGGCGATCGTATGCAGACGAATCTGTCTGCCGCGCTCCCGCCATTCCTCCCAATTGCCATGCTCGGTCGACGCATTCTTCTTGCCGTTCCGCAGCCGCTCTGTCGTGAATTTCACCGCCTTGCGAAGAAACTCATCATTCAATGCGAGCTCGGCTCTTCCTTTGACAGTGCCGGGGGTCTTGCCGCTTACTGCGCTCATGCTCCCTTCACTCCCTCGTAGAGCAGCTCCGCCAGATGCATGACGCGCACCGGCTCGCCGCGGAATCGCAAATTCCCCGCAATATTCATAAGACAGGCCAGATCAAGACCGACCAGCACCTCGGCTTCGGTCTCCAGCACATGATCCGCCTTCTCCGTCACCATCGCGCCGGAAATATCGGCCATCTTCACGGCGAAGGTACCGCCGAAGCCGCAGCAATCCTCCGCAAACGGCAGATCGACAAACTCCATTCCCTTCACCTGAGCCATCAATTGCATCGGCTCGTCCTTGATGCCGAGAATACGGGTGCCGTGGCAGGACGGATGGTACGTAACCTTATGCGGGAACGTCGCTCCGAGATCGGTCACACCGAGCACTCCCACTAGAAACTGCGTAAATTCGTAAGATTTTGCCTGCAACGCCTTCGCGCGCTCCAGCATGACGGGATCATGCTCGAACAGCTTGGGATAATGATGAATCATGCCCGTGCAGGAGCCGGAGGGCGAGATAACATAATCGCTGTCCTCGAACGCGTCCAGCAGCGTGCGGGCCGTCTCTCTCGCTTCCTTCCAATAGCCGCTGTTGAAGGCGGGCTGGCCGCAGCAGGTCTGCAGTCTGGGAAACTCCAGAGCAACTCCATACCGCGCAAGCAATCTTGCCATCGCTTCGCCCACCGGCGGAAACAAAGCGTCGCTTAAGCATGTTATAAATAAAGAAACCTTCATTTCTATCACTCCGTTCAAACGGAAGTCAGATCAATCTCTCTTTCCCGAAGCTCTCTTGCCAGCTGAGGTGAAAGTCCGTTGTCTGTAATCATATGATGAATCGCGTTCAAATCGGCCACATGGGTAAAAGCCTGTACGCCGAACTTGCTTGAATCCGCCAGCAGGACAACCTTATCCGCCATTCCGACCATGCGATGCTTGATTCGGGCTTGAAGCTCGTTCGATTCGCTCATACCTCTCTCCAGATGCACGCCCTTGCAGGACAGGAAGGCCTTGTCGACATGATAGGCGTCAAGCGACCGCTCCGCAAGGGGACCGACATAGGAGAGACTTCGAGCGGCGAGAATGCCTCCGGTCGAGATAACCTCGACCCGCTCCTTCGAAGCAAGCTCCAGCGCCACCTTGATCGAATTGGTCAGAACGGTAAGCGGAATATCCGGCATCGTCTGCGCCATATACCACGCGGTCGAGGAGGCATCCAGCAGAATGCGCTCTTTCGGGCGAATCAGCTTTACAGCCTCCTCGGCAATGCGGCGTTTCTCCTCCGCATTGGCGATTTCGCGCTCGGAATAAGGGGTCTCAGGCTGCTGGTCCTTAACGCTGACAGCTCCGCCATGCGATCGGCGCAATCGCCCTGCCTGCTCGAGCCGAGCCAGATCGCGGCGGATTGTCTCCTCGGTCACCTGACACAGCTCGCTCAGCTCCGTCACGCGAATGCTTCCTCTCTCACCCACAAGCTCGACAATTTTGTCATAACGCTCCGCAACCAGCATTTCCAGCCCCTCTTTTCATTCAAAAATAAATAAACATGGGATGCCGCTAACGCCCCGTAATGCGGACAAAGCTCGCATAAGCCCGCTCCCACTGCTCTTCGCCTTGGGGCTCGTAAGTCTCTATGGGGAACGAGTCCTGCACGAGCTTCCTCGCTTCCCATATATCCGGAATATCGCCAAGCGAAATCCATTGCACCAGCATATTGCCGATTGCGCTGCCTTCAACCGGCCCCGCCCAGACCGGCTTGCCGATCGCGCTTGCCGTCCACTGGCAGAGCAGGGTATTCTGTATGCCGCCGCCTACCATATGAAGGCCTTCGTACTCTTTGCCCGACAGTTCTTCCACCTGCTGCAGCGCGGAACGGTATTTGAAGGCCAGGCTCTCAAGTATAACGCGCGTGACGGCGCCTGCTCCGCTTGGAGCAAGCTGACCTGTCTGCTCGCAGTAGCTCGTAATCTGAGCAGGCATGTCACCGGGCTGCAAGAACCGTTCGTCATCCACATCAATGAAAGCCGCGAACGGCTCCGCTTCGGATGCCAGCTTAACTAATTCGGGGAAGGAATACGAAATTCCTGCCCGCTCCCACGCCCGCCGGCATTCTTGAAGAATCCACAGGCCCATAATGTTCTTCAAGAGGCGGAAGGTGCCGTATACGCCGCCTTCGTTCGTGAAGTTCAACTCCTGCGCGCGCGGGGAAAGCACCGGCTGCTTCACCTCTGTGCCGATCAGCGACCAGGTGCCGCAGCTTAAGAAGGCAAACGACTGCTGAAGCGCGGGCACCGCCGCAACCGCCGAGCCCGTATCATGCTCCGCCACCGCGTAGACGGGAACGGATTCGATGCCCAGCTCTTCGCAGACCGCTTCGCTTAAGCGACCGACCGCCGTTCCAGGCTGGACAACCGGTCCGAACAGCGAGGGGGCCGCTCCAATAGCCTCAAGCAGCTCCTCATCCCAATCTCCCGTCAGCGGATTGTACATCTGCGTCGTCGAAGCAAGCGAGAACTCATTATGCATTTCTCCGGTAAGAAAGTATCTTAACAGCGCAGGAATCATTAGAAAATGCTTCGCTTCCCGCAGCAAAGGGGAATCCATTCGCTTAAGATGCGATAACTGATACAGTGTATTGATCGACATGAACTGAATGCCCGTTTTGCCGAAAATTTTGGTTGCCGTCAGCTGTTCGACAACCTTCTCCATCTCGCCGTTCACTTTCGGATCGCGATAATGATAAGGATTGCCGAGAAGCTCGTTGCCTTCGCCCAGGAAGCCGAAATCAACGCCCCAGGTATCAATCGCGATGCTGCTCAGCTTGATTTTGCGATGCTTGGCCTTCAGCAGGCTTTGCTTCAATTCATGAAGCAATCGCAGAATATCCCAATGCAGCCGGTCGCCGGCCTGCACGGGATCGTTGGAGAAGCGATGCAGCTCCTCCAGCTCGATCTTGCCGCCGTTGATCCGCCCCAGCATCGCTCTGCCGCTGCTTGCGCCTAAGTCGAATGCCAGAACATGGTTCACCAGCTGGCACCGCCCTTCCCTCTCGCCAAAATATCCTTGCCGTAGCTGCTGTCCAGATACGCTTTCATCGGATCCAGCGGCAAGCCCTGCTCCTCGCGAACAGCGTGCAGCAGAGGCGTCACGTCGAATTCGAAGGCTCTGCGAACAGCATCCTCCGCGCCAAGCACATCGTTGCGGTTCGCCGCTTCCGCCACTTCTGCGTGATTAATAAGCAAAGCCTTCGCGAATTGCGTCTGCACGTTCAGAACCGAACGCAGCATTGCCGGAATTTTCTGCTCAATGCTGTGCGATTGGTCGATCATGTAGGCAATGCCGTCCACACAGCTGCGAATGGCCGCATCCGAATCTCCCGCCGCGTCGAGAATTTGATAGAAAATAAGGAACAGCTCGTAAGGATTGACGGAGCCGACGATGAGATCGTCGTCCGCGTATTTGCGGCTGTTGAAATGGAAGCCGCCAAGCCGCTTCTCGTCGATAAGATAAGCGACGATATGCTCAATGTTCGCACCTTGCAGATGATGGCCGGTATCCACGAGCACCTCAGCCTGAGGTCCCAGCTTCAGCGCCATATTGTACGCCATGCCCCAGTCTGCCAAGTCGGTATGATAGAACGCCGGCTCGAAGCATTTGTATTCGATCAGCATGCGCATCTCCGGCGTCATGGCGTTGTACATTTCCGTCAGAGCTTCCTGCATCCATGCCTTGCGCTTCCGAATATGGCCTTGTCCCGGATAATTCGTGCCGTCTGCGAACCACAGGCTGAGATCTCGCGAGCCCGTCTCCTTCGCGATGTCCACACATTCGAGCAGATGCTGCGTCGCCTGCTTCCGAATCGCCGCATCCGCGTTCGTCACGCTGCCGAGCATATAGTTGTCATCCTGGAACAGGTTCGGATTCACGGCCCCGATCTTAAGCCCCAGACTCTCCGCGTGGCTTCTCAGCTTGCCGTAATCCTCGCACTTGTCCCATGGAATATGAATCGCGACGGATGGCGCAAGACCCGTTAATTTGTGCACCTGGGCCGCATCCTCGAACTTCTCGAAAGGCGTGCGGGGCACGCCCTCCTTCTGGAATACTTTGAAGCGGGTTCCCGAGTCTCCGTAACCCCATGACGGCGTCTCGATTTTTAAGCCTTTGAGACGAGTCTTCACTTCTTCCAGGTTAATGCCTCTTGCCTGCTGCTGCTCTTCGAACAAAGTATAGGCGCGATCGCTCATATACAGACACCTCTTTCGCTCATTCATATTAAATTTCCGCCGCAATTGACGCGTGAATGCTTGAAGCTTGCGATTATCTCGTGAATGCGGCAGGAACGCCGCCGTCGATCGTCAGCATGCAGCCGGTTGTTTTCTCCGACTTCGAGGACGCGAAGAAGGCGATGCCCTCTGCGATATCCCGCGGATAAATATTAACGAGCAGCGTCGTGCGCTTGCGATAATGCTCTTCCAGCTGGTCCGGCTCAATGCCGTAAGCCGCCGCGCGCTCGTTGCGCCAGCTGCCGTTCCAGATTGCCGAGCCTTGCAGAATCGCATCTGGCAGAATCGTATTCACACGAATGCCGTGCTCGCCGCCTTCCGCAGCAATGCAGCGCGCAAGATGCGCTTCAAGCGCCTTGACCGAGCTGTAAGCCGTCACATTCTTGCCGGCATAGACGGAGTTCTTCGAGCCGATGAACACCATGCTGCCGCCGATGCTTTGCGTCTTCATCAATTTGAACGCTTCGCGCGCCACGAGGAAATAGCCCGTTCCAAGCACATTCATATTCAAATTCCATTCCTTGAGCGAGGTTTCGTCGAACGGGCTGGAGGTCGCAAGACCTGCGTTGTTGACAATAATGTCCACGCCGCCGTAAGCCAGAGCCGTCTCCGCATACGCCGCCGCGATCTGCTCCTCGCTCGTTACATCCATCTTCACGGCCAGAGCGCGATTCTCGCCATACTTCTCGTTGATTTCCTCAGCGACCTTCTGCGCGCCTTCGAGGTTCAGATCGGCAAGCACGACATGAGCGCCTTCCGACACGAGACGGCGAGCCGTCTCGCTGCCTATTCCGCCGGCGCCGCCTGTAATGAAGGCAACCTTGCGGGAGAATTCTGCCTCTGCGGGAGCAAGGGAAAGCTTGTACAGCTCCAACGGCCAATATTCCACGTTGAACGATTCGTTCTCGCTAAGCGATACGAATTCGCCCAGCGCCGTCGCGCCGCGCATAACCGCGATTGCGCGATGATAGAGCGCGCCGCTGACCTTTGACATCGCCCAGCTCTTGCCGGTGTTGATCATGCCTACGCCCGGTATAAGTATAACGCGAGGCGCCGCTTCGAACATTACATCGCCTTCGCTGCTGTTGCGTTCGAAATATTGCTTGTATTGCTCCTTATATTCGCTGACAGCGGCAACCAGCTTCTCCTTGAGGCCTTCCGCGTCTTCCGCGTTTGGCGTCCAGTCCACGAACAGCGGCACAACCTTCGTGTGCACGAGATGATCCGGACAAGCCGCGCCGACCTGGGACAGCTTCGCGGAATTTTCTCCGCCGACGAAAGCCAGCACATCGTCGCTGTCGTCGAAGGACAGCATCATGCGCTTCTCGTCGCTGACCGCGCCGCGCACGGCCGGCATTACCGCTGCCGCCAGGCTGCGGCGCGTCTCTGCAGGCAGGGCCGCATGCTTCTCGCCGCCGAACAGCTTCGCTTCGTCCACGCGGGCTTCGATGAACGCTTCCGCTTCATTGATAATTTTGATCGTTTGCGCATAGCAAGCTTCGGACGTATCGCCCCAAGTAACCAGGCCATGCTTCTCCATCAACACCAACTCAGCGTTCGGATTCGACAGAACGCCTTCCGCGATCATCTTGGACAGGTTGAAGCCGGGGCGCACATAAGGCACCCATACAAAGCGGTTGCCGAAAATTTCCTCAGCGAGCTGACGGCCGTTGTCCGCGCAGCAGAGGGAAATAATCGCGTCCGGATGCGTATGATCGACATGCTTGAACGGCAGGAACGCGTGAAGCAGCGTCTCGATCGATGCGCGTGGATGCTTGGCGTCGATCATGCAATTGGCCAGATAAGCGACCATCTCCTCATCCGGCATCTCCGAACGTTCGAACAACGGACGGATGTCATCCATGCGCAGACCCGTGAAATTGCCCGCTTTCATCGTTGCCAGGTCGGAGCCGCTGCCCTTGACGTACATCACTTCAATATCGCGGCCGCGGAAATCCTTCACGGTTGTTTTGCTGGAGGTGTTGCCTCCGCCGAAATTGCACACCCGGCGATCCTCGCCGATAATGTTGGAGCGATAGACCAGCTCGTCCAAGCCGCCTTGCAATTGCGAAGCCTTCGAATCATTCCATAAGGATTGCACCATGTTTTTTTACCTCCGAATAATGTTTGTTTGTTTTTATAAATCCTGAATGCATCCAGCATAACATCTTTGTTTTGATTTGAATATATAATATTTCAAAAATAAACGGACATTCCAAACAAAAGCAACGAAAGCTTTCTATGGAATGTCCGTATGGTTTCGCACGGCGAAGGTTGATCCCGACAACATCAAGCTTCCCTGCGATTTGCTAGATTATTTGCGGTTATTTGCATCGAAGAACAACCTCGATATCCTGATTGTAATTGCCGAAGCCTTTGCCGAACAATGTCACTCCCCCGCTGTTTCTCGCGGTGTCGCTGCAGGATATGCGGAACAGAATTTCTTTGTCGTAGGTCAAAGCAAGCTTCTCCATCGTTGTGTCGGACAGCTTGATTCCGTCAACGAAGGAGCCCTGCTGCGTAATTCGGATCGTCTTCATCAAGCCGTGCTGAATGTTCTTGCGCCACCATGCAGGCGTATATTGTCCTCTCGCGCCGCCGAAATTGCCGGGATACGTCCACGTCCCGATCTCCTTGCCGTTAATGGAGAAAACAATGTCGGACGGCAAATGCTCCACCGTGCAAGGCGTTTCCGAGCAAAGCTCAAGCGAGATTTCGAGCGATTCCGGAATTTGGTGATTCACCATATAATTCGGAATTCGGTATTCCACAAAGCCGGAACCGAACCACAGCACCTTGGCGTGCACATGCTCCGGGTTGGCGAAATATCTCGGATCGTCGCACATGCCGATCATCCCGGTATCGGAGGCAAGTCCGCAGGTCGGCCTTACTTCATAGGAGGAATAGATGCCGACGGGCAGAGACACGGAATACCGGCTGTGCGTCTCCTCCAGGCTCTCATCCCGTTTGAAACGCAATGTAACCTGCGATAGGTCGAGGAAGCAAAGCTTTTGCATCCCTCTTTTGCCCGGCATGCTCTCGCATCTGACGATGCCCGCTTCCTCCAGCATATGTATATGTCTCGTTACAATCGGAGACTTTATGTCTAGCGCCTCGGACAAGCTTTTGATATTCATGGGCCGTTCACTGAGCAATTCGATCATTTTCACGCGCGTCGGCGAGGAGAAACTCTCGAGAAATTTCATATTGCGGCTTGATACTTCGATTTCCAATTTGATTTCTTCCTTTCCCTGTTCCATCTTGCTGATAACGATTGTATAACTTTAAAGTTAATCTTTCAAGCGGTACGCGGCTTGACAGAGCCATCTATATTCCATAAAATGAATCGCGTATACATAATTTGCGGGTTTCATGCTCGCTAATTAGTTATCTCAAAAGTTAATCAATAGAAGGAGGACGCCTATGAACAGCTTTCAATTCCACAATCCTACTCGTATCGTATTCGGCTCAGGAGAAGTCGACAAGGTCGGCGAGCTGACGGCTGGCTTCGGCCGCAACGTCCTGCTGGTATACGGCGGAGGAAGTATCAAGAGCACAGGACTGTACGATCGCGTTATGAACAAGCTGCAAGCGGCGGGATTGGTCGTTCACGAGCTTTCCGGCATTGAGCCTAATCCTCGTTTATCCACAGTCAAGAAAGGCATTGAAATAGCTAGAATCAACAGCGTCGACTTCATCCTCGCCGTTGGCGGAGGCAGCGTCATCGACGCGTCCAAAGCCATTGCCGCCGGCGTTCCGTATAAGGGCGATGTATGGGACTTCTTCACGAATAAAGCGCGAATCGCCGAGGCTCTGCCGCTTGGGACAGTGCTGACGCTGGCTGCGACAGGCTCCGAGATGAACGGCAACACCGTCATTTCGAACTGGGAGGAGAAGCTGAAGCGAGGCAGCGGCAGCCCGCTGGTTTATCCAAAGTTTTCCATTCTGGACCCGACTTTGACTTACACGGTTCCCGCGAATCAAACCGTTTACGGATCGGTCGACATCATGTCCCATGTTTTCGAGCAATACTTCAGCTTGACGCCGAATACGCCGCTTCAGGAGCGATTCTGCGAATCGATTCTGCTCACCGTCATCGAAAATGTGGAAGCCGCTCTCGCCGACCCGGAGAATGCCGCGGCGAGGGCGAATCTGATGTGGTGCGGCACCATGGCGCTCAACGGCGGACAGATCAGTCTAGGCATGGCCAATGACTGGGCCTCGCATGGCATCGAGCATGAAATCAGCGCCATCTACGACATTCCGCATGGCGCAGGCCTCGCGATCGTGTTCCCGAATTGGATGCGCTACGTCTACCGGGAGCGTCCGGACCGCTTCGCGCAATTCGCGGAGCGTGTATGGCAAATTCCTCGCAACGGCAGGTCCGATGAGGAGCTTGCGGAGGCGGGCATCGCGGCAACAAGAGCATTCTTCAGCCGCATCGGAGCCCCTGCTTCCCTTGCCGATTACGACATTAAGGATGATCAGCTCGACAGGATGGCGTCGGAAGCCGTACGTTACGGAACCATCGGTTCTTTCAAGAAGCTTGGCGAAGAAGATGTTAGAGCGATTCTGGAAGCCTGTCTCTGAATTAATTCAAATTCGAAGGGAGAAATGACAATGATCACATCGGCAAAAGACTGCACAACGCTCAGCAATGGCGTGCAGATGCCATGGCTCGGATTGGGCGTATGGAAAATGACCGGCGAGGGCGAGGCGGAGACGACGGTCAAGACTGCCATTGAAGCCGGCTATCGCAGCATAGACACGGCAGCCGTGTATGGGAACGAGAGCGGAGTCGGCGCCGGCATTCGCGCAAGCGGAGTCGCAAGAGACGAGCTGTTCGTTACGACGAAGGTGTGGAATGGGGATCAAGGCTACGAGCAGGCGCTGAGGGCGTTCGACGAAAGCCTTCGCAAGCTCAACATGGATTATGTGGACCTTCTTCTCATTCATTGGCCGGTGAAGGACAAATACAAAGATACATGGCGCGCGCTGGAGCAAATCTATCGCGACGGCAAAGCGCGAGCCATCGGAGTGAGCAACTTCCAGATTCATCATCTGCAGGATCTGATTGCGTCCTCCTCCCTTATTCCCATGATTAATCAAGTGGAATTCCACCCCCTTCTGTCACAGGTGGAGCTTCGCGAGTTCTGCAAGACGAACAAAATTCAGCTTATGGCATGGAGTCCGCTTATGCAGGGCAATCTGGATCAAAGCGCGCTTGTCGAAATTGGGGCCAAGCATGGTAAATCTCCGGCCCAGGTCGTGCTGCGCTGGGATTTGCAGAATGAGGTGGTCACCATTCCGAAGACCTCGACTCCCTCCCGTTTGAAGGAGAATGCATCCATTTTCGACTTCGAGTTGTCCCCAGATGAAATGAAGCAGATTGATTTGCTTAATCGCAATCAGCGCTTCGGCGCGGATCCGGACAATTTTAATTTCTAGAAACGTTCATCGCAAGGTGAACCGGGCCGCATCATCTTTGGATGATGCGGCTTCTCTCATTTTCCGGAGCCATGTTAAGCTTGACAAGGACATGTTCGCAGGCATACACTCAATTTATAATAAAAAGTGAGTGATTACTCACTTTTAAATTGAATGTTCGAGGTGATTGAATTGAGGCATACAACAGAGCCATGCATCGTTCTAAAGAATGTGAATCGAAGCTTTGGAGACAAGGAAGTCATCAAAGGCATCTCGCTTGACGTCGCTCCAAAGGAAATTTTCGGACTATTGGGTCCTTCCGGCTCTGGTAAAACAACGCTGGTCAAAATGATCGCCGGCATCGACGAGGCATCTTCCGGCAGCATTACGCTTCTGGGAGCCGTCATGCCGAAGCTTGCCATGATGACGAGAATCGGCTATATGGCGCAATCCGATGCGCTTTACACCGAGCTGACCGCCAAGGAAAATCTCGCGTTCTTCGCCGCCTTGTTCGGCCTGAAGGGCGAGCTGCGCAAGGAGAGAATGTCGTATGTCATGGACCTGGTCGGCCTGAGCGAGCATATGAACAAGCCCGTTTCCGCTTTCTCAGGAGGCATGAAGCGCCGCTTGTCGCTTGCTATCGCATTAATGCACAAGCCCGAGGTGCTTATTCTCGATGAGCCGACGGTCGGCATTGATCCCGTGCTTCGAAAGTCGATCTGGCATGAGCTGGATAAGCTTAGCCAGGAAGGCGCCGCCATTATCATTACAACGCATGTTATGGATGAGGCAGACAAATGCAATCGCCTTGGCATGATTCGAGAAGGCGAATTGATTGCTTCCGGCAGCCCGGAGGAGCTGAAGAAGGAAACGGGCGCTGATTCCATAGAAGGCGCGTTTCTGTATTACGGAGGTGTTCGCTCATGAGAATACGGGCATTGATTCTGCGCATCACTCAACAGTTCATTCACGACAAACGCACGATGGCGCTGCTTATTGTCGCGCCTTTGCTTGTGCTTACTTTGATGTATTTAGTCTTTAACGGGGATTCGTATAAGCCCGCGCTGGGAGCGGTCAATCTTCCTTCCGCTTTCGCTTCGGCTCTGGAGAATCATGACGCGGAAATCACCTCTTTTCCTTCTCAGGAGGAAGCGGCAGCCTCGCTCGAGAAACAAGAGATCGACGGCATCATCTCCATTAAGGAAGGAAAACCGGACATCAGACTGGAAGGAAGCGATCCAAAAAAGAGTCAAGCCATTATGATGCTCATCCGGACCGTTCAGCAAGAGCTGCTCTCTTCGAGCGCTTTCGCTCCGAACGCAGCGGCGTCAGACTCATCAGACGCAACAGCTTCAAGCGCGGATGGACTGACCCCAACCGCATCCCCCGAGATCAGCTATTTGCACGGAGGGGAAGAAATGACCTCCTTCGAC
The DNA here is from genome assembly GCF_011947265.1 of Paenibacillus sp. HB172176. Classification (GTDB taxonomy): domain Bacteria; phylum Bacillota; class Bacilli; order Paenibacillales; family Paenibacillaceae; genus Pristimantibacillus. The sequence continues at coordinate 570,183 of NZ_JAATHD010000002.1, forward strand.
AGCTTTGGCCCGGTACTGATCGGCGTGTTCGCCTTCTTCTTCGTCTTCCTGATCGCCGGGGTCTCCTTCCTGAAGGAACGAACGAGCGGAACATTGGAGCGACTGCTTGCCACACCGCTTAAACGCTGGGAAATTGTAGCCGGGTATATTGCGGGCTTCGGCATCTTCACCGGCATTCAAGCCGTGCTCATCGCCATCTATTCGATACACGTGCTCGGACTTATGATGAACGGCTCCATCTGGCTCGTGCTGCTGATCACCTTGCTGCTTTCAATAACGGCGCTCAGCTTCGGAACCTTCCTATCCGCCTTTGCCAATACCGAATTCCAGATGATTCAATTTATTCCGATCGTTATTGTGCCGCAGGTTTTCTTCTCCGGCCTGTTTGATCTCGACAATATGTCGCCGTGGCTGAGATGGCTCTCGACGATTATGCCGCTCAAATATGGAGCCGACGCGCTGCGAAGCGTAATGATTCGAGGTCAGGGCTGGCAGGACATTGATCTGGATTTGTACATTCTCATCGGATTGTCGCTCCTTTTTATGGCCGCCAATGTGCTGGCGTTGCGCAAGCATCGACGGATATAATAGCGGATAGAACATACCAAGAGAATCAAAGGAGAAATATCAATGTCAGAGCAGAAAGAACAGTGGCTGGAGGAGCTCGTCCGGTTGGCCGAGAAAGATGACGGCAAGAAGACGGAGAAGCAAGCCCGAATTCTGGAGGCGGCCATTGAAATATTCGCGGAGAAGGGCTTCGCTGCGGCTTCGACCAGTGAAATCGCGCTGCGGGCCGGCGTCGCCGAAGGCACGATCTTCCGTCATTACAAGACGAAGAAGGATCTGCTTCTTTCCATCGCCGGACCGATTGCCGTCAAGATTGCAGCTCCATTCCTGCTTCGCGACTTCGCCTCAAAGGTGCTGGATCTTCCCTATCAGCATGCGGACGAGTTATTCCGGGCCATAGCCAGAGACCGCATCGCGTTTGCCCGCAAAAATATGAAGCTGATTCGTATTCTCGTGCATGAGATACCGTTTCAGCCCGAGCTGCTGGAGCAAGTGAAAGGGCTGTTCCGCTCCATCGTCTTGGCGCGAATGGAAACGATTATTCAGCATCTTCAGGAGCAAGGGCAAATTATTCAAGCGCCCCCTTGGCGCATTTTGCGAACGGCGATCAGCATGTTCATCGGCATGTTCATTACGCAGATCCTGCTAGTCCCGGAGCAAGCATTGGACGACGAAGAGGAGATCGAGCATACGATTGATCTCTTATTGCACGGCATATCCGCAAGCCCTCGAGTCTGACGGGAGCGGGCCGGAGGCAACCGAGGCCGATAATACAGCATGGACTGGCTGCATTCCATACTTATTATCGGCCTCTTTCAAATGTTTGGAGGAGATGCAGCCTCGTATGTCGAACCATTTGTTAAGGCTTACCTAGAAGGGAGGCGCAAGCACTGAACATGAAGATGAAGGTTGGGTTCGGCATCTTCGGAAATGGCACGGAATGGACCAAGGAGATGGAGAATTACCGCGAAGCGCTGCGCCGCGAAGAGAAGCAACTGCTTCCGATCGATATGCTTTTAAGCTATGTGCAGCAATTGAGCGATCGCGAGAAGCAATTCATCGCGCAGACGCTTGATTACCCCTTTGCAAAGCGAGATCTTCGGAAATGGCCGGATATGCTCTTCAATAAGATGATTCGAACATCGCTGCAGCAAGCGAATAAGGATCTTGCCGTGAAGCGGCGTTTGCTGCTGGCCGTTCTGAATCAGCTTCCGGATTTTGAGGATGATGAAGCCTTTGATCTGGAGATTATGATAAATGAACAGCGAGAGCGAATATCCCGGCAAGGCTTCTGGCGCTACTATTGGACCGTTTACTTTCACCCGGATAAGCATGTGAAATTTCAGCTTTGGGTCGATTGCATGGATAGCCTGAACAAGCTGTATCAGAGCGGTGACTTCGAAGAAACGAATGGGCGGAATCAAGAAGCTGCGACTGGAGAGCAAGCCGTTCTGGCGCTTGACAAACAAGAGAAAAAGCTGCAGACGCTCGAGAATCTCTATCACAAGGAAACCGCGCAGCGTCAGCGGCTGGAGCAAGAGCTCGCCCAGAAGGACAAGCAGTTGCGCGTGAAGCAGCTGGAGCTTGAACGACTGACTGACGCCTGCAAGAAGAGCAAGCGGGAATGCTTGCATGCAGAGCAGCGGGAGCTTCAGCAGCTTGACCATATCAAGGAGCAGGAGCGACGCTGGAGGGCTGATCAGACCAGATGGCTTGACGAACGCCAGGCTTTGCTAAGAAGCGTCCATGATTGGACGGCGAAGTATAAGCAGCTGGAACAGGAGCATGAGACAAGACTCCAGGAAATCGCGCAGCAGGAGCGCTCCCATAAGCACGCCGCTTCTCAACTGAAGCAGCAGCTCGGCGACCAGGACGAGCTCATGAGTCGGCTTTCACGGCAGCTGTACGCAGATATCGGCAAGGACAGCCAGAGTCTTCAACAGCAGTCGACCGGCAACGTCCTGTCCGCGGGAGAAGCTCAAACCCGATTATCGCGCATGCGCAAGGCGCTGGATTTGGCCCAAGCGCTGGAGGTTTATCGGGCTCCATCCCTTGAAGAGCCTGCGCGTACAACTGAGCTACCGCAAGAAATAAGGATAGAGACGCCCGATTCCTCGAAGCTGGAAAGCACGGAGTCGCGCTATGGAACCTTCTATCGCAGAGATCATGGCGGGTACATAAAGCTCGATAATGAAGAAATTTTCAACATTACGGAATCTCTCGTCTATCAGCATGATTTACAGCATGAAGCCGAGCTGCTTTGCACGCCGAGCAAAGACTCGGGCAGAATGCGTCATTATGAAATTGAGGTTTTGTTCCAAGGGGATGACAGCTTCTCCCCCATTTCGCAATTCGATGGTTATATCGAACAAGACGAGAAACAAAATTGGTACTGCGTCGATCTTAATCAGTCTGCCAACCGCTTTCCGGTTCATTTCAAAGACATTGAAATTCAGAAACCATCGCATGGCGATCCATGCTCCTTCAATGTCATGGAAGGCGGCAGCATCGCCCGCCTGACCAAGCTGTACCGAATCCCCGCGGGCTACTCGGCGGCGGCGCAAAGTCCAGATAAACGACAGCATCCCGCTGAGCTGGAGCCGTCCCGTAAGAGGCACAGCAAACCCAAGTCCTCTTCCCCGGACGGAAGATCGAAGCCAGCCCCTTATCTCGAAGGCTGCGCAATCACGATTATCGGCGGTCTCCGCAAATGGTTCGAGGATGTCGTGCTGGAGTCCGGCGCGGCGCTCGTACATGAGAACGGCGATCATCCCGATCGAATATCGGCAGAGCTCAGCCGCTCGCAGGCGTTATTCCTGCTTATCACGTCCACCTCCCATCGAGCCACTTGGGAGAGCATCGAGATTGCCAAAGCGCAAAACATTCCGCATTTCATTATCCAAGGCTCCAAATCCAACCTGCGCATGCAGCTTTGGAACAACAGAGAGCAGATCAGGCAAGCCAATCCATCGTAACGACAGCTTTCATAATCGAATTGAAAAAAAAACAAGCTGCCTGCAGAAGGAACAATTCTGCAGACAGCTTTTTCGGTCTTATTGGGCGTCAACCACAACGCCCTTCTTCAAAATCAGATTGGCATACAACGCACTCTCGCCCGTGGCGATAATCGCATAGGCCTTCTTCGCCCGCTCGTAAAATGCAAAGCGCTCGATTAGCTCGAACGGCTCGACGAGGTCTGCCTTCTTCTCAATAATGCCGCGATATTGCTCCCAAATCGGCGTTTCGGTTTTGTCGCCGGGCATGACCGCCATGAGTCCTGCCGGCTTCTCGACGTACTGATCCAGCGGGAATAAGGAGAGAATCGCGTCCAGGAGCTCCGGAATCGCATGTCCATCACAGCGAATCAATCGCTGGGCATGGCTTGCGGCCGGGAAATTTCCGTCGGCCAGCACGATTTCGTCGCTATGGCCCATCTCCATCAATATTTTCAGCAATTCAGGCGAAATGATCTTCGGTATGCCCTTCAGCATGGCGATGTCGACTCTCCTCTCTGACTCGTCCTTATTTCATCTTCTGCAGAAGCTCAATCCGATAGGCCTCGCTCTCCAGCGAAGCGATTTCCTCAAACTCTTCCTTCGTCAGCACCTTCGGCTCGCGAATCGCTTTGGCAATAAGGAAGATCTTGGCGCTCTCTTCTACCACTTCGGTACGATAGTAAGCCTCGCGAAGATTGCGGCCCGAAGTGACGAGACCATGATTGCCGAGCAGAACGGAACTGGCCTGGTTCACGACTTCTACATACGCGTCCGCCAATTTATCGGTTGTCGGCAGCACGTACGGTACGTACAGCGTCTTTCCGACAAGCGCTGCCTGATCAGGGAACATGATTGGAAGCTCTTGCTCGACAAGCGTGAACGCGATGCAATACGGAGGATGCGTATGCACGATAGCCCCCATATCCGGATTCGCGCGATAAGCGTACAGATGCATGAGCACTTCCGAGGAAGGCCGCAATCCGATATCCGTAATATCGCCCGTTTCGATATCTACCTCGACCCATTGCTCAGGCTCAACTTCGTCAAGCGCGAAGCCGCTGGGAGAGAGATACATCTTTCCGTCTTGCTTCGCGCTGATATTGCCGCCCGGCCCTACAACCAGCTTGTTCGCAACCGTCTTGCGCGCATATTTGCATAATTCTTCGCGAATAGCGATGCTGCTCATGAAATAACCTCCAAATTTATATTGTGTTGATTAAACGTACTTACTTATACAACGGGCCGAAATTTTGGCAAGCTCGATAGTCAGCCCCCTCCGGATCCGCTGTCCCGAACAAGCCCCAAGCACGCGGACGGAACACTCTTTCCTCCGGCACATTATGCATATGAACAGGAATGCGAAGCATAGCCGCAAGCGTAATCAAATCTCCTCCGATATGGCCGTACGAAATCGATCCGTGATTGGCGCCCCAATTATCCATCACATCATAGACGGAGCGGAATACGCCTTCACCTGTCAATGAAGGAGCGAACCAAGTGGTCGGCCAAGTGGAATCTGTCCGTTTGTCGAGCGTGTCGTGCACGTTCTCGGGCAAATCAACGGAATAGCCTTCAGCGATTTGCAGCACAGGTCCAATGCCTTTGACCAGATTAATGCGGGACATCGTCATCGGCATGCCGCCGCGAGTCAAATAGTCGGAGGAATAGCCGCCGCCGCGGAAATATTCAACAGAAGCCGGCCGCCAGGATGTCGCATCAAGACATTTCTGCGCTTCCTCCTCGGAGATCTCCCAGAACGGCTTCATCACAGGCTGTCCGTCCCTTGTTTGCTCGCCGGTTCCGTCGAGCGTGGCAGGACCGGAATTGATTAGATGAAGAATGCCGTCCTTCGCCGCTCCCTCAAGCTTATGTCCGGTAACGCGTTCAACAGATTCAGCGCTCCAATAGGTCCGCACATCGGCGAAGATCTGAGCCGTATTGGTAAGCAGATGGCCGAACAGCATGACGACGCCGTTCAAGCTGTCGTTCTCGGTCGCAACGATATAGGGAGCGCGAATGCCGTTCCAGTCGAAGGAGGAATTCAGAATGGCCTCCATGAAGTCGCCGTTAGGGAAGTGATCCGTCCATTGGCGTTGACCCTGAAAGCCGGAGACGATCGCATTGTGTCCCGCCGCTTCTTCTTCGAAGCCCAGCTCGGCAAGTCTTGGATTGCCGTTCATCAGATCGCGGGCGATTTGCGTCATCTTGATTACAGTTTCCCAATCCTGATCCTTGCGTTCGCGGCTCGTCCGGATGGCTTCCGGATTATTGTCAGGGCCCTCCTTGCAGTTCTCCTTCACCCAGGCAAGCGCTTTCTCGAATTCCGCGCCGTCATAGATGCCTTCCTCCATGCGACGAACGAACTCGGACATATCTACATATTCGGTGCGCATGCCGAGATACTCCTGGAAGAAACCGTCGTTCACGATGGATCCCGCGATGCCCATCGATACCGACCCCATCGACAGATAAGATTTGCCGCGCATGATCGCAGCCGCCAGACCTGCTCTCGCAAAGCCGATCAGCTTGTCTTTCACGTCATCGGGAACCGTCGTATCTCCCGCGTCCTGCACATGCTCGCCATAAATTCCGAATGCGGGAAGCCCCTTCTGCGCATAACCGGACAGCACTGCAGCCAGATAGACCGCGCCTGGCCTCTCCGTGCCGTTAAAGCCCCATACCGCCTTCGGAATGGAAGGATCCATATCCATCGTCTCGGTGCCGTAACACCAGCAAGGCGTCACTGTAATGGATACGCCCACGCCCTCTTTCACGAATTTATCCGCGCAAGCCGCTGCCTCCGCCACGCCGCCAATGCAGCTGTCAGCGATTACGCAATCGACGGGCTCTCCGCTTGGATAACGCAAAGCTTTCGAGAGCAGCTCGGCCGTGGCCTTCGCCATATTCATCGTTTGCACTTCGAGCGATTCTCTAACGCCCTTCCTTCTGCCGTCAATAGTAGGACGAATACCGATTTTTGGATAAGCATTCTGGAAACGGTTAGTGCTTGTTGTCATGAATAAACCTCCATTTATTGAAATTCAGGTTATCGATAACATTAACGTAACAGGATTAATAGTTGCTGTCAACGCTTACTTTTGAGTATGATAGAATGAGGGAAAGACACTAAGGAGCGGAATTGAAATGGCAACCATCTACGATGTGGCGGCGAAAGCGAATGTGTCCGCCATGACAGTTTCAAGAGTTATCAATAACACTGGGAAGATCAGCGACAAAACAAGAGCAAAGGTGAAGCGCGTCATGGAAGAACTGCACTATGTGCCGAACCAAAACGCGCGCAACCTCGTGCTTCAACAAACGAAACTGCTCTTCCTCCTCATAACCGATATTACAAATCCATTCTATACGACGCTTGCCCGCGGCGCCGAGGATGCGGCGCGCAAGCATGGCTATCGCCTGCTGTTCGGCAACAGCGACGAGAATCTCGAGAAGGAGTCCGAATATATTCAGACCATTCTGATGAGCCGCGTCGACGGCGCGTTGCTCGCCCCTGCCGGCGATCCCTCTTTGCCTCATCTGCAAGCTCTGAGACAGCATAATATTCCATTCGTCATGCTGGACCGCGAGGTGCCCGGCATGGAGAGCGACATTGTGCTCGGCGACAGCAAGGAAGGCGCGAGGCTTCTGATCGAGCATCTCGTATCCCAAGGCCATGAACGAATCGCCATGGTTAACGGCTCCTCCTCGATCTCCAGTGCGCGCCTGCGCCTGCAAGGCTACAAGGAGGGCTTGAAGCTGGGCGGTTTGGCGTTTGACGATGCGTATGTCTACGAGACCAGCTTCGGCTCGATAAGCGATCTTAGCGAGATGGAAGCATGGCTCGACCATCTCTCTCCCGTTCCAACCGCTATACTGACAGGCAATAACATTCTGGCCGTTGAAATATTGAAGCTGCTTCGCAGCCGAAACTTGAGCGTTCCGAGGGACATATCCGTCGTATGCTTCGACGACCTTGGTCCTTATTCGGATATAGAGCCCTTCCTTACCGTCGCTGCCCAGCAAGCCTACCAATTCGGCTACATGGGCATGAGCATGCTCATAGAGCGCATTGGGGACCGGGAGTCGGAGCTGCCTTGGCACAAGATCGTGCTGCCCGCGGAGCTTCAAATCAGACGCTCCGTTCGCAGGCTTCGAACCTGATACTTCTTTGCCGCAACAACAATCTCTGCGCGAAATCCTACATTCCTCCATATTCTCCTTTCATCCTTCCATATGAATGAGCGGAGAGCAGACGTATACTTGATGTGAGATTTGAGGCTGATTAATCGCTGACTATCACCTATTCGAGGAGGAATTTCGTCAATGTCCAAAATTACATTTATCGGTGCAGGAAGCACAGTTTTCGCCAAGAACATTCTGGGAGACGTTATGCAAACGCCTTCATTGCAAGGGTTCGAAATCGCCTTGTTCGATATCGACCAAGAGCGGCTCCGCGATTCCGAGCAGATGCTGCTCAATCTGAAGGCGACCAGCGGCAGCATCTGCTCCGTTATCGCCTATACGGATCGCAAAGAAGCATTGCGCAACGCCAAATACATCGTTAACGCCATTCAGGTCGGCGGCTATGATCCTTGCACCATTACCGATTTCGAGATTCCGAAGAAATATGGCTTACGCCAAACAATTGCAGATACTGTAGGCATTGGAGGCATCTTCCGCAACCTGAGAACAATACCTGTTATGCTTGATATCGCCAAGGATGTGAGAGAGGTTTGTCCCCATGCCTTGTTCCTGAATTACACGAATCCAATGGCAGTTCTCACAAATGTAATGAACACTTACGGCGGCGTCAAAACCATCGGCCTCTGCCACAGCGTTCAAGCCTGCGTGCCGGATCTGTTCAAGCATCTTGGCATGGATGCCGACGGCGTGAAATGGAACATCGCGGGCATTAACCATATGGCGTGGCTGCTCGAGATTAGCAAGGACGGAGTGGATCTCTATCCGGAGATCAAGAAACGCGCTTCCGAGAAGTCGAAGGAGAAGCATGGCGACATGGTTCGTTTCGAACTGATGCAGAAATTCGGCTATTACATTACGGAATCCTCCGAGCATAACGCCGAATATCATCCCTACTTCATTAAGAAGAGTTATCCTGAGCTCGTCGATCGCTTCAACATTCCCCTTGATGAATATCCGCGCCGCTGCGTCAATCAGATTGCCAAGTGGAAGGATATGCGGGAGACGCTGGTCAATGATCGTAATTTGGAGCATTGCAGAAGCCATGAATACGCATCTTATATCCTCGAAGCCATCGAGACGGATGTTCCTTTCAAAATCGGCGGCAATGTGATGAATACAGGTCTAATAACGAATCTGCCAAAAGAAGCTTGCGTAGAGGTGCCTTGTCTGGTCGACCGCAATGGCGTGCAGCCGATCTATATCGGCGACCTGCCTCCTCAGCTTGCGGCGCTCAATCGCACGAATATTAACACGCAGCTTCTGACAATCGAAGCCGCCATTACCCGCAAGCGCGATCATATCTATCATGCGGCGATGCTCGATCCTCATACATCCGCCGAGTTGTCCATGGATGATATCGTAGCGATGTGCGATGATTTAATCGAGGCTCACGGCGACTGGCTTCCAGCCTACAACTAATATAGCTGCAGCTGACAGCGAAAGGCTGATGGAGCAGGGGGCGAATCCTCTCCGTCAGCCTTTCCTTCATGTCAATTACTCAGAGAATGCGGGTAATACCCGAATTCATAATTATTAAACATAATTAATATTTATATGGTGTTTTTCTCAGAAACCGCTTTAACAGCAGAATAACACTGGTCCATCTTTCTCATATTGGGAAATTACGCATGTTTTTTCTATGCTATAGTGGTTTACATAGCCAGACTTCAGAAACCACGCAGAAGGGAAAGACAGACAACATGAGAAATTGGACTTTCTTCAAAAAATTCATCAAAATCGGAGCATGCAGCACAATCTTGTTTTCTGCTATGACTTTCGCCACTTTGAACACATCTACCGTGCATGCGGCTACAGCGACTTCGCTCAAGCTGCTTGATTCCAGTAAGGATTACATAGGCACGCCTTATTTATTCGGATCCGCACCGGGCTCGACCAGGACCTTCGACTGCTCCTCCTTCACGCAATATATCTTCAAAGGCTTCCATGTGTGGTTGCCAAGAACGTCGGCCGGTCAAGCCAGCATGGGCGAGAAGGTAGCCAAAGGCTATTTAAGCGTTGGCGATCTTGTATTCTTCAATACGAACGGAAGATCCATCAGCCATGTTGCGATCTATGCGGGCAACGGCAAAATCATTCATTGTTCAAGCAGCCACGGCGTCACCATCTCGGACATGAACACCAGCTATTGGAAATCCAGATATGTAACGGCGCGTCGTGTACTGTAGCAGCAGCCTCCCCTCAACCCCTTGGTTGAGCGCGGAGGCTTTATTTTGCCGCAACCTTCACCCAGTCCTCGCTGCGTCCGCTAATATAACGACTTTCCTTAGCTTTGCAGACGATTCCCTCCAAGCCTAATTGCATTGCAATATCAAACATCCGACGCCCTTCCCCTTCAATAAAAAGCAGATGCTTGAAATAGTCATTCTCCTCCAGCACCTTCATTGCTAAACACTTTCTTTCCATTAGAGACCATGCCCGCAAATCGTAATCATTGTAAAATATAAGATCAAAAACGAAAAATCGAAGAGGATATGTTTTTTTCGCTTCCCTTATTCCAGGCAACTTCCTAAGCCGAAATCGCTTTTGGAGAATTTGAAAATCAGCCTTGCCTGTTTCCGGGTCCAAGAATGCCACCTCGCCGTCAAGAACAAGCTGAGCAGGATTACGCAACGGAACATTATGTAACTCCGGATATTGGCGCGTTATATCGTATCCATGTCTGGTATACAGTCTGACAATGTCATTCTTCATGACAAGCAGGAGACGATGGCCGTCCACCAGCGGTTCGAACAAATAGCGTTCATCGTCAAACGCTTCCTCCCGCTCGGTCATAAGCATTGGATCTACAAACATAGAGACGCCTCCCTTATACCCATATTAGCATGAATCCATTCCAAAAATCGTCGGTAAATTCAGGTGGGATTAGCGAATAATCCTTCTTTCTCTGATGCATAATAGCTTCAAGAAGGAGGCTGAGAATAGATGGCAAACAACACAAAAACATTAGTTGTACCGCAGGCGCGCGCAGCTCTGGAGCAAATGAAATATGAAGTTGCTCAAGAGCTTGGCATCCAACTTCCGCAAGACGGCTATTACGGAAACATGACCACCCGCGATATGGGCTCCATCGGAGGATCCATTACGCGTCGTCTGATCCAAATGGCGGAACAGCAGCTATCAGGCCGCAAATAAAGCGAATAAATCCAACAGAGAGAGCGCCGTTGCGCTCTCTTTTTCATTTGACCTTTCCTTTATGCGCAAAAATAGGTAAAATGGGATAGTGAATTTTATTGAAGAAAGGAATAGTCCAAACTATGATTATACAACCCAAAACTCGCGGTTTTATCTGCACAACCGCGCATCCCGACGGCTGCGCCGCACAAGTTCAAAAACAAATTGATTATGTTAAGGATAAGCCTCCGGTCAAAGGCCCTAAGAATGTCCTCGTGATTGGCGCTTCTACCGGATATGGACTGGCATCCAGAATTGTTTCCGCTTTCGGAGCAGGCGCGAATACGATCGGAGTATACTTCGATAAGCCCGCCGAGGGGGCGCGCACCGCATCTGCGGGCTGGTACAACTCGGCTGCGTTCGAGAAAGCCGCAAGCGAAGCAGAATTGAAATCATACAGCATTGTCGGCGACGCGTTCTCCGATGATATCAAGAGCAGAACAATCGAATTAATTCGTTCCGAACTCGGCAAGATCGATCTGATCGTGTACAGCGTTGCCTCTCCGAGACGCACGCATCCGAAGAGCGGAGAAGTGTTCTCATCCGTCATTAAGCCGCTCGGCGAAACCTACATCAATAAGACCGTCAACTTTCATACCGGCGATGTGACCCAAGCGACGATCGAGCCAGCGTCGGAAGATGAGCTTCGCCAAACCATTGCCGTTATGGGCGGCGAAGACTGGCAAATGTGGATTGACCAATTGGAACAAGCCGACGTTCTGACCGATGGCGCAACCACAATCGCCTACTCCTATATCGGCCCTGAGATTACTCATGCCGTGTATCGGGACGGAACGATTGGCGCTGCCAAGAATGATCTCGAAGCTACCGCACATCGTTTGGCTGATCAGCTCGGCGCCACAGGCGGACGCGCCTTCGTATCCGTCAACAAAGCTTTGGTGACGCAATCCAGCGCAGCCATCCCGGTCGTGCCTTTGTATATCTCCGCTTTGTATAAAGTAATGAAAGATAGTGGCCTTCACGAGAATTGCATCGAACAGATGTACAGGCTCTTCTCCGAAAGATTGTACAGCGAGGACGGAACTCCCGTCGATGATAAAGGCTTGATCCGCATCGATGATCTTGAGATGAAGCCTGAGATTCAAGCGGAAGTCGCGAAGCGCTGGGCGGAGCTTACAACGGAGAATGTATACGAATTGACAGATCTTAAAGGCTATAACAAGGAATTTTTCCAATTGTTCGGCTTTGAAACTGACGGTATTGATTACGAAGCGGACATCGACCCGAACGTGGAAATGCCAAACTTAAAGTAAACCAACTCCGGCTGAGAGAGAGCCCCGGCTCTCTCTCAGCTTTTGTTTGTCCGCTTCATTCATTTTGTTTGCTTGCATTTTCCTGCATAATCAAATTTGTGACTGTCCTCCCGTTTTGCTATGATGTATGGAGTGTCAGTCGGTTGAAATGTCTGTAAGTCACGAATGGAGGATATTATGAACAATATTAAAATTTTTTCCGGATCTTCAAACCCCGATCTAGCTCAAAAGGTTTGCGAGCACTTGGATCTTCCCTTAGGCAAAATAGCAATATCGAGCCAACAAAGCGGCGAAATTCATGTTTCTTACGAAGAAACCTTGCGCAATTGCGATGTTTTTCTGGTTCAATCGCTATCCCACCCGGTCAACGAACATTTGGTAGAGCTTTTAGTCATGCTGGATGCCGCCAAACGCGCATCGGCAAGATCCATTAATGTCGTTATGCCATACTACGGCTACGCTCGACAAGAAAGAAAATCCGCGCCACGGGAGCCTATCTCCGCCAAAATGGTTGCGGATGTGCTTACCACGGTCGGGGCAGACCGAATCATCACAGTCGATCTCCATGCAGATCCGATTCAAGGCTTTTTCAAGATTACCGTGGATCATTTGAGCGCTCTGGACCTCATCATTCAATATTTAAGAAAAAAAGGGATTCAAAACCCTGTGGTCGTTTCCCCCGATGCCGGTCGCGCTACAATTGCGGAAAAGCTTGCGGGACTGCTTGATTGCCCGTTCGCCATCATGATCAAGAATCGTCCGGCACATAATCAATCCGAAATTACCCATATTATTGGAGAGGTCGAAGGCATGACGCCAATCATTATTGAAGATCTTATCGACACGGGAAGCACTATCGTCAATGTTGTCGAAGCGTTAAATAAACGTGGAGCCCATGACGCCTATATTTGCGCTACGCATGGCTTGTTCTCGGCGAACGCCATAGAGAAGCTGGATCATCCGCATATACAAGAGGTTGTTATTACCGACACGATTACGCTTGACGCCAAAAATTCTGACAAATTCGTCGTGTTGTCCATCTCTGAAATGCTTGGCAGCGCGATTAAAATTATTACCAAGGGCGGCTCCATCGCAACCTTATTCACGACTTCATCTAAATAGTAACACTAAGGTTCATATTCCTTGCAGCGTCATCTATTTAACCAATCCGAGGGAGGAAGATTCACCATGAAACATTCGAATCGTCTAAGCATTGTATTCATTACAGCATTGATGCTCAGCCTGATTCTTATGAGCTGCAGCAATCAAGACACTTCAAACTCCCAAAACAATAATAATGGAAACACATCAACCGATTCAGAAAACCATGCATCTCCGGGCTCCTCTAACGGAGATGCGTCTGAGCCGACAGTAACTGCAACTCCTTCTCCATCACCTTCGCCCAAGCCAACATTCGACCCCGTGCAACAAGAGATTAACAGCATGTCCATTGATGAAAAGGTCGGTCAACTGCTCATCTTTGGCGTTGACGGAACCTCCTTGTCCAGCACCGCCAAGGATATGATCATAAACAACAAAATCGGCGGCTTTATCTTGTATAAAGAAAATATTGTTAATGCGAAGCAAATCGTTGATTTTCTGAACGAATTGAAACAAACGAATAACCAATCCAACACCGTGCCGCTATGGCTTAGCGTGGATGAGGAAGGCGGAAGGGTCAATCGCTTGCCCTCTGAATTCAAAAAAATCCCTACGGCCAGAAGCATTGGCGACAAACAGAATGCCAACTACACAAACGGTATTGGTCAAGCCATAGGGTTCGCCTTGCATGATTTAGGCTTTAACATGGATTTCGCTCCAGATCTGGATATTAACAGCAATCCGGATAACCCGGTAATCGGCGATCGATCATTCGGAACGACTGCGGATCGAGTCATCAATCAAGGCATTGAAATGATGAAAGGCATATCGTCCGGCGGCGTCGCGGCGGTTGTCAAACATTTTCCAGGACACGGGGATACTTCCGTCGACTCTCATCATGATCTTCCAATCGTCAAGAAGACATTGGAGCAGCTATCGCAATTCGAGCTTCTCCCCTTCGAAGAAGCCATTAAAGAAGATGTCGACGCCATAATGGTCGCGCACTTGCTAATGCTTCAAATAGACGATCAGCACCCGGCCTCTATTTCCAAGGCTGTCATAACCGATCTGCTCAGAAAACAGTTGAGTTATGACGGTGTAGTTATTACGGATGATATGACAATGGGAGGATTAATGAAAGGCAATAATATCGGGGAAGCAGCGGTAGCATCTATACTCGCCGGAAGCGACTTAATACTGGTAGGTCACGATTCGAGCCTTCAGCTTGAGGTTTTGAAATCGTTGAAGCAAGCGGTAAACAGTGGTCAGATTTCTGAAGAGCGACTCAATGAAAGTGTTTCCCGCATTCTGAGGCTCAAAAACAAATATAAGCTGTCAGACGCGGCTGCACCGCAAGCCGATGTCGACGCCATTAACAAACGACTGCAAGAAGCTTTAAACAACCAATAACAATGACAATGACAAGCATTTCTAGCCAATCAATTCCTCGCAGATAGAGCAAACCCATTTCTTCTTGATGCTCTATCTGCGAATCCCTATCCATAATAAACTTCTCTTACACCAATCGCTTCCCCCATGTCTCTCTGCTCTGCGTAACCTCACTCTTTGCCCCTTCGCTTCACTTTCTTTCATTTCACGTTCCTACACATCACGTTCCTACGCTCCATCTTCCTTCGCTTCATGTTCCTTCACTCTATGTCTCCCTAATCCCTCACTTTATGTGCCCCTAGCTTTCGCATCTTAAAGCACTATCCCATCTACTCAGGAAACAGATAAACTTAGCAAGCATTTCACAAAAAATCAACAAAATGAAATTGAAAACTAAGAAATGACATTAAAAACTAAAAAATTTAATCGATCATAAGAACGATTCAAAAAAGCCATTTAAAAATGCACATTATAAAATACACAACAGTATACATAAGGAGAAGCGTGTCGGATTTTTTGAAATCTGTTAGATGAATACCTTACTTTAAGCTGAATACTTCGAGGTATAGGTATGAACTGTATTCCTGAAGTTAGCATAGGGTTAAGCTGCGCTAAGCTGATCCATTCCCTTCTCCCTATTCTCGATTGCATCCTTCATCATTGATTTACATAATCGTTCAAAACCGCAGCCATTAGAATGATCATTCCAGAGATAATTAAGTCTGAAGCAGTGCTCATCCAAGTAGTGCTGCGCATATCTCATGCCGATGCCGTGAAAGGTATCGTTCATCCATTGAAATGCTGCGGCAACTGAGCCGGATAGATAACCAGGTTTTGCGAAAATATTGCTTAGACTGTTATTAACGGAGCTCACTAAACCTTTGCTTGTAGGTAAACAGGTGTACTTTCTCTGGAATCTAGGATTCAACTTTATTGTAGATAAGGACTCTTCAGAATGCAGTTCCATAAATTCTCTTTCTTCTTTTTCAGACAATGGCTGTCTTGCAAGGTTGTTTCGGTCAATGATTTTGATTTTGTAATAATCTCCTTCACTGTCGGTTGATTTTGCTATGATAACGGATTTCTCTTTCTTAAGTTGTGATAGGGATGGGAAATGTTGTTTCATAAAAATCTCATGTTTTCCTTGGATTTCTCCCTTTAATAGAAATGAGTCATCCAATCGAGAAATAACTTTCCTGATTTTATGTAAGATGGACCAAGCTGTTTTGTATGTTACGGAAATGACAGAAGATAATTGCACGGCATTAATGCTTCCAGATATATTCGAAACCAGATATATGGCAAGAAGCCATTTTCTTAATGGCGTTCTGCTCCTATGCATGATTGTTTTCGCAGTTAATGAAGTTTGACGTCTGCAACCCAAACATTCGTACAAAGGCTGTAGTCGAGTGTTAATGATGTAAGCCTCTTGATGTCCGCATGCTGTACATTTAAACCCGTTGGGCCATTTCTGATTCTGGAAAAACAATCTGCATGCCTCTTCATCGGGATATTCAACGTTAAACCATTCAACAATTAATTGCATAGAAACTTTCACGAGCACACTCCCTCTCAAAAAAAGCAAACATATGTTCTTATTCATACTAGCATAAAGACCATCATTTGACAACACATTTATAGTCTTTTTCCCCGAGCAGCAGTAAGAACGCAAGAAAGATAATTATAAAGATAACTAAACAATCAGCTTTCCTGAGTAAGGGGGAGAGTGTGTTAAAGCTATATAAGTTGAATTAAAGTCCTTAGCAAACCAAGGCAAGGAAAAATGAACCATTTGTCGAATAAGAAATAGATAAAGAAACGGACAAGTGGGGAACGGCATGGAAAA
>NZ_JAATHD010000020.1 GCF_011947265.1 Paenibacillus sp. HB172176
CAGACCCAATTATCATCATTCGCTTCATCGAATCTTCTCCTATGCCATTAGGTTTTGCGAGAATTTCTCATAACGTTTTTGTATTCACGAACCCTCACTGCCTTAAGTGACCGGAGGGAACGGCCGCGACGCGGTTAGGCAGTGCAGGGTTGTCCGGCTGAATTGGCTTCCCTGCTACTGAATTTTCTTCCCCGAATCCACTTCTTCCAACTTCGGCCGGACCAAGGAGCCGGAGGCGACGCAGCGTGAATACGGTGTTATACGAAGTCACTTCTTCTTTGAAACTACTACATATCTTCTTTCATTCCTAATATTATATTTTCATTTTTATGGTTTTTAAAATATTGTATAGAATATGAATGTCCGAGTATTAAATCAGTTTTTTTATACAAATAATAGAAGTCGTCATGTGATGTTATCTCGTAAGGTAATATACTATTACTAATTCTTGCTCCATCTGATAATTCATATTTATCAATTATCAAGATGTTATTTATTATTGGGTTGGATATGTATTTTTTAAAATCACTTTGAATTTGTATCGAGTAAATCAAAAAAATTAATAAAATAAAACAATATATCAGAGGTCTTACAATTCTTAATAATGCAATTGAAACTCTAGATTTAAGCGATCTTAACGCCTTTAATTCTTGTATCTTATACCGGATTAAGAAAATGACTAGTGCCATTAACATAAAAACTAAAATAAAGTGGAATGCAAAAGAAGAGTGGTAAATGTATTGTGCAAAATATGAATTTGGATTGCTGTCATTATAAAAAATCAATACTGTCAATTTAATGCCAAGCCAAAATAATATTATAATAAATTCAGTTAAGAATAGCCCCATCTATTGCACCTGCTCTTTACGATTTTAAGTGATTTCGTATAACGTTTTTGTATTCACGAACCTTCACTGCCTTAAGTAACCGAAGGGAACGGCCGCGACGCGGTTAGGCAGTGCAAGGTTGTCCGGCTGACTATGCTTCCCTGCTACTAGAACGGCTCCAGTATAGCCGTTCTATTCCAGCTTCGGTCCGGACCAAGGAGCCGGAGGCGACGCAGCGTGAATACGGTGTTATAGGATGCTGGCTCTTCCCTGAATCACTTTCATACTCCCTTATTTTCTTTCAGCTTTTTACAACGTTTTTAATACACATTTTTTCTTCTTTATTGGGTTTCAATTATTCAAATCCATATATCTCTTTCAAAGTTTTTTATTTAATTGTAAATTTATGGTGCGAATATGTCCATTCATTCTTTCACAATGTCATTCGAAATTAGATACTTTTAAATACAGACATCTACCCGTCCCTATTATAAAAATAGGTTTACAATAAATCAGAATCCAAAAATGTAGTTAAAAGATGGGTTTGGGATTAAACATGTCATTAAAATAAGGGAATTCCATACCTCAATTTCAGAAAAATTCAGTCAATTCACTATAGCACTTATGCTTTAGCCAGTTTCCTATAACGTTTTTGTATTCACGAACCTTCACTGCCTTAAGTGACCGGAGGGAACGGCCGCGACGCGGTTAGGCTGTGCAAGGTTGTCCGGCTGAATCTGCTTCCCTGCTACTAGAACGGCTTTATTTTAGCCGTTCTCTTCCAGCTTCGGTCCGGACCAAGGAGACGGAGTCGACGCAGCGTGAATACGGTGTTATATGAAGGATCGGCCTTCTTTGAATTGCTTTCAAATATACCTTTATTATTTCTTTTCAAACAGTTCTCTTCCGATGAAATTTGAATTAACTACTTCTATTCCTATTTCTTTCGACCAGATTGAAAGTTGTCCAATATGATGAATTTCATGAACTAATATATGTCTTAATACTTCGCCCTTATAAAAAGTCTTTTCCATCCATGAAGGAGTTACGATATCATACTCCATTTCATTAGACCAATTATTTATGAATTCGTTAATTTCTAATCTCAATTTTTTTGATAGATTTCTCATTGGATGAAGATCCTTATAGTCTTCAAACTGAAAAATAATATCGGATTCATTCTTGATAGCTCTTATCCAACTATATTCTACATCTATGATATGAAACATAGTTTTGAGAAACGATCCTACTCCTGACTTTCGATCCCTTAACAATTCTATCACAGGTATCGATTCAAAAACCTGGAGCCATTCATCTCTAATCTGCCAATTGTAATAAAATAGTGTCCTCAATAAACTTACTCCTTTCCGTTATCTCTTGCCGATCTTTCATATAACTACTTATTTATGTATGTCGCTAAAGTCGTTAATAAGGTTGGAGATGTGTATTTCTTAATGGGGATGATAGGCGGGGGATTTGCGTAGGGTAAAGCAAACCACATTCTCTATAATTTTCACGTAACCCCGCCGTCTCAACATCCCAGCTTGTTAATCCATGATATCCAAAGGACTCTTAATACGACGAACATCTTTAATACTGACATGAGTATACCGTTCTGTGGTTTTACTGTTTTTGTGTCCCAAAAGCTCTTGAATATAGCGAATATCAATGCCATTCTCGAGCAAATGAGTGGCAAAGGAATGCCGTAAAGTATGAATGCTAGCCTTTTTGTTTATGCCCGACAGACGAAGGGCTTGTTCAAAAATCTTTTGTGCGGAACGCTCAGTCAGATGCTTCCCAGAATCCTGCCCCGGAAACAGCCACAATGCTGGCCGCTCCACATGCACATACTCACGAAGCAACTTAAAAGCTTGTTCGGAAAGCATCGTCATTCGATCCTTTCTCCCCTTACCCTGCCTTACAATTAAAGTTCCGCGTTCAGGATCAATATCAGATAGTTTCATACGCACGACTTCTCCCACTCTCAATCCGGAAGAATAAGTAAGAGTTAACAAAGCTCTGTGCTTATAATTGGTTAAACTCGAGATCAGTTTTCTTACTTCTGAAACAGAAAGCACATTAGGAAGCTTGCTTTCCTTTCGCGGGCGAATATATGCGCTCGTATCCAAGATCTGCAGCACCTTCTCGAAATAAAATCGAACGGCGCTGATTGCTTGATTGACGTAAGATCTAGAGCATTCACGATGGAGCAGCTCTAATGTGTATCTTTGCAACAATACCGGCTCTGGTTCTGCATTCTGATTTTGAGAAAATGCAATGAAGCGCTCTACCTGACCCATATAGGCTCTAATTGTTTTCACGCTGTAGCCGCGCATCTGCAAGGCTTCACGTAATTTTTTTTGCAAGCTAAGCGGCCAAATTACCTCTGTTTCTTCAATGACTCCCCATCCCTTGGGAATTGGCTGCAAAAAGGTCTGTTGCAATAAATAGCATTCATCCATCAACTGTTTCTCCACACGAAAGACATCTCGAGGAAACAATTGAAGCAGTCTTTCCACATGATCCAGCGTATACGGCATCAACCAAGTTCGTGAATCATTCTGCCACCTTAGTCCATCCATGCTCTTCAAAACATTCAATTCCGATAAAGAGAAATACATAAAACGAATACAAATGCTTTTTTCATTAAGCTTGTTTAACTCAATTTCTAACATTTTTTTCATTTCAATCCCTCCCATTATACCATCGCTAACAAATTCAGGAAACACAAAAAGGAGAAATCCAAGTCAAATGACCTGAAAATCTCCGGTGCTTTCGGTTGTTAAAATGTGTTTCGTTGGCTACATCATAACACGAACATTAGTTCGATTCAATGTATAATAACAAAATAAAAGAGAATTGATTTTTGAGCAGAGTCTCGCTTGTACAGATTTTCCCGTTTCTGCCGTGCGACCTCCCTAGAATTAAACAGGAGCGAATCACACGCCTAACGAGCGTTGATATGCCGACTGATCTTGACTATACAATGGATGAGCTTGCCTGTTCGCGCATTGCACATCGAATCCATCCAAAATCTAAAACACTTTCGTCGTCCAGTCCTCGCAATTCCAGGTTTCTGTCACAACATCGCGGTAAAATTCCGGCTCATGGGAGATGAGCAGAATGCTGCCCTTATACGCCTTCAAAGCTCGTTTTAGCTCGTCCTTCGCATCGACGTCGAGATGATTCGTGGGCTCATCGAGCACGAGCAGATTCGTTTCGCGGTTGATGAGCTTGCACAAGCGCACCTTGGCTTTCTCGCCGCCGCTCAGCACGGCGATTTTGCTCTCGATATGCTTCGTGGTCAAGCCGCATTTGGCCAGCGCGGCGCGCACCTCGAACTGTGTGAATGAAGGGAACTCCTGCCAGACCTCTTCAATACAAGTGTTATAATTAGCATCCTTCGCTTCTTGTTCGAAATAGCCGATTTCGAGGTTATCTCCGAGCTCGACCGTTCCGGACAAAGCTTTGATTTCTCCCAAAATAGAGCGAAGCAAGGTTGTCTTCCCGATGCCGTTCGCCCCGACCAGGGCAATCTTCTGACCGCGTTCCATGGACAGGTTCAGCGCTCGAGACAAAGGCTCGTTATAACCGATAACGAGCTCGACAGCTTCGAAGATGGAGCGCCCAGCCGTCCGCCCTTCCTTGAAATTGAACTGCGGCTTCGGCTTCTCCTTCGCGAGCTCGATGACCTCCATCTTGTCCAGTTTCTTCTGACGGGACATCGCCATGTTTCGCGTCGCAACACTCGCTTTATTCCGAGCGACGAAATCCTTCAGATCCGCAATCTCCTGCTGTTGACGCTTGAAGGCCGATTCCAGCTGCTGCTTCTTCATCTCGTACACTTGCTGGAAATGATCATAGTCGCCGACATAACGCGACAGCTCTTGATTCTCCATATGATAGATAAGGTTGATAACGCTGTTCAGGAACGGAATATCATGCGATATCAGGATGAACGCATTCTCATATTCCTGGAGATATCTCGTCAACCAAGCAATATGAACCTCGTCGAGATAGTTCGTCGGCTCATCGAGAAGCAGAATATCCGGCTTCTCGAGCAGAAGCTTCGCCAGCAGCACCTTCGTGCGCTGCCCGCCGCTGAGATCATGCACGTCCTTGTCCAGTCCAATATCCGTCAGACCCAGACCTCGCGCTGTCTCTTCAACCTTCGCATCGATTAGATAGAAATCCTGATTCGTCAGCGTATCCTGAATCGTGCCGACATCCTCGAGCAGCTTCTCGAGCTCCTCTGGCGACACCTCTCCCATCTTGCCGTACATGTCGTTCATCTCTTGCTCCATATCGAACAAATATTGGAACGCGCTGTTCAGCACATCGCGCATCGTCATACCTTTGCTCAGCGCCGCATGCTGATCCAGATAGCCGACGCGCACGCGCTTCGACCATTCCACCTTGCCTTCATCCGGCTGCAGCTTGCCTGTTATAATATTCATAAAGGTTGATTTGCCTTCACCGTTTGCTCCGATTAATCCGATATGCTCGCCCTTAAGCAAGCGGAAGGAAACATCTTGAAAGATGGCGCGATCGCCGAAGCCGTGACTTAACCGTTCTACATTTAGAATACTCATGAATGAACACCTTTTCTGCTTTGTATTATTTCTCGCTATATTATAAGCGTTAGACGCTGCTCAACTCAATATCTGTTTTTGTAAAATAGCTTTTCTGATAATAATTTGTACACCATCCTTTTTTTGGGCACTAAACTCCGGCATGACATCAACGAGAAAGAAGGACATCCTGCAAGGGATGTCCTTCTCTTTCTGGAACGCGAAGCCGCAACCATTACTTTGACGAAACAAAAGCTTCGCTTGCTTACCGGTACAGCTTGTTCAACAGCTCTCTTCTGCACCGCGCACAGTTCCCTGCGGGCGGTGTGGCGGAAAGCCACGCCCTACTTCTTACTTCTCCAGCAGCTTCGCCCAGAAGCCTCCACGGAAATGTCTCGGCTCATGCGAGATGACGAAGGCTTTCGGCGCTTCCGTCGCGATTCGATCCATCAACTTCTTCTCATTGCTGCGCTTGACGAGCACTTGCATCACTAATCGAGCGCCGCTTCTCCCCTCGCCATGCCAGGTTGTAACGCCGTAGCCATAATCGCGAAGGCGATTGGGCAGACCCGTCTCAACCGTATCGGCAATCACCTGTATGACGGAATAACCAAGCGCGAGCGCCTCTTCAATGCGGCTGCCGAGGTAGACGCCCAGTCCGAATCCGACGCAATAAGCGGCGAGATAGATCGGATTGTTCAGTCGATCCAGCACAATTTGCAGCCCGACGAGGTAGATGAATACCTCGACCATGGACAGCAGCGCTGCGGCGTTCCGCTTTCCTTTGATAACCAGAATGAGCCTCAAAGTGAAGATGGACACGTAGGTGATATTAATGGCCAGGATGAAAGCAACAATGAGAAATGGGTTCATAGATTAGTCGCGCGCTGCGATGTAATCAGGTCTAGGCTTTTGACCCGAGAACGGCGCCTCCAGTTTATTTTCGACACTATTGTAGACCATGAATACATTGCTGCGAGGATAAGGCGAGATATTGCTGCTCGATCCATGCATAAGGTTGCAATCGAAGAGCAGAATGGAGCCCGCTTTGCCGACCGGCATTTCAATGCCGCCTTTCTTCGCCAGTTCTGTTAGGCTATGCTTGTCCGGCACTCCGTATTCCTGTTTGCGCAAAGATTCTTTGAAATGATCCTCGGGCGTCGCGCCGACACAGGAGACGAATTCCTTGTGGGAGCCCGGAATGACCATCAACGGCCCGTTGAACGGATGGTTGTCGCTTAGCGCTACGGAACAGCTCAAGGCGCGCATGTTCGGCATGCCATCTTCCACATGCCAGGTTTCGAAATCGGAATGCCAGTAGAATTCCTTGCCGGTGAAGCCAGGCTTGAAATTGATGCGAGACTGATGAATGTAGGTTTCAGAGCCGAGAATATGCTCCATAATCGCCGTTAATCTTGGATGCTTCGACAGATCCATGAAGATTTTATTATTCTCGTGCACGGAGAAGATGGAACGAACCTCCTTGCTCGCGGGCTCGCGAATAACATGAACCGCTTCCTCATCATGATAAGCCGCTTGAAGACGGGCAAGCTCTTGGCGCCATTCCTCAATTTCCTTCTCTGAGAAGAAATTTTCAAGGAACAGATAGCCATTCTTCTCATAGAAATCATGCTGCTCCTTCGTAAGTGCGCTTTTATCGGTCCATTGGCTGTAGAGTACTGGATCTTTGCGTTCGCTAAGCTCAGCCTGAGGCGCCACTCGAGAAGGGTATTTATCCGTTACCTTTTTCACTGCAGTTTGTTGTTCGCTCATTTCCAATCATCTCCTATTAATATCATTTTTCAGCCAGTTGGCTGGAACTCGCTCCATTCATTTTTCCAATCCATTTGACACAATCAAGCTAGAAGCCATTCATACAGACGATTCAGCTCCTAAATTACAGGTTCTTTGACCATTTCATCCTAGAATGCCGTCGAACGAATCGCTGACTGCTGCTCCATCAAGTATTACGCTTCTACCGTTTCATCCACCGGATAGACGCCGTCCTTGTCATGCACCTCGGCGCCGGACAGAGGCGGATTGAATACGCAAACCATGCGCATTTGCTTCTTCGCGCGAAGCAGATGCTTCTCGTGACCGTTCAGCACGTACAGCGTGCCCGGCGTAATGGGATAGGTTTCCCCGCCAATCACCTCGATTTCGCCTTCGCCTTCGAAGCAATAGACCGATTCGACATGATTTTTATACCATATCAGCGTTTCGGTGCCTTCCTTAATCACAGTGTCATGCAAGGAATAGCCCAGTCCATCCTTCTTGAGCAACAATCTTCTCGCATTCCATGTGGAAGTATCTACGTCATCCTTCGTATTCACAATGTCATTCAAATGTTTCACTATCATGTTTATTCACTCCTTTATATAGTAAAGATCTTAAGGGATAAGATCTTGTTCCCTATCCATTTGCACTCCAAATTCCAATAATTATGCTCTTGTTGCGGCAGGAATTTTCTCTTCCGCGATTTCGGCGCTGCCATACATCGCCTTCAGAGAAGCCTCGATCCGGTTCAAGCCTTCTTGCAGAAGCTTGGGCTCGATCGTCAGCGGCGGCATTAGCTTCGCTACCTCGTCGAACGCGCCGGAGGTTTCCATAATAACCTGGCGATTAAAAGCCTCGCCGCATAGCTTCGACGCATCGGAATGCTCCTTGAAGACGAGACCTTGAATAAGCCCTTTACCCTTTACATCGGTGATCTTGCCTTTATACTGCGCAGCCATCCGTTTCAAGAAGGAAGAGATTACTGCAGCGTGATTCGCAATGGCCTTCTCGAAAGAAGCGTCCTTCCAATAGGACAAAGCTTCGGTCGCTGCGACAAAGCCCAGGTTATTCCCGCGGAAGGTGCCGTTATGCTCGCCCGGATTCCAAATATCATGCTCGGGCTTAATGAGCGTGAGCGCCATTGGCAAGCCATAGCCGCCAATCGATTTCGACAGACATACGATATCCGGATTGATACCCGCTTCCTCGAAGGAGAAGAAGGTTCCCGTACGGCCGCAGCCCATCTGCACATCATCGATAATGAACAGAATATCGAACTTCTTGCAGAGAGCTTCCAGATTGCGCAGCCAGTTCGCGCTTGCCGAATTCAGCCCTCCTTCGCCTTGCAGCGTCTCCACGATGATCGCCGCCGGTGTCTCCACGCCGCTGCCCGGATCCTTAAGCAGCTTCTCCAGCAGAATTGTCGTATCGACAAGCGGTCCCATATAGCCGTCATACGGCATGAACGTGGTTCCGCTAAGCGGAACGCCCGCTCCTTTGCGTTTGAAGGAATTGCCGGTTGCGGCAAGCGAGCCGAGCGACATGCCATGGAAGGCATTCGTGAAGGAGATAATATTCGTGCGCCCCGTCACCTTGCGAGCGATCTTCATCGCGCTCTCTACTGAATTCGTACCGGTAGGCCCAGGAAACATCACCTTGTAATCAAGGTTTCGCGGCTTCAGAATGCTTTCCTGAAACTCCAACAAGAAGGTTTCCTTCGCCTCCGTCGCCATGTCGAGGCTATGCGTAATGCCGTCCTTCATCAAATAATCAATCAGCTTCGCGCGGATACGCTCATTGTTATGACCGTAATTCAGCGCGCCGGCTCCGGCGAACAGATCGATAAACTCGTTGCCGTTCTTATCCCAGAGCGTAGCGTTGCTTGCTTTGGTGAAGACCGTTTCAAAGCTTCTGCAATAGCTGCGCACTTCGGATTCCAATTGATCGAACACCTTCATGGTCGGCATTTCAATATTATTTTCATTTGTTTTCATTTATTTTGTTTCCTCCTTCAATGGAATGGATGGAGCTGGAGCGGAGATTCGATCGAGCTTAAGCGGCCCGATGCGGAACAATAATTCGTCGTCATGCTTCTTTTCGCCAGGGAACATTGTCGAGTCGAAATGCTCGGACATATTGCATGACCCGCCGAGTTCATTCGAGAGAGACATGAACAATTGCCTGGACGCGATATTATCAGGTCCGATCGTCGCTTCCATGAAAGAGATGTCCGCATTTTCCGGACGCGACAAGAGCGCTTTAATCAAGCCTTTGCCTATGCCTTTGCCCCGCTGCGCCGAGGAGACCCCGATCTGCCAGACGAATAAAGTATTCGGATCGGACGGCTTGCGGAAGGCGGATACGAAGCCTGCAAGCTCCTCTCCTGTTTCTGCCAAGCAGCAAGTATCCTGGAACATATCGCAAAGCATGAGATACGAATAAGAGGAGTTTAGATCAAGCGTCTTGGCATCCCTTATCAGCTCCCATACGCTTCCTCCGTCTCGGGCCGAGGGTTTTCGATAGTGAAGTTGAGGCTTTGCTGTTTCTGTCATGTGCATTCCTACTTTCTTGCTTACTGCAATCGTCTTGTATCTAACGGCTTCTTCGCCGCTGATGTACTCTTTATTGATTATTTATTGGGCGCCAAGGCGCCGTTTATTATAGAAACCGGCTTAAGAAAGCCTGTAAACGTTCACTCTTAGGCTGGTCGAACAATTGCTGCGGCTTGCCTTGCTCGACAATAAGTCCGTCCGCAGCGAAGATCACATGATCCGCGATATCTCTTGCGAAATCCATCTCATGCGTAATCAACAACATCGCGGTTTCGCTTTCGACGGCAATTTCCTTAATAACCTCCAGCACCTCTCCGACCAGCTCTGGATCAAGCGCCGAGGTCACTTCGTCGAATACGACCACTTTCGGCTGCATCACAAGCGCTCTTGCGATGGCAACCCTTTGCTTCTGTCCGCCGGACAGCTGTGCCGGATACACATCCAGCTTATCGCTGAGGCCGACCTTGCGCAGCATATCGACCGCGCGTTCATTGGCTTCTTCCTTGGACATCTTAAGCACAGATGTAGGAGCAAGCGTCACATTACGGAGCACCGTCAGATGCGGGAACAGGTTGAAATGCTGGAAGATCATGCCGACCTTCTCTCTCATCCGATGCAGATGCTTCTCATCCGCTCGCACCAGCATGCCTTTCTTGTTCTTCATCTTCCACAGCGGTTCACCGTCAATGGTAATCATGCCGCTTGTCGGCTCTTCGAGCGTCATCAGCATACGTCCCAGCGTTGTTTTCCCCGAGCCGCTTGGGCCTATAAGCGCAAGCTTCTCGCCAGGATGTATCGTAAGATCCATGCCGCGAATAACTTCCAAATCTCCATACGATTTCGTCACATTCTCATATCGAACAAACGGTTCCTTCGTTTGTTTCGTCGTGCTGACCGCCTCCTTCTCCGGATCGGCCGAATCTCTTTCATTCAAAACGCCATTCATGCTTCGTTCCCCTTTCAACCTTATGCGGAAGGCCTTTGCAGGTACCTTCTCTCCAATCTGCTGATTCCAAATGACATGAGCAAGCTAATCACGATAAAGATAATGCCTACAATGGTGTAAGGTTCGAATACGTGGTACGACTTGGAAACCTCGTTTTTCGCTCTGAGCAGAAGCTCGATGAACGTAATCGCCGATAGAGTAGGAGTCTCTTTGAATATAACGATCAAATAATTGCCCATAATCGGGATAATCGGAGGAATAGCTTGAGGTATGACAATGGAAAACCAAGTTTTCGTCTTTGACAAGTTCAGCGCCGTCGCCGCTTCCCACTGTCCCTTCGGCAGAGCGTCAATGCTGGAGCGATACACCTCGGACAGATAGGTCGCATAATGCAGCCCAAGTCCGATAACTCCCGTCACAAAGGCGGTCATGCCGAACGGCGTCAGCATCGGCAAGCTGTAGAATAAGAAGAACAACTGCACGAGCAAAGGCGTCTTCCGAATAAAATCAACAATGCCCTTTGTCGTTCTGCGCACGATCGCAGATCGTGATCGGATCGCCATGGCGAACACCATGCCCACAATCGCGGCAAGCGCAAAGCCGCATACGGTCGCCAGCAGCGTTGCCGGTATCGCCTTCATCAAGATGGGCATTAATTCTTCTACATAATCCCAATTCCATAACATCGATTGTCACCTCCATACGGAAAATTTGCGTTCCAGCAAGCGAACCGTGAAGGAGACACAACTGGATAAAAGATAATAAATAACAAGCAACAAACCGAAAATAAGCGGCGTGTCATTATAATAATTGTTGCGCAGAATCATCGCCTCATAGGTCAAATCGGCCATCGTTATGAAGAAGACAAGCGAAGTCGACTTCAGCATCTCGATCCACAGATTGCCCATCGGCGGAAGCATTCGGATGAAGGCCTGCGGCAGCACGATGCGGAAAAATCGCTGCATCGGCTTTAAATTGAGCGCCGTAGACGCTTCATACTGTCCATTCGGAACAGCAAGCACCGCGCTTCTAACAATTTCCCCGCCGTAAGCTCCGATATTAAGTCCTATTGCGAGCACGGCCGACCATGTCTTCGTGAGCTCGAGTCCGGCAATCGGCAAAGCGAAGTAGACCCAGAACAGCAGCACGAGCAAGGATGATGCCCGGAAGAACTCAATATACGTACTCGCTAACCAGCGGATAGGCGGCACTGTCGACAAACGTCCGATGCCCGACAGAACGGATAGCAGCATGGCGACGACGCCGGCCATCAACGTAATTCGAATGGTGACAATGGCGCCGTCCCTAAGGAACGGCAGCCAATGTATCAGATTAGACATCACGCTGCGGGCGTGCAGAGCTGTTCGGATGTTGCGTCACCAGGCATTTCTTGCTCCGTGAATCCGAATTTCTTCAGAATTTCAAGCAGCTCTCCGTTTTCTTTCATTTTGTTCAATTCGGCCGTGTATGCGTCTCTGAATGAAGTATCTTTCATACGGAATGCCGCTGCGCCATAACCTCTTACGCTTGCGCCGTCCACGATCGGCTGTTCGAAATCCATAACACGCTCAAGCTTCGAATCATTCGCTTGCTCCAGTCTGGATTGCAGCGCGGGACCCGTCATCGTCATGGCATCCGCTCTGCCGGACTGCACGGCGCTTACCGCCGCATCCTGATCGGCAACCATCACCATTTGACTTTCCTTCACGCCGGAAGCTTCCAGATAGCCAATCTCGACAGCGCCCGTCATGACAGCGACCTTCGCGCCTTTGTCGGCGATATCCGCATAGCTCTTAAGGGCCTTCGGATTGCCGGCTTTCACCGCGATGCCTTCGCCGATGCTGTATTCCGGATCCGCGAACAATACAGCCTCGCAACGCTCCGGATTAATGAACATCCCCGCTGTGATCAGATCGAAGCGATTCGAATTCAGACCTGCGATCAACGCCGAGAATTCGGTTAGCTCCCCTTTGATCTCGTCAATGCCCAATCGCTTAAGTACGACCTTCGCGATTTCAACCGCCTCGCCAGTCAATTCGCCGTTCTCATCCTTATAGGCGTATGGATTCTCACCGGCAAAGCCGACTGTCACGTAGCCTTGCTCCTGTGCTTTTTCCAGTGTTGTTTTTGCCTTGCCGTCATTCGAGCCGCCATTTGAACCATTGTTCGTCTCGTTCGCGGTATTACCGCCGCTTCCTGTGTTCGTGTTGTTGTTATTGCTCGTGTTGTTGCCGCATGCGCTGATCATCAACGCGCACAATACCAACAAGATAACTAACTTGCCTCTCACTTGCTACCCCAACCTTTCACTCTCTATTTTTTTGGAACACTTAAAAGGCTAACATGGATTCGCGTGGAGGTCATTTCCAGTACACTCCCATATACTCCCTTATTTTGAGCTCTCTTTGTCAGAGGTAAGCTGGGGCGACGGGTCCTCCTTTTTCCTGCCGTATCCTCCTTGATCGTCACGGATAGATTAGTTTACTGAGGGTGTGAGGTATGTTATATAAACTTTTTTTATAGCTGTTAAACGAAATTTTTAAGCTTTTTTAACATAAGATTTACTTATAATAATTATAGTCAGCATTCGACAATAGCGGCTATGGCCATGTCGAGAACTATTATGGAGACGGGGGCATGTTGTGACAAACATTGCATAGCGCCTCTGATACGATAGTTCTATGTTGCCTAACCCTAACAGAGGAGAGTTGCGAATGAAATGTATTATGAACGAATGCTTTACGAACGAGACGATTGCTTTCGACGGCTTCAGCTTTAAGAACTGCACCTTCACGAGCTGCGTCATCATTATTACGACACTGCAATTCCATTTCGAATCCTGTAATTTCTATAACTCTGCGCTTCATGTTCATCCCGAGCTTCCCGTATTCGAAATCTCGCATCGGCTGTCGCAATCGACCTACGACGGGGATACGCTGTGCTATAGAGATGATTACAAATATCCGCGAACCGTGCTGCAGCTGCCCACCACAATTTAACGATACACACGGCATCGCATGGCAAAAAGAACCTCTGCGAACGCTTCAACGGAAGCGGCGACAGAGGTTCTTTTTTAATACGCGTTTCAATACGCGGAATTTGGTTTATAGAAATACGAGTCATATTCGCGATAATGAAATACATAACGCTCATTTAACGGGTCTTCACAATAATTTTGCGAATGCTTTCATTCGACAGATGGTATTTCTGCTCCAGCTCGGAAATCGTCACTCCGCTTACATAATATTGCACAATTTCCTTGTTGCGCTCGGCGAGCATGCGACGTGTGCCGCTGACTTCGCCCCAACTGGCTCGTTTGTCAGCCGGCTTCGGAATGTAGATCAAATCACCTTGAATATATTTCTGCAGCTCCTGCAGCAGACTAGGGGGAAGAACATCTCTTCCATTTTTGTAGTTCACGCTCAAAATCCTCCTCAAATTGGTTTAGGCGTTTGCGTTGCAACATTTGACAATCCATAGCAAACTTCATGCTAATCATCCTCCCTTTCTTTGAATTTTTGATTTTCTCATAAAACAAGAAGAGGCCCGAAGGCCTCCTCGCAAGCAGCTCTCTCCGCCTAAACGGAGATCACCTCAAAGTGGTCGTTCAATATAATCATCTCCTTTCAGCCGTATTTCGTCGGCCCGACATCCTTATTATAATCCCAGCTCATGGAAAAAGGACAGCGAAAAAATGATTATTAAAAATTCTTTACCAGTTGTCTGCTTCAATCGGGACTTAAGCTTTAACCGCTTTCAACCAAGCCTCTGCAATCAACGCGTGTCCCGCAGCGGAAGGATGCACACCGTCTGGCGCCCAATAGGCAGGTCCAGTCTTCATGCTTGCAGCGGCAAACAAACCGTCAAGCGGCACATACAAGGTTTTGAATTCCTCTGCAAGAGCGCGCACGGCAATGATTTTCGGATCCAGATCCTCTCTCCATGCTCTGCGATCCTCCGGCACCGGAAGCACGAACGGCTCAATAAGAATGAGATTGGCGTCCAGTCTCTCCTTCGTTTGAACAATCAAGTTCCGGCAGCTGGAATAATAAGCCTCTGTCGAGGTTGGATCATTATTATCATACCTGCGCCATGTATCATTGATGCCGATGTAGATCGACACCCATGTCGGCTTCAAATCAAGACAGTCCGTTTGCCAGCGTCTCTCCAAATCGACAGCACGGTTGCCGCTGCAGCCGCGATTCAAGAAGGAAACGTTCTTTTCTGGATATTTGAGCCCGAATTGCGAAGCGATCAGATTGGCATAGCCCGTTCCAAGGCTCCCGCTAACTTCCCGATTGCGCCCCGTATCCGTGATGCTGTCGCCTTGAAATAATACAACCGCATTTTCTTCAATGATTGACATATTAACTCCCCCATTCTACTCTTCATTCCCCATATTTAGACAATTCTATTAGAATTTTAAGCCTCGTCCATACTCTTGTCAATGACAATATTACGCCGTGAATTAAACTTCTGGGCAAGCCTTCGTTTTCAATTTGTTCCGCCTCACAGCAATTCTCCGAATCCACTCGGGCATCGCCACGCCGGCGAGAATGAACAAAACCCCCAACCATTGCAGAACGCTCACATTCTCATGCAGCACGAAGGTAGACAGACATACCGCGACCGGCAGCTCCGCCGCTCCGAGAATGCCAGCCATTCCTTCTCCAACCTTCCCCACGCCGTAAGCGAACAGAATCGGGGGAATGAACGCGCCGAAAACGCCTAGAATAGCAGCAAACAGGAAGAGCTCGCCTGCAAGCTCCCCGTTCCATAGAAACTGCGGCGGGAAGACTAGGAAGCTGATCAGCATCGCTCCCGCCATCATCCATTTGCTTCGAAGCTCCGACGCAGCGCTTGGCACTGCTCTTCCGCTAAATAAGATGAAGAGCGTGTAGCTCACAGCGGCAAGCAAACCAAGACCCGCTCCCGCAAAATTCAGTGGGGATCCCTCCTGATCGAGCGCGCCTGAAGCTAACGCCGTGCCTGCAAGCAGAATAAAAAGTGTCCCTATAATGGGAAGACTCGGCCGCTTCCGCTCGCGAATCGATTGAAACAGAACAGCAATCCAGGTGAACTGGAACAAGAGCAGGATAGAGATGGACGCAGGCAGCAGCTGCAACGATTTATAATAGAAGATTCCCGTAATGGCCGTCGGCATGCCCGCGAGCATAAGCAGAATGCGATGCTTCCATTGAATAGAAGCTGTTCCAACGTTCAACGGGGCCTTTTCAACGAATGACCGCTTCTCTTGCTCAGAATCCAACCTCGCGGCATCGCTGCTCTTCGCCCGTGCCCGCTTCCCTCTCAATCTCCATGATGCGTATAGCCAGGTCATGAGAAAGCCCAGCATCATTTGACTGCCGACGACCTCCCCCAAGCTGTAGCCTTGATCATAAGCGAGCACCACGAAGGTGGACAGAATGCCGTAACTCGCAGCTCCAAAAAAGACGCTTATGCCGTATTTCACTTTCCATCTTCTCCTCTCGCATGGATGCGCTTGAATAACGCCAGCTTCATTATTCTTCATGAAAACAAAAAAAGCTGCGGATAGCCGATTTGTTCGAAACCAAATCAGCTATTCGCAGCAAGGAAGGAAAGGCTTCCCGTAGATACCCCCATCCTTGGCTTCCGCCTTCTTATGGGGTTATACGAATGAACTCCTATTTAATTAAGCCTCAGCTATTGTGGCACTCTTCGGCTTGTCCTGTCAATAGACAATAACTGACAAGTCGACACCGCTATTCCATCTGATGAATGCGGATCAGATTCGTCGCGCCCGCTTTGCCGCTTGGCACGCCGGCGGAGATGACGATATAATCGCCGCTGCTTAGCAATTGCGTGCGGCCGGCGCCCCGAATCGCGGTCCGGAACATCTCGTCCGTCGACGGCGTCGACTCGCCCTTGATCGGAATAACACCGCGTACGAGCGTTAAGCGCTTCAGCACCTCATCATGCGCAGTAATAGCGATAATCGGCGCCTTCGGACGATATTTCGATACCATACGCGCCGTAAATCCGCTTTCCGTCGGCGTCAGAATCGCCTTGGCTCCGAGCTGAAGCGAGGAGCTTACAACGGCCTGAGAGATCACATCGGTAATTGATCCCGAATGCTGGGTCATGCGAGATTGAAACTGCTCTTCATAATCAATAGTCGATTCCGCGCGTTCCGCTATAGTCGCCATCATCTTGACGGATTCGAGCGGATATTTGCCCGCAGCCGATTCCCCGGACAGCATAATGGCGTCCGCGCCTTGCAGCACAGCGTTCGCTACATCGCTCACCTCGGCGCGCGTCGGTCTTGGATTAACCTGCATGGAATCCAGCATCTGCGTCGCAACGATGACCGGCTTGCCCGCCGCGTTGCATTTCTCGATCATCGTCTTCTGAATCATCGGCACATCCTCGGCGGGAATTTCCACGCCCAGATCGCCCCTTGCAACCATAATGCCGTCAGACGCCTCGATAATGGCGTCCAGATTGTCGACGCCTTCCCGATTTTCTATTTTCGAAATAATTTGAATATGCGCAGCGTTCGCATTCTCAAGAATTTGCCTCACTTGAAGCACGTCCTCCGCCTTGCGAACGAACGACATCGCAATCATGTCCACGCCTTCGTCGATGCCGAAACGGATATGATGCTCGTCCCGCTGCGTCACGCCGGGAAGCGTCGTCTTGATGCCTGGCAGATTCACGCCTTTGCGCGGCTTGAGCGGCCCGCCGTTCATAACCAAACAATGCATCTCCGTATCTTCCACCGCTTCGACATGCAGCTCGATAAGTCCATCGTCAATGAGAATCGTGTGGCCGGGCTTGATCACCGAGGTCATGTCCTCGTAATTCACCGCTACACAGCTTCCATTGCCGACGATTTGTCTTGTCGTCAGCGTTAATTTGTCGCCGGTTTGCAGCTCATAGCCGCTCTCCTCCAACGTACCGATTCGAATCTCGGGTCCTTTAATATCCATCATGACGGCAACGACGCTATTCGCCTCGCCCGCAGCCTGTCGGATAAGCCCGATTCTTCCGCTATGGTCGGAGAGCTCGCCGTGCGCCATATTCAATCTGGCAACGTTCATGCCGGCTCCCATCATTTGTTTCAATATCGAAATAGATTGGCTCGACGGTCCCATCGTACATACGATCTTGGTGTGACTCATTGTTTTTTCCCTCCAGAATTAGACTGATCTCTGCTTTGACTGTTCTCATTGTAGTCCATTGAACTCTAATCGTACATGAAGTATAGTATGATAGATAGATTATAGTATGATGAGGTGAGCTATGATTGAGCTGAAAGAACTTGTGAAGGAGCAAGGCATGAACTGGTTTGAGGATACGGTCGAGAGCGCGCCTTTCGCCCAATTCATCATTGTCACTTATGGCAAATGCCTCTACTGGATCGGGGGCAAGAAGCTGCTTGCGGACAAAGGCGATTTTCTCTATATCCCGAGAGGAGCCTCGTATTATGGCAAGAGCGTGCCCACCGTATTTCACGAGAAATTCATTTTCTCGTTCGCTCCCTCCCCCATATTGTATGCCGACATGCCGTACTGGGGAGGGAAAGAGGTTGTTCATGCGAAGGCAGGGTGCTATGACTATTGTCTGGAGCGGCTGCGGGGCGTATGGGAAGAGTGGGAGGAGCAACCCGATTACTTTGAGATTCGAACGCTGTCCTTCCTGCTCGAGGCCTTCTCCTTGTGGGGGCGCGAGCTGAATCGCGGCGCGGAGGCGGATATTTCCTTGCAGCATGTGGAGAAGATGAAGGCTTACATCCAAGCCAACTACAGGCAGCGAATCACGAAGGAATGCCTTGGCGATTGCATCGGGCGCAGTCCGAACCACGCGGCTGCCGTCTTCCGCAGAATAACCGGCCAGACCATCAGCGACTACACCCACGCCGTGCGGATCAAGACAGGGGTCTATATGCTGAAGGAATCGCTGCTTACCGTAGCTGAAATTGCGCAATATCTCGGCTATTCGGATGTTTCTTACTTCCAGCGCGTATTCAAGCGTTCCCTCGGATTTCCACCGTCGCAATATTTGAAGAACCGGCCTTTGCCGCTATAATAGAGGATAGCTTGCACAATAATGCGAGATTCGAATTTCATATGAATAAGGCTGAACGTGAAGCCGGAAATAACGGAGTGATGATATTCATGACAAAATTTCAAACAAACGGCGTTGTCCCCTCCGTATGTCCCTTCGATTGCCCGGATACATGCGGTCTCCATGTGACTCTGAAGGATGGCATGGTAACCTCCGTCACGGGCGATCCCCATCATCCGGTTACGAAAGGCGCGATCTGCAACAAGGTTCGCAAGCTTCCCGAGCGCGTGCATCATAAGGAGCGCATTCTGACTCCGCTTCGCAGAACGGGCCCGAAGGGAACGCTTGCCTTCGAACCGATATCTTGGGAAGAGGCCTATGACGAACTGACCGCTAATATGCGCATGATTATCGAGCAGCATGGCGCAGAGGCCATTCTCCCTTACAGCTTCTATGGCAATATGGGCATTCTGAACGCAGAGGGCATGGATCGCCGCTTCTTCCATCGCTTGGGCGCATCCAGGCTCGACCGTACGATTTGCAACGCCGCAGGCGCAGCCGGCTATGGGTACACGATGGGGGCCTGCGCAGGCATAGATCCCGAGGATACCGTGCATTCGAAGCTGATTTTGATATGGGGCTGCAATCTCGTATCGACGAATATGCATCAGGTGATGCTTGCTACGGAAGCCCGCAAGCGGGGGGCGCGCATCATCCACATTGACGTGCATCGCAATCGCACATCGGCCTGGGCGGATGAATTCATTCATCTTCGACCGGGAACGGACGCCGCGCTCGCTCTTGGCATGATGCATATTTTGATTCGGGACGGATGGGTTGACGAGAGCTTCGTACGGGATAATACGATTGGCTATGAAGAGCTCGCGGCGCAGGCGGAGCGCTACACGCCTTCCCATGTGTCTGGCATAACCGGAGTTCCTGAGGAGGACATCGAGCGGCTGGCCAAGCTATACGGCGAAACCTCGCCTTCCTTCATTCGCATCGGCAACGGCCTTCAGCATCATGACAATGGAGGCATGATTATCCGTACCATCTCTTGTCTTCCCGCCTTGACAGGCCAGTGGAATAAGCTTGGCGGAGGAGCAATGAAAGGCAATGGCTGGTATTCCAGATTGAATGCGGGTCAGCTTGAACGGCCGGATTTGCTTCCTCGTTCCGATGTACGCAGCATCAACATGAACCAGCTTGGCGACGCGCTTGTCGATTTGACGCCGGCGATTCACATGCTCTTCGTGTACAACAGCAATCCCGCCGTTGTCGCGCCCGATCAGACGAAGGTTCGCGAAGGGCTGCTGCGGGACGATCTCTATACGGTAACCCATGATTTGTTCCTGACGGACACTTGCAAATATGCAGATCTCGTTCTGCCTGCTACATCCCATTTCGAGAATCGGGATCTGTACGCCTCCTATTGGCATTTGTACATGCAATTGGGCGAACCGATTCTGCCGCCGGCCGGCGAGAGCAAATCCAACTTCACGCTGTTCAAAGAACTGGGGCTGCGCATGGGCTTCGAGCCGGAGTATTTCGACTTGACCGAGGAGCAAATGATTGATATCGCTCTTGACGTTAGGAACAACCCGCTTCTCGAAGGCATCACCTATGAAGCATTGCGAGAGAAAAGATGGATGAAGGTGGGCGGCGGCAAGGCGCTTTCATGGCGAGATCGGCTGAGGACGCCGTCGCGCAAAATCGAGCTGTATTCCTCTCGCATGCTTCGCAGGGGCCTCTCCCCGGTTCCCGAGCATTCCGATTTGAAAGAGGACCTGAAATATCCTTTCTGGCTGATTGCCGGACCGAATCACAGCTTTATCAATTCCACCTTCGCCAATCAATCCAGTCTGCAGAAGCTGGAGAAGCAGCCGACCGTTCATATGTCGGAGGAGGATGCCGACAGGCTCAATCTGCATGAAGGAGAGCTGGTGCTGGTGCGCAATGACCGCGGCCAGGCAAGGCTGACTTTAAAGATCGGACGCGACGTGCTGCAAGGCGTTCTCGTGACGCAAGGCTTATGGTGGGAGGATGAACAGCTCGGCAGACAATCCGTCAATTCGCTCACGCCGCAGCGACTTGCGGATATGGGCGGCGGAGCGACCTTCTTCTCCAATCGAGTAGAAGTCGTGAAGCTGGATATGCTATAGAAGCGCGTGACTTTGCGGAATGGCACAATAGATCGCTCGCGCGCTTATGCATAAGATTCGCGAGGCATGACAGAGAGGAAGTGGCAGCATGGGCAGACATAAGCAGAAATCAGCCGAAGCGCGCAACGTCGCGTATAAAGCGAACAGCAAGCAAGCGGAGAATCATCTAGCCGAGTCCACCTCGGAGAATAAAAATCAGAAAGGCTATTCGCCGAATAGTCCGTCCACCGGCTAAGGACCAATCAACTGCTGGCAATCTGCAAAACCGAAGAAGGCCTGTCCGACGTCTCGGCGAGACGTCGGACAGGCCTTTCTATCGCAGCCGCTCCTGCCAAGCTAACGGAGCTGCTTCACCATTTTCACATGCGGAATATTCTCTTCCAGAAACACGTCAGACACGATGGAATAACCCTGCTTCTCATAGAAGGCCGCCGCATGCGTCTGCGCATGCAGCTTCGCCTGCTTAAGCCCCTTCTCAGACGCGATGCGCTCCAGCTCCCGCATAATTGCCGCGCCAGCCTTCACCATGCGATAAGCGGGCAGCACGCATACGCGCTCCAGCTTGGCAATACCGTCGACCGCTCTGATGCGGCCGGTTCCAATTGCATAATCATTGTATCTGATCAGCACATGTGAAGCTTCCTTCTCGTGCTCGTCAATTTCGATTTCCGCCGGAACGCCTTGCTCCTTGACGAAAACCTCCATCCGTACGCGGAATGCTTCTTGCTGTTGAGCAGCACTGTCGATTCTCTCCGTCGTAAGCACAGCTAACCGCCTCCTCCCTCTCTGTCATCTTCTCCATTATAAGAACATTTGATCAAACAATCGATTAGGAATATAATGACATCATTCAAACCAAGAAAATCGGAGGATGAAAGCAGCAATGAACAGCTTATGGGCTTCAATCAAAAAAGGAAATACCTCTTCGCTTGCCGCGGCGCTCGGCAACACCGGCATCGCCATTATCAAAGCGATTGCCGCAAGCTTCAGCGGAAGCGGCGCCATGTTCGCATCGGCCATGCATTCCGTTGCGGACGCGATTAACCAAACCTTTGTTTTCGTCGGAAGCATCTTTGCGGAGCGCAAGCCGAGCGAACGGTTCCCGACCGGCTTCGGCCGGGTCATTAATATTGTATGCATGTTCGCGGTCATCGTCGTTACCGTCATGGCTTACGAAACCTTCCATAAAGGCGTCGAGCTCATCAAGCATCCGGAGGAATCAAGCGATTTCTGGCTTAACTTCATTGTCTTGGCCATCTCCATCATTATGGACGGCTCCGTACTAATCAAAGCCATGAAGGAAATCGTGCATGAATCCCGCTCCGACGCGAAGGGTCTCGGCATCTTCTTCGCCTCGTTCCGCAACGCGGGCAAAGCCGCCCCGCCAACCAGGCTTGTTTTCTATGAGGATATCGTGGCTACGCTGGGCTCGCTTCTCGCCTTGATCGCGGTATTTTTCGCGACCTTCAGCTCCTTCCAGCTCATGGACGGCATCGCCACCATACTGATTGCCTTCTTAATGGTAGGCGTAGCTTTCAAGGTGGGTTATGACAATATGGCGGGCTTGATCGGAGTTGCGGCTCCTCGCGACGTGGAGGATCGCATCGGCAATCTGATCTTCTCGCACCCGGAGGTAAGCGATATTACCCGCATGAGAATTATTCAAGAGGGCCGCTTCTACCATGTAGAAGCCTACATAGAGCTGAAAAATGGCTTTTCGCTCGCGGAAGCAACCGAAATCAATCACAAGGTTCGCAATACCGTGCTCGAGGATCCTCATATCGCCGATGTGATTCTCGGCACGCTCGACGACAACGGCGTCGTGAACTGGCGCAGATAAGAAGCTAAGGAGGTTTTAATGACCATGAGTTATTTATCAATCAGCAGTTGGAGCTTGCATCGTCATTTGGGGCCGCTACGGCTAACTTATTGGGATGAGGAGGCATCGATTCAGAGAGAGAAGCAGCAGGAGCAGCCGCTCCTGACCTCCCTGCTGGAGCTTCCTCGCGAAGCCGCGCGCAGAGGGTATCAGGCTCTGGAAATTTGCCATTTTCACTTTCCGGAGAGCAGCGATGATTTTCTGTTAGCTTTATCGGCTGCGTTTGAAGCGGCTTCGATCTCATTTGATACCTTATTATTGGATTATGGCGACATCACTTCTCACAATGATGGCCGGCGGACAGCCGATATCGCCTTCATCAAACGCTGGATTGCAATCGCGTCCAAGACCGGTGCGAAACGCATCCGCGTCATTGCCGGCGAAGCGCCGCCCACGGACGAAGCGGCTATTGCGCTTAGCGCAAAGACCTTATCGGCGCTTGCCGATTACGCCTCGGCTCTGAATGTGCAGATCATTACCGAGAACTTCAAATCCTTAACGTCAACATCTCATGCCGCTCTCTCCCTGCTCTCGCAGACCCATCAGCGAGTCGGCTTTATTACGGACTTCGGCAATTACAAAGATCCCGGGAAGCTGGAACAGATTGCCGCTACCTGCTCGCGAAGCCAATCCATCCACGTGAAGCCAACCTACGATGCATCAGGCATTCCGGATGCGGAGGAGCTGAGCGCCATGCTGGAGACCGTTGCAGACAGCGGCTATAATGGCGCTTATGTGCTTATCTACGACGGACCCGGAGATATGTGGGAAGGACTGGAACGCGTGAAGGCATTGGTGCAAGCTCAGGCGAATATGAAGTTAACATCCTAAGCCGCTCCGCGCAGCTTCAGTCAAACCAAATACGGGCAGCCGATAGTCTCTGCGACTAATGGCTGCCCTCTTTAGTTAGCGTCGACTCTTTTCTTATCCATTGCTCCACTCAACCGAAGCGTTGGCGATAGCCGCATTTGCGGCATAATTCCTCGACGGCTTCTCTTCGCGAGAAGCCGTCGTAGAGCCGATTGGCTCTATCTCCTTCGACAATTTCGGAGAACGGCTTCCTGTGAATATTGCCAAGATTGATGACGCCTTCGCCGTCGAGGCAGCATGGAATGACGGTACCGTCAATCAGCACGCCAGCTTGGCTGCGCAGCGCATGGCAGAATCCTTTCCCGTCATCCTCCGGCTCATGCAGCGCGGGCCATTTGAACTCAGGATCCTGATTCAGATAGATGCGCTCCGCGATCTTCACGCCCGTGCCGGGCTTGAACTTCTCTTCAATATGATAATCGAGCTCGAACGCTTTCTCGATCATCCCGAGCAGCTCCCGGTTTTTTTGACTCTGACGATTCACCTCATTGTCCATGTCCAGATTCCATAAGCGGAATGAAATGATTATATCGCTTGAAGCGACCGCTTCCTTCGCGAATGCGATAATCGCAGCCAGATAGCCCGCTTTGTCCTTCGAGCCGGCATGACCGTCGAAGCTGTGCAAGGAGAAGTTCATCTGTCTTAGCGCCGGCTTCCCGAGCAGCTTCTCTCTATTTTTCACGATCAAGGTGCCATTTGTCGTAATGTTGACCTTAAAGCCCTTCTCATGGCTTATATCAAGCAGCTCGTCTAGCTTGGGATGAAGCAAGGGCTCGCCTTTCACATGAAAATAAATATAATCCGTGTGCGGCTTCACTTGATCGAGCGTTTTCGCGAAATCCTCTACGGAAAGAAAGCCTTTTGCGCGTTCCGTCGGCGGACAGAAATGGCAGGATAAATTGCATATACTTGTCGTTTCGATATAAAATTTTTTGAATTTCTTCATCCGGCTGACATCCCATCTCTTGCTTCCTGCTTGAAAAGTTAATCGTTCTTCTTGCGCGGCGCACGTTTGATCTTATTCTGAACGGGCGGCAAATGCTTCATGCTGCGAAGCATGGGGCCCTTGCAAATCGGGCATGTTTGCTCCAACTGCTCTTTATCCGTGAATATATCCCGGATCCAGGCCTTGCATTCCGGGTTTTTGCATCTTAAAATTTTCGTTGGTTTAAGCGCAGGCTTTTGCTCGTCTTTGGTTGTCAACTTGATATTCGTTCCCTTCCCAATTGGTTCGTGAATTAGAGTTTTTTAGGTATAACGCATACCGGTTTGCTGAATGCCGCTTGCTTGCCCGAATACGACAAGGTACCCTGATTCGGCGAAACACGGAAGATGACCACATTATTCGCATCCCGATTGGCAACAAGCATGTGCCGCCCATCCGGCGTGAGCGCGAAATGCCTTGGATGTCCGCCCTCGGTTGAAATATGCTGAATCGTAGTCATGCCTCCCGTTAAAGGATCAATAGCGAAGACGACGATGCTGTCATGGCCGCGATTCGAGCCGTACAAGAATCGTCCATCGTTTGAAATCGCGATTTCAGCGCAGCCGTTCTCGCCTCCATAGTCCCTTGGCAGCGTGCTCTCCGTTTGCTCGAGTGCAAGCAAGCCGGTCTTGCTGTTGAAAGATAGAGCGGAAATCGTTGAATTCAATTCATTAATGACATAAACCATATCGAGGGTCCCATGAACGACGAGATGTCTGGGACCGGAGCCCGGCGGCAGCGCCGTCTCCTGATGCTTGACCAGCTTCCCGTCAACAATGCGATAAGTGACGATAAGATCGAGACCCAGATCCTGAACGAACAAATAATGTCCGTCTCTGCTATAGAAGCTGGAATGCGGATGCGGCCGATCCTGATTCGGATGCACGCTGCTGCCGGCATGCTGCTGCACATCCAGCACTTCGCCGATACTGCCATCCGGATTCAAGGCTAATAATCCGACCAATCCCCCATGATAGCTTGTAACGGTCAAGTATGCATTGGATGAATCGCGCTGAATATGGCAGGTGGTCGCATGCACCGTCTGTTTGCGGCCTAACTCCGTCAAGCCGCCGCTCACAGAATCGAAAGAGAAGCATACCGCTTCTCCCGCCTTCTTGCCTTCCGCATCCTCTCCTTCTCCGATGGCGTACAACAATTTCCGATTCTCGTCAACGTTAAGAAAGGTCGGATTTTTCACCCCGCTAATCGAGCTTAGCCTGGCAAGCTCTTCGCGGTCGCCGTCGAAGGAACAGATATGTATGCCTTCATCCTCTCCTTCGGAGTACGAGCCAATGAATAGAAGCAGATTGTTAGCCGTTGCTGTCAATAGAAATTCCCCCTGATCGTATTTCGAATCGTTATTGTGCCGCATTTCTCTCCTGCCAAGCCTTGTTTAACGTTTCCAGGAATACGTTCGTATCCTGAGCACCGGAAATGGCATATTTGCGGTCAATGACAAAGAACGGAACGCCTCGCACGCCAAGCTCGACAGCTTCCGCCTCATCTCGCTTAACCTCATCCGCATAACGATGCGAGCCAAGCGCCTCTCTCGCTCCCTCTTCCTGAAGCCCTGCTTGAACGGCGTATTCGACCAGAACAGAGCTATCCGAGATATCCCGATTATGGTCGAAATAGGCCTGGAACAACAGAGCGGCAAGCTCCTCTTGCTTTCCTTGCTCCGCCGCGTAATGGGACAGTCGGTGCGCATCGAAGGTATTAAGCACTCGCAAATCATCCAGATGGAAGGTCAGACCCGCATCGGCGGCG
Organism: Paenibacillus sp. HB172176; assembly: GCF_011947265.1. Classification (GTDB taxonomy): domain Bacteria; phylum Bacillota; class Bacilli; order Paenibacillales; family Paenibacillaceae; genus Pristimantibacillus. Next base: position 26,385 of record NZ_JAATHD010000020.1, read on the forward strand.
CGCTGAACCATCTGCTCATTGGAGCTTCTCACTTGCTCCATCGTCAAGCCGTATTTTTTCGAGAGCATCTCTGATGTTGTCATGCCTTCGTCGGACACTGCCCCCGGGTCAAGCTCGAAGCTGCGGAATACCGTTTCAATCTGGCCTTGATGCTCGAATTGCTTCAATGCCATTTCATACCTTGTTTCCCCGATATAGCAGAACGGACATACAAAGTCCGACCAAATCTCGACGGTCATCTTGCTGCCAGCCATGCATGTTCACCTCCGTTTTCCATTTAACCTCATTATTATAGCATGTTCGGCGGCAAGGAATGAATCCCGCTTGCAAATTCACGAGAAAGAGGCCAGAAGCGTCTGTTAACGCTTCTGGCCTTCAGAGTGGAGTAACTATTTTGCAATGGCAAGAATAGTTTATACCGCAAAAATATGATGGCCGATCTTGCCGGTTTGCTTACGCGTCCAAATCCAGCTTGATGTCGCCGTTTCAGGGTTGAAATAGTAAAGCGCTCCGTCGGTGGGATCATATCCCGCGACAGCATCGAGTGCGGCCCGGTACGCCGTTTCGTCGGGAACCTTATTATATTGTCCGTCGCTTACGGCTGTGAAGGCGCCAGGCTGTTCAATCACGCCTTGCACGGAATTGGGGAAATGGGCCGAAGCCAGTCGATTCATTACAACCGCGCCTACAGCAACCTGCCCTTCGTAGATCTCGCCGCGGGCTTCGCCATATATAATTCTGGCGAGCAAATCAAGCTCATGTTGATTCACCGAAGCCTTCTTCAGCGCAGCCCAGGTCTCAGGACCGGCAATACCGTCCACCGTAAGACCGTAATCTTGCTGGAACAGCAAGACGGAATATCGCGTTACTTCTCCGAAGAAAGAGGTAACGTCCGCATTAAAGTAGGCTAGCGTCTTCAATCGAAATTGCAAATCAGGGACATCCCCGTCGTAGCTTCCATAAGAAAGCGTTGAAGATGAAGCGGCATAAACCGCAGTGCTTGGCGCTGTGGTGACAAGCGCTGTTATCAAACTGAATGCGATTAAAGCTTGCCAGATCTTTTTCTTCATCATGTTTCTTTGCCTCCTTGTCCATTGAAGTTATCTATTCGGTCCTGCGAATGGTCGTTTGCAACACGATAGAGTGTATCATGGGCTTCAGAATTATGTAACCTTATTGAAGGAATTACATAAATTTGCTTCCCATCCCACGAAATAGAATGTGTGTTGAATCCCGTTATGTCAATTGCTACAATGTAGGAAGAGAAAGGGGCGATGCGATCTTGAATATACTGAAGCAGAAGGAACGACAAGAGCTGGATGCCAAGCTGCCTTGCATGCCTTGGTACATTGAGCAATTTATTCAGTATAAGCTTCCGGATCTCTCCCCCGCTTCGCTCGTTGAATATATGAGGGATTATGAAACCTTTCTGAAGTGGCTCATGGCCGAAGGCTTGTCGGAGGCGGATTCTATGAAGAATGTAACGTTGAAGGAGCTTGAGACGCTCAAGATGGAGAGCATAGACGGATATCGGATGTATCTATCCACTTACAAGGTGGAGCGCAATCAACGGATTACGATTTCCAGGAAGCTCAGCTCCCTTCGTTCCCTGTTTCATTACTTGAGCCAAATTGCCGAAGATGATGAATTCTATCCATTGCTGAAGCGGAATGTAATGGCGAAGGTCGCGATTAAGCGCACGCACAAGCCAAAGGATACAGCGGCGAAGCTGGAGGGGAAGCTGCTGCAGGAGGAAGAAATTTCGGAGTTTCTGTCATTCGTTAAGGTGCATTACGGACAGGAGATTAGCCGCAACAAACAAGCCTTGTACGCCTTCGAACAGAACAAGGTGCGCGACGCTTGCATTATATCCTTCATTCTTCATTCCGGTCTCCGGGTATCGGAGCTTGTCAATCTGAATATGGATGATATTGACATGAAGAAGAAGCTTTGTTACGTCTATCGCAAAGGCAAGAATGACGATAACTTCAAAACGCCCGTCTATTTCCGGCAGGAGGCGACCGAGGATCTCGCTTCTTATCTGGAGCTGCGATCTGCCCGATACAAGGCGCCGCGCAGAGAGAAGGCGCTGTTCCTTGCTGTTGCAAACGGCAAGAACGAGGGCTCGAGAATGACCAAGCGCGCCATCCAGGCGATGGTGATCAAATATGCGAAGCATTTCGGCAAGCCGTATCTGTCTGTGCATAAGCTGCGGCATTCCTTCGCGACCGATTATTATTTGCAGAATGATATTTACAAAACGCAGGAGCAGCTTGGACATGCCTCTCCCGAAACAACGCAAATCTATGCCCATTTGACGGACAAAACCATGGCCGAGGCGATCGATCGAAGGAATTCGGATAATTCCTAATCAAAGCTTTTTTCGAATCGCGCCTCAGCCTTCGATATCCATCGCGGAAATTCCTTCTTCCACGGCGAATTCGAAATCCTCGATATCGTAAATCTGAACGGGAACTTCAGCTTCGATTAATTTGTCCTGAAAGTCGAATTGATCGGTCAGGAGCGGAATTTGGAGGCGGATGCCCGTGAGTAACAGCTCGGTTTCTACCGGATCGAACAGCTCGCCGTATTGCGCGGTATCCATGGCATTGACGATCGTGAACTGAATTTGCTCGCTAAGCAATAGCGGCGTGCTCTCGCGCCAAGGCGCCCCAATCGCCTTTTCGATTTTTTTGCGGTTGAGCGCATCCTCGAAGAAGAGGATAAGTTCATTCACCTTCGTCTTCACATATTGATCTTCATCCAGATCGTCCATCACGGGATCATTGCTTTCTCGTATTTCGTACAATTCGGCGATTGATGAATAGGGAATCACATAATCCACCGGATAGCGCGGCACGAGCAAATGTCCATAAGTGGCGATCATCACGGCCTCGATGACAAATCGTCTTCGCATCGTCTCTCCCCCATCCCTATAACTTGTTTTTCTTTTCATTATACATCAAAAGATTGGGGGTTCAAGATAAGCTTTTGCCTTAATTTTTGTATCCAATAACTGCATGAACAGCTGCATGAAGGAGGATTTTCCCTTGAACATGGAACATACGATTATCATTGGCGCGGGGCCCTGCGGCTTGGCGGCCGCCATCGAGCTGCAGAAGAACGGCATTTCAGCGCTCGTTATCGAGAAACGCAATCTCGTTCATTCCATATCGCAATATCCGACCTATATGCAATTTTTCAGCACGTCGGAGAAGCTGGAAATCGGAGATATTCCGTTCACCACGGCAAGCGAGAAGCCCACGCGCCTGGAAGCCTTGCATTATTATCGGATAGCCGCCCAGCGGCACGGCATTCGTATTCAACCTTATGAAACCATCACTTCCATCGTAAGAGCCGGCGAAGGATTTCAACTGACAGGACATGACCGATTTGACAGTCCTCTGGAATATCGCTGCAGCCATGTCATCATCGCAACCGGTTATTTCGACCATCCGAATGAGCTTGGCATTCCGGGAGAGAATATGGATAAAGTAAGTCATTTCTTCCGCGAAGCGCATCCGTATGCGGGGATGAAGGTTGCTATTATCGGGGGCAGCAATTCGGCTATTGACGCCGCGCTGGAGCTGGAGCGTATAGGCGCTGAGGTAACCATCGTCTATCGGGGAGAATCATATTCTCCAAGCATTAAGCCCTGGGTCAGGCCAATGTTCGAGAAGAAGGTCGAGAGCGGAATCATCGGGATGTATTTCCAGTCAAGAGTCGTTGAAATTTCACCGAGAGAAATTTCGGTAGAAGGTCCCGAAGGGCGCTTTCACCTTGCGAACGATTTTGTTCTGGCTTTGACGGGCTTCCATCCTGATCGCCAATTCCTGACAGAGTCGGGCATAACGATGGAGAAGGAAGGCTATCCGACCTTTGACGAGAACACCATGGAGACGAACATCCCCGGTATTTATCTGGCCGGCGTGGTTGCTTCCCGTCATGAAGCGAATGAAATTTTCATTGAATCCGGCCGCTTTCATGGCAAGAAAATCGTTGATCATATGCTGGGACGAGTAGAAGCAAGCAAAAAATAACGGCGATTTGCCGTTATTTTTTGTGTACCAGCTTGAGCCAGCTGCTATGCTTCGCGATTTGCTCATCGCTAGGCAGCTTCCCGCCGTACCTGGCAGCCTCATAGGTTTGCACCAATGCCTCCAGCTCTTCCCCCAATCTGTCGTCAGTCCTCCTGCCAAGCTCCTCTGCCGTTTCCCTGGGCGTCAACGAGCTCCGATGCTCATAGCCTTCCCGCATCTCCTTGCGAAGCATTTGACGAAACAATGACCGAATTCTGGCATCGTTGGCCGTAAGCTCGTCCCATTTGTCGAGCGGATGAAGGGATTTTCCTTTGAATCTCTTGCCGAATTGCTTGCCCCATTCATTTAACGACATTAATCTTTCGACTTCATCCTCGTATCCCGATTCATCCTTGCCCTTTCGCCGATTGTCAAGATCCTTGTTCATTAGCCTGACGTACAGCTTCATCACATAAGCGGCGACTCGCTTCATAATCAAATACAACGCAACCAGCAGCGCAATGGCTACGAGCACCAATACGATGTTTTTGATCCACTCTTCGATAAACTCCAGAATTGGAGATCGCTCATTCGCCTCGGCAGCAAGCGGCGGCTGTATGGGAGGGGGGGCCGTTTCGGGAGGCGGAGGCGCCGACTCCGATCCGCCGAACCAGGAGAAAATCCACTTCATGAACGATTTAATGGCATGATTAAGACTATTTTGCAATTGATGGAAGAAGGCAATCACGATAAGAACAGCCGACAGGATGATCATCATCGCGCGATTTCGTCTTTGAGAAGCTGCAGCCGCCTTCGTCTTGCGAGATTCCAGCAGCTCCTTACGCAGATGTCTTTCATTCATAAGGGCAAGGAAAGCAAGAACGGCTGCCATGCCGCTGAAGTTCAGGAAACGTACATAGGCGTCCAGCTCATGCAGATAGATAGCCCTGAGGAACAGGATAACCAAGTATGCCATAATTCCGAAAAATTGATGCGCTGAGCTGAAGGATTGATTCCACCCCGCTCTGCGCATTGCAAAGCCGCGTTCTGTCAGCAACGCCCCGATGAATCCGCAAGCAAGCAAAGCCGGCAGCTTCATCCCCTCCCCTGCCGTCAGAAGAACAGACGCAATCAAGCCCAGGCTAAGCGCGGCAGACAACAGAATACGCCATAACGGCTTATGCGTCCAGTTCAGTCTGTACAATAATGCCGTGATCGCATACAGGAGACTCAGAGCAGCCAGCCAGATGAACGCTGCAGTATCAGGCAAGGTATACACGCCAACAACAAGCAATAACGGCAGGTAGAATAGAATCTCCACCAGACCCATCCCGACATAAGCAAGCCGGGCGATTGAACCCCTCCCCTCGATCATGCGACGCCCTCCTTCCCGGCACTGCCCGTCTTAGCTCCTTCGTTCTTCTCGGGAATGAGCCATGATGCCACCGCATTGCCATTATGCCGCAGCTCTTCAGCCAGCTGCTCCAGCTCATCATTCCAATAAGCCGACAGCAGCAAGACATCCCGATTGGCATACCTAAGCTCTACGGCTTCCTCAAGCAGCTCCGTGAATTTCTGGGTGCGCTCCATCGCGAGCTTGGCCATCAGCTCGTACAAACCATACAGATGATCTTGTCCGCTCAGCGGCTCCGCATAAGCGCTCTCGATCGTGCCCATGATCGGCATATTCGCCATGAAGCCAACCTGCATGCCTTGCGCAATGACGCGTTCGGCGACGCCCGCGGCCCATTCAATGCCGCGTTCGATTAAGGCTTCATTCGAAATTGCTCTCCACATGCCCTCGACATCCTCGGCATTGAGATAGATCATCATACAACGCGTGGCGGTATAGTCGTATTGATGCACCTGCAGCTCTCCTGTTCTGGCAGTCGCCTTCCAATTCACCTGTCGAAGCGTATCTCCCGGCTGATATCCTCTCGTGCCCGCAATCGAGAACGGGTCGGTGATGACATGTCTGCGAACCGGGTTCTCGCCCTGCCAGCTTCGGAACGGCAGCTGATCAAGCGGCACCTCTGCCGGCAGCGGAAAGACGATCAGCTCTTCCTGAAGCGAAAGCTGAATGGAGTTCTGAGCGCTTCCGAGCAGATCTCCTCCCGTCAAAGTAACCGTATTCATCTTGTACCAGCCCCGTTTGTCCGGCGTGATGCGATGGGTCCTCGTAATCTTCGTGTAAGGAGCTAGCGTGAAGAAGCTTCGATGGTTCTGATACATCTGACCGCTGCTTACATCGAGGTTTTCCTGCTTGCCGAAGCGGAGATGCGATGAGAGCTGGGATTCGACCCTCAGCCAAGGAACAGGCAGCCATTTTCGATTGGACAGCTGCTCCACCCATTCTACCGTCTCGCCGTTGAAACAGGTCTTCGAGCTGAATCTCCTCTCGAAAGTCAGCTTGCTGAGCGCCCATTTTTTGAATAGATAGGTCTGAGCCCCCATTAAGAGGACAGCCGTGATGACGAACCATAAGATAGCCATGATCAGCTCCTCCTACTGTACAGACAGGTCTGCTTCTGCCGGAACCTCGATTTGATGAATAATTTCCTCGATGATGCGCTCCGCTTGTCCCGCCGTGCGTGATATGCCGCGAAGCGCGATGCGGTGGCAGAGCACCGGCTTCGCCATCGCTTTAATATCGTCAGGCGCTACGAAATCCCGTCCTCTCAAAATCGTATGCACCTGCGCCGCTCGCAGCAATGCCTGGCTCCCGCGAGGACTTACGCCTACCGCCACATCGTCGCGCTTTCGCGTGCTCTCGACGATAGCAAGCAAATAACGCACAACTTCATCGGATATCTTTACGGAGGAGAAGGCTCGCTGCGCGCTTTGGATGCTCTCATCGCCCGCGACCGCCGACAATTCGGCAAGCGGGTTGCTGTCCCGGAATCGATGAAGCAGCTTCACGCCTTCTTCCGTTGTCGGATAACCCATCTTGATTTTGAACAGGAATCGGTCGAGCTGCGCTTCCGGCAACGGGAACGTTCCTTGCTGCTCGATTGGATTCTGGGTCGCGATAACCATGAACGGAGGCCGCAGCTTCATTGTCTCGCCGTCGATGCTGATTTGTCGCTCTTCCATGCATTCGAGCAAGCTGGATTGCGTTCTCGGCGTTGCCCGATTGATCTCGTCGGCCAGAAGCAAATTCGTGAAGAGCGGTCCCGGACGGAATTGAAATTCTCCCAGCTTCTGATTGTAGAAGTGAATGCCGCTCAGATCGGACGGAAGCAAGTCGGGCGTGAATTGAATCCGCTTGAAATCGAGATGCAAGGACTGCGCGAACGACTTGGCCAAGAGCGTCTTGCCGGTTCCTGGAACATCCTCAAGCAGCACATGGCCCGAAGTGATGAATGCGATGAGCAGCAAATCGATAATATCCTCTTTGCCGACAATGACTTTGTTAACGTTTTCTTTTACATCTCCAGCCAATCTCGCTATGGATTCATAAGACACTCGGGTTCTCTCCTTCAATGATCGAATTAATGATGGATTGGATTGTCAGGCTCTCTTGCGATCGCGCTGCAGCTTCTGGAGCTCGCTCCACTTGATAACGCGAATGCCAAGCTTTTGAATGTGAGTGGAAAATTCCGAATCAAGGAACAGGGCGTGCTCCAACCCGCGTTTCTCGGGCTCCATATGGAAGGAACGCAGCTCGTCTGTCACCAGAGAAGGATGGATAATCAGCTCCGACACGCCGGGCTTCAGACTGCCAAGCAGCTCAAGCATGTCGGCCTTGAAGCTGTCGAGCGTTTCCGCTGCCCCGAGCTGGAACGGCAAGCCAATCAAATAATCCAGAATGACCACACCCTTGGCGTCCGCAAGCGCGGCAATTTGCTTCGCCTGTTCCTCCATCTCCTTCGGCGCTACCTGCCCCTTCTCCATGTTCAAAAACCGCGGCAGCCGAAACGGCAAGCCGTATTCGGCGCATATCTCCAGCGTCTCGGCCAGAAAATGGTTGCCCGTTTGCAAGCCGTACAAGCTTCCCATATGATTGTCCGCATGCGTCGGCGTCATGCCAAGGCTGATCGCCTGTTCAATCTGGTTCCGCAGCTCAAGCTTCACATGCTCCTTCATTGCCTGCTCCTCGAATGCTTTGCTTCCCGTCGGGAAATAGCCTTCTTTCGTTACCAGGGACGAAACATCGCCGTTGGCTGTGACCGGCCCCCATTTGTAAGGCTCCCATTCGCTGGTAAAGGTCAGATGCACGCCAACATCGTATTGGGGATTGGATGCACTCCACCTGGCGGCGGCTCTGCTGAAGGAGCAAGGCATCATTATGGTTGCCGAGCTTACCGCATGCTCTGTCAATAACTGCTGAATCGCTCCATTAACCGAATGGCACAGCCCGAAATCATCCGCGTTAATGATTAACAATTTCTCGAACTCATCGTATCCCAGCGCTTTCGCCAAACTCATACGACGCAACAGCTCCCATCCCTCATAATATGAATCTAAAGCTTGTTCAACCGGCTCTGAAGCTGTTTCTTCCAGCTCTCGGACAAGGGTTCCACCGTAAGCAATTGTTCGATTTTGACCCGATCCCCGGTATGGACGTACATCACTTGATTCGCCTGCATGATGCTGCAGCCCGCCGAATGCTTCTGCACTACCTTTAACGGCTCTCCCGAACGAATGTTGCCTTCCTGAATAACGCGGAAATAAAAGCCCGAATACCCGGTTTCCCGCACCCGAACGGGCAATTCCGCCAGCGAATGCCGCAGCCCCAGCTTGAAGCAAGGCTGTCGCGGCTGGCTAACCTGAAGCACGACCTCGTCGCCTGCGATTACATCGCCGATGCAGATTTCCTCCTCGGTCCAATCGCTGATCGTAATATTTTCCCCGAAGGAGCCATTCGGAAAGGGTCTTCCATACTCGGCTTCCCAATAGGAATATCTTGATCCGAAATACGCGCAGATCGCTTTGTCTTCTCCTCCGTGATTCACAGTATCGGCTTGCGCGTCGCCTTCCATGCCCAGCCTGCTCGCATAGATCGGATGATCGCTCGGCCGCTTCCATATTCCGCTGAGCACCTGCTTGTTTCCGTGGTCGATCAAGACGGGCTCTCCGACTTGAACGGATGAAATGATGGGGCGGGTTCGATTGACATTCATAAGTTGTACACCTCTTCTGTGTGCATGCTGCAAGTATAGTATAATAGCAAAAGCCATTCCTTGGCAAAATCGTTCTTTCATTCGCTATAATCATATCTATTTCACAGCTTTAATTATTTTTTCGCATGCAATCATGTCGAAACGCTATCAAACCTGTAGCTTTTTGCGGTTCCCCGGGAAATGATCCCATCCTTCCCATACTATTTCCCGTCAATTGCCTGAATATTGCGTAAAATAAACAGCTATGCGGAATAATCGCGTTCGATTCTCGACCAATCCTCGCTTTCGCGCCTTTTGTCCATGGACTTCTGCGGGGATACGCCTCCAGTCGCTCCATATCTCATTAGGAGAGCTGTAGACAGAAGCGTCGCTGCGGCAGTCACAATCAAGCCGAAGGATGGCAGACAGAGAATGGCCAGCAGGATGGATATCCCCAGCCAGAGAAGAGCCAGGATATGAATGACCGTGCTCCAACTGCCCAGTTGCCAAGGTCCTCGCTCGTCTTTGCGCGCGGCATGGAGAAATGTCCGCCCGCGACTGTCCAGTTGTTGCTTTAGTTTTAAACCGATTGAGATGCCGTGGCTTGAATACAAGCAGAGAATGGAGAGCGACAACAGAGGCAAGACAGGGAAGCCAGCAGTTGCGGTTGAAGCCAATGCGAGCAGCGCTAGAGCCGATAGCCCGCTCGCAAGGAGCGCGTTAAGAGGAATGCGGCGGTCAGCGCGTACATGGCCCAGTTTCCCGCTAAAAGGCACGCTTCCGTCCCTGGCCATACTGAATAGCAGCCTTGAACAATGCGACATCGACTGAGACCCGCTCTGCCACAGCGAGATAAGAATAAGCAGTTGAATAAGAGGCGAAGCAAGAATGCCGCTGCCCGCAAGCTGCTGGAACAGAAACGGGATACCGTTATCAATCAGGCTAGTCGATGCCATTGCCGAGGAAACGCCTCCCGCCGTCAAGAGAATCAAGGACATGAAGAAGAGCAGTACGAAGCCGATCACATACATATAAGCCGAAGAGAGAAATACTGCCCACGGCGATTTGATTCGAGGCTCAATAATTTCTTCCGCGCCCTGCGCAGCTCCCTCGTTGCCGAGAAAGAGCTTGGAGAGCAGCAGCAAGCCCACAGCGAATGAAGCTGGAGAAACTCCGCCGGTCAAATCCGCATTTTGCCAATGATACAGTTCGGACGGATCGAACCCCAAGGGCCAGAATGTCCAGGCAAGGCTCCCTATGATCAGAGCGGCAAGCAGCAATTGGCCCCAGAATGCGCCGAATTGAACAAAACGATTCATGGCTGCGCCCCATTTGTTGACGGCGAAATAGGAGGCCGAGATAACCAGACTCCAGCTCCAAAAGCTGTAGAAGCTGATTCCATAACCAAGTCTTTGCGCCGCATAGCCGTCCGTTAGGTATGCCGCGCCTCCGATGAACAGCGCGAGCATCGCAAGCTGCCCGAGCCATTGATAAATGCCCACGCGCATCCCGAGGCGCCTGCCTCCGAGGCGAAGCGCCGCATGATAAATTCCGCCTGCTGTCGGCATCTGGGAAGAAAGCTCCGCGATCGAGGCGGAGACCAGGATGGAGAAGAGGGCAACGACGGGAAGACCGACCGCAATGACCGTGAAACCTCCGGCTTGTACGGCAGGACCGTAGATTAGCGCTGCCCCCCCGATTAATGCCATTACATTAAAGGACAAGCCAAGGGCCGAGATGCCATTCATTTTCCTTCGCAGCAGCTGCGCGAAGCCATATCGATGAAGTTCGTGCTTGTCTTGCATAAGCTGCGTCTCCTCGCCGTATGGCAGCATGCTTTGATATCGACTGTTCTCAATCCCTCTCTGCGCTTTTATTCCTATTAACAGAATCACAATGCAGACGCCAAAAGCCAGTACAAATCCGAGATAAGCGGCCAGCACGCGCATCACCTCCCGTACTAGCATATGAGCCTTTTCGTCCCGGCATTCCGGCAGGCAACGCGAACAAGCCCAAACTCCCGCTTGCCGGAGCTTGGACTTGTTCGATGGATTGATTCGCGCAGAAGCAGATTAGATCAGCTGCTTCTCCCGTTCTGTTAATCGTCTTCCGTACACATCCACGACCAATTGGCCTTTGTTCAGACCGAGAATCCGATCCGCGTAGCGCTCCGCCCAGTCGCCTTGATGCAGCACCGCAATTACGATCAATCCTTCTTCCTTGCATAGAGCCTTAAGCTCGCTCAGCACCTGATCGGCGGCATGCGGGTCGAGCCCCGAGACAGGCTCGTCCGCCACAATCACCTTCGCCCCGTGAACCAACGCTCTCGCTATGGCGATGCGCTGTCTCTCTCCCCCGCTCAGATGCTTCGCCTTCATTTTCGCCTTATCGAGCAAGCCCCTCTTCTCAATCATATCCATGGCGCCCATATAATCGTCGTTGCGCACGATGCCCGTCCATCTGCGCCATGTCGGTGTCTGGCTCACCGAGCCGATAATAACATTTTTCAAACCGGTTTTGTCCTGGAACAGGAACGGCTTCTCTTCCAGATAAGCAACCTGCCGCTTCACTTTATATTTCGCGGCAAATCCCTCCTTAAGGACATCCTTCCCCTCAAACATGTATGTACCCGAAGTCCATTTTTCCTGCAAAGCCAAGCATTTGAGCAGCATCGATTTGCCGCTCCCGCTGCTTCCCTTCACCGCAATAAAATCTCCTTCATAAGCATCGAAGCTGATATCGTCGAGCACCTTGGGCCCGCCTGGAATTCGTTTCGTTAATTTCTTTATCTTTAACATGTCACGCATCCCTTCTGTCCGAAACACTATTGCGTATCTATAAAGCTAGTTTACGGCAAATAAAAAACACTTTCCACCCGAACAAATGTTTGCTATAATAGAAAAAGAACAAACGTTCCTGTTTCGCCTATAAAACATTTCCGAGGAGGCTAGATCATCATGAAAAAGAACTGTGAAAATTTCCGCTATGTAGAGAAGGCTCGTCCATGCCGCGATTTGACGTTTAAGTTTTATAAGGACGGACGGCTGACCATTATCGACAATGCAACGGAGGAGGTGATCAGCCCCGGGGATTTGAAGAGCGACAGCAGAGATTTCTACGTTCGAAGACGCATCGCGTTTATCAAGAGCCAACTAACCGCCGCTCAATTGAAATACGCGCAGAAGCACACCGGTTGATTTCACGATTTCTGCCATTTGTCCCCTTTGGAAGGCTCGTCCGTTGACTGGGCACTGTCTTTTGCGGTAGATTGATCATACAATAGCAGAAGCTGCCGCAAAGGAGAAATGCAGAGGATGAAGCAGCAAATATTATTTGATTTGGATGACACGCTAATCTATTGCAACAAATACTTTTTCTTTATAGTCGATCAGTTTATAGATACCGTTACAACATGGTTCAACGGTTATGGGGTCGTCACCCCCGCTTCCGTACGAGCCATGCAACTGGAGAGAGACGTTGCCCTTATTGCCGAGACTGGCTTCAAGAGCGAGCATTTCCCGCAATCCTTTGTTGAAACCTACGAGCATTTCTGTGCAATTACCGGGCGCCGCCGCTCAGATACAGAGGTTGATTTCCTATGGAAGCTCGGCTACAGCGTCTATGACCACGATACCGAGCCTTACCCCAATATGGAACAGACCTTGGAGCGACTCGCGTCCGAAGGACATGAGCTGCATCTCTATACCGGCGGCGAACCGCTGATCCAGTCCCGCAAGATTGAGAAGATGAAGCTTGACCGCTTCTTCGAATCCCGCGTCTATATTCGGCAATTGAAGAATAATGAAGCGCTGGAGGATATATTGGCAAGCGGCAGCTTCAATCGAGAGCGGACATGGATGATTGGCAACTCGATACGTACCGATGTTGTGCCTGCTTTGACTGCAGGCATTCACGCGATTCATATGCGCAGCGAGGAGGAATGGCATTACAACGTGGTGCAGATCGATGTGCAGCCCAGAGGCGCCTTCCTGACATTGGAACGCCTGATTGATGTTCCTTCGGCCATCCATTCTTACTTGAAACGCTAATCGCCTGCAAGCATTACGCCAAGCGGGCTCTCCTCCGCAATAATGTCTTGCAGGGCATACACAGAGATCGGGAAGTAGATGAAGCCGTACACATAAGCCGCAAGCTCATACAATTGGAAGTAGATGACCAGCGAGCGGTCGGCCACATAGAATGACTGTTGCTCCGAGATCTGCTTGAAAGGCTCGAGCGTCTCAATGCCTCTTTCTTCAATTTGCGCTGCTACGATTTTGCTTATTCTGGCCATATAATCGCTTCCCGGCTTGAAGAGCTGCTCCAACTCGAACAAAGCCCCTGTATCCGTCATGAACGTCAAGGATTGCTGCAAGGTCATGCCATGCGCGCCTCCAGTGAAGGCGTAGTTGTAGAGAGATAAACTAAATACGCCTTTTTCATTCGTTTTCAATTCATAATAGCCCAGCATTTCCGCCTTCGGATCCTCCAAGCTGCCTTGACTGCTCACCAGCCTTTTCACATGAGACATTATCGTGTCATTCATTATTTTTACGGCCTGAGGATTGGAGCCCTTGGCAATGTACGGAATTGACAGCTCCGCCTTCGGAAAGGCTGTCTTAACGGTTAGAACAACAAGCGGCGTGGAAATAGGCATAGCCTCGCATCATCTCCAATTTCATTTGATGCTTTAGCCTATGCCTGATTCTGCGTGTCCCATGACGTCCAATTCACGTGCGTTCTTCCTATTGCTCCGTTGCTAACTCGCCTGTTTCTTTATTTTTCATCACAATCCGACCGCTCATCTCTTCCCCGTTGCTTAGCACGAGCTTCAGCTTTGCCGTTTTGCCTTTCTCAATCAGTGCTTTCACTTGCGAATCGGTCAAGCGACGACCGAAGCATTCCTTCCAAATGACGAATGAGCACCCTGACTTATAATGTGAACAGCCATAGCCCTTGCGCCCCATAAATATTGTGCCGCCACAGCCTGAGCGCGGACAGCCTCCGATGATTGTTGGTTCAGTACGCTCTTCTGATGCCTGAGCCTTACCGCCAGTTGAAAGCTTCCTGGAGGATGCCTTCCGTGAGGGGGAGCTTACAGTTGCTTTGGCTGCGCCTGATTTGCTCTTGGTCGTTCTTCTCTTGGCAGGCGACTGCTCGGCCTCTCCTTCGAAGAAGGCTTTATCCATGCGAGATTGCCGCCTTACCTTCTCGACAATCATCGTAGCGAATTTCTTCACATTAACCATGAACTGTTCGTCAGAAGCGCTGCCGCGGGCAATTTCATTCAACCTTTTCTCCCACATCCCGGTCATCTCCGGAGAGGTCAGCAGCTCCACTCCCGCGTTCCGAATTAATTCAATAGCCGTTCTGCCCTTCTGACTAATCATAATTCTTTTGCCGGCCATGGAGACATAGCCGACATTCTTCAGTCTCTCTATCGTGGCAGCCCTGGTTGCAGGCGTGCCAAGTCCCCCATCCTTCATTGCATCCCGGACTTCCTCGTCTTCAATCTGCTTGCCCGCGCTTTCCATCGCCCTGAGCAGCGTCCCTTCCGTATAAGGCTTGGGAGGCTGTGTATCCTTCTCTTTCACCTCTGCGTTTATGCAGAGGGCCGGATCCCCTGAAGACAACACGAACGGTTCATTCACCTCATCCTCTTCCTCCGCAATTCCGTCTTTATCCTTCTTGCCGGAGGGTTCCTTCTTCTCTTTTTGATCCTCGTAGATTGCTTTCCAGCCGATACGGACAAGCTCCTTCACGTTCGTCTTGAAGCTCTCTTGCTCGACTTCGGTAATAACGCTGTGCGCTTCATATTCAGCCGGCGGATAGAACTGGGAGAGAAATCTTCGCACGACAAGATCATAGAGCTTTCTCTCTTCCGCGGATAAAGCTCCCGCTTTGCGATTGGTCGGCAGAATGGCATGATGATCCTCTACCTTGGCCGGGTTGCATACATATTTGTTCCCTTTATGCACAATACTGCGGTTGGCGCCCTGAACCCACTCTCCGTATTCCGTATTTTGCAGAGCGGATAAGGTTTTGTGCATTTCGGGTATGTTCTGTTCATTCACATAGTTCGAATTGGTTCTCGGATAGGAAATCACTTTATGCTTCTCATAGAGCGACTGCGCAATATCAAGCGTTTTCTTGGCGGAGAAGCCGAACTTCCCGTTCGCCTCCCGCTGCAGCAGAGTCAGATCATACAGCTTATATGGAAATTCCTTCACGCTTTTGCGATCGTATGAGACAATCTGGGCCGGCTTCCCCTTCACCTTGGCCGCAATCGCGCCGGCCTTATCCCCATCGGTCATCCTCTCCCCCTGCCACATTCCCCGGTAGCTTGTCTCCTCTTGGACAAACTGCCCCTCCACATCAAAGAATTTCAAGGAAGTGAATGCCTCTATCGATTTCTGTCGATCATAGATGAGCGCCAGAACAGGCGTCTGCACCCGACCGACCGAGAGCAGCACGTTGTGCTTCGTTGTGAAGGCCCTGGAGCCGTTCATTCCGATTAACCAATCCGCTTCGCTGCGGGCTGTCGCCGCTCTGGTGAGCGGCTCGTATTCGGAGCCTTCCCTCAGCTCCGCAAAGCCTTTGCGAATGGTCTCCGGAGTCAAATCGGAAATCCAGAGACGCTTCACAGGCTGCTTCAGCTTCAGATGACGCTGAATAAGCGAGAAGATATATTGACCCTCCCGCCCCGCATCGCAGCCGTTTACGAGCGCGTCACAGCGCTTAGACAGCTCGCTGATTACCTTGAGCTGATCCATCGTCTTCTTGTTCGGCACAAGCTTGAACTTCTCCGGTATAATCGGCAAATCATTGATATTCCATTTTTTGTATCGATCATCATAGGCATCCGGCTCGGCAAGTCCAATCAAATGACCGATTGCCCATGTGATAATATAGCGCTCGCCTTCCATGTACGTGCGATGATTTTTGGCTTTCGGTTCGATGGCAGCCGCAATGTTCCTGCCCATATCAGGCTTCTCCGCGATGATTAGCGTCTTCAAGATTGGATCGCTCCTTTATGGCGTTACAAGCCGGTTGCTTCGTTACTGCTTCGTTTCAATGATAATTTTGTTGTATATCGCGCGAACGCCGTTGGCCCAATTCGGATCTTCGGCATATTCCCGGTTAATCCAGGTGAACGCATCCATTCCCGGCGGTCTGTTCTTGCTCAGCCTTACGATCGTTCTCGCCGCGATAGCCGCTGAATCCTTGATGGATGTATTGTAATCCCGCCAGCTGTAGAACACATTGAACGGATTGTTGGCAATCTTCTCGGCGTTGCCGTCCGACTTTGGCACAAAGGACTGCTCCTGCCCGGTAATGGCGAACAAGAACGCGGGATGAATATTGAAGCTTTCGGCAGCCTCCATAATCGCATCATAGAAGGCAGGTTCAGCCAGCATGGAGTCCCTGCTTTTCAAGAAAGCAATCAGTTGATGTTGATCAATCGCCTCATACTGCAGCTCCTTTGGCAATTCATTCGGATAAGGAGCTTCCGGAAGCTCCATCGGAATCATCATGCCAAACGGCGCTGATGCCGTTTCCAGCGGGTTAATGAGCGGTGTGTTCATGTCGGATGCCGCAGATTGCAGCATCCCGTATAGGCTGCACACAGAGATCAGGAGCAGACTCAACGCCCCGAATACCCATGTTCGGCTTCTGCGACGATTCATTCTGGACGGGGGAGCGACTACAGGGAAAGGTATAACCAGAGCTTGTTTGGGGTGCGCTTCCTCCTTGCCATTATTGTCCTCTCCCGCGAGGGGCGATGCAGAGAACAGTCGCACCTCTTGCTCGCGCAGCCAAGCATGAAGAGGCTTCGCTATCGAATCTTGGGAATGATCCAGTTCAAGACAAAGCTTATAAATATCATCGGCGGTCACTGGTTTTTGCTCCTCCAGCACCGTTTTGCGAATTAACGCGCTCGTCAAACGCTCCTTCAAGGACAGCTCGAAATCCGGCAACTGCTTATGTATGATTCGTTTCACGGCGTTCGCGATTATATCGGCATGCTTGTCCATCGTCAAGCCGGTATATTTCGCTTGCACGTAATGTCTGATCATACGCACATCCCCTGGCGTCAATACATAAGCGGAATTGGCCATCATGAAGCTCTCCCTTCATGCATTCTTATACGAATCTTACCACATCCTTCCTGCTCAAGGGGAGTGTAATTTTTGAATAGCCGCTTGTATTTCAACGCTGTTCACAAAGGCCGTTATTTGTGCCTTCTCGTCAGCTGTAAAGCCATATTCGCAATCGCAATCTTCATCCTGCGGAATCATCTGGACGACTGTTCCGTCATGCGTGCAGATGACCAGAATCGAGAAAGCGATAATATCGTCTGGAACAGGCGTTGATTCGCTGAGCTTCGGTTGTAGAAAGATATCGATCCATTGATGATCCCTTTGCTCAAGCGTCCCCTCGAAAGAAATAAATTGCAATTCAGCATAATGGTCAAGACCATATTTAATCATGACACAGCCCCATTCCTCTTATTGTTCAGCTAACGATTGCAGCCGAAGCAGTGCTCTATGCAAAACATTTATATGCTTGGAAGTCAAGAAAAGCGCCCGCAGGCGCTTCTCCAAAAATGCAATTTATTACGACATGCCCTCTAACCTAAGGCAACATCGAAGAGCCCATCAAATATTTGTCAACTTCGCGCGCTGCTTCGCGTCCTTCGTTGATCGCCCATACAATCAAGCTTTGACCGCGACGCATATCGCCTGCTGCGAATACTTTATCAACATTCGTCGTGTATTTGCCATAAGCCGCTTTCACGTTCGAACGACGATCCTGCTCCAGACCAAGCTGTTCAATTACAGTGGATTCCGGACCTTCAAAACCAACTGCGATGAACACGAGATCCGCCGGCCATACCTTCTCCGTACCCGGAATTTCGTTGTAAATTTTGCGCCCGGTTTCATCCACAATGCGTTCGATCTGCACCGTATGAAGCTCCTTCAGCTTGCCGTTCTCGTCGCCGACGAATTTCTTCGTCAATACGGAGAATGCGCGCGGATCTTCGCCGTACAAGGCTTTCGCTTCTTCCTGGGCATAATCGAGCGTATAGACATTCGGGAATTGCGGCCAAGGATTCTTCGCCGAATCACGAACGAGCGGCGCTTTGCCGACGGTGCCGAATTGCGTGACCGATTTGCAGCCTTGTCGAAGCGCTGTGCCGACGCAGTCCGTTCCCGTGTCGCCGCCTCCGATGACAATGACATCCTTGCCCTTGGCATCAATGAATTGACCGTCTTCGAAGCCTGAATCCAGATAGCTCTTGATTGTTCCGTTGAGATAATCCATAGCAAGATGAATGCCGTCCAGGCCGCGTCCTTCAATATCCACTTCGCGTGCGCGAGTAGCGCCGCCGCAAAGCACGACCGCGTCGAAGGATTCCATCAGCTCATTAGCCGAAATATCCTTGCCGATCTCCGTATTCGTCACGAACGTAATACCTTCTTCAATTAGTAAATCTACCCGCCGCTGAACGATATCCTTCTCCAGCTTCATCGTCGGAATGCCGTACGTAAGCAAACCGCCGATCCGGTCGGCACGCTCATAGACGGTGACCGTATGGCCCGCTTTGTTCAATTGCGCAGCTGCAGCCATGCCCGCAGGGCCAGAGCCTACAACCGCAACACGCTTGCCGGTGCGCATCTTCGGCGGCTGCGCGACAACCCAGCCTTCCTCGAAGCCTTTGTCGATAATGGCTTGTTCGATCGACTTGATCGTAACCGCATCCCCGATAAGTCCCACCGTGCAAGAGCCCTCGCAAGGCGCGGGACAGACACGTCCGGTAAATTCAGGGAAATTATTCGTTTTGTGCAAACGCTCCAGCGCTTCGCGCCATAAGCCTCTATAAATCAAATTATTCCATTCGGGAATCAGATTATTGACCGGACAGCCAGATACCGTGCCGGCAAGCTCAATGCCCGTATGGCAATACGGCGTCCCGCAATCCATGCAGCGCGCGCCTTGCGTGCGCAGCTGTTCTTCGGAAAAATGCTTATGAAATTCATTCCAATCGTTAATGCGCTCAAGCGGGTCGCGATCGGCCGGCAATTCGCGCTGATATTCCATAAACCCTGTTGGTGTAGACATGATCGCTTTTCCTCCATCCCTAATTCCCATTGCTTCGTTCAATTCAGCATTTCGTCCGATACCGGGAATCCAATTATTCATATTATAACATGCTAGCATTCCTTTGTTGAACTCGTTAATGGATTTTCCGCATAATCATTTGCACTTTATGACGTAATGTTCGTTTAAGCGTACATTTGCCGAACAGGCGTAATTACGTTTTCCTTACATAGGTTTGTAAGGTGAAATCATACTTGTTCTTCTCGTCCGACGCCCGGAATCGACTATCCGCCAGCTGCCAGTCCTCCCGTGGAAAAAGGGGAAAATAGGCGTCGCCTTCGCCAAGATCAACGTTAATGTCGGTCAGCAGGAGCTTGTCGGCAAAAGGAAGAAGCAATCCGTATACTTCTGCGCCGCCAATAACCATCAGCTCGTCTTGTGCCGAGCCATACTGCTTCACGGCATCCTCCGGCGAATGTACAATTTCACATCCTTGCAGCTTCAGCCCGGACTGTCTGGTCAGAACCACATTCCGACGATTAGGAAGCGGTCTCCCTCCTAATGATTCGAATGTCTTCCTACCCATAAGCACTGTCTTTCCTATCGTTTTCTCTTTGAAATAAGCCATTTCGGCAGGCAGATGCCAAGGCATCTTGTTGTCCTTGCCCAGCAGGCGATTATTGTCCATCGCGGCTATAAGTGTAACGGACATGCAGCTTCACCGACCTTTCTTCTATACGGCAATCGGAGCCTTGATCGAAGGATGCGGGTTATAATTCTCTACGCTTAAATCGGACAGCTCCATGTCGAAGATCGAAGTCTTCGCCGGATTGATCTTCAGCTTCGGCAGGGCTCTTGGCTCACGGCCCAGCTGCGTCTCGATTTGCTCCAGATGATTCAAGTAGATATGCGCGTCGCCGAACGTATGCACGAAATCGCCTACCTCCAGGCCGCATTCATGCGCGATGAGATGCGTAAGCAAGGCGTAGCTTGCAATATTAAACGGAACGCCAAGGAAAATATCCGCGCTGCGCTGATACAGCTGACAGGACAGCTTGCCCTCTGATACATAGAATTGAAACAGGGTATGACAAGGCGGCAGCGCCATCGACGGCACATCCTCGGGATTCCACGCGGACACGATTAAGCGGCGCGAATCGGGAGTATGCTTGATGGCATGAATCACGTCCTTTAGCTGATCGATCGTCTCGCCTTTCGTTGTTTTCCAGTCCCGCCACTGCTTTCCATATACATTGCCCAGTTCTCCGTATTGCGCGGCGAAGTCGTCATCCCTCAGAATAAGGTCCGCGAACCGTTTCATCTGCTCCTCATACAGAGCCGCAAACGCTTCGTCACGCTGCGCACGAAGGCCGAAATCGCTCATATCGGGTCCTGTGTAATCCCTGCTTTCCACCCACCGCTTGAAGGCCCATTCATTCCAAATATGATTATTATGCTGGAGCAGATATCGAATGTTCGTATCTCCTTTTATGAACCAAAGCAGCTCGCTTGCAACAAGCTTGAATGAAACGCGCTTTGTCGTCATCAGCGGAAACCCTTCTCGAAGAGGCATTCTCATCTGGTAGCCAAAGGCCGAAATCGTGCCTGTTCCCGTTCTGTCCTCTTTCCTCGCGCCATAATTCAGCACATCCTGCAATAATTGCAAATAGGAACGTTCGCTGCAGCTCATCTATGTTCGCCCCCCAACAATGACAAAATAACTCTTATTATATCATTAATTCACAATCCTGTCCTGCTTTCGTTTCTTTCTTTGCCGATGACGCTCGGGCGCCGTTGCGAACAATTTCTGCTCAAGCTCGCTCTCTGGAAGGATGGATGCAACGCCAGTCGGCTTGCCATCCTCGCTGAGCGCGACGAAGGTGAAAAACGCCGTCACCATCATGGTGCGCACGCCTGTGTACAAATTTTCCGATATGACGGTTACGTAAATCTCCATCGAGCTTCGATTCGTCCAGGTCACAAACGCTTCAACCTCAATCACTTCACCGACATGAATCGGCGCCAGAAAATCAATATTATCCGTCGACGCGGTAACGACCCGGCATCTTGCATGACGCATAGCGGCAATCGCCGCGACCTTATCCATATATTCCATCAGCTTGCCGCCGAACATCGTATCGTAATGATTCGTATCGAGCGGGAAGATTAATTGAGTCATCAGCGTTCTGGAATCTGACGCCTTCTTGCCCACATTCAAGCCATTATCGCCGGTTTCGCTCATTCGCTTTCACTCCTTCATTGCTTCTCTTCACTATAATATGCCCTTTCTCGCGCAAAGAGGCCGCGCAGACACAAGTGCCGCGCGACCTCTTGAGATAGAAACGACCCTGGGGTCAATTCTTATTTGATGAAGGTGTGAATCGGATGACCAAGCGCGACCTCGGCAGCGTCGAGAACAATCTCGCCAAGCGTAGGATGCGCATGAATAGTAAGCGCGATATCCTCGAGCGTAGCGCCCATCTCGATAGCCAGAGCAAGCTCGGCAATCATGTTGGAGGCTTCCGTACCGATGATTTGCGCGCCGAGCACGAGACCGGAATCGGCGTCGGACACAAGCTTCACGAAGCCTTCGTTTGCGTTCAACGACATTGCGCGTCCATTGATGGCGAACGGGAATTTGCCAACCTTCACGCTATGGCCGGCATCCTTCGCTTCCTTCTCGCTCAAGCCCACGCTTGCGCATTCCGGATCGGAGAAGCAGACCGCCGGCACGCATTTGTAATCAATCACGCTGGCCTGGCCGGAGATCGCCTCAGCCGCCACTCTGCCCTCATACATCGCTTTATGCGCCAGAGCAGGACCTGCGATAATGTCGCCGATCGCATAGATATGCGGGATATTCGTTTGACATTGCTCGTTCACCTCAATCAAGCCGCGATCCGTTGTTTTCACACCGATCAGGTCCAGACCAAGCTCGCCGTCCGTATTCGGACGACGTCCCACGGTGACGAGCAGATAATCCGCTGTTACGGATTCTTCTTTGTCGCCAACCGCATAGGTAACCGTTACATCCTTATCCGTTTGCTCCGCGCTCTTCGCCTGCGCGCCGGTAACGATATCGACCTTCGTCGATTTCAGCTTCTTCGCCACGATATTCGACATATCCTTGTCGAAGCCCGGAAGAATCGAATCGGAGCCTTCGATAACGGTAACCTTCGTGCCGAATTTCGAATACATTTGGCCAAGCTCGATACCGATATAGCCGCCGCCGATTACGACGAGGCTCTTCGGAATTTCAGGCAGCGACAAAGCGCCTGTCGAAGACACGATGCGGCCGCCGTAAGGGAATGCCTTCAGCTCAATCGGACGAGAGCCGGTAGCGATAATGCAGTTCTTGAAACGGTAACGCGGAGCTTCCTGATCATTGAATACGCGCGCTTCGTTTTCGTTGATGAACATCACTTCGCCATGGAAATACTGCACCTTGTTCGCTTTGAGCAAGGAAGCAACGCCGCCGGTAAGCTTTTTCACGATACCGTTTTTGAATTCCTGCACCTTGCTGAAATCCACCTTCGCTTCACCAACCTCGATACCGAAGGAAGAAGCGTGACCGATCGACTCGTATTGATGCGAAGCCGAGATCAAGGCTTTGGATGGAATGCAGCCTACGTTTAAGCACACACCGCCCACATATTCTTTATCCACAATTAATACGTTTTGGCCAAGCTGAGCCGCGCGAATAGCGGCAACATATCCGCCGGGACCCGCACCGATGACTAGAGTGTCGATATCTAATGAAGCATCTCCTACGACCATGTTTTAAACCTCCATTATAAACAGTTCAGGCTGACCCAGAAGCTGTTTGATATAGTTCATAAAGTTTTGCGCCGTTGCGCCGTCGATCAAGCGATGATCGAAGCTCAGGGACAAGGCCATAACTGGCGCTGCCACGATTTCACCGTCGCGTACAACGGCCTTCTCGGAAATACGGCCCGTTCCCAAAATCGCAACCTCAGGGAAGTTAATGACCGGCGTGAAGAACATGCCGCCGGCGGAGCCGATGTTGGAAATCGAGATCGTGCTGCCCTTAAGCTCATTGGCTGCAAGCTTGCCGTCGCGGCCGCGAGCTGCCAGATCACGAATGGAATCTGCAATCATGAACAGATTTTTGCGATCGGCATCCTCAATGACGGGAACGATGAGACCGTTGTCCGTATCGGTTGCAATACCGATATTGTAGTATTTGCGGTAGACGATTTCCTGCGACTCTTCGTCGAGCGTCGAGTTCAGGATCGGGAATTGACGGCAAGCCGCCACGAGCGCCTTCACGATGAACGGCAGATACGTAAGCTTAGAGCCCTTCTTCTCCGCATAAGGCTTATATTTCGAACGCAGGGCGACAAGCTCGGTCACGTCGACTTCATCCATGATGGTAACATGCGGCGCGGTATACACGGATTTCACCATGGCGTTCGCGATTACCTTGCGAATGCCTTTGAACGGCACGCGTTCTTCCGGACGATAAGGCGTTCCCGCAGCTACAGGCGCAGAAGCTTTCGAATCCGATTTCGCGCTTTCTGCCGCTTTGCCCTCTGTCGCAGCAACATTCGACTCTGCGGATGGAGCAGCCGCGCTTTCGCCGCCGTCGACATCCTCGCGTGTAATTCGGCCGTTCTTGCCTGTTCCTGTTACGTTCGTCAGATCAACGCCCTTCTCGCGGGCGTATTTGCGAACGCTTGGCGTCGCAAGCACCTGCGCTTTGGAGGAAGCAGTCTTTTCTCCCCCGGCAGATGGCTTAGAAGCCTCTGCTTCTACAGTAACAGCTTCCTTCTTCTCCTCTTCCTTGGAAGCCTCGGCCTCGTCATGAAGATGCTGATCCGGAACCTCGCCTTCCGCGTCGATGACTGCAACCACATCGCCGACCCGGCATACCTGTCCGTCCTTCACCAGTACCTCCAGGACCTTGCCGTTAACCGGGCTCGGAACTTCAACGATCGCTTTGTCGTTCTGCACTTCCATAATAATGTCATCGTCCGTAATTACAGCATCGGGCTTGATATGCATCTTGATGATTTCGCCTTCATGCAAACCCTCGCCAAGCTCGGGAAATCGATATTCGAATTTAGCCACCTATGGCAACCTCCTTTGGTAGAAACGTATTTAAATCTCGAGATGAGTTTACAATTAGAATTCCATCGTTTTCTTCACTGCCGCTTTAATGCGCGCCACATTCGGCAGCCAAGCATCCTCGATTTGGGCAAAAGGATAAACCGTATCCGGTCCGGCTACGCGAAGCACTGGAGCTTCCAGATGCAAAATCGCCTTTTCGTTGATTTGCGCGATAACCTCGGCAGCTGCTCCCGCCGTTTTCTGGGCTTCTTGCACCACGATAACGCGATTCGTTTTCTGAATCGAAGCAACAAGCGTATCGATATCAAGCGGCATCAGCGTGCGAAGATCGATAACCTCCGCTTTCACGCCTTCCTTCTCCAGCTCTTCAGCCGCCTTGACTGCCGTGTGAACCATTAATCCGTAAGCGATAATCGTTACGTCGCTGCCCTCGCGCACGACATTCGCTTTGCCGATCTCGACCGTATAATCGCCCTCAGGCACCTCGTCGCGGAACGCATGATACAAGTTCAGATGCTCCATGAAGAATACGGGATCGTTGTCGCGAATCGCAGAGATTAGCAAGCCCTTCGCGTCATAGGGATTCGACGGGATTACAACCTTCATGCCTGGCGTTTGCAGAGCCAAGCCCTCAAGTGAATCCGTATGAAGCTCGGCAGCTTTAACGCCGCCGCCGAAAGGCGTGCGGAATACGATCGGCGCGTTATAGCGGCCGCCGGAGCGGAAACGCATGCGCGCTGCCTGCACGAACATTTGGTCCAGAGCTTCATAAATGAAGCCGACAAACTGAATTTCCGCGATTGGACGGAAGCCTTGCGTGCCCATGCCTACCGCCAAACCGCCGATTGCGGATTCCGCCAGCGGCGTGTCGAAGACGCGCTCCTCGCCGAATTCCGCTTGCAGACCTTCCGTAGCGCGGAATACGCCGCCTACCTTACCGACATCCTCACCGAACAGCACGACGTTCGGATCTCTCTTCAATTCGACCCGCATGGCGTCGCGGATTGCTTCTTTCATATTCATTTGAGCCATGTTCAATTGATCCTCCCTTACTTCGCGTTTGTTATTGGAAATCGGCCTTTTGCTCTTCCAGATATTTCGGCGTTGTCTCGTACATCGAGTCGATCAAGCCGGGAATCGTCATTTTCTCCGTTGCTTCGGCTTTCTTGATTTGCTCGGCTACCTTCGCCTTCGCCTCTTCCTTCACGCGCGCCGTGTCTTCGTCCGACCACAGGCCTTTGCTTTCGAGGAATTTGCCGAAGCGGATAAGCGGATCCTTAGGCGCCCATTCGTTCTCTTCGTCCTTCGTCCGATATTTCGACGTATCATCCGACATGGAATGCGGACGATAACGATACGTAACCATCTCGATCAAAGTCGCGCCTTCGCCGTTGCGGCCGCGTTCAGCAGCTTCACTGACCGCTTTGATCACGGCAAGAACGTCCATGCCGTCGACCTGAACGCCTTTGATGCCGGCAGCGACTGCTTTATGTGCAATGGACATTGCGCCGGTCTGCTTCGCGAACGGAGTCGTAATCGCATAACCATTGTTCTGTACCACGTAGATGACCGGCAGCTTGAAAGCGCCCGCGAAGTTCATGCCTTCGTAGAAATCGCCTTCGGAGGAACCGCCGTCTCCTGTATAAGTCATGACAACGCGCTTCTCGTTCTTCTTCTTGAACGCCATCGCGATGCCCGTAGCGTGCAGAATCTGAGCGCCGATAATAATTTGCGGCATGAGAACGTTAACATCCTCGGGCACCTGTCCGCCATGCTGATGACCGCGGGAATAGAGGAACGCTTGATATAACGGCAAGCCATGCCATACGATCTGCGGAATATCGCGGTAGCCCGGGCACAGGAAATCATCCTTGTTAACCGCGTATTCGCTGCCAATCATGGACGCTTCCTGGCCGGATACAGGCGCGTAGAAGCCAAGGCGGCCTTGTCTGCCCAAATTTACGGCGCGCTCGTCCAATGTGCGCGTGAATACCATGCGGTACATAATTTCTTTCAGTTGATCATCCGTCAACTCCGGCATATCATCCGCGTTTACGACTTCTCCATCGAGAGACAGCACGGACAGCGGCGTTACCGGTTCCGTCTGAACTTCGTATGGCAACTTGGTCTTTTTGCTCATTTTGAACGCTCACCTCAATCGAAATATTTGAAATACAGGGTACTCTGTTATAGAATTATTATAAACCTGTTATGCATGAATGGTCAAAGCAAAACAGGAATAATCCGCTGTTTTTTAACTAACAATTGATCTACTATTAAGGAATTGTATATGCAACAGACTTCCAAAAAGACTATAACAGAATAATACAAATGACAGCAGCACAGACTCCGCCCCTTGATCACCTTACTATTGTTTACCCACTACGACCGCATTCCATTCAATATAAGCGAGGAGAATTCAAGATGACTGAACAGAAATATTTGAAACGAACGATTCTGAAAGAAACGGTAAACAGCCGCTATCTGACCGAAGGAGAACGCAATCTTAGAATCTTCCTTCCTCCCGGCTACAATGAACTGCTCAGCTATCCTGTTCTGTATTGTCAGGACGGAGAGGATTTCTTCAACTTTGGAAGAGTGGCTACGATTGCGACGCAGCTCATTCTCGACGAAGGACTCGAGCCGTTCCTCATCGTCGGCGTGGATGTCAACAAGAAGAATCGCACGGAGGAATACGCTCCGGACGGCAGCCGCCACCAGGCCTATCTCCGTTTCTTCGCGGAGGAGCTTCTCCCCTATATCGAGGAGCGGTATCCCGTACGGAAAGAAGCGAATTTCCGAATTCTCGCCGGCGATTCGCTCGGCGGAACCGTTTCGCTTCAGCTCGCTCTCGCCTATCCCGAGCTGTTCCGGCATGTTATGTCGCTGTCCGGCGCCTTCTACGCCAGCGCGCAGAACGAAATCGTGAACAGCATGGATCTCGGCTGGCTGAATATGTACATGATCGTCGGCTTGCAGGAAACCGATTATGAAACCGATCGAGGCGTCTTCGATTTCGTCGCGCTCAATCGCAATATGAAAGCCCTGCTGGAGCTGAAGCAGGCGAAGCTTTTTTACGAAGAGAAGGACGGCAAGCATCAGTGGGGCTTTTGGCAGAAGGAGCTCCCTCAGGCGCTGCGGCATTTCATCGAAATCGAATAGGAAAGAAAAAGCGGCTTGGAAATGGATGCTATCCCTGTTCCAAGCCCCTTTTAATTTGTTCCAGAAGCGCTTTGCAGCCCTGCTCGACAAGCTCGAATACATAATCGAATCTGCCGTCGTAATAGGGGTCCGGCACTTCGTCCACTCCGCTGTCAGGGAGCAAATTCATGAACGTCATAAGCTTTGTCGAACCATTCGACGCTTGCTCGTCGTTCAGGTTGAAAATTCGCCGAACATCCTTCAGGTTTTTGTGATCCATGCACAGAATATATTGGAAGGCTTCCTTATCTTCCGGAATGACAAGCCGGGCTTTCATATTCTCATAAGAGATATGATGCCGCTGAAGCACCTTGCGCGTGCCCTCATGCGGAATGCTCCCAAGATGCCAGTCGCCGGTGCCGGCCGAATCCACTCGAATTTGGCCGTCTAATCCTTCTTGCTCCACCAAATGCCTCATGACAGCTTCAGCCATAGGCGATCTGCAAATATTGCCGAGACATACAAACAAAACATTGACTCTATTCTCCATCTTCTTCCCCTTCTCTTCTCGATTCTTCTTCCCTGACTGAATAAGTCGTACGCTTAACGTTGTTGACTGGCAGCCGCAGCGATATACTGAATGGGATTATGAAAACTGGGAGGCCATTATGCACTCACGCATTGTTATCGTTTCTGGCGGTCATCTGGACGACTGGGCGCTCGAGCAGTTCGATAGTTCCGATTTCATCATAGCAGCGGACAGAGGGGCGGACTTTCTCGTTCGGCACGGCGTTAATCCCGATATTGCGATAGGTGACTTCGATTCCGTCTCGCCCGAAGCATTCGAACGCATTCAAGCCTGCAGTGGAAAAACAATCGCATGTGATCCGATTGACAAAAACGATACGGATACGGAAATGGCTATGCGGCTTGCGCTGGATATACATCCGGGCGTCATTCTGCTCTTGGGCGCAACGGGAACACGCTTCGATCATACGCTGGCCAATGTTCATTTGCTCGCTTTAGCTGCCGATATCGGCATAGAAGCCATCCTGCGGGACAAGCATAACGAAATACGGCTGGTCGTCGATCAATGCCGCATGAAAGCGGGCCCGTATACTCAAGTTTCGCTGCTTCCCTTGTCGGAAAAGGTTACCGGCATTTCGTTAATCGGGTTTCAATATCCGCTTCACGACGCAACGCTTTCAATCGGTCAATCGCTCGGAATCAGCAATGTGCTGCTGGAAAGCGAAGGCTTTATTCAAATTGCGCAAGGCAAGCTGCTTGTCATCGCCAGCATGGACTAATCCTCATTGGCCAATCTACACATGGATCGCTAATCCTTCATGGGCATATTCGATATATTCGGGCAATGCCCTGCGCTCGCGAATATCAATGTCATGGGATAGATGCGTGAGCAGCATCCGGCCGGGCTTCCACTTCGCGGCATGCTCGATCGCCTCCGTTACATCGTAGAGCGATCTTGACTCGCGTGCGTAAGGCTCCTTGTAAAAGCTTGTGCCAAGTATCAGAAGATCCACCTCCCGCAGCGGCTCTTGCTGCTGCTCCGTCAGATCGATCGAGTCCGGGCAATAAACCCATTTGAATCCGGATTCCATCGAATCAAAGCGAAAGGCGTAGGAATAGCCGTTCTTGCCGTGATTCACGCGCCAAGCCCGAACGGTCCATTCGCCGATTCGCAATCCTTCGTCGATAGCAATAAACGCCATCCGGGAAGTCAGCCAAGGGAATCGCGCATGGATCTCCGGTATCACTTCAGCAGGACAATAGACCTCGCCGCGCCTCTCCGTCCATCTGCACACATCATACCATTCCACCAAGCCCCCGATATGGTCGAAATGGCCATGCGTCAGGAGCAAACGGTCGATGCCGCGAAGACCGGCGAGCTCCATCTGCTTGCTCCAGTCCGGTCCGCAATCGATCCATGTGGTTCCCGTTTCCTCATTCGACATCTGCAGCGAAGGACGTAATCTTCTGTTGATTCCCTGCGGAGATCTCGCGCCTGCGCATATTCCGCAGTCACAGTAGACGCGAGGCACGCCTTGCGAATCTCCCGTGCCGCGAAAGATCAGCTTGGTCATAGCGGCAACAGCTCGAGCTTCCCACGCGACTGAAGCTGCTCCATCATCGACAGCCATTCCTTGGGCTTGTGCGGAAGAGCCGTGTAGTAACGGTCTAGAAAGCGATGCACGAGAGACGAATCAATGGTTTCGAGCTCTTCCTCGCTCGGCAAGAAGCAAAGATCAAGCTCCTCCACAGCCTTACCTTCATGATCCCAGGAAGGATGCACATAGCGCATGTCAAGCCGCTTATAGCCCATATGAGACAGCACCTCTCGCCGCACGTATGGATTCATTGGCGAGACGCCGCCGAAGCTATAATTGCCGGCCCGCTCAGCGTCATACACCTCGGCGAACATGCCTAAAGGTTCGGTACCGGATTGCAAGGCGAGCTGCCGCAAATCCTTTTCCCGCTCCCTGAACAAAAATCTCCCAATGCCAAGACCGGACTTGCCGATAATCGTGAAATCGGTCATTGCTACGCACAAATCCGTATAATAGCGATATTCCGTCGCGCCAACGACCTCGCTTCCGTGCAAAGCGGCATACACATGAATCGCCGGGTCCTCCAGCGGCTCACGCCATAATTCGTATGCCAGCACCTCCTCTGCTGGAAATATCGTCTGAAGCAGATGATGCACGCCGCGAAAATGCGGATGCTCGATAGATGCAATTCTCTCGTAGTTTAATGCCATTAACTATCGCTCCATTCTAAAAGGATTTCGCCATTCCATAAGGACGGCATTGTTGCGGGATTCTTCATCGTCCAAGTAGTCGGTCAGCACGCCAACCGGCATTCTGCCGCAGCGAAGCAAGAAGGATAGGACTGGATCCTGCCATTCCCCCGCCACGACGCGTCTTACGTATTGCTCGGGATTCGCCTCGCTTGCCCGGCTCGAATATCCTGGCATTCTTCCGCCGCCCAGCAGCCGCGCAAGACCGAGCTGCACAACCGTTTCATACATCGATTGCATCAGAATTTTGCCAAGCCCCGTTTTCCGCAGCCAAGGGACCACGCATAAATCAACCACATAGAGACAATCACCGCCGCTGTCATGATTGCGAATATAGCCATGATCGGTAATCTCCGCCCATGAATGCTTCTCTTGGTAATCGTTCCAGTTCACGATCAACCCCGTCATAGAGCCGACGATCTCCCCGTCGAGCTCGGCGCATAACGCACCTTCGGGGAACCGGGTTACATGTTCCCCGAGCTGCCCATGATTCCACAGCAGCTCCTCGGGAAACGGAGGCGGAAAGCAAGCCCTCTGCACCTCGATCATTCCGTCAAAATCCAAATCAATATAATTGCGAACGCATGCAAGTCGAGGACGACCTTCGACTCCCAAATAAAACTCCTTCTTCAGAACGGCACACCGCCTTCCAAGCTATTTCCAGGTTGGATAAATATCCGGTCTGCGATCAAGCCAGGGCCTGACCGATCCATTTTTGCGCACCTCGTCAAGCAATTGCAAATCCAGATCTCCGACCACCAGCATATCGTCGTTGAGCAAGCCTTCGGCAATAATGCCGCCTGGCGGGAACGGAATATCGTTCGGAGCGATGATAGCCGCCTGACCAAAATTCGCCCGCATGAAATCCACTTTGCGAAGCGATCCTACCGTGCCGGTCGTCACGACATACATTTGATTTTCAACCGTTCTCGCATGACAGCAATACCGCACGCGGTAAAAGCCGTGACGATCATCCGTGCAGGAAGGACAGAATATAACATCCGCTCCCTTGGATCGCACAATGCGAACCAGCTCGGGAAATTCAATATCATAGCAGGTCAGCATCGCAATCTTGCCGTAATGGGTCTGGAACACCTCTATGCCGTCTGCCGGCGACATGTTCCACTCCTCTACCTCGGTCGGCGTAAGATGAACCTTGCCTTGCGTATCCACCTTGCCGTCCGGATGGAACAGATGCGCGACATTTTGCCTGCTGCCGTCGGCGCATTGACGCACATGGGTGCCGCCTATGATATAGATTTGGTAGATTTCGGCCAATTTAGTGAACAGCGCAAGATAAGCCTCCGTGAACGACGGCAATTGTTCGAAAGCATGCGGATTGCCATTCTCGTCGCTGATGGAAAGCAGCTGTGTTGTAAGAAATTCGGGGAAAAGCAAGAATTGCACGCCATACTCGGACGCGTTGCGAACCGAATGGGTTACCTGCTCCTCGAACTCGGCAAAACTGTCGATGTCTGTAAGCTTATATTGTACTGCAGCCGTGCGAAATCTCACATGCATCCCTCATTTCTCTTCCGTTCTCCCGGTTTCTTTCTCTCATTTACGTTGTTTGAATTGCAAAGTGATAGTCGTCCCCAAATTCGGAAGACTGAATACATCCACCTTGCCTTCATGCAGATCGATAATTCGCTTCGCGATGGACAAGCCGAGCCCGACGCCTCCGGTAGTTCGGCTTCTTGCGCCGTCAACGCGATAGAATCGCTCGAACAGATAAGGAAGATCCTTCTCCGGAATGCCCATCCCCTTGTCCTTCACTTCAATATTGACAATTCCTTTTAGAAGCGAGATCGAGATATCGATCGGCTCCTTGGAATATTTGATCGCGTTGTCCAGCAAGATGACGAGCAACTGCCTAATCTTGTCCTTATCTCCGGTCATTTTGACCGACCGCGAAAGCACCCTCACGCGAATTTGACGCTGGAAGGTCGTTTGCAGCATCGTCGCAAGCTCCTCAACAATCTGAACGACATCGAACATCTCCAGACGCAGCCAATCCTCTTGCTCCGCTTCGGCAAGCATCAGCATCGATTTTGTCAAATTTTGCAGCCTCACCGCTTCCTTGGCAATCGCCTCGATCGCCTCATCGCGGACGCTCTCATCATCCCGCCCCCAGCGCTTCAACATGCCCGCATAACTGCTAATAACCGTCAGCGGCGTTTTCAACTCATGCGAAGCATCCGCCACGAATTGCTTCTGTCTTGCGAATGTGCGGTCAAGCCTCTCAATCATCTGATTGAAAGCCCGGACCAATTGCTGGAGTTCGGCGGATTCCTCGCGATTCGTGACGGCAATCTGTCTCAGCTTGCCGCTTCTATCGATTTCCCTCATCGTATTCACCATCTGTTGAATCGGAGCTGTCAGTCTCGAGGTGAACCATAACGTTCCGAAGATCGCGAATAGAATGGCTCCGATACTCGTCACGCTAAGTGCCCCGACAAGCACCTGCAAATACTTGTCAAGCTCGTCGAGAATCCGATTCACCTCAAGCATGGCGATAACTTGTCCATCCTCATAGATCGGCACCCGCATAAAAATAACCCGTTCTCCGTTTTTTGTAATCATCCCGCTATGATGAACCGACTCAAATTGAGCGGGCAGCTCGAGCAGTATCGGATTAGAGCCGGATATATTGACGACCCGATTCGACGGGACGATGATACGTATCATTTCTTTCACATTATAGTACTCGTTAAGCAACTCAGCCGTATTAAGGCCTCGCCCGCTCTGAATTCGGGGGTTTTCGAGCAATAAATTGACCTTCGTCGTGATGACTTCCTTCTCGCTTTCCGTTGTGATCTTGATCACATAGAAATAGACGAAGATGTTGAAGAAAATCAAAATAAGAATAAGCCAGAATATCGTAAAAAGCGTAAATCGTTTACGCAGCGTCATGCTTCAGGCTCCTTAATCATATAGCCCACGCCGCGAACCGTATGAATCAGCTTGTGACGATAACCCTTGTCGAGCTTCTGACGCAGATATCGAATATACACATCAACCAGGTTTGTCTCGCCAATGAAATCATAGCCCCATACCTCGGAGAGGATATCCTCTCTGGATTTCTCCGTGTTGCGATTCTCGACCAAATAAACCAGAAGCTCGAATTCGCGAGGCGTAAGCTCGATCAACAAATCCTTGCGGTACACCTTGCGCGTGCGCAGCTCGATTGTCAAATCGCCAAGCTTAATAAGATCCGAGCCTTCCGCTTCCTTCGGATTCTGCTGAAAGATTCGCAGAATGTTCCGCACCCGGGCGAGAAGCTCTTCCATGGCGAACGGCTTCGTAATATAATCATTCGCGCCATGCTCGAAGCCGCTGACCTTGTCAGGCACCGTATCTCTTGCCGTCAGCAATATGATCGGGACGGGATTGCCCGCTTGCCGAATCAATCGAAGCACCTCGATGCCGCTCATCTCGGGCAGCATGACATCAAGCAGCACAAGCTGCCACTCTCCCTCCGACACCATCTCATAGCCCTTGCGTCCATCCTTTGCGACGCCTACCGTATATCCTTCATGCTCTAATTCCAATTGCAGAATCCGAGCGATTCCTTCTTCGTCTTCAACGACCAGAATATGCTCATTCATTGTTGCTTCACACCTGCTTTCCCAATTACGAATCTATTCTTCATCATAATGAAGGCAGCATTCAAATGCAAGCCGGGCACATGGTTTCCGGCGCCTCAACGTCCCTGAATGCATCTTGCAGCGAGTCGGCTCACTGCTGACAAGGAACTCTCGATTTGCTTGCCGAATCTTGGATGATCGATAATCCATCGCCTCTTCCACATCAGTTCCAGAAGCTCATCCTGAGGCAGCATCGGTATGGCGGTTAGCGGTTTGCGGGGCAGCAGGTCCAGCCATTCCGCGCGTCTGCGAAACTTCATATCTTTGTTCGCGATCCAGTGCAGCTCCCGGCCATTGGCGCAAAGCGACTGCTCAAGCTCCAACAAAGCCTTCACTTTATCGGGCTGCCACTTGGCGATGAATGGATCGCAGATGACCAGCACATACTGCGACTGCAGCAGCCACGACATCGCCTCGGGATCCGACCATGCATGCGAGAAATCGATGAGCTGAATCTGCGCTTCAGAATGCAGAAGCCCTTCCGAGAACATCCTTTCATGATGTTTCTTCTCGTTTGTGTCCGGGGAAGAACACGGGAGCCAAGTCAAGGCCGGGCTGGACGAAGCCATTACGCCGGGAAGCCACTCATTCCATTCAGGCGGAAGCTTATAATATTCCGCGGCCATAACGCTGTAGCCTTGCTTGGCAAGAAGCATAGCCGTCGTCAATGTCACCCATGTCGCGCCTGCTCCAGGCGATAGAGATATTACACTGATTCTCAATCCATGTCCGCTGTTACCTCCAGCATTGCCAGACCTGCCGTCGGCATCAACCGCTATCGTATGACTGAAATCCATTGCGACGCCTGAGGCTGCGGCCTTCAATCCCCGCTCTACCTCCCGCATGGATTGGCAGCGATACGCAGCATTAGGCTCAAGCATTCTCTCCAGCATGCTTCTAATAATCGCCGGCACATCCTTTGGCAATCCCTTCAAAAGAGCGGGAAGGGGAGCGTTTTGAAGCTCTGCGGCCATGACTCTGCCTCGCATCGCCAAATAATAGAACAGCATGCCCAAGCTATAAATATCCGTGCGCGCATCGCTCTGTTTTCCTTCTCGCTGTTCTGGAGCCGCAAAGCCCAATGTGCCGAGTTGAACCGTATCCGAAGCTTGCCCTTCTTTGAATCGTCTGGAAATGCCAAAATCGATCAACTTCACTTGTCCGTTTCTGTCGATCATGACATTCGACGGCTTCAAATCCCGATGAATAATAGGGACCGGCTGCTCATGCAGATAGAGAAGCGCAGAGCATAATTGCAAGCCGATTTGAATGATGTCCGCTATTGTTAATGCCATTAATGATTGTTCCAAGATAGAGGACAGTGTATGTCCGTCTACATAATCCATAATGAGCGCTTCAAAGCAGCCGCTCTCCTCATCCATCGGAAAATAATCGGTAATATGCGGCAAACAAGGATGGTTAAGTCTCATCAACATGCCCGCTTCCTCCGAGTAAGCAGACACGCCGTGCTTTCCTTCTGCAACCTTCATGGCGCGAATGGAACCATCCAGCTTCAAATCGCTTACCGCATAGACTGTGCCCATTCCCCCTTGTCCAACAGGATGCAATACGCGATACCTTCCGCCGATACAATCTCCTTTGCTTAGTCTGCCATGCTTTGCCCAAGTATGATTCATTGTCGACTCTCCTCCCGAAAAAAAATAAATCCCGAGGAACGGCTGAATAGCCTTCCTCGGGATGC
The DNA here is from genome assembly GCF_011947265.1 of Paenibacillus sp. HB172176. Classification (GTDB taxonomy): domain Bacteria; phylum Bacillota; class Bacilli; order Paenibacillales; family Paenibacillaceae; genus Pristimantibacillus. The sequence goes on from NZ_JAATHD010000020.1 coordinate 62,006, forward strand.
TTTCCCTTGAAATATCGATCATGTGCTTATTTCCTTTGCAAATGAAAGGTAACTTCCTCGCGGTTGTGAAACAACTGCTTCGCCTTTAACAGTCTAAAACCCGTTTCCAGCCTTTCCTTCACTTCGCGAATCGTCTGCAAAGGTTTGCGATGCATCAGCTTTACCGTAATAATGGCGGTGGCGTCTCTCGTCAACGCATATTGCAAATCCAGAATCAATCTGCACATTAACATCGGACTCCAACTCATATCGCATACCAAGAGGTCAAAAGCAGCTTCCTTCAGCTTCACCTCGGAAGCATTCTTCTTCACATGCGTGAAGGTTGGATAAGCCGACAGAGATTCATGCATTTCCGCCGGGTCTATCGAGGTGACGCTCAGCCCTCTTTCGAGCAGAAGCGAAGTCCAACCGCCCGGAGCCGCGCCGACATCAAGCGCCCGTCTGAAGGATGCGTATTGCAAGGAGAAGCTGCGCTCAGCCTCCAACAGCTTGAACTTGGCCCGCGAAATTTGTCCTTCTTCCCGTTGAAATCTGACAGCCCCTCCCGGCCAATCGGAGAGCATGTCCCGCGGAGCTCCAAATCCGGCATACAGAAAATCCGCCGCCGCATAAATAGATAGAATAATATCAGGCTGCTGCACGACGGGCTCCGCACCTATTTCCTCGAGAACGGCGTCAAGAATCCCCTTCGTATCCGAGGCGCTGTAATGAAAGGCCGATTTCGAGCTTCTGCGAATATGGACAGCCGCTCGCTTGCCTTCGAAGGCCAAGCGTGAATGCCGAATCATCGCCGATAATTCATCCAGATCATTTGCACTGCCGCAAATTTCGATCAACCTATCAACAGGTTGAATATGCCGCAAGAAAATCGGCTCTTGTCGCAAAATCGCCGACAGCGTATCCGTCTTTGCAATCGGAGAAGTCATAAGGAACACTTCTCCGGCCGCAAGCTGAGCGAATGAGGCTCCAGGAATGATTCTTCGGAGCTCTTCCATCGCATAGGACGCATATTTTTGATTGGCCGTTCCGATCCATTGACTCACGATTCAGTATGCCTCATTCCTAAAGGTAGTTTATAAGGTCCAATTTTGATCATGTCGATCACTTGCCCGCTGCTTCATCCAACACGCATTGAGGCATAGGACCCCCAAAGAGCTCCGTCGTTTCCGGAAGCTGTTCGGACAAAAGTTCATACATCTGATTTCGTCCGAGGATGCTGGAGGTATGCAGGAAAATTCGTTTGGGATACGCGCCATGCTCGACCAAATGTCTGACAACCTCGTAGCCGGTCGGATTCCCCCAGCCGAGATCGAAATCAAGAGATAGAATATCAATCTCTTCTTCATCGATCAGATGCTTGCATTCCTCCGCGTTTCTGGCTAATACGAAGCCCTTCGGACAATGTCGGTAATCATCCAAATAGACATGAATCATGGCAATCCCTCCAGGCGGAAAGCTCGGCTTCCCTTATTCCTCGCCGCTCTGACAATGCGGGCAAATCGCTGTCTTGCGCTTCGCAACCAGGATACGTTCAATCCTATGACCGCAACGCTCGCAAGGCTTGCCTTCCCTGCCGCTTACCTTCAAATAATCTTTGAAGCCTCCGGTAAGACTGTCATTCGCGAACATAGGATGGTCCCCCGTGCCTCCGTGCGCGATCGCTTCGCGCAAAATTTCGGTCGTGGCATGAAACAGTCGCTCCCAATTGTCCTCCGACAAAGCTGACAACTTGGAAGCGGGCGAAAGTCTGGCCGCATACGCTATTTCATCCGCATACAACGAACCTATTCCCGCTATGGCGCTCCTGTCCATTAATGCGGATTTGAGTCCTTTTCGCGAAGAGGAGAAGCGTGCCTTGAATCTTGCAGGAGTAAGCCGTTTGTCGAGCGGATCGATGCCGAAGCTTTTCATCTCCGTCTCAAGCTCCTTCACTGATTTCAAATACAAATCTTCCATGGTTAAACCAAAGAAATGCAAATGACGATCCTCAAATTCGATGGTAATCGAAGGCTTTTCGCCCAGTTCCTCATCGGATGAAGAGCAATACATAAAGCTTCCATCGCTCATCGCCATCATTAATCGTTTTCCGTTATCGAGGTGAAACACCAGATAAGGTCCGCGTCTCTCCACGAACCAAATCATCTTGCCCTTTAACTCGAGAGCCATCGCATGCTCCCGCTCCCTGTCCGAGGTTGTTTTGAAGTCTGTTATTAGAGCGCCGGCGAATCTCTCCGCAAGCATCGCTCTGTATATTTCCAATTCCGGCAATTCGCGCATCTGGTCTTCATCCCTCCCTGCTTCTTACAACATATGATCGATTGTTATCGAATGTTAGTAACCGCTGTCATTAATATATCCAAATTGTTGCATATAAGATCCGGTCTGCAGCCTGCAGCCTGAGCATATTTTTCATAATTATCCGCAGTCGTAAGCCCCGTCAGCACCAGTATCGTGCCGCAGCCGGCCGCTTTTCCCGCCGCGATATCCGTAGCGATATTGTCTCCCACCATCCATGTTTCGTCGCTTGGGAGTCCCAGCCGCTGCAAGGCGTAATTCATCAAAATGGGCGAAGGCTTGCCAATTACGACAGGCTCTATGCCGCTCGCCGCTTGCAGCATGGCGCCGATTGAGCCCGCTCCCGGAATCAAGCCGTCGGTCGACGGAAGCAGTAAATCAGGATTCGTCATAATTGACCGTGCGCCTTCGCGAATATAACGAACGGCCTCTGCGCCGCGTTCGTAACGAAAGCCTCGATCGATGCCTTGTACGACAAAATCCGGCATCTCCTCCGTCAACTCGAGGCCGGCATGCGCGAGCTCCGAACGCAAGCCCTCTTCGCCAATGACGAAGACAGAGGCTCCTTCCTTCTCTTTGCTAATATAGTCGGCAGCCGCCTGCGCGGATGTGCAGACGAGCTCTGAATTCGCTGGTATGCCCATAGCCGACAGCTTGTCCGCTACTTGCTCCGGCGTTGCGGAAGAATTATTCGTTACGAAACGGTAGGGCATTTCCGTCGCAATCAGCATTTCAATGAAACGATCCGCATTTTCGATAGGTTTCGCGCCGTGATACAGCGTGCCGTCAAGATCGATTAACAATCCTTTTAAAGCAGGCAATTGTTGTTGCATCTATATGTACTCCTATCCCTTATCTTAAGACTTTCGTTCCAGCTTACGCTCCAGTCGATCCAATCGTTTGCGAAGCTGCTGAACCATCTCTCTTCGTTTCTTGTCATGCCGTTCGTAAGAAAATCGGACTTCCGCCCGCTGGAGCGCCTCGCAAGCCAAGACTTGCGCGTTATGCAAATCCCTCAGCTTATGCTCGTAATACATCGCAAGCTCCGTGTAGGATTCATAGAGAACGGCTCCGAAAGAAGGTCCGGATTGCGTTATGGCTTTCTGCCACAATAACACAGCCCGCTCCCAATTTCCAGCCTTCTTGTCTCTTGCCGCCAGCATGACGAGGGCCGACGGATAGGCAGATGGCTGATTAAGCGCCAAACCGAATAGCTCCTGGGGCAAGTCTGTCATATGCATCTTCTCCAGCCATAATCCGGTACGAATCAATTCTTCCCCCTCTGACGGATAGGGCAAGCGCCGGAACAGATCCCCGCGCAGCAAGCTTCCGAATCGAATCGACAGACAGACCAGACTCAGCAGATCGCTTGCATTGTGCTCGAACACGCCCCGCAGCGGAGCCGGCTCCCCATCGGACAAGAATTGAAAGTACAACTGGGGAGCCAGAGATCCTGGCACATCATCCTCCCGGATAATGCCTAGACGTTCCTCTTCAATATAGCTTAGCTTGCAAGAAGCAAGCGTATTGCGCCATAAGGCTCGCGAGGGATGCAGGAAATCCAGATGCAGAGGCTCCCAGCGTCTCGGATTGATGCCGTTCATGATCATGCGGCTCTGCACTAAAGGCCAATCGAAGGTCTTTCCGTTATAAGTAGCCAAATAATCGAATGACTGGAGCCTGTCGCATAATGCCCGCAACATGGCATATTCCTCTGCGGGATGTCTGATGAAGGATTGCTCTACGATGAACGAATCGCCTTCCCTATAAGCCGTTCCCACCATAAATGGCACATTTCCCGCTCCGACGCCGAGGCCGGTTGTCTCCAAATCCAGATAGAAAATTCGGTCCGCGTCAACGGACTTCGCTTCCGGGTGAAAGGCCTGCAGCCCGCCGGCCGCTTCGCTTAACTCGCCAATCTGATGTGTGCCGTGACGATGTGTCGGCGAAAAGCTCTGCTTTCGTACAAGGTACGAGCCATGAGGCGTATTTGCAAGCGTTACTCCCATCTGGCCCCAAGCGGAATGAAGACTTTCCGCTTCTTCAACCGCTTGATCATATTCGGCGGTTTCCTCTTGCTTCAATGCTTCCCGCTCTGTTGCGTTATCGGCAGAGGCGCCTCTCAAGCGGTTCATTCGATTGCGCAAGCCGCTCATGAACGACCACCCGCTTCTACCAGCAAATCCAGAGCCTGCTGCTTGCCAAGCAAGCCTACCTCTTCGATCGGCCCGACGCAAGCCGGGCATCCGCTAAGACAAGTGCAGGAAATAATTAATGCCTGCGCCCGTTTCAGCAGCTCGTCATGCACATCGAACAATCGTTCGCTAAGACCAATTCCTCCTGGATAGCGGTCATAGAAATAAATCGTCGGCCGTTGTGAATGAACGGCCTTCACCTGCGGCACGACGCGAATATCAAAAGGATCGCACATCAGATACAACGGCGCGATATGTACAAGCACATTGGCTATTCCAAGCAGCGCGAACTGCATCTCGTTCTTGCTCTTCCTCGCCGCCGCTTCTTCGCTGAACGAGAACCAGTAACCGCTCGTATGCAGCTCTTCCTCCGGCAGATGAATCGGACCGGAACCTATGTTCTCATGCGTGCGCAATCTGATTTTTTTGAATATCGTCGCCTTCGCATTAACGGTTACTTCCCCATATTGGCGCAGAAGCTCGCCGGATACCTTCTCCTTGTCCACATGCAGCACCTTCAGCTCCACGGCTAGATTCGCATCCGTATAATAATCGACATCCACCTCGCGAACATAGGCCTTCTTCTCCGGATAATCCAGCTTCTCCACCTGATATTGCACGCCTTCATGGATGTAGATCGCTTCTTCGTGAACTAGCGTAGGAGCGCTGAAGCGGTCCACTTCGCCCAGCACACGGTTGTCGTTCGTTCGATCAATAATGATAACATTCTCCTGCGCGGCGGATCGGAGGGAGATATTATGGGCCGGGAAGGATTGCTCCATCCAGTACCAGCGATCGCCTGCCCGATGCAGAACCTTCTCCTCCGTTAGAAATTCCATCATATCCTCGAGGGATTCGGACCCGAAAACGTCGCCTTTCTTGAAAGGCAGCTCATATGCGGCGCATTTCACATGATCGATCAGAATAAGCAAATTGTCCGGATGAATCAAAGCCCGCTCCGGCGGCCTGTTGAAGAAGAAATCCGGATTCTGAATCATATATTGATCCAGAGGGTTGCTGCTCGCAACCATGAACGTAATCGAGCTCTCCTGCCTTCTTCCCGCCCGTCCCGACTGTTGCCAGGTGCTCGCGATCGTGCCGGGATAACCATTAAGCACGCAAGCTTGCAATTGTCCAATGTCAATGCCGAGCTCCAGCGCGTTCGTGCTGACAACGCCGCGAATTTCGCCGCTTCGGAGGCCTCTCTCGATCTCTCTTCTAAGCTTGGGGAGATAGCCTCCGCGATAGCCCCGTATCGTCTTCGCATCCAGCTTATCGCGAATAAGCTCCTGCAGATAGGTGAGCAAGAGCTCTACGCGAACCCGGCTTCTGGCGAATACAATGGTCTGCACGCCCTGCTTCAGCAGCAGCCCGGCAAGCTTCTGTGTTTCAAGAACAGAGCTGCGTCTAATGCCAAGCTGAACGTTCACGACCGGAGGATTATAGAACACGATATGCTTCTCGCCCGTTGGCGCTCCGTTATTCTGAATCAAAGCGACCTTCTCCCCAATTAGCCGCTCCGCATGCTCTCCCGGATTATCAATCGTCGCGGACGCGCAAATGAATTGCGGATTCGAGCCGTAGAAGGCGCATATTCGCTTCAATCTGCGGATGACGTTCGCCACATGACTGCCGAATACGCCGCGATAAGCATGCACTTCATCGATTACGATATATTTGATATTCTCGAACAGCTTGACCCATTTCGTATGATGCGGAAGAATCGCCGCATGCAGCATATCGGGATTCGTTACGACGATATGACCCGCGTTGCGAATCGCTGTTCGAACGGTCGGCGGCGTGTCTCCGTCATAGGTATGCGTCTTGATGGACGAGCCCATCAAATCCGCAAGCGCTTGAAGCTCCGCAACCTGATCCTGCGCGAGCGCCTTCGTCGGGAACAGGTAGAGCGCCCTGCCCTCTTCGTTCTCCAGCAAGCTCTGTATAACGGGAAGATTGTAGCACAGCGTCTTGCCCGAAGCCGTCGGCGTAACCGCGACGACATGACGACCAGACCTGACCGCTTCGTAAGCCTCCCGTTGATGGGTATATAAAGAATCGATTCCCCGTGATTGAAGCGCCGCCTTAAGCTTCGGCGACAAATCCGAAGGAAGCGGGCTTACTCGCGCATCTCTGGGCGGCAAGGTTTCCCAATGCGTCACGTTCACCATTATCTCTCTGTTGCTCTTGATATGCAGGAGCCATTCTGCGAAATCATCCGCCCTGCCCGTCCATCGATTCATCGACATCCCCTCCCCCAGATCACTCATGAACGAATTTGCACATGATTGACTATCATTTGTTAATTTTTATTTTACAGAATATACGTTCGTGCTGCAACGCCATTATTCGGCAGCTTGTCTTCGTTTAATGTCAATGAAGCTTAGATCGAGAGCGGCTGTCGTGTTCGGGAATACGGAAGCCGCTTCTTGCTCCAGCAGAGACAACTGCTCATTGCTGTATCTCCCGCTGAAATGGGTGAGCGCAAGCTGCTTCGCTCCCGCATCCCTCGCGGCGCGAGCGGCTTCCAGCGTCGTGCTGTGACCGAATTCATGCGCCTTCGTCTCCATGCCCGCGGCAAAGGTTGCTTCATGCACGAGCAAATCCGCCTTCTCCGCAAGCGGCCGCACGCTGGCGCATGGCCTCGTGTCGCCAAGGATCGTTACAATTCGTCCCGGCAAAGGCTGATTCGTCACATCCTTGGAATGAACCACGCTTCCATCCGCCAGCGCAACGGATTCGCCGTTTTTCAATTTCCCGAATAGCGGCCCTTCCTTCACACCCAGCGCTTTCAGTTTTTCAACCAAGAGCTTGCCCGGACAATCTTGCTCGACAATGCGGTAGCCGTAGCAAGGAATACGATGAGCAAGCGGCATTGCGGTGACCGTAAACTGCGGTTCCTTCACCACCACCTGGGTAGATTCGGTCTCGTTAAGCTCATGTATGACAAGCTCATAATCCAGCGTGGTGCTCGTCAGCCGGAACACATCTTGAAGATAACTCTTGATCCCCTTCGGGCCATAGAGATGAATCGGCGTCTCTCCGCCGTCGAAGGAGCGACTGCTGAGGAGACCAGGCAACCCGTAAACATGATCTCCATGCATATGCGTTACGAATACCTTCTCGAGCTTGCTTGGCTTTAGCGGCAGCTGCATGACCTGGTGCTGCGTCGCTTCACCCGCGTCGAACAGCCACCAATTGCCTTCCCCTTCCGTCATTTGTAACGCCAATCCGCTTACATTGCGATGTTTGTTCGGTCTTCCCGCTCCCGTTCCCATAAACCACATTCTCACAAGGATGCACCTCTGTCTCTGGCATATCTTACAACATTCAAGTGAAAAGGAGCCTTCCGCGCGAGCATGGCTCCATTCGCGGAAGGCTCAATCGATCGTTCAGCACTCTGACATCATCTTTCGTTCTATACTTTCTCTACATTGAAATATTGCGCTTCCGGATGCGCGAACACCATCGCGGACACGGACGCTTCCGGCTCCATCATGAATCCGTCGGTCAGCTCGACGCCGATATCCTCCGGCTTCATCAGTTGGAACAGCGGCTCCTGATCCTCCAGATTCGGACATGCCGGATATCCGAAGGAAACGCGGATGCCTTGATAACGCGCCCCGTGACGCTGCTTCATCGTCATCTCGGCAGGATCCGGGTAGCCGCATATATCTCGCATCATATGATGCACGCGTTCGGCCAGTCCCTCGGCAACCTCAAGTGCGACGGATTGCAGTGCATGCGAACGCAGATAGTCGCCATTATCCTTCCACTGGCTCGCCTTCTCGCGAATGCCATGCCCGGCCGTGACGACGAGAAATCCGACATAATCCATCGTACCGCTCTCGACTGTTTTCAAATAATCGGCCAAGCAAAGGTAAGGCTCCACTTGCTGTCTCGGGAAGGTGAATCGCTTGATCTCCTTCGAATGATCCCCGGGATCGTAGATCACAATGTCGTCTCCCGACGCCTGAGCCGGGAAGAATCGGTACATGCCATGCGCTTTAATATAGCCCTCGCGATGTCCCTCTTCCAGAATCGCGTCCACTGTCCCTTTCAGTTGAACGGCCTTCTCGTTGCCCTCTGCCAGCAGGTTATCCACATTCCCCTTCAAACCGAGATGATGGCCGAGCAGCATCTGCATATTCACATAAGGAATAATATGCGGAATCGGCACGTCCCGTAAAATGTGACGATCCAAATCCGGAGGGCTGAATACCGGGGCATCCGGAGAAATCTTCGACCTCACCGCCCGCGTCAGCTTCGGCATTGGCTTCGCCACAGCTTCCTCGCTCGCGGCCGCCGCTTTGTATGCCGCCATTTCCTCCTCATAGAGCTTCCTGGAATCGGGATTCATCAGCTTGTTCGCAATATCGAGACCGTCCATCGCGTCCTTCGCGTAGAGAACGAGGCCGTCGTATTCTGGTCCGATTCTCGTCTTTGTGAATTTGCGCGTAAGCGCGGCGCCGCCGACAAGAATCGGCGCGTCAATGCCTGCGCTGCGCATATCCTGCGCCGTAATGACCATCTGCTGGGCGGATTTGACCAGCAGGCCGGAGAGTCCGATCGCATCCGCCTTCTCCTTGCGATAAGCTTCAATAAGCTGATCCGGCGGAACCTTGATGCCGAGATTTATAATTTTGTACCCGTTGTTGGAAAGAATGATCTCTACGAGGTTCTTGCCGATGTCATGCACATCGCCCTTCACCGTCGCCAGAATGATCTTTCCTTTGACGGAGGATTCATTCTTCTCCATGAACGGCTCCAGATAGCTCACGGAGGCCTTCATTACTTCAGCGCTCTGCAGCACCTCGGCCACAATCAATTCGTTGTTGTTGAACAGTCTGCCGACCTCTTCCATGCCTTTCATGAGCGGCCCGTTAATGACCTCAAGCGGAGAATATTTCTTCAGCGCCTCGTCCAAATCCGGAAGAAGTCCTTCCTTGGTTCCTTCAATGATATAGGAGCCCAACCGCTCTTCGAGCGTCAACGTCGAGATTTTCTCCTTCTTCTCGACCTTCTTGTTGCGGAAAGCCGCGACAAACGCCGCCAGCGTATCATCATTGGTGTTATAGATCAAATCCTCGGCAAGCTTCCGCTCTTCTTCCGAGATCGAAGCATAGCGCTCCAGCTTCTCCGTATTCACGATCGCATAGTCGAGTCCAGCCTTCGTGGCATGGTAGAGATAAACGGAGTTCAACACCTCGCGCCCCGCATCCGGAAGACCAAACGATATATTGCTGAGTCCAAGAATCGTTTTCGTTTGCGGATATTTCTCCTTGATCAGCTTAATGCCCTCCAAGGTCTCAACCGCGGAGCCGATATATTGCGGATCGCCCGAGCCAATCGGGAACATGTTCGGATCGAAGATGATATCCGACGGATTAACGCCGTATTTCTCCACGAGCAGCTTGTACGAACGATCAGCGACCTCAACCTTCGCTTCCCTCGATACCGCTTGTCCGCGTTCATCAATGAGGATCATAACGACGGCCGCTCCATATCGATGAATAAGCGGGACGATCTGTTCGAACTTGGACTCGCCGTCCTCCAGATTGATGGAGTTGATAATCGCTTTGCCCTGCGAATATTTCAGACCCAGCTCGATAATATGATCATAGGTCGAATCAAGCATAAGCGGCGCCTTGATCTTCTTGGCTACCTGCGGCAGAAATTGATGCACCGCATTCGCCTCGTCAATATCGGTGTCCTGCAGGTTGATGTCGATAACATGAGCGCCGCCCTTCACCTGTGACCTGGCGATTTCGGACGCTTCGTCGTACTTCTCTTCCTTCAACAGGCGCTTGAATTTGCGCGAGCCGGATATATTCGTTCTCTCGCCAATCATTATCGGACGATTATCCGCTTCGATGAACACCGTGTCGATGCCCGATACCGCATCGGGATGAGCCCCCTGCTTCGATCGGGGAGCGTAATTCTTCATCGTCTCCGCCAGCGCTCTCACATGGGCAGGCGTCGTTCCGCAGCAGCCGCCGGCGATATTGATCCAGCCCTGCTCCGCGAATGCCGCCATCTTCTTCGCGAGCGATTCCGGCGATTCATGATAATGACCGTTCTCGTCCGGCAGACCCGCATTCGGATAACAGCTGATTGCCGCGCTCGATATGTCGCTCAACGAGCGGATATGATCTCGCATGAACTCTGGACCTGTCGCGCAGTTAAGACCGATCGAAATCGGCTTCAGATGCTCCAGAGAAATATAGAAGGCTTCAATCGTCTGTCCAGCCAGCGTCGTGCCCATTGGTTCGATCGTGCCGGAGATCATAATTGGAAGCTCCTTGCCCGTCGTCTCGAACGCCTTGCGAATGCCGATGCTTCCCGCCTTCACATTCAGTGTATCCTGCGAGGTTTCGAGCAGCATCGCGTCGACATCCCCTTCTATGAGCGCAAGAGCTTGCTCGTAATAGGTGTCCACCAACTCGTCGAACGTCACGCCTCCCGTAACCGAAAGCGTCTTCGTCGTCGGACCGAGCGCTCCCGCTACGAAACGAGGCTTGTCGGGCGTGCTGTATTTATCCGCCGCGGCGCGGGCGAGCTTCGCCGCGGCCAGGTTAATCTCCCGCGCTTTTTCAGGTATATCGTATTCGGCGAGAACCAGACTAGTCGCCCCGAACGTATTCGTCTCGAGAATGTCCGCGCCCGCCTCCAGGTATTGCTCATGTATCGATTGAATGACATCCGGTCTGGTCAGAACGAGCATCTCGTTACAGCCGTCGAGCTCTGCGCCTCCGAAATCTTCCTCTTTCAAATCCGCTCCTTGAATCATTGTGCCCATCGCGCCGTCCATTATTAGAATGCGTTCCTTGAGCAGCTGCTGCATTGTTGGTCTTGACAATTCGCTACACCCTTCCCAAAATCATTACCCACTAGTTTAGCAGAATCCCCCGGTGATGAAAAGGAACATACATCGACATTGATTATGATTTGTTTTATAATTATTATATCATTTAATAACTATTGGAAAAGAGGGAATGAGCATGGCTGAAATTAGAATTCGGAATACGGAAGAGCGTATTCAAGGGGAAGAAAACGTACGCGCGTTCCTGGAAAGCCAGGAGGTGCTCTATGAGCATTGGAATCCGTCCAAGCTGCCTGCGGAGCTGCAGGATAAATTCATCTTATCCGACGACGAGAAGCAACAAATACTTAACACCTTCGATGCGGAAATCAATGATCTTGCAGGCCGCAGAGGCTACAAAACCTGGGATATTATCGCTCTGTCAGATGCGACTCCGAATCTCGAGGAGCTTCTGAAGAAATTCGAGAACGTGCATACACATACCGAAGACGAGGTGCGCGCCATTACAGCGGGCAAGGGGATATTTATTATCAAAGGCACGGAAGAGGTCGGTTACTTTGATGTCGAACTCGAAGCCGGCGACGTTATTTCCGTTCCCGAGCATAAGCCACATTTCTTCACGTTAATGGATAATCGTCAAATTGTCGCCGTTCGTCTGTTCATCGAAACCGAAGGCTGGATTGCGCATCCGTATGCCGATTCAAGCTTTCAATCCGCTACGAAATAATCCGCTCAATTTGAACGGATCGGACTGACAGCAAGCCCCCGCTTTCCCATGAATCATGGGAAAGCGGGGGCTTGTTTTTTCTATCAATCCGTTATTCCTGCAGAAGCTGAAGCAGCTGCTCCAAATTCGATATTTCATAACTGGGTACGATCTCGTCATTTCGCTTCATGCCATGTCGGTTAATCCATACAGATGTCATTCCAATCGTATTGGCGCCGAGAATGTCCGTAGTCAGCTTGTCCCCCACCATAATCCCATGTTCGGGCTCGATGCCCAGCCTCTCAAGCGCATGCTTGAAGATTGCGGCGCTCGGCTTTCCTTCGCCGAAATCACCGGAAATGATAATATGATCGAAATAAGGAATAAGCTGCGGTACATTGTCAAGCTTCTCCTTCTGCAAATCCGGTGAACCGTTCGTCAGCAGAAGCAGCTTATATTTCGCTTTAAGCGCATCAAGAACGCGGTAGGTCTCTTCATAGACAATTGGTCTCGCCCGCCGCTCGGCCGGGAATTGCTCAGCGAGCGTTGCGCCCAACTCCTCATTATGTACTCCGAGAGACTTCAGCCCGTTCGTCCATGCGGATTTGCGATAGCCTGGAGCGAGCTCTTGCAGCTTGCGGAATTCAACCTGCTCCCCGCCTGTGAAATCCCCCCACAAAGCTTCGAATGGATTTATGCCGATCATCTTCGTGAATGGATAGGTTTCATACGTTTCATACAGAGCTCTTGCTTCTCTGCGCACCGCTTCTTCCAGTTCATTCGCATCTATTCCCGCTTCTTCGGCCCCCCGCCGACATGTAGCCTGGAATGCCTCCTTTACGCTGCGATCATCCCATAACAGCGTGTCGTCAAGATCGAATAATACCGCTTGTTTTGCCATTTGCAACCGTTCTCCCCTTGCCATTAATTTTCTTCAATCATGATGTTGTTCGCCTTCGCGAACTCTCTCAGTTTACTTTCCATATTTTCTGTGGGAAACCGATTCAACGTTTTGGAGAATGTCCAATTGGCTCCCTTCTGAGGAATGATAGTAATCATTCCTTGTTGAAATCGGATGCTCTTCAACCCCTCAATTGTATAACGCTTGTCGCCGGTGAACCTGCGAGATTGCACAAAATCTTTCCCGATCAGCAGATAGGGGCGGCGGAAGAAGAATAGCGCAGCCAACGCAACATAGCAAAGCAAAGTAACAGCATACATCGTATCCATCTCAAAATCAGGATTGCTGTTCATCAGAATGCTGTACAGAATGACGAACAACAGGAGCAGAATCGGCACGAATATATTCCTGCCTTTGAAGCGCTCAACCTTCTCTCCTCCAAGAACGAGTTGGCCCGAGCCTTGCTTCTTGCGCTGCTGATTGATTTTGCTCATATTTTTGCGCACTCTGCGTTCCCAAGATCTAGACATACCTGTTCATCCCCCTTCTTGTTCAATTACGATTGCCCGTTTGTTTCTTCATCCTCGACATATTTAATCGAATCGAGCTGTTGTTTGAAATTACGCTTGAAATTGTTCAAATACTGCCCTCTAAGCTCATTTCTTTCCTGTATTTCCTCATCAGTCAGCCCAATCGTTTTATTCTTTCTTGCTAGCTCATTAATACGGGCAACAACTTTCTCGAATTCCATTTCGATGCACCTTCCTCTCTCTATGGCTGAAGCTCTCTACACCTTACTTTGACATTACCAACATAGCGTTGTCAAGGAAACAGCGTTTTTGATAGGCCTAGTTAAAAAAAACAAAAGCAGCCCCGTCTAGAAACCTGACAGGACTGCCCCATATAACCAAATTCTAATTGTTCGGAATGATTAATTTCTGTCCGGGCGTAATCGTCTCAGACTGCAGTTGATTTCGATCTTTGATACGAAAAACCATAAAGCCGATGCTCGACTTGCGACCTTCCAATCGACTGGCGATAGACCAGAGCGTGTCACCGCTCGAAACAACAACAACTTGCTCCCCCTCGGACGCTTCGGCAACATGCATGGACGACGCATTCGACCCCATAACGAGGAAACTCGTAAACACGAGAACAAAAAACATAAAGCTGACAACAATCTTGGCGCCATGCTTTCTCAAGCCGCTCATCTGCTTTGACAATAAAGGCTTCTCCAGTTGATTATTGGCGCTATGTATGGATTGATACGAACTCGGATTCATTACTATCACAATCAATCACCCCAAACGTTTGTTCTGATTACAACTTAACACGAACAAGCGTTTGCGTCAACAAAAAAATACGAACCTCTGTGCTCGGGAACTTATGTTTGTATGATTGGCGTTTGTATGCTATAATTTGTCACAATAATAAGAATGGAGCTGATGAACGTGTCGAAGATTTCCAAACGGCAAAATTCGATCCTTGAATTTATAAAGCAAGAAGTGAAAGATAAAGGCTACCCGCCATCAGTCAGAGAAATCGCTGAAGCGGTCGGTCTGTTGTCTTCCTCAACAGTACACGGTCATCTCGACAGACTCGAGAAGAAGGGTTTTATACGCCGCGACCCGACGAAGCCTCGAGCGATTGAAATTCTCAACAATGACAGCGCAGGAGATAATTTGATTCGATTCCCTGTAGCGCAGGTGCCGATTGTCGGCAAAGTAACAGCCGGCATACCAATTACCGCAACGGAGAACATTGAGGATTATTTCCCCCTCCCCTCTCATTATGTGAACAACAACAACGTATTTATTCTGAACGTAGTCGGCGACAGCATGATCGAAGCCGGTATACATAACGGCGATTATGTCATCGTGCGTCAACAACAGACCGCCAATAACGGAGATATTGTCGTCGCCATGACGGACGACGACGAAGCAACCGTGAAAACCTTCTTCAAGGAGAAAGACCATATTCGCCTGCAGCCGCAGAACGCTGCAATGGACCCGATTCTTCTTAACAACGTTACGATTCTCGGCAAAGTAATCGGCTTGTTCCGGGATATTCATTGATTCTAAACAACAACAACAACAACAACAACAACAATACGAATAACAAACTCAGGGGCTGCTTGCGAAGAAGAAATTCTTTGAAGGCGCCCCGTTTTCGTTCGCCTGGAAAAGCTTTGATCGGCATCGTTTTACATAAGCATTGCAAGGTCATTCCGGCATCTCTGTGCTGCAACATTAGCGCTTAATTAAAACGGGGGCAATTCGGAAGAATGAATATTCTTCCGAATTGCCCCCGTACATGCTGCCACACGTTCAATATGACAACGGCCTCTCCAGTGTTAGTACAGCGTCAAATACTGATCTCTCTCCCACTCGTGAACCTGGGTTCTATACATATCCCATTCGATTTCTTTCAATTCATAAAAATGGGCCAAAGCATGATCGCCAAGCGCGTCGCAGATCACGTCGCTTCTCAGCATTTCGTCCAGCGCTTCCTTCAGGTTGACCGGAAGACTTGGAATTCCCGCGTCAACGCGCTCTTCTTCCGACATGATATAGATATTGCGGTCGGTAGGAGATGGCAGCGGAAGCTTGTTCTGAATGCCGTCGAGTCCGGCTTTCAGCATAACCGCAAGCGCCAGATAAGGATTCGCGGCCGGATCCGGATTGCGAATTTCTACGCGAGTAGACAAGCCTCGCGATGCCGGAATACGAATCATCGGGGAGCGGTTGCTTGCCGACCATGCAACATAGCAAGGCGCTTCATAACCGGGTACCAGACGCTTATACGAGTTGACAGTCGGGTTCGTAATTGCAGCCATCGCGCGTGCATGCTGCAGAATGCCTGCCATATAATAACGAGCGGTTTCGCTGAGTCCGAGCTTGTCCTTCTCGTCATAGAACGTATTCGTATTGCCGTTGAACAGCGACTGATGACAATGCATGCCGGAGCCGTTCACGCCGAACAAAGGCTTTGGCATGAAGGTCGCGTGAAGGCCGTGAACGCGGGCGATCGTTTTCACGACCAGCTTGAAGGTTTGAATCTGATCGGCCGCACGAATCGCGTCGGCATATTTGAAATCAATCTCATGCTGGCCGGGAGCAACCTCATGATGGGATGCTTCAATCTCGAACCCCATCTCCTCCAGCGTCAACACGATTTCGCGGCGGCAATTCTCACCCATGTCCATCGGCGCCAAATCGAAGTAGCCGCCTTGATCGTTAAGCTCAGTCGTCGGTTCGCCGTTCGCATTCGTCTTGAACAGGAAAAATTCCGGCTCCGGCCCTACGTTCATCGCGGTGTAGCCCATTTCTTCCGCTTCCTTCAAGCAACGTTTGAGAATACCCCTTGGGTCTCCCGCGAACGGTGTGCCGTCAGGCATATAAATATCGCAGATCAGTCTGGCGATTCGATCCTCGGCAATCCAAGGGAACACAACCCACGTATCAAGATCCGGGTATAAGTACATATCAGATTCTTCTATTCGGACATAGCCTTCAATGGACGAGCCGTCGAACATCATCTTGTTATCCAGAGCCTTGTCCAGCTGATTAACCGGAATTTCCACATTCTTGATTGTGCCCAGCAAATCGGTAAATTGCAATCGAATGAATCGAACATTCTGTTCTGCGGCAATGCGTTTAATATCCTCTTTCGTGAAACTCACAGAATCATCTCCTTGTGCTTCATTTGTTGTTAGCGCTTATTTAAGAAACGAGTAAGCTGTCCCTGAATAAGGGATGCCTGTCCCGGTCTCTTCTCCAGTAGCTGTTGCTTCAACATACGGTGCAGCTGTTGATCTGAAAGCTCCTTGCGCTTCACTTCGGACTGCTCGCTTACGATTGTCGCGTCATCGGATTCCTTGGATACCGGATTCATGACTTGCTTGATGCCCGCGATATTAACGCCTTTCTCAATCAATGACTTGATTTCAAGCAATCTCTCCACATCGTTAAACGAGAACAACCGTTGATTGCCCGCAGTTCTTGCAGGCACAATCAATTCATGCTGCTCGTAATAACGGATTTGTCTGGCTGTTAAATCCGTTAGCTTCATGACGATGCCAATTGGAAATAATGCCATATTTCTGCGAATTTCATCAGCCATCCCGCATCAACCTTCCAGTCGCTCATTTATAGGTACATTGTATCGTCCCTCCATATATGTGTCAAGTTATGTAAGGTTTAATCACAATTAAACCCGAGCTGACCAGCTTTTGAAGCGCCAATATAATGCCGTATTTCACATGCGCGTAAGTTAACCCTCCTTGCATGTAAGCAATATAAGGCTCCCGAATCGGAGCATCCGCCGACAGCTCCAGACTCCCCCCCTGGATGAACGTTCCCGCAGCCATAACAACGGGACTGTCGTAACCGGGCATGTCCCATGGCTCCGGAGTGACATGAGCGTCCACTGCAGCAGCTTCCTGGATGCCCTGCACGAATGCGATGAGCTGCTCGGGCGAACTGAATTGAACGGCTTGAATGAGGTCGGTTCGCGGCTCATCCCATTTCGGCTTCGACACGAAGCCCAGCCTCTCGAAGACGCCTGCGGCGAGCACGCTTCCTTTCACGGCTTGTCCGACAAGATGCGGAGCAAGAAACAGACCTTGAAAGATGGAACGCAAAGTTCCTAACATGGCGCCAACCTCGGCGCCTATGCCCGGAGCCGTCAGCCTATACGCAGCGGCATCTACGAAAGCCTGCTTGCCGGCGATATATCCGCCGGTCTCGGCAAGACCTCCGCCCGGATTTTTGATTAGCGAGCCTGCCATCAGATCAACGCCTGCCTCGGTCGGCTCTAAGTATTCTGTAAATTCGCCGTAGCAATTATCCACGAACACGATAATATCCTCTCGGATCGCCTTGATCCCCTTCACCATCTCGCCAATCTCCGAGACGGTGAACGAGGATCGCCAGCTATAGCCTCTCGAACGCTGAATGCCTACCACTTTCGTCTTCTCATTGATCAAGCTTCTTACTTTAGGCCAATCCACACAGCCGTCCGGCAGCAATTCCGCTTCCGCGTAAGTAATTCCCCAATCACAAAGCGAGCCCTTTCCGTCGCCTTTCTTGCCAATTACCTTATGCAGCGTGTCATAAGGCGAACCCGTCATATACAGCAGCTCGTCGCCCGGACGAAGCACGCCGAACAGCGCGCACGATATCGTATGTGTGCCCGAAGCGAAATGCGGCCTCACCAGCGCCGCCTCAGCTCCCATAACCTCGGCGTAGACGAGATCCAACACTTCTCTGCCGCGATCATTGTAGCCATAGCCCGTCGACCCCGCAAAGTGATAGTCGCTTACCTGATAACGCTTGAACGCTTCAATAACCTTCCACTGATTTCGTTCGGCTATCCTCTCAATACGCTGAAACAGGCTTGCCGCTTCCTGCTCCACTGCATCCGCCAGCGCGCCCAACTGCTCCCGCAGCGCTCTCTCTTCTAGTTGCTCCTTCATTACCGCACGGCTCCTTCAATTTGGGAATTGCATCATTATAGCTTCAAATCCTCCGGTCTGATCGCCATCAACTCGCTTTTCGCCGGAATCGAATTTGAATAGTGATTAATCAGTCTTACCGCTTGATGGCGCACGGCCTTCTCGATTGTATTTCGAACAAAACGGGCATTGCTGAACGAGAAGCAGTCGTTCTGCTTCTCTTGATGCAGATGTTGTCTAAGCTTGAACACCGTCTGCGGCAGAAGCACGTAATCCCGCTCCTTCACCATCAACTCGCCAATTTGCATCAACTGATCAACCGAATAATCCGGAAAATCAATCTGAATCGGGAACCTCGAAGGCAATCCCGGATTCGTCATCAGGAATTGATCGATTTCCAGCGGATAACCGGCCAGAATCAGTACAAATTGACTGCGATGATCCTCCATTGCCTTCACCAGCGTATCAATGGCTTCCTTGCCGAAATCCTTCTCTCCTCCTCGAGCCAGGCTGTACGCCTCGTCAACGAACAGGACGCCGCCAATTGCCTTGCGCACCAAATCTCTTGTTTTCTGCGCGGTATGCCCAATATATTCACCTACAAGATCCGCTCTTTCAACTTCGATCAGATGCCCTTTCGAGAGAACGCCCATTTTCTGGAACAGCTTCGCAACAATGCGCGCAATCGTCGTTTTCCCCGTACCGGGATTTCCTTTGAAAATCATATGATACATCTGGGAACCGCCCATGAGACCCGCTTCCGAGCGCATCCGGCTAATGTAAAGCAGCGCGTAAACCTCGTACACAAGCGCCTTCACATTCTCCATGCCGATCATGGCTTCGAGTTCCTTCTGAATATCTGCAAACTGATCAACGGCCGGCAGAGGCTTGACAGCAGGAATCGGCTCTGCTTCCAGTGCCTGAGCCGATGCTCCGCCTCCGTAATGTTCCTGACTTCTAAGCACGACATTGATTTGCCGGGAGGGTCTGTTCGTTCCGTCGCCTGGTCCCGATATGACGTGTCCGCTCATCTGACGCATCACCTATCCTTTATACAGAAGCTGTGGCGGAATCCCGCTCTACATATTTATTCTATCTAGCTTCCGCATATTAGCAGATTCATGGCGTCCAACCCGAGGAACGAATACCGCTCCATAGCAGCAGGTAATCCAGCTTCCATTTCGTCAACGCGAGAATCTCTCTCGTATGATGATAATAAGGATTAAGCACCTTGGACTTCACCCCGGCGACCTCGAATGACTCTAAACCAATATAGGAAGCCATCTCCCCTGCTCTTTCGGCATGATACTTATGTGTAATAATAATGAATGAATGCAGATCCTCCGCCATCGCAATCTTGCTGCTGAATAACAGGTTCTGATAAGTATCCTTCGCTTCGTTCTCTAGCAGAAGCGCATTCTCCGGAATGCCGCGAGAGACAAGATACGCCTTCATGCCCTCCGCCTCCGTAAGCTGCGAGATCAAGCCGCCATGGCCGCCGCTAAGAATCAGTTTGTCGAAAGCCCCTTGCTCATATAACGCAATCGCATAATCGAGCCGCTCTCGAAGAGCCGGGCTTGGCTCATCATTCCAAAGCGCGGCTCCAAGCACGATTCCCGCATCCGCATGAGGATAGACATTCATTGCCTTATAATCTTGTATCAGCCATAGCATATAGCCGCACCATACGAGAAGGGCCAGCAGCCCAACCTGAATGAAACGAAACAGGAGCAGCCACGGTCGAAAGGATTTCTTTCGCTTACGCGGTCTGCTCCGTTTCCGAGACACAGTCTTCATGATTCGCTTAGCTCCCCCGCTCGCTCGATTAAGCTTCTGCGATGCTTGAGGCTAAGGGTGAAATACCGGAAGCGCCCATTGCGAATACTGGAGAGCAGCTTGCCGGCGGTCTTGCGCGCAAGCGCCACATCCCTGCCGGTTACATCGCCTTGCCTATGTGCTTCCTCGAGCTCATCTTCATCCATTAGAAAAATTTCTCCACTAGGCAGCACCACGACATCCAAATAGAGATCATCGAACCATGGCACCTGTTGATCGGTCAAGCCCTGTGTCTTGCACACATCGATATACCACTGCACTACCCGGCCTTTGTCGTCGAACATCGTTGTCACAACGAAATGCTCGCCCTTCGGAAAATGCTGCATCCACAAGTAACCACGGTCAGCGAGACATAATTTCCGACCGTTGTATTCCTTCCAAAGCGGATCGCGCAGCTCATGAATCCGGTAGAAGGTAACAAGACCTTTGAACTCATCCCCGTCAAGCGCCAGACACGAATAGCTTCTGCGCAGAACACGCCGCCAATTCGCGCGGTCTGAAAATTTTCTCTTCATCCGGAACTTACCTTTCCGTTCATTTAGGATTCGCCAATCAGATCCTATACCAGAAGATTACCATATATTGACGATCATCTCCACCCGGAGGCGAAAATAAACCAAGCCTGCCTCGGCAAGCCTCGTTATTCCTCCATGATTCTAATGGAAAAAATATGAATATCCTCAATCGGCTTGTCGTTTTTGACAGGCGTCTCAGCAATCTTCCTTATTACGTCATAGCCTTCCTTCACCCGTCCAAAAATACTGTAATTCGGATGACTGTTCAAGTTGTCGGCCTCAGGACCCGTGCAGATGAAAAATTGGCTGCTTCCCGAGTTGGGCTTGCCGCCGTTAAACATAGCGACAATCCCCTCCTCGTAGGAAAGTCCGGTGTCCAGCTCATCCGGAATGCGATAGCCCGCATTGCCAAGCCCGTTCTGCAACGGATCGCCTGTCTGGATCATGAAGGATTCAATGACCGTTTCGAACAGGAAGCCGTCGTAAAATCCGTTATTCGCCAGAAAAACGAAATTGTTGACGGTAATCGGAGCCTGCTTCGCGAACAGTTCGATTGTAAAATCGCCTTTATCGGTGCTCACCATTGCCGAATAGCTCTTGTTCAAATCCAGCTCCATCTCCGGCATGCGATCCCAGCTCTTCGCAGCCAAGCTCGCTTGGCCGACCCCCTCGTCGGAAGCCTTGGAGCTCCCGCTTGAGCCGCAGCCGGCGAGCAGCGCCATGAGCGCCATCATCAGTATGAATAAACATCGAATTCTATTATTCGCAACCTTAGAAGCCATGCTATCACCGCCTGTTTGTGAAAAGCCCGGTGCTGAAAACCGGGCTTTTGAGACTTATGCTTAAAGTCCATTTCCTATGGGCAACTCCGTGCTTCCCGTATTATCGGTCGATGCTCCCGTGCTGGAAGGAGGCGGCGTGGCGCTTGGTCCGTTATCTCCTCCATCCGGCTGACCGGAGGTTTCCGGAGTGGCTGGAGGCGGCGTGCTTTCGCCCCCTTCACCGTTGTTGCCGCTATTTCCACCGTTTTCGTTCCCGTTTCCAGCGTTGCCATTGCCGTTTTCATTCCCGCCATCACCGTTGTTGCCGCCATTATTGCCATTGCCGTCATTGGTCGATGATGGACCGCCCGGCTCCATGGGAATATCGGGAATGACAATCTCCGAATCAGGCACATCTACATGAACAACATTCGATTTTTCGCTCGCAAGCTTGCTTGCCGCATCATAGGCTACCACGTAATAATCATAGGATTCTCCCGGGAATATGCTCAAGTCGTCCACGCCCGTGTTCGTGAGCGAATCGACAAAGCTGGAATACTCGGATTCTCCGGATGCCTTGCGATATACCTCGTACGTAATATTTTTCTCCGGGCTCGGGTCCCACGACAGCTCTACCTTAATGGACTCCGGTATGAAATTCAATGTGAAATTCTCGATCTTCGCAGGCGGCTTGTTTTCCTTGATGTCCTTCGGCTTGCCGAAGCTTCCTTTCGCAATGCCCTTCATTGCTTGAGACATGATTTTGCCGAACATCGCCGCCGATTGGGAGCTGCCCTTCATTAGGATATGATCCAGATCGGTTTTGTCGTAGCCCATCCAGACCGCGGCCGTCCACTCCGGCGTATAACCGACGAACCAGGCATCCTTGATGCCGTCTCCATGGTATCCCGGAATTCCAGCCTGCGTCGTGCCCGTCTTGCCCGCGAGCGGTCGATCGAGAGCCGCTTTAACGCCTGTACCGCCCTTCTCCACTACGGTTTGCATCATCTGTGTCAAATAATACGCGGTATCCTCCGACATCAGTCTTTTCGAATCCGGCGCTTTGTAAGTGAATTCGCTGCTGCCGTCCGAACGAAGAACGCTAGTAATCGTATGCGGATCAACGGATCTGCCTCCATTGGCCATCGCGCTATAGGCCGTTGCCATTTGCAGCGGCGTGGCTCCCTTCGTCAAGCCACCGAGCGCAAGCGCCAGGCTGTGATCCTCCGGCTCGAGCGGAATGCCCATCTTCTCCGTAAAAGCCTCCGAAGCCTTCAAGCCTATCTGCTGCAATGTCCAAACCGCAGCCAGATTGCGCGAATCCTTAATGGCTTGCGTCATCGAAACCGGAACGGCTCCCCAGTGATCGGAAGGACAATAATCCGAGAAGCATTTCTTGTCATTCTTCAGAATCGTCCACGGGTAATAATCGCCCGTTTCAAGAGCCGGTCCGTAGACCGCGATCGGCTTGATCGCAGATCCCGGCTGACGAGGCTGTACCACACGGTTCCAGCCCTTCTTCACATAATCTCTGCCGCCGGACAACGCTTTAATCTCGCCGTTCGTATGATCCATAATGACGACGGCGCCTTGAACGATCTCGTCATCCTTGCTCTTCTCGAAGTTGTCGGGATCGCTCATCTCGGCGTCAACAGCCTTCTGAGCCTGTTGGTTCAGCGTCGTGTAGATCTTGTAACCGCCGATGCTAAGCTCTTCCTCCGTCTTGCCGGTCACCTCCATCGCTTCGTCAACCACAAAATCGACAAAGGCCGGGTAATCCGACAGATGGAACGACTCCTGGCTCGCAGGCGGCTCGTATACGACCGCCGCCGCTTCATTCTTCTGCGCTTCGGTTATCATTCCCTGTTCGAACATTAATTGAAGCACGACGCCGCGGCGCTGCTTCGAATCATTGGGATTATTAATCGGATTATAGTGACTCGGCGCCTTTGGAATGGCCGCAAGCGTCGCGCATTCCCATAGATCCAGCTCGGACAAGTCTTTGTCGAAATAGTATTCGGCCGCCGCTTTGACGCCGCTGACGCCCTTGCCGAAATAGATCCGGTTGAGATACATCGTCAGAATCTGATCCTTGGACATCTGCTGCTCCAGCGCGACCGCGATCGAGGCTTCGGTCGCCTTGCGGAAGAAGGTTTTGTCGGCGGTAAGAAACACGTTCTTCGCAAGCTGCTGCGTAATCGTGCTCGCTCCCTCCACCGCGCTTCGCGCGATAACATCCTTGACGACAGCTCGTCCGATTGCGAAGAAATCCAGTCCGGAATGCTCATAGAATCGGGAATCCTCCGTTGCGACGACAGCTTGGCGAAGCATCTCAGGAATTTCCGAATATTCGGCGATCTCCCGGTTTTCGCCTCCCTGAGACAATCTTGAAATCTCCTCGCCGTTCGCGTCATAGATAATCGAGGCTTCGCCCAGAACGAGCTTGCTGCCATTCTCCTCAAGCAATCTCTCGCCATTCAGAATAATGAGCAAGTAACCGATAATGCCGCATACAATGCCTATAACGAAAGTAAAGAATACCGTATAAAATAATCTGCGTCCTCTAAATCGTTTATTTTTTTTCTTGGATTTCGCTTTCGTTTTCTTTTTAACTTTCTGTTGATCAGCCATAAAGACTCCCTCCTGCGCTCCCTAGGTTCATAGCTCCAGCATTGCCGCGAAACAGCAAGAGCAACCCAGCTCTGAGCGGGTTGCTCTTGCATGCCGCTATCTAGTTAAACGAACCCATGTATAAGAAAGTTTCAGTCCTGCTCCGAAAACTAGACCTCAGACTGATCTCTGTCTTGCTGCGCCAATGAAATATTCCGCTGCGGAACAAAGGTGGATATCGCATGCTTGTACACCATTTGCTGACGGCCTTCGCTGTCGATAATAATGGTGAAATTATCGAAAGCTTTAATAACTCCGCGTATTTGAAAGCCGTTCATGAGAAATACGGTAACCGGAATATTGTCCTTGCGCAGCTGGTTCAAAAACGTATCTTGAATATTAATGGTTTTGTTCATTGGAAGTTACCCCCGTCTACGAAAGATTGATTAGAAGTATATTCAAGATGATCTTTAAACTTTCCTGCTATTATAGCATGAATCCTCTGCAAATTGTTGTGAAAGTTTTCCCCCGCATCGACCCACTCGATTCCCCGCATGTGCCGGAACCACGATAACTGCCGCTTGGCGAATCGTCTGGTATCGCGTTTTAACCGTATCACCGCTTCATCAAAGCTGCATTCGCCATGCAGATATTGCACCAACTCCTTATAGCCAATAGCCTGCATCGGAACGGAATGGACCCCGGCGCCGCCTGCGATAAGCGTCTTCACTTCATCCAGCAAGCCTTGCTCCAGCATCAGATCGACGCGCTTGTCAATTCTCCTGTACAGCTCGGTTCGATCCATCGCAAGACCGATGATGCACAGCTCATAAGGCGATTGCTTCTCCTCGCCCCTCAATTGATCCGAAGAGGCTCTTCCGGTCAAATGATACACCTCCAAAGCGCGAATGACCCGGCGCAAATCATTCGGATGCAGCCGCTCTGCCGTCTCCGCGTCGAGCTCTGCAAGCTTGCGATGAAGAGCCTCCGCTCCATGCTCGGCAGCAAAGGACTCCTGCTCTCTTCTGAAGGCTTCATCGGAGCCATTGTCGGCGAACTTGTAATCGTAGCAGAGCGATTCGATATAAAGCCCCGTTCCGCCCACGACAAAGGGAAGCTTGCCGCGGCTTGCAGCCGCCTCTATCGCAGCCCTTGCGCCCGCTTGAAAATCAGCGGCGGAATAAGCTTCGTCAGGGTCGCAAATGTCGATGAGATGATGAACGATTCCTTCCCTTTCCGCATCCATAATTTTGGCGGTACCAATATTCATACCCCGATATACCTGCATTGAATCACCCGAAATAATTTCGGCGTTCCAAGCTTTCGCGAGCGACAGGCTTAAAGCGGTTTTCCCTACTGCCGTCGGGCCGATTAGCACGAGCAACGGCTGCTTCTTCGTTGATTTGTCGACCGCCGCCCCGCCTTCCGCGGCTCTATCTTCATTCACAATCGATCACTCCATATGCAATTTTCGTCGTGCCCGCCCGCACTCGGCGAAAGCCCAATCGCTCGAACTCGCCGCTCTTCTGATGTTCCTTCAGGATAACGGTCCGCCTCGCAACTCGCATCGCCTCGGCGATTGCTTCGCCTCGCAACGCTTCGACATTGACGAAACCGCGCATGGCGTTCATGGAGGAGGAATCGTTCAGCGGTTGTCTGAACATCGGATCGAAATAGACGATATCCGCGCTGTTATCCGGCAAGCTCGCCAAGTAATCGAGATGATTCTCGTTAATCAAACGAATTCCGCGCATGGCGGCATCAAGCTCTTCCAGCCCCGTCTTATAGGCTGCGAGTCCCTCTCTGACAATAACAGCGAGAGCGGGCTCGCTCTCGATCGCCGTCACCTCTCCCCGCTCTCCGGCGTGGAAAGCGAATACGAGGGAATCGGAAGCCATCCCCGCCGTACAGTCGATAATGCAGTCTCCCGGCTTGCAGCCCGAGATGGAGATTAACGGGTCCTTCTCGCCGGCTGCCAGTCGCTTCACCCGAACAAGCGCCATGCTGGGATGGAAGAACAGCGGCTTGTCCGCATCGCCGGCATAGAACCGAACCTCCCGCTCGGTTACCACCATCACGGTGGCGTCCTCGTCGCTCGCGATCAACTGTCCGAGCGACTTCTTCCTTCTGGCTATCTGCCTTGCTCCAAGCTCGCTCGCGAGACGAGCAGCCTGCGCCTGAACGCGCTCCGAGCTCTCGGCCGCCGTCGTAACAATCATGACATCACCCTTTTGAACATCTTCTCTAGCTGATAGGTGGACAAATGTACAATGATTGGTCTGCCGTGCGGACAAGTATAGGGCTGCTCGCAGCGGGAAAGTCGCGAGAGCAGCATGTCGCCCTCCTCGCGGGAAATGCGGTCATTTGCCTTGATCGAGGCTTTGCAGGAGCACATAATCGCCGCCTTCTCGCGAAGCTTTCCGATATGAATCGTTTTGCGCTCCTGTATAATCAACTCGGCCATCTCCTCGAGCAGCGACTGCTCCTCGCCCTTCGGCATCCATTCCGGATGCGAACGCACAAGGAAGGTCTGGGAGCCGAACGGTTCGAGCTCAACGCCGGCTTCTCTGAGAAGCGGCAATTGCTCGCGAAGCTGTGCGGCGTCGCCAGGCGTGAATTCAAGCGTGAAGGGCACGAGCAGCTCTTGGCTTGCAGCTACAGGATTCCCAAATTTATGCAGATAATATTCATAATTGATTCGCTCATGCGCCGCGTGCTGATCGATCAGATAGAGTCCGTCCTCCGCCTGCGCGACAATATACGTGCCATGATGCTGACCGATCCAATGCAGCTCGGGAAATGTGTTCGATTTCGGCTCGCCCACTTCTTGCCGCTGCTTTTGATTGGAAGCTGCATCCTCAGCATGGATGAGGTCCGATGTCGAATTAGTTTCCGCCGCAGCCGCTGCCTCTCTAACCTGATCCGTTGGTTCTACAACTTCTGTTTTGTTCTCAGCAGGCCGCTCCCAATCGCCATTTTTCTCGCGGGCGACCCAGCTCGGATCCATATCAGAATCAAACGGGCTTCCTTCAGTTGATGATTGTTGCCTGGACGAGGCGGCATTCGGCTTATACAGCCTCTCCGCGGCATCGCTCGGCACTTCGGCAGACTTTGTCGATGAGGCATGCTGCCGCAAGGATTGCCGAGAACCCGCGGCGCCGACGTGTGCTCCTCCGATCGGCCCCCCGGTCCCCTTGCCGGAATCGAGTCGGTCTGCAATATGGAAGGAAATCGCATCCTGCACGAATTGGGGACCCTTCCGCGCGTCCTTCTTCCCCGCATCGGGACCCGGTATGTATCTCAGCTTGCCAAGGGCAGCCTTCGCCGCCCTCTCGATAATCGCGCGGAGTTCCTGTTCCTTGCTGAAGCGGACCTCCATCTTCGACGGATGCACATTCACGTCAAGCAGACCGGGATGCATCTCCAGCTCGATGACCGCAAGCGGAAACCGATTGATCGGCAGCAGCGTATGATAAGCCTGCAGCAAAGCTTGGTTCACCGCATGGCTGCGAATATACCGCCCATTGACGACAATGGTAATCCCTCCGCGATTCGCTCGCGTCAGCTCCGGCTTTGAGATATAGCCGGTAAGCTCATAATCGGGATCGGAAGCGGCGACCTCCAGCATTGCCTTGGCCGTATTCGTTCCGTATATCGCAGCCAGCACCTGCAGCCGGTCTCCCGTGCCTTGGGTACGCAGCAGCAGATTGCCGTTATGCCGCAGCGTGAACGAAACACCGGGATGGGCCAGCGCCAGCCGATTGATATAATCGGAGATATGCCCCAGCTCCGTCTGGATCGCTTTCATATATTTCAATCGGGCGGGCGTATTGTAGAATAAATCCCTCACGCTCATGTCCGTCCCTTGCGGCGCGTTCGCCGGTGCGTTGCCGACCAGCTCTCCGCCTTCGATCGTCAGCTTGCGGGCGAGTCCGTTGTCTCCGTCCGCCGACACGCAGATGAGACGCGATACGGCCGCGATACTCGGCAGCGCCTCTCCGCGGAAGCCAAGACTGGCGATTCGGAACAGATCGCCGCTCGTCGCGATCTTGCTCGTCGCATGCCGCTGGAAAGCCGTCGCCAGCTCCTCGCCGTTAATGCCGCTGCCGTTATCGACGACTCGAATGAGCGATAAGCCGCCTTCCTCGATCGTCACATCAATCGTGGAGCTTCCCGCGTCGATCGCATTCTCGACAAGCTCCTTCACGACGGAAGCCGGCCGTTCGACCACTTCGCCGGCAGCAATCTGATTTGCCAGCTGCTCGTCCAATATTTTGATGCCTGCCATATCTGCTCCTCCCTTCCATAGGGTTCGTGGCGAGTGAATCATTTGAGAGTTCTTCTATACCATTTTCTTCTTTTCGTTGAGCCAATTCATCGCCTGCATCGGCGTCAGATTGAACAGATCGAGCTTGCGCAGCTCCTCCGCGAGCTGCTCCGCCTTCCCCGTCCCCCTGCGTTTCACGCCGGATTCGGAAGCTGCCGCGGGCTCATCGAACATCGACAGCTGCAGAAGCGGCTTCGACTCAAGCACAGCGTCGGCTTGGGGATGCTGCGTTTCAGTTGCGCTTACGGACGCCCGTTCTGCATGTGCCCCCGCCTCTTCCAGTGATTCCTCCAGCAAATGATAGGCTCGGTCAATAATAGCATTTGGCAAGCCTGCCAGCTGCGCGCAATAGATGCCATAGCTTGTATCGGCCGCCCCTGGCACAAGCTTGCGCAAGAACGTGACATCATCTCCGCTCTCCTCAACGGCCATCCGGGCGTTCGATAGACGCGCCAGCGAATCCTCCAGATGGGCAAGCTCGTGGAAATGCGTCGAGACAAGCGCCTTGCAGCCAATATGCTCATGCACATATTCTATGACGGCCTGCGCGATAGCCATGCCCTCGCCGGTGGAGGTGCCGCGTCCCAGTTCGTCTATAATGACCAGGCTGCGATTCGTCGCTTTATCCGTCATAATCTGAATATCCTTCATCTCCACCATAAAGGTGCTCTGCCCGCCGATAAGATCATCGGCTGCTCCGATACGCGTGAATATCCGATCAATCAGCGGAATCGAAGCTTTTTTCGCTGGAACGAAGCAGCCGATCTGGGCCATCACGCAGATAAGCGCGGCTTGGCGCATATAGGTGCTTTTGCCCGCCATATTGGGCCCGGTAATAAGCAGAATCGTCTGATTCTCGGGCTTAAGCACCGTGTCGTTCGCAATGAAAGCTTGTCCGTCCAACATGCTCTCGACGACAGGATGGCGTCCATCCTCGACCGACAGCTCGAAGCCATCTTGCACATGCGGACGCACGTAACGCCGCTCAGCGCTAACCGTAGCCAGCGATTGGTACACGTCGAGCTCGGCAATCATCGCCGCCGCCTTCTGCAGCCTGGAGAGATGCTGCGCGATATGATCGCGCAGCTCGATAAACCGGGCTTGCTCCAGATCGACCATCTTGTCCTCCGCCTCCAGAATGAGACGCTCCTTCTCTTTCAGCTCCGGCGTCACGTATCGCTCCGCGTTCGCAAGGGTCTGCTTGCGCTCATATCTTCCTTGAGGGAGCATCGCCAAATTCGCTTTGGATACCTCGAGATAATAGCCGAACACCTTGTTGAACCCGATCTTGAGCGACTTGATTCCCGTCGCTTCCCGCTCCTTGCGCTCCAGCTCCGCAAGCCATTTTTTGCCGTTCGTGCTCGCCTCGCGCAGCTGATCCAGATAGTCGTCGTAGCCGCTGCGGATGAGACCGCCTTCGCGGATCGACAGCGGCGGATCGTCGATCAGCACCGTCTCGATCATGTCGGCCAGATCGCTGCAGTCATCAGAGCCTTCCACGAGCTTCTGAAGCACCTGGGAGCTTGAAGATAAGCAAAGCCCCGTCAAGCTTGGAATGCGCCGCAGCGACAGCTTGAGCGCGTTCAGATCGCGTCCGTTCGCGTTGCCGTAGGCGACGCGGCCGACGAGCCGTTCCAGATCGTAGATTGGCTGCAGCTCTGCGCGAATATCCTCGCGCAGAATAAGATCGCCGCACAGCGTCTCCACCGCGTCGAGACGTCTGTTCACGGCAGACTCGCTGAGAAGCGGCTTGTCAATCCAGCGCCGCAGCAGCCTCGCCCCCATTGAAGTGCCAGTCCGGTCCAGCAGCCAGAGCAGAGAGCCCTTCTTGCTGCGATCCCGAACCGTCTCGGTCAGCTCCAGATTGCGCCTGGTGTAATGATCGAGGAACATATATTGACTCGGCTCGTAAGCCCGAATCATGCTCACATGCGAGAGCGAGCGCTTCTGCGTATCGTCGAGATAGCCGGTCAGAATGCTGACGGCCCGAAGTCTCGCCGCCGCGAGACCTTTCAGCGCCGCTTCGCCGAATTGCTCCGTCAATCGATTGGTCTCCATCGATTCGCGCGCCGTCAGCGGCAAATGCCGATTCCATCCCTGCGTCTCGCGCAGCATGTCCAGCAGCTCGGCGTCGCCGACCACCTCCGAAGGCGAGTACATGTTCAACTCGTCGATCATCGTCTCCGTCCCTTGCGGGAACGAGGTGACATACAGCTCGCCCGTGGTCAGATCGCATGCGGCGAGACCCGTCATGCCTTCCGCGACGCCGACTGCCGCAATGAAGTTATTGGACTTGCCTTCCAGCGTCTTCGATTCCATCATCGTGCCGGGCGTAACGATACGGACAATTTCGCGCCTGACGACGCCCTTGGCCGCGGATGGATCCTCGACCTGCTCGCAGATCGCCACTTTATGGCCTTTCTCGATTAATCGGCTTATGTAGTTATCGGCAGAGTGGTACGGCACGCCGCACATCGGGATCTTCGCGTCGCCGCCGCCCTCTCTGCCCGTCAATGTGATTTCAAGCTCTCTGGAAGCGCGAATCGCGTCCTCGAAAAACATTTCGTAGAAATCGCCCAATCGGAAAAACAAGAAGGCGTCCTTCGCTTCCTCTTTGATCGCCAAATATTGTTGAATCATCGGAGTGTAACCGGCCATGCTTCTCCTCCTGCTTCCTTTGTCATTGCAAAACAACCTTTTTGAACAACCTCTATTATAACAAGTGGAACAGATGTGCGCTATCACTTCTCGGATATTGAACGAATGGAAGCGACGGGGATGCGCCATTTGGTCCGGATATCCTGCGATTCATCCCATGTTTTGCCTTGGCGGGCCGCTTCGAACAATGGCTCAATGTACATCGCCAGCTCTCCGTAGGAAGGCGTGGACGCAATCGCCTCCGCAATATCATCCAGACAGCCCGCGAGCGTCTCGCGGTCGCCTCTGTAGTACGCTTGCCTGAAGGCGTCGGACGATGCGGGCAAGCGCGGCATGCGCTCCGCCTCGCGGGCGCATAGCAGCGCGAGCGCGAAGGCGGCCTTCGCCGCGGCCGGAGAGACGAGCCAGCTCGGCAGCGTGCGGTATTCGAAACCGCCGTGCTGCTGCAGGCGGAAGTCTCCGAGCCCGCCGTAGCGGGGGCGCCTCCGCCGGCCGGCGGGATCTTCGACGAGCGCGAGCGGATACGCCGCGCAGCGATCGAGCAGGCGGAGCAAGCGACCGGAGAGCGGCGCTCCGCTAATATGGATATGCCCGCCGAGCGCCAGCCCCGGCACGGGCATCGCCCCCGCAACCCAGCGCAGCCCGGGTTCGCGGACCTTGCCGGCGGCGCGCGCGAGCAGCCGCCGCAGGTTCGCGGCGAGCGCGGCCGGCGACTCCGCCGGCGCGGGCCGCAGCTCGGCGACGGGGTAGAGCAGCCGCCGCCCGACAAGCAGCGCGTCGGAGCCCGCGGCTCCGCCGACTCCCGCGCCGAAGAAGCGCGATGCCGAGGCAAGCTTGCCGCTCGGCGTCAGCAAGGCGAACTCCGGATCGGCGCCAAGCAGAATGCGCCGCCGATCCTCCGCCGCCTCGCCCGCCGCATGCCACGCGGCAAGCTCGCCAAGCGCAGCCGCCTCGAGCCTCGCGTCTCTCAGCTGCGGCCACACCGCGCGCACGACGGCGATCCCGTCGCCGCTCACCGCGATATCGGCCTCGCCAAGGTCGAGTCCCGCCGTGTACACCGCCCTCGCAGCGGCTCGCATCACTCGCCGCAGCACCGTGTCCTGAGGCCACGCTCCGATGCGATGCCGGCTCTCAGCCGATATCCCTGCACTCAGCAGCTCGTCCCCCGCCTCATCACCGTATCGGTTGATTCTGCGCAAGGAGACCGGCTCGAGATCGACCATACATACGCGATACACGCGCTCGTTCTCCAGCGGCTTTTCGCTGATTTGCAGACCGGCCAGCCTCCAGTCGCTTTCCAGCTGCGAGACGTTTTTTTCCGCGAATGCCGCCGCGCCGGCATTGAGCACGCGCATGCCGGAATAACGTCGCTCATCAATCGTTTCATATAACGAAGACGCCAAGATGACATCTCCAAGCTGAGGCAACCGCATTCCGACCGCCCCCGCTTTATCCGAACGCAATTGCGCGTCTTGCCTTCGCCTTCCTGCACGCTCCATTCGATCGGCGCCGCGCAGCTCCTTCAATTCCGCAGCCTCCCCTCGCCACAGCCACACCTTAATCACGCCCCGACTCCCCCTTGCCGATCCGCAAAATGCGAAAAAGAAAAAAAACGAGGGCAATCGCCCTCGAAGTTGCCGCATAAGCAGCATATAATGCATGATCCGCACCGCCATGCGGAAGCGTTACAACTCGTCGTCGAGCAATTCAGGATCCAGATCCTCGAAATCGCCGTCGTCATCGCCGAGGCTGAAGTCCAAATCCTTATCGTCCAAATCGCCGCAGCCCCCAGGAACAACAGCCACGCAAACCTTCGTCTCGGCTACCAGCTCCACCGCGAATTCGCGCTCTACGCGCACGACGACGCCCGTTCCGCTCGAAGAGATGTTGGCTTCGATGCAATTGGGCTCCTGCAGCACCTCGGCAGAAACTTCCTCTGTGGAAGGTCTATGCTTCGGATCCACATACGAAAGCGGAACATTCTCAACGAATTGTACGGATTCCTTCGCGACCTCTGTTTGCGTGTTCTTGTTGTACGAATACCAAATGTTGATATCGTAAGTACCGATGACCTCAATACCGTCGCCCGAACGGACCGCTTCATACTGATGGTTGATTATCCATGCGCCCAGTATACTGGTCGGATGATGAGGCGGAGTTACGGTATGGGTTACAGTGGAAAACTTACGACCTTTGCCGCAGACAGCTTTTGTAATAATTTCTCTGCACTGAAGCTGTTTATCTGCAATAGTCATTGATTTAACCTCCTCCATACAATCATTCATTTAAAGTGTATGCAGGTCATAGGCGTTTGTTGATTAAACGAGTCTAAACAAACAAATTTATTTTCCCTGTCCGTTTTTTCGCCGCTTACGTCCTCTATTCATTTCTGCTAATTGCGCGTAGGAAAGCTTTTTCTCATCCTGTCGAACCTTCAAAAAACCTACTCGCTTCATTTATATTCTTGTTGCAGAAAAATTATGAGAAAACCTCTATCGCGGCCTTTCGAGGATGAGCAAAATCCGCAATCGGTGTCGTCAGCCTTCCCCTCGGACAAGCTCCGCTTCCTCCTCCGCTTTCTTCTTGAGCCGCTTCGCGATGCCTAGATACCGCTCCATCTCATGCAGCAGCCTGTACAGCGCCGCCCTCACCTCGAATTCCTCTCTGGTTTTCGGCAGCTCCATCTTGCGGAATTTTCTCTGCAGCTCGAAGACCTGATTCTCAACCTGGCCTTGATAGACTTCCGATTTCACGTCGCCGGAGAGCTGTCTCAGCAAACCGGCAATCAGCTCTCCCTGCGGAAACCGTTCATAGACGAACGCCGCTTCAAGCATCATCTGCTGAATGAGCTCAAGCTGCTGTCTGCGCATGTCGAAGTAGGTCATCCAATAGGCTTCATACCCCCAGAATCGATTTTCTCTGTTCATGATCGATCGCCTCGCGCCTTCTTCAATGGCTTGATGCGCGTCCAGCAGCTCGCTCCCGCTCCACAGATGACTGGGATTCTCCAGCGTCCGCGCCATCTCCGAGAAGATGCTGCTGAAATTATGCTCGATTCGAACGCGAAGAGCCGCAAGCACGCCTTCTTCCTTCGGCATGTAGATAAAATTAATAACAGTCGCCCAGCCGAGGCCGACGACAAGCAGCAAAATTTCGTTCACCAGATTATGTACGCTTACTTGCCCATAATTGAACAACTGGAACACAATAACCGCGCTTGTCAGCATACCGTCCTTCAGTTGAAAACGGGCCAGCACGGGAAAGGTCAGCATGATGAAAATCGCCACCACCCAATAATGAAAGCCGAGCAGCGAGAAAATGAACGAAGCAAAAAAAAGACCCAGCACCGAAGCTGCAAACCGAATGAAAACGCTTTTCAGCCCTTTCATCCGCGTCACTTCGACGCCGAGTATGGCGAGAATGCCCGCTCCGAGAACAGGCTGCAAATCCAAATAAGCGGCTGTATAGATCGCGACAATCGCGGCTATGGCTGTTTTAACGACTCGTATGCCCATCGATGCAAGCTCCTTAGC
The DNA here is from genome assembly GCF_011947265.1 of Paenibacillus sp. HB172176. Taxonomy (GTDB): domain Bacteria; phylum Bacillota; class Bacilli; order Paenibacillales; family Paenibacillaceae; genus Pristimantibacillus. The sequence continues at coordinate 96,621 of NZ_JAATHD010000020.1, forward strand.
TGATTATGGAAACAAAAGCTATTCCCATATTACCGTTCGCGCCAACCATCCGTCAACCGCTTCTCAAGCGCCGCCACGAGCTGATACATGACGGTTGCCACCGCTCCGATGACCAGCAGACTCGACAGCACAAGCGTGAAATTGAATACCTGGAAGCCGTAGATCATCTGATAACCGAGACCGACCTTCGCCACGAGGAACTCGCCTACGATAACGCCTATCCAAGCCAATCCTACATTCACCTTAAGGGTGGATATAATGACCGGGAACGAGCCCGGCAGAATGACCAATCGGAACAATTGCGCTCTCGTCGCCCCGAGCAGCTTCACCACCTTCTGATAGCCGCTGTCGATTTCTCTGAACTGATTGTAAATGTTAAGCGTTGTAATGATGACCGTTACGGATAATGTAACCGCAACGATTGACAGAAAGCCGGGGCCGAGGGTGACGATGAAGATCGGACCAAGCGCCACCTTCGGCATGCTGTTGAGCACGACAAGATACGGATCCAGCACGCGAGAAAGAAACGGAAACCACCATAGCGCGGCCGCAATCGCGGTGCCGATCAAAGTGCCCGCGACAAAACCGACGATCGTTTCCGTCACGGTCGCGCCCAAGTGAGGCCATAAGCTGCCGTCCGCCATCATATGGCCGAGCAGCTTCAGCATTTTCGACGGATAACTGAATAGAAGCGGATCAATCCAGCGATTACGTCCGGCGATCTCCCACAAACCGATGAACAGAATGAGCAGAACGAGCTGGCTGGCGCGGACCGCTCCGGCAAGCTTGCGGTTCCTTCTCTTATGCTTGGCGTACAGCTTGCCGAGCATGGCGGAACGATCTTCGCGAACGCCCGAAACGACTGCCTTCCGCAAATTCTCCGATTGAACTGACACGATTAACCTCCCTTCCCCTTGCCCGGATTCGCGTTCATGCATGAGGAACGCTCCTTGTCTCTCCCTCACTATCCAGCTCCGTCCATAGATCATCGAAAGCCTGTTGAAAGGATTGGTGTTTGCGCGCCTCCATCGGTCCCGCTTCTCTCAGCTCCACGGGCATGAAGAATGTCCGTTTGATATGTCCCGGATTTCGTCCGAGCACAATGACTCTGTCGCTCATCGCCGCAGCTTCCGCAAGATCGTGAGTAACGAGAACGGCTGTCTTCCCAAGCTTCCTCAGCGTAAGCTGGACAAGCTCCTCGAGCTGCAGCTTTATATGAAGATCAAGAGCGGAGAACGGCTCGTCGAGCAGCAGCACCTCCGGCTCCGTCACCAGCGTCCTGGCAAGAGCAACGCGTTGGCGCATGCCTCCTGACAGCTCATGCGGATATTTCATGCCGCTTCCAGCCAGTCCCAGCTCCCCGAGCCACTCGTCCACGAGCTTCATTGCCGAACGCGATTTTGTTCCGTTAATTTCCAGTCCAATTGCGGCATTATCCCGTATTGTCCGCCATGGGAAGAGATAATCCTGCTGAAGCATATAACCTACCTTCGGCGTTGGTCCCGTCACCTCTTTGGCATTCAAGAGCACCTGACCGACGGTCGGCGCGAACAAGCCGGCAAGCAGGCTGAGCAAAGTCGTCTTGCCGCAGCCGCTCGGGCCCACAAGTGCGACGAACTCCCCGCGTGCGACAGAGAGATCGATGTTTTCAAGGGCTAATGCCGCGCCTTTATCGTTCACATAGACATGCGATAATTGGCGAAGCTCGAGTGCGGCCTTATCCATAGCGATATCCTCCTCTCCGGGGAGTTCATGAGTCGCGGCGCTCTAATCGGTCGACTTGACGGCTTTCTCCGCAAAGCTTGTATCGACCAGCGTGTCATGCTCCGTTCGCTTATTCAATTCCCCGGCGGAAGTCATCACATCCAGCAGATTGTTCCACTCCGCTTCATCCACAAGGGGATCAGTCGCGAAGGAGCCCTGCTGCTTGTAACGATCGATGGAGGAGATGAGAATATTCCCATCCACATTCTCGAAATACGGCTTCACCGCATCCGCGATTTCCTCTGCCGAATGCGCATCAACCCACTGCTGTGCCTTATACAACGCATTCGTGAACGCTTGAACGCTTTCCTTGTTCTTATCGATGAAGCTCTTTTTGGCCATGAATACGGTGTAGGGCAAATGTCCGCTCTCCACGCCGAAGGAGGCAACCACATAGCCTTGACCTTCCTTCTCGAAGATCGATGCAGTTGGCTCGAACAACTGCACATATTCACCCGTTCCGGATGCGAACGCCGGCGCGATATTGGCGAAATCCACATTCTGAATGAGCTCCAGATCTTTATGTGGATCAATGCCGTGCTTCTTCAGCGCGAACTCTCCCGCCATTTGCGGCATCCCGCCAACGCGTTGGCCCAGGAAGACGCTTCCCTTCAGCGAATCCCAATTGAATACATCCGCCTTGCTGCGTGCAACGAGGAAGGTTCCGTCCGTTTGCGTTAATTGCGCAAAGTTGATAACCGGATCATCCGCGCCTTGCTGGTACACATAAATCGAGGTTTCGGAACCAACCAGCGCGACGTCAATCACATTCGACAGCAGCGCGGTCATTGTTTTATCGCCGCCCGGCGTCGTTGTCAGCTCGATATCCAGGCCTTCGTCCTTGAAGAAGCCTTTCTCGATCGCAACGTATTGCGGCGCATAGAACAAGGATCTTGTCACTTCTCCAATTCGTATGAGCTTGGTGTCCGAATCCTTCTTGCCGCAGCCCGCCAAGGCGGCCGAAGCCAAAAGCAGCATCGCGAGCGCCGCGAATGCCAGCCTTCTTCGTCTACTCATAAAAATACCTCCCGCCAATAGGCAATGTATATGTACATTAGCCTATGCGCGGGAGGTGTTGTCGGTGATTGAAGGACCTCTGTTGCTTATAATTGATAGATATCGCTGTATTTCTTCGTCAGATAACGAACCAGATAAGCCGGATCAAGCTCTTTGCCGGTCACGGATGTAATGAGCTCGGACGGCGTGCGCAGCTTTCCATATTGATAAATGCGCTCCGTCAGCCAATCCTTAATAGCCAGAAGCTCTCCTCTGGCCACATGATCCCACATATCGGGCTGCTCCCGCTCCAGCGTATCCGCGAATTGCGCGGCGTACATATTGCCGAGCGAATAGGATGGGAAATAGCCGAAAGCACCGCCTGACCAATGCACATCCTGAAGCACGCCCTCCGCGTCATTGCCAGGTACGACGCCGAGATATTCTTTGTATTTCTGATTCCAAATGCCCGGCAGCTCGGATGCCTTCGCTCCTTCGTTGAAGATCAGCTTCTCGATCTCGTAACGAATAATGATATGAAGATTGTACGTCAACTCATCCGCTTCGATTCGAATGAGCGAAGGGGCAACCGTGTTATTCCCTCGATAGAAGGTGTCCACCGGCATGTCGAGCTGTCCCGGGAAGCGCTTCTGGAGCTCGCCGAAGCAGCTGTTCCAGAACGGACGGCTTCTGCCGATCACATTTTCCCAGAAACGCGACTGCGATTCATGAATGCCCATCGAAGTGCCCGTGCATAGTGTCGTACCGATAAGCTCCTTCTTTATATTCTGCTCGTAGAGCGCATGCCCGCCTTCGTGAATCGTGCCGAACAGCGCGCTTGTCACATCATTCTCGAGATATCTCGTCGTAATGCGCACGTCGCCGGGATTCAGCCCCGTCGCGAAGGGATGAACGCTCTCGTCGAGTCTGCCCGCTTCGAAGCTGAAGCCCATTTTCTCCAAAATATAGAGAGAGAATGATTTCTGGGCCGACTTGTCAAAGCTTTGCTTGAGAAAGGAGGTGTCGGGCTGATGGGGCGACGCCGCAATTGCTGCCGCGAGCGGCACAAGCTCTTCCCTTAGGCCGCCGAAAATATCATCAAGCTGCCTGACCGTCATGCCCGGCTCATATTGATCGAGAAGCGTATCATACCTGGTTTCCTTCGCGCCCCAAAGATCGATGAATTGCTGCGTGTAGCCGATTACCTTCTCGAGGTACGGCTCGAAGCCAGCATAATCATTCGCTTCCTTCGCTTCCTCCCATTTCGATTCGGATTGCGAGGCCAGCACGACATATTCCTGATACAGCTTCGGCGGAATCTTCACGCTGCGGTCGTAATCCTTGCGCGTCTCGGTTACGAGCCGCTGCTCGATCTCGCTAAGCTCGCCGAACACTTCGGCAGCCTCCAGGGCTGCCAGCTGCTCGCCAAGCTCCGGCGAGGTGGATAGCTTGAACATATCTCCGGACAGCGATCCGATGACCTCCGAGCGCGTATCCATTCCTTTGCGAGGCGCTCCGGTTCGCAAATCCCAGTAGAGAAGGCCTACTGCCTCCTCGTAGCCCGCAATTTTATGTATCGTCTCCTTAAAGCTGTCAAGCACCGTCTTGTTCTGCTCGTTCATTTAATACGCCGCCTCTCCGATTATCATTGAATTCTCTCTTCCTTTCCGTACATGCTGCAACCCGTCATCGCCTTGATCTTTAAAAATGAAGAACTTATAATCATCTTAAACTTGAGAACCTCCCGTTCGCAAGCCAATGACCCCTGCTTGGAAAGGAATTGATTATCATTCATATTACATTCTCGCCGACAGCCGTGCGGAAGCTTGCGCCAATTCTTGAACAGACGGGGAGCAGACTCAAGCTGTTCTATGATACGGAAGGCTGCGGCTGCGGCATGAGCGGCGTGCCTGTTCTGCAGGCGACTCGGCAGCTCGCTCCAAAAGACAAGCAAGGGGAAGGCGACCCGTTCCCGTTCTTGTATGAAGCCTGGTATGCAGTATTCTACGACGACGAACTGAGCATCGACTTCGATGAAACAAGCGGCAGCTTTAGTCTCAAGAGCGCAAGCCAGATTTATACGAAGCATTTGAGATTTATGGAAGAAAACGTCTAGGAAGCCTCGACTCTCACTTTCTCGACTTGCGTCTCAAAGCCTCGTCTCTCTCCTCAATAACATCGCTTCGATCCCTCAGCTTGTGGCGATGGATGATCGCCGCATTATCCATCTCGCTGGCAGCGCCCCATACCAAGCCTTTGCCAGCGCATTTCAATTGCAGGCTCGCTAGCAAGGCTTCGTCGTTCAGCGGCAAATCCAGATCCGCGAATGGCGATTCTCCCGCCTCAACGAGGCGAATCCGCTCCTTGAGCAGCAGGTTAAGCCGCTGTCCATCCAAGCCCAGCGATGCAAGCTGCTGTTCCCCCAATTTACTTAAAGCGCCCTTGTACATCTTAATGGCTCCGCGCGCATTCCCTCTTCGTTCATGATACTGGCCTACCGCGAGCTGTATCAAGCCAACCCATATATTATCTTTGTCCTTCACGGACAATGTTTTCCAATATTCCTCCAGCAATTCATGGCATTCGAAATAATCTCTTGTTCCATGAAATTCAATGAGAAACGCCAAATAGGCTTCAGGCAAATGCTTCATAATTCCCTCCCCGTGCTAGAGATATCTTAATAGTATCGGTATTGAGGCGGATTCGCAATCCGGTCCGGAAAATCATCGCCTCATTTTTCTTTGCTGAATGGTGCAGCTGGCGAGCAACTCTTCCTATCCTCTTGCGTTTAATAGATAGACGAATAGAGGAGAGTGATTAATAGGTTATGGTCAAGAAGCTAGGTCTGATCGCAGCGTTCATCATGCTGCTCCATGCTTCCCTTGCACCGGGCATGCATAGGACAGAAGCCGCGGCAGCGTCGGCGCAAATGACGGAATACCGGGTTTACCAGTATGACCAGGCGTTGAAAGAGTTCGCAAGCGAGGGCGCCGCTCTGAATTACGCCAAATATTTCAGTTACAGTCATGTCGAACGAATCGCGGATCGAAAATGGCTGTGGAATAATTTTCCGAAATACAAAGTGTACCAAAACGGCAGATCTACAACGAAGATGGAATTTGCGGATTATAACGCCGCGCTCGCTTACGCCAAAACATTAGCCAACGCATCCATTCGCGATTTGGAGAACATCGGCTGGACTTACGAGTCCTATGACCGTTATCGGCTTTATCAAGGAGACAACACGTTGTCGAAATGGTCCTTCCGCAGCTTGGAGGAAGCGAAGAAGGAAGCGAAGAAATGGAGCAACGCGCATATCGTCGATCTTAATACCATGACATGGATATGGGATAATCTAACAGCCTCGCAGATTAAGGATCAACGTTCCGCGAATGCCGTGTACCAGCTTCAGTTCGATAACGCTCCCATCGTTGGCGCGAAGATGTATGCCTACTTGAAGGAAGCGATTGAAGCTTCTAACGATTATGAGGGCTCTCAGGTTGTAAACGTCGCTAACGGCAAAATCGTTCATTCGAATGAGCAAACTTATGAAGTTCTACAGAACGGCAAGCTCCTGAAAACCTTCATCGGCATGGATGAGGCGGTGAAAATGGCAAAAAAATATGCGAACTCCGAAGTTAAGCGGAACGGCAGCGTGCTATGGACCTCCGTTCCTTATTTGAAGATCTATCAAAGCGGACGGCTGGTGAACACCTTCCATGAGCTTGGCTCCGCGCTGCAATATGCCAAATACTACGCAAATATTACAATCCGTACAGATGACGGCAGAGCGCTATGGACGAATGTGAAGCCGCTCCAGATTCTAGGCTGGAACGGGAGCGGTTCAAGCTCAGTCATTGCAAGCCATGTGGCGAATACGCAGGGACTGAATTACGATTCGCCGACCTGGTTCGAGTTGAAGGGCTCCGACGGCGCCATTGGGGATACCTCGGACGCTTCCGTGGTTAAGCAGCTGAAGGATAAAGGCATTCTCGTGACGCCGCTCGTTCACAACGGCTTCAACCGCGCATTGACCTCCGCCTTCCTAAGCGATTTGAAGGCGCAGGATTTATTCATCCTGCAGTTGGTCAGCAAGCTTGCCGCGCTTGGCGTTCATGGCGTGAATCTGGATTTCGAGGAGGTCGCCGGCGCCGATCGCGACGCGTATACGGCCTTCGTGAAAAGACTCGCCGATGCGGCTCATGCGAAGCAGCTTAAAGTATCCATCGATCTTCCGAGAGGAAGCGTCAGTTGGAATCATCTAACCGCGTATGATCATGCCGCGCTTGCCGGAATCGTGGACACGGTCATCATTATGGCCTATGACGAGCATTGGAAGGGCAGCGAGGAACCCGGCTCGGTCGCAAGTCTCTCCTGGGCGGAGGAAGGCGTGAAGCAATTTCTGAATTACGGTGTGCCGCGCAGCAAGCTGATGCTGGGCATTCCATTCTATGTCCGAGAATGGCGGCTCGCCACGGACGGAACGTTGATTGACAACAAAGCGATTCTGATGAAGAGCATCCCGCAGCTCATTAAGGATACGGGAGCTGTCGGCGAATTCGATATCGCTTCCGGTCAGTGGAAATACACCTATGTGCAGGATGGCTACACGCATCTATTCTGGGCCGAAACTCCGGACACGGTGCTGGCCAGAGTCGCGATCGCCAAGAAATACGATTTGGCGGGCATAGCGGCCTGGAGGCTCGGCTATGAAGACGGCGAGCTGTGGACGCAGCTGCTCAGAGCCAGATAAGCATAGAGGAAGGAGGGCGCTTCTCAAAAAAAATGAACGGCCGCATGAAACAGCGGTCCGTTCTTTTTCTTGTTCGTTCTTTGTTAATAGGCGTGATCAATCGGGGTCGCTTCTCCGGTCCAAGCCTTCACAGCCGTCCATTTCGCTTCGCCTTGCCAAAAATCATCGTTTGGAGACAGCCCCAGCGGAAGGAATACGGCAGCGCATAAGTATAAGCTTCCGGTAGAGATGTAAGGCTCTCCAAGACCGGGCTGATGTCCGCTCAATCCGATTGTCAGCCAGCCCCCCTCGTCGAAATTGTTCCCCAGCCGCATCGTTCTGCGCATGACAGCCGTAAGCGCGCACCGCACTTGCGCCGGCGAAACCTCGTCCGGAAGCCGATGCAGAAGCGCAGCTTGCGACAGTGCATGGAACGCTCCGAATCGATAGACAAGCGAACGGCCAATCGGAGGATAGGTACCGTCGGGCGCAATAAATCTCTCAAGCACGGCCGCATACCGACATGCTCTCTCTCTTGCCGTTGGAATCAATTTCGACCATCTGCCCTGCAAATGACCGACTTCAGCCAGTACATCGACCAGCATGGGCTGAATGACAAAGGAATTATAATAGTCCCAGTGGAAGCTGGGACCGTCGCCGTATGCGCCGTCGCCGACATACCACTGCTCGTGCTGAAGCAGCGCGTAATCGACGCGCATCACATCCCAATCGGCCCCCATTCTGTGCAAAGCAGCCTCGATTGTCGCGGCGAACAACAACCAATTGTTGTAGGCGGGCAATCGCGTACGGGTTGCCTGCAAGGCATCAATCAGATTTCCTTTCGCTTCCTCATCCAGCTTCTCGAACAATTCCTTCGGCGCCCGCAATACCGCCTGCGCCAGGAACGCCGCGTCTACAATGGGCTGATGCTCATATTCAAAGTTCATGTAGTCGGGAGAATTCGGATCTGTTCCTGCCGTAATTGCATCTCTGGCCCAATTCGCATATTGTTGCCTTAGCTCTTCCTCTTCTTCGCTTAGCCCTTCAGCCTCAAGCCAAGGTGCGATTCCGCAGAGCAATCGGCCAAGCGCCTCCAGATGGGCGAAGGCCGAGCGATCGCTATGCCCTGCCGCAGGCATGTCGCGTTTCAATCGACGCTCAGACAACGCTTTCAGAACGGGCTTCGCGATTTGATCCAGCAAGCCGACCCAATACAATCGATCGTTAACCCCTGGATTTTTTTGAAATGCTTCACTCACTTGATTTTTCTGATTACTCATTGTCATCGCAACCGCCTCCGTCATCCCATTGCTTGTTCGTTATTCGCTGAATCTGGCCTTCGCGTGCAATGCGCTTCCAATCACGCCTGCTTCGTCGATATGTTCAGCGGTCCTGATGGCGAGATTTGCCCAGAATTTCGGCTCGAGACATTGCTGCAGTTCATCCCGCATCGGCTTGAACAGCCTTTCGCCGGCCATGGCGCTTCCCCCTCCAATGACAATAATGTCGGGACTAACAATTTCTACAGCGTATGACAAGGCTTCTCCAAGCCTTCTGCCCGTTTCATGCAGCACCTCAATCGCCACCTCGTCCCCTTCGTCGTAAGCATTCGAGACATCAAGTGCTGTCAATTGCGACAGCTCGCCTGCCGCTTTCTCTTGTAATATACTCTTTCTTCCTCCTTCTATCAAATCAACGGCAAATCTGGCAATTCCGGTTGCAGAGGCCAAGGTTTCCAGACACCCGATTTTCCCGCAGGCGCATCTTCGCTTCAAGCCGTGAACGCGAATATGACCAAGCTCGCCTGACATATAACGGCTGCCGTAATACAGCCGTCCTCTCTCTACCAGCGCGGAGCCGATTCCTGTGCCCAGAGTAATTCCGTATACATGCTCATAACCGCGGCCCGCTCCTATGACTGCTTCCCCATAGACATACATTCTCACATCGTTGTCAATATAGACAGAAACGCCGAGAACAGCCGACAGCTCGGAGGCCAGCGGCACATCCAGCCAGTTCAAATTGCTGGCAATCAGCACGACGCCTTGCTCGGGATCCACCCAGCCCGGCGTTCCTACCCCGACTGCGATCAGCTCCCGCTTCGATACCCCCTGCTCGGCCAAGAGCTCATTCACCATGCCTGCAATTTTGCCAATCACATGCGCGCTGCCCTTAATTGCTTCAGTCGAATCTTTCTTCTTGGCCAGAACATGGCCTTCCGAATCCAGCAAACCGCCAACGATGTTCGTTCCTCCTACATCAACGCCTATTACATAGTTCATGGCCAGCCTCCATGCCTCCTTCTATTCTTAGGTAGAGTATACCTCAGAAAGGGATGGGATGGCTCTGTGAAAAAGAAGTCCATTAATGCTTCGGAAGCCCGAAACCTTGCCTTGAAATACGAAACGGACTGCCGGTATCCCATAATCGAATGCCGGCAGCCCGCCTAGGCTTATATTCTAATCGTGAAGCAAAACCTGCTCGTACAGCCGTGCCAGACATCTTACTCGCCGTGCACAACCTCGCCCTGCCAAGCCAGCATGCCGCCGCTCACATTCACGACTTCAAAGCCCTGCGAGGTCAGAAACTCGCAAACTCTGCCGCTTCTTCCGCCGCTTCTGCAAATGAACACGACCTCGCCCTCTACCTCGTGAACCTCGTTCGCTCTGGCTTGGAACTCGGACAGCGGAATGCTGCGCGCTTCTTTAATATGCGCCTCCTGCCATTCATCAGGCTCTCTGACATCGATCAGATTCAACTTCACGCCTTGCTGCAATTGTTCGTGCAGCTCATCGGCCGTCATTTCACGATACATTCCTTCATCACCTTTCACCAATGAATCAAAGCTACAATAGCATTGTAACGTTATCAGGACGAAGTTGTCCATTGGCGCGAAGAGTCTACAGTTCAATTATCTTCAAGCTCAGCTCTCTCTCGGAGCTCGAATCCACTGTGATAACGACGCGAACATTGAATTCCTTCTGATTGCGATTCAGAAGCAGCAAGAAGCTCTCTTCGTAATGGCCGTCGCTGCGCCTAGATTTTCCTTCATACTTATAATCGACAATGTCCGCGCCGGAATAGGCCTTAGCCGCCTCTTCCATGGCAAGCCTTCCCCATTTTGCATAGCCGGGAGCCGCGACGGCGGCATGAGCTTGCTCCAGATGCAATGCGGTCTCGCCATGCGCAAGGCTAAGCAGCAGCAACACCGTTTTCACCACAATATTTCCGAACACATCAACGCCTCCTTCAATCTGCTTCAAAGCGCAGGAATGATGAGGCTAGCTTGTCCTGATTAAGCCCGCCTTATTCTACATCCCAAGCCTTATACAGCGCATGCGTGCCTTTGTCGCCAAGACCTGCCTCGGCAATTCGCTCATAGAGGCCGTTCGCAAGCGCAAGTCCGGGCAGGTCAAGGCCCATCTCTTTCGCTGAATCAAGAGCGATGCCCATATCCTTGATAAAATGCTTCACATAGAAGCCCGGCTCGAAATCGCCTCCAATAATGCGCGGCGCGAGATTGCTTAGGGACCAGCTTCCGGCCGCTCCTGAGCCGATGCTCTGGAGCACCGACTCGAGCTCAAGTCCGGCGTTCTTCGCATAGATCAACGCTTCGCAAACGCCGACCATGTTCGACGCGATCGCAATCTGATTGGCCATCTTCGTATGCTGGCCCGCCCCCGCTCCGCCTTGGAGCACGATGCCTCCTCCCATGCATTGCAGAACGGGTAGAACCGCCTCGAACACCGTCTCGTCTCCCCCGACCATGATAGACAAAGCCGCTCTCTGCGCGCCGATATCGCCTCCTGAAACGGGAGCGTCCAGGGCGAAGCAGCCATTGCCTTCCGCCGCTTTGTAGATCCGCTTCGCAAGCTCGGGACTCGAGGTCGTCATATCGATGAAGGTCGTCCCCGGCTTCGCGGATAGAATCAGTCCCTTCTCGCCCAAATAAATTTCTTCCACATCCTTCGGATAGCCAACAATCGTAATGATGATATCGCATATCGGGGCGAGGTCTCCCGCCGAGCCATGCCACTGCATGCCCGCTTCAATCAAATCCTCCGCCTTCGACTTCGTGCGTGTATAGATATGCAACTCCGCTCCGTTTTCCCCTAGATGTCTCGCCATGCTCCTGCCCATTACGCCTAATCCGATAAAGCCGATCTTCTTTCCCGCTAACGCTGTCATTAACATCACTCCAGACATGAGTTTGAATGTCGTCCATTCTCTATTATACCCCTGTCAACAGCAGAAAGCTCCATAAGCGCATAACGCGCCTGCGGAGCTTCCTCAAACTTGCTGTTTCTCAATTGATAACGAATTAATGGTTTGCCGCTTGCAATTTCTGCTTTTTCGCTTTTTTGCGATTCAAGAATTCATATACAATCGGCACAATGATAAGTGTCAGCAGCGTCGAACTGGTCAACCCCCCGATAACGGTCACTGCCATGCCTTTGGAAATCAAGCCGCCGGATTCAAAGCCGAATGCCAGCGGAAGCAACGCGCCGACAGTGGCGATTGCCGTCATCAGGATCGGACGGAGTCTTGTGACGCCCGCTTCGAGAAGCGCTTCGCGTACAGACAAGCCATCGCGTTCCTTGTGAATAACGCGGTCGATAAGCACAATCGCGTTCGTTACGACAATACCGATCAGCATCAAGGCGCCGATTAATGCCGTTGCGCTGATGGTTTCGTTGAAGATCAAGAGCCCTAGCATAGCTCCTATAACTGTGAACGGAAGAGAGAACAGAATCGTGAGCGGCGTAAGCGCGCCTCCGAATGTAATGACAAGCACGAGATAGACGATAGCCACGGCTGCCAGCATAGCCAGACCAAGCTGGGAGAAGGTTTCATTCATCTGCTCCGTTACGCCGCCCATATCGATATCCACATTGCTCGGCAGCTCCATCTCGTCAATCATCTTCTGCACATCGCTGGATACGGCTCCAACGTTCGACGACTCCACATCGGCGCTCACCTCGGTGTAGACCCGATCATCCAGACGGGTAATCGTGTTCGGCGACTCTCCTTCTTCGATCGTTACTACATCCTTCAGCGCAACCTCTGTTCCAAGCGGCGTCATCAGCTTGACATTCTCGAGATCCGATTTATCATTGTACGTTTTCGAATCAACGCTGACGTATACACTGACCGCTTTTCCGTCCTTCTCAATCGTTGTCAGAGCCGGCTGCTCGCGTACGGGACTAAGGGCCATGGCCACTTGTCCTGCCGTCAAGCCGTAATTGCTCAGCTTCTCGCGATCCGCGACGATGCGGAACTGCTGATACGTTTCCTTCAAGCTGGAGTCGATGTTCGACAAATCCTTATTCTCTGCAAGCTTCGCCGTCAGATCATCGACCACAGGCTTCAAGGACGCCATATCCGGACCGTAGACCTTGATGGAGAGGCCGGAATCGCCAAGACCTCCTCCGGCAAAATTCTGTTCCTTCCACTCGCCTTTGCCGCCCAGCTCTTGCAAGAGCGGAACAATTTTCTCCTTCTCATCGGAGAAATTCTTGAAATCCTTGGCATAGCTCAGGTTGAATATCGCCTGCTTGGAAGCGCCGGGACTGAACGGATTCGATCCGCCGACCGCATATTGCACGATATCCAGACCTTCTCGCGCCATTAGCTGCTCCTCGGCCTTCGCCGCCATATCCGTGACGTTCTCCAGCGTCTCGCCCGGAGCCGGATTATACGTGATCATCATCGTTTTCTCTTCATCGGCAGGCAGGAAGCTGAAGCCGACAACCGGGGCGAGCAGCAGGCTGCCGATCAACAACAGAACCGCGCCACCGAAAGTAATGATTTTATGATTGAGCGTCCAATTCAGCACGCCTTTGTACCAAAGCGCGAGTCTGCCCGGCTTGTCTTCATGCACTTGATTCGCCTTCAAGCCATTGCGGAACAGCATATGCGCCATCATCGGCACGACAGTAACCGCGACCACAAGCGATGCGCCAAGCGCGAATACGACTGTAAGAGCAAACGGCAGGAAGATCTGTCCGATCGCGCCTGTTACGAAGCCCAGCGGCAAGAATACAGCTACGGTTACAATCGTCGAGGACATGATCGGGGTGAACATTTCCCGGGTTGCGGAGACGATCAATTCTCTTCCGGAGAGCTTCTCGTTCGCAAGCGACATTCTCCTGTACACATTCTCGATAACGACTATGGAATCGTCGATTACCCGACCTATCGCAACCGTTATCGCGCCCAGCGTCATAATATTAAGCGTAATATCCATCTGCTTCAGAAGCAGAATCGCGATCAGAATAGACAGCGGTATCGATACGACCGAAATAATCGTTGTCCGAATATTTCGCAGGAAGAGCAGAATAATGACAATCGCGGCCAATGCTCCAATAACAGCTTTACTGATCATCGTATGAACCGAATCCTCGATAGGCTTGCCTTGATCGAGCGTAATCGTGAAGGCGAGATCCTTGTTGTCCGCTTCGAGCGACTTGATCTCATCCTTAACCGCATTCACGACATCAACTGTGTTCGCGTCGGCGGCTTTGACGATATTCATGCCAATCGCTTCTTTGCCGTTCGTATGGGAGATCGATTCCGCGGTGTCCTCGACCTTGAGCGTCGCCACATCGCTAAGCTTCACGCCCGGAATCAGAATCAGATTGTTCAGATCCTCTTCCGTCGCGATATTCCCGTCCACAAGAACCGATTTCTCCGTGTCGCCGAATTCGAAGATGCCGAGCGGAACGGATATCGCGGATGCCTTAATAATGGTTTGAACCGTATCCTCGGTCAGACCATTCTTTTGAAGCGCCTCGGCGTCGAAGGTCAGCTCGCCTTTTCTTACATTTTGTCCCGAGATTTGCACGTCGGCAACACCGTCAAGGCCTTGCATTTCTGGCAAAATGCTCTCGCTCACTTGCTTCGTAAGATCCGTCAGATCCTGCGAGTCGCTGGACAAGCTGAGAGAAATGACAGGAAAAGCGTTCAGTGAGATGCGGGACACATCGGGCGCGTTCACGCCGTCAGGCAAGCTGATATCCGCAAGAATGCTCTTGATCTCAGCCTCCGCCTTATCCATATCCGTCTCGAACGTGTATTGAATGACAATCGATGAAGCATTCTCGTAGGAGGTGGAGGATACCGTATCCACACCTTCGAGATTGCGCGTGCGCTGCTCTATCGGCTTGGTCACCTTCTCCATAACTTCCTCGGGCGCGGCGCCGGGATAGACGGTCGTCACGCTGACGATCGGAATCGTAATATCCGGCAACGTCTCCATCTTCATGTTCGTTCCCGCAGTCAAGCCGGCGACAAGAACAATGAGCGTCATAATCCATAACGCGAATTTGTTGTTAATCGAGAATTTAATGATACTCTTCATGCTTCCACTCCTCTTTTTATATCTTGAATCGATACCCGACTCCCCAGATGGTCTCAATATATTGCGGATTGGACGGGTCGTGTTCAATCTTCTCGCGCAGCCTCCGAATGTGAACCGTCACCGTAGCTGCGTCTCCATTGGAATCAAGTCCCCATACCCGCTCGAACAGCGCTTCTTTCTCGAACACGCGGTTGGGATGCGAGGCGAGCAGCACAAGCAGTTCATACTCCTTGGAGGTGAGCATAATTTCTTTATCGTGAATCAAAATTCGTCTGGCTGTCTTGTCGATGAAAAGTCCGCGAATTTGAATATGCTCCCCCTGCTCCAGCTTGTCCGCGGTTAAGCGTTCATAGCGGCTCAGATGGGCCTTCACTCTTGCCACCAGCTCGCTCGGACTGAACGGCTTCGTCATATAATCATCCGCGCCGAGGCCAAGCCCTCTGATCTTGTCGATATCCTCTTTCTTCGATGTTACCAGCAGAATCGGAATATTATTCACCGCTCTGATTCGCCTGCAAATCTCAAAGCCGTCAAGCTTCGGCAGCATCACATCCAGAATAATGAGATGAAATTCGCCGCTGAGCGCCCTCTCGAGCCCCACATCTCCTCTTCCTTCAATCTCAACGCCATACCCGTGGCTTTCGAGGTAATCTCGCTGCAGTTCGGCTATCGATCTCTCGTCTTCAATAATCAATAGATTCTTCATGTTCGTTCACCGCCTTGACATCGGTCGATTTGGGGAGCCTAAGCGTAAAGCAGGCTCCGCCTTGCGACCTGTTCTCCGCATATACTTCGCCGCCATGTCCCTCCACGATTTGTTTCACGATGGCAAGTCCGAGGCCGCTGCCGCCCGTTTCCGAATTGCGGGATTGCTCCGCACGGTAGAAGCGGTCGAAGATGAAGGGAAGATCGCCCTCGTCGATTCCCGGTCCTGTGTCTGCTATACGGATGACCGCATGCCGAGGTTGCTCCGTAAGCGTGACCGTTATTGAACGCTTCCCGTAAGCGCCTGGATCATTGCTCATGTATTTCACGGAATTGCTCAAAATATTCATGAATACCCGATTCAGCTTCTCGGGATCTGCCGCGATCCACAGCTCCCCTTCGCTTTCCTTGATATAGGTCAATTGCACATGCTCCTTGTCCAGCTCAAACCGTTGCTCCTCCATGACATGCTCGGTATAGCGGCATAGATCAATTACTTTGAAATCATAGGCAATTTTCTGCAGATCCAGCTTCGAGAACAAAAACAATTCATCAATTAACTGGTCCATATCCGCCGCTTTCCGGTAAATCGTCCGCATGTATCTCTCCTTCTTCTCTTCCGTATTGGCGATGCCGTCCAGAATACCCTCGACATAACCGCGAATGGCCGAAATCGGCGTCTTCAAATCATGGGAAATATGAGAGAGAAGCAGCTTGCGGTTCTCCTCGTAGAGAAGACTCTGGTCGATAGAATGCTTCAGCCTCATTCTCATCTCCTCGAAGGCGGAGCTGAGCTGATCGAGCTCGCTCATCTTCTTGCCGCCGAATCTGCGCTTCCTGCGTTTCCGAGGCGGCTCATAGGTCAAATCGCCATCCTTGATACGCAGCGCCGCCGTTCTTAGCTGATGAATGGGCCGAATGATGCTCCGAGACATCAGATAGGTTAAGATCAGGCTCGTCAAGCAAATAATAATCGCCAGAATGAGCATCGACAGAGGATGCCAGAAAATTGGAACCGGATTGGACCGATGAAGCAGAATGACCTCCCCTTTGCTGCCATCCCCATACGTGAACGCGATGGTATGCGTCGTGTAGCGATACCGCTTGAAGGCGTAGCTTTCCTTCGGGTTTGCGGCCACCTCCTCCCAATTCTCTTCCTGCGACTGCTCGCGGAGGAATGGAGACACATTCGTCAGTTGATCGTTCTTCGTAATAAGAACTCCCGCCCACTGCTCGCGCAGCCTCTCTTGCAGGTTTTCGACGAATGCGGGATTCTGAAGTTGCTCCGTATCCTCCCGCAGTACGTAGGACAGCTCCCCGTAGATTAACGCCTGATTGAAATTCTCGTTCTTCTGCGCAGAAGTAAGCTCTCGCAAATCCTGTCTGTCTCCGGTCAAGAGGACGAATATAATGATGAGCATCAGCAGCACGACCGGCACGAATGCCATGGCCAGATAAGACATGTACAGTCTTACTCTTATGGACAACAGCCTCACGTCCTGTTCTTCGATCTTTTCGCGGTACTCATGTCTTATTCCTAATGTTTATCTTATCGTCCATTTCTAAACGATGTTGAACCTAATTCTTACAAAATTATTACGAATGCCAATCGAAATTTGAAAATATCGTGACATCCTCCTTGCTCATCAGCTAAAGTGGAGAAGGAAAGGGGCTTGATGCAACGCTATGGAACGACGTTTGTTTACTATCGTCACGCTGCTCTATTGGACTTCCATGTACATCTATGTGCCTACGCTGTCTCCGTACTTAAGCGATCTTGGATATTCCCTGCCGTTCATTGGCATTGTGCTCGGCAGTTATGGCCTCGTGCAGATGCTTGTGCGTTTCCCGCTTGGCGTTCTGTCGGATCGCCTCGGCAAGCGCAAACCGTTCATTCTGCTCGGTTTTGTAAGCGCCGGCGGCAGCTGCATGCTGTTCTTGCTTCCGGATCTGTGGATCTGGCCGCTTGCGGGCAGACTGCTGGCCGGCGTATGCGCCTCGACCTGGGTTGCGTTCACCGTTATGTACGCCGCCTTCTTCGCTCATGGCGAAGCCGGCAAAGCGATGGGCAACATTAGTGTCATGACCGTTTCCGGACAGATGGCGGGCATGCTCCTCAGCGGCTGGCTGACGGATGATTTCAGCCCGAAGGCTCCCTTTGTCGTTGGAATCGCCGCAGCTGTAATCGGGCTCGCGCTTTCCCTCTTCCTGCGCGAGAGCCATACTTCGCTGGATGAGGGGAAACGCATGTCGCTGGATAGAGTTGGCAAGGTTGTCCGCAACTCCACTCTGCTGCGCGTATCGATGCTCAGCATTCTCGCGCATGGCGTACTATTCATTACAATGTTCGGCTTCACCCCGCTCAAAGGCGCGGAGTTAGGCGCAAGCGGAATAGAGCTGACGCTGCTGGTATTCGCATTTATGCTGCCGCACGCGACAGCCTCCTTTCTCACTGGCAGCCGATTCGCGCCTGTTTTCGGCCCATGGAAGGTCATAGCGGCCGGTTTTATTCTAAGCGGCATCTGCACGGGCTCTATGCTCTTCATAGACCGGCTTCCGCTGCTCTATCTCTCTCAGGCGTTCAACGGCTTTGCGCAAGGCCTGCACTTGCCGCTCCTGCTTGGGTTGGCCATAAGGGATGTGCAAGAGCGAGGACGGGCAACCGCCATGGGTTTGTATCAAGCGATTTATGCAATAGGCATGTTCTCCGGCCCCTTCCTCGCAGGCTGGCTGAATGAGGAATGGGGGCTTGGCAGCGGATTTGTGTTCGGAGCGCTGTTAACGCTTATCGCGACTTCGCTCGTTTGGCGTTGGTCGATTGCTGACAAGAGGAAGAGCGATGGGAGGATGGATCACAACGGAAATGCTGGCTTGAGGAAAAGTGAAGGGTAGACGGACACGAATAAACCTAGAAAATAGAAATGATCAGGAGAATGAAATGCGAGGCGGGAACAAGCAGCGCCTGAGCCAGTATCGTGCCGAGCAATCGCGAGAGCATAAGCAGGCCGAATGTTTTCTGAAGTGCGCCGAGCTTCCTCTCGCCTTTCATCACTCTATCGGTGAGCAATCCTATCTGCGGATCGATAAGCAGCGCGAACAGAATGGTTGCCATGCCGTTAATCAATCCCGAGGATTGCGAGGCTGTAGTTGACCATTCCGTCGTCAGGGACGCCGCGAGCAGCGCTGCCAGCACGCCGATTGTGTAGAGTGCGGTAACTGTCGTATTGAGCAGAATGAGCCGCTTCGGAATGCCTCCGACACGCAGCCGGGACAGCATGGCAAGGCGTGGAATGCGCAAATGGAGCCGAGCGTTGCGGATTCGCTTCACGGATGCGAAGGAACGAAGCATACTCGGGATGGAGCCCGACGCTTCGAGATTGGCGATTACACGCGTTGCCGCCCTCGAAGCGCTTGGAAGCAGCAGAATCGCTGCTAAGGTTCCGAGCGAGGCGGCGCCGATAATGATGCGGAAAGGATCAACGAGCTCGAAGCTTGCGTGAAGCTTCGCGTAATCGATAATATTGCCGGTGAGCGGAGCCTGAGCCATATTGGCCGTGCGCGAGACCAGCAGTATTATTCCCGTCAAGGACAGGGATACAGCCAGCTTCCCCATTCTTACGCCTGCCAATCGCAGCGAATAGGTCAAGGTCTCTGACAGATGAATGATAAACGTGAACAATGCGGCAAGCATCATTTGCATGTGCAACGCAGGTTCCCTCCTCTAAGCGAATATGAATAATCATATCGAACCTTGCCGCTTTGAAAAAGAGAAAGAAACTCGTTGAACGTTTCACATTTTGGCTAAAATCCTTGCGAAATTCGTGTTCCGAGAAGTGAACGGCTCACCCTCCGGAAGAGACGGATGGCCTAACCCGCGTTGAAACCCCACTAAACCAGCTGAAGCAAAAATAAGCTTAAAAGAATGGCAGAGCCCAGAAGAACGGCGTCCTGCTTTGCCGGCTTAAGGCGAAAGCCGTAGGATGCGGGTTGTCCGCTCTCGCCGAACCCTCTAGCTTCGAGCGCCTCCGCCATGCCTTCTCCGAGTCTGAGCACAGCCCGCAGAAAGGGCAAGAGAATGACCGGCAGCTGCCTTAGCGGCAGCGCGCCCAAACTTCCTGTCGCTTTTCCTCGCGCATGCGCCAATTTCGCGAACCTCCCCCACTCTCCCATAATTAACGGAATAAATCGAAAAACGAGCATCACCAGCAAGCCGAACACATGAACGGGCACGCGAAGCTTCGCAAGCCAACCCAAGCTTTGTTCGATAGCCCGCTGCAGACGAAACGGCGCAATAAGCTCCATGAGCGGCATGCCGAGTCCGAATATGCAGAGCAGGGCCAGCATCCTCACCGCCACAGGCTCGGCCGATTCCCAGTGAAACTGCAGCGGACGAAGCGATATGCCGCCGAAAACAATTAGAATGATCGTCATAACGGCGAAAGCCCGAATCAGTCGCAGCTTCCCTCTGTACAGTGGGTAGAAAGGAGCCGCAGCCAGCAAGGAAATCATGACTCCCATAACAGTCTGAGCTATAGTGCTTAAGGTCAGCAAGCTTGCGGTCAGGAGCAGATATGAAGCGATTACCGCGCGCGGATCGAACCAATCGGATCGCAGACGCTTGCGTCTTGTCGGCGATGGTTGCAAGTGCTGAGATGAAGCTGCCTCGGAGATGACAGATTGCTCAGATACGATCGATCCTTGATCTTGCATTAACGATAAGACAGCAGTCTGCGGCGCTTGATCCTGCCAATCGGTCGCGGGCGAGGATTGCTCTGCGGGCGGCTCGCAGCGCTGGGGAACCTGCCGCAGCAGCGCGGGAGCGAGCGCCGCGGCCAGCTCGCGCGGCGAGAGCGCCGGCGCAGCGCCGCAGCTCCCGGCGAGCGCCTCCGGCGGCAGCGCCGCCTGCCCGCGCAGCAGCGCCAGCGCGCGATGCGCCTGAGGCGCGGCAGCGCCGAGCGATAGCGCCGCCTCTGCGGGTGCCGCTTCGCGGACGGCGCCGTCTGCAACCACGACGACGGCGTCCGCGAGCGGCAGCAGCGCGTCGAGGTCGTGCGTGGCTACGACCGCTCCGCGCCCGGCCGCTCTGTGCGCGGCGAGCACCGCGCGCAAACGCTCGATCCCCTCGGCGTCCAGTCCCGCCGTCGGCTCGTCAAGCAGCAGCCAGTCCGGCTCGCACGCGAGCAGACAGGCCAGCGCCAGCCTGCGCTGCTGACCGCCGCTCAGCGTCCATGGATCCCGCTCCAGCAAATCCGGCTGCAGCCCGACCTCCCGCAGCGCCGACATCATGCGCCGCTCTGCCTCCGCGTCCGGCAGCTTGTACGGCCGCAGCGAATAGCGCAGCTCATCCCTTACCGTATTCGCGAACCATTGCGACTCCGAATGCTGCATCGCGATGCCTGTCTTCAGCAGAACGCAGCGATTCAGCTTCCGTTTTGAAGAGCTCTTGGATGTACTCGCGAGCTCGGATGCACCTTGCTTGCCGGAGTCGCCGCTTTTCTTCCCTGCTGTCATTTGCCTTCGGGATTTGCTCAGCCACAGCGGCTCATGTCCAAGGAGAATCTCTCCTCCATCCAGCTCTCTTAACCCCGCGAGCGTCTCCAGCAGCGTTGACTTGCCCGCTCCATTATGACCGATGACCAAGATAATGCTCCCTGCTTGCAACGAAACGGTTACGCCGCTGAGCAGCAGCATGCCCTGTTCGTCATTGCCGCGAACCGCGACATCGCGCAGCTCCCAATTATCCGCCATAGCTTATCACCGCCTCTGCAAGCTGCTCCGCCGTGAACGGCAGCGGTCGCAGATCGATGCCTTCCTTGCGAAGCTCCCAAGCCGTCTCGACCGCATAAGGAGGCTTTAATCCCAGCAGCTCTGCAGCGCTGCTCCCCTCCTTGTCTTCTCCACGCTCGAACAACGTCTCCGCTTTGCCGTCGAAAGCCAGTTCTCCGCCTTGCATCACCAGAACGCGATCCTCGCTGCGAAGCTCCGGCAGCTTCTGGGTTATCCACAGCACCGTTACGCCGTCGCCGTGCAGCGAGCGGATACGCTCTTGCACATATAACGAAGCATGCGGATCGAGCATCGAGGTCGCTTCGTCGAAAATAAGCATTGGCGCCCCGCCCGCAAGGCAGCCGGCAATCGCCGTTAATTGCAGTTGTCCGCCGGACAAGCTGCTTACGCTTTGCTTCATTCTCTCGCCTAGACCGACCGCCTGAAGCGCCGCTTCCGCCGCAGCCGCGATAGGCTTCGAAGCCATGCCTTGCCGCTCCAGCAAAAGCACAACATCCTCCCAAGGCGTATCTCCAATGATACCTGCATGCGGCTGCTGCAGCAGGATCGGAATTCGCCCGCCTTGGCGCCTCGTACAAGCCTCTGAACGTCGTATTTCCCCGGATACCAGCGCCATAGGCACGCCAGCAATCAGCTTTGCCAGCGTACTCTTCCCGCTTCCGTTCGTACCAATCAGCGAAATCCATTCACCTTCTTTGATCGACAAGCTGATATTTGCAAGAATGGGCTTCTGCTGTCTCTCCTCTTCCATGCTGTCCCCATGCAGTGTAACGTCCTTCAATCGAATCCAATCTCCATCTCTGTCCAAAAAAATCTTCCCCTTGCCTCTTCCCAAATGAAAATGTCTATGCTAGAATCCGTATTGTTAACCTATTACAAGGATACTTGGTTAACAATAAAATTGCAATGATAAAAAGGAGACCTTGTCAAATGCACAGCCGTTCCATTCGATCCATCGTATTTATTGCTTTATTCGCAGCCTTGTTCATTGTACTTAGCGAAATTTCAATCAAGCTTACCGCCTCGCTTGTACCGTTCACGCTGCAGACCCTAGCCGTAATCCTGTGTGGATTATTCCTGAAACCGCGCGACGCCTTCGTCAGCATTTTCATCATCATTGTACTTGCGGCTTTCGGGCTTCCGCTCTTTAGCGGTCAAGGAGGCATTTCCACTTTAATTGGCTATACAGGCGGATTTATTGCTTATTTCCCCTTCGGCGCCCTGCTCATTTCGCTGTTTGTGGAGAAGGTGCTTGGCTCCGCAGCTATTATGCGAAGCAAGACTTTGCTTGCGATTTCCTTATTTATCGTCTTTGAGGTTTGCAGTTCTCTGCTGTGCTATATTCCGGGTGTTTCCTGGTTCATGTATTCGCTTCATTACGATTTCCAGAAAGCGATGACAGCGTCCTGCTATCCATACTTGCTGGGAGATGCGATAAAAGCCGCCTTTGGCGTCATCATTGCGTTATCGCTCAAGCCGTACATTGTGAAATTTCGAAAATCGAATTCAGGCACTGCCTCGGCAGCCGCTGCCACGCATTCCTCATCTATCGTTTAGTCCAAGCCAGCTTGCCAGGACGTGTTTGCAAACACGCCCCAGCAAGAGTAGAGTAGAGAACTGAATTTCGTTGGAGGGCGCAAGCCCTCTAGTTACTTTCCAGTTCCCCCTTCATCAAACCGGACGTGAGGTTTTCCCTC
>NZ_JAATHD010000021.1 GCF_011947265.1 Paenibacillus sp. HB172176
TTTTTTGAAACATCAGATTTTCGGGAGGTGGGGCTTTTTTTTGCTCGTAACCACCATACCATCCATTATGCAGCATTTATTTTCGTATTAAACATTCATGACGCCGCTCCGTCACGAGCGTGCTCACCCATAGGAATGAATCGTCCCCGTAGGGCCGCCGAACGAGAGGCTGGCGAGCCGCACAAGATCCGGCGTCACGACAGAAGGGTCCTTGCCAATCGCATGCATCTCTGTGCGCAGGCTCCCCGGATTGTACAGATTGACGAGGATACCGTGCTCATGCTCCTCGTCGGCGAGAGACCGGGTGAGCGATTCGAGTCCCGCCTTGGCCGCCGCATAAGCCGCATAGCCGCCGGCGCCGTTACGGGATAAGCTGGATGTAATATTAATAATTCTGCCGTAGCGGTTGTCTCGCATGGAGGGCAGAACGGCCTTCGAAAGCAGGAAGGGACCGGTTAAGTTCGTAGCGATCTGATTGTTCCATACCTCGGCCGTTAATTCGCTTATGGAAGCCGTTTCGAGAACGGCGGCATTATTCAGCAGGACATCGATTCTGCCCCAATGCTTCAGAGCCGCTTCGACGGCGGCGATGGTCTGAGCTTCGTCGGCAACATCCGCTTGCAGGCAAAGCGCCAGTCTTCCCGTCTGATCGGCGATTTCATCTGCGGTTTGCTCCAGTCTGGACAAACGTCTGCCGAGCAAGACGACTTCGGCTCCCTCGGCAGAGAAAGCAAGCGCCGCCGCTCGGCCAAGTCCCGATCCGGCACCGCTGATCATAACGACGCGATGATCCAATGCACCCATTCTCATTCCCCCACTCAATTGGTGATGGGAATATCTTAGCAGAGCCGACTGAGCTTTGGAAGAGAACGAGCTATCAGAATTTTTTGGCTTTCCCGTCAGAAATTCTAATAGCTCCTATTCCCCCTTATTCGACGATAAGCTTTGCTTTCATGGTTGAATGTCCGCCTCCGCAAGGAACGTTGCAAATCATGTCATAGCTGCCCGGTTCGTCGAATTTTACTGGAATCGTGCCTTTCCCGGTAAGCTTGTAATCAGTGCCCACGATGCCAACGCCATGTACGCCGCCGACCGATTTCAACGTCAAGTTAACGGTCTCGCCGGCTTTGATCCGATATTCCTTCTTGTCGAATTCCCACGAGGACGCTTTCACGACCAACTCCGAATCGGCCGCAGCGGCGTCCAGGCTGGCTTCGCCGCTCGTTGCCTCGCTAGTGTTGTTCGCGTTAGCGCCGCATGCCGCCAGGGCGAAGGCGAAGCATGCGACGACAGCCAGCAGAATCCATTTTTTCATAAAAAGTTCCCCTTTCGATTTCGAATGCTTTTTCTTCCATATTGTAACGCAAATCAATAAAAAATGATGATGAGTTATGGACAACATCATGGCAAAGTGATGACAATCTGGAGAACGTGAATAGCCCTTACGGCCGGTGAAGGCAAGCAAGGGCTATCCGTCCGAAGAGAAGGGCGATTCACCGCGCTTCGCTAAGCTCAGTCGTCATGACGTCTTCCGGCTTCGTACGGCGTGCTGACCGGGATGAACAGGTCAATAATCCCGATAACAAGCGCAGCAAGAATGGCGCCGAGCCAAGTCACCTCGACATTGCCAACGACGAATTGGGCAACCCAGATGACCGCGGCGCTGGCGATGAAACCGACGATGCCGCGCCCGAACGGCGTAACCTTCTTGCCGAACACGCCTTCAACGATCCAGCCCAGCACGGCTATGACAAGGGCCAGGAACAATGCGCTCCAGAAGCCGCCGACGCTGAATTGCGGCACGATCCAGCCTACAACCATTAATACCAAAGCAGATACGATAAATCGAACGACATGGCCTAGAAAATTCATATGGCAGTCCTCCTTAAGATATGGTGGAACTTGTGTTGAAGCTTGATCATGGGAAGTGTAGCTTGATTCATATCTAGAATTGCCATATTGAAAAGCAATTATGTATGGGGCGACTTTGTTTAAAGTGGTCTTTTCGTGCATCGCGCCTGAAGCTAATGTTATAATATAAAATCGAGAGGGGTGCAGAGCGTTGGACGCCAAAATATTAACCACACTTGAATTTCCGAAAATTATACATAGATTGTCGCAGCATGCGGCGACGATAATGGGCAAGGCGCTTGTCGAGGAGCTGCGGCCGCATTCCGGACTGGAGGAAGTCAAGTCGCTGCTGCAAATTACGGACGAAGCTTATTCTGCTGATCGCTTGAAGGGAAGCGCGCCTTTCGCGGGCATCGCGGACATATCAGCCGCGATGCATCGCGCCAGAATCGGCGGCACGCTGAATCCGGCCGAGCTGCTCGAAATCGCGCTTTCTTCCAGAGGGGGCAGGCGCGTGAAGAAGCATATCGCCGATATCCACGACGAGCATCCGCTTCCCGCCTTGCATCGTCAGGCCGAGCTCATCAGCGAGCATAAATCGCTTGAGGACGCGATCTTCGCCTGCATCGACGATCAGGCTGAGGTACTCGACAGCGCGAGTCCCGAGCTAGCGGCGATACGCAGGGAGCTTCGCTCAGGCGAAGGCCGCATCCGGGAGAAGCTGGAGGGGATGATTCGTTCTTCCTCCGTTCAGAAGATGCTGCAGGACGCGATTATTACGCTGCGCAACGATCGCTACGTCATTCCCGTGAAGCAGGAGTACCGTTCGAGCTTCGGCGGCATCGTGCATGATCAATCCGGGTCGGGCGCCACGCTGTTCATCGAGCCCGAGGCGATCGTGGCGATGAACAATCGGCTGCGTGAGACGAAGGCGGCGGAGCAGCGCGAGATTGAGCGAATTTTGCAAAAGCTGACAGCAGCGGCCGCGGAGTTCGTTGAAGAGCTTCTATCGAATCAGGATATTCTCGGCGCGCTCGATTTCGCCTTTGCGAAAGCAAGGCTGGCCCATGAGATGAAGGCGACGCAGCCGAAGATGAACGATCGGGGCTTTCTGAAGCTGAAGCGGGGCAGGCATCCGCTCATTGCCCGTGATCAGGTCGTGCCGCTGGATGTAGAGCTGGGCAATTCGTTTACGGCCATTATCGTAACGGGGCCGAATACCGGCGGCAAGACGGTGTCGCTCAAGACGATCGGCTTGCTCAGTCTGATGGCGATGTCGGGGCTGTTCGTACCTGCAGAGGAAGGCAGCCAGTTATGCGTCTTCGACGCGCTCTATGCGGATATCGGCGATGAGCAGAGCATTGAACAGAGCCTCAGCACGTTCTCCAGCCATCTGACGAATATTATCCGCATACTCGGCACGATGACGGCGAAGAGTCTTGTCCTGCTCGACGAGCTTGGAGCGGGTACCGATCCCGCCGAGGGCTCCGCGCTTGCAATCGCCATTCTCGAGCATATGCATGCGAGAGGCTGCCGGATCGTGGCGACGACGCACTATAGCGAGCTCAAGGCTTATGCTTATAATCGCAAAGGCGTAATCAACGCAAGCATGGAATTCGACGTGGCAACGCTAAGTCCGACTTACCGCTTGCTGGTCGGCGTGCCGGGACGGAGCAACGCGTTCGCCATAGCGGAGCGTCTTGGCCTGGAACGGGCTATTATCGAGCATGCTCGCGGCGAGGTCAGCGCGGAGGATCTTCGCGTGGAGAATATGATCGCGTCTCTGGAAGAGAATCGGATCAGCGCGGAATCGGAGAGACAGACCGCCGAGACGCTGCGCAAGCAGATCGAGCAGCAACGCTTGAAATATGATGCGGATCGGGAACGGTTCGAAGAGCAGAAGGAGAAGCTGTTGAACAAGGCAAGAGAAGAAGCGAGGGAGACGGTCGCGAAGGCGAAGCGCGAAGCGGAGCAGATCATCGCCGATCTCAGAAAGCTGGCTTTGGAGGAAGGCGCCTCCGTGAAGGAGCATAAGCTTATTGAGGCGAAACGCAAGCTTGAGGAAGCTTCTCCCCAGCAGCAGCAAGCGAAAAGAAGTCGGACTGGAGCGGCGAAGAAGCCGGAAAAAATCGAACCCGGCGACGAGGTTATGGTGTACAGCCTGAATCAGAAAGGCTTGGTTGTGGAGCTGCACGGCTCCGATGCGACGGTTCAGTTAGGTATTATGAAGATGAAAGTCGCGCTTGCCGACTTGGAGCTGATCAAGGCGAATACGCCGTTGCCGAAGCAGCCGAAGCAAGCGGCTACCGTACAGCGCACGCGGGACGACAGCGTGCGGATGGAGCTGGATTTGCGCGGAGAGAGCCTGGAGGAAGCCATCATGGAGGTCGATCGCTTCCTCGACGAATCGTTCCTGTCCGGATTTGGCCAAGTTTATATCATTCACGGCAAGGGAACGGGTGTGCTTCGCACGGGCATTCAGCAATATTTGCGCAAGCATTCGCATGTGAAGAGCTATCGCAACGGCAATTACGGCGAAGGCGGCATCGGCGTAACGGTCGCCGAATTGAATTAAGAAGGGGAGGTGCGCGGCATGGATTCCGAAATTGACAAGCTGCTCGACAACGCCTATGCGTCTTCGCTCGTTTTCGTGTCGGTTACGGTATTGTCGCTGGTTGTATTCCTGTCGATCTTCGAGCTGGTTACGAAGTATCGTTGCTGGGATGAGATCAAGAAGGGGAATTTGGCGGTTGCGATGGCGACATGCGGCAAAATATTCGGAATATGCAACATATTCCGGTTTTCGGTGGAAGCGCATGATTCCATCTATCAAAGTCTTCTTTGGGGCGCATTCGGGTTCGTCGTGCTGCTGATCGCTTATTTTCTGTTTGAATTTCTTACGCCCGTCTTTCGAATTGATGATGAAATTGCGAAAGACAATCGTGCCGTCGGCATGATCGCGATGATTATTTCGGTATCCTTGTCTTATGTGATAGGCGCAACTGTAATAATGTAAGGCAGGAGGCAGAAGAGATGAAATATCTATGGAGTACGCTGCTCGTTATCGCGATTCTATTCATCGCAGTAGGCGTTGTCTATGTCATGAACACTTAATTTATAAATAAAAGGAGGAGCCTTCATGGAGGAAAGTCAAATTTGTCAATGGTGCTTCAATGAAATTATATGGGATGCAGAGATCGGACCGGAATCCCGTTGTCCGCATTGCGAGAATGAGCTTGGCGGCTATCGTACGCTGGAGATTGGACTGGATTCAGAGGATCAGAATGCGAAAACCGCTTCCACTGAGATCGGCAAAGCGCCTGCATGGGCTGAAGACAATGAGCAAGACAACTGGGACGAAGCAGAGGAAGAGGAGGAGGAAGAGGATCTGGGTTTTCGAGGCGCGAATCTAAGCATGCTTGCGGCCGAAAGCGTCATTCAGCGCATGATTGACAGTCAGGAGGAGGCTCCGGAATGTCCTTCATGCCGCGAATATATGCTCGAAGCCGGCTCGCAGAATGCTGTGGGAGAAAGCTTTCAAGCAAAAATTCACTCGGCAATAGGGAAGCCTCTCGTCGACCTTCCCGTTCGAACAACGCTGTACATCTGTCCTTCCTGCTTCCAAACCTCGTCCATCCTGAGCGCCAACGATCGCAAGGCGTTGATAGACCGGCTTGCATCCCAGGCTGAATAGAGAGCTTTTCCAATAATGGGCGGGCATGGGCTTCCGTATTTCTGGGTATGTTACAAAACATGTTTCTATGCTCCCTCGCGGAGCTTGATTGGGGGAATTGTTTTGGAACAGAAATCGGACAAGCTGGACAAGCAATCCATTCTACTCTTAATTGTTCAGGCTTTATTCGGCGTAGCCAATGCGCTGTCGGGCACCTTTCTGCCCGTTTATCTATGGAAGGCAAGCGGCTCTTACATGGTGATCGGCTGGTTTACGTTGTCTCAATACTTGCTTAGCGGTCTTACTTTCTGGATCGCGGGCAAGTGGGTCAAGGAACGCAACAAAATGAACGCCCTAAGAATCGGAATCGGGTTATCGGGCGTTTTCTATTGCTTTGTGCTGGCTCTCGGCGAGAATGCGCAAAGCTTTGCTGTGCCTCTGGGCATCCTGAACGGGATCGCCGGAGGCTTTTTCTGGATCGCCTTCAATGTGGTTTATTTCGAAATTACGGAACCGGAAACACGCGACAAATACAATGGCTGGGCAGGCTTGCTCGGGTCGGCGGCGGGAATATTCGCGCCGTGGATATCGGGCATACTCATTACGACGCTGAAGGGGCAGCACGGTTATCGATTGATTTTCACGCTCTCGCTTATCATCTTCGGAATCAGCGTCATTCTGAGCTTCTGGCTCAAGAAACGCAAGGGTCACGGCCATTACAACTGGAGTCATACGATATCTCAGCTTCGCAAGAAGCATGATCCCTGGCGCAGAATGTTCGGGGCGATTGTCGCTCAAGGCGTCAGGGAAGGCGTTTTTATGTTTCTTGTCGGATTGACGGTCTATATTGCGACCAGGGATGAGAATAAACTCGGCATGTTCTCGCTGATTACCTCGCTTGTCGCGCTAATCAGTTTCTGGGCGGCGGGCAAATGGATGAAGAAGAGCTTTCGCGGACCCGCCATGCTCATCGGGACCGTGATGATAGCTATTGTCATCTTGCCATTGTTCTGGGGCATTCATTACTCGACCTTGGTCATGTTCGGTATCGGAACTTCGTTGTTTCTGCCGCTCTACATCATTCCGATGACCTCCAGAGTATTCGATCTCATCGGACAGTCGAAGGAGAGCGCGGAGAAACGAGAAGAGTTCGTCGTCATGCGGGAGCTCGCCTTGACGACGGGTCGAACGATAGGCTTGGCTTCTTATCTCATCGTACTGCCCCGGCATGATTCTGCTCTTGCAATTACCTGGCTAATGCTCGTCGTAGGCGCAGTGCCGATCACGGGCTGGTGGCTCATGCGGCCATTTCTGGCCAAACAAGCATAAAATTCCTGTAAATCATGAATTTGGACAATCACTTCTGGGCAACCTTTGGTTGTGAGGAAGTGATTGTCTATGAAAATAAAGCCGTTTGGCATTTTTCCGGCTCTTGCAATGATGATTTTATCCGTCGGCTTGATTAATCATGTATTAATTGTGCCGATCGTTCTGGAATATGCGCATCGCGATGCATGGATTGCGGTTCTTGCCGCGTTAATCGTCGCTCTTCCCTGGACGGCAATTCCCTTATTCCAGCTCTTGAAGAAGCTCAATCACAAGAGGCTGGATCATTGGCTGAAGGAAAGAATTCATCCGTTGATCGTCAATGTAGTTATGTTCATTTTAATTACGATAACGCTGTTAATCGGTTCGGAAACGTTGATCATCACAACTTCCTGGACGGGCACGACTTATTTGCCGAACACTCCTGCTTTGCCCATTATAATCGTCTTCCTTGGTCTATGCGTATTTGCCGCCAGCAAAGGCTTGCGAACCATTGCCTATGTCAGCTGCCTCATTCTGCCGCCTGTTGTGCTGATGGGCGATTTTGTGCTTTCGGCGAATATGCCGCACAAGGATTACCGCTATTTGCTTCCTGTAATGGAGCACGGCTTATCGCCTGTCTTCACAGCGGTTACCAGCGCATTGACAGCCTTCAGCGAGCTCTTTGCGCTGTTGCTCATTCAACATCATCTGAAAAAGAGCTTCAAACGTTGGCATTTGATTGCGCTTGTATTATTCCTTGCGTTGCTTGCCATTAGTCCGATTATTGGAGCGATAACGCAGTTCGGAGTCGAAGAATCGGAGAAGATGGTTTATCCGGCTTTTGCGCAATGGAGGCTGGTCAACATCGGACGATATTTCGAGCATGTAGATTTTTTCGCCATCTATCAATGGTTATCCGGCGCGCTTATCCGATTGTCTCTGTCACTCTATATTGTAGTGGAATACACGCCCATACATCGACTGAAGCGCAAATGGATCGGCTACAGCATCCTCTCCGTCTTATTGGCGGCGCATGCGAATTACTTCAACCACGACATGTTCCATTACGGCAAAATATTGAAATACAGCTTTCAATATACGGGCGTCATCATGATGTTCATTATCGTTTTGCTGTACGGATCCAGCTTCTTGAAGAGGAGGGATGGAGGTGTCGGGTAATACGATCAAGCTGGATCAGGAGGTGCAGTCTGATAATTCGGACGCGTTGCATGAACGCCTGACTTTAGAGACATTCAAGGAGCGAATTCGCCATTGCGGCGATGTGCTGGAGCGCCATGTTGTCTTGGGCAACGAATCGGAGCAAGGGAAGGTCGCGCTATACTATTGCGACGGTCTTGTCGACAGCTCCATGTTTCATATGAATCTGATTCCCATGCTGGAGAACTGGACGATTGAACATCAGTCTCGCATCAGAGATCAAGAGGAAGGGGGGACGAATCGGGAAGAGAATCATGCGGACTCGCAGCTTGGCAACAGCTTTCTTCATTTAGACGCGGATAAGAGCGAACATATCTTCGCAAGGCTGTTCTCGGGAAGCGTTATTCTCGTATTCTCTAACGTTCAAGGATTCTATGAGTACAATATCGCCAATCAACCCGCAAGGAAACCCGAAGAGTCGACGATGGAGCTGTCGCTCAAAGGTCCCCGCGACGGCTTTATCGAGCAGTTGTCCGTCAATGTCGCGTTGGTCCGAAGAAGAATGCGATCCCCCAATCTGCATGTGGAATATTACAAGCTGGGCACCGACACGCAGACAGAGGTCGTGCTTATGCATATGCATGATCAGGCAAGGCCGGAGCTTGTGGAGGAAGCAAGAAGAAGGCTGCGCGGCATCCATGTTCCGTCATTGAACGGAGCGGGGGAGCTTGAGGAGCGATTGGCGGACCAGCCTGCGGCTTTATTTCCGTTAATTGATTATGTCGGCAGACCGGATTATGTGGTGCAATCGGTCATGAAAGGCAGGATCGCGATTTTGGTGGACGGCTCTCCAGCGGCGTTGATCGCTCCGGGAAACTTGTCGCTGCTCGTCAAATCGCCCGAGGATGCGCATTTGCCTTATTATTTTGTTACGCTGGAGAGAATTTTGCGCATACTGGGTCTCATGCTCGCCTTGTTTCTCCCGGGCTTCTGGATCGCGTTATGCTCCTATAACACGGATCAGATTCCATTCAATTTGCTTGCGACGATTACGATTTCCAGGATTGGACTGCCTCTGTCTGCGACGATGGAGATGATGATGATGATGGTTCTGTTCGAGGTGTTCCGCGAAGCGGGCGTTCGTCTGCCCAGACCGGTCGGTCAAACCGTATCCGTGGTTGGGGGTCTGATTATCGGAGAAGCTGCAATTGAGGCGGGCTTAACATCTCCGACCATGCTTGTGGTTGCGGCGGTTGCGGCTGTCGCTACCTTCACGCTGGTCAATCAATCTCTGGTGGGAGCCGTCAGCTTATTTCGGTTTGTCATTTTGCTTTGCTCGTCCATATTCGGAATGTACGGCTTCTTCGTCAGCATGTTCGGCTTGCTGATCTATCTCTGCTCGCTTGAATCGTTCGGCATGTCCTATATGGAGCCGCTCGCGCCGCTTCGGCCCAAGGATATCGTTGCCGCTCTCATGCAGAAGCCATGGATCAAGCACACGAGCAGGAGGAGAAAGCCATGAGGGAAGGGAGCAGAAGACGCCGAGGATTGTTTCTTCCGAGGCTGCGGGCCGGAAGATGGATCAGAGGAATTCTCTCTGTGGCATTATGCGCGGCACTCTCGGCTTGCTGGGATGAAGTGATCTTGCAGGATGTCGGCTATATCTCCGCGCTCGGCATTGATTTCAAGGACGACAAGTATGTGCTCTATGCCCAAATGATCAATTTCACGGAAATCGCGAAGACGGATTCGCCCTCCAAGCCGCAAGAGCTGTGGATCGGCAAGGGCGAGGGCAACTCGGTGCTTCTTGCTTACAGCGATTTGGGCAGAGCTTCTTATTCAACGTTGAATTTGGAGCATCTGAAGACTATCGTGATTCATAAAAGAGCGTTATCGAAAATCGGCGACGTATTGGATGGCTTGAATCGGCACCGGGCGTCGCGCTATACTGCGATGTTCTTTGGCACGACGGTGCCTATTGAGGAGTTGTTCACCACGGACAACTTCTTCGATCAATCGCCGCTTAACAGCGTTCTCTATCTTCCGTCTTCTCAGGAACGTCATAATTCGTTCGTGAAGTCGCTAAAGATGCAATCGGCCGTTCAATTGCTGAAGGAGCCGGCCATGACCACATTGCTGCCCGTAATCGGCATTACTTCGTCTTATTGGAAGAAAGTGAAGAAAACGATGAATACGGAAATCGTAAAAGGTTCATTTGTATTCAAGGATTTTCGTTTTCTGGGTCAGCTTCAATACGACGAAATCATCGGTCTTAGATGGTTAAATCGAGATTTTAAAGCAGCGATGATTGAGGCGTCGGAGGAAGGCAATAGCGCTACCGTTTCCATTACGAATGCCGATTATAAACTGCACGCATTACTGGAGGGAGAGGAATGCCGTTTTCGCTTGAAAGTGAAGGTTACCGGCCATATTATCGAGATGGGCAGCGCGATGGGGAAGGATAGGATCGTTGCGATCGTCGAGCGGAAGATTGCGGAAGAGATCATGTCGGCTTATGGGCTAGGCGTGGAGAAGGGGCTTGATTTGCTTAATCTGGAGCATCATATCTATCGCTACCATAACGGCTATTGGGGATCTAATATGTTGGATCGGAATTGGAAGCCAGAGGAAGGCATGCTTAAGGTCGAGACGAAATTGGATCTGACGAATTCCGGAAAATTGGAATTGAAGAATAATACATAATTTCAAATGAAATGCTCATAATAGAGGAGGCGTCACATCTATTGGTTGGAAGGAGAGATAGAAATGCAGCCTATGACAGCGAAGGAATTGGAGTATATCGTGGACTCGATGTCCAACGAGGATCTATTAATGAAGCAATGCGCTTCCCTGATTGCGATGTCAACGCATCCCGAAATCAAGAACTGCTGCAACAGCATGCTTCAAATGCATCAACAGCATTATGATTCACT
Source organism: Paenibacillus sp. HB172176 (assembly GCF_011947265.1). Taxonomy (GTDB): domain Bacteria; phylum Bacillota; class Bacilli; order Paenibacillales; family Paenibacillaceae; genus Pristimantibacillus. The sequence continues at coordinate 10,924 of NZ_JAATHD010000021.1, forward strand.
CATGCATGCGGTAACGCATCATCAACAATTAGCGCCGATGCAGCCTCAGCAATAAGTCTGTTCACGAACCGTACGCAAGACAAAAGGCAAAACCATATTATTTTTTGGAGGGAATACGATGTATCAGCAGCAATCACAATCAATCCTTAGCGAGGAAGATTGGGCCACAACGGTTCTATGCGATCTGAAGCGCGTTGTGCGCGAATACGCTACGGCGGCAACGGAGTCGACTTGTCCGGATATCCGTCAGCTGTTCACGAAGCTTCTGAACAATTCGCTTGCGATGCAAGGTCAGTTGTTCCAAGCGATGCAGCAATGCAATATGTACCAGCCGGCTTCGCCGGCCTTGAAGCAAGAGCTGGAGAAGCAAGCGAAGCAGAATAAGCAGACGCAGCAGAAAACACAGCAAATGCTCCAGCAGAAGCTTGGTGGACAGCCGCAAACGATGTATACGCCGATGCATCAGCAACCGCAGCATGCACAGCCGAATCATCAGCCTTATTACATGTAAAGACCCTTCAAGGGTCTTTTTCTTTTTTTCTTTGCAGGAACGCCGTATATCTTGTAAAATATGCTTTATAACTGCAGGCGAGCTGGAAGGAGTCATAAGATGAGCGATTTGCAATGGAAGGTATTGGAGCTTCTGAAGGAAGACGCCCGGAGAGATGCCGAGCTGATTGCGACGATGCTTGGAGAAGACGTAGAGAAAGTCAAAGCAGCAATTGCCGAGCTGGAGCAAGAGCATATTATTGTGAAATACGCGACAGTCGTGAACTGGAGCAAGGTGGATGACGAGAAGGTTACCGCGCTTATCGAAGTTCAGATTACGCCGGAACGCGGCAGGGGCTTCGACGGCATTGCCGAACGAATCTATTTGTATCCCGAAGTGAAATCGGTCTATCTCATGTCCGGCGCTTACGATTTGCTTGTCGAGGTCGAAGGGAAAACCTTGAAGGAGGTCGCCTCCTTTGTGTCCAACCGTCTTTCCCCGATTGACGCGGTATTGTCGACGAAGACCTTTTTTATATTGAAAAAATACAAACAGGACGGCAACATCTTCGAGGAGCATGAAGGTGATCATCGCTTGATGGTATCGCCGTAAAACAAAGGGTGACGGTGATGATTAAAGAAACATCGAAAGAAATATCGACAGATTCGAAGCAGGTTTCGATGGCTGATTATTTGTCTCCGCTTGCCAGAGGCATCAAACCGTCGGGTATCCGTCGGTTTTTTGATTTGGTAAGCTCGCGCAAGGATGTTATTACGCTAGGCGTCGGCGAGCCGGATTTCGTGACGCCTTGGCATGTACGCGAGGCTGCGGTGTATGCTCTGGAGATGGGCAAGACGCAGTATACATCCAATTCGGGCATGCCGGAGCTGCGGGAAGCGATCGGCCAATATCTGAATGATTCGTTCCGTACCGAATATAATCCTGCGAATGAAATTCTTGTAACGGTAGGCGGCAGCGAAGCGATCGATCTGGCGCTGCGGGCGCTGATTATGCCGGGAGACGAGATTATGATCCCGGAGCCTTGTTATATCTCCTACTCGCCGATCACCTCGCTCAGCGGAGGCGTGGCCGTGGGCATCGAGACATTCGCAGCGGATCAATTCAAGCTGCGGGCGGATGCGCTGCAGGCGGCCATTACGCCGAAATCGAAGGTCCTCATTCTTTGTTATCCAAGCAATCCAACCGGAGGCATCATGACCTACGAGGATTGGCTGCCGATCGCGAAGGTCGTGGAAGAGAACGATCTCATCGTCATCTCCGACGAAATCTATGCCGAGCTGTCCTACGGCGGCAAGCATGTCAGCTTCGCGGCTATGCCGGGCATGAAGGACCGGACCATTCTTGTCAGCGGCTTCTCCAAGGCGTTCGCGATGACGGGCTGGCGCATGGGGTACGCATGCGGTCATTCGGATATTATCGGAGCGATGCTCAAAATTCATCAATACACGGTGATGTGCGCTCCGATCATGTCGCAGTACGCCGCTCTTGAAGCGCTGCAGAACGGCCTTGAAGAGAAGGATCGCATGGTCGAGTCTTATAACCAGCGACGCAGGCTGGTCGTGAAGGGCTTTCGCGATATCGGACTAGAATGCCATGAGCCGCAAGGCGCGTTCTATGCGTTCCCGTCCGTGGCTTCCACGGGGCTGAGCAGCGAAGAGTTCGCGCAGAGATTGCTCGAGGAGGCTGGCGTGGCGGCCGTGCCCGGCAATGTGTTCGGGCGTGGAGGCGAAGGCTACCTTCGCTGCTCCTACGCCACCTCGGTGACACAGCTTACGGAGGCGCTTGATCGAATTGGGGAGTTTGTTCATAAGGTGAAGATCGCGGAATAATATGCAGGGTGACAAAGGCACGGGAAATAATGTATGAAGCGCTCAGCAGGTCAGAAGAGATGATCTTCGGGCCTGCTGATTTTTGGTCTGGAAAGGAGAATAAGAATGCGATTATATACGAAATCAGGAGACAAGGGGCAAACGTCGCTGATTGGCGGCAGAGTCCGAAAGGATGATTCGCGGGTTGAGGCGTATGGAACGCTGGATGAGCTGAACAGCTTTGTCGGCCTTGCCGCTGCGGAGGCTGCCAAGCATGAGGCGCTTTCCGCGCTTGCTGAACAATTGATCGAGATTCAGCAGGAGCTGTTCGATTGCGGCTCCGATCTTGCCTATTCGCAGGAGGGAGCGCCGCTCAAGATTAATGCGGAACCCGCCCTGAGACTGGAGCGTTCCATGGATGAGTACACGAATGAAGCGCCTGAAATCACGAAATTTATTTTGCCGGGTGGAAGCTCCGTCTCGTCCATGCTTCATGTATGCCGTACGGTATGCCGGAGAGCGGAGAGAGCGATCGTGACCATGATGGATGAGCATGACAAAAATCCGGAGGTGCTCGTCTATGTGAACCGCTTGTCGGATTTCTTCTTCGCGGCGGCCAGATTGGCGAATGCCAGATTGAATGTTCCGGATACGGAATATATTCGAAGCGCGGAGGTGTTCCGGAAGCGGGACAAAGGATGATGATCGATGAGCATTATTATAAGCCCCTTGAAATAGTGGTGACGGAAGAGGATCATGGCAAAGAGACGAGAAAGGTGCTGCAGAAGCATTTGGGCGTATCGCGCAAGCTGCTCTCGCAGGTGAAGCTGACCGAGCATGGCTTAACGGTGAACGAGCGACGCGTCTACACGACTGCACCTGTCGCGACTGGCGACGTCATTCGATTGCGTATGCTGCGAGAAGAATCAGAGGATATTCTGCCGCAGCCAATGGAGCTTGAAATCATGTTCGAGGATGACGATCTCCTTATTGTGAATAAACCCGCCGGGATGATCGTGCATCCAACGCATGGGCATTACACGGGAACGCTCGCGAACGGGGTCGTGCGCCATTGGCAGGAGCGGGGAGAGCGCGTCCGGTTCAGGCCGATTCACCGGCTTGATGAGGAGACCTCGGGATTGGTGGCAATCGCGAAGACGAGCTATGTGCATCAACAGCTCTCCGAGCAACTGCAAGCGGGCGAGGTGACGAAGCTTTATCGGGCTTACGTGTACGAGAGGCCGGAGCCTGAGGCGGGTACAATTGACGCGAATATCGATCGGGACGAAATCAATCGCCATCTGCGCGTGGTGACGCCTGCAGGGTATCCGTCGGTTACGCATTATGAGACGTTATACTCACGCAAGGATGGAGCGGCGTCGATTGTCAAGCTGAAGCTGGAGACCGGCCGAACACATCAGATACGCGTTCATATGAGGCATATCGGTTGTCCGTTAATCGGTGACAAGCTGTACGGCAAGGAGGAAATTGCGCGCGCGGATTGGGAGCATGCGGCAGGCAGGCATGCGCTGCATGCGGAAACGCTCGGCTTCAGGCATCCCATAACGGGGAAGTCCGTTCAATGGCATGCGCCGCTGCCGCCCGAATTGCTCGAGCTCGAAAATGTCATTAGAGAAGAAAGCTGAGGAAGGGAAAGGAAGCGAAAAGCATGGCTAGACGAATAACGATCTACGAATATCCGAAATGCAGCACCTGCAAGGCGGCTGTGAAGTCGCTCAAGGCAAAAGGAAACGAGGTGACGCCGATTCACATCGTGGAGCAAACGCCAAGCGCGGAGACGTTGAAATCGCTGCTTCAGCGTGGGAACCTGGATATCAAGAAACTTTTCAACACCTCCGGCGAGGTATACCGCGAGCTTGGATTGAAGGACAAGCTGGCTTCAATGACGGAGGCGGAGAAGCTGGAATTGCTTTCAGCCCACGGCATGCTGATCAAGCGTCCGATTGCGACAGACGGGGAGAATGTCACGGTCGGGTATAAGGAAGAGCAGTATGAGCAAGTATGGGGCGGAGATCGATAGATGAATAAATCGAACAAGCCTTGGCGATCGAAGAGACTGGAATTGCTCGGATCATCGATTTTCTCCGAGGTTGCCGCATGGAAGCATGCGGCAATTTCCGAAGGAATCGACGTAATCGATCTTGGCATCGGAAGCCCCGATCAGCCTCCTTCTGAGCGGGTGCGCCATGTCTTGGCTGATGCTGCGCTGCGATCGGACAGCTACGCCTATCCGGCGATAAAGAGCGGACAGCCCTTCCGCGAGTCAGCGGCGGCTTGGATGCTGCATCGCTTCGGTGTGAAGGCGGATTCCGCAAGCGAGATTACGCCATTATTAGGCTCGCAGGATGGTCTGGCGCATCTGGCTCTTGCTTTATGCGATGAGGGAGATGTCGTGCTTCTGCCGAATCCAGGCTATCCCATCTATGCCGCTTCGCTTGCCTTGGCGGGGATCCAGCCGGTGCTTATGCCGCTTCGTGAAGAGAAGGGATACATGCCCGATCTGGAAGCCATACCGGAAGAAAGCTGGCAGAAGGCAAAGTTCATCTTGTTAAACTATCCCAACAACCCGTTATCCGCCGTTGCGGATTTGTCTTTCTTCGAGAGCTTGCTGGAGAAGGCGCGTCAATATCAGGTGCTCGTTGTTCATGATCTCGCTTATTCGGAAATGGGCTTCGACGGCTGCGAGCCTCCCAGCATCCTGCAAGTAAGCGGCGCTTTCGAGCAAGCTGTCGAATTTCATTCCCTGTCGAAGAGCTTTAATATGGCGGGTTGCCGAATCGGCTTCATGGTCGGCAATCGGAAAGCGGTCGGCGCAATGCGCGAGCTTAAGGCCAACATTGATTACGGCATTTTCGAACCGGTGCAGGAAGCCGGCATAGCTGCGCTGGAGGAAGCGATGAACGATGCCCGTTATGCGCGCGCGGGAGAGTTGTATGAGAGACGAAGAGATCGCTTCGTAGAAGCATTGCGAGGAGAAGGCTGGCAGGTCGAGCTTCCTCGTGCGACGATGTTCCTATGGGCCAAGCTCCCGACTATGACTTGGGACAGGGGGATGCCTTGGACATCAAGGCTTATTTCCCAGGAAATGTTGAAGGAGACTGGAGTCGCAGTGGTGCCAGGCGAGGCCTTTGGTTCAGAGGGCGAAGGCTATGTCCGCATCGCGCTGGTAGAATCCGAGGAGAGGCTTCTGGAAGCTGCGGCAAGAATCGGTAGGTTCATTCGCGGCGAGACTATGATAGGATAGAGAAAGATGACAATGAGATTGGAGCTGTTGATCAAATGAGTCAACCAAGGCTGTTGTTAGTAGATGGTATGGCCATTCTGTTCCGGGCGTATTTCGCTACCTCGTTCACGGGCTCGATACGACGGACAAGCACAGGCGTGCCGGTGAATGCGGTTCATGGCTTTGTCCGTTATTTCATGGATGCTGTCTCACGCTTTAATCCCACGCATGTGATTTGCTGCTGGGATATGGGGAGCAAAACCTTCCGCACCGAGCAATATGACGGCTACAAATCGAACAGACCGGAGGCGCCGCAGGATCTTATTCCGCAATTCGATCTGGTGAAGGAGGTTGTCGCCAGCTTCAATGTGCCGAATATCGGAATCGAAGGCTTCGAAGCCGATGATTGCATCGGCACCTTGGCTTCGATGTACAAGTCCGAAGCGGAAGTAGTTATCGTTACGGGCGATCATGATATGCTGCAGCTCGTTGATGATCGCGTTTCCGTCGCGATTATGAAGAAGGGAATCGGCAACTACATGGTGTATACTCCCGCAAGCCTGCTTCAAGAGAAGCAGCTGACGCCGCAGCAGATCATCGACATGAAGGGACTAATGGGCGACACGAGCGACAATTATCCCGGCGTAAAAGGCATTGGCGAGAAGACGGCGCTTAAGCTTATACTGGAGCATGGATCAATTGACGGACTATTAGCTAATTTGGAGCTTGTATCGAAGACGATTCGCGCGAAGATCGAAGCGGATCTGGATATGCTTCACCTGTCGCGCGAGCTGGCCACGATTCGCTGCGACGCGCCGCTTGAAATTGAAATCGAGAGCTGCAGCTGGTGTTATGATCGTCATAGCGTGCTTGGCAAATTCGAGGAATTGGAGTTTAGAAGCCTGATTGCTTTAATTGGATAAATAGCTGAGACTTCAAGGCCTAATTACGCTTGTCAATCGCGTAGTTAGGCCTTTTTTTGTCGGGCAGAAGAAGGAAGCTGGCGTTTAATTGTTCAATATAACGAATAAATGAGTGTTTTTTCATCGAACAAGACGGGGATCGGCCCTTGACCTGTTCTCTTTAAAGAACTAAAATAAAGATATTGTACGTTATAATGTTATGAGACGGGTTTTGGTTATCCTATTCACTCGCTGATAGATCTAAATTGACCGAAGGAGAATACTATGATCGGGGACCGGATAAAATCGCTAAGGGAAAAGAAAGGCTATTCGATTACGAAGCTTGCCGATTTGGCCGGCGTATCGAAATCTTATTTGAGCTACATTGAAAGAAATGTGCAGAATAATCCCTCTCTTCAAGTTCTCGCCAAAATCGCTTATCATTTGGATACGAATATCGAATTCTTGCTCGGCGAGGAACTGGCGCCAAAGACGAATATGGATGAAATTCTCGATGAGGAGTGGCATGCTATTATTCGCGATGCTGTCGATGAGGGAATGAGCAAGGGAGATTTCCGCGCGCTCAAGGAACTTGTGCGATCCAACAGGTGGAAGGCGGATCATAGAGATAAGACCATTACCCAGGATGGCAAGAATAAAACATCGAATATTATCATTCTGCATATTGATCATTAGCGTAAAAGAGAAAAAGATGGTCGAATTGTATTGACATGTTCTATATAAAGAACTAAACTTATGTTATTGTTCTTTATAACAAACAACGTTAGTAGGTGCGAAATGGAAAACAAACGATTCGGCGAAAGTGGAGAAAAACGGTTTAACGAAAAGTTAACGGTCATGGGCGAGAAAGAAATTAATGTGAAGGCCATCTTCCAAATTATTAAAAAGCGGCTATGGCTAATCCTGCTCATTACGGTGATCTTGACGATACTCGGAGATTTGTACAACTCCAGGCCGGAGCCGCAGGTCTACGCGGCATCAACGCGTATTATGATCGCCGTTAACAATGACATGATGGTAACCGCCAAAGCGATGGTCAGGGAGCCAATCGTCATTAATCAGGTTATCGACAATTTGAAGCTTAATTTATCCGTCGGACAGGTAAGAAGCATGATGCGGGTGGACAGCGTGGATACGTCTCTCATTACGGTCATCACGGTTATCGATTCTAATCCGAATCGAGCGGCGGATATCGCGAACGAGACGGTTAATGTGTATCGCAATGTGGCGGCGGATATGCTTAATATTCAAGGCATTCGGCTGTTGACCGCGGCGACGCCGGATCCGAATTCGATCAATACGACAAGCAATACGATCGTATATATCGCATTCGTGCTCGGTCTTATTATTGGCATTAGTCTCACTTTCCTGTTGGAGTCGCTGGACGATTCCATTCGCAACGAGCATGACGTGGAGCAGCTGCTGGGCATGAACATGCTCGGAGCTGTATCCAGAATGAAGAGAAGGCATATTACGCCGAAATTGAAAAAATCCAAAGCTGCAGTCATTAGGGGTGAATCCATTGGTTCGTGAACGAGCAAAAATCTCCAAGACAATCGTCAATAGAAGTCTTGTGTCTTATATGAATCCGTCTAATCCTATCGCGGAGCAATATCGAACCATTCGCAACAATATTCAATTCGCTGCCGATGGTCGAACGCTTCGTTCGCTCATCGTTACTTCTCCCGCGGAAGGAGACGGAAAATCTACGGCGGCAATCAATCTGGCGGTGAGCATGGCGCAGAGAGGAGAGAAGGTGCTTCTCATCGATATCAATATCCGCAATCCGATGCTTCACAAGATTTTCAATTCGCAAACTTCCCCGGGCTTGTCCAATGTGCTGGCGAACCAGCTCAGTCTGGTTGAAGCGATACAGCTTACCGAGGTTGAAGGTCTGGAGCTGCTGACGAGCGGACTGAGACAACAAAACACGACCGACTTGCTCGATTCCAAGGTTATGAAGGAATTAATCGAGCTTGCCGAGAGCCGATACGATCGCGTTGTGATGGATTGCCCGCCCGTGCTGACCGCGCCCGACACGAATGTGTTAGCTAACAAATGCGATGGCGTTGTACTCGTACTCAGCAGCGGCAAATCCACTCATGTTGAGGCGCTTGAAGCCAAGCAAGCACTTGCCTTCGCTGGAGCGAACATCATCGGCGCCTTGCTGAATAAGAAGAAACGTTAAATACGAGAATCTCACAGAAGAAACGATGGCGGCAATGCATCATGCGCTGAAGTCGTTTCTTCTCAATGAGTTGCCGTTCTTTATAAAGAACGTGTAAATCAACCTACAGAAGGGATGGTCTTAGAATGACGTTCAGACAGAGACTGTTCGTCCTCATCATGCTTGATTCCGTGATCGTATGCACGGCAGTCGGCGTGAGCGGATGGCTGTTGTCCGGCAATACCCCCATGTCGAATTCGCTTCTGTATGGAACCGCCTTACTATGGCTGATTCTGCATCATGCACTCTTCGTTCATTACAAGCTGTATAAAAAGGCGTGGGAATACGCGAGCATTGGCGAATTAACGATCATAGCCAAAGCAATCTTCTTAACGGCTGCAGCAACGGCTGCTTTGCAGCTTCTTTTCGCCCAGTCGGCGCCGATCAAGCTGCTGACGATTACGTTAATGCTGCATCTCTTATTAATCGGTGGATCAAGGCTAAGCTGGAGAATCATTCGCGGAGGCTTCAACAAACAAAGCGGCAAACGAAAGAGAACGTTAATCGTCGGAGCGGGTTCGGCAGGAACGATGCTCGCCAGACAACTGATGAGCAACTCCGATACGGAATTGCTGCCGGTGGCGTTCATTGACGATGATGCCTATAAGCAAATGCTTGACATTATGGGGCTACCTGTCGTTGGCAGCGTGTCGAATATTGTAACTAAAGTGCAAGAGCTGCAGATTGATTGCATCGTTATCGCGATCCCCTCATTGAGCAAACGACAATTGTACAAAATCTATACCGAATGCGCAAAGTCGACCGCAAGAACGCAAACGATTCCGATGCTTGAGGATTTGGCGACAGGGCGCATATCCGTTACGCAATTTCGGGACGTCAGGGTTGAAGATTTGCTTGGAAGAGAGCCTGTTGAGCTTAATATTGAGAGCATCTCCGAGTATGTGACCAAGAAGGTGGTTCTGGTGACGGGGGCAGGAGGCTCCATCGGCTCGGAGGTATGCCGTCAGATTGCTCGTTTTTTGCCGGATAAGCTGGTGTTGCTCGGTCATGGAGAGAACAGTATCTATGCCATCGAGATGGAGCTGAAGGAGCTGTTCAAGGACACCAGCATGACGTTCTATACGGAAATTGCCGACCTTCAGGATGCGGAGAAGATGCAGGCGATCATGCAGAAGCATAGGCCGAATGTCGTCTATCATGCGGCTGCGCATAAGCATGTTCCGCTCATGGAGCGGAACCCGGAAGAAGCGTTCAAGAACAATGTGCTCGGCACATTGAACGCGGCGAGGGCCGCAAGCAAAAGCAAAGTCGATACCTTTGTCATGATCTCCACCGACAAAGCGGTGAATCCGACGAGCGTCATGGGCGCGACGAAACGAATAGCAGAGATGATTATCCAGCATATGGATCAGCTCCACCCAACCCGGTTTGTCGCCGTCAGATTCGGCAACGTGCTCGGAAGCAGGGGCAGCGTCATTCCGCTGTTCCAGAAGCAGATTGCCAAGGGAGGCCCGGTCACTGTTACGCATCCGGAGATGGTTCGTTATTTCATGACCATTCCGGAGGCATCGCGACTGGTCATCCAGGCAGGGGCGCTCGCCAGAGGGGGAGAAATCTTCGTGCTGGATATGGGCGAGCCGGTAAAAATTATTGATCTTGCGCAGAACGTAATTCGCATGTCGGGTTATGCTGTCGAAGAAATCGGCATAGAATTTACAGGAATCAGACCGGGCGAGAAGCTGTTCGAGGAGATGCTCAAGGACAGCGAAATGATGGAGAAGCAGGTCTATCCGAAGATCTACATCGGCAAGGCCGGCCAAATTTATTACGAGGAAATCGAAAAGCTCATTCGCGAGTTCCCGGCCATGAATCATGCGGAGCTGAAAATCCGGTTGCTCGATCTTGCGAACCATGCTTGGCCTAGCGAGCAGTCCGACTATGTGACGGTAACGGGATAACGGAGAGGAGATGAATGGATGAAGGTAAGAAAGGCGATTATTCCAGCAGCCGGGCTCGGCACAAGATTTCTTCCTGCCACGAAAGCAATGCCGAAGGAAATGCTTCCCATCGTGGATAAACCAACTATTCAATATATTGTCGAAGAAGCGATCGAATCAGGAATCGAGGATATTATCATCGTGACAGGCAAGGGGAAACGGGCGATCGAGGATCATTTCGACAATTCCATGGAGCTGGAGCATAATCTTGCTTCCAAGCAGAAATACGAGCTGCTGCAAGAAGTTCGGAAATCGTCGGAAATGGTCGACATCCATTATATTCGCCAGAAGGACCCACGAGGCTTGGGACACGCAATCTGGTGCGCAAGAAAATTTATCGGGGATGAGCCGTTCGCCGTTCTGTTAGGCGATGATATTATCTCCGCATCCAAGCCGTGCCTGAAGCAAATGATGGAGAAATACGATCAATACGGTTCCTCCATTATCGGCGTTCAGCGCGTCGCCGAAGAGAATGTCTCACGATACGGCATTGTCGACGGCATGATGATGGAGCCTGGCTTCCATCGGATCAACCATTTGGTCGAGAAGCCGGCAAGAGAAGAAGCGCCGTCTACGATGGCCATTATGGGAAGATACATTCTGACACCGGAAATTTTCGATATTCTCGGTAACCAGGCGCCGGGCTCCGGCGGAGAGATTCAATTGACGGATGCAATCGCGTCTCTCAATCGCTCAAGAGCCGTATTCGCCTACGAATTCGACGGCAAACGCTATGATGTCGGAGAGAAGCTGGGGTTTATTCAGACAACAATCGAGTTTGCCATGCAGCGGGAGGATTTGCGCTTCGAGCTGCTGGATTATTTGTCCCGAATGGTGGAGAGAGAGGCCGCTGCGAAGTAAAGCGGGAAGGGGTCAAAGGAGGGAGCTGCCATGAAGAAAAAAATTTTGTTCTGCGCAACGGTCGACTATCACTTTCGCGCCTTTCATCTGCCCGTCATGCAATGGTTTCAAAGCCAGGGCTGGGAGGTTCACGTAGCGGCAAGAGGAGATCTTGAGCTTCCATACACCGACCGGAAATTCGATCTCCCGCTTGAACGCTCTCCTTTCAAAACCGGGAATATAGTGGCTTATCGAAAGCTTAAGGCATTGATTGATAACGAGCGGTATTCCATCATTCATTGCCATACGCCGGTAGGGGGGCTGCTCGCCCGCTTGGCGGCAAGAAAAGCAAGGATCGAAGGGACGAAGGTGATCTATACGGCGCATGGCTTTCACTTCTGCAAAGGGGCTCCGCTAAAAAATTGGCTGCTTTATTATCCCGTGGAGAAGCGGCTTGCCGCATTGACCGATTGCTTGATCACGATCAACCGCGAGGACTACGAACGGGCTTTGAAACGGCAATTCCGCGCCGGCTCGGTGTCGCATATTCATGGCGTGGGTCTTGCGATGGACCGGTATCATCCGATCAGCGTCTTGGAGAAAGAGCAGCGAAGGGAGCAATATGGCTATCGGAGGAATCAGCTTCTTATGATCTGCACGGCGGAGTTCAACGCGAATAAGAATCATCAGCTGCTGCTTCACGTTATGGAGAATTTGAAGGAAAAGCTGCCGGAGGCTAAGCTGCTGCTCGCCGGTCAAGGCGAGCTGCAGGAGGCATGCAAAGCGCAGGCTGAACAACTGGGTATCTCCCATATGGTGGATTTCCTGGGGTATCGGGATGATCTGGCGGAGCTGTTGCCGATATGCGATCTGGCTGTCTCGGCAAGTCTGAGGGAAGGACTGCCGGTTAATATTATGGAGGCCATGGCATCCGGTCTCCCGATTGTCGCGACGGAGAATCGGGGGCATTGCGAGCTCATTCGGGAAGGAAAGAACGGCTTCTTGCTTTCCCCCAGGGATATAGACGGCTTCGCGGTCAGAATTCAGCTGCTAGGCGCTTTTCAGGATTCGAGAGCGCATATGGGCCAAAGCAGCGTCGAGCTTGTGAAGCTGTATGCGCTGGATAAGGTTCTGGAGGAGTTGGAAGAGCTGTACAAGCCCTATATGGATGAGAGATTGAAAGGATTGGAGCAATTACAATGGCAAGCCCTTTAAGAGTACTGCATGCAGTCGTCAATATGAACAGAGGCGGCGCTGAGACGCTGCTCATGAATCTCTACCGGCATGTTGATCGAAAGCAGCTGCAGTTCGACTTTCTTACGAACAAGGAGGGCGTCTTCGATTCGGAAATCCTCTCGATGGGGGGACGCATTCATCGCATTCCCTATATCGACCAAGCCGGACATTTCGGATACAGACGGGAGCTTCGAGAGTTTTTCAAGGCAAATTCCAATTATCGCGTTATTCATTCGCATATGGATCGCATGAGCGGATTCGTTCTTCACGCGGCGAAGAAGGTTCGTACTCCGGTTCGGATCGCCCATAGTCACAATACGGAAAGCGAAGGCGGGATTGCGGGCAAGCTGTACAAACGGTATGCGGGCTCAAAGATTTTGTCCTCTGCTACGCATCAATTCGCTTGCTCGGAAGCGGCGGGCCATTGGTTGTTCCGCGGGGGAAGAAGAGGGACGGAGATTCTGAAGAACGGCGTGGATATTAAGAGATTCGCTTATTCGGAGCAGAGACGCTCCGAGATGCGAGACGAGCTTGGAATCTCGGGGAACACGTTAATAATGGGTCATGTCGGGAGATTCGCTCCTCAGAAGAATCATTCGATGCTGCTGGATATTTTCAAGCGATTGAATGAAGAGATGCCGGACAGCCGGCTCATGCTTGCCGGCGACGGCCCTTTAAGGAAGGAAATGGAGGAAAAGGCGGAGCGGCTGGGCATATCCCGTCATGTGAAATTTCTCGGAGTAAGATCCGATGTGGAGCATCTCCTGCTCGCTTTCGATGTGTTCGTGTTTCCTTCGCATCATGAAGGGCTGCCCGTAACGCTAATCGAAGCGCAGGCAAACGGACTTCCATGCGTAGTATCCGATGCGATTACGTATGAGGCGGATTTGCGCATGGGGCTTATGGGCTTTGCGTCGAACGCCAGAGTGGACGAATACGTCGAACTTATCCTGAATGCCGCGCGAACGCAAATCAAGCGGCGCACGGATGAAGAGGGAATACGAACCGCAGGTTACGACATCAGAGAAACGGCCGGTTGGCTGCAACGCTTCTATCAATCGGAATGCGAGGTAAAGGAGGCTCAGAATGAGGACATTAACCGTATTTACGCCAACCTATAATCGAAGCTACTGTCTGGGGCAACTCTATGAGAGCTTGAAGCGGCAAAAAAACGATGATTTCGAATGGCTCATTATCGATGACGGATCGACGGACAACACGGAGGAACTGGTGCAGGGCTGGTTAGCGGAAGCTCAGATTAGCATGACATACATAAAGCAAGAAAACCAGGGCATGCACGGCGCCCATAATACAGCTTACGAGAATATCCGGACCGAGCTTAATGTATGTATGGATTCCGATGATTATATGCCCCATGACGCCATAGACAAAATCATATCCTTCTGGAAAACGCACGGAAGCAACAAAGTAAGCGGATTTGTCGCGCTGGATGCCTATACGGACGGCCGGATCATCGGAACGAGGCTGCCCGATAAGCTTGAAGCCTCAACCTTATTCGATTTGTATGCCAAGCATGGCGTTACGGGCGACAAAAAGCTGGTGTATCGAACCGAGCTTGCCAAGCTGTACCCCTATCCGCTGTTTCAAGGCGAACGTTATGTCGGCTTGGCTTACAAATACTATAAGCTGGATGAGCATTATCCGTTGCTGCTTTGCAACGAGGTGTTATGCATTGTGGAATATATGGAGGATGGCTCTTCTCGCAATATGCTGAGGCAATACAGAATCAATCCAAGAGGCTTTGCCTTTTATCGGAAATCACTCATGGAATTATCGCTTGCCAGCGCAGGATTCAAGTACCGTCAAGCCGTTCATTATATCTCTAGCAGCTTATTCTCCCGCAACAGGAACTGGTTCAAGGAATCGCCGAAAAAAGGGTTGACCCTATTAGCCATTGTGCCGGGGCTGCTGCTCCACCTGTTCATCGTAAGCCGAATGAATCGGCTTAATAAACAGAGAGGAACTGCCAATGACTATTCTGTGGGTTAGCCTGGTTGCGGTAACGTACTTCGGATTCATGGCCAGATATTTCGCCGTCCCGGCGCGAGCAGGCGCGATGCCGATTCAGCCTAACAAGATTATGGCCGGCGCAGTTGCTGTCACGCTCGTTCTGGTGTCGGGCTTGCGCAATAATATCGGCGATACGTTCCTGTATATACACGCATACAATGTGACCGATTTCAACTGGAGCACCGTATGGCAAGGCAAAGACAAAGGCTTCTCGATTCTGCAAATGCTGCTGCAGCAGATTACGCAGGACCCGCAGCTGCTTCTATTCATAACGGCGTTCGTAACAAATGTTCTCATTGTGTGCGTTTTGTACAATTACGCGAGATTGTTTGAAATCAGCATCTACGTCTACATCACCTCGGGAGCGTTTATTGTCTCGATGAACGGCTTGAGGCAATACCTGGCGGCAGCCATCGTTTTCGCTGGAACAAAGTTTCTGCTTGAAGGGCGCTGGAAGCCCTATATGGCTCTTGTGTTGATCGCTTCCCTGTTTCATCAGAGCGCTCTAATCATGGTTCCTATTTATTTCCTCGCCAGACGAAAGGCCTGGACAACAACAACGACTCTGATGTTGACCTCCGCCATACTCATCGTTATCGGCTACAACTATGTATCGCAATGGCTGTTCTCGGCCATTTCAGGCACGCAATACGGCGAATATGAAAGCTTCAAAGAAGGCGGAGCCAATATTCTCCGGGTCATCGTAAATATCATACCGCTCGTTATCGCTTTTATGGGAAGAGAGAAGTTCAGAAGGCTGTTCCCTTCGGGAGATGTCATTATCAATCTTGCTATTATCGGATCCATTCTAATGATTATCGCCACCCAGAATTGGATATTCGCGAGGCTTAGCATTTATTTCAATCTCTATCAAATTCTTGTCATTGGGTGGATTATCAAGCTTTTTAGAGAGAAGGATCAGAGATTTATCTATATTTTGCTGGTCAGCTTCTATTTCCTTTATTTCTTCTACGAGAACGTCGTCATTCTGGATATTCGTTATGGAAGCGATTATATTAGCTGGCCATTCTAGAAAGGAGAGAAAGATGTGTCAGTGGATGAACAAATTCCCCGTATAATCCACTACTGCTGGTTCGGGAGAGGAGATAAGCCCAAAAAAATCGTGAAATGCATGCGGAGCTGGGCGAAGCAGTTGAACGGCTATCGGTTCGTGGAATGGAATGAGGACAACTTCGACGTCAATGCGGTGCCTTATGTCAAAGAAGCCTATGAGGCAAGGAAATTCGCGTTCGTGAGCGACTATGTAAGACTGCATGCGCTCTATCAGGTAGGCGGTATCTATTTGGACACCGATGTTGAAGTTATTCGACCGTTGGATGCATTTTTGGAAAATTCCGCTTTTTCCGGCTTCGAAGATGAGCATTTTCTGCAATCTGGCACGATGGGAGCCATACCAGGTCATCCATGGATTCAGAGGCTGCTTGACGATTACCAACAACGCTCCTTCCTGTTAGAGGATGAAACGTACGATATGACGACAAATACGGCGGTAATCTCCAGAATCTGCAAAGAAGAAGGACTGCAGCTGAATGGACAGCTTCAGGCCTTGCCTAATGGCGTCGTCTTCTATCCTAGAACCTATTTCAGTCCTTACGATTATATCAATGGCGGCAGCTACCTGACAGAGGACAGTCACACGATTCATCATTTTGCACAATCCTGGCTGCCGGCTCGAGTCAGAGCAAGAAGCAGCCTGAAAAGGATGTTGAGCAAGGTTGCAGGGCCGAGAATGGTTTCCATAGTGCGGAAAATGTTCACCGTTTAATTTTTTTCTAAATATAGAAATAGGAGAGAAACTGAAATGATGAAACGAAGCTTTGATTTGTTGACATCATGTATACTGGCGCTGCTCCTTATGCCTGTCGTTGTCCTTATCGCTTTTCTTGTTCGCGTGAAACTTGGCTCGCCGATTCTATTCAAGCAGCAAAGGCCGGGTCTGCACGGCAAACCGTTCTATCTCTACAAATTTCGAACGATGACCGGGGAAAGAGATTCTTACGGCAAGCTGCTGCCCGATCACCTCAGATTGACTCCATTCGGGCTGCTTCTCCGAAAGCTGAGCCTCGATGAACTGCCGCAGCTCTTCAATGTCATTCGCGGCGAGCTAAGCCTGGTTGGTCCCCGTCCGCTTCTCATGAATTATCTGACTCTGTATTCTGAAGAACAATCGAGACGCCATTTGGTGAGACCGGGTATCACGGGCTGGGCGCAAGTGAATGGGAGAAACGAATTGTCCTGGGAGCAGAAATTCAAGCTGGATGTGTGGTATGTGGAGAATGCAGGCTTGCGGCTGGATCTGAAAATCCTGCTGCTCACCTTGAAGAAGGTTATTCAGTCGGATGGAATCAGCAACGGCGCGCATGTCACGATGCCCGCATTCGAAGGTACGACTCAAAATCAGGAAGGATGAGAATATTGCCCGGCACAGCGATGGATAGAATCTATCTTTCTCCGCCCCATATGAGCGGCAAGGAGCAGCATTATATCGATGAAGCTTTTCGCAGCAATTGGATCGCTCCGGCTGGTCCTCATATTGCGGCTTTCGAGGAAGAATTGGCAAGATATATTCATATTGAAGGAGCCGCCGCGGTAAGCTCCGGGACAGCGGCCATTCATTTGGCGCTGAGGCTGCTCGGCGTGGAGCGGGGCGATATCGTGCTTTGCTCCAGCTTTACGTTCGTAGCGAGCGCCAATCCCATTCGGTATCTTGGAGCGGAGCCGGTCTTCATCGACTCAGAGCCCGATACCTGGAATATGTCGCCTATTGCGCTTGAACGTGCACTGGAGGCAAGCTTGCGGGAAGGCAAGCTGCCGAAGGCGGTTGTTGTGGTGCATCTCTACGGCGGGCTGGCCAAGATGGCAGAAATTATGGGCATATGCAATCGTTACGGAGTGCCAGTAATCGAGGATGCCGCGGAGTCGCTCGGTTCTACTTATTGCGAAAGACAGAGCGGAACGTTTGGTCATTTTGGTGTTTTCTCATTCAACGGGAACAAAATTATAACAACCTCCGGCGGAGGTATGCTCATCTCACATGATTCTGACGCATTAAATCGCGCGCGATTCCTCGCTACCCAAGCCAGAGACGAGGCGGCTCATTACGAGCATAGCTGCGCCGGCTACAATTATCGAATGAGCAATGTGCTTGCTGGTATTGGAAGAGCGCAGCTAGAGGCGCTGGATGAGCGGGTCGAAGCGCGCAGAGCTGTGTATCTTCGCTATTATGAAGCCTTCGGTCATCTCGAAGAGATAAGCTTTATGCCGGAATGGCGGGGAACAAGGTCCAATCGTTGGTTGACGGCGCTCACAATCGACGGCATGGGCTATGAGGGAGCGGCGTCGGCGATATTGACGGAGTTAGGCAAGAACAATATTGAGGCTCGTCCGTTGTGGAAGCCGCTGCATATGCAGCCGCTATTCCATGGAGTCGGGTTCTTCTCCCACTATGAATCGAATGAATGGTCTTATTGCGAGCAGCTTTTCCGTTCCGGCATCTGTTTGCCTTCGGGCTCGAATCTGGCTCCCGAGGATCAGTCGCGAGTCGTTGGCGTGGTTCATGATGTTCTGAATCGATACGGCATGGCAAGGAGCAGAGCGCTCTGAAGTCGATTCACAAATACTTCTCACCGGCTTCTCGCGTTCGAATGAGCTTGGCGGGAAGTCCATAGGCCAAGGCACGGTCGGGCAGCGAACGAACGAGAGTCGAGCCGGCTCCAATGACGCAGTGCTCGCCAATGGTGATATTATGAATAATATTCGCGCCTAATCCAATCGCCGTATAGGAGCCGATGCGAACGCTTCCGCCCGTTGCCGCTTTGGGGGCCAGGCTGACGAAGCTTCCTGCTTCCGAATCATGATCGATAGAAGCGCCGGGGTATAGAACGCAGTGCTCGCCGATTCGGGCGTCGCTGTTCATGATTGCTCCAGCCATAATGACGGAGCCTGCTCCTATGCAGGCTCCTCTTGCTATGTGAGCGGAAGGATGCACAGCGGTAATGAACGGAGGCAGAGGGTCGCAATTCGCCTTCAATCTAGCCGCAATTTCCGCTCTCACCCAATTGTCTCCGACAGCAATGAACAGGCCGTCGACGGATTGTCCATATTGTCTCAGCCAGTCTTCGTTGCCAAGCACCTTGTATCCATAGACGATATCTCCAATGGATCGTCCAGAGTCGATCAAGCCGATAATATGATATTTCGCAGTGGATTCAATGACATGAATGGCCGCTTTGGCATGACCGCCCGCCCCGATTACAACAATATTGATCATAATAGACACTCCCTTGATTGTCCGGAATAAGAGTAGTTTAACATAATCGAAACCATTTCTGACCGAAAAAAACAAGAATGGGACGAGGGGGCAATTGACAGATAAGCAAGAGGGTGATAATCTTATCTTGTGTTCGTTTTATAGAACAAAATCATGTCATTTGTTCGTTGATAGCTAAAATGGCTCGAAGGAGAAATTCATGATTAATGCAGTCGATATTTCAATGAATCAATTTTCCCAGGAGCTCCGATTAATTCTCGCGCTTCTGGAGGTGGATAAAAACAGTGAGCTCGATTTTTTTCAGCAGGAGCTCTTGCAAAACACGGATTGGCATGCGTTCATCTCGCTTGCGAGACATCATCGGGTGTTTCCGACAATAAGCAGGAAGCTTCAAGAGTGGAATACGGAGGACATTCCGGCATTCGTAACGCAATTGTTTCAACGCGATTATTATCGTAATACCATTCAGATGCTTGCTCTGAGCGGAGAAATGGAGATGCTGTCCGGCATATTTTCGGAGCTGGACATCAGGGCGTTATTTCTGAAGGGGCCTGTCATAGCAGCGGATTTGTATGGCGATGTATCGCTGCGCACCTCCTGCGATTTGGATATATTGGTACCGATTCATGAACTCGAGAGAACGGAGAAGCTTTTGAAGGCGCAGGGCTATGAGAAGGATGATTATATTCATTCCGTGCTTGGCGACTGGAAGTGGAGGCATCACCATCATACCTTCCATCATCCCGGTAAGAAAATCAAGGTTGAAGTTCACTGGCGGCTTAATCCTTCGCCCTCCAGCGAGCCTGACTTTGATGAATTATGGAGCAGGAAGAGGCAAAGCTCGCTCATTAATCGGCCGATCTATTATTTGGGCAGAGAGGATCTGTTCCTCTTTCTCGCATCGCATGGAGCCAGACATGGTTGGTCGAGACTGCGCTGGCTGCTCGATATTAAGCAATTGATGGCGCAGCGGCTTGACTGGTCGAAATTAACGATGCTGCTGAAGAAATACCACTATACGCATATCGGAGGCCAAGCGCTGACTCTGGCGGCAAGACTGCTGGCAGCGCCGCTTCGCGAAGAGATGCGCCCGCTGCTTTCGTCCAGAAAGGCGGGATGGCTGGCCGAGGATACGATGTTCTATATTGAAAGAGAGGTGAATTTGCACACGCCTCCCGTTCCGAAGGATGTGGAGAAATATCATCAACGCTATCTGTTCTCTCTTATGAGCAACCGACAGAAGCTGATTTATATGGCAAGCATTATGCTTCCAATTCCGGAGGATGCGGAAACGCTGCCTTTGCCGAAAAAATGGCATTTCATGTATATTCCATTGAGGCCGATATTGTGGGCGTGGAGAAAGGCTAAGGATCGGGAGGAGGTTCGGAGATGATTGTCGTCAAGATTGCACGCGAAATGAGGAAGCAGGCTCGAAGCAGAGGGCTGCTCATCACGATAATCATGAATATGGCCCATTTGATCGCTTGCCTGCGAGCGCTTCGATATCGAGTGCTTTATCCGAGTAATCTGAAGGCCTCCCTATTTGCCATGCAAGCGGGGAGTTCAATAGAAATCAACAACCGAAATGCCCGAATGGCAATAGGTCGATTCGTGTTTATTCGCAAGAATACAAGCA
Source organism: Paenibacillus sp. HB172176 (assembly GCF_011947265.1). Classification (GTDB taxonomy): domain Bacteria; phylum Bacillota; class Bacilli; order Paenibacillales; family Paenibacillaceae; genus Pristimantibacillus. Next base: position 31,629 of record NZ_JAATHD010000021.1, read on the forward strand.
TAAGACTTGATGACGAAGCAAGGCTGACGCTCGGAGACAAGGTGTTCATCAATGATAATTGCACGATTAATTGCGCCAATGACATTCAGATTGGAGCCTATACGAAGATTGCGCCCAATGTGTGCATGAATGATCATGATCATAATTTCAAGCATGAGGAGGAAGGGCATCTCTTGAAGGGCAAGGTAAGCATTGGCGAGCATGTGTGGATTGGAGCGAATTGCGTCATTCTGCGCGATACGATCATTGGCGATCATGCTGTCATTGGAGCGGGCTCCGTCGTGAAGGGCGTAGTTCCCGCTTATACCTTATTTGTAAACAAGAGAGAGAAGAGTTACTCCAGCTTGAAGGAGCACCAATCCCAAATTGCAGTTGGGAGAGCGAGGGAGACGGTATGAAGAAGAGCCTGTTAATAGTCTTGTACGATATGGAGATAGGCGGCGTAGAGAGAAGCCTGGTCAATATGCTGAACAGCTTCGATTACGAGCGTTTCGAGGTCGATTTGCTTGTATTCAGGCATACGGGTGAATTCCTGAAGCTGATACCGAAGGAGGTTCGCTTGTTGCCGGAGGTCGGAAGGCTCACCGTATTTCGCAAATCGCTGAAGCAATGCGCGAAGGAAGGCTACTATTTCGCTGTTCTCCAGCGCATTCGATCCAAGGCCGTCGCATATGTGGCGGCGAAAAGAATGAAAGCTTCAGAAGGTCCGGGGTACATTCAGATGCAGCTTGATTCCAAATATTTCACAGCGGCAATGCCCAGGCCCGATAAGCAATATGATGTATCGATCAGCTACGCATGGCCGCATGATTATACAGCCGGCAGAGTAACTGCGAAACAGAAGTTAGCCTGGATACACACCGACTTCAGCAAGCTTGAAGTCGATCATGCATTGGATCGAAAAATGTGGGAGCAATACGACGAGATCATCGCGGTTTCGGAAACCTGTAAAGCTTCCTTCCTGGAGAAGTATGCGAGTCTGCACGAAAGGGTGTTCGTTATTGAGAATATCACTTCTCCGGCAACCATTCGCAGTCTCGCTGAGGAGATTCCGGAGGAGAAGGCCATGCTTGAGGACAATCGTTTCAAGCTCCTCACCGTTGCCAGGCTTTCCCATGCCAAAGGAATAGATAACGCGGTAAAAGCGCTAAAAAAGCTCATTCAAGGGGGGCATCGCGAGTTCGTCTGGTTTATTGTCGGTTATGGCGGCGACGAGGAGCAAATCCGGACATTAATCGCCCAAGAAGGCATGCAAGAGCATTTCATTCTGTTAGGCAAGCAGACGAATCCTTATCCCTATATGAAGGCATGCAATCTCTATGTGCAGCCTTCGCGATACGAAGGCAAGGCGGTTACGGTTACCGAAGCGCAAATCCTGGGCAAGCCTGTCTTGATTACGAATTATGCCACCGCGCCGAGCCAGGTGAGGCACATGGAGAACGGCTATATTGCGGAGCTTTCGGTGGATGGCATTGCGGAAGGGATACTGAAGCTGTACGAGAATTGCTCTTTGCGGGAGCAATTGGCCGACACATGCCGGCGAACGGATTTCGGCAATCGAGAGGAATTGGAGAAGCTTTACGAGCTCCTCCGCGCAGAGAGGAGGGCGCCTGTTTGCGTATAAAGGTGAGTGTCATCGTCCCGGTCTATAATGCCGAGCTTTATTTGCCCAGATGCATAGAATCCTTACTCAATCAGACACTTCGGGAATGCGAGTTTATCTTCGTGAACGACGGTTCTGCGGATGGAAGCGCGGCTATGATTGCCGGCTATGCGGTAAGGGACAAGCGCATTCGCCTGCTCGAGCAGCAAAATGGCGGCGTCAGCGCTGCCAGAAACAGTGGATTGGATGCGGCAGGCGGAGAGTATATCGGCTTTGTAGACGCGGATGATTATGTGGCCAAAGCGATGTTCGAATCGCTGTACGATGCGGCAGTCAAAGATCATTGCGATATTGTCGTCTCGAACATCGAGAGCGAGCAGGATGGCGGCTTAGTGGTCAGCAAGCATCCGTTTCCCACCAATATCGTTCTTGACGATCGCTTTATCAGGGAGCGGGTACTGCCCTTGTATGTAAAAAGCGAGGAAATGAATGCCGTCTGGAACAAGCTTTATCGCAAGTCGATTTTAGAAAACGGCAAGATACGCTTCCCGCATAAGGTAGCGTTGGGCGAGGATGGCCAATTTAATATGCATGCGTTCGGAGCGGCTTGTACGATGAAATATTTGGATTATGCAGGCTATCGCTATTGCGAGACCGCGGGCAGCGCGACTAGAGATTTAATGGGCAAGGACTATTTTGGAAGAGCGGTGGAGGTCTATCATTCGGCACTTCCTCCGCTTTATTCGGAGTTAATGGATAAGGAAGAGATGATGAGATTGAAATCCATTAAGCTCATTCAGAGCTTATTGTCATATATCCATGTCTACTTTGATTCCAAGACATTGACCCTGCATGACAAACGCCAATCTGTCAAGAGAATGCTGGAGAAGCGTGAAGTAGCGGCGGCTTTACCGCTATACGAGCAGGAACGCCAGTTAACCGCAGGGCCGTATCAAAAAATGATTATGCGGCTTATTCATCGAAGATCCTTGTGGGGATTATATGTTCTAACAAGTTATAGCAGATTGCGAAACTCGAAAAAACGGGGGAATAGAGCATGAAGATATTAATGTTCGCGCACAGCGGAAGCTTGAACAGAGGCTGCGAAGCCATTGTAAGGTCTTCTACCGCAATGTTGAAGGAAGGATTGGAAGGCATAGAAGTTTATCTGGCATCCGACCAGCCGGAAACGGATCGCATTATTTCGCAATTGGACGGCATTTATGACGGCGCAGCCGTTCCTATCAAACGTTATTCCTATGATTGGCTCATGTCTTCGATCCGATACAAGCTGTTTCAAGACGAAACTTACGCTTTAGGGAAGATTCACAAAAAAATTATTCATCGAATCAAGGACATCGACGTGCTTCTGTCGATTGGCGGGGATAATTATTGCTACGGCGAACAGCCCGGCTGGTATGAAATTGATCGCATTGCCAAGGCGCAGGGGAAAAAGCTTGTCTTATGGGGCTGCTCCATTGGCGAGGAGGACTTGTCGGAGCGCAAGCTTGCGGATTTGTCGCTTTTCGATCTTATTTTAACCCGCGAAACCCTATCGTTTAATCTCCTGCGCAACAAAGGACTCCATAATGTTCGTTTGGTGGCAGACCCTGCCTTCACGATGGAGAAGGAAGAGCTTCAGTTGCCCCAAGGCTGGCAAGATGGCAATACAATCGGATTTAATTACAGCCCGTTGGTCAACAAGCGCAATCCGGAATCAAAAACGGCTGCGAGTCGCCTCATTCAGCATATATTGGATACAACCGACATGACAATTGCTATGACGCCGCATGTTATCGCTGCCGGAAATAATGATTATGAGGTGCTGAACGAATTTTATCAACAATTTAAAGCAACCGGAAGAGTTATTCTGCTGCCGGAGCATTTGTCTGCGATTCAATATAAAGGATATATCGCCAGAATGCGTTTCTTCATCGGCGCGAGAACGCATGCGACAATCGCGGCTTATTCCAATTGCGTACCGACGATGGTGCTTGGCTACAGTGTGAAGTCGAAGGGCATCGCCAAGGATTTGTTCGGTGAGGAGAAGCTGGTGCTCGGCATAGACGAGCTGTCCGATCTGACAAAGCTGAAGGCCGGCTTCGAGACGCTTCTTCGCGAGGAAGAGAGCCTCAGAACGAAGCTCATGTCGGTCGTTCCCCATATCCAGTCCAGATCCCGTCACGCAGTGGATTATCTGCAAGAGATCATTTGAGGCGGCTATGAAGAAAAATCTATTATTCGTTATGCCCAGCTTATCCGCCGGAGGAGGAGAGCGAAGTCTCATTAATCTGCTCTCCCAACTGGATTATCGGCAATATAATGTCGATTTGTATTTGCTCAGCCATGAGGGATTATTCATGGAGTTGATTCCTGAGGGAGTAACGCTTCTTCCCTTGCCGGAATCCTATCACCGTTTCTCGCTGCAGATGAAATCGTCGCTTGTTCAATTGCTTAGAAGGCGCAAGCTCAAGCAAGCGTTCAATCGCCTTATGTATACGGTGACCAACCAGACGATTGCGAATGTTGGCGTAAGAGAACAGACGAGCTGGAAATATCTTTCGCCCTCGCTAGGGAAGCTTTCGAAATCCTATCATGCCGCGATAGGTTTTCTCGAGAAGACGGCAATCTACTTTTGCGTGGACAAAGTGAATGCTCCCATTAAACTGGGCTGGATTCACAATGATTACGACAAGCTCGGGATGGATCCTACTTTCGACCGTTCTTATTTCGATAAACTGAATCATATTGTGACGGTTTCCGAAGAATGTGCGAATGTGCTGCGTGAGCGATTTCCGGAGCAGCGGGAGAAGGTTCACATTATTTATAATATCGTCTCTCCCCTGTTAATCAGAAGAATGGCAGAGCTTGACGCCAATGATTTGTATGGGCGCGACCAGAATGAATTCGTCATTCTATCCATCGGCAGGCTTCATGAGCAGAAAGGTTTTGAGCTTGCGATCCTGGCATGCAGAGCATTAATCGATAGAGGGTATAAGGTGCGGTGGCATGTCATCGGCGAAGGCGACGAGAGGGAACGATTAAGGGATATGATCGCCAAGAACAGACTCGAGCGGCATTTCAAATTGCTAGGCTTGAAATCCAATCCCTATCCTTATTTGCAGCAAGCCGACATCTATGTGCAAACCTCCAGGTTTGAAGGCAAGTCGATCGCTATCGATGAGGCAAAAATTTTGAACAAACCTATCGTCATTACGAACTTCAGTACGGCCAAGGATCAGATTGACCATGGTCTTGAAGGGTATATCGTAGATATGACAGCGGATGCGATCGCTTCGGCGATCGGGGAGTTGCTGGAAAGTCAGTCATTAAGAGAGCGGCTCAGTCGATATCTCTCGTCATTGGAGCTAGGCACGGAGACGGAAATCAATAAGCTCTATCAGCTATTGGATTAGGCGGTGTTAGGGTGAAGAAGCTATTATTTGTCATGAATCATCTGCATTGCGGAGGTGCGGAGAAGGCGTTGATCTCGCTGCTGCAAACGATTGATTATTCAAGCTTTGAGGTTGATCTCCTGCTGTTCAAGAAGGAGGGCATGTTCATGAATCAGCTTCCATCGCAGGTTCGATTGCTCGAATCGCCGTCCGATTACCTGATTTTCGATATGCCTATCCGCCAAGCCATTACGAGTTGCTTGAAGAGGGGGAAGCTGAAGCTTGCATGGGCAAGAATACGCGCAGGCTTGATCTTCAAATCCGAGAAAAACCCGGCTAGATGCGAGCAGCTCGTTTGGAAGCATCTTTCGAGGGCGATGCCGGCTCTTCCTGTAAGGTATGATGCCGCCATCGGTTATTTGGAGAAAAATCCGGTCTATTACTGCATTGAAAAAGTAAAGGCGGAAAAGAAGCTTGGTTTTATCCATACCGAATATTCAAAGCTGGGCATGGATCCGGCTCTGGATCAAAAGCATTTCGCGCAGCTTGATTATATAGTGACAGTATCAAAATCATGCGGGGATGTATTGAAGCGGTCGTTTCCAGCCTTTGAAAAAAAGATTGAAATTATGCATAATATTGTTTCTCCCTCGCTTGTTCTTCAATTATCGCAAAAAGGAAATCCCTATTCTCATCCTTATGCCGGATGCCGAATTGTATCAATGGGGCGTCTGCACAGCTTGAAGGGCTTCGATATGGCGATTGAAGCTTGCCGAATGATGATCGACAAGGGCATACCTGTACAATGGTACATCATTGGCGAGGGCGAGGAGCGGGAACGGTTGAAGCGCAGCATTGAACAGCACAAGCTGCAAGAGCATTTCCATCTGCTCGGCTTACAGGAGAATCCCTATCCCTTCATCAAGCATGCGGATATTTATGTGCAGCCTTCCCGTTTCGAGGGGAAATCGATTGCCGTCGATGAAGCGAAAATATTGGCAAAGCCAATCGTGGTCACCAACTTCTCTACGGCAAACGACGCCGTTGCTTCCATGGTCAACGGACTTATTGTGGATATGAATGCAGCAGCAATAGCGGCTGGAATTGAACGGTTATGGAATGATCCTGCTCTTCGCGACAGGTTGATTAAGCGATTGGAATTAGAAGAACCGGGAACGGAAGCGGAAATTTCTGCTTTGTATCGATTCATTTCATAGGCTTTGCATTTTTGATTGAAGAAAGGAGCAGTGCTTTGCATGTTAGTCCTCCCATTATGCATGGTGCTCATGATCGTTGTCGTTATTGCGTTATTCGATATTATCCCTATCGCGAAGGAATGGTTCGGGCGCATTCATATCGGCAGATACAGCAGCCGGGAACAATGGAGAGACGCGATTTCCCGTGTCGGCTTCAAATGGTTGAATGCTGCGCCAAAGCTGAAGATAACGGATAATACAAGATTGATCGCCCTGGATGTTGTGCGAGGGAAGTATTCGAAAAGCACGATACAGCAGTGGCAGGAAGCGGCCATTCTGCTTGGTTTGTCGGAGATGGCGAAAAACGGATTGAAACCCGCGATCAAGAAGCAAGTTGATATTTATTTGCATGCCAGACTGGATGAAGACGGAGGCTGGCGGGAGCCTCCCCGACATGTCGACATTGGTATATTGGCATATGGTCTAATGAAGCTGCCGGGAGGCGCCGATCGCAGATGCAAATTAGCGCTGGACCAGGTTTGGGAGCTTATACAAGCTCATATCGGTTCAGATGGAACTGTACAGTATCGGACGTTCATGCCGAATTACCGTTACGTTGATACGATTGGCTTTATCTGTCCTTTTCTAATCGCTTACGGGCTGCGTTATGACAAACAAGAATGCATAGAACTCGCCGTCAAGCAATTGGAGCATTATGATCGTTTCGGCATGCTGAACAAAAGCTATATTCCCAGCCACGCCTATCATATCGAGTCGGGGCTGCCGGCAGGGCTGTATGGGTGGGGCAGAGGTCTTGGATGGTTTGCGATAGGCTTGATTGACGCTTGGCTGGAGCTGCCGAATACGCATGCTTACAAACAAACGCTTGAGGGAATGGTCAGAAAGTTTGCCGTCTCTTCCCTATCCTTCCAGAACGAGAACGGAAGCTGGAGCTGGTCTGTGAATCGAAGCGAAGCCAGAGCCGATTCGTCTACGACCGCAGCCTTGGGATGGTTTCTCAAGCAAGCCTCAGCACTTCCGAGTCTCCAGGAGTCCTGCTCGGAAGGGGCAAGCAAAGCGCAGAGCTACTTGATGAAGGTGACCCGAAGGAATGGCGCCATAGATTTTTCGCAAGGCGATACGAAGGATATTGGCGTATATTCCATGTTGTTTTCCATAATGCCTTTCACGCAAGGATTTTCCATGCGAATGTCGCATGCAAATCTTCCTTTGGAGGAGTTGGCATGATGATCACGAAAATCTTTCGTTTTGCAGCAGCAAGAATAAGAAAGATTTTATTGCAGCAAATTTGGCTGGATGATTATATCAAAAAAGGAATGGTCGTAGGGAAAAATTGCTCCATTCAGGGAGGCGTCGTGTTCGACTATTCGCATTGCTGGCTGATTGCCATCGGCGACCGGGTAACCATCGCGCCGGAAGCGTATATTCTTGCTCATGACGCAAGCAGCAAAGCACTAATAGGTTATACAAAAATTGCGCGTGTAGTCATTGAAGATGATTGCTTTATCGGAGCAAGGGCGATTATCATGCCTGGTGTACGCGTAGGAAAAGGATCGATCGTTGCGGCCGGAAGCGTAGTCACGCAATCCGTTCCTCCCTATACGGTAGTCGGGGGAAATCCTGCGCGTGTAATCAGCACATTGGATGACTATGAGAAGAAGGTAAAGGCTTTATTTGAAATCAATCCCCGTTTTGACTCGACATACACAATCAGGGGAAATATTGATTATGATCAAAAAGAAACGATGCTGCAAAGCTTAAACGGAAATGTCGGATTTGTCAGATAGGAGAGCAAGATGAGAATAAAGAGCTCGTTGTTAAATATAGCAGCAGGAATTGGCAATCAATTGATTATTGCTGTGCTGAGTTTTATATCGAGGACGGTATTCATTCAAAGTCTCGGCATTGACTATTTGGGGATTAACGCTTTGTTCACAAGCATCCTTGCCATGCTCTCTTTGGCGGAAGCAGGTATTGGCTCCAGCATTGTTTACAATCTGTACAAGCCTGTCGCCGACAAGGATGAGCCTCGAATACTGGCGTGGATGAGGCTCTATCGAACGGCGTATCTCTATATTGCCGGAGTCATCATGCTTGTCGGTCTTGCGGTGCTTCCTTTCCTGACTCATTTTATTAAAGACACGAACGTTCAGCATCTTCATCTGATCTATTTGTTGTTTCTTCTGAATACAGCGGTTCCCTATTTGTTCGTATACAAGCAATCCTTCCTTAACGTGAACCAGAAAAATTACATCATCACCGTTGTCTACTCCGTCACCTTTATTGTTTCCTCAATCCTGAAAATAGCGATTCTTCATTATACGCAAAACTACCTTTTGTTCTTGTTGCTCGACAGTTCGTTGACAATAATGGCATCTCTGCTGTTAACCATAGTTGTCAATCGCAAATATCCGTTCTTGAAGAAAAAAGCGTCATACAAGCTGGAGCCGCATTTGAAGCGGAGTTTCGTGAAGAATATGAAGGCAATCATGCTCCAAAATGTTGGGAATTATTTCATCTTCGGCGTTGACAGCATTCTTATTTCTTCCTTTATCAGCATTGCCGCAGTAGGGCTGTATTCCAATTACAAAATGCTTATTGATCTCTGCAGGACCTTCGTTAATCAGGTGTTTACGAATTTATATCACAGCGTTGGGAATTTAATTGCCGAAGAGAGCAAAGAGAAGGTATACAGCATTTATAAGGTGACCACTTTGTTGAATTTTTGGCTGTACGCCTTCCTCTCCATCGAATTGTATATTCTGCTCGATCCCTTTATTCGCATATGGCTGGGCGAGCCGTTCTTAATGGGCAAAGCTGCCGTTATTCTACTCGTTCTGACCTTCTTTGAACGCGGCATGCGCAATACGATTACAACGGTCAAAACAACGTCGGGCATCTTCCATCAGGACCGCTACGTTCCAATCGCGCAAGCCGCCATAAATCTGGGAGTGTCTCTGCTGCTGGTTCATGCCATGGGCATTGCGGGCATCTTCGCAGGCACGCTCATTAGCTCTGTGGCGATGCCCTTCTGGACAACTCCGTTGCTTGTATACAAAAACGTATTTCATTTGCCGATTCGTCATTATTTCTTTCGATATTTGTATTTCCTGGGGCTTGGTGTCATTGCGTATCTGTTAAGCGCTGCGGCGATGCTCTATTTGCCATCCAATCATTTATCGGGCATTGTCATCCAAGGCAGTATCGCGGCTGTCGTTATCAACCTGGTGTTTGTATGCGCCTTTTGGAGAACGGCAGAATTTCGCTATCTGATGCGAATTGCGAACGGGCTGTTCGCGAAGTTGCCGACGCTCAAAAGAGTGGGCCGCAAATCGACTTCGGCCTGATCTCGCTTATGCATCGACGATGAGCCCATAGGGCTTGAATACGGCAATAACGCCAAGCTCCTTCCATGTTACACTGCCGTCCAATACGGTTGATCCATAGGTTAATGGCCAATCGGGTTCAGAGCCTCCGCTTATGCCGCCGGATATGGCTTCATAGACATGGCCGTTCGCCTGTATTTGCTGGTTCAGGGAATAGGAAGCGGAGGGAGCCCAGTCTAAGCCGTTCGCAATGCCGGATTGCACGCAGACCCAGCCAACATAATCTCCTGCCGCGGGAGCGGCGTTCTTGAATATATTCCCAGCAAACCAGGTGCCGGATTGCGGGGGGAGTATCCCTTCCTCGTCTGGATCATAGTCCAGATAAATGCCAGAGTCCCCTGCTGGAAAGATGATGCCATGGAGCGTATTTCTAATATTAGCGAAGCTTTGAACGGCGTTCTTGCTCGAGCTTTCATAATAAGGCACGGTAAGAGCTCCGGTCCCTGTATAGATTAGGCGCGACTCTTTCAGAAGCACATTTGTCGTGCGAGGGACAACCGTATAGGTTGCTTTCATTAAATATTGAAAACTTTCATTGTTAATTGTGATATCGCTGTTTATGACCTCGATTTTTCCCGTCCCCGTGTTCAACTCGCTTTGAATGAGATAACTGATGGAGTCGGCTTCAATCATGCAGTCTGTTAATAGGGTGATGGGAGATTCGCTTGGCGTATTGATATTGCCAATCTTGATAATCGTATCCTCGAGTTCGCAGCTATCGAATTTTGCAGTCCGCTGCTTGACTGAGGTAATAGTGTTGGCTAAAATGCAGTCTGCAAAAACGCAGTTCACAAACTCGGCGGCCTCGGCCTTCGTCTGTTGATTTCTTGTTTCAATCCGCAGATTCACATTCGACATATCGGTGGATTCTATCCTGTAAACGCGGAATTGAATTTCACGTTGTACGACGACGCCTTCAAATGTGCAATGCTCGAGTACATTTGCCGTAATGGAAGGGTTTCCGTCGAAGGCATCCGTCCAAACGAACCGATTTTCCTGGCAGCTTACCGTCCGATCATCCGGCAAGAAGAAATTTACGGAATTGATGAGCGTATTTCGCAAATACGACAGATGATAACCGGAACCGCTTGCGCCGGTGTTATTGGAATAGACAATAGTATTATTTTCAAAGAATACATGCGCGCCGGTCGTATAGGAAGTCATAAGTCCGAATGCCGTCTGACAGCGATAAAAGTAATTTTCTTTCACACTGGCGGCATGCAGTGCGTATAGATTCACGCCTATTCCGCTAAGGTTGTACATATGATTATTATGGATCTCCAAGGTCCAGCAGCCTGCCAATATTCCGTGAAACAGATTGTAGAACTGATTGTTGCGGACGATGTTATTATCTCCGTAGCTGTCCTCTTGATTAATGCCATAACGCGTAGGGTCGCTGAAAAAAGGCTTTCCGTCCAGCTTGCCCGTTCCGTCATGAATCATGTTATCCGCAATAATATTATAATTGCCTCCAAGCTGGATTCCGCCTCGATGAATATTGTATATCTCACAATTTTCGATGCGGTTATGATGGGGCGTCAATCCGTATTTCAACGTAATTTGCATATTTTTGGATGTAGAGGATTCATTGTAGAACAAGAGACGGAATTTCGCGGCATTAGCAATGATTCCAATAGGGATATATATTTTTTTATGATCGTAATAGCCAAGAAAATGGCCTGAGCTGTCGTAGTAGTAGACGCCAATCTCTTTCACATTCATTGCGGTTAGACGGGTATAGCCCGCGCCGGACAGCAAGAAACAATTATAATTCTTTTCAGGAAGATTTATGAATTGCGAAACGAGTGTTTGCTTGGTCGACGAGATTAAGGTTCCGCTTACCGTGTCAATGTCGTTAACGGTCAATCCAAGCGCGAACTCTGCGTAATCATAGTCGGAGCTGTTCACAACTGCAATTCCGTCGGCCATAAAGCTGCTGATTGTGCAGTTCTGCAGCGTGCAATAAGAGGAGCTTTTCGTTATTTTTACACCGTAGGTGTATTCAACGGCGGCTTCGGCGGCGTTATGAAAGCTGCGTTCGGCTTTATCACCGATCAGAATCAGGTTCTTGATATGGGAATTGAATGCCCCTCGCATTTCGATGCAAACCCCATTGGCGGCCTGCGTTGGAAAGTTATAATAATCTTCCGCATCGGGCCGGGTGTCGAAGGGAGATTTATTGTCCGAATCGTACATCACCTTCAAGATGGAATTATTGAAATCTATTGTAATATTGCTTTGCGAGATGATAATACTGTCAGGGTAGCATATGGAGTAGGAATCGCCTGGTAAGATGATTGAGCTGAAATTTCGGCTTGCCGCCCATCTTATCGCATCGTTCAAACCTTTCACGTTAGCGGCTGCCCGGATGTAATCCTCCTCCGTATACGGTTTTGAAGGCAAGGAAGCTTTAATGCCCCATTGTTCTATATCTACGAAATAAGCGTTTCCCGCACTGGCAACGCCTTCATCCGTCAAGTCGGTCCACTCCGCCTTGTCAGAATATTGATTGTTGATTGAGAACATGCTGATCCTCCCGACTGTCATTATACCTATTTCAACTAGTATATGAAGGTATACTCTATTCGGAAGTGCTATTGTCCATTTCCGGAAGGCTGCATCTGCTTTTATTTCGTAGATTCACATTGCGTCAAGAATTGGTGCGGCTTTGACCCGCATAAAAGGGAGAGGGATTTTCTGCGTGAGTTCGCAGCTTATGCCAAATATATTGCAAATTTCGCTTGCGACGCCATCCCTTTCTTCTGACTCCGCCGCAAGGAATGCTCCAATGCCCGATTCTCAGAATGGGAATCGGGATTCGGCAATCCATCCCAGGATGAAGAAGGTGCCTTTGGCTCCATGCTCGTCCATCATATCGAGCAGTCTGTGCGTAGGCGCCTCCATTCTTATGGAATGCCGCGTCCATTCAGAAAGCGAGTGATTAGGGTTGCAAAACCAGTCTTCCAAATCGACGGTAAAAAGCATCTAGTAGACACCTCCATTTGAAATCAAAGAACAAAATCGTTCTTAATAAGAAATGATATATCATCAATATCGTTCTTTGTATAGTATAAACAATCATACTCGGGAACTAATGGGAGAGTCTGATTTTGACAGCGAATTCGTTCTGTAAAATTGTTCGTTATTACAGACAATGTGGATGTTATATGATACAATGTTCTTTATAAAGAACTTTAATGTTCTCGTTAAAGGTATTGGAGGAGGCGAACTCATGGCAATTCTAGTTACTGGAGGAGCGGGCTACATTGGAAGCCATACATGCGTGGAGCTGATTCAGGCAGGTTATGATATCGTAGTCGTGGATAATTTGTGCAACAGCCACAAGGAGGCGATTCATCGGGTATCCGAGCTTACGAATCAATCGTTCACAACCTATCATATTGATTTGATGGATCGGGAGCTGCTCGAGCTTGTCTTCGCGAAGCATGATATTGAGGCCGTCATTCATTTTGCGGGATTGAAGGCGGTCGGAGAGTCGGTGGAGCGACCGATGAAGTATTATCGTCAGAATCTGTACAGCACGATCGTTCTCTGCGAGGTGATGGAGAAGTTCGGCGTCTATCAGCTCATCTTCAGCTCATCTGCGACGGTATACGGCATACCGAAGCAGATGCCGATCGACGAAGACGCTCCGCTCGGGGCGATTAATCCGTATGGACGCACGAAGCAAATGATCGAGCAGATGCTGCAGGATCTGGCCCATGCCAATCCGCATTGGCGCATTTCGCTGCTGCGCTATTTCAACCCGGTGGGAGCGCATGAGAGCGGACGCATCGGAGAGGATCCCGGGGGTGTGCCCAATAATCTACTTCCATTCATTGCGCAGGTTGCTATAGGAAGGCGGAAGGAAGTTGCCGTGTTCGGCAATGATTATGACACAATCGACGGCACCGGGGTCAGGGATTATATCCATGTCGTGGATTTGGCGTTAGGGCATCTGAAGGCGCTCAGCAAGCTGAGTGAATCGTCGAATTTGCAAGTTTACAACCTGGGAACCGGCCGAGGTTACAGCGTGCTGGAGATGATAGCCGCTTACGAGAAGGCTTCGGGAAGGAAGATTCCGTATCGCATTGCGAGCAGACGTCCTGGAGATATCGGCTTATGCTACGCGAATACCGCAAAAGCGAATGCGGAGCTGGGATGGCGAACCGAGAGAGGCATCGACGAGATGTGCCGGGATTCGTGGCGCTGGCAATCGATGAATCCGAACGGCTATAAGCAAGAGGAAGTTTTCGCAGAGCAAGTCTAACTTACATAGATCATCTCGGATGAGGTGAAAGGGATGTCACAGGTAGCCATTATTGTTCCGATCTATAATGCCGGGGAAAAGCTGCATACATGTATCGCTTCGATTCGAGGGCAGACCTTCGCGGATTGGACGCTCATTCTCGTCAATGACGGATCGACGGATCACAGCCTTGAAGTGGCACGTTCCTATGAGCTTCTGGATGCGCGCATACAGCTTGTCAGCCAGGATAATAAGGGCAGCATAGGCGCGAGGATGAGAGGACTGGCGCTTGCGTCATCTCCTTATGTCATGTTCGTGGATGCGGATGATTGGCTGGAGAGAAGCGCCGTTGAGACGCTGCTGCGGGCCGCCTTGAGCCGCAATGCAGATATTGCGGTCGGACGCTCCTATCGCGTGTGGAGCGATGCGGCCTTGCTCCGGAGCAGTCGCAAGAGTCATTATTTTAGAGAAGAGCGCCTCTATCATAATGATGAAGTCAGGAAGCAGCTTGTACCGGCTTTCCTGCACGGTCATCCTTTTCCCGCATCGCTGCACGGGAAGCTTTACAGGAAGGAACTGCTGGAGGGGAGCGGCTCGTTTTTGCAGCATATCGTCTTTTTCGGGGATGATCTGTATTTCAATTTGGAGCTGTTCCTGAAGGCCGGGAGGGTGATGGTCATTCCCGCTGCTCTGTATTATTATCGGGCTGGCGGCATGACCAGCCGCTATATGCCGAATCTGTTCCAGGATATGATTAACGGCTATCGCATCCAGAAGGAGGTTATCGGCCGCTATTATGAATCGGAGCGGGAGCTGCATGATGCTGGCATTGCCGTTATGCTGCTCAATACGCTCAGAACATGCTTGAAGAATATTCTGCTATCGGATCTCGGCAGAGCAGAGTTGCTTGAGCGAATATCGGCGTATTGCAGGCATGCCGAAGTGTTGGAAAGCGCGTATCATCCATCTGCGCTTCGCCATTGCTCTCCCCGATTCGTACAAGCGGTCCGTACAGGCGACGCAGCATATCTGTACAAATCCGGCAAATTCGGCGTTCGAATCGGCTTGCCAAGATCCATGTTGCTCGGAGCGATCGGGAAATTTCCCGGAGCGTGGTTAAATCGACAAATCTAATTCAAATACTTGCATGTGACCGGACATGAACCGACAGCAATTGTATAGCTTGACCCCTATAATAAGGATATCGGAAGATGATCCAAAATGGAGGATAAGAGGGATGGAGCGAATCGTATCGGACAACCTGAGGGAGCTTGATGCTGAATGGGTAACTATTATGGCGGATGTGCGTTCAAGAGGGCATTCCATCGAGGAAGTCGGCAGAGCGCTGCGTCTTCTTCGTGAAAAAAATGCGATGACTGATCTTAAAACGTTATCCTTCGAGAAGAGAAAGAAATAGCGAATTGAAACGTGAAACGGTATCCTTCATGCATTTAGTATGAAGGATACCGTTTTTTATTGGAGAAATATCGCACGACGGCAGCGTGCTATGCTCCGATTACGCCTTGCTTCTGAAGCAGCTGTCCGAACTTGCTGCCAGGATCGGCGGCAAGACGGCTAAATTCGCCTTGCTCGGCCACGCGGCCTTGATCAAGTACGATAACCTTATCCGCATTGCGAATGGTCGATAAGCGATGGGCCACTACAATAATCGTCATGTGTCCTTTCAATCGGTCAATCGCTTCCTGAATGTTGGTTTCATTCTCCGAGTCAAGGGAGCTCGTAGCCTCATCAAGCACCAGGATAGACGGCTTTCTAATGACCGCTCTTGCGAGCACAAGACGCTGCCGCTCGCCGCCGGAAAGCTTCACACCGCGATCTCCGATTACCGTGTCCAAGCCTTCAGGGAGCTTTCTGACGAAGTCGGAGGAAGAAGCGAATTCCAACGCCTCCCAGATCTGCTCGTCAGACGCATCGGGTCGGAGCATCTGGATATTCTCTCGAATGCTCGCGTGGAAGAGGAAGGGCTCCTGCGGCACATAGCTGATCGATTGTCGGTACGCGAACAGATTGGCTCTGGTTATCGGCACTCCGTCTACTTTGATTTGACCTTCATCCGGCTGCAGCAAGCCCATAACGAGATCGATGAGCGTGCTTTTGCCCGCGCCGGAAGCTCCTGCAATGGCAGTCATGCCGTTAGCTGGAATGCGAATATGAACCTGTTGCAGCGTATCGCGATTTGCATCCTTGTGATAGCGGAAGCTCAAGTTGCTGCATTCAATGCCGTGCTCAATGCGTATCGGCTCGCTTGCCGCCGATTCGACGGTAAGCTCCTCTGCAGCTTGCCGACTCGCATTCTGCAGCTCGAGGATGGCTTTGCATGCCGGAATGAAGGAAGCGAGCTGCTCCAGATTGGATTGAATACTCGTGAATCGCGGCCATAATCTCGCGAAGATGACTGTTATCGCAAGCAATTGAACGCCCTGTGTTTGGAACAGGGCGAAGCATGCCAGAATGAACCCCGAGATGAGAATGGCCGATGCCGATTTATAGAGGAGCTGCGAATTCATGCGAAGTCTGATATAAGAGAGCTGCTCTTGCATCATTTTGTCGGTTAATCGGTCCAGCCAGCGCAATCTCGATTGCTCAAGCGTATTGCTCTTGATATCCTTCATTCCGTTAATTTGATCGGTTATGCCGGCCATATAGTCCTTGGCGTGAAGGGAGGTTTGCTCGCCAAGCTTTTTGGATTTGCGAATGAATTTGCCCGAGAATATGGCGAGCAGAACGCCGCATAGAAGCACGAACAGCGTCAAGGCGGGAGAGAGACAGATGGCGATAGCAATCTGAATCATCGTGAAGATGACAGAAGCGAGCAATTGCAGGAACAGGCTCAGTGCGCCGATGACGCGGGCTTGCTCGGTGGACAACAAGTGAATGAGATCAGAGCTTCTTCTATTCAGGAAGAACATCCAGTTCGCATGCAAGAGATCATGGTAAGTATCGACTCGCAGCCTTTTTGAGAATTTCTGCTGAAAGGCTACATTATTGATCATTACTTTCCGGTTAATGAGATTCTGTACAATGGAAGTCGAGATATAGATGGAGAGAACCAGGGACAAGGCAACGATTGGCGAGAATTCATGGAGAAGAGAGGCAGTCCAGGAGAAGAATCCGCCTCCAAGCTCCAGGTTAATGATGCCAATCAATCCCAGAAGCGGCACCAACAAGAGCATGCTTACGCTCTCCAGAAAGCTGTTGGCTGCCATGGCGGCAATGTTCACGTAGAAGGAAATGCCCGAATAGGTCCGCATTTTTTTGACAAAATGGAAAATGTAATTCATCACGTTCTCCTCTCAGCAGAGCCTATGGCTCTAGTACGCAGAGATCTTCGAGCTTCTTAAGTCCCGCGGCTTCCGTTACGAATTCTGTAAGCTGTTGAACGGTTGAGCCTTTGGCTGGACGTTGCAATCGATACAGCTCGATTTGATTAACAAACGAAGTCAGCATGCGGAAATGCCAGTCGAGCAAACCAAGCGGTCTTAACAAGAAGCCGCGAAATGTATGTTGAAGCAGCAGTTGTAATCGGTCAAGGCCGACTACAGGCATAATCGCTGCGTTTTCTTCCGATTTAACAAGCTCGAATACGCCGGCAAGCGGCAGCGGCTGATGGCAGAATTGCTCCTGCACGCCGACCGCGAATTTTGTCTCCCGGTCGAATAACGGGGACAAACCGGCGGAGCTTCTCCCGAGCATGTCCAATGTTTCTTGCCATATTTTCTGCTGGGGGTAGGCGGGCATGACTTGAGGAACGCCATGGGCATTGACGGCAACCGCAATGAGATCATCGCTTAACAACGAATGGCCTTGCCGCAGCAGGAAGGAGGACAAGGTCGATTTGCCCGCGCCGGAATCTCCCACGATTGCATAGCACGCGCCGTCTATTTCCAGGGCGCTTCCATGAAGCGGCAAAATCTTCCTTTGCATTAGAACGACAGCCATGCAGGTACCCAGAATATAGAGTCTGATTTTATCGAGCTCTGTTGCGCCGTTGGGAGAATAATAGATTCTTTCTCCAGCCTGCATGCCGAATAATCCGGTTTTCGGAATATGCAAGAGCAGCATATCTTTGTGCATGGCAATGTGGCTTTGAACAGGAGAGGCTTCCAGCCAAAACGCGGATAAATCCATCTCTTGTACGGTTACCGGAGAGGTAAGCGCTTCTTCCCGATGCAAATCCAGCAGGGGCAGCTCGGGCAGCGGCATGTCGCTTTCAATACACAATCCGAAGGACCGATAGAGATAGCTTTGATTACGAATGTGCATGTGAAATCACTCCAAATCTTCATTGCTTTAGAATGGGGCGATGCCCTTATACTTTTATATAAGGGCATCCGTCTCTGATCAAGGAGATTATTCCGCATAGAACTAGCTGTAGTTAACAACATCATGCTCGTTCGCATCCGGGTCCGGTTGAACATCATCCGGATGAGCGATACCAGGGCCGGCCATTGTCAAATTCACGTTCAGAACTTCTAAAGCTGGTTGCTGCCATGCTTTTTTCATTTGCGTATTCATGCAATCACCTCCCTTCAAGCGTATTTTTGGATAAAACGATGGAAAATCAAGCTCCTCATCAGCATTCTGAACTCGGTCTGAAAGATAAGATTCGGCTCGGGAGCTTTCTTTATCACGGTCAGCGCAGATTTCAATTGCTGCATATTGAGAAATTCGGACAGTGCCGAATCGCCGACAACCGTTTCAAGCTCTTCAATCAGTTGATTCCAAGCGGGCAGCATCCGATGCAAACCGTCCGCGCCTTGGATGCCCCGGTACTTCTGGTTCAGCCGAATCGCATCCGGCAAATAATGCTCGGTTGCGCGTCTAATCAAGGAACGGCCATAGCCGTTCTGAACGAATTGTTCCTCAGGCAGAGACAGACAGAAGCGTATCACTCTCAGATCATTCGTAGCGTCTCTCTCCCATAGGGAGTGGCGCAGCGACTGTTTGCAGCCGGCCGTCCCCGTCACCGACCAATAATAGAGCTTCTCGAATTGCTTGTCGCGCACCTCGTACACATTCTGATTGGAATTGCCCCAGAAATCATAGCCGTGCTGCTCCAGACGCTCGTATACCTTGGTTCGATCGGCGAAAGCCGGATTGATCAAGTCGGGCAATTCAGCTTCCGAGCCTTTGGAGAAGCGCTGCGCCAAGGAGGGGAACGCCTTCTTGCCGATTACGCGATAGAGCCTCGCTTTGTTGCCATTCACATTGGCGCAATATTGATTGACTTCGTTATAAAGCTTCTTCCATCGCATATGCCTCAGCAAGTAGGCTTGATAATCGATGGTGGGTCCCCATGAGACCGTCCAATTGCCTCTGCTGCCCGTTAGCAGAGAACCGACGCCCTGCTTCTGGGCTTGCTCGTAGATGCCTTTCTTCCAGTAGGAATTCTCATAAAATTTATACGGAGTCTCCATCATGTCCAGCCAGTCATCGACAACCGAGAGCGGATTCTTATCGGCAAAATCGAAATACTGGTCATGGATATTCCCGACATGATTAACCGTTTGTTTGATGCTTTCTTTCTCGTTCGCATTTCGTCCCCTCGGCGTCCAATCTTGAAAATCCTTGACAGGCACATAGCTGAAGGTGTGCAGTTTCTTATTCTCCTTATGAAGTGCTCTGGCGGCGAAGCTGACCACGGAGCCCGAATCGAGGCCGCCGCTTAAATTCGCCCCTACCTCCTTGTAGGTGCGAAGCTTCGATGAAATCGCCGTCTGGAACACTTCGCGGAAGGCTTCTTCATATTCGGCGTTAGACTTCAATTTAAGCTTCTTTTCCGGTCTGATCGTCAGGTATCTCTTGAATGCGATTCTTCCGTCGCGTACGGTGAAAGAGTGCGACGGAGGCACCTGTTCAATTTGCCGATAGACGGTAGAGAATAGATCTACGGCTTCCGTTGTGATGGGAATTGCCAGAAATTCCGACAGCCATTCTTCATTCAGCGATTTGCCGATTCCAGGCAATGTGAAGAGCGGGCGAATTAAGGTAGAGAAAGCGATATGCTCATCGGTCCTGGCAAAATATAAGGTGCGCGACCCGGAGAAGTCTCTGGCTCCGAATAAAGAGCGATCGCGTCCGTCCCATATAATGAAGGAGAAATCCCCGATGAGATGCTTAGGCGCTTCTTCCCCCCATTTCAAGTAAGAGAGCAGAATAATCATCGCATCTGTCATATTATCGCGTTCGGAAGGCGCTGCGCCAAGCTGTTCGAGCAGCTCGGCGCGATTGTCGATAATCGCGTCCGCGGTTAAAGCCAGTCTGCTCTCCGCATGATAGATGGGCAATCTCTCCAGCAAAGATTGAGCTGTAATCCATTGTCCGTGACAGCCGAGGAATATCTCGTCTTGCCGCATCGCATGTATGTAATTGGAAGGAAAGCCTCCAAGCGCATCCATTAACCTGGGGCCAAGCTCAGGCTGCAGGGATTGTCGCTTCAAATGATAGATACAACTGATTGCGCTCATGCTGCCTCCTAAAGAGAAAGAATAGATGATAGCGTTCTTATTATCGAACATTAGCCGCAATTGCTCCGTTCATCGAAGATTCTTTATAATTCAGCAACTATAAAGAACAAAAGGGAGGCTCGTGATCGATGATTTGTTCTTAATAAAGAACTCTGTCCTAGGTTAACATCTCGCGTTGCGGTTGTCAACCTCTTCTTTGAATCGTTTTTGCCTGAAGCGCTTGTATTGTATGTATGCGATTACAAAAATAATATCTATAAATATTCGACAAATTGAGTAACAATCTCTTATTTTTTGAAGACAGGAAGCGACAACATATTCATTCGAGATAAGCTAATATAGGAACTGCAAGAATAAAAAAATGGGTGACGTGGAAGTGCGTTTAGTATCTGGGCACCTTAAACGCATGGAGTCAGTGGTGCAACCGCCCCGTTCAAATGGGGGAATTAACGATGAAGACAATGGCAAACGACAATAGCTTTGAACTGGATGCGGAATGGGTGGAATTAATTTTGCTTGCTCGTTCGAAAGGGCTCACGAAGGAAGAGGTGAGCAAGGTTCTGGGCATCCTCCAGGAACAGCGAAATAACGATTATGAAGAAAGCGCTGTGTAAATGACAGCGCTACTCGCGGTTGAATTTCCATTTGTTGAACTCGAGAAACTCTTTGAATTGTTCCTTGCTCACTCCTGAAGCCATCGCTTCGCGAACAAGCTCCTCCCAGTCGCGGTCCAAGTGCTTGGATTGCTCAAAGTCGTCTTGATTGACGAACTCTTCCACAGGCACATTCAATACCTCGCCAATTTTCTCCAGGAATTGTATGGAAGGATTTTGCTGCAATCCTCTTTCTATGGAACTAAGATAAGACTTTGCAACGCCGGCTCGTTGGGACAACTCCGTCAGGGACAATCCCTTTCGCTTGCGCAACATTTGTATGCGTTCTCCAATCATGGCAGTATCCTCCGTTCATGCTGAGAGCATTACTCAATATGGATATTGAATTTATTCTATTATAACGAACTTTTTCAGAGAGCGGAAGTAACTATTAACCCTCTTTCCTTTATAATTATGGGCATTTTTTCTCAAATCAAATCATTTGATATACAAATATTGTTCCTTATAGCGTACATCGCTTTCGAAAAACAGTTTTATGACGGGGGTTAACATGCTAATAAATCTCGTTGACATCAAATTTAGCACATGATAACATACAAGTATGTTCTTTATAAAGAACAATTGAGCAAATATAAGATCTAAACTGTCTATCCATCATTATTTACATGGAGGAATCTATATGAACTTAAAACAAGAGGTTTTATTTCAAGAAAAAGGAAGAAACACTCTATCATTATACTTGAATGTAACGCAAAGCAAGGATATTATCGTTAGCGATATGGGTGACGAGAAAGTAATTCTGAGTATCGAGAACGGGAAATATTATAATCTTGGTGCAATGGGAGGACGTATCTGGGAGTTGGCGAATGAGCCAATCATGGTAGGTCAAATCATCAACACGCTGTTGGATGAATATGATATCGATCGCGCAACCTGTGAATCTCAGGTGTTCAACTTCTTCGCCCAGTTGTCCGAGGAAAGATTGATCGTTTTCAGCGTCTAATGAAAGCAAGGAGAATTGCTTGATGATACTGCATAGAATGAAGCTGTTGTTTTCCCTTAAACCCAAATCGTTTTTACTGCTGATCGAAGCGGCATTATTTATAGCATGGGCCAGATTTTCATTGCTCTACAAACCTTTTTCGGTGCTTGCTGCGAAGCTTGGCGCCTCAATGGAAGAGACGGATTTCGTCGGGAGAGATTTGCCTGATTGCCGCAGAAGGCTCGCCGAGATTCGGGGTGCAGTCGAATTAATGAGCAAGTATACCTTCTGGGAAAGCAAATGCCTCGTACGAGCCGTTGCGGCGATGAAGATGCTCGAGCGGCGCGGAATCGAGAGCACCTTGTATCTTGGCACCTCGAAGGATCAAGACGGCAAGCTGATCGCGCATGCATGGCTCCGAAGCGGCTCCTACTACATCACTGGAGCCAGTGAGAGGAAGGGGTTTGCCGTTACGGGCAAATTCGCGAAATACATCAAATAGCAGGTGTCCGAAATATGGGCGACCGCGACGCCAAGAGGCCGGAGAGCATTCGTTCCCGTCTCTTTTTTTGTTGACTTCGCGATGGAAGGGAATTCGCTTTTTGAGATCCCGGCATAAGTCAGTATAATAGAAGAAATCGGCTGTATTCGGAGGAAGGGGAGGATTACGATTTCATTGCAAGCTTGGATTACGCTCGCCGCCGCCGCTGTGCTTGGATTAGCTCTCATCTATTTGCTGTTTATCGTTCCTTCGAAATGGCTAAAAATTGAGCATGTGCACCATTCACTCGGGCTGGGCGTCCGCATTCTGCAAATCAGCGATCTTCATGTCGATATGCTGCGAATAACACCGCTTCGTATTCAGGAAATTATCGCGCGTTGCCAGCCGGACTTTATTTTGCTGACTGGCGATTATACTTACAAAGCCAGCTATCTGCCTCGCCTGAATACTTATTTGTCCGCCATGCACTCCAGCCTTATTCCGACTTATGCCGTTCTCGGCAATCATGATCATGATCTGCCAAGCTTGAAGCAGCTCCGCAATCTATTCAAGGAGCATCATGTTGCCCTGCTGCAGAATGCGGCGGTAGAGCTCGAGAGTTTCTGGCTTGTCGGAATCGACAATTTCAGCACAGGACATAGCCGAGTAGAGAAAGCGTTCCGCAGATTGCCCCGCGAACCGGGCAAAAAGGTGATTGTCATGACGCATGATCCGAATATTGTATTATCAATGAAGCGTCCTTACAGCTATCTTATGGCGGGACATCTTCATGGCAAGCAGCTCAATATCCCATACTTCTATAAACTGAAGCCGAAAGGGCCGCTGCCGGCCCTGGGTATCTATAAGGGTTTGCATCATCATAAATGGGGAACGTATTATATCTCGAAGGGAATCGGCCAAGCAGGCGTAAATGCCAGGTTCATGGTGAGAAGCGAGGTAACGGTGCATGATCTGTAATAGGGAATCGCCCGCGCCGCTGCTGCGGAAGCGGGCGTAATTGCCGTGAGCGCGCCAAGCCGCGATCTACGGCTCGTCCTGCACCTCGGGCGTCAGGCTGTCTGAATGGTCTTCGCCAGGATAATCCCGATCGATGCCTTCATGCAGGGCGTGATTTTCGTAATCGAATGCTGTTGTCGGCTTTTGGTCCATCCTCCAAGGGGAGCTCTTCCCGAGCGATTCGCTAAGTAAATCGGAGCCGTACGGGCCTTCAGGAAATTCCTCTGGAATGTATTCGTTTCGCTGCGATTCCGTGGTCGACACGTCTTGATACGGCTGACGATCCTCGTCGGCAAACTTAACCATCCTTCAATCTCCTCTCGGATTATAGTGGACTGCCTGTTTAGGGTAACCTTGTTTAATCTGTAAAATGCACGGTGCCGATGACAAAATATAAAAATTGCTTTAATTCCTCGGCTTCTTCTTCGGATATTTTGTAGGCATAGGCCAAATAACCTTCTTCGTCAAGATCATCCGGACCGAGAATCGCCGTTTTGCCGGATTGGAGATCCGTGACGAGCTTCTTCCCGTAGAAACGCCCCGTAGTTGTAATGGCAAGATCAAAGCGTTTGAGACCGGGTGTAATAAAGGTTACGAAGCGAGTCGTCGTTTCTTCCGTTGAATCGGACATAAAGTCATAATCGGGCAACTGCATAAGAGTACCTCCGTATCGTTATTGCCTCTATTATACATGAGACAGAGGCAAGGAAGACAAACGCAGAACAATTTCTTGTCAATTGCAGTGGTTTGTGATAGCATGAAAACAACCGAATACATGGACGTTCGAGGAAGCACCTCTTTTGCTATTTTTAGCGGAAGAGGTGCTTTTTTGTTTTGCTCCGTATTCGCAATTTAGGAATAGAAGGGTGAGTGCACGCATGCAAATCGTATTTCTGAACACGTTCGAGAAGGTAGTGGAGGAGTCGGCGGTCGTAACCGCGCAGTTGTCCATCTGCGAGGAGCAAGGACAATGGTCGATTCACTGGGTGGAGCAGGACGGCATGGATGAAGACGGTGCGACCGAGGTTTGGTTCGAGGGAACATCCTGGGAGGAGATGTTGACCGCCTTTCGTTATGGAGCGGCCAAAATGATGGGAACCGGATATCGACCGGTTATCGACAGTATGCTGGAGAATAGAGGCTCGGGCGGGAATCCGCAATTAACCATGCTGCATTGCTACGGAGAGCTTTACAAGAAGGAAGACTTATTCGGGGAGCTGCGCTCCTGGCGCCGCAACGCCGCGGCTCAGGAGAAGAAGTCGGCATACCTCGTCGCGACCAATCGCATGCTGTGGATGATTAGCGCGTTCGTACCCCAAACCGAGGAAGAGCTGCTTCAAATTCCAGGCTGGGGCAAGAACAAGCTTGCCGCCTATGGACGCGACGTTCTTGCTTTCACGACAAAGGCGGAGAGAGGTAAGGGCTTCCCTCTCGATTGGGTCAAAGACGAGCTGGATCCGGAGAGCTATAAGGAATGGTTGTACAAGCAGCATGAGAACAAATATCGGAATCAAATGGAAAGACAGCAGGAGAAAAAGAAGCTGCTGGGCCTGCTGCAGAAACCGTACAATTTAAAGCAGTTGGAAGAGGAAATGTCTCTATCGCGAAGAGAGCTGCTCATTCGTATCGAAGAGTTGGAGCAGGAAGGCTATCAAGCCGACGCATTGGTAGATCTCGAGCTGAGCGAGGTGCCGGCGGAGGAGCAGCAGCAAATCTGGGACGCGATGACATTGATCGGAGACCGGTATTTGAAGCCTGTTATAAAGCAGGTTTACGGTGAGACAGAAACGAGCAACGAGTCCAACCATGTCAATCAACTCTACGAGCGAGTGCGTCTCATGCGTATTCGATTCCGCCGCAAGGTCGCGGAGCAGGCTGGATAATTCTGTTAAATATGCTTCTTGGCATGGTATTCCGATAGGTCTAAAGATCGATATACAGAATTTGTAGTATACTTGTCCTATGGATTCGAGTATAATAATAGCAAATTAGACAAATTGCGAATATTGTCGAAAAACAAAGGAGCGCTCCCTCTTTATGAAGGCAGAATATATAAACCCGTTTCTTGAATCTGCAAAAATCGTAATTGAGCAAGTCGTTCAAATCCGACCTGCGACAGGACAGCTTGGTCTCAAGGACATTAAGTTTGTTGAGAATTATATATGGATACAAATCGGACTCAACGGACAGATGAACGGTGATATCGTATTCGGACTAAGTGAACAGGTTGCTCTCAAGATGGTGTCAGCAATGATGGGCGGCTACGCCATATCGGAGATAGACGAGATGGTGCGAAGCGCGATTTCCGAGCTTGGCAATATGATTAGCGGCAATGCCAGCACCATGCTGTACAATCAAGGCGTGCGCGTGGATATTACGCCTCCGAAGGTTATTCAATCCGCTCAATCCGCCGGCTTCTACGCGAAGCAGGCACTCACGATTCCGTTGATTATGGAAGGAATCGGAGAACTGGATATTCAAGTATTGGTCGCAAGTTAGACATGGGATACATTCAAAGCTCCTAAGGGAGCTTTTTTTTTGCTTCAATGGCAGGGATGAAGTAAACTTAGAGTTGGGTGATGCTGGGTGTTGAAAGACAAAGTGGTATTAATCTCCGGAGCCTCAAGCGGGATCGGCGCATGGACGGCGGCATTGTTGGCGGAAAAGGGAGCAATCCCGATTCTGACAGGTCGTAATCGGGCGAGGCTGGAAGAAGAGGCTCGCCGCATCAAAGGAAAATGCGCCTATTATGTTATGGATGTCACCAAGCAGGAGCAGATTGATCAAACGGTCGAGGCGATTATAAGAAAATACGGGAAAATCGATATTTTGTTGAACAATGCGGGATACGGTCAGTTTGAATCCTTCGCGGACATGCCGGCAGAGAGCTTCTCGGCGATGATGGATACGAATTATATGGGCATTGTTCGCTGTGTCAAAGCTGTCCTTCCGCAAATGTTGAAACGAGGCAGCGGGCATATCGTGAACATTGCCTCCATGGCGGGAAAGATCCCTTCGGCCAAATCAACCAGCTATACGGCTACCAAGCATGCGGTGCTCGGGTTTACCAATTCGCTTCGCATGGAGATGAGGCCTCTCGGCATTGCGGTGTCCGCGGTTAATCCCGGTCCGATCGATACGGCTTTCTTCACGCTGGCCGATCCATCCGGCTCCTATGTGAGCAATGTTCGTTGGTTCATGATGAAGCCGAGGTATGTGGCGAAGAAGATCGTCTCGGTTATGGAACGCCGGAAGGAGGAAGTGGATTTGCCGCTTGCGGCGGCAATAGGGATCAAGTTATATGGAATCGTTCCGCGTTTTGCAGATCGGGTTTTCGGCGGTCTGTTTAATCGAAAATAACGGTTCAGATAAGCGAGGGTAATAGAATGAGCGAAAAAACATGGAGCGGACTCGGCATTCGAGATCTTCTAATCGAATGCTTGAATCAGAACGGTATTGAACAACCCACCGAGGTGCAGGCGAATACGATTCCTCTACTATTGAAGGGAGAGGATGTCTCCGCTCGATCGCAGACGGGAACGGGGAAAACGCTGGCCTTCCTGCTGCCGCTGCTGCAGCAGCTTCAAGCGAATTCAAGCGCGATTCAGGCCGTCATACTCTCGCCGACGCAGGAGCTGGCGATGCAGATCGTTCGCGTTGCCGAGGTATACGCGGAGCCGCTTGGCATTCGGGTACAGCAATTAATCGGCGGTGCGGCAATGAAGCGGCAAATCGAGAAATTGAAGCTTCGTCCTCAGCTTGTCATAGGTACGCCGGGCAGAATTCACGAGCTCTTGAAGCTGCGCAAGCTCAAGCTTCAAGAGGTGAAGCATGTCGTTATTGACGAGGCGGATCAGGTGTTCCAGCTTGGCTCGACGAAGGAAGTGGAGACGCTGTTGTTCAGTATGGGCAAGGAGCGTCAGATGGTGTTCTTCTCGGCGACGCATCCTGAACAAATGGCCAGGTTCGAAGGCCGATGGATGCGTAATCCGATTCGAATTCAATTGACGCCCGAGCATCGCGTGTCCGAGAAGGTAAGCAATTATTTTGTCGTGAGCGACAAACGGGACAAGGCGGATACCGTTAGACGGCTTGTCCGAATGCTGAAGCCGCGGACTGCCTTATTGTTTTTGAACGACACGGATGAAATTGCGAATTGGCAATCCAAGCTGAGCTACGAAGGCTTTGACGTCGAAACCCTGTACGGGGATTCGGATAAGCAGAAGCGGGCGGCGACGCTCGCCAGATTCCGGGAAGGACAATGTCAGCTGCTATTGGCGACGGATGTAGCGGCCAGAGGTCTCGACATTGAAGGATTGCCCTTGGTGCTGCAGCTTGATCCTGCGACAGACTCGGATCATTATGTGCATCGCGCCGGCAGGACCGGACGCATGGGGAGAGAGGGCACGGTTATTACGATCGTCACGCCTCAAGAGCTGTTCATTATGGAGAAATTCCGCAAACAGCTCGGCGTCAATCTGCAGGAACGAATCATGTTCCGGGGCAGCCTGCTGACGAGCGAGGAGCTTCGGGAAGCGACCAAGCCGAAGCTGGGCCAAGCGGCTCAAGGAAAGCGCAAGACTGTCGCTGCCCGAAAGGTGGATGAATCCAGGACGGAAGAGCTTAAGCATCCTGACAATCATTCCAGCGAAAGCGCGGCGGTCAGCTCTAATCAAAGCGCCAATCCCAAACCGCAGTCTTATGGGAATGCTGGGAAGGTGAGCGATGGCAATTCCCGTCAACTAACTCCGAAGCCACCTAAGAAGAAGATCGTGAAGAGCGAAGGCAAGAACAAAGGTGCTCCGAAATGGTTGAAAGAGAAAAGGAGCTCCGCAAAGCCCGAATAGGTAAATAGTCATGAAATTGAAAACCACCCCTTGAAACTTTTTTCTATGCCCGAAAGGTATGGGCGTAGGAAGAAAGCGGTTCATCCGCAAATCGAATCCAAGGAGAGTGGTTTTCTTGATGAAGAAAAATTGGCTTAAAAAGGCTACAATAGCGGGTATGACAGTGGTAATGATGACAGGAGGCGCATCGGCGGCATTCGCGCATGGAAACGGGCATGACGGCAACAACGGAAGAAATAAAGATGACGGGAAAGGCGAATACAAAGAGAAAAATCATAAGATAACGTGGAAATTCAAGGATGAAGACGATTTGAAATGGGCGCTTGAATATATTATGCGCCTGGCGTCAAAGGGCGTATTCAACGGCTACGAGGACGGCACCTTCAAGCCGCAGCAGAAAATTTCGAGAATCGAAACTTTAACCGCGGCGGTCAGGCTGATGGGCCTTCAGGATCAAGCGGAATCCGCGGCCGAGATGAGCACAGAGCTGAATTTCAAAGATGCGGATAAAATCGCTTCGAAATATCCTTGGGCGGTTGGTTATGTAGCTGTCGCGCTCGAGAACGACTTGTTCGCGGAGACAGAAACAGAGGTTAAGCCTGAGCAGAACGCGACTCGTCTATGGTCAACGATTCTGCTCGTAAAAGCGCTCAAGCTTGACGATGAAGCCAAAAAGATGAACAATGCCCAGCTTGACTTCAAGGATGCCGACCAAATTCCGGCCGGAGCCGTCGGTTATGTCGCATTGGCCTTGGAGAAAGGTATAATTACAGGCTATAACGACAATGGCGTGAAGACCTTCCGTCCGAATCAACCGGTCACTAGAGCGGAGCTGGCGGCATTGCTTGACCGCACGGACGGCGAGATGCCGGATCAGGACGCCCAAGCGATCTATGGTGAGCTTAAAGCCGCTCCATCCGGCGGCAATATGACGTTGGTCAAGTCAGATGGAAGCGAACAAACTCTTGCGATTGACCCTACTGTGTTCATATTCAGAGATGACAAGAAAGCGTCGATCAGCGATTTGAAGGCTGGTGACGAGCTGTTCTTGCGCACTTATAATCAGAAGGTTGTATTCATCGAAGTAACGAAGAAAGCGGAAGAGAACGCGGCGTTCACGAAGCTGGGCATTGTCCAAAACCTCGGCTTTGATTCGAAAGCGGATCTCAATTCGATCACCATTACGAATATTCCGGCAGAAACCACGGTAACACAAAGTACTTACGCAGTAGATGATGATGTTGCGATCGTCGGAGATTCTTCCTTGTTGAAGGTTGGCCAATTAGTCGAAATCGCGGGTCATCACGAAACAGTCGAATCGATTACCATCAAGTAACCGCAGTCGTTCCTGTTTCAACCTCGAGCCCGTGCAGAATTATATTCTGCATGGGCTTTTGATATTAACGGATATTTTCGGTATGCTTAAGGCTGGGAATTATAATCTGGCTATTTGAAGGTGATAGGAATGAATACCATATTGCAAGTCGATCAGTTGTCAGGCGGCTACAGCCCGAAGCGGCCAGTGCTGCACGGGATCGACTTTCAGATTAAAGCTGGGGAAATGGTTGGATTAATGGGGCTCAACGGCGCCGGAAAAAGCACGACGATCAAGCATATTCTGGGCCTTATGACTCCGCATCAGGGAGAAATAAGAGTTGCCGGCTCGAGGCTGGAGGATGATCCGGAACGGTATCGGGGAGCATTCGCCTATGTGCCCGAATCCCCTGTGCTGTTCGATGAGTTGACAGTTGAGGAGCATCTGCGGTTAAGCGGCATGGCTTACGGCGTTTCGGAGCAGCTATACGAGCAGCGGAAGGAGATGCTGCTGGATGAATTTCAGATGAAATCGAAGCGCAAGGCTTTTGCAGCCCATCTCTCCAAGGGCATGAAGCAGAAGGTAATGATTATGAGCGCGTTTCTGTCCGCGCCCGCTCTCTACATTATCGACGAGCCGTTCCTCGGCCTTGATCCGCTTGGCATACGCTCGCTGCTCGACAGGCTGGTCGAAGTGAAGGAAAGCGGGGCGGCTATTCTCATGAGCTCCCATGTGCTCTCGACTGTCGAGGCCTACTGCGATCGCTTCATCATTATGCATCAGGGACGAATTGCCGCACAAGGCGAGATGAATGATATTCGAGCCGCAGCGGATCTTCATCCGAATAGCGGAACGCTGGAGGACGCCTTCTACAAGCTGGTGGCAGGAGGAGCTGCTCCATGACCGAACGAGAAAGCCTTGCCGCATTATGGAAGACGAGGGCGAGAAGCTTTCGCAAGGAAACGATTCCTTATTTCCGCTATATGGGCCAGAGTGGTTTTCCTTCCTTCTTGTCACTGCTCTTCATTGCGTCGGCTATAGGCTATTTCAAGCTGATCAGGGATTTGCCCGCTCACTTTCCAATCGCTGCAGTAGGCATTGTCGTCTTGACGCTTGTTATGGGCTGGAGTCCGCTTCGCACCTATCTGACTCAAGCGGATATTGTGTATTTAATGCCGAGGGAGCACGGGATGGGCGAATACATAAGACTTTCATACCGTAGATCGCTTTTCTTCAATGGTTTGATTGCAGCGGCTGTGCTGCTGCTTTATCTTCCGATTTATGTGCAAGGCGACGCGAACATCAATCCTTGGCTGCTTGCTTTGGGCGTAACGGCTTTGCAGTTCGGGAATGCCGCTCTCGGCTGGCAGGAGCGCAAGCTGGCATGGTCCGGAAGGAGACGAATCAACCGTCTCCTTCGCTGGATGCTGACCGCGGCCAGCCTTGCGGCGTGGCTGCTATGCGTTTGGTGGCAAGCGAGCTTGTTTATGCTGCTATGCGGTTTGCTCGCCTATTCCGTGAATCGAGCGACGAAGAAGCAGGCATTTCCATGGTATCGGCTTATTCAGGAGGAAGAGCGCATACGGAAAGCCTATTACGTCTTTTTCGGCATGTTCATCGATGTGCCCATCTTGTCCGCAACCGTCTCGAGACGCTCCTATCTCGCCTGGATGCTGCCGAGAATTGGATTCGGACGGCGCAATACCTATGTTTATTTGTTCGCTGCTTCCCTCTTCCGCACCGAAATCGCGGGAATACTGATTCGAATCTTGCTGTTGGGAGCGTTGGTCACCTATTGGTCCGCAGACGCCTTGACCTGGGATGGCTGGGCAGCCGCGCTTGTCTATGGTTTGTTTTCTTCCATCTATAGCTTGCAGTTAGGCGGTTTAAGACAGGTGCATCGTTTCTCCGTATGGAAGCATGTCTACCCGCTGCCAGGCGATGAGCTTGTCCGGCAATATATTCGAGTAGACCGAAGCGCGCTGCTGATTGGGCTCTTGCCTTTGTGGCTGGCAGCTGCCGCGCCAATGCTCCTGCATGGCGTATTCCTGCCGGCGTTGGCGGCTATAGCCGCAGCGCTGGGCTACGCTGCGATTCGTCCCGCGCGCATGCGGAAGAAGCTTGCCCTGGAAGCAGAGGAAGAGTGACAAGCGGGTTCGCATAGGGCAGATCGCCGCAAAAGTAAGATGAGACACAAAAAGCCCCTCCAGACATTATTAATCCAATGTCCGGAGGGGCTCTTCATCATTGCCAGGCGACGGAGGCTTAGTCGGCAAGGACATCTTGCACGGCTTGGTGAATCGTATCGAACAGCTCCTCCAGATTCTCTTCTTCAATGCAAGAGAAAGCTACCCGAAGATCATGCTCGCCAAGTGCGATCGTGCCTATACCGTATGGATCAAGCAACCGGCTGCGAACCGCTTCGGCTGAAGCTTCGGTTAGCTTCAGGCACATAAAATAACCGGAATTGAACGGATAGTAGGTCCACGCTCCATCATATCTGCCGCTGTCAAGCAAATCCTTGACGCAGTTGGCGCGTCCCTTCATGACCGCGTATTTCTGAGCCTTCTGATCATCGAATTGGGAAGACTGGAGCGCATGAAGGACGAAGGTCTGCGAAGGATGCGGGCCGCTGGAAATCGTAGCCCGAATGATGCCGAGCGTCTTCTGCTCCAAGGCGGCAAGCGCAGCCTGCGAGTTCGAAGCGTAGGTGATGAAGCCTACGCGGAAGCCCCAAACATATTCTTCCTTGGTCGCTCCGTCAATTTTCACCGCCAGCACGCGAGGGTGAACATCCGCAAGCTGCGAGAATAAAGATTCTTGCATGGAATCCTCGAAGAACAATCCGAAATAGGCGTCATCCGTCACGGCGACCACATTCACGCCTTCATTCGCCGCATCGACAATCGCCGCGGCAATTTCCGCTCCTTCCTTCGGTCCGGGCGTATATCCCGTAGGGTTGTTCGGGAAATTCAGCACGACGATGGCTTTGCCTTTATCCTTCTGAGCCAGCAGCGCTTGACGGAAGCCTTCGCTGTTAAACTGCATTTCTTCATTATATAGCGGATATTCGACCATCTCCGCGCCGCGGCGCACGCCGAAGGTGAGCTCATAATTTTCCCAGTTTTTGTCGGGAATAACGACGGCGTCTCCGCTGTCAGCGAACAGATCCGCGACGATGCTCAGTCCATGCGTAAGCGCGTTGGTGACAATCGGGTTGCCGAAGCCCTTGGCTTCAACGGCCGGATTTTCTTTGATCATTTTCGCGCGCCACGCGGAGCGAAGCTCGGGCTTTCCCGCGGGAGGCGCATATTCGTACAAATCCTTTGGTTTATAGCTGCTAAGCGTATCCTGAATCAGCTTCAGATGCATAGGCTCGCCGTTTTCAATCGCAATGCCGATCGTTGCATTGAACTTCTTCGCCTTCGCCTTTGCTTCAGCGGATTGACTGAGAATTCCCTCTTTTGGAAAGTAGAGGTCGCGGCCAAGCTTCGACAGCATGGCGAAGATATGCGGGTTTTCTTTCTGCAAGGTTTCGTTTAATTGCTCTGCTAATGGGTTCATGGATTGCATTCCATCCTTCCGAATTCTCCGTTTTGAAATCTTATTGAAATATAGAAAGGTTCGCATTTTCAATCTATGTTTGACTCGTGATATTATATCATCTTTAAGCGTGTCAGACCATGATCGTTTTGATTTTTTTCGATAATGGGCGTACTTTGATCCCGATTGATGTTGCTTGAAAAAAAGGATGAATTATAATGGGAATAGAGGAGGTTCGTACATGCTGCATGTGTCACCTGATTCACTTGGTTTGCTCCCGTCATTCGCGAAAATCGTCTGCGAGCCGGGCTGGAGATGGGCAAGGCGGGAGAAGCCCATGGCAAATTTCGACTTGTTCTATGTTTGGAGCGGCGAAGGAGAGGTCGAGGTTAACGGAACGCACTACGAGGTGGGTCACGGAAGCTGTTTTCTGTTCCGTCCGGGCGATTATACGAGCGCCACTCATCATCCGCAGAAGCCGCTTGTTTTATCTTATATTCATTTTGCCGTCAATGAGCAAATCGAACAGGTTCCAGAGCGATATCGCGTCTTGTCGGACACCGTCGATTTCGAATATATGCTCTCGCGTTACGTGAGGCTGTTCCTGGTTGAGACATACGCGGCGGAGGAAGAGGCGAGGCTGGTGCTGAAGCAGCTCTTGATCGGGCTGCTTCGCGCGGACAATGAAGCGCCGATCGAGAAGAAGGTCAGCAATCAATTGACGGAAGCGATTCACGAAATCGCCAACTATATTCGTCAGAATCCGGGCATACCGCATCGGGTGGAGAATCTGGCCTCGAGAGCGCAGCTTTCGCCGCGCTATTTCTCCATGAAATTCAAGGAGCTGATCGGCATGTCCGTGCAGACTTACATGATACGCACCCGCATCGAGCGGGCGCAGCATCTGCTCATGCATGCCGGCATGAACGTGACCGAGGTGGCGGATGCGCTCGGATATCGGGATATCTTCTTCTTCAGCCGCCAATTCAAGCAATATACGGGCAGAAGTCCCTCTGAAATTCGCTAATGCGTCATGAACGCATGAAGAACCCCAATCGTCTCTCTAGGACGATTGGGGTTCTTCATGCCTGCTATGCCATTCGCCGAGGGCTTCGCCCATGCGAATCTTCGATGGAACGGCGAGATTTGCGCGAGGCTCGAAGGCGCTCTCTTCGAGAAGGAGCACGACGGTGGAGCCGAACTCGAAGTAGGCGAGCTCGTCACCCTTCGCCATGACATCCCTCAGCGGAAGAACGTATTTGATGCTGCTGACATTCATGGCGCCTACCTTCACGATCGCAGCCTCTCCATGCTTGTGCGTCATATAAGTGACCAGCCGTTCATTGCGGCTGAGCACTCTCTTCATATGCGTAAGGCCGAAGTCGTTGACGGGATATACTCTGCCTTTCAGATGATCTCTTTCCATAATCTTGCCGCTGACAGGGACGTGGATGCGGTGATAATCCGTCGGGCTGAGGTAGAGAACGAAATAATAGCCATTATCATATTGGGCTGCCCGCGGCGATCCGCCGAGCAATTCGTTAATGGTGTAATTCTGTCCTTTAATATTAAGCAAGATGCCCCGGGAGACATGACCTGCCGCGGTTATCAAGGCGTCTACGGGAGAGGTCAGCGTATTCTCGTCTCCGTGAACGGGGCGCAAGCCCTTCTTCAGCCTTCGCGTAAAAAATTCATTCAAGGTGCGATATTCGGAAGCCGCCTTCTCTGCGTCTTGCTCGGCGATGCTGTAGAGCTTAATGAAACGGGGGATAAACAGTCGGCTTGCGGAAGATTGCGCGATTGACCCTGCGAGCTTGGATAACCACTTGCGAGAGCTTAATTCCGTCAATGTTCTCGCTACCCATTTGGAACCAGCCAATACCAACACATCCTTTTCTGAAAAAGAAACAGCAAAGCCGCGACGAGCTCCTGTTCATCCAACAGTTTGACATAATCCTTCTTAAGAATCAATAGTTTGCCGGAGGCTGATCCTGCGAGAATTCGACTGTATAACCCCTTTTCGATTAGAATAGAGAAAGTGGTCGAAGCCAGATTCATGATCAGGAGGAAGACAAGAATGAACAACATCGCTCAGACAAAACCCCTTGCCGTCATATTCGATATGGACGGTACCTTATTCGAGACGGATACGCTGTTGATCGAGGTGCATCGACGGGTATTTCAAACCTTGCGCGAGGAAGGCTTATACATGCAGGATGCTCCGCCGGTAGAGAAGCTGCTGGCCTGTCTTGGCATGGTTCTCGACGATTTGTGGCGCAAGGTGATGCCGGATAGCACGATCGAGGCGAGAAGGAGAGCGGACGAGCTGCTGCTGCAGTATGAATTGGAAGGACTGCAGGCGGGAGAAGGCATGCTGTACGCGCATGTAAGGGAAACCTTGGAGGAGCTGCACGTTCGAGGCGTGAAGCTGTTCGTCGCCTCCAACGGTCTGGAGGATTATGTGAAGGGAGTGGCGAAGTTCAAAGACATCGACCATTTGTTTCAAGGCTTGTACAGCGCGGGCGAATTTGCGACCGCCAGCAAGGTCGATCTTGTCGCCAGGCTGCTGCGCGATCATGGGCTTGATAACGTGGACGACAAATCGTCGATCTGGATGGTCGGTGATCGATCCTCCGATGTGGAAGCGGGCAAGAAGAACGACATTCAAGCAATCGGCTGCGCGTATGCGGGCTACGGGAAAGCTTCCGAGCTTGGAGGAGCAGACCGGCAAATATCCGATTTCAGAGAGCTGCTCTGGTAGCGACAACCAAAGCCGGCTTCAGGCCGTCAGCGCTCCGCCTATAGCAGAATCAGCCTGCCCGGCATGGAACGGGCAGGCTGATTTCGTATTCATCCATTTGTTTCTCTCTCGTCATAGTCGCGTTCGCCGGAGAGAGCAGCCTCTCTCGTCCCGTTTGGGCGGGGGTTCTTCTGTTTCTGTTGATGCTTCCAGATTGCGTATTCAAGAGGCCTTCGAATCGCCGTCATATAGGCATTTCCCTCTCCGGCGCGGGCGAACACCTCTCTGGCGGGCTTGGGATTGACCTCGATCATCCATATCTTTCCTTGTCTGTCGATGGCGATATCGATCGCAAGCTCGCATAAGGCGCCGTAGCAAAGCTCCAGATATTGCGACACGGCTATTCCAAATTCGGATACGCTCGATTTCACGCTGCTGATTTTGGTTTCATCCGTTATCCATTCCTTAAGCAGCTCATCCATCTTCACCGCTTTTCCTCCGCCGTGAAGGTTGGCCGTAATGCTTCCAGGCGGGCCGATTCTTCCCGCGCAGCCTGTTACCTGCCATTCACCGCTGCCGTTCTTCTGCACGAGAAGACGGTAATCGTGAACTCTTCCATCCTTCAGCTTTAATTGAATGCCTTGCTGAACAATATAACGAATGTTCTTCAGATCCCATCTGCCAAGATAGCTGTCCAGCTGACTCTCGTTCATTCGCTGCGGCTGCACGATGCGCCTGTCTTGATTGCGTCCTTGCACGAGCAGACGTCCGCCTCGCAGCTTCTCGATGCGCAGGATGCCTCGCCCGCCCGTTCCGTTGACGGGCTTCAGATATAACAGTCTGTGACTGCGAAGCATGCTGTGAATGTCCTTCACGCTGTCGATGTATCGCGTCTTCGGCAGGAAGGAACTGAATCTCTCGTCCTTGGCCAGTAGGGAGTGGATGGTCCATTTGTTGCGGAGCGGACGATTCAAGAAGGTCAAATGCTGATATCGCGAACGGAATTTCAGGAGCTGCTGGAACCTGGGCGTCTGCTGGATGCGGCATCGATCGAAAATCATATGGGGGAAGGAGGTCCATTTCCTGTACCAGGCACGTGTGGATTCGTTATAATGCAGCCCGCGAATGCGCTTCTTGTCATGATTCACATCCTGGGGCGTGAAGACGAAAACCCTCAGACCCAGCTTTCGTCCCTCGATGGTCATCTTGCGGAACATCGCCTTTTCCTCCACTACGCCGGCGTCATTGAGATATAGAGTCAATATGCCCAGTATGGGCTGGGTCATGCTGGATTCCCCTTTCGAAGCGGAGGGTTGATTTGCCGGTCGGTCCTCTATGAATGGAGACGGCTTTCATGCCCAGAGCGAAGCATAACGCCATGCTGGGCACATTGTCCGAAGCGACATCGCAGGTCAGGAAGCCGATGCGTTTCATAATCGCCCTCATAATCGAGGAGCCCGTGCCCAGCCTGCGTGCGCTTGGGTGCACGACAAGAAAGCAGCCGCCTTCGCCTCCGTCAGCGGCAAATCCGAGACCGGTCATCCGGCCTCCATGCTTCGAAATAACGACGGCGGCTTCGCTGCAGCCCCTCTCATCGGGCTGCAGCGATTCCGGCTTCAAGCTGCGGAGAGAATGCAAGGCGGCGACGGTAATTCTTTTCTCTCCGAAGCGAATGGCGAAGTTCAGCAATCGCTTCTTCTCTTTCAACCAATCCTCAGGCGTAAGGTGCTGGAGCTCCATATTACGATCCTCCCGTTCGTTTTGTCTTTTTCTTTGCCAGATAGGCGCTGTAGTGGAAGATCCGCTCGAGCGATTTCTGCCTGATATGCGGTTCATCGAATTTCATTGGCTTGGAATTGGCTTCGAAGAACCAGAGATTTCCGTTGGTGTCGATTCCCAGATCCATGGACATCTCTCCCAGCCTTTGCCTTGATGCCCGTTCGATTTGCTTGGCGATAAGCAAGGAGGCTTTGTTCGCTTTCTGTAATAGAATATGAGCCTGCTCGGCGTCGAATGATTGGGTCAGCAGCTTTTCCGGATCATCGATTCTTCCGCCGCGCGGCACATGGGTCGTAATGCTTGACGCGCCGGCGATGCGCGCGCCCAGACCGGTAAGCTCCCAGCGGCCGAACCGATTTTTCTGCAGGAGCGCTCTCAGGTCGAAGCGTCTGTCCTTGAAGGAGGCGAGATGAATGCCTTGCTGCGCAATGTAGGCCTCGCCGCCGCTCTGCTTCTGAATGCGCGACCAAAGCTTGGGGACGCTCGCGCAATTATAGGTGGAGCTGCTCTTATTTTCCTGTATTTTCAATCGGTAAGGCAACGGCTTGCCGCTTTGCATTCGAATCGTCATAATGCCGTTGCCGGCTTTGCCGCTTTCAGGCTTCAGATACAGAAATTCGTGTTTTCGCATTAATCGGTCCAGACTGCCGATGTTCATCAATCTGCGCGTGGCGGGAATATAAGGTCTTGTCAGCTTGGATCTCCGGAGCCATTCGAATAATTCCCATTTGTTGAAGAAGGAGGGGTTGAATATTTTGACCCGCGTATGTCTTCGGCAAGCGCTGATTTTCTGCCGGACATGGGGCAGCATCTCGTCTTCCCTCTGGGGAATGCGATTGTAGATGACGTCGGGAAACGGCAGGAGCTCTTGCTTCCAGCTGTTCGTCTCCTTCTGATAGACATAACCTCTAAGCTTCTTGCGCGCAAGCATGAGATGCTTGATGGTGAGCACGTAGACCAGGAAGCCCATTGTTTCTCCCGTGCGCGTCAGATCGGCGAAGTTTCTGCGGTTGCCGCGGAACTCGCCGCGCGAATCGTCTATTGTCAATATCGCGAGCACCGGCTTTTTGCGCGGAGTTTCGATCGTCGGACGTTCTTCTTGCAGGAGACTCATCATCTCTCGCCTCCTTGGAAGCGGCTTAGATAGAGGCAATGATCCAGGATATAGGATATCGACGCTTTGCCCTCGGAGCGAAGCGCAGGATGCTTGAAGATGGATCTGCCAGGCTTCGCGTTTGCTTCGAACATCCACACCTCGCCTCCCTTGTCGATGCCGATATCGAGCCCGAGCTCGCCGAGGCGATGCGGATAGTTGCGCTCGATCGCTTCCGACAGCTTCACCGCAACGCGCTTTGCTTTCTCCAGAATCGCTCCCGCCTCCGTGCCGAAGGTTCTGCTGAGCGCTTGTTCGGGCGTCATTAGCGAGCCCCCGCTTTTGACATGGGTAGTGACGCTGCCTCTTCCCGCCTTCTTCGCGCCGATTCCCGCAGGCACCCACTGATTTCTGCCGTTTTTATGCATATGGAATCGGAAATCGAGGGGGCACTTGTCGATTTCGACAAGTCTTATGCCTTGTTGCGCCACATATTGCTCCATGCGCGAGCCGAGTCTGAGCTGAAGCATTCGCATCAGACTTTGAAAGCTGCTGTATCTTACCAGCACGTTTTGGTTGCCTTTGCGATATCTTGCGAAATAACCGCGGCTTGAATGCCGGGTTAATCGATAAATGCCGATGCCCAGACTGCCGCCGCCGGGTTTGAAATACAGAAATTGATATTTGTCCAGCATTTCCTTGATTTTGGCGGGGGAGGGATTGGTAACGGATTCCGGGAGATGGGCAAGCGCTTCGGGATCGTTGTCCAGCAGCTTATAGACATCCGCTTTATTGAGGAAGCTCCAATTGAACAGCGGAATTTGCCGTTTGACGAAACGTTCCCTGACCGCGCTAATGTAGGACGAGGTTTCCGCTTTGCGGTTGGGCAGCCGGTTGTAGACGACGTCAGGCAGCGGTACGATCCTCCGATACCATCCTCCCTGGGCATTCAGGAAATAGCCGTTGACCGTCTCCTGCTGCCAGTTGATGTCGCTGGGCGTAAAGCCGAACATGTATGCCTTGCGATCGCCGGAACGCATAATTTGTTTGATAAAGCCGGAACGCGTTCCGAAGGGATAGCTCTCTCCCGGATGAATGGTGTCGGTTAGAATGCCTACGAGGGGCCCGAGCTTCAGTTCGTTCTCGCCGCTTTTCTGCACGTACACATGGCCGGACTTCGGAATGCGTATCGAATGGCGGACGGAGGAGGGGAGATAGAGATGATTTCCCGACCGTTTTAGCTGCTTGACGGATGCCGTTATCATTTCATTGCCCAGCTTGAGAAGAATCAATCTATTGCCGGACAGCCCAAGTTGCTTGAATAACGGACTGGACAGATATACCATTTTGTCGGATTGTTGTGAGAAATGCACATTGCAAGTTGTCAAACTCATCGATGAACCTCCTGAACGTTTAAGGACCATTGTCCAGCTTCACTATCGTTATTGAGACGCGGCTGGATGGTCATATGCGGACTCTCTGGCTTTGAAAGCCGGCTCGGGGCGATTAACGAGATAGCGGGCATAGCTCAGCGGTCTGAGTACGGACAATTTCAAAGCGTTCAAATCTTGTATTTGTCGGAAAGCTTCTCTGCCGGGCTTCGCATTCGCTTCCAGCATCCATATTCTGCCGTTCTTTTCAACGCCGAAATCGAATGCAAGCTCGCCGAATCTGCCGAAGCAAGATTCAAGACTTGTTGCTGTATGCCCACTTATTGTATGGATTTTCCGTAACAAACGTTCGGCAGCGGGCTTGCCAAAATTTTCGGACAGCGCGTCCAGAGCGGGCCTCGCTTCTCCGCCGCCATGCAAATTCGACGTTATCGAATCGGCTTTGCCGATCCTCATGGCGGAGCCTGTGCGCCTCCAGTTGCCGTGCCCGTCCTTCTGCATCAGCACGCGTATATCATAAGGTCTGTCGTGGAGGTCCGTAAGCGGCAGATAAGGCTGGACGAGAAAAGGCGATTCTCCGGTAAATGCCTTCAGCCAGTCCGACAAAGCCTGTCTCTTCGAAAAAGAAAGGGAGAAGGGCTTGTTGCTCCGGGCTCTTCCTTCCGCAACAAATCCTTTCCCGCTCCGTGAGGGCTCAACGCGGATAAGGCCCCTTCCCTGCATGCCGGATGCGGGCTTGAGAATGACTCCGCCGGAGTCTCCGCCGCGCGATAGAAGCCTGTCAATCTGCTCGAAGGCTTGATAGAGAGCGGTTGGCGGCAAATAGGCTGCTATCCGCCCCTCCTTGCCGAGACCCTCGTAGACGGCAAGCTTGGACGGCAGCCCTCTGCCGAGCAGCTTGAATGGATGGACGGATTGAAGGAGAGAGAGCGCAATAGCTGTCGCCCTGCGCATATCGCCGCGGAAGTGAAAGGAACGATCATAGACGACATCCGGGAGGGGAACGAGCCGCTTGCTCCACGCGCCCTTCTCGTAGCAATAGCCGCTGAGACGGCCGGTGTCGCGATCAAAATCATCCGCCGGCGAGAAAGCATACGCAATCATCGACTGCTCGACAGCCGCCAAACAGAGCTCCTTGCACAACAGGGGCTCCGGGGGGATGGAACTTCCGTACTCGCTTTGCAAGCCTCCGCCGATTCCTGGCGCAATCATAATGCCGAATGCAACTCTTCTCTCCATTTCGGCTTCTCCTCCTAGAAGCCCGACAGATATCGGGAGTATTGTATCATCATGCGGACGGAGGGCCGGATTTTCCCTTCCGTAAGCGGTGTATTGTCGTTCTTGGACGGCTTGGAATTAACCTCCAGAAGCCATACTTTTCCGCCGGTGTCGAGCGCGAGATCAATGCCGAGCTCTCCGAAATGAACGGGAATCTGCGTCTCGATTCCCTTGGCAATCTGCAAGGCGGCTCGTCGAAGCCGATTTTGAGCATCCAGTTTGGGGGTCCCGCTGCTCAAATTGCTCTTGGCGATAGCCGAGCTGACGGTGCTTAAGGTGCCGCCCCGCGCCAGATTGGACACGAAATGCTGATTGCCCGCCGTTCTGGCGACAATCGACGTAATCGTCCATTTTCCCGCCGCGTTCTTCTGCACCAGCGCCCGGAAATCAACGGGCCGCTTCTGAATGTCAATTAACTGAAGGCCTTGCTGTATCTGATAACGAGCCGTCTTCATCTTCGTCGAAACGGCGGAATACAGCTTGCCGAGCGTTGGATAGACTTGCCTTCGCGATCCCGCTGCCGTGGCGTAAAGCGCCTGATAGCTTTCTCCGTCGGCGCGCGAGACGCGAATAATGCCTTTGCCGAGGCTGCCTCTTGCCGGCTTCAGAAACACATTGTTGTAGCGCGAGCACATGTTGTACAAATTCGCGTAATTGCGAAGATGATGCGACTCCGGCAGGTAGCGCGTAAGGCTGCTGTCCTTCTTCAAAGCGTCGAACACTTCCGTTTTGTCAAGAAACTTCTCGTTGAATACTTCAGCCGAATGAAGCAGCTTGACGTTTTTCAGAAACTGCTGCACCGAGGGATCGTTCTCGAGCTTTCTTGTGGTTAAGCGATTGTTGATGACATCGGGAAATGGCATAAGCGTTTTGCGCCACCCTCCCGAATAGATCCAGCTCTCCATCTGATCCGAGCTCGAGACGGATGGAATTTGGCCGGGAGTGAAGAAACAGACATAAGCGCCTCTCGCTCTGCAAGCATCTACGAGTTCTCGGCAGAATAGGGTGATATTGCCGAATGGCTTGCCCATGTCCTGCGGATAATCGCGACTGATCAATACTCCGATTAGAGGTCCTAGCGACAGCGTAGCCGTAAGCGAGCGATAGGTGATTCCTAAATGCGAGTTTTGCGTCAAGCCTTGCAGAAGTCCCGTGCGCTGAGCCAAGGTCTGGCTGATGCGCAAGCCGTCGAGCTTCGGGACAGGCATCACTCTTACCGTCTGGCGGAAGGAACCGAATTTCAAGGTAATGGGCTGTCCGCGGGGAATTTTCCATTGCCGCGCGGCCATTTCGCCAATCATTATCGCATCATCGGGCAATTGGCCTGAATGAATCGCCTGTATGGCAATTTTTGATTTTGGCATTATTAATCTCCTTCCGGATCAGGGAGGAATGACGGATATAAGAT
This sequence comes from Paenibacillus sp. HB172176, assembly GCF_011947265.1. GTDB lineage: Bacteria > Bacillota > Bacilli > Paenibacillales > Paenibacillaceae > Pristimantibacillus. The sequence goes on from NZ_JAATHD010000021.1 coordinate 74,455, forward strand.
GGATGGGTATTTCACACGAATTAGTTCATCATATGAGGTCGAGGAGTAGATTGTGATTCGAAAAATAACCGAAAGCGAGGCTTGTCATGATACGCCTTGCTTCGGCATACAATGTAGGGAATGCGGAGGAGGTTGGTTCGAATGAAAAAAGAGGATAAGCCCAAGGGGAGAATGCGCCATTTCTTCTATCTGCTCGCTGCGGCGGGAATGCTGCTGTACGCATCGACGAGAGTCGAGGGAGCAAGAGAGGATCAGACGTCGCTGCTGTTCTGGGCCATATGGCTGCTGCTTGCGGCATTCATTGTTGCCGCCAATGTAAATATACTGCTGATGGGCGCGGAGGAGCGGCGGAGGCTTTCCGCAGTCAAAGCGGCGAAGATCAGGCTGTGGGAGAATGGAATTGCGAGCCGTCTGGAGAAGAGGCAAAAAGAACATTTGCGTTGACTGACGCAAAAGGATAAGCCGCCCCGGTGTTCGGGGCGGCTTATTCGCGCGTCAAGAATCCATTTCGCGGAACTGGACAAGCTGCTTCACGAATTTATAGACGACTTCCTGCTCTTTCAAGCTTAGGCCGGACAACTGATTGGCGATCTTGTCGGCGTAACGGTCATCGTCTTGATCCGGCGCAAGCGCGGCCGGCACATTCACAAGTTTCTCGAGCGGCGTTTGCAGGGCGGAAGCGATTTTGCCCAGCACTTCGATCGTTGGGTTCTTCTCGCCGCGTTCGACTTGACCCATGTAGGAGGCGTTTATTTCCGCACGCAAGGCGAGCTGCTCTTGGCTGAGGCCTTTTGTTTTGCGAATGATTCGAATATTTTCACCGATTTGTTGTCCGATGCTGTTCATAGGTTCACCTCAGCCTAACGATAGAGTTTTGCGGCAACGGGAACAACGTAATATAGAGTGTATATATAACAATGACTATAGTCATTGACTAAAAGTGGATTTATTATTATAATTAACATAAAAATGACAATTGTGTTAGAATGGTGGGAGTCATGGTTAAGGAGCTGGGTGAGGATTCGATGATGGTAGAAGAGTTTGAGTTTTTTCGGAAGGTAAGGGCATCTTACTGCAATGTTCCTTTCCATGTTGTGTTTACTTATCGCCTCTCGCATCGCCATCATAAGATGGCAAACGCGAAGGGCATGTTCTCATGCAGCGTGAACGCGCACACCCAGACTGTCGAATATCGCATGGGATTGAAGTCGGACGCCATTTCGCGCCCCTTCAATGAGAGCGGATCCTTCCTGTTTACGAGCAGGTATGAGGAAATTCCTCCGCAATGTATTGTTTTCGAAGACTATTCGATCCATAAGCAGCGCTACAAGGTGCCGATTGCCTATGACTGGCAGGCCTTTATCAAGAAGGGTGCGGAGCAGGCAATTAATGTCGGTACGATTCAGCAGCTGTTCAAGAGATGGAAGCTGAAGGACAAGGAAGGCAATGACGTTGAAGCCAATCTCAAAGTAATCAAGGTAGAGCTGGACGGGTAGAGGTCATTTTGCCGCGGCTGGTCGTTATTTGCTGCGGTTTCTCTTATAATGGGAGAAACAGAGGCACAGGGACGGTGGCATCCATGGACGATTCCAACAACATGACAAGCACAAAGCATGAGCAAATTGTAAAATATATTCAAGCATTGGAGATCGGGACGAAGATTTCGGTCAGAGCGATAGCGAAGAAGCTGCAGATCAGCGAGGGAACGGTGTACAAAGCGTTCAAGGATGCGGAGGCTTCCGGTCTTGTCAGCACGAAGGAGCGTATCGGCACGGTCCGCATCGACAGAAAGAGACGAAACACGGTAGATCAGTTGACCTTCGGCGAGGTGGCGCAGATTGTCGAGGGCAGACTGTTCGGCGGAGCGTCGGGCCTCAAGAAGCCGCTGCATAAGTTCGTTATCGGCGCGATGGAGCTTGACGCCATGCTTCGATATATTGATGGGGGCAGCCTGCTTATTGTCGGCAATAGAGTCAGCGCGCATCGCTGCGCGTTGGAGCAAGGAGCCGGCGTTCTGATTACAGGCGGCTTCGAGCCCGGTCCGGAGATGATCTCGCTCGCCGACGAGCTGTCTCTGCCCATTCTCTCCTCGCGTCACGATACTTTCACCGTCGCATCCATGATCAATAGGGCGATGTACGATCGTTTGATCAAACGAAAGATCATGTTGATTGAGGATATTGTCACGTTCAGCAGGCCGGCAAACGTGCTTCGTACGGGCGACCGCATCGCCGACTTCCATAAGCTTTCCAGGGAGAACGGCTATTCGCGCTTTCCCGTGATAGATGATCGCGGCAGAGTCGCGGGCATGATGACCTCGAAGGATGCGGCGGGCAGCGACGATGAGGCTGCGGTCGACAAGGTGATGACGAGACATCCGATTACGGCCGCGCCGAACATTACCGTTACCTCGGCGGCGCATACGATGGCTGCTGAAGGCATTGACTTGCTTCCTATTGTCGACCATCACCGCAAGCTGCTCGGCGTGATTACGCGGCGGGAGGTGCTCGATGCCATGCGTTTTGCCGGCAAACAGCCGGAGCTCGGCGAGACCTTCGAGGATTTGATGTGGGCGGGCTTTATGCAGAGCGAGGAGAACGGCACGGAGGATGTCAGCGTCAGCTACAAAGGCGCGATTACGCCGCAGATGTCGGGAGCGCTTGGCATGGCGTCGGAGGGACTGCTCTCTACATTGATGTCGCTTGCCGCGAGGCGAATGATTCGGGAAACCGGCAAAAGGGATTTCCTGCTGGAGAGCATGACGGTCTATTTCGTAAGGCCTGTGCAGATCGACAGCGAAATTACGATAACGCCGAAAGCGCTCGAGCTGAGCAGAAAGTTTTCCAAGCTGGAGATTGAAATCGTGGACAAACAGGGACTGGCCGCCAAGGCGATGCTGACGGCGCAGATGATCGATCCCTACTAAGGGATGGGCGGGAAATCGCGACCTTTGTCAGGGCATGCGATTTTCGCTGTGGTCCAGTTGCCGATACATGCTAAGGTTGCGCAGACCGGCGAATAGATTGAATACGCCGATGACAATGAACAAAGCTCCGATTACGATGCGCAGCGTGGATTGATCCGAGAGAAACAACTGAATCAGCGCAAGGAAAATGAGCATCGCTCCCATGCTGATGTTCATCCGGGCGGAATTGATGCCCTTCGTTCTTTGATCGGCGGCTCTTCTGGAGCGAAGGCTGAACAGCGCCGAAAGCGTTAAGGTAATGACCGTCAGCGGAAAGAGCAGCCATTGAATGAAATGATCCATGTCCATATTCTCCTGTCTAATAGATGCTTCGTGATCAAAAGCGGACTTTTTGAACTTCCTGCTTAGTGCATGTTCAAAAAGTTTGCTTTTCAGCACATGAGCTTAAGCTTACGAAGCAGCGTTTATCCAAAACGCTTCAGAAGATTGAAAGAAGCTAGAAACCGAGGAACGGAGCGTAGCGGAGCTACGTGAGTACCGGAAGTTTCGGCTGAATTCAATATTCGATGTCGAATATGCTTCTTGGCATGCTTCGTGATCAAAAGCGGACTTTTTGAACTTCCTATTTTGAACTTCCTCTAGCATTGTATCATGTTTGGGCGAAAATTTCTCAAGTAGCCGGCGGCTTCGCGTAGGGAAGGACCGTCATCCAGATTTGCAGCGCGTTATCCACCAGCAGCACGGTGCTGAGCTCGACGCGGTAATCCTTGCCGGACACATCCGTATAGACTTTGCGTTCCAGCAGTCTGCGGGCGAATTTCGCATCGGAGTCGATGTCGAAGATGCTCTGTCCGATGAAGATTGACAGATCGGATTTCACTCGCTTGATCAGCTCCGCCTGCGTCACTTTATCGAGCGTCGCGCGCGACTTTTGATCCTCGTTCTCCGCAATGCGGAGTTGAATGGTCTTAATAACCGTATGTTGATTCTTGTACTGATTCAAGCTTTTGATTTCGAGCTCGTATTGCTCAAGCTTGTTCTCTAGCTCGTTCCGCGTCATGTAGAAGGCCTCGAATTGCGCCGCGAACAGCGCGTTCAACACAATCGCTCCGACAATCGCTCCGATAAGGAACACCCCCAGAAGCCGCAAGCCCTCCAAATATCTCTCGAATGGCGGCATCCGCATCGGCTAAACAGCTCCCTTGCAAATCAGCCTTACCAGCTCCGTCGCCATATGCGCGCCCAGGAAAGCGAAAAGGATAAAGCAGATTTGCTGCGCCGCGGGAGACAGCAAGCCTAACGATATATTGCTCTCGATAACGCGAACCGGATCGATTGAGCCGCCAATCGCGGCGACAATGGCCCATATCTTCAATCTGGCGGCCGTATCCAGCATGACGGTTGCCGGAGGCATCAGCATGAATACAGAACCAATGCTGGCGAGCATGGAGCCTCCGATAACGATGCCAAACGCGATGAAAAAATCCATGCCGGCTTTCGACAGAAAATAACTCATGGTTCAAGCCCTCCTCTCGCGGATATTCCTTTTGTACCATTGTATGGGCGTGTCCAGCCCGATTATGATAAACTGGAAGTAATGATTTTCTGGCAAACAGGAAGGGAAGGGGATGCGATGGAGGCGGCGAACAACCCATCATTCGTGCATCTTCATGTGCACAGCGAATTCAGTCTGCTGGACGGAGCGGCGCGAATCAAGGATCTAGCGGCAAGAGCCGCCGAGCTTGGCATGAAGTCGCTTGCCTTGACGGATCACGGAGTCATGTACGGCGCGATTCCTTTCTATCGCGCCTGCATCGCAAGCGGCATCAAGCCGATTATCGGCTGCGAGCTGTATTATACGGCAGGCTCCCGTTTTGACAAGGGCTCCCGCAAAGATAACCCGATCTATCATCTGATCGCGCTCGCCAAGAATGAGACAGGGTACCGCAATTTGATGAAGCTGTGCTCGATTGGCCATTTGGAGGGCTTTCACTATAAACCGCGCGTGGATCATGAATCGCTCGCTCGTTATGCCGAGGGATTAATCTGTCTCAGCTCCTGCCTCGGAAGCGAGGTGTCGCAGCATCTCCTGCATGATCGCAGGGAGGAAGCGACGGAAGCAGCGCGGCGTTATCATGCGATATTCGGCGACGACTTCTATCTGGAGCTCCAGGATCACGGCATGTTGGAGCAGAAGAAGGTGAACGCGTCCATGATCGAACTGGCGCGGGAGCTGGACATTAAGCTGATCGCTACGAATGACGCGCATTATTTGCGCCCAGAGGATGCGGAGACGCAGGATGTGCTGATCTGCATCGGCACGGGCAAGACGGTCGAGGATCCCGATCGGCTTAAGATGGAGACGAATCAACTGTATTTGAAAAGCGCCGAAGAGATGCATGCGCTATTCCGACATGTGCCCGAGGCGCTGGCGAACACGCTGGAGGTTGCCGCCAAATGCGAGCTGTCGCTTGAGTTCGGCAGGGCACCGCTGCCGGTATTCAGGCCTGTGCCGCAGGAGATGAGCTCCGGAGACTATTTGGCAAGCCTTTGCCGGGAAGGCATGCTTTCGCGATATGCGGGACTCGCCGCATGGCAGAGCGACGGAGGGCTCCGGCAGGAAGCGGAGGAACGGCTTGCTTATGAGCTCTCGGTCATCGAGAATATGGGCTTCAGCGATTATTTTCTCATCGTGTGGGATTTCGTTCGATTCGCGCATGATCGCGGCATTCGCACTGGTCCGGGCAGGGGCTCCTCGGCAGGCAGTCTTGTCGCCTATTCGCTTCGCATCACCGATGTGGATCCGCTCAAATACAAGCTTCTGTTCGAGCGCTTTCTGAATCCGGAGCGAATCTCCATGCCGGATATCGACATCGACTTCAACGATGAGCGAAGAGACGAGGTCATCTCCTATGTTGCGGCCAAATACGGCGAAGAGCATGTCGCGCAGATTATCACCTTCGGCACGATGGCGGCCAAGGCGGCGGTTCGCGATGTGGGGCGCGTGCTGGAGGTGCCGTTCCATGAGGTGGACGCGGCGGCGAAGCTGATTCCGAATCAGCTTGGCATTACGCTCGAGGAAGCGCTTCGCGGCAGCAAGGAGCTGCAGGAGGCTTGCCGTCAGAAGCCTGCGACGAAGAAGCTCGTCGACATGGCCATGAGAGTGGAGGGCAAGCCGCGGCACGCCTCTACGCATGCCGCGGGCGTCGTTATCTCTCAAGAGCCGCTAACCCAATATGTGCCGCTTCAGGCAGGCAGCGAGCAGACGCCTCTTACGCAATATGGAATGGAGAATCTGGAGGCCATCGGGCTGCTGAAGATGGACTTTCTGGGCTTGCGCACCTTGTCCATTCTCGATCGAACCTTGAAATGGGTCAAACGGCAGTACGGAAGAGACATCGATTTTCGCATGATCGACGATGCGGATCCGACAACATACGCCATGCTTGGCAAGGGCGATACGACCGGAATCTTCCAGCTCGAATCGACCGGCGTCAGGCGCGTGCTGCGAGAACTGAAGCCGAACGGCTTCGAGGATATGATCTCGGTGCTCGCGCTCTACCGTCCGGGACCGATGGAGTTTATTCCGAAGTTTATCGCGGGCAAGCACGGGCGTATTGAGGTCGAATATCCCCATCCCTCCCTGGAAAGAATTCTGTCCGACACCTACGGCATTATCGTGTATCAGGAGCAGATTATGCAAATCGCGTCGCTTATGGCGGGCTTCTCGCTCGGCGAAGCGGATTTGCTGCGGAGAGCTGTGTCGAAGAAGAAGCGCGAGGTGTTGGACGAAGAGCGGTCCCATTTCGTCAAGGGCAGTCTGCGCCAGGGTTATTCGGAGGAAGACGCGCACCGCGTTTACGATATGATCGTGCGGTTCGCCGATTACGGATTTCCGCGCGCGCACGCGGCCGCTTACGGGGTGTTGGCATTTCAGACGGCATGGCTGAAGGCCCATTATCCGGTGGAATTCATGGCATCCATGCTAGTCTCGGTAACGGGAAATATGCGCAAGACGGCAGAGTATGCGGATGAATGCCGAAGGAACGGCATCGACGTGCTGAAGCCGGATGTGAACGAGAGCGGCGTGTCCTTCATGCCGGTCGGTGACACGATTCGGTTCGGGCTCGCCTCGATCAAGAATGTCGGCACGCAAGCGATCGAGGCGCTGATGAAGGAGCGGGAGGAGCGGCCGTTCGAAAGCTTGCTTGATCTGTGCAAACGGGTCGATCTCCGCGTCGTCAACAAGCGCGTGCTGGAATCGCTCATTCAAGCGGGGGCTTGCGACTCCTTGCCGGGTCATCGCGCACAGCTGCTGGGCGCTCTGGAAGAAACCGTCGAGGCGGCAACCAAATGGCGGAAGGAACGCGAAGAGCTGCAAATCGAGTTTTTCGGCTTCGACGAGGTTCAGAATTGGGATGTCGAGCTGCCGGACATTCGCCCCTTCACGCAGGCGCAGGAGCTCGAATTCGAGCATGATTTGCTGGGCATGTATTTGTCCGGGCATCCGCTTGACGAATATACGAAGCAGACGGACGAACTTGCGCTTGATCGACTGGCCGAGCTGGCGGAAGCGCCTGACGGAGCGCAGGCGCTTCTGTGCGTCATGGTCGCAAGCTTGAAGCCCTACACGAACAAAAAGGGCAACGCAATGGGATTTATCGAGGTCGAGGATCGCATCATGCGTGTCGAAGGAGTCGTGTTCCCGACCGTATGGAAGCGGATTGGAGTCAAGCTGAAGAAGGACGAAATGTTGCTCCTGCAGGCAACCGTACAGCATCAGGACGAACAATTCAAGCTGTTGGTGGAGGACGCCGTCCCGCTTCGCGAGGCGGAAGGGCAACTGGAGGAGCGGGCGAAGCGGATGCGGCAGGCCGCGAGGGCCCGCGAAGCGAGATTGGGAAGCAAGTCAGCCGGCGCATCGCCCGCGACGGCAACGAATCACTCCGCCTCGAAGAAGCGTTTTTATATCAAAATTACCGCAAGCAATGAAAGAGCGGATATTTTATCAAAGCTCAAAGCTTTGCTGCTGTCGTATCCGGGACAGCTCGACACGGCGTTGTTCTATGAAAAGCAGGGCCGGATGATCGCGCTTAGCGACAGTCACCGCGTACGGCCGGACGAGGAATTGATCCGGAAGCTCGAGGAGCTGCTGGGCAAGGGCACAGTGGCGCTCAAATAATAATATGCACATTGGGGCCCGCAGCTGCATATGCATAGAGATACAAGCTGCCTGCGGGAGGAATGATAGCATGACAGGAATCGAGAGCTGGCTCGCGAGACGCGGAGTAACCGTCGAGGATGTCGCAGAAATCGTGTTTTCGCTGCAACGTCCCTATAATGCCGATTTGAATATAGTCGAGTGTGAAGAAAGCGTAAGGGCCGTGCTAGAGAAGAGAGAAGTGCAATATGTGCTTTATACGGGGATCGCGATGGATGAATTGGCGGAGCGCAGGCTGCTGCCTCAGCCGCTTCAAGCCATTATGGAGAAAGACGAGTCCTTGTACGGCGTCGACGAGACCTTGGCGCTGGGCATTACGAACGTGTACGGCATGATCGGTCTAACAAGCTTTGGTTATTTGGACAAGGTGAAGCCCGGCATTATTCGTCAGTTGAATCTGAAAGGAGAGAAGATTCACGTGTTTCTGGACGATCTGGTAGCGGGACTTGCGGCGGCAGCCTCCGCCCGAATCGCGCATGGAGACCCGAAAGCCAATCAATATCATTTGCCGGATTCGCCATGACTATGTTATCATTATGAGATCATATGGCCTTTGCTGGAATGGTGTGTAATAAAGAGTATAGGCTTTGCTTGAAATATAAGAATTTATAAGGATAATCTTATAAATTCTTATATTTTGTTTCTTCTCTTATGCGAAGTTTCAGGAGGTACCATGATGTGGACGGTAATTTACATCGCACCAACAGAACGAATGGCAGAGAACATCAGGAAGCGGCTTACGGAAGAAGGCTTTCTCGTTAAGATCCGCCCCGTTAATCTGTCCAAACAGCAATATGAGATTCTAGTTCCGTCAGGCGAATTGGAGGAAGTGCAAGAAGTATTCAACGCCATTATTCGTTCTTGAGTCAAGAATCTATCCTATTGTTCCTTGAGAGGTGTCACATACGTGCAAATAAAGGATTTGTTTTCCAAGAAGAAATACGCAACGATTCCTTCGGAGAGGCCAAAGCGCGATATTCCCGAAGGTTTGATGAATAAGTGTCCCAAATGCGGCACCATTCAGTACAGCAAGGAGCTCGAGAAGCATTTGAAGGTATGCTCGTCCTGCGGGCATCATTATCGCCTCAATGCCTGGGAGAGAATCGGCATCACGCTCGACGACGGGCAATTGGATGAATTCGACGCCGAGATGGAATCGGTCGATCCGCTAGAATTTCCCGGCTACGCGACGAAGCTTGAGCAGCAGAAGAAGAAATCCAATCTGCGGGATGCCGTTATTACCGGGCAAGGCAAGATCGGCGGGTTCACGGTTATTGTAGCCGTGATGAGCTTCGACTTCTTCACCGGCAGCATGGGTTCAGTAGCAGGCGAGAAGATTACGCGGGCGATCGAGGCGGCGCATGAGCGGAAGCTTCCGCTTATTATTTTCTCCACCTCGAGCGGCGCCCGCATGCAGGAGAGCATTCTGAGTCTGATGCAGATGGCGAAGACCAGCGCGGCGCTGGCGAAGTTCCAGAACGGGGGAGGTTTATATCTCTCTGTGTTTACCGACCCTACTACAGGGGGAGTTTCCGCAAGCTTTGCAAGTCTTGGCGATTATAATTTGGCCGAGCCCGGCGCGCTTATCGGCTTTGCCGGCAGAATTGTAATCGAGCAGACGATTAGACAGAAGCTGCCGGATAACTTCCAGACGGCTGAATTCAATTTGCAGCACGGTCAATTGGACAAGGTTGTTCATCGCAAGGATATGAAGGCTACATTGACGAAGCTGCTTGACATGCATTGCGTGAAGGAGGAGTCGTCCCATGGCGAATGAACTGCCCTTTGAGAAGCCGATTACGGAATTGCGCCAGAAGATAACGGAGTTGAAAAGCTTAAGCGTGGGCAAAGGCATCGATTTCTCGGAAGAAATCGCTCGGCTGGAGGAGCGCTGCAAGCAGCTGGAAGAAGAGCTCTACAATGAGCTGACCCCTGCGCAGAAGATGCATCTCGCGCGTCATCACGGAAGACCTACATCTCTCGATTTCATTAACGAGATATTTACGGATTTCATCGAGCTTCATGGCGATCGACTATTCGCCGATGATCTTGCCATAGTAGGCGGACTCGCCAAGCTTAACGGCATGCCGGTCACGGTTATCGGACATCAACGCGGCAAGGATACGAGAGACAATATCGCCCGTTTCTTCGGAAGTCCCCATCCGGAAGGGTTCCGCAAGGCATTGCGCTTCATGCAGCAAGCGAACAAATTCAATCGTCCTATTATAACTTTTATTGATACGAAGGGCGCATACCCGGGCAATACTGCAGAGGAGAGAGGTCAATCGGAAGCGATTGCCCGGAATCTTCGCGAGATGGCCGGCTTCGGCGTGCCTATCGTCTGTATTGTCATCGGGGAAGGCGGAAGCGGCGGAGCGCTGGCTCTCGGCGTCGGCAATCGCGTGTTAATGCTTGAGAATGCCATTTATTCCGCCATTTCGCCTAACGGCGCGGCGTCCATTCTGTGGAAGGATGCGTCTCGCGCGGATCAAGCCGCAGAGGCCATGAAGATTACTGCGGAAGATTTGCTCGCGTTCGGCGTAATCGAAGGCATTATCGAAGAGCCGCAGGGCGGGGCGCACCGGGATCTCGAGACTCAGTCGGCGAATATCAAAACGGCGTTATGGCAGCATCTTCAAGAGCTGCTTGCGCTCAGCTCCGAGGAATTGATTCAGGATCGATACGAGAAATTCCGCAAAATCGGCTATTTTCAAATGGCTGTAAGGGATGACGAAAAAAGAAACGACATGGATGACGGTCCGGAGGCCCGCGATGCGGCGCAGGAAGACGCGAATTCGTCCGCCGCGGCGCTCGAGCAAGACTTGGAAACCGCGCCTACGCTCAATTAAGCAACGTTACATTCGTCTTGATGCCGGACAAGCCGCGCGGAATAGACGTGTATATAAAGAATAGAAACTTCAAGCATTAAACGGAGGAAACTTAACATGCGCAAAACAAAAATTGTTTGTACGATCGGTCCTTCCAGCGAATCTCTGGAAAATACGAAAAAGCTGATTCAAGCCGGCATGAATGTTGGCCGTCTGAACTTCTCTCACGGCGACTTCGAGGAACATGGCAATCGAATCAAGAACATTCGCCTGGCCAATAAGGAACTTGGAACTTCCGTTGCGATCCTGCTGGATACCAAAGGACCAGAAATCCGTCTCGGCAAGCTGAAGGAGGAGCCGATCGAGCTCATCCAAGGCGACGCGATCACGCTTACGACGGAAGAAATTCTTGGCGATCGCAGCCGCATCCCGGTAACGTACAGCAATCTTCCCAACGATATCTCGGTCGGTTCCACGGTCTTGATCGACGATGGTCTGATTGGTCTTATTGTCGAAGAAGTCGAAGGAACGGAAATTCATTGCCGCATCGTCAACAACGGTCCGATTAAAAGCAAGAAAGGCGTCAATGTGCCAGGCGTGAAGATTTCGCTTCCCGGCATTACGGAAAAGGACGCCAACGATATCGTATTCGGAATCGAGCAAGGCGTCGACTTTATTGCCGCTTCCTTTGTCCGCAAAGCAAGCGACGTGCTGGAAATTCGCGAATTGCTTGAGAAGCATAACGCAGGTCACATTCAAATTATATCCAAAATCGAGAATCAGGAAGGCGTCGACAATCTCGATGAAATTCTTGAAGTGTCCGACGGCTTGATGGTTGCTCGCGGCGATTTGGGCGTCGAGATTCCTGCCGAGGAAGTTCCGCTCGTTCAGAAGATGATGATCAAGAAATGCAATCGCGCTGGAAAGCCCGTTATCACGGCGACGCAAATGCTGGATTCCATGCAGCGCAACCCTCGTCCAACCCGCGCCGAAGCAAGTGACGTAGCCAATGCAATCTTCGACGGTACCGATGCGATTATGCTCTCCGGAGAAACGGCTGCGGGCAAATACCCGGTTGAATCGGTGCAGACGATGTCCCGCATTGCAGAGCGTGCGGAAGACGCTCTGGAGCATCGCGAAATTTTCACGAAGCAGGCCAACGCGCAGCAAACCTCCGTTACGGAGGCCGTCAGCCAATCCGTTGCCAATTCGGCGCTTGATCTGAACGCCAAGGCGATCATTACTTCAACGCAAAGCGGCTTCACGGCTCGCATGGTATCGAAGTATCGTCCGAAGGCTCCGATTATTGCGGTAACGACGGATGAGCGCGTTATGCGCCGCCTGGCGCTTGGCTGGGGCGTTATTCCCGTTCAAGGCTCCGATGCGGATACAACCGATGAAATGTTCGAAATTGCAGTGAAGGGCGCTATGAGCACAGGCATTCTTAGCTTGGGCGATACGGTTGTCATTACGGCCGGCGTGCCTGTAGGCCGCGCCGGAACGACGAATCTGATCAAGATTCATCATATTGGCGAGCTGCTCGCGCAGGGTCAAGGCATCGGCAGCCAGACGGTTACCGGCAAGCTTGTTGTTGCCCGCACGGCTGAAGAAGCGAACGCGAAGACGCAGGCAGGCGATATTCTGGTCGCGGTCTCCACCGACAAGGAATATATGCCGGCCTTTGAGAAAGCCGGCGCGGTCGTTACGGAGCAAGGCGGCATTACCAGCCATGCAGCCGTATGCGGCTTGAATCTGGCGACACCGGTTATTCTTGGCATACCTGGCGCTACGGAAAAACTGAAGGACGGCATGGAAGTGACGGTGTATGCCGAAACGGGCTTTATCTATTCCGGACAATCCAAGGTTCTGTAATTCATCAGAACAATAGAGATGTATATAATCAAGCGAGGGTGAACTTCATTCACCTTCGCTTTTTGTTCAATTTAATGAAAGTTCACTAAGAAAGATCAAAATGAAAGTTCACAACCTTCAAAAGGAGAATGGTGATGAGCAGGGAGCTTGGCTGGTACCTCCATCCGCTGCGGGTCCGCTATCAGGAGACGGATCAGATGGGCGTCGTATTTCATGGGAATTATGTGAATTGGTTCGAAATCGGGCGGACGGAATGGATAAGAAATGCGGGTTATGCATATAAAAGGATTGAAGAACACGGCATGCTGCTGCCTGTGATTGATCTGACATGCCGTTTCATAATGCCGGCAAAGTATGACGACACGCTTCTCGTCTGTACGCGTATAGCTGAAATGACGCCGCTTCGCATTGCATTCGAGTCCGAAATTCGAAGGGTGGCATTGGAGGATTTTCATGGTCATGCAGCGAAATATGGCGAGGCTCTGCCGGGAGAGCTGCTTGTGCAAGGAGGCACGAAGCATGTTTGGGTGAATCGAAGCTTCCAGCCGACAAGGCTTAGCAAAGCTTTTCCGGAGCTGTATGATGCGATTTCCCGCAAATAAAGGCGATTGTCGACATACTTTTTCGCAAAGGGAGGAATATGATGTATAAATGGCTATTAGCGGCGTTCATCTGTGTTCCTATAGTTGAGCTATGGGGCATTCTTCAGATGGGCGCTTGGCTGGGCGGGTGGACGACATTCTTTCTTATTCTTGTCATAAGCGCCATCGGCGCTTTTATTGCAAAGAACGAAGGCAGGAAGGTTTGGCTGGAGGCGCAGCGGCAGATGCAATCGGGTCAAATGCCGGGAAGAGCGATTGTAGATGGATTATGCGTGCTGCTTGGCGGGCTGCTGCTGTTGACTCCCGGTTTTTTCACCGATCTGTTCGGTCTTGTTTTGCTTCTCCCGATAACCAGGCCGCTGCTGCGTACACTGGTGCTTCAGTGGCTGGAGAAAAAGATGAGAAGCGGAAGCTTTACAATCAGAAGGTTTTGAGGCAGTGCATTTCGATGTCTCAGGCAGGCGAGTTTTTACTTAGTCTTAACAATTCGTTAATATGCGGCTGATTATTTTCAGGCATGATAGAGCTATGAACTTATTTAGGAGGGGCCAATGAACAAGGGAATATCGCCATACGTCAATCGAGATTTAAGCTGGATTGAATTTAATCGCAGAGTTCTTCAAGAGGCCCAGGATCCCAGCAATCCACTGCTGGAACGAGCGAAATTTCTGTCTATTGTGTCGAGTAATCTGGATGAATTCATGAGCGTGCGAGTTGCGGGAATTCAGGATCAAATGAGGGCAGGCTTTACGAAGATGGACTTCTCGGGTTACACGCCGGCGGGATTATGGAAGCGTCTGATCAAACGGACGACGGAAATGGTCCATGAACAATATCGAACCTATCGGGAAATTTTTCGCGGACTCAGCAAGGAAGGCATTTTTATTCGTTCGATCGACGAGCTTAACGCTACGCAAACAAATGCCATCTCGGAATATTTTCATGAAATTGTGTTTCCTGTTCTTACTCCCATGGCCGTGGATCAGAGCAGACCGTTTCCTCTTGTACATACAAAGGAGCTTTATTTGGCCGTGCTGCTTAATCGCGTCGGCGCTCCAGAAGAGGAGGAGCCGTTGTTCGCGATTGTGCAAGTGCCGTCCATATTATCGAGATTTGTACCGGTACCGGGGAGAATCAATAGCAAGAAGGTAGAGTTCGTATTGCTCGAGAGCTTGATTGAGCAATACATCGATACGTTATTCAACGGGTATACGCCATTCTCCGTCCATCCGTTCCGATTGACTCGCAATGCCGATCTTACCCTTAACGAAGAAGGCGCGGAAGACCTGCTGGAAGAGATCGAGAAGGAGCTCAGACGTCGTCGTTGGGGCATTCCTGTTCGACTGGAAGTGGCCAAGGGGATGCATCCGTACGCGCTTCAAGTCTTAAGAGAAGAGCTCGAGATTGAAGATAACTTATTCGAAATTGAGGGGCCTCTCGATTTGAGCTTTCTGATGCGCTTCTCGAATCAATTGCCTGGCTATGATAATTTGCGCTTTGAGCGAATGGATCCGGTTTATCCTCGCGAATTTGAAGAGATCCCTGACATGTTCGAAATTATTCGCAGCCGCGACGTACTGATGTATCATCCTTACGAATCCTTCGAGGCGGTCAATGATTTCGTGTTACAAGCCGCGTATGATCCGGATGTTCTGGCAATCAAAATGACATTGTATCGCGTCAGCGGCCAATCCGCACTAGTCCAAGCGCTGGCGAAAGCGGCGGAATCCGGCAAGCAAGTGACGGTCGTGGTCGAATTGAAGGCAAGGTTCGATGAAGAGCGGAATATCGCATGGGCGAGGCAGCTCGAGAAGGCAGGCTGTCATGTCGTCTATGGACTGGTCGGTTTGAAGACGCATGCGAAGATATTGCTGGTCGTCCGGAGAGAGTTCGGTACGTTAAGAAGGTATGTTCATGTTGGAACCGGAAACTATAACGACAGTACGGCGACGCTGTATACGGACATCGGATTGTTCACGTCGCATCCAATCATCGGAGGAGACGCTTCGGCGTTGTTCAACGAGGTTACCGGCTATTCCTCTCCCTATGAGTGGAAAGCGTTCGGCGTCGCACCAACCGACTTGAAGGAGAAGCTCTACCGTTTGATCGATCGGGAAAGCAATCATGCCAGAGCGGGCAAGAAGGCGCATATTATCGCCAAGATGAATTCCCTGTCGAACAAAGAGATGATCGACAAGCTGTACGAGGCTTCGCAAGCGGGCGTGAAAATCGAACTGATCGTTCGCGGCGTGTGCTGTCTGCGGCCAGGCATTCCGGGAAGAAGCGAGAACATTAAAGTGTTCAGCATTGTCGACCGTTTCCTGGAGCATGCAAGAATTATGTACTTCCGCAATAACGGAGCAGAAGAGGTGTATCTTTCCAGCGCGGACTGGATGACCCGGAATTTAACGAAGCGAATTGAATTGATGTGTCCGGTATTCGACATCGAGCTTCGGAAAATTCTGATCAAAATGCTGAAGCTTAATCTCGAGGATAATGTGAAGGCCCGCGAATTGAAATCGAGCGGCTTGTACGAGCATGTGCATGGGGATGCCGACAAGCCGTTCCGCAGTCAATTCGAGGCCAAGCTGATTCCATTGTGGAAGGGGCATGCCTGACGCCTATGCTTTCACGTAATAATCAAGCTGGGGACTGATCTGCCAGTGCTTCTTGAAATCCGGAGCGAGCTCTTCGACCTCATGCCGCTCAATCGCGAGCGAGCCTCTTGGATGAAGGGGCAGAAGCAGCATGTTCGTGTCCGTAATACGCACAGACAACTGACCGATGGTCTGCGCCTCGCTGCGATCAAGAGCAGCCGCAAGCTGCAGCAACAGTCCGAGCCTGCAGATCAGCTCCATGTCCGCTTCGCTGATTAAAGCGGCATATGGCGCAAGCTGGCCTTTCGCTCGTCCTTTGCTCTTGAAGGAGGCAATAGCCGCTGTCATCAATATTTCGCGATGCGTGAATCCGTTCAGATGCGAATGAATGATGAGATAGAACGAATGTCTGGAGAAATCATAATAATCGATGGAAGCTCCGATGCGGTATAGCTGGGTAGCCGCATCGAGCAGAACTCTTGACGACTTGCCCAGCTTCTGTACCCGCGAGATCGCGTCGAACAGTTCCAGCGCCAAGCGATTCACTTGCATGACATGCTGCCTTGGCGCTTCGGTATGCAGAGCCGTTAGATTTCTTAAGGAGAAGGCTAACGGATCTTCAAGCTTGGAGTGATTCGGAAATCGGGTGGCATGGAATAAGCCGTCTCTCAGCCCGGCGCCGCAAATGAGATAGTGGGTCGATTTGGTCAGCTTGAATAGAACGCGCAGAACGGCTATGCCCGGCACAATAACATCCGCGCGATCCTTGGACAAGCCAGGCAGCTTTCGTCTTCGGTCAAGCGGCAGCTTGCGCATCTCGTGGAAGAGCCCGTCCACCTGCTCATGCCGGATCGTATAATTATGCGTCTGGGCGAAGGGATATTGCTCGGAGGCTTGTTGAAGCTTTCCAAGCGCGCGCACGGTACCTCCTACGCCGACGAACGGCAAGCCCGGATTGTCGGATATCCACGGATGCCGTTTGGCGGCGTCAAGCACCAGAGCTTCAATGTCTTTGAGCGTATCGTCGCTTAATTGCTCCTTCGAATCGAATCGTTTGTTCAGGCTGACGCAGCCAAACGGGAACGAGACCGACTCCAGCAGGACGCGATCCCGGAACAAGCTGAGCTCCGTGCTGCCGCCGCCGATATCGACGAGAAAGCCGTCTCTCGCATTCATGGAGTTGATCATGCCGAGAAAGCCATAGGAAGCTTCTTGCTCCCCGGAGAGCAGCTCGATCGACAGTCCGGTCTCCTTCTTGACGCGTTCGAGAATAGCGTGCTGATTGCCTGCATTGCGCACTGCGGCTGTCGCTACCGCGCGCATATCGCTTACGCCGTGATGGGAGCAGATGCGGATGAAATGACGCAAGGTGTCGATCAGCTCGTCGATGGCCTCGCGAAGGAGATTCCCTTCATCATTGATTTTGCTGCTAAGTCTGGCAGAGCGTTTGCCTCCGTCTACTACGCGATGGGCTCCGTTTTCCGTTCTTTCATAGACAACCAGCCGAATGGAGTTGGAGCCGATGTCGATAATGCCGATACGCTGACCTGTCATGACATTCCTCCGATACCGGCATGCTCGCATGCCGGATAGTGTTCTGGACATTTTAACATATTATGACGCGGGCCGCGAAGTATATTCTGCCTGTTCCCGTGGAATAATGAGCTGTCGAGCCGTACGATTCAAATATGTAATGATGCCGATAAAGCATTTTTATCCTTAATTTGTTGGCTTCAACCTCAAAATCATTTATGATTAATAGCGACGGTACAACGTGTTGACCTTTCAATAGGATGTAACGATTTGAGTATAAAGGAGAGAGAACGATGACAGCAACTAAAGGACTGGAAGGCATTGTCGCAGCGGCATCTTCCATAAGCTCTATTATTGACGGCGTACTTACTTATCGCGGCATAGATATCGACGATCTGGCTGCGAATGCTTCCTTCGAAGAAGTAGCTTATCTGTTATGGTACGGCAAGCTTCCAACCAGATCCGAGCTCGACAAGCTGAACGCGCAATTGGATGAATATGCTTCGATTCCGAATGAAGTCATTGAGCAAATAAAGCTGTACGGCAAAAATACGAATTCAATGGCAGCTCTCCGCACGGCGGTGTCCAGCCTGGCCTTGTATGATGAATCCGCTAACGAAATGACCCCTGAAGCCAATCAACTGAAAGCGATTAAACTGCAGGCGCAGTTGCCTACGGTAATCGCTGCTTTCGCGCGTATTCGCGAAGGCAAAGAGCCGGTAGCGCCGAAGAAGGGTGTATCCATCGCCCATAACTTCCTCTATATGCTGAAGGGCGAGGAGCCTGCCGAGGTAGCGGTCAAGGCATTGGATCAGGCGCTTGTGCTGCATGCCGATCACGAGCTTAACGCTTCCACCTTCGCTGCGCGCGTTACGGTTGCGACCCTGTCCGATATTTATTCGGGCGTTACGTCCGCGATCGGCGCTTTGAAAGGTCCGCTTCACGGCGGAGCGAACGAAGCGGTAATGGTTATGCTCGAAGAAATCGGCTCGTTCGACAAAGTAGAGGGCTATATCCAGAACGCACTCGCGAACAAACAGAAAATTATGGGCTTTGGTCATCGCGTGTACAAGAACGGCGATCCGCGCGCGAAGCATCTCCAGAAGATGTCCCGCGAGCTGGGCAAGCTGAAAGGCAACATGGAGCTCTACGAAATGTCGATCAAGATTGAAGAGCTCGTAACCGGGCAGAAGGGCCTCAAGCCGAATGTCGATTTCTACTCGGCATCCGTGTACACGACGCTTGAAATTCCGCGCGATCTCTTTACGCCGATTTTCGCGATCAGCCGCGTATCCGGCTGGTGCGCGCATATTCTCGAGCAATATCAGGACAATCGTCTTATTCGTCCGCGCGCCGACTATGTCGGACCGACGAATGTCAAATACGTGCCGATTGAACAGCGTTAAACCAAACCTGATCGATCATTTTTTGACCGCAATAACGATGCGCTTTAACAACAATACTTTTCAGGAGGATTTATATCATGGCTAAGTTTGAGAAATACGCGCTGCCAACTGAAGGCGAGCAAATTACAATCGACAACGGTGTTCTTCAAGTGCCGAACAATCCTATCATTCCTTTCATCGAAGGCGACGGAACGGGCCGCGATATCTGGGCGGCATCGAAGCGCGTGCTTGACGCGGCGGTCGAGAAAGCCTATAACGGCAGCAAGAGCATCGCTTGGTATGAGGTGTTCGCCGGCGAGAAAGCTTTCAACGCTTATGGCGAATGGCTTCCAGCGGATACATTAACCGCGATTCGCGAATATATCGTAGCAATCAAAGGCCCTCTGACCACGCCGATCGGCGGCGGCATTCGTTCCCTGAACGTTGCGCTTCGTCAAGAGCTGGATCTGTATACCTGCCTTCGTCCGGTTCGTTATTTCAACGGCGTGCCGTCTCCGGTGAAGCGTCCTGAGCTCGTTGACATGGTTATTTTCCGCGAGAATACAGAAGATATCTACGCAGGCATCGAGTATCAAGAAGGCTCGGCAGAGGTGAAGAAGGTCATCGAATTCCTGCAGCAAGAAATGAAAGTGAACAAAATCCGCTTCCCTGAAACATCCGGCATCGGCATCAAGCCTGTATCCTCCGAAGGCTCGAAGCGTCTGGTGCGCGCGGCTATCGAATATGCGATCAAGCATGGCAAAAAATCCGTAACCCTGGTTCACAAGGGCAACATCATGAAATATACAGAAGGTGCATTTAAAAACTGGGGCTACGAGGTAGCCGAGCAAGAATTCGCAGAGCAAACCTTCACGTGGGGCGAATATGACCGCATCAAGGAAAAAGAAGGTGTTGACGCGGCGAACAAGGCGCAGGCGGATGCGGAAGCAGCAGGCAAAATCGTCGTGAAAGACGCGATTGCGGATATCGCTTTGCAGCAGGTTCTGACTCGTCCGACCGACTTCGACGTAATCGCGACGCTTAACCTGAACGGCGACTATCTGTCCGACGCGCTTGCAGCTCAAGTTGGCGGCATCGGCATTGCGCCGGGCGCTAATATTAACTACTTGACTGGACATGCTATCTTTGAAGCGACTCACGGCACGGCTCCGAAATATGCCGACAAAGATGTCGTGAACCCGGGTTCGGTTATTCTCTCCGGCGTTATGATGCTCGAGCATCTGGGCTGGCAGGAAGCGGCTGACCTGATCTACAAAGGCATGGAAGCTTCCATTAACAACAAAACGGTAACATATGATTTCGCTCGTCTAATGGATGGGGCTACGGAAGTGAAATGTTCCGAGTTCGCGAACCAAGTCATCAACAACATGTAGAACAATAACGAGATTGCCCTTGCGAAAGCGAGGGCAATTGTTATCGGAGCACGCTTCATTATATTTTGGATTGGAGGAAGAAAAGGAATGGCTATTGCCCGTAAGAAAATTTCGGTCGTGGGAGCCGGATTCACTGGCGCGACAACGGCTCTGATGCTGGCGCAGAAGGAGCTTGGCGATGTCGTGCTTGTAGATATCGCGCCGCTGGAGAATCCGACGAAAGGCAAGGCTCTGGATATGCTGGAGGCCACACCGGTCATGGGAGTGGACGCTCATATCTCAGGCACGTCGAGCTATGATGATACGAGAGATTCCGATGTTGTCATCATTACGGCAGGCGTTGCCCGAAAGCCCGGCATGAGCCGCGATGATCTGGTGAACACGAATGCCGGCATCGTTAGATCGGTGTGCGAGCAAGTAAAGGCAACGTCTCCGAACGCTTATGTTATTATCCTGAGCAATCCGGTCGACGCGATGACTTACGCAGCCTTCCAAACACTCGGCTTTCCGAAAAATAGAGTGATCGGCCAATCCGGCGTGCTCGATACAGCGCGTTATTGCACGTTCATCGCCCAAGAGCTGGACGTGTCTGTAGAGGATGTTCGCGGCTTCGTATTGGGCGGACATGGCGATGATATGGTTCCGCTCGTTCGCTATTCGAATGTCGCGGGAATTCCGATAGAGAAGCTGATCCCGGCGGATCGCATTGAGGCGATCGTGCAGCGCGCGAGGGTTGGCGGAGGAGAAATCGTCAATCTGCTGGGCAACGGCAGCGCGTATTACGCTCCGGCGGCTTCCCTGGTGCAAATGACGGAAGCCGTGCTCAAGGACAAGAAGCGCATTCTTCCCGTCATCGCTTATTTGGAAGGCGAATTCGGCTATCGAGATCTGTTCATGGGCGTCCCGGCAGTTATCGGCGGAGACGGAATCGAGAAAGTAATCGAGCTTGAATTGACGCCGGAAGAGAAAGCGGCACTGGATAAATCGGCGGAATCGGTGAGGAATGTCATCAAAGTAGTGCAGGCTGGCCAGTAGTTGTCTTGCTCAGCTTATATAGCGTTACGCGATAAAATTCGTTTGGGAGGACCCTGACACATGCTGCCAGGGTCTTTCTATGTTTCGGGAGGCGAAGATTCATGATTGAACAAGCACAGCAGGCATTAAAAAAAATATACGGCTTCGATACGTTCAGAAAAGGACAGGAAGAGATTATATCAGGCATTCTGGAGGGCCATGACACCCTCGCGATCCTTCCGACAGGCGGAGGAAAGTCGGTCTGCTATCAGATACCGGCTATGCTGCTGCCGGGAACAACGCTCGTTATATCGCCGCTCATTTCTTTGATGAAGGATCAGGTGGACAGCTTGCGCAGATTAGGCGTCTCCGCAGCGTTCTTGAACAGCTCGCTCGGCGCAGCCGAATATCGCGGGGTGCTTCGGAGTGCCATGAACGGCGATTACAAGCTTTTGTATGTTGCTCCGGAGCGTTTGGACGCCCCGATGTTCCAGAGCTTGTCGGAGCAGCTTCAAATTCCGCTCATCGCAATCGATGAAGCGCATTGCGTCTCGCAATGGGGACATGATTTTCGGCCAAGCTATCGGCAATTGGCAGAATGGATCGGCCGCATGCCGAATCGTCCGTTAGTGGCCGGCTTTACTGCGACCGCAACCAATGAAGTGGCGGAGGATATCGTAAGAATGCTCCGGCTGCGGAATCCGAAAACCTATGTGACCGGCTTCGCGCGCCCCAATCTCTCCTTGTCCGTTGTCACGGGGGCGGATAAGAAGCGCTTCCTTCTTCGTTTCTTGAAGGAAAGAGAGCAGCAATCCGGTATTATCTATGCGGCAACCCGCAAGGAAACCCAGCAAGTAACAGAGCTGCTGCAGAGCGAAGGAATCGAAGCTAGCAAATATCATGGCGGCTTGTCGGATGCGGAGAGAATGGAGGCCCAGGAGCAATTCCGGTTCGATCAGGTCCGCATTATGGTCGCCACCAACGCATTTGGCATGGGCATCGATAAGCCGAATGTCCGATACGTCGTGCATTGGCAAATTCCCGGCGATCTGGAGTCCTACTACCAGGAAGCCGGAAGAGCGGGGAGAGATGGAGAAGAAAGCGAATGCGTCCTGCTGTTCGAGCCGGCGGATATGCAAATTCAGCGCTTCCTCATCGAGCAAGGAATGGCTGCGGAGGATCGCAAATCCATTCAGATGTCGAAGCTCCATAACATGATGAATTATTGCCGCACGGATCGTTGCCTGCAGCAATATATCGTCGATTATTTCGGCGAGAGCGATGTGGAGCCCTGCGGGAAATGCAGCTCCTGTCTGGATAAGAGCGAATTGACCGACCGGACGGAAGAAGCCAAGATGGCTTTATCCTGCGTGGGCAGGATGAAAGGCCGTTTCGGCGTGACGATGGTCGCCAAGGTGTTGAAAGGCTCCCGAGACAAGCGACTTCTGGAATCGGGGCTGGACCGTCTGTCCACCTACAGTCTCATGCGTCATTTGCCTGAGAAGGAAATCGCGGACTGGCTTTATTGGCTGGTCGCGGAAGGGTATCTCCGGCTTACCGAAGGACAATATCCTACCGTGACGCTAGCGTCTAACGCATTGCCGGTGCTTGAAGGCCGGGAAACGATCAAGCAGCGGGTCAGAGCCACGGTGAAGCAGGCGCATAGCGCAAGCGCTTCATTCGCATCGCCTGTTTTCGAGTCTTTGAAGCAATGGCGCAAGGAAGCCGCTGCGAAGGAAGGCGTTCCTCCGTTCATGATTTTCTCCGATGCAACCTTGAGGGAAATCGCTGTCGCAATGCCAGCCCATCGGGATGAGCTGCTAGCTGTGAAAGGCATTGGCGCCGCCAAAGCGGATCGCTATGGCGACGAACTGCTGCAGCTCGCGCAAGAGCTTCGCTCCTTGCATGGCGGAGCCGCTCAAAGGGTATCTTCCCCATCATCCAATCAGGGCGAGTCTCCCCAAGCAAGCCCTGTTGCTCGGGCAAGCCGTTCGGTCGGGGAGGAGGAGCCAAGTCATCTGGCTTCCTTCCAGCTCTTTCAGGAAGGGCATGACCCGGGAGAAATTGCGAAGCAGCGAGGCATGAGTCAGGTTACCGTGGAAGGACATATTATACGTTGCGCGACGGAAGGCATGGCAATCGACTGGAATCGCATTATCGTGCCCGAGGAAGAGCCGCTCATTCTGGGGGCGATTGAAGAGGCGGGAGCGGAGAAGCTGAAGCCGATCAAGGATTTGCTTCCTGAATCCGTATCTTATTTCGCCATTAAAGCGGTACTCTGCAAAAAAAGCATGATGGGATGACATCGGATTGTCATTTGAATTAAAGCGAGTTTCTGATAAACTGTTTAATAGAATGCGCTAGGCGAGATGAAAAAGAAATCAGGAACTTAGGAGGAAATGATTATGGAAAGAGCATTGCTTTTCTTGCATTTGCTTGGAGCGGTTGGAATGGGCTTCTACATTGTATTGCCATTTATCATTAGCAAGGCATCGAAGCTGGCAGGCGCGGGTCAAGAAGGGCTCGCGGCAGGCGTGCTTTCCGCGAATCGCATCGTGCAATATTTTCTTGTGCTGCAGCTTATTACGGGCGGTTACTTGATGTCCAAGTACGATCTGTCTGTCGCATGGATGATCATTGTCGTTTTGCTGTTTCTGGGCATTGCGGCCTTGGGCGGCATTATCTCCAAGCCATTAAAGCTCGTTATCAGCTCGATCAAGGAAGGCAAGGACGCCTCCTCCCATTTCGGCAAGGCGAAGGTGCTCAGCTATATCATTCTAATCTTGTATGTGGCTGTTATTTACTTCATGTATTATTCATTCTAAGAATTCAATGATAATCAGGGGGATTAAACCGTGCATGAAAATTCACCGCAGATCATAACATTCGGCGAATCGATGGCATTGTTCATGCCGCAGGAGCATCGTTCGATCGAAAGGGCTTCCTTGCTGGAACAGGGATTCGGCGGAGCAGAAAGCAATGTCGCGATCGGTCTTGCGCGTCTTGGCGCTTCGGTAGGCTGGTTCGGCGCCTTAGGCGACGATCCCTTCGGCAAGTTGATTTTGAAAACGCTGCGAGGAGAGGGCGTCGATATATCACGGGTCAGGCTTAGCGGGGCGGCTCCGACGGGCATGATGTTCCGCGAGCATGTGGCGGGAAGGCTTGCCGTCCATTACTTCCGCAAGCATTCGGCAGCGAGTCAGATGAGGCCCGAGGATTTGGACGAAAACTACATACGCAATGCCAAGCTGCTTCACGTGACCGGCATTACAACGGCGCTGAGCGATTCGTGCCGGCAAACGGTTCGAAAAGCCGTGGAGATCGCCAAGGATGCCGGCGTGAAGATCAGCTTCGATCCGAATCTGAGGCTGAAGCTGTGGTCCATTGAGGAAGCAAGGGAAACGCTGCTGCCGCTTATCGAGGACGCGGATTATTTCCTGCCGGGCTGGGATGAGCTGAAGCTTCTCTATGATACCGATGATTATAAGCTTGTGAAGGCGAAGCTGGAGAAGCTGAAAGCGATCTCCATTATTAAAGGGGTGGGCGATTCCACCGTTATTCTGGATGACGGGAAGGAGACGGAGGTGCCGTTCTATCCGGCCGAACAGGTTGTGGATACTGTCGGCGCGGGAGACGGCTTCTGCGCAGGTTTTCTCGCTGGCATCATGAAAGGCATGGAGCCGATTGAAGCCGTGCGTCTCGCCAGCATTAACGGTTCGCTCGTCGTGCAAATGCGCGGGGATTGGGAAGCTTTGCCTGCATGGGATGTCGTGGAGCAGCGCATGTCCTCCAAGGCTTGGGTGGAGCGCTGAGCATGGCGGAGTTAAGCGGTACGAAGGGCTCAAGAAGACGGGAAGCGATTCTTCAGCTGCTGAAGCAGCAAGGGAAGATTACGATTCAAGAGATGGTGGAGAGATTCGGATGTTCGGAAGCGACGGCCAGACGCGATCTGGAGCAGATGGAAGCGATCTATCCGGTTATTCGAACGATTGGCGGCGCGATGTACGACGGCATGGGCGCTATGCGCGAGCTTCCCTTCTCGGAGAAGGAAGGATTATCGATTCTCGAGAAAGAGAAGATTGCCAAGGCGGCAGCCTCGCAAATCGTGGAAGGCGATGTAATCGGATTATCCGGCGGCACGACCAATTTCCTGCTGGCCAAGCTGCTCAAAGGACGGCGGGGCATAACGGTCGTTACGAACGCAATCAATATCGCGATGGAGTTGGCCGACAGCAGGATTCAGGTCGTTGTTACCGGCGGCATCATGAGGCATAACAGTTTTGAGCTCTGCGGACCGCTCGGCGAAGAGATGATTGCCCAGCTTCATATCGGCAAGATGTTCATCGGCGTCGACGGCATCTCCTCCGAGGGAGGTATCTCCAGCTATTCCGAGCAAGAGGCTCAGAGCGCCAAAGCGTTGATCAAGCGCTCGCAGGAGACTTATGTCGTATTCGATCATACGAAAGCCAATCGCACGTCCTTGTTCTCCATCGCCGCTCTAACGGAAATAAAGGGAGTCATCACTGACTCCCCTCTTGACGGGCCGCTTGGCGATGCCATTCGTCTTCATGGCATCACAGTCTATTTGCCTGATTAGCGATCCTCGCTCGAGAAAATTCGGTTGCCTCTCACCCAGGTGCCGACAACGCTCATAGAAGGATCGGTCAATACGAGATCGGCTTGCTTGCCTGGCGCAATCGAGCCGGTCTCTTTGTCAATCCCGAGCTCTCTCGCCGGATTGCCGCTTGCCATGCGGCTAATCTCTTGAACGGAAAGCTTGGTATGCTCAAGCATGTAGCGGAAAGCGCGGATCATGCTGAGGCTGCTTCCCGCCAGCGAACCTCCATCCCGAAGTCTGGCTACGCTATTCTTCACCACTACATCGAGTCCGCCCAGATTATAGTTGCCGTCCGACATGCCGGCCGCTTCAATCGCATCCGTTATAAGAATGAGCTTGTCGATCGGCTTGGCTTTGATCATCAAGGCGATGGCTGCGGGATGCACATGCTCGCCGTCCGCGATGATCTCGGCATGAATGCGATCATCGGTCAATACGGCGCCAAGCGTGCCGGGCTCTCTGTGATGAAGGCCCTTCATCGCGTTATACGTGTGCACGGCATGGGATAGACCTCCATCAGCAGCTTTTATCATCTCACTGTAATTGGCATCGGTATGTCCGGCCGCCGCAAGGATGCCGTGCTCCGCGAGCCAAGAGATGGTCTCGGCAGCGCCTTCCTTCTCCGGAGCCAGAGTCAGCAGCTTAATGAGCTTCGGATATCGCTCCGTCCAGGCCTCAAGCCAGGAAAGCTGAGGTTCCCGAATATAAGCGGGATTTTGCGCGCCGGGCCATTTCTCGCTGATGAAGGGTCCTTCGAGATGGACGCCGAGCAATTGCGCGTGCGGCATGCCTTCCTTCTGATAGTCGGATACGGCCAGCAGCACCTTCTCGATGGCTTCCTTGGAGGCGGTCATGGTCGTTGCAAGCATGCCGGTTGTTCCTTGGGAAGCGTGATAGGAGGTAATACGATCGAAGCTTTCCCCATCCGCGTTCATGAAGTCGCCGCCGAAGCCGCCGTGAACATGCATATCGATGAAGCCCGGCAGAAGCCATCCTCCGTTGCCGTTAACGATCGAACTGCCCGGCGGCAACGAAATATCATCGATTGAAGCTTCCTCTGTATAGAGGGCGTCTATTATACCGTTCTTCACATGAACAGCGCCGATCTTAACTTCATCCTCCAGCACGATTTTTACATGATGGATGAACAACTCATTTTCATTAGCTTTCATTTGAATTCAACATCCTTCCTGCCTCTCGATCCAGCAGCACGATGACTCTTGGATGGGTTTGCAACAGGGAAGCGGGTACCTGTGTCGTGATCGGGCCTGTCAAAGCCTCTTTCACGATCGCCGCTTTGTCCGCGCCGCGAACGACCAGAAGAATCGACTTTGCTTTCAGAATGGAACCGACTCCCATCGTGTAAGCCCGAGTGGGAACCTCGTCCAAGGATTCGAAGAAGCGAGCATTTGCTTGTCGCGTTTCTTCCTTCAGAGTAACAACATGCGTGCCATTAATCAATTCTTCGTGAGGCTCGTTAAAACCGATATGGCCGTTATGGCCGAGTCCAAGTAATTGAATATCGGCCGGGGAGGCTTCAAGCAGAGCGTTATAGCGGACACATTCTTTCCCGGGATCGGCAGCCATGCCATCAGGCAGATTCGTATGATCGGTCGGGATGTCCACCTTGGAGAACAAATTCTCGGACATATAATAGGCATAGCTTTGGTCATTATCCGGCGCAAGACCTACATATTCGTCAAGATTGTAGGTCGTTACCTGTTTGAAGCTGACCTTGCCTTCGTTGCAGGCCTGAATGATTTCCCGATAGATGCCGATGGGGGTAGAGCCGGTGGCGAGGCCCAGCACCGCATCCGGCTTCTCGTTCACAAGGTCCACGAACAGCTTCGCGGCATGCTGATCTAATTGTTCATTGGTGTCAAAAATACGGATATCCATAATAGCCTCCTGAATATTTGCTGTCATTTGTGATTGATTAAATTGTACACCTAAACTCGCTTTATTACAATAAAAATGAAAATTTCAATCATTTAAATGATTGTAAAAATCATAACATAGGTCTTATAGAGCATGCGCAGGAGTATTATGGTATGCTGTAAAAAGGTGAATTTTATAGCTACGGAAGCTTGGAGGTTTTGAAATTGAAGTCGAAACAGACTGTTACCGATCACTCGCAAGATCTGGATACATCCTCCCGCAAGAGCGAGCATATTCGCATTTGCCTGGAGGAGCAAGTAACCGGAATCGGCATATCCACAGGCTTCGAAAATTATCGGTTTCGGCATAACGCGTTGCCGGAGCTTTCCTTCACCGATATTCGCTTGCATTCGAATTGGTTTGGCCGCTGCATAAAAGCCCCGTTGCTGGTCAGCTCGATGACGGGAGGCACGAATGCCGCCGGCGCCATTAACCGAAGGCTTGCGGTTGCCGCAGAGGAGCGGGGCTGGGCAATCGGGCTTGGCTCGATGCGCGCCGCGATCGAGAATGAGGCGCTGGCGTCTACGTTCCAAATCCGAGAAGAAGCTCCAACCGTTCCCGTTATCGCGAATCTTGGCGCCGTGCAGCTCAATTACGGCTTCGGCGTGGATGCTTGCCGAAGAGCGGTAGAAATTGCCGAAGCGGATGCTCTCGTGCTGCATCTGAACAGCATGCAGGAAATTTTCCAAAGAGAGGGCAATACCAATTTCAGCTTCCTGCTTGCTGCCATTGAACAGCTATGCAGACAACTCGACGTCCCGGTCGGTGTCAAGGAGGTCGGATGGGGCATTGACGGAGAGACCGCCGTTCGCTTATCGGGTGCCGGTGTCTCCTTCGTAGATGCGGCTGGGGCCGGGGGAACGTCCTGGAGCCAGGTGGAGAAACATCGATCAGGCAGCCAGATGCAGAAGGCCGCCGCAGAGGCATTCGCAGGGTGGGGAATTCCTGTCGCTGATTCTGTGTCCGATATCCGTAACCGGCTGCCGCATATGCCGCTCATCGCGAGCGGGGGTATGCGCACTGGGGTAGAAGCGGCGAAAGCAATCGCACTTGGCGCAGATCTCGTGGGGTTTGGCAGAGCGCTTCTGCCGCAAGCGGCAAGCGACGATTCGGCCATTTCCATCCGCCGGTTGGTTGAGCAGTTCGAGCGCATCGAATTCGAGCTGCGCGCTGCGATGTTCGGCATTGGAGCCGGCAACATTCAGGATCTGAAGCAAACGAACCGCCTCAGTCTTATTTGATAAGACCGGTTCCTTCAACCTTCACCTGCGCCTTCACGCTCAAGTTCGCATCGGGGTATAGATCCTTCCATTTCTTCCAGTTATTCTCGCCGGGGTGGTAAGCGCGGTATCGAAGACCGAAGCCGAAGGGGTCCAACCCGGCTTGTTGAATTTTCCTGAGCAGCTTATTCGCTGTTTGCTCGTATTCCTCTCCAAGCTGCTTTTCAAGCGGCGCCCAAGACTGGTTGAACAATCCGTCCGGCGCCTCTTCGAACACCACTTTCATTTTCACCTTCATTCTAATTTGGGCAGGCTCCGCTCCATGTTGAATATGGAAACTGGATTGAAAGCTGTTAATGGCGGACACGATTTTATCTCCTTTGAACATGCCATGCATTGACGATTTCGTGAAATGATTGGAAAGCTGTGTGAACAATTGCGAATCCGCGGGCGGAAGCGAAAGCTTCAGGCGCTGCTTATCGAACAGGGCGATTCGATTGATGATGAAGCTCTCCTTTC
Organism: Paenibacillus sp. HB172176; assembly: GCF_011947265.1. Lineage (GTDB taxonomy): Bacteria > Bacillota > Bacilli > Paenibacillales > Paenibacillaceae > Pristimantibacillus. The sequence goes on from NZ_JAATHD010000021.1 coordinate 104,122, forward strand.
CATCGGTTGTTATGACAGGTAGAATGGGGTCCAAGCCGTCTTCGGTCAATCTTCTTTCGAGGCCGCTAATCGTCTCCACATAGGTATAAGAAGATTCCGTCCCGTCCGTTCCGAAGGAGAGGAGCAATGCGTTGCCGGGATACCGTTCGGAAGGCGGATGAATATTCAGTATATCCTTCGCGGTTGGTTCGCCTATCGCTACGTTGGCTCCATTCTGAATATCTCTTCTTCTCAGCATCCAGTTTATGACGGGACGTATATCCTGCTTGGCCATGCCGTCTCCGATGACGAACAGCTTGCAATGTCCGAAATCAAGCTCCTTGTCCACATAAGCCTTCAGCATGCGAATACCCTCTGCAATCGTTGGAGCGTCAATGGTTTCATATTGATTCTTCGAAGTGCCGGGTTCGATCTTCGGCGAAGGAATAGCAAGCTGTATCGTAATGCGATAAGGCTTATCCTTATTGCCCGACCAATCGATTCCTGTATTCACCACGAAAAACCGCTTGTCAATGTCCTTAAACCCGCAGCCTGCCACCATGAAAAGCATCAGCAAGGGCAAGCTGATTCGCGCAATCAAGTTCATTAGGGATGCGACCTCCTTCGGCTGTAGATGAATATAGCGAGTACCGTCAGAATTTCCGTGAACATTCGAAGGATTAGCCAATACTGCGTAATGATAAGATTAAGCTTTTCATTAATCCAATGATCGTACAATAAAGTGGCAAGCGCGAACACGACAATAATAATATAATTCGACAGCGGCGTTTCCCGACTATCCACAACAGGCTTCTTCTGGGGCATAATGCTGCTTTTCACAAACTCCATCGCTTGATGCCACCCCGACATTGTATAGGTCAAGCTCATATTCAGAAAGATGATGAGAAACAAGAATAATACACGTTCAATAAAGCCGTAGTGCATCATCAAGGAGTCGGCTGTAATCGGCCAGATATATATATATCGATCAACAGCCGCCGTCCCGTGGAATCCGATTGGAACGAAGAAGGAAGAAAGCAGAATCATAAATCCGATGACGGGATAGACCCAACGCAATTTAAACACGAATTGAGGCGGAAACAGCCGATTATAAAGCGATAGATTGATATAACCGGTGAAAATAAAGGTTGCCGCGGCCAGAGAAGCGATAGTCGGCATAACTTTAGCGTAATTGGCGACGATATGCATCGCATCGAAATTCAGTCTTCGACTGCTGAACATTTTGAACAGCATGAACAAGACTAGCGGCGCGTTAAGCACCAAAGAGATTTCTATCGAGAACATGACGGTAAGCGTAGACCGCGAGGCGGCATAGGCGCATACAACAAGCAACATAACGAGGATGGTCGTAATATTCGCATCCGGATTGAAGAATCGGTTGATGAGAATCGCATACGCCACGATGACAATGGCAGCGGAGAACCACCACATGACGGCATAGAACATCATCAAACCCGCGACGATCCATTTCGGGCAAAATTCCTTCAAAATCTCGGGCAATCCTTTGCCGGGAAACCGCTGCATGGCGCTGGTATACATATAGATAAGCGCCGTTCCAATGAACGGCGCGATGAGGATGGAGGAGACTGCGCCGGAGAAACGCTCCTTGATCAGGATAAAGGGAACGAAGAGCATAATGTTCATGATGCTGATAAGCAACACATTATAGAGCACATACCGATTCATTCCCCATTCACCTGCCCGATGTCATGCTTTACGGATTTGGTCAAGCCGGGCAGTCTGAAATACGGAATGCCGAAGCTGCGCAAATTGCAAATATAGACAAGATAGAAAAACAGCATAACTGCAATGCCCGAGATTCCGAAGAAAATGGAAACGGCAAGCAACGGATATTTCAGAAATCGAATCGCGAAGGAAAGCGTGTTGACTGGAATAACAAAGTTGGAGATTGCCACAACAGAGGTCACGATAATCATAATGCTGCTGACGAGGCCCGCCTCTTGAGCGGCCTGACCCAGGATGAGCCCTCCGACCGTCGTTGCCGTTGAACCGATAAATCGCGGAAGTCGGATGCTCGCTTCGATCAGCATTTCAATCATGAACAACATAATAAATACTTCAATGAACGAAGGATATGGTACTGCGGCACGGCTGGCGGCAACCGAGAAGGCCAATTGAATTCGAAACAATTCCGGGTTGTAAGATACGATGGCAACGTAGAGCGCTGGCAGCGTAATTGTCAGAAAGGTCGCGAAATATCGAAGAATAATAAGGAATCGGGTCATCCAGTACGCTTCGAAATTATCCTCCACCGCATGCATGAAATCAAAGAAGGTGGAGGGCAAAATGAGCGCAAACATGCTACCCTTCAACAAAATGACGACTTTCCCGTTGCTGAGCGCCATTGCGACGCGATCTGGGCGCTCGGTAATCAGAATGGTAGGAAACAGATGATGAAGCTTGCCCGCAAGCTGCTTCTCCAGTTCACCGGAAGCTTGAATCATCTCTGCCTGTATGCCGGTAATTTTGTCTCTGACATGCTTCAGAATTTCCGGATCCGCGAGCTTCTGATCGAAGACCGTCATAATCGGCGTCCTGGATATCGTTCCTGCGCTTCCCTGCTCGATTGTGAGCGTCAGACTGGGGTACATCGATCGGATCAAATTCAAGGATTTGTTGAGATCCTCGCTCAGAGCAATCTGCGATCCCTGCAGGGCGCTTTCTACCAATGTCTGCGATATATCGTTTGACAGGACATTCACTGCGAGCAAGGCGTACAGTTGCCCGTTCGCTTCAATGAGCGCATATCCTTTCAGAAGCCATTCTTGAAGCTCGGCCTCTTCGCCAAGCTTGTTATAATTGGGAAGGGTTCGTAGCTGCTCGCTGAACGAAGTCTCTTCCTTGACAAAGGGGACGGATATGAATTGACTGATGGTATCCTCGTCGCATAGAGATGCAATATAGGCGAATTCGATGGTGAGTTCGCTGTTGGTTATCGCATAGGTTTTGAGATCGACTGCCTGTGGAAATAAGGATTGAATCCGTTCATTCATGGCAAAGGGTTCCTCCTTAGCAGCCCATTCCCGAATTGGATCATTTCCCCTTAGTGTGCGCGGAGCGCTTCGGATTATGCTAAGATGAGAGAAATAGCTTCGTTGCAGACGAACTTGCGAGAGAATTGGAATGGGTGAATAGGGGAATGAAAATGACAGAATCAAGGGTTGCCGAGCTTGGGAATGGATTTCTGCAGGTGAAAATTCCGCTGCCTTTTTCGCTGAAATGGGTAAACAGCTATATCGTTCCCGAGCAGGACGGAGTCACGGTTATCGATCCCGGTCTTCGCACGGCGGAAGCGGAATCTGCTTGGTCGGAGGCTATGGCAGGATGCGGCTTGACGTATAAATCAATAAGGCGAATTATAGTGACGCATCAGCATCCGGATCATTACGGGTTAGCGGGCTTGCTGCAAGAGAAGAGCGGCGCGGACGTATACTTAACGCGCCGTGCTCATGCCTATACTCGGAAACTATGGGGCGGGGAAAGTCTTTATCCTGCGGAGCTGCGAGAGCTTTTTCTTGCTCATGGCATGCCGGAGGAGCTCATGGGAGCGATTGAACTCAATTTGGCATCCTTTGTCGCACGAGTGTCTCCCCAGCCGAAGGTTCAGTACCTGGAAGCGGGCGGGGTCATAGAGCTCGGGGGGGAAATATGGCAGTTGATTGACGCTCCCGGACATGCGTTCGGAGCCTTGTGCTTCTATCAAGAAGAGAAGCAGTGGATGATTTGCGGCGATCAGGTGCTGCCCAGGATTACTCCGAATATAAGCGTTGTTCCGGGAGAAGAGCGTGATCCGCTGCAAGCTTTCATTCTTAGTCTGAAGGAGCTGCGCGAATATCCGGTCAAGCTCGCCTTACCCGGTCATCGCGATCCCTTCGCGGATTTTCAGAAGCGAATCGATGAATTGCTGGCCCATCATGAACGAAGGCTGACAGCGATGACGGCAGAGCTCGAGGAAGGGCCGCTCAGCGCATTCGAGCTTTGCGAGAAGCAATTCGGCGCTCATCTCCGAAGCAATCCGCATAATCTGCGGTTCGCCATGTCGGAAACGCTGGCGCATCTCTTTCATTTGGCGATTAGAGAAGAGGTGACAGAGATGCGCAGGGCGGACGGATTAACGCTGTATCAGCAAGTTAATGCTCTCTGAATTCCTGCGGGGTGATGCCGTAACGATCCTTGAACACTTTGATGAAATAGCTCGTCTTCTGATAGCCGACATGCTCCGCGATTTCGTAGATCTTGTTGGTCGAGGAGCGCAGCAGATGGGCTGCGGTCTCCATCTTGAGACGGGACAAATAATCGCTGATTCCCTCGCCTGTCTCGAGCTTATAGAGCTTCGACAGGTAGGAAGGATTCAGATACACATAAGCGGCGATGGATTGCAGGGACGCGTCCTTCAAATGAGCGGAGGCATATTCATGCACCTTCTGTATGATCCCGGATCTGGAATCCTGAACTCTTCCGTTCATATAGTCCCGATAGGCGATAATGGCTTCATTCGTCCAGCTCTGCAATTGCTTGATCGTATGGAAATGAGGTCCTGCCAAAAGCTGATTGAACCCATTGCCGAGCAGTTCGCTTAGCCACAGCTTATTCTTATGCGCGGAATAGCTAAGCGCGCTTGCGATGGAATAGTAGCTTTCCAGGATATGCTCGTGCGAATCTCCGAATTTCTGCTCTAATTCCCCAAAAACCTCCTTCAGCTTCTCGGAGGCGGCCTCCCATTGACCAGCCTCAAGGAGATGGGTTAGCAGGGGAGGCTGATACAGCAAGGACAGAGAATTGGCTTCGTGCTGCTCATGTTCATCCTTCTGCAAGAACAAGAAGTCGCGCTCTGCGCCGATTCGTTGCCGAAAGCTGGCAAGCAGCTGCTCATACGCCGCAGCGACTCCTGACGGGAATGGGAAGGGCTTGCTTAGCACTAGCGAAACGGTTCCCTTCAGGTAAAGCTTCACATAATGCTGAAGCTGGGTTATCTTCTGCTCCAATGCAGATTCGGGGAAATTTTGTCCGGGCGGGAACCTTGGAAAGATAAGAAAGACATAATAGCCGTACTCGTCGCGGGTATACCACAGGTCGCAGTTGTCCGAGAATATTTCTTCCGCCATATTGCAGATGGCATATTGGAAGAGCTCGCGATCTTCTTCATTGTGATTGAGGAAATAATCTTCCATTCGAAGCAGCATCATGGCCGGACGGGCTTCGGCTGCTATCGGCATACCCAGCATATCCAGCTGTTTTTGCCAGTCCTCGTCTTTTCTCATCTGCCCCTTCAACAGTTGTTGAAGCCTGTAATTGCGCATGATTGGAAGGTTGACGCGAAGCGTATCGAGTGCTCCCTGATGCGAGGAAATCTCGCGCCAACGCGATTCTAGCTCGTCTATCGCCTTCGAAACGGCGTTCAACAGCTCTTCGTCCTCTACGGGCTTCAGCAAATAATTGCTGGCCTTGCTTTTCAACGCTCTCTGAGCGTATTCGAAATCATTGTAACCGGAAAGAAGAATACACTTGATATGGCTCCAGGAGCGTTCGATTGCTTCAAGCAAATCGAGACCCGATCTGCCAGGCATTCGAATATCGGATATGACAATATCGACCGGTGTCATCGCGATGAGCTCCAGAGCCTCCGCAGCCGAAAACGCGGTGTGGACCGTTTCAATTCCGATATTGCTCCAAGGCAGCATCGTTGCCAAATCCTCGACCAAATCAGGTTGATCGTCGACAATTAATAGTTGGTACATTCTCTTCAGCTCCTATTCTGATTGCCCTCTGGGCCAGCTTACCGATACGGCGACACCGCCTTCCGCTCTTCTCTCGAAGCGAAGGACGGCTTCTTGGCCGAATTGGAACAACAATCTTTGCCTGATATTCCAAAGCGCGCAGCCCGTGTTGTCATCCGGCTGTTCTCTGATGGCGAGTTCAAGCTTTGCAAGCTCCTCCTCTGTCATTCCGCTGCCGTTATCCTCGACGCGAATCGTATGCTTTCGCTCATCGCTCCATCCGACAATTCGAATCAAACCGTCGCCTTCGTATCTCTCGATGCCGTGAAGGACGGCATTCTCGACAATCGGCTGAAGCAGCAGTCTTGGCATTTCGAGCTTCAGCATCTCCTCCGGCACTTCAATTTCATAGGAGAGATGCTGAATATGAAATTGCTGAATTTCCAGATAGCTTTGCAGCAGCTGAAGCTCCTCTTGCAAGGCGGCTGTCTGCTTCTCCACTCGTGTCGTATAGCGGTAATAGTTCGAGAGATGCATCGATATGCGCATGACGGATTCCTTCTTGTCGAGTCGCGCCAAGCTCCGAATCAAAGCGAAACAATTGTATAAGAAATGGGGGTTGATCTGGGATTGCAGCTGCTTCAAATCGGCTTCCCGACGATGAAGCTCTTCCACGTACACCTTCTGAATCAGTCTCTCCGTTTCTGCCGCCATATCGTTGAACCGATGAAACAGATAGCTGAATTCATTTTTTGGATTCGCGGTAATTCGCGCGGCGTAGTTGCCTTCCTGCAATCGTTTGACGTTGCGGATCAAAAGACCGATCGGCCGCTGCACATTGCGGTACAGCAGGTAACCGGCAAGAAGGCTCATCGCGAGCAATAGAGCGACGGAGCCGTAGAATAGATATTGGCTCTTCACGATGGGTTGAAGCACGCTATGCATCGGCACGTAATCGACCAGATACCAGTTCAAGGTCTCGACCTTGGCCATGCTGATCAGATAATCATCGCCTCGAATGCTTACGATATGGCTTCCGCCGGTCAGTATCAAGCTGTCCGTTTTAAGCAAATCTTCAATCTCGCCCGCCATTTCCTTATTGGAGCTCTTGTTCAGAATGACGTTGCCGTCCTCGCTCAGCATGAAAGGATCGCCCTTGCCCGCGAGCTTGAACGTGTCTAAATCCTTCGTAATATACTCAACCGGGAATGAAATCTCGACAATAATGCCCGCATTCTCAAGATCGGCCGCTTTGCTTTTCGGCTTAACGATATGCCTGACAAAGCGCATATGCTTAATGTTTTGAATCGTCATTTCCTTATAGCTCCAATCGGGAGAGAGGATGCGCTTCACTGCGGCCAGATCGTAATTGACATAGGTATTCGTGGATACGAGCTGCTTGGAGGCCGGAGCAAGCACGCTGTATTGCGTATCCCAGCGCTGCGCCACGTTGAGCAGTCGCAGCCGCTCCATGATGCGCAGCTTCTCGCTGTTGCGATCGTAGGCGTTATCGATCAGGTTGATGTTCTGCAACTGTTGAATGTTCACGTCCTCGCTCAGCAGAAAGCCCAAGGTGGAAAGCGTGGTTGCGCTTTTGTCGATCTCACTGGAAAGGAATGCAAGATCCTTGTATTTCAGCGAATTCATCTCGTCTTTGATGACTGTTACACTCGTACGAATTGAAAGCGTATACAAAACAAAAATTGGGATTAAAAGAAAAATAATAGAAATAATGATTTTGGCAAATGTATTTTCCCTGAATCGCATGGAACAACCCTCGCTTATCGAAATGGCATCGCAAAGCATGATGAAGACAACAAAATGGCATCGTTCCAAAGAACGAGGTCTATTAGCGAGCGAGCGCTCGCTGATAGAATGGGGATACAGGACAGAAGCATAACACAAAATGATTTTTTTTGGGAAGGGGCAAAAATGGTGAATCAGGCAGGAAGCGACGCTCAGCGTTTTCCGGTACCGCCGTCAAAGCGTCAAAGGGAGAGATGGAGCCGCACCTGGCCCTTGCATGTCATGCTGCTGCCAGCAGCTATCGTCATTTTCATCTTCGCCTATGTGCCGATGAGCGGCCTCATAATGGGCTTTCAGGATTTCAAGCCTTACGACGGCATGTTCGGAAGCAAGTACGTGGGTCTCAAGCATTTCAAATTCATGTTCGATTATCCGGACAGCAAGCAGGTCATATGGAACACGCTAATTATTTCCGGCTTGAAGATTGTGTTCGGGCTGCTTGTGCCGTTCGTGTTCGCCATTTTGCTGAATGAAATTCGCAAGCTGCTGTTCAAGCGAGTGGTTCAAACGTTGGTCTATCTGCCGCATTTCATCTCATGGGTTATCCTCGGCGCGATTCTGACGGATATGCTCGGCAGCAAGGGCATCGTGAACCAGACGATGGAGTCGCTCGGACTTCCGTCGATATTCTGGCTCGGGGACGGCGATTGGTTTCGATTTACGGTTGTCGTAAGCGATATTTGGCAGAACTTCGGCTTCAACACGATTGTGTTCCTTGCTGCTCTTGCCGGTGTTAATCCATCGCTGTATGAAGCGGCGGAGGTGGACGGGGCGACAAGATGGAAGCAGACGCTTCATATCACAGTCCCGGCTATGATACCGATTGCGGTCGTTGTCGGCACGCTCTCCCTTGGCAACATATTGAACGGAGGTTTCGACCAGATCTTTAACCTGTACAACTCGCTTGTATACGACAAAGGCGATATTATTGACACTTTTGTTTATCGTACGGCGATCTTGAACGGACAATACAGCTTCGGTACCGCAGTAGGTCTTTTCAAGTCGATCATTGGCCTCGGGATGATTGTTTTCTCTTATCGAATGGCTTATAAGTACGCGGGATACCGAATTTTTTAGACGACCTCTTACAGAGAGAAGGGCTGCTGAGCCATGTATCACAAAACCATAAGCTATAGAACGTTTTCGGCATTCAACTATATACTGCTGAGCCTCATCTGCATCACCTGCGTACTGCCCCTGCTGCATATTCTTGCGGTAAGCTTCAGCGCTTCATCGCCTGCGAATTCGCATCTGGTCGGCTTATGGCCGAAGGGCTTCAATCTGGACGCCTATGCCAAAACCTTCAATAACGCCAACTTTCATCGCGCCTTGCTGATGGGTCTCGAGCGGACGGCGCTGGGGACAGCAGTCAGCATGTCGCTTATGATGCTGGCTGCCTATGCGCTTTCGAAGGACAGAGGAAGCTTCCACAGCCGCTCCCTCTATACCTGGTATTTCTTGTTCACGATGCTGTTCAGCGGAGGAATCGTTCCCTCGTACATGCTGATTCGCAATTTGCACATGATGAACTCGGTCTGGGCTCTGGTGCTGCCCGGGGCCATCAATGTGTTCAATATGGTGCTGCTCATGAATTTCTTCCGCGCGGTGCCGAAGGAGCTCGAGGAGGCTTCCTTCATTGACGGCGGCGGTCATTTCCGTACATTATGGAATGTGTTCCTGCCAATCTCCATGCCGGCAATCGCAACGATTTCCTTGTTCACGATGGTTATGCATTGGAATTCGTGGTTTGACGGCTTATTATATATTACAGATTATAGGAAATACCCGCTTTCAACTTTTCTGCAAACGATCATTGTACAGCAGGATTTCAATAAAATTAATCCGGATGTCAATGAATTGAAAAATATTTCGCAGCGCACGGTAAAGTCCGCGCAAATTTTTATCGGCACGCTTCCGATTCTTCTGGTATACCCGTTTCTGCAGCGGTATTTTGTGAAGGGCATTATTCTTGGAGCGGTGAAGGAATAGGCGACAGAATGGCATCGATGACAAAAGTTTGGTCTTTCGACTGTCCGCAGCTGACGCTATAGTTAAGATAACCTGAATCCGTGATCTGAATGATTAAATTTTCTTGAAAAATGAAGGAAATCATACCTCCAGCGACGAAATCAAGAGATAACCAACGATTATCTACTTTCACCTGTGAGGTGCTTAATTTGAAGATCCAATTCACCCAAACTAAGGAAATTCTATTAACGACGCATGCTGGCCTAGCTTCGGTCGGTGCATTGCTTTCCCACACACAATTGTCGCAACGTTTGAATCGCTCCGTCGTGAAAGGGATGGAGAATCCCCTTCATGGAAATGGTGATGTCATAAAGAGTTACCTGGGTCTGCTTTGTCAAGGCAAAAGCGATTTCGATCATATTGAACCCTTCCGCAAAGATTCTGTCTTTCATACTTGCCTCGGCGTTCGTAAGGTTCCATCCAGTCCCACGCTTCGTCAGCGCTTAGATGCAGCTGCTCAAACCATGGATGCCAATTGGAATGACATTTTGTTGCAGGAATCCGCTGACTTAATCCAGAGCGTAAAGGCCCCAGTAACAGGGCTCATTGCTGGCGAACACACGCTCATCCCACTGGACATTGATGTATCGCCTTTCGATAACTCCGGTACAAAAAAAGAAGGCGTTGCACTCACGTATAAGGGA
>NZ_JAATHD010000022.1 GCF_011947265.1 Paenibacillus sp. HB172176
TGTATGGTAGTGATTGTTCGACACCTTCACTTTACCAAATGAAGCGGTGTTTTTCTATGGCGTCAAGTCAACTAATCATTCGGCTTCAAACCTATGTCATGCCTACTGTAATGACCATTTTGACTCTGCGAAAGTTGAGTTATTAATTTCATCTCTGAATTTCGCTAGTCCTTCCCTTTGCATTCCAGGAATGACATGCGAGTACATATCTAACGTGACTCGAATAGAGCTGTGTCCGAGTTTAGTGGAAAGCGCCTTGATATTGGCTCCAGATTTAACTGAAATACTTGCATGACTATGACGTAGCTCATGGAATTTAACCCTAGTTACTCCAGCCTTATGAATAATCCGATACAAGCTTCGTCTTAAATTACTGGGGTTCCAAGGGGTTCCAATACTTGTCGGACATACTAAGTTGTGATCTTGATAAAGCTCGCCGGCAGCATCCTTGTACTTCTCAACAATTCGTTTTTGAGCCTGCAATACTTCTACTATTTCATCATCGATTTCGATTGCGCGTGTACCGGCAGTTGTCTTCGTACCAACGGTAATTGCTTGATCCTCTGCTTCGTTGTCGAGGGTTCGAACCACTTGGATGATATTATTCTCAAAATCCACTTCATCCCAAGTCAATCCGAGCAATTCTGCCTCACGCATTGCATAAATTAATCGCTTAGATGAAAAGCGGTTAGCAATGGGTAAAGATTATTGAATCGGCCTCAGCGATTCGATTTCTGCTTCAGAGAGTCCGCTGGCTTTTGCGACAATTCCAACATCCAATCCTAAGGAAAGCATATTCTTGGCAATCTCGATAGCTTTTTTTCTCTCGCCCTTAACCAACCCTTCAGACATTCCCTTTTCTGTTGCCCATTCAATCATGGAAGCCTCATCATGCAAGTATTTCTGCCGTTCCTCATATAGGCGGCGGGCCTCCCGATCCTGACTTAGAAATTCCATGGCTTTCTTCAATGTAGGTTCATTCATCTTCAGCACCTCCCAACTCGATTTGTCGGTTCCTTTCAGGAAGAGCAGCCCATTAATCAAACCGCCTTCCAGCGGAATGGCTTGATCGTCCAACTTAGTCAGTTCCATGAAATGTTAGTCGAGCGGAGCATCTTTATCCGTATATGGATTGAGCAGAACGATTTCCGTTAAAGGAGCTTCGCCGGATTCCGAAAATGTACGATTCAGGAAAGCGAGAAGTACATCCTTGTTTTCTTCACTGCCCAAAATACGTTTGAAGACGAAATCATTACGGGGATCAAGCAGTTCCGGCATTTGATAATCAATTCCATTTCTTCTTATTATACCACGCTTTCAGATTGATTTTGAAGGTGGTGAATATGGTTTTCGCTATCTCACTAAGATATTATGCGGGGACTGGCCATCTAACAAAGAGGACAGGAAGTTTATTGAAATATTTAGAAGGGAATGGTGATTTAGGAGTAGAAGTAGTATAGATCAATTGACCTATACTGCATGGGAGACGCGAATGATGAACGAGTTTGAACTATTGATTGTTACCGATAGAGGCGACAAAACCAATGAAGTTATGGATTATCGCATAGACGAAAGCACAGGCAAGGTTCATGTCCGTTATTGCAACAAACCGGATAAGCCATACCCATTTTCAGCCCAAAACATTATTATTAGAAAAAATCCGCGTCATGAGCATATTGAAAATAAGGCGGTACTCCACAACCGCTCGCTTTTGCAAAATGTCCGCCATGCGCTTGTTTTTGGCGAGTTTACCAAAGTGTTTTTTGATGATGGCGAAAGCCAGCTATTTAAGACTGCCGCAATTGCTTATGCCGACATGAAAGACAACTATCGAACCTTGGTGGATATAATGGGCTATTGGAGGGAAGTAGCACCGTATATCAAATCCGACGATTCGAAGGAGTCTTTTTTGGAAGGCCAATACGCCAGGCTTCGCAGCGTTGAGAGTGAAAGCGTGCTTGCTGCCTATATGGAAAAAAGAGCTATCAAGCAATACGCACCGCCGCTCATCCCGGCCATATATCCGTTCCAATTTAACTTAAGTCAAAAGGGGGCGCTGGAGCAGGCGCTGGCTCATAACTTGTCCATTATTCAGGGTCCTCCCGGCACCGGGAAGACGCAAACCATCCTCAATATAATTGCCAATCTGGCAATCAGGCTGAACAAAACGGTAGCTGTCGTATCCAGCAATAACGCGGCTGTGCAAAATGTGCGGGATAAGCTGTTGGAGAAAGGATACGGCTTTATTGCTGCTGCGCTCGGTAATACGGAGATTCGCAGCAGCTTCTTCAAGAGCTTGCCGGATTATCCGGTCGTCGCCGACTGGAAATGCGAGCACCCCGAGCGGATAGAGAAAGAAGTGGCCCGTATCGGGCTAAAGCTGGATCGTTTGCTGGAGTTGGCCAACCGTCGGGCGCTGCTCGACCGGGAGATTGAGGCTTACCGAACTGAACGGCGGCATTTTGAACTGCATCATCGCGATCTGGATTACGATCGGCTGGAGAAGCTGTTTTATCGGCGACAGTCGCCAGATACGATTATTTCGTTTTTGGCGGATGAGTATTTTACGGAAGATCGGGCGCTCCGCTTTTTGCAGAAATCGAAATTACTGTTCAAATACGGCTTCTACCAATTAAAAAAAATGAAGCAAAACCGACTGACGCTCATTTCCAAAATACAAATGAGATTTTACGATGTGACGATAGAGCAATTGGAAGCAAAACGAGAGGGAATTCAAGCAGTACTGGAGCAGGAATCCTTTGCGGATCTGATCAAGGCACATCAGTCGCAATCTACCGTTTTGTTCAACCATCACTTGTACGAACGATACCATAAGACAACGAAATTTGAGGGCAACGAAAAAAGTTTTAAAGATAATTTCGAAGAGTTTATGCGATGTTTCCCCGTTATGTTAAGTACGACGCATTCTCTGCGCTCCTGCATACCTGATTCATTTCTGTTTGATTATGTCATTATTGATGAAGCATCGCAGGCCCGTAAAGATTGAAGGAAGCGGAGCAGCGCTATCTGAGGAACCGCGCATCGTTTGATTTTGTCATCTACGATAAGTTGGACATGCAGCCGCTTTTGGCAATTGAGGTGGACGGTTTTGCCTCGCATCAAAACAATCAAGCTCAGATTGATCGCGATCTGTTGAAAAATAACATTTGCCGTACATATCCATTCCCGCTTTTGCGTCTCCCGACAACAGGCAGCGACGAGTGGGGGAGAATCAGGACAATGCTCGATAAAGTATTAAATGGGACGTGGACAGTGTCCGACAATGTCTACGAGTAAATGAACAAACAAAAATCAGGTTCCTTAACGATTTTCTCGTCAAACTGCAGTGCGTTTTGTTTTTTATGGTATTCTTTGTAGCATGTGCAGTGATTTCATTTTGTTAGCAGAGGTGTGCCATACATGAATAACGTATTGCTTGTAGACGATGATTCTTCGATTCGGGAATTGATGGAGCTTTATTTAATGGCAGAAGGATTTCAGACCGTTCATGCCAAGGATGGTCAGGAAGCGTCTGAATTATTGGAGAAGCAGCGATTCCAATTGGCCATCGTTGATGTAATGATGCCCCAAAAAGACGGATGGCAGCTTTGCATGGAGATCCGTCAGGACTATGATCTGCCGATTCTGATGGTTACGGCCAAAGGAGAGACGGATGATAAAATGAAGGGCTTCGAGCTGGGAACGGACGACTATCTCGTGAAGCCCTTCGATCCGCGTGAACTGGTCATGCGGGTCAAAGCGATTCTAAGGCGGTATAAAGTAAATGCGCATGGAAAAATAAGCATCGGCAATTTATCCATGGATTTAAATATGTGGGAAGCGGTTTGGGATGGCGACAGGCTGAGCTTCCCCACGAAGGAATTTCTGCTGCTTTTTAAGCTGGCCAGCTCTCCCGGTCAGGTGTTCTCCAGAGATCAACTGCTTGAGGATATATGGGGCATAGACTTCGAGGGGAGCGATCGTACCATCGACAGTCATATCAAAAAAATCCGTAAAAAATTCGAAGGCAAGCCTGCGCCTTTCGAAATTATATCGATCAGGGGGCTCGGTTACCGGCTGGAGGAAAACAAGTTATGCTGAACACACTGTATCTGCGGGTGGTTCTTACCTTTCTTCTTGCGGTCTTCGTTAGTTTGACTGTATCCTTCTTCATCACCTACAACATCTTTGAAAAGCAGGTGCTTCAGGAGATTGAAGAAGAGCTGATCTCCTCAGGTAAACAAGTCATTCAGTTGGCTCAAAGTGTTGAGCCGGAGGAAGCCTACTCCTTTTTTCGCGGAGTTTTCAATATTCGTTCGAGAGCTGCGATCTTCAAGGAGGACGGTACGGTTACCGTCTACGGTGATGCTGATCCCGAAAGCTTTGCATCAGCTGAAGAGGTGCAAAGAGTGCTTCAGGGAGGCGTGCAGAGGTTTGACTTCACGAAGAGAGGGCTGCAGAAGGCGACAGTCGTGGGCATTCCTTTCGAATTGGACGGGCAATCGCATGCTTTATTCCTGAAGCCCAATATTCGTACAGCGATCAATCGTGTGAAAGAATCTTTGATGACCGGTTTCTTACTCGTTCTTATTATGGGCAGTTTGTTATTTCTGGCTGCCACCTACTTCCTTGTAAGTCCGATCAAGCGGCTTACGAAGCTGACAGCCAGGATAGCCAAAGGCCAATTCGATCAAAAAGTGCCGGATAAGCGAAGGGATGAAATTGGTGAGCTTGCCCGCAGCTTCAATCGAATGAGCGGAGAATTGAATCAACTGGAGAACATGAGGAAGGAATTCATCTCCAATGTATCCCATGATATCCAATCGCCGCTTACCTCTATACGGGGGTTCGCCGCTGCGCTGCGCGACAACCCGCATACGGAGGAGCGCCGTGCACGCTATTTGACGATTATTGAGGAGGAGAGTACCCGCTTAGCCAAGCTGAGCGAGAATTTGTTGAAGCTCGCTGTCCTTGAGAGCAACCAAATTACGTTTGTTCCGACCTCGTATGATCCCGCCAAGCATATTCGCAAGGTGTTCCTGACACTTCAACCGCTTTGGCTGGAGAAATCCATCGCTATCGATCTCGAAGGACTTCATCCATACAGTATACAAGCTGATGCGAGTCAGATGGAACAGGTTTGGCACAATGTCATCAGCAATAGTATTAAGTTTACGCCTCCTGGCGGAGAGATCCGTGTATCCTCTTCGGAGAATCGACATTCTATCCGTTTGGACTTCTCCGACACAGGGGAAGGCATTCGCGAGGAGGATCTTCCGCATGTGTTTAGCCGGTTTTACAAGTCGGACAAAGCAAGAGATCGCGAGCATAAGGGAAGCGGACTCGGACTTGCGATCGTGAAGCAAATTGTACAGATGCACAAAGGAACGGTGGAAATAAGCAGCGAGTGGAAGCGCGGGACTACCGTCAGTATAGTACTCCCCAAGCTTGACTCAGATGGATTATTCTCACCCTAGGACATTTTCAGGTCACAATTCTCTCCTATGCTAGTAAAAAAGAGGAGAGGCTGGTTTTCATGATTCCATTTGTACTTAGAAATCGATTTGCCGTTATTCTATTAACATTGTTTGTAATGGGTGTCGGGATAAGAGCCGCTACGAGCATCAGCAACGAGAAATTTCCAGATGTAGAGCTGCCGACGCTGGTTATGCAAGTGCAGTACAAGAGTCATACTGCGGAGGAAGTGGAGCGGCAAATAACTCTGCCGATCGAAAAAGCGATCGAAAAAGCGAAACCCTACGAGTCGCTGACGAGTCAGTCCCGCGAGAATGGCGCGGTGATTACCGTCAGCTATGATTTCGGCACAGATATGGACAAGACGGAACGCTTGCTTCAATCGGCGATCGTTGGCAGCGGCTTGCCCCAAGAGGCAGAGATCAGTTATAAACGAATTTCCGCCGACGCCAAGCCCGTCTATTCACTCGCGATGACAGCGGAGAACACGAAGGAGCTGGAGGAGAAAGTCAAGGAGGATCTGGCTCCAGAGCTGCAAAACATCGAAGGCGTGAATGCGATTGAGCTTGAAGGGACGGCTGAGAACCAGGTCATTATTCGAGTGAATGAACAAGAAGCAAATGCCTACGGCATAACACTAAAGGATATTCAATCGGCTGTTGCCCAATCTGAATATATTCTTCCGCTAGGTATTATGGAGGAGGAGCAATCCAGCATTGCGGTCAGTATGGAAGGCCGCGTGGATCAATTAGAGGCGATTGGCGATATTGCAGTTCCGGTGACGAGCTCTACTGCAGGAACGACGAAGACAACAGTCCTATTGCGTGACATCGCAGAAATCAAGCCTGTGGAGCAGGTATCCACCCTTACAAGGTACAATGGACAACCCGCTATTGTCGTGGAAGTGTTCAGAACGCAGGAAGGCAATACGGCAGAAGTGGCCCGCGCAGTGAGGGAAGAGGTCGAACGATTTAATCAGAGCTATGACTTTTCTTTATTCACTGTAATTGATCAAGGGAAGGATGTCGAGGAATCGATTCATTCCTTGTTGAGGGAAGGCGGATTCGGCGCACTGTTCACGGTTTTGATTGTATTGCTGTTTTTAAGAAATGTAAGAGCTACCTTAATTGCTATCATCTCTTTGCCGCTGTCCATCCTAGGTACGATTTATGTGCTGGAAGCGTTCGGGTATTCGTTAAATATTATGACACTTGGGGGAATGGCGGTAGCTGTAGGGCGTATCGTTGATGACAGTATCGTTGTTATTGAAAATATATTCCGATGGCTGCAGAAGGAAAAAGCGAAATCCAAGCTGGAAGTCATGTATCAAGCAACCAAAGAAGTCTTCGGACCGGTCATGTCCTCTACCCTGGCTACGGTAGTCGTCTTTCTGCCTCTGGCCTTTGTGGATGGCCTTGTAGGCGAGTTCTTTCGACCTTTTTCCCTCACGGTCGTGACTTCGATTTTATTATCCTTGGCGGTAGCTTTTCTGATCATACCGGTGCTTGCGGTGTATATGTTCAAGGGAGAGCTGCAGGAGAAGGAAGACGTCTGGCTCAAACGAGGATACGAGAAATTGCTGGCTGCATGTCTTCGCAAAAAAGTTGTTGTAATCCTTAGCGCTTGTTCATTGCTTGTTGCTTCGGGAATCATGATCAGTATGATAGGAAAGTCTTTCCTTCCTGCCGAGCCGGCGCATGCTCTGGAGGTTGAGATGGAGCTGCCGGGGGCGGCTTCATTGGCTGAGACAGACAAGCTGTCTCAGCAGGTGGAAGCGGCTATGCTTGAACAGGATTCGGTTGATTACGTGCAAGCGTCGATAGGCCGCAGGGATGAAGCGGGAGTGTTGAGAAGCAACACTTCGGCGGATAACAAAGCAACGTACTTCGTGCAACTGACGGAGGATGTGGACTTGGAGCAAGCAAAGTTCAGCCTGGGTCAGCTGGTTCAGGAGGAATTAACTTCAATTTATCCGGATGGTATGGTCAGGATTAATGAAGTTCAGCAGGAGGGCCCCCCGTCCGGGACCAGCATCGAGGTTAAGCTGTACGGCAATCGTACTGAAGCTTTAATTCAAGCGGCCGATCAGGTGTATGATGTCATGATGGCCAATGCTGACTTGAAAAATATTGTGAACCGCACGCAGCAATTGCAGCCTAAATATGTGGTGAGGTTGACAGAAGAAGCCAAGCTGCTAGGCGTGCAGCCCATGGCTGTATATCAGCAGGTGAATGAGAAGCTCCAGCCCGTTTCGGCCGGGAATATGACGTTTGACGGTGAGGCAACGGAAGTTCTGATGCAGCTTGATCAGCCGCTGTCAGGCAAGGAGGAGCTGGAGAATAGCCTCATTCTGACACCTCAAGGACCAATGCCTTTGAAGAAAATCGCTACGATTGAGCAACAGCTGACGCCTACAGCGATTGAGCATCAGGATGGCAAGATGGCGGTAAAGCTGGCTGCTGACAGCGCTGGCGAAGAAGTCGGCAAGGTGTCCAAAGCTTTAGAGAGGGACTTGTCGGCGATTGATCTGCCGAGCGGCGTTGAATGGGAGACAGGCGGCGGTCAGGAGCTGATGAGCGATGGCTTTAAAGATTTGGGGACGGCTATGACGATCGCTGTTGCCTTGGTTTTTGTAGTATTGACCGTGACCTTCGGCGGCTTGCTCACACCTTTAGTCATCTTGTCCGCATTAATATTTGTACCGATCGGTTCGGTTGGCGCGTTATTGCTGGCGGGAGAGACGTTGTCGATGAGCGGGATGATCGGCATGCTGATGCTGATCGGAATTGTGGTCACGAATGCCGTAGTGATGCTTGACCGAGTGGAGATGAATCGTAAAAAGCGGATGGATTTGCGTGCGTCTATCCTCGAGGCGAGTGCTACGCGCTTGCGTCCGATTCTTATGACTGCCCTGGCTACTGTATTTGCTCTGCTGCCGCTGGCGTTATCCGATTCAAGCTCCGGGGTCATCTCCAAGGGCCTGGCCATAGCGGTAATCGGAGGTTTAACGACCTCTACGCTGTTAACGCTGGTTTTTATTCCGGTGCTCTACAGTATGCTCGGGAAATATAGAAGGTTTGCTCATGAAGAAATATAAGCTCGCGATCCTGCTCACCTGTGTTGTTGTCCTATTGGCGCTTATGTTTTTCACTAAACCCGGGATGGATCAATATCAGGAGTGGGTGCAAGAAAAAGTTGTCAGTCGTATGGCGGAGAAAAAGCCGGCAATGGCGATGCTGTTAACGTTATTCGGTGATCAATGGATTACCGAAAACACGCAAGAATCAGACTATCTAATTGCCAACGTATTTGAGACGGAGCTCATGGGAAGAAAATTAAAAGTGCTGGGCGTATTCGGCTTCTTTATTCCAATAGGGAAACCCTAGCTTAAAGTTTAACGAGAAATTGTTGGAAAATAAAACACAAGAACCGATCTTATTACGGATCGGTTCTTTGCAAATTTGAAGCTTGTTTCAGCCCAGCATCGAAATAACTATTGAAATGATTGCATTGCGGGAATATACTTAAAGTAAGCATCTGAGTAAATAGGCTGTGTAGATTATATTCATAGTGCCTTATACCTAACGGCCTGACGATAAAATTGATCTCAAACGAAAAGGCAAACCTTTTGAAAAAGAGGGACGCAAAGCTATGGACCTAACGAGCTCCGCTTCATGGTCGCCTGGCCGCCGAATTGGGTGTAACGACATCATCCCTCTTGGGTTGATGTTTTTCTATTTTAAGGGGGCGTTTGTGAAGGAGAACGTCGTTATGACCGAATGTCCCGGGGAGTAATTATAGTGAAATCAGGTACGATAGAAATAAAGAAACATACCATTATCGTCCATGATCCCGTTGCTGGCGGGAAGCTGCCGGTCATTGGCGCGATTGCGCCGGTGAAATTGCGTATTAACGGGATTGTCCTCGAAACGGAATCCGTCGTATCCGCATCAGATTGTATCGACTGGGAGATAAAGAAGAAGCCGCTATTCGATATTAAAGTCAGCGATGACAGGTTGCGGGCGTATTTTCAACTCTACTCCAAGCATCGTTATGCATGGCGGCTCCTCAATACAGAGCGCATGTCACGAATTATTGTTTCCGCTGAAGAGGATAAGAGTGTTATTCTGGATACCGTGCATTTAAGCGATGTCGCTTCCGAATTAGAGCGAAAATCCATAAAAGCAAACGTGGAGCTTGCTCTTATTCAGTATGAGTTAATGCAGCCCTCAGGTCTGCCAATTGTCATCGCTAACGGTAAAGCGGTTGTACCGGGTATCGATTCAAAGCTGGAAATTTATTTTTCGGAACAGGTGGAGAGTCGTTTTTTTGAAGTATCGGGCGCTGTCGATTTCCGGAATCATCTACATATTCCTTCTGTAAAAAAAGGCGAGCGCATTGCAAGAAAGCTCCCGATGATTGATGGAATTCCAGGATATGATGTGTATGGCAAGGTGATCATGCCGCTGCCTCCGAAGGATGTTCCCGTTGTCGTGAAACCCGGGGTCGAGCTTACAGCCGAAGGCGATATTATAGCCCGCAAAGAAGGCAGGCCCAGAATAACAGGAAAAACGGTCAGAGCGTTCGATATTTCAACATCGTTTACCGTTTCAGGCGATGTGGATATCGGAACGGGAAATATTGTTTTTCCAGGCGACGTGATTGTAAGCGGGAATGTAACGGACAACATGATTGTGGAATCGCTCGGCAATGTTTATATTTACGGCAGTGTATTCAACGCCACGATTACGTCAACCGGCAGCATTCATGTGATGGGGAATGTGATGGGGAGCAAATTGTATACGGGCTATTATGGCGTAATCTTTAATCGGCTATACGCTTCCGCCAAAAAACTGGAAGAGCAAATTGAGAAGCTGCTCGGGGATGCCGGCATGCTTGAGCAAGCTTTGGAAGCAAGGCGTCAAAGCTCCTGTTTCGGGAAGATTGTGCGGCTGTTAGTAGAGAGAAAAACAAATGAAATATCTGCTGTTGTACAGGAAATGCTCACCGTCATCGTAAGCATTCAAAAAATAAAGAAAAACGAATATACAAGGTTGAGGGAAATGTCCATTATTTTCATTGAGCCCGAGAGATTTCTTAAAACCGATACGCGCCGCTTCCTTCAAAGCTATCTTGCTCTTCTAAATGAAACGAATCAAGAGGTAGCGCGAATGCAGGAGGTGAAGGTGAATACGGTAATCAACCAATGCCATAACAGCGAATTGAAGACGAACGGAGATATTATCATTAAGCGGGAAGGGGTAATTTTAAGCAACTTATATGCGGCTGGAAACATTGTTTTTCAATACGATTCAGCGGTTTGCCGCGGGGCGAAGCTCGAAGCGGAAGGCGTCATTTCGGCGAAAATTGTTGGTGGTCAGACCGGAGTTAAAACGATATTGAAAGCAAAGGGACAAGTTTCGGTAAAGAAAATGTACGAGGGCAGGGTGTGCATCGGAAGAAACTGCGTCGACATTTTCGAAATGGTTGAAAATAAAAATTTTGGGGCGTGAGAAAGCGGTGGAAAAGTCTATGGTGCGTCGTCCTGATCCGAATTCGTATGTTGGATTTCGAGTGAACAAAAATATGTACAACAGTCGGGGGGTGCTGGTGCTTCCGGCTCAAACCGTACTGACTGGCAAAGATATTGAAATGCTTCTCCAACAAAACATTCTGCTGGAAGAGGATGATGTGGAGCAGGTGTCGATTCAAAATCTCGTCAATGCCTCTATCAAAGAAATCAAGGCTGTTTTTGAAAAGGTTCGAAATACGAATCAAATTCCGTTTGATTTTCTTCGCGACAGAATATTGCCAATTATAGATGACATGAGCCGTCATCCCCATTTGAAACAAATATTGGACCATTTGGAACGACACGATGAATATACCTATCGACATAGCATCGGTGTCGCGCTGATCTCCAGATTTATCGGCAAGGCAAAAGGATTACATAACGAAGAGTTGCAAGAGTTGACTTCGGCGGCATTCTTGCATGACATCGGCAAGGTGAAGATCCCCGACGAAATTCTAAATAAACCGGGTAAATTATCAGATGAAGAATTCGCTCAAGTGAAAAAACATACGGTATACGGCTATGACATGATCAGTCAAACATCAGGCATTCCTCCCAGGCAGGCCAAGGTTGCGCTCCAGCATCATGAACGCGAAGACGGGAGCGGCTATCCTTATGGCTTGAAGGGAGACGATATTGATCCGTATAGCAAAATGATCGCGGTGGCAGACGTGTTCCACGCCATGATTTCGAAGCGCGTCTACAAAGACGCGGTCCCCATCTTCAAGGTGCTTCGAGAAATGTCCGAAAATGCTTACGGCAGACTTGAACCATCAACTACGCTATGCTTCCTGAAGCGTATTATGGAAACAATGATTGGAAATGATGTCGTACTCTCAAACGGGTCCCAGGGAAAAATTATTATGGTTAAAGCAGACGATCCGGTTCATCCCCTTGTAGAAGTGAAGGGAACGTACATCGATTTAAGCAAGGATCATTCTGTCTATTTGAAAAGCATTGTTTGATGAGAGCAGCAAATTCACGAAAGCGACAAATATTTATGACAGATTCATGAGGGTTGGCCCGGAACGCATACAACTATGACGTTTTATGATATTCTGTTCTTAAAATCAAACGTTATAGGGGTGTAAAGGTCATGCGAGTCCAAAATCATATGGTCAGTATGGAGCGTGTTCCGGTAACCGTCACGAAGGTTCTCTTCGAAACGATAAAGATTGGCATTGTCAAATCGAATCTCATTGCCATGTTCGCAGGGCTCAGTATGGCGCTGTTCGTTCACGGCATTCCTTTCCTCGATAAGATTGGCAACATGATGCTGGCTTTAGTCGGTTCTGCTTTGGTGATAGGCGCAGCCGGCATTTTCAATAACTTGTACGATCGTGATATCGACGGCATTATGGAACGGACGAAGAATAGGCCGACAGTATCCGGAATCGTGGATGTTCGAATCGGCTTGCTGTTAGGAAGCTGGATTGCGCTTGGCGGTATTGTTTCGTTATATTTGGCATCGCCCCTTTCCGCCTTCACCGGTTTCCTGGGATTGTTTCTGTATGTCGTCCCTTATACGATGTGGACAAAGCGCAGAACCATTTATAATACCGAGGTTGGGAGCCTGTCAGGCGCAATGCCTCCGTTAATTGGCTGGGCGGCGATCTCTCCTGATCTCTTTCATCCCGCTGCCATGGCCTTGTTTCTGCTGATGGTGATCTGGCAGATGCCGCATTTCTACGCGATTGGAATTCGTCGGATGGAGGAGTATCGGGCGGCGAATATTCCGATGCTGCCGGTCGTGAAGGGGATACAGCGTACTTATAGGCAAATGAATGTGTATTTGGCCGCATTGTTCCTGTGCAGCATCTTGTTCTGGTCCTTTAATCCGTATATCGCCGTGGTGAACGCGCTGCTGAGCCTGACTTGGCTCGCATTGAGCATCAGCGGCTATCGACGGAAGCCGGAGGAGAAGTGGGCTCGCTCGATGTTCATCTTCTCGCTGAACCACATCACGGTGCTTCTGCTGCTAATTGTCGGCTATTCCCTGGGAGCTCCATTGCTCTCGTAATGGTTCGATTTATAGTTCAAACCAAGAGGACTCGCCTTTTTTGGCGGGTCCTCTTTTCATAAACAAGTCGGAACCTATGGCTGCGAATTTGCATAAGAGTTTGATTTTTGACTATTGACTGAATTCCTATGTAAGCGTTACATTATACATATAGAAAAACTTTTTATATGTGAAATCTTTCGATTGTGATTGGAGGACTGCAATGATTGCTTTGCGCGGAATAACCTGGAACCATGAGAGGGGAATTATGCCCCTTGTGCATGCTTCATCCGTGTTTCAACAAAAGCATAATGGTGTGAACCTATCGTGGGATGCGCGGTCCTTGGCGGATTTCGAACGCTTTCCGCTCGAGCAATTAGCTGACCGGTACGATCTTATCATGATCGATCACCCCCACCTGGGATCCGCGTCTGCCGAGCGTCTGCTTGCGCCGCTTGACGAGCTTATTCCGGCAGCTTTCCTCGACGAACAACAAGCCAACAGCGTGGGACCCAGTCATCGAAGCTATTGCTGGGAAGGCAGGCAGTGGGCCTTGGCGGTTGACGCGGCGGCTCAGGTATCCGCCTATCGGTCCGACCTGCTGGAATCGGCAGGTTTGGCTCTGCCGCAAACGTGGGATCAGGTTCGAGCTCTGGCAAAGGCTCTTCCGTCTTCTACTGCGATCGGCTTGCCGTTTGTTCCTGTTCATGCGTTTGCCAGCTACTTCACCGTGACTGCGCAGCTAGGGGGAGAGGCGTTCTGGAGCAAGGAGGAGGATATTCCGAGGCCTGTCGGCATCGAGGCGATAAACCTGCTTCGCACTATTTTGAAGGAAGCCCATCCGCTGTCCGTACACGGGGATCCCATCGCCATGTATGAGAGAATGTCGACAACGGATGAAGTGGCCTATGTGCCGTTAATGTACGGCTATTCCAATTATTCAAGGGCGGGCTTTCGACCGAAGACCGTGTATTGCGGGAATATTCCAAGCGATACGGGAGAGCCTGCCGGAAGCATGATTGGCGGAGTAGGTCTGGCGATATCGGCAAAATGTCCATACCCGGATCTGGCAGCTAAGTTCGCGATGATGACAGCCGAGGCTTCGTTTCAGCGCAGTGATTATTTCGCGAACGGCGGGCAGCCGGGACATCGATCCGCATGGAAGGACGCCGTCGTTAACGAGCAATCGTCGGGTTTCTTTGCGAATACGTTGCGAACGCTTGATTTAGGATCGGTAAGACCAAGATTCAATGGCTATATTCCCTTTCAGGAGGAGGCGGGCGAGCTTATCAGGCAGGCTGTCGTCGACCCGAGGGAAGACGAGCGAGAAACGGTTCATCGGTTAAACAAGCTGATTCATCGCTATCGTCCGTCGCAAGCTTGCCGCAGATCATGATCGAGCGGATTAGACGTGCGCAACAAAAAAGACAGAGCGGAAGCTCTGCTTCTATGTTGTCTGTTTCTCCAAGCCCATCGCTTTCGTTATGGACGAAGCGCATGTCCGGAGCGCTGCCAGGATATCGGCCTCTCTGTTCGGCTTTCGAGTAGAGAGCAGGCTCGGAATCGTCAACGCCGCTTCCAGACCAGCCTTCGGACTTCCTGCCAGAATGGAGTAGTCGGTAATGCCCAGATGGGTCTCCTGCTCGGATACGGCGAAAACTTGCTCGGCCAGCTGGCGAAGGTCGTCTTCGATGCGCTGCTTCTCCTCCGGGTCAGCATCTCGATATAGCGGATTCTGATCCAGATAGTAGCCGCGCATATCCGCGGACAGCCGGGAGAGCAGCAGCCTGCCGGAGACGGTGGTGAGCGCATTGTACTTGGCGCCGACTTCCACAGAGAACCTGTATTTTTCGGGACTCTCCTGTTGATAGAGCACGAGCAGATCGCCGTTATACAGCACGCTGAGGTGGCAGGATTCCTTCATGGACAGAGCCAAAGCTCGCATCGGAATGGAAGCGGCTTTAATCAATTGATCCACCGGAGAGTGCATATGCGACAGCTCGTACAGCTTGAGGGAGAGAAAGTAATGGCCGGAATGCGGTTCTTTGATGATATATCCTCGCTCTTCAAGGAAGCCGATCATGCGATACAGCTCGCTTGGATTCTTGCCCAGTGCTTGACAGATGTCGGTTAAAGACATCGGTTCGGCTGCCGAAGAGAGCACTTCCAGTATAAGGAGGCCTTTCTCTAGCGCCGGAACCTTGAAATCCTTGTTGCCCATGTTGCTTTCCTCCCGCTATCTCGATGCCTATTAGTGTAAGCGAGAACGGTCGGGTATGCAATAACCGCCATGGAGCGGAACAATCGGAATAAGAACGAAATGGAGGATTGCCATGAACGCGGAAAATCTTGCTTTGAGGTTGGAACTGGATTACAAGCCTAAGCTGCCGAGCAACAAAACGAGAGGAATCGGCATCGTAGGCGCGGGGGAAATTGTAAGCGAAGCGCATCTGCCGGCCTATCGCATGGCGGGATTCAACGTTGTCGGCATCTATAATCGCACGAAAAGCAAGGCGGAGGCTGTCGCGGAGAAGTTCCAAATCGGGAAAATATACGATTCGATTGAAGCGCTTGTGCTGGATCCCGACGTCGAGATTGTCGATATTGCCGTGACGCCGGATCTGCAGCCTGAGATTGTCCGCCTGGCCGTTGCCGCGGGCAAGCATGTGTTATGCCAGAAGCCTCTTGCGGAGAACTACCGGGATGCGGTACGTATCGCAGAGCTATGCGAGCAAGGGGGAGTGAAGGGGGCAATCAACCAGCAGATGCGCTGGGCGCCGGGCATTAGAGCCAGCCACTCTATCATTCAGCAGGGCTGGCTTGGCGAGCTTACGCAAGCGACGATCCAAGTGAATGTGAATACGGATTTCGCGAAATGGCCTTTCCTGAAGGATACCGACAAGCTTGAGGTCAAGAATCATAGCATTCATTACATGGATTCGATACGATTCCTGTTCGGCACTCCGGAATACATCTATGCGGATGGGGCCAAGTACCCGGGGCAGCAAGTGAAGGGCGAGACAAGGACGTTGCTGCATATGAAATTCCCTGGCGAGGTTCGGGGGCTCGTCCATGATAATCACAATAACTGGGCCGACCAAGAAGACTGGTACGCGACCTTCAGATTCGAGGGAACAAGAGGCATTATCAAAGGAACGAACGGCGCTCTCTACAATTATCCTGTAGGCCGAGCGGATACGCTTAGCTTTATTTCCAAGGAATTGGATCCCGGCTGCTGGTTTCATCCTTCTCTGGAGGGCAAATGGTTCCCGCATGCGTTCATGGGGACGATGGGCGAGCTGATGAGGGCAATTGAAGAGGATCGGGAGCCCGAGAACAGCGTTCGCGATAATTTGACAACGTTCCAAATGCTTGCCGCCGCCTACCGGTCTATGGAGGAAAATCGGCCGGTGCGACTGGACGAAATACGACTGTAATCAGCGAAAATGGAGTGATGGAAGTGAGACCACTGGAAGGCTTGGTCGTGCTGGAGTTTTGCCAGTATTTGTCGGGACCGTCCGCAACGCTTCGAATGGCGGACCTGGGAGCTCGAGTCATCAAGATTGAACGTCCCGGCGCCGGGGACGGATCGCGTCAGTTGTTCTTGAATAACCTGGCGAGGGATGAAGAGAGCGTATTATTCCACACGATTAACCGGAACAAAGAGAGCTATGCGGCGGATATGAAAAACCCGCGGGAGCTTGAGAGGCTGAAGCTTCTCATTCGGCAGGCGGATGTTCTTGTCGAGAATTTCCGCCCCGGCACGATGAAGAGGCTCGGGCTCGGGTACGAGGAAGTCAAAGCCTTGAATCCGCGAATCGTATATGGCTCCATTACCGGCTATGGCGCGGAAGGGCCGTGGAAGGATAAGCCCGGCCAGGATCTGCTCATTCAGTCGCTGGCGGGCATGGCTTATCTGAACGGCAACGGGGATCAACCGCCGACACCGTTCGCCCTCGCAATCGCGGATATGCTGACGGGAGCGCAGCTGACACAAGGGATATTGGCTTGTCTGGTACGAAGAGGAATAACGGGAGAGGGAGGCTATGTTGAGGTCAGCCTGCTGGAATCCATGCTGGACTTTCAATTCGAGGTGCTGACGACCTATTTCAATGACGGAGGCAAGCTGCCTGAGCGCAGCCTTGTCAATAATGCGCATGCTTATCTCGGAGCCCCTTATGGGATTTACGAGACCAAGGACGGTTATCTGGCGCTGGCGATGGGCTCGGTCGAGCGGCTTGGCCAGTTGTTGGGCAGCGCCGAAATCGCGGCCTTCTCCGACTCGAAGGAATGGTTCACGCGCAGGGACGAGATCAAAGGCCTGCTTGTCGATCATCTGAAGCAGAGAACGACCAAGGAATGGCTCGGCGTTCTGGAACCCGCTGATTACTGGTGCTCGGATGTCTATACCTGGGACGACTTGCTGCGGCATGAAGGCTTTAAAATTCTGGACATGATTCAGGAGGTCGGGCGCCCCGGCGAAATCCCGATCCGGACGACGCGCTGTCCGATTCGGATAGACGGCGAGCGCATCAAATCGGGTGTCGGAGCGCCGAAAGTCGGCGAGGGCAATGAGAAGATTGATCAGGATTTTCAACTGAAGGGAATGCTATGACGGTAGAGAGAGAAGACGGCAAGAATAAGGGAGCGGCCGCTTTCAGGAAGCCGCTTGAAGGCTTGCTCGTGCTGGATTTCAGCCAATTCCTGTCGGGGCCGTCGGCATCCTTGCGCCTGGCAGACCTCGGGGCTCGCGTAATCAAGATCGAGAGAAGGGGCTCGGGCGATATATGCCGAACGCTCTATATCTCCAATCTGGAGCTGGACGGAGACAGCACGCTGTTCCATTCGATCAACCGGAGCAAGGAGAGCTTCGCCGTCGATTTGAAAAACGGGGAAGATCGCATGGAGGTAGAACGGTTGATAATGAAAGCGGATGTGCTGATTCAAAATTTCCGTCCGGGCGTCATGCAAAGGCTCGGTCTGGATTATGAGTCGGTCGCTCGCATGAATGCCGGAATTGTGTACGGCGAGATTACCGGATACGGCACCGAGGGGCCTTGGGCGCGGAAGCCCGGCCAGGATCTGCTGGTTCAGTCGCTCTCCGGCATTGCCTGGCTGAACGGCGATCGGGCGCAGCCGCCGATGCCGCTCGGATTGGCTGCAGCAGATATGTCGGCAGGGGCCCATCTTGTACAGGGCATCCTGTCGGCGCTGGTACGGAAAGGGATGACGGGGCGGGGAAGCCGTGTGGAGGTTAGTCTTCTGGAATCGCTTCTGGACTTCCAAGCGATCGAGCTGACCACTCACTTGAACGATGGCGGCAGGGAGCCGAGGCGCGGCGAGCTGCTCCATGCGTATCCTTATATGGCGGCGCCATACGGCATTTATCCCACGAAGGACGGCTTTATCGCTCTGGCGCAAGGATCTGTAAGCGAACTAGGCGAATTATTGCAATGCGAGAGCTTGCAGCGTTACGCCGATCCTAGCTCCTGGATGGATGAGCGCGATGCGATTAAGGCGATTCTGGCCGCTCATCTAGCCGAACGGAGCACGCTGAGCTGGCTTTCGCTTCTGGAACCGGCAGGCTACCCCTGCTCCGATGTGCTGGATTGGAATCGCCTGGTTCGGCATGAAGCTTTCCGAACGCTTCGCATGCCGCAGGTCGTGATGCGCGGCAACGGAACTTCGTTGACGACGACGCGCTGTCCGATACGCATTGACGGACGACTGTTAACGTCGGCGAAAGCTTCACCCCGAATAGGCGAACATAATTCGACGATAAGGGGCGAGCTTCTCTGCGAGAGGAATTGATAGTTTACGCCAGGGAGGAGAATGGATTCATGTTGAAAATTGATGCTCATCAGCATTTCTGGAATCTGGAGAAGGGGGATTACCCATGGCTTACGCCTTCCTCCGGCTCCATCTATCGAACGATCGAAGCTCCCGAGCTGGAGCCATTGCTTCAAGCGGCCGGAGTTGACAAAACGATCCTCGTCCAGGCGATGAATAGCTATGAGGATACGGAATATATGCTGGAGACGGCAGCCGCTTATGATTGGGTCGCGGGCGTGGTCGGATGGGTGCCGCTGCAACGGCCGAAGGAAGCAGCCAGAATGCTGGAGTCCTATTGCCGGAATTCGCTGTTCAGAGGCGTCAGACATCTCATCCATGACGAACCGGATCCGGATTGGGTCGTTCAGAATTCCGTCATTGAGGGCTTGAGAGTGCTCGCTTCCTTCGATATGACATTCGACATCGTGGCCGTGTTCCCCGATCATCTGAAGCATGTGCCGACACTTGCGGAGGAGGTTCCGAATCTTAAGCTCGTCATCGATCATCTGGCAAAGCCGCCAATCGAATCCAGGGAGTGGGAGCCGTGGGCAAGCGAGCTCGCTCGGGCGGCGGAATATCCGAATGTGCATGCGAAGGTGTCGGGGCTGAATACGGCGGCGAACTGGAACAACTGGTCGGCCGAGGATATCAAGCCGTATGTCGACTTTGCCCTGGAGCAATTCGGAGCGGGCAGGCTCATGTTCGGCAGTGATTGGCCGGTGGCTAATCTGGCCGGCGATTACGAGAAGGTATGGAGAGAAACGAATACAGCGATTCGGGATTATTCCGCAGCCGAGCAAGAAGCGATTCTAGGCGGAACGGCGGCGGCTTTCTACCGGTTATCCATGTAATCGTATCGACGAGGAGGAGATATCGCATGAATACGCGATCGGTATTTTATGAGCAATATGATGTTGGTGAGACAAGAGAAACGAGCGGGAGAACGATTACGGAAACGGATATTGTCATGCATGCGGGACAGACGGGGGATTTCTATCCCCATCACATGGACGCGGAATGGTGCAAAACGCAGGATTTCAAGCAGCGCATCGCTCATGGAACGTTAATATTCAGCGTTGGCGTAGGGATGAGCGCCGGAGATATCAATCCGGAGGCTTTCTCTTACGGCTACGATCGATTGCGGTTTATTAAGCCGGTCTTTATCGGGGATACGATACATGTGCGCGTAACCGTCAAGGAGAAGCGGGAATATCCGAAGCGTTCGGATCACGGCATGGTCGTCGAACAGGTTGAGGTTGTGAATCAAGCCGGGGCAACGGTGCTCGCATGCGAGCATTTGCTGTTGGTGAAGAGGCAAGCTTAGCGAGATCCGCTAATTTGAATAAGGCGCCTTAAGTCGGACAAATAATGGTAAGATAGAGCTATTATAAATCGATGAGAGGTGTTCCTTAATGGCAGAAAGCAGGAAGAACCCCAAGGTTGACGGATTTCTAAGGAAGGCAAAAAAGTGGAAGCAAGAATTCGAGATGCTCAGAGAGATCGTTCTGGGTTGCGAGCTGACCGAGGATATCAAATGGATGCATCCCTGTTACATGCATGAGGGGAAAAACATTGTATTGATTCATGGGTTCAAAGAGTATTGCGCGCTGCTGTTCCACAAAGGCGCTTTGTTAAAGGACCCGCATGGCATTCTGATTCAACAAACGGAGAATGTTCAGGCAGCGCGTCAACTCCGGTTCACCAGCGCGGAGCAAATCGAAGAGATGCAGCTCATCATAAAAGCGTATATTGATGAAGCGATTGAAGTTGAAAAAGCGGGCTTGCAAGTGGCATACAAAAAAACGGAGGAATACAGCATTCCGGAAGAACTGGAAAACAAATTCGTTGAAATTCCCGAGTTGAAGACAGCCTTTGCGTCCTTGACTCCGGGACGGCAAAGAGGGTATATCTATTATTTCTCTCAAGCTAAGCAGTCCAAAACTCGAGAGTCCAGGATAGAGAAATATTTGCCTCAAATTCTGGAGGGGAAGGGTATGGATGACTGACAATCAAGTTTCCAATGGCAAGAACACAGTATGCAAGCGTTAAGGTCATGAATGACCATTAGCGAGGCTTAATCCGATATTAGGAAGGGTAAGGGACGCGGATGGCCGTAAGAACTGGATTTGATCCTCAAATTCATGCATTTGGGGCTCTTGCGGTCAAAGTGTCCCGTAGAAACAACTAACTTCGCATTTTTTCCTCTAACGGACATTTTGTCCGCAATTGGCCGTTGTTGAAGCGAATATAAGATTTTGAACGCTAGCCGCTGCAGGTTTGTATCCATCTGCCCGCCCCGTTAACCTCCAGTCCATTTATCGTTTGAACAACAACCTCCACTGACGATGATAATGGTGTTGCTCCCCGAGGAATCTAAAGATCATTTGCGACCGCTACAAAGGTTCGATAACGCATCTTCGAATCAACCACAACCACTTCATGCGATTGAACTAATTTCTCCAATATGCGCCTAGACTGTCGATTTGATCGATTCAAATGCTCTGCGAGCTCGGCGACGGTGAAGGTCCGCATGCGCCCGCGAGCAAATCGCAAAGCTTCATCTTCAATGGGAAGGAACATCCATTCATCGAGACAGAGATAGGCTTGCTTCATGCACAGATCTTTAAATCGCCAGGCTTCTATATCGCGAGCATGCGACCTGTAGCCATGGATTTCAATACAGCCCTTCGAGCCGCTGGGTCTATAAGCGAGATCGAGGTAGCGATAACGGTTTCCAAAATCCCTAACCTCCCATTCGGGAAACAAATGATTGAAATTGCCTACTGCCGGATACCAGATTGTCTTTAGAAACTCGATGGTTCCATGTCCCAAACCTTTCTCCAGCATTTCGCGCCGCCTTGGATTTTTCTCATCTGCGATTTGTTGCTTTAACCAATTGTTCAGTCTTTGTTCGAAGTTTCTCAACGCACTCGCCGCCTTCCTCATATTTATGCAAAAAAAAGCCGCCTTGACGACGAAGCCTTAGAAGGTCTCGTTTCATCAAAGCGGCATGTTCTTCACGCCAATGCAAGCTTACTGTTCATTCTACTTGAAGCACGACCGCCTTTCAACTACAGAATTGAAAAATGATATTCAAAATATCAAAAATGCGCCTGTTCCTCCTCCGTCAGAGTTTCAACACGTAGAAAAAACGTAGCGGTCATTTATGACCATTAGCGTTGCTAAAACGGGATTCTTGGTTTGTAAGGGACAAGAATGTCCATAAGAGTAATGAATAATACTCGAACAGGTGGAAAAGGAGCGCTAACGGTCAATAATGTCCTCTAGAATTAACAATTAGCGAGTAATCGTTTCTAACGGACATTTGTGACCGCAAAGCTGTTTCGTTACCGTGTGGAGCTGCTGTGAGGAGTTGCCGTGAGGAGCTGCTGTGAGGAGTTGCCTGAGGAGTTGCTGTGAGGAGTTGCCGTAAGGAGCTGTGTGAAAAATGCTGCGCGAGCTGTATAATGGACGAACTGCACAAAGGTTGAACTGCGAAGAGCTGAGCAATTAGCAGTACAAAGAGCACTACAAGAGCAGTATAAGGGCGTCGCAAAGAAAAAAACCGCCCAGTTTCTCCTCGAGAGATGCTAGTCGGTTTTACTATTCTATCCGCATTCGGGTTTAATCGCTGCTAAGCATCTTAAGAATCATTTTATCGATGAAGGGTTCGATTTCGTCCGTTCCCCTCAAGAGCCATTTCTCGTTGAAAACCTGATGCTTCATCGCGATGTAGAAATCAAGCAATGCTTGCTTAAGCGTCATATTGTGCAGCATGAGCAGCTTGGGATCGAGTAGCTTCCGAAGCACGACATCCAATTGAATGAGCAGCAGCGTCGCGTTCAATCGGTTAAAGACGCCAAGCTCCATCCCGCTTTCCAAATAAGCAATCAGCTTCTTCTGGAATTTGTCCACGCTCTGGGACAGCTCGGCCGACAAGTCGGGGTACGCGGTCCCGAGATCTTGAAGGAACGCATCGGTCAAATAGTAGGTCAGCTTCGTCGTAAGCTTGAACACGACAGCGAATGATTCGCAATAGAGCCTTCGATCCTCGTCCGAAGGATTCGAGAGCTGCTCCTCCGTGAATTTCCTCGGAGCCTCCTCCAGCATCTGATCGATAATAAACTCCGCGCATTGTCTGACCAAGCACGAAATAATGTCGTCCTTGGAGGCGAAATATTTGTACATCGTTGCCTTGCTGATATCCATATGTTTAGCGGCATCGTCCATCTTCAAAAGAGAGAAGCCTTGCTTTTGAATAGAAGGCAGCAGCTTAAGAACAAGCTTTTCTTTCAGCAGTTTTCTTTTTTCGCATGTCGGATCCAGCACGTTGTCTGCCATAAGGTTACACCTCCTGCCTGTATTCTCTAGTATAAAGCAATAATGAATATTTTAAAATCATTTTAAACAAAATAAACTTTTTTTAATTTTTTAGTTTACTTTGTTCAAATGATATGCTATCTTAATGTCCATGACAGAGAAAAGGTTTGGAGGAGAGAGCAATGTTAACAAATGCTGAAGGGAGCCCGTACGCATCCGGGAGAGGTCTGGTTGCGCCGCTTATTGCGATTATAATCGGGCTGTTCATGGTTATCTTGGATACAACGGCGGTGAATGTCGCGATTCCGGTGCTCGCGGAGGATTTCAACAGTTCATTAAGTCTGATTCAATGGACCATTACCGGATATGCGTTAACGCAAGCTGCTATTATTCCGCTCGCCGGATGGATGACCGACAAGTTCGGCGCGAAGCAAATATTCATCATATCCATTATATTGTTCACGATCGCTTCCGTATTATGCGCGTTCGCCCAATCGGCGGAGCAGCTCATTCTGTTCCGCATCCTGCAAGGTCTCGGAGGCGGCATGGTCATGCCGATCGCCTTCGCCATCACGTACCGAATCAGTCCGCCCGAGCAGGTGGGGAGAATTATGGGCATGATGGGTGTTCCCATTCTGCTTGCGCCGGCTCTGGGACCGATTATATCCGGATATCTGGTTGATTATGTAAGCTGGGAATGGATATTCATCATCAACGTTCCCGTAGGAATTGTCGGAGTCATCATGTGCATCATTGCGCTTCCGAATCTTGAGAAGAAGGCGTCCGCACCGCTTGATTTCCTGGGAATCGTGCTTGCGCCGCTGGCCTTTGCCGGGCTTTCCTACGGCATCAGCGAGGGCGGCGAGAGCTGGACATCCGCCAAGACCATTACCGGCTTGGTCGTCGGCGCGATTGCTTTGATCTTGTTCGTCATTGTCGAGTTAAGACGCAGGGAAGAGCCTTTGCTGGAGTTGAAGGTTTTCCGTTCCTCGCAATTTACCCGAGGCATTCTCGTTCAATGGATTCTGCAATTTTCGATGTTCGGCATCGTGTTCGCCGTACCGTACTTCATGCAGCGCCTCATGGGCATGAGCGCCTTCGAGGCGGGGATATGGACATTGCCGCAGGCGCTTGCCGCTGGCGTTATGATGCCGTTCGGGGGACGCTTGTACGATCGCATCGGCGCAAGGCCGCTGGTCATTAGCGGATTAATTCTCGTCACCGTCGGCGCTTATCTGCTATCCTTGATCGATCCGTCCAACAGTCCATGGATGTTCCTCGTTCCGCGAGCGCTAGTCGGCTTTGGCATGGGCTTGTCGTTCATTGCATTGAACACGCACCTGATCCAATCGGCGCCAAAAAGGCTTGTTGGCCGGGTTACCTCGCTTACAAGCGCGACCCAACAAGTGGTCACTTCGTTCTCGGTGGCGGGATTAACCTCGCTGCTTGTCAATCGTACAGCCCATTATGTAAGCAAGGGAGAGTCCGCAATGCCGGATGCCATGACCGATGCTTTCCATAACGCATATATCGTGATTGCCGTTCTTGCGGTCGCGGGACTGGTTCTTGCTGTAACGCTGAAACGTCCTGCGAAGGAAGCAGGGGATATTCCGGTAGGAGCAGTGGAGGAAGGCTCGGCTATGGCTTAATCATACAGAGAGA
The DNA here is from genome assembly GCF_011947265.1 of Paenibacillus sp. HB172176. GTDB lineage: Bacteria > Bacillota > Bacilli > Paenibacillales > Paenibacillaceae > Pristimantibacillus. The sequence continues at coordinate 24,861 of NZ_JAATHD010000022.1, forward strand.
CATGTCGGAAGAAAAAAAGACGCATGCCAAACCACGATTGAAGTGGAAGGGCATGCGTCTTTTTCTGGATTTTTGCCAGCCTAATCAGATGCCTTGTGCAATCATGGCATCAGCTACTTTAATGAATCCGGCAATATTAGCTCCGACAACCAGATTGCCAGGCCTGCCGTATAGCTCGGAAGCCCGGATGCTTTCCTCATAAATTTTCCCCATAATGACTTGCAGTCTGGCGTCTACCTCCTCCATCGTCCAAGCTTGGCGCGCGCTATTTTGCGCCATTTCCAGGGCGGAGACGGACACGCCTCCTGCATTAGCCGCTTTTGCAGGAGCGAACAGCACCTGATTGTCTAGAAAGACATCGATTGCCTCGAGTGTGCATGGCATATTGGCGCCTTCTCCCACCGCTCTTACGCCATTTCGAAGGAGACATTCAGCAGCTTCTTTATCCATTTCATTTTGCGTCGCACAAGGAAGAGCAATATCACAAGGGATAGACCATATGCCGCTGCATCCCTCCGCATAGACGGCTCCGGGATGCTCAAGCGTATAATCCGAGCATCTTCTGTTTTCAACTTCCTTCAAGCGTTTGATGGTTGCGAGATTGATGCCCTGTTCATCATATAGATAGCCGCTGGAATCACTGCAGGCAATGACTTTTGCTCCTAATTGAATCGCTTTCTCCATGGCGTAGATGGATACATTCCCGGATCCTGATACGACAACCGTACTGCCATGGAACGTATATCCGGCACTTTTAAGCATCTGATCTACAAAGTAAACCGTGCCGTAACCGGTTGCTTCCGTACGCGCCAGACTTCCTCCGTAGCCGATTCCTTTTCCCGTCAATACGCCGGCTTCATAAGCGCCGGAGAGCTTTTTGTATTGTCCGAACAGATAGCCGATTTCTCTTGCGCCAACGCCGATGTCGCCGGCAGGCACATCGGTATTCGGGCCAATATGCTTGCAGAGCTCCGTCATGAAGCTTTGACAGAAACGCATGATTTCAAAATCCGATTTTCCTTTTGGATCAAAATCGGAACCGCCCTTTCCGCCGCCAATCGACTGTCCTGTCAATGCGTTTTTGAAAATTTGCTCGAAGCCTAAAAACTTGACGATACTGGCGTTAACGGAAGGATGGAACCGAAGACCGCCTTTATAAGGGCCGATTGCGTTATTAAATTGGACCCGAAATCCGCGATTGACTCTAATGCGTCCCGTATCATCCTGCCACGGGATACGGAAGGAAATCATGCGATCGGGTTCAACGATTCTTTCCAGAATGGCATGCTTGATATATTCCGGTTTATTGGCGAGAACGGGAATCAAAGAGTTGAACACTTCCTTGACTGCTTGATGAAATTCGTATTCATGAGGATTCCGATTTACTACCGTTTGGAATAACTCGTTGACGTAGCTTTCGGCCTCCCGTTTATTCGTTTGCTCAGCTTCCTTGAGTACCAGCATGTGTACGCTCCTTCAGATTCCGATTGGAAAAGCCTGCTCAATCACTTTATTCATCATGAATTTAATTCTATAATTTAATAAATAATCGCTTCAATATTCAATTACTATAATATTAATGCGTTTTGCGCATGAAGGGATGGAAGAGATGGAGCTTAGACAAGTGAGATATTTCATGGAGGTCGCGAAGAGAGAGCATGTTACAGATGCCGCTGTTTCCTTGCATGTCGCACAATCTTCGGTAAGCAGACAGTTGTCCAATCTGGAAAGCGAATTGGGAGTTGATTTATTTGTTCGGGAAGGCAGAAGAGTGAAGCTGACACCGATAGGGAGGCTGTTTCTGGAACGAATGGAACAAGCAATGGGTGTAATAGAAGAAGCGAGAAGAGAATTAAAGGAGCATCTGGAGCCGGAGAAAGGAACGGTTCGTATCGCGTTTCCGATCAGTTTGGCCGCTTACGTTGTGCCCGCAGCGATATTCGCTTTTCGAAAACTATATCCTGAAGCGAAGTTTCAGATGAAGCAAGCGCTGTATCGCGATCTAATCGATGGAGTCGTGAATGGCGAATTCAATCTGGCTATGATTCCTTCGTTAATGGAGGACGAGAGAAAGTTTAAGAAGAAGGTGCTGTTCACGGAAAATATTGTGGCCCTCTTGCCTGTTGAGCATCCGCTTGCCCATCGTGAGCAAATCCGGCTCAGTGAATTGAAAAATGATTCGTTTGTAACGTTGCCCAATGGCTATGCCTTTCGAGAAATTGTCATTAAAGCATGTCTGGATCTCGGTTTTTCGCCGCATATCGCGTTCGAGGGCGACGACATCGATGCTCTGAAGGGACTGGTTTCCGCTGGTCTGGGGACAGCGTTAATGCCCGAGGTTACTCTGGTTCACAGCATTCCGCAATCAACGGTGAAAGTTCCTCTGGCCAATTCGAATTTAATTCGAACGATTAGCATCATTAGCCCCACAGAGCGCCAATTGTTGCCGACTGAACAATTATTTTATCAGTTTCTTCCGGATTTTTATTCAAAACTGACGCCGTTTGCTCCCCCCGGCAGGGGCTCGCTTCCACCGAGTTGAAGGCAGCAAGCTTTATGCGATTTTGAGGGGGAGGAGCAAGTCCGTACGAACTAGGGCGCCCAGGGCTGTGTTGTTGTGGTCAGCTCCTTGCCGGATGCTATTGCCTCTTGCATCATAATCGATAGGTAATGATCCTGCATGGCATCCTCCAAGCTGTAGCAATCCGGCCCGCCTCGCATATAATCCGCCATCTTTATCAGACTCGTCGCAATCGCGATTTCGTCGTCCGACAGACGTCCAGGCACGAACGGATTCCTGTACGCCCATTCCTCGTTCGCCATAATGCCTGTATGATAATAGCCTTCGAGATTGCCGTTATGTCCGGTATCGATTCTTCGAAATTCGCCATATGCGGGCGTCCGGAAATCGCGCAAATACCGGTATGCCGTATCGGTCACTTCGCCGCGGTTTCCTCGAATCAGGACTCGGTTGCTGCGAATCCACGAATGATACTGATCTCCGGTAAAGTCAAACAGCGCAAGTCTGTCCCCGAACCGCAGCGTGACAATGTCCTGCACGGAATCGCCGATTTCTTCGCGCTCTGGCGGACCGTATCGTCCCGGACCTTTCACAATCGGCGTGGTGAATCTCTGTCCGCGAATGACGGCATTCTCATAGCCGATTCCGAGTAACTGCCGAATTAAGCTAATGCCATGATAGCCGTGAGCGGTCGATGCTTGAACCTGAGACACAACACCCAGCTTGCCCGATTTTACGAAAGCAATGCGTGCGGCGTGCATAGGCTGGAACAAATATTGCTCGGCCACTTGCACGCGTCCTTGAAGCTTCCGCAGAGACTCATGCAAGGCGATCATACCGGGAATATCCTTGGCGGGAGGGGTTTCCGTCAACACGCCGATCCCTCTTCTAGCCAGCTCCAATATGCATTCCGGCGCAGCTTCCCAGGGAACGGACACGACCGCGAACGCAAACGTTCCGCTAGAGGCGAAAGCGTTCATATCGCGATAAGTCTTCACGCCCCATTCTTCCTCGATTTCCCTGCCGCGCTCCGCGTCGCGAACAAGCATTGCCCGGACTTTGAAGCGGTCAGGAAGCGCCTTCGCGATTCTGAGATAGAAGTCGGCTCTCCAGCCTCTTCCGACTATGCCGAAATCGATAATAGACATATGTATAACCTCGCTTTCCGTATGTACCTTTCATTATAGAGGGACAGGCGGGAAAGCGCACGCATGATTATCCCAAATTGCGGAAAGAATACAATTGCCATTATATTCATCTGCGGAGGAGAGTATCATGAAGGTTCCTACAACTGATATCAGTGAGCAAACCGGCTTGTCAATCTCTTTGAACTTGGAGGATAACCTCGAGTATTTTAAATCGAAATTTGCCGGATGCGACGATTTTATTATGGATTCATGGAAATATGGATTAGAGAGCGGGCAGCAGGCTTTCTATGTTTATTTCGGCACGCTGTCCAATCCGAAAGCGAAGACTGAATTCAAAGCCATGCTTCAGAAAATCATACATGAAGAAGTTCCATCAAAAAAGGATAAAAATCATTTTTATGAGAACAACCTCTTTTCTTCTCCATCCTCAGAGATGACTGAATCGCTGGATAAGGCTGCCCAATTCGTTTTGGAAGGAAAGGTAGTCCTTTTCTTTCATAATATGGATAAAGCACTGGCTTATTCTGCAATCGATATCGAGCAAAGACAAGCCTCCGAGCCGATTACGGAGCCAAGTATTCAAGGTCCCCATGTGAGCATGATTGAGAGCCTGGATCGCAACATTGGCGTTATTAGAAATTTATTGAAAACATCCAGGCTTAAATTTGAATTTTTTATAGCCGGAGAAGAGAGCCGCAGAAAGGTTTCCTTCGGGTATTTGGAAGGCGCTGTCGAACCAGATGCGCTGGCTGCTTTCAAGAAACGGATAGCAGGCTTGGAGAAAGAGGAGATTATCGATCCTTCCTATCTGGAGTCATGGATCGGAGAGTCCCGATTTTCGCCATTTCCGCAGGTTCGGTATACGGAGCGGCCTGACACCGCTGTACTTTCGCTATTGAACGGCAAAATCATCATTATGGTAGACGGAAGCCCGTCTGTCTTAATCTGCCCGGTTCACTTTATGGAGTTTTTCACCGCCAGCGATGATTATTATTTCCGTCCGGTTTATTTTTCGCTGATTCGAATCCTTCGCATGACCGCACTTGTTATCGCATTCATACTGCCGAGCACTTATATCGCATTGTCAACCTTTCACTCCGAATTGATTCCGACTGTGTTGCTGCTGGCGATTTTGAAGACCCGGGAAGGTATTCCGTTCCCTGCATTGCTGGAAGCGTTCATCATGGAATTCTTCTTTGAGCTATTGAGAGAAGCGGGAATTCGTTTGCCTCGGCCGATCGGCACGGCGGTCAGTATCGTAGGCGCGCTTGTTATCGGTCAGGCCGCTATTCAATCGCAGATCGCCTCTCCCGTTATGGTCATTGTCGTAGCTTTGACCGGTATTGCTTCATTCGCTTTTCCGCAATACAACATGTCCATTACGATACGGATTCTTCGATTTCCGCTGATGCTGCTAGCCGCGACCTTCGGCGGACTTGGCATTATGGTAGGCCTGCTGCTAACCTACCTTCATTTGTCGACACTGCGTTCTCTGGGGCAGCCGTATCTTGCGACAATCGCTCCGTTTCAATGGAATAAGCTGTTAGATGCATTCGTGGAGGTTCCCGGACATTTGCGAGCGAATCGACCGGGCAATCGGCAATTGCGCAAGAGCGGCGAGGAGGGACGCCAAGAATGAAGAAACATGCTTCTCTGCGATGCTGTATGTCTTTCCTTCTCCTTTCCCTGATGACAGGCTGCTGGGATAATTACGAGCTCGATCAATTCGGTTATGTTCAAGCAGTAGCGGCCGATCAGGGGAAAGAAGGGAAGGTCAAGTTAACAACGCATTTCTACAATCCGACCAGCAAAATGGAAAAGTCGGGGGCGTCGACCGGTTCGCATAAAGGAATTAACATTCAAACAACCGGAGATACCCTTTTCGAGGCCGTGCGGGACATTCCGATGTATTTCGGCCGTAAAGCAAAATGGGATCATATGAGGGTTATTCTGCTTGGAGAAGAGTTGATTAAAGACCAGGATATCGGCGAAATTCTGGATTATCTTTCAAGAGATCATGAACCACGGGGAACTGTGCTTCCTTTAATTTCGGAGGGACCTGCGTCAAGCTATTTGGATATCAAGCCGTTCATCGAAGAAACGATTGGCCAGCAATTCAAAAAGATGGAAACGCAAGGCGCGCAATATGCGGCCAAAACTTCAAAGACTCCCCTATATGACTTTGCCATTCAATTGAAAAGCGCGTCCAAGGTTGCCGTACTTCCTTATATTCACAAAAGAGGGAAGGAGGCCGTCATCTCGGGCATTGTTCTGATTAAGCATGGAAGATTGGCTTATGTGCTTGACAGCAAGAATACGGAAACCTTCCAAATGCTGAATAATCGCTATAAGGAAGGCGTGATCGAATTTCGTTGTATGGGCGATGCGGAGGATGATACCCAAACACAACATAAGGAAACATTCGAAGTTATTACATTCCATACGGAGCTGACCCCTCGCATTCAGCATGACAAGGTGACGGTCGACATTGATATTCTTGCGAAGGGAAATGTCGGCGAGCTGCGCTGCTCAACCTTGTTGACGGTGAAAAATTTGGACGCCTTTGAGGAGAAAATTGAGGAAGAGATCAGAGGTAAGCTTGAGAGAACGCTCTCGATTCTGCAAAAAAATCATTTGGACGGAATTGGTATAGGAAATCAAATTTATCGCAAGAACCCAAAGCTTTGGAAGCAGTGGGAGCCAACATGGGAAAAGAGATTTGCCGAGTGTCAATTCAATATCAACGTCGACGTCGAGGTATTGAATACGGGAATGAATGTAGGAACGCCTTTTGGCAAAGAGAAGGGTGAACAATAATGAACGGGAGATTGCTATGCTTAATCTTGCTCCTGATCCTCCTATTGGCGCGGGATATTCGAGGCTTCAAGAAATCGGCTCGCAGGGAACGGATTGTATATGCGGCGCTGTGGCTTCCGCTGTTGTATCTGGGTTTGTTATTTGTCGCGGAATTGCCGTGGCCGAACCTGAATACCATCTTTGACCTGTTCGCGAAGCCTGCTTCGCGAATTGTTCAATGGCTTAAAGCTTAGCGCCATCCGAGGAGGAGATGTTGATGAACAGCAAAGAATATATTAGTTCCATACAGCTATCCATGCTTTTTCTATTTTTCATAACGGGATCTTCCATTGTAATCATTCCATCGCCGCTGACCAATGTCGCGGGCAATGGGGCGTGGATCGCATTGCTGCTTTCGTTTGGAATGGGAATGTGTCTGCTGGCGTGCCTTTTGTATCTGAATCGCTCCTATCCCGCCATGACTTTTGTCGAGTACAGCAGGGCAGCCCTCGGGAAAGGGCTGGCGCTTCTTCTATTAATGCCGATGATCATCTTGATGTTCTGGCATGTGGCGGGCATCGTCATCGAGATCGGTTTTTTCTTCAAAAGCACTATGCTGAAGAAAACGCCGACCTATGCGGTTAACGCCATGTTTTTCGTCACTATCGCGCTGACCGTGCGGGCAGGCATCGAAGTGATGGCGAGGATGGCGGCATTGTTGCTTATTTTCATGTTCGGCTTTGTCGTGCTGGTGCTCGTCCTTGTTGGAAACTTGTATCATACGGAGTATCTTTTTCCCGTAATGCCTGACGGTATTATGCCTGTACTGCATGCCGCGTATATCGCTTATGGATTTCCTTATTCCGAAATTGTTGTCTTCGCCATACTTCTGCCCTTCGTCAGAAATACAGACAGATCCCGAGTTGGGAAACAGATGTTTGCGGCTTTGGCAATCAACGGAATTGTCTTTTTGATGTCGATTTGCGGCAGCATTATGGTGTTAGGTCCGTTGGCGGGGGACTTGAAATACTCTTTGTTCCAGCTTGCCCGTTTGATTTTCCTTCAAGAAATTATCGAGCGCATCGAATCCGTCATCGGATTCTCGCTCATTGTCGGCTTTTATTTCAAAACGGCTATCATGCTGCTCATCGTCATTAAGGTACTTGCGGAGACGCTCGAACTCCGGAACGATAAAATATTGACGTATCCCGTTGCGGGCATTTGTTTTCTGTTATCCGTTACAACCTATACGCAGGAAACAAAAATGGAAGAATTGGTAAATACGACCTGGCCTCTTCTTGACAATCTCTTCTACGTGGCTCCGATTGTCTTGATCGCATTCGTTACCTGGATTAGAAGGATTACCGCCAGATCGGGAGACAAGTCAGAGGACCAATCATTTCGGATTGACAATCGGAAAAACATCGAGTAACATACCAATTAGTTGGTTTGTATTAACGGAGGTGTTCTGAATTTGGCACTAGCAGGTTCAACCTTACCCGAGAAGAAAAGCTTGCTTCTTGAAGCAGCGCTTTCGCTTATGATGATGAAGGGCTATCAAGGAACCACGGTGGACGAAATTTGCGCGGAAGCCGGAGTGACAAAGGGAAGCTTCTTTCATTATTTCAAGTCGAAAGAGGAACTGGGCAAAGCGGCAATTGATCATTTCGAGAAGCTTCAAATGAATTTGATGGGCAAAGCGGCGCTGAATCAAATTAGCGATGCCTGGGAAAGGCTGCATGCCTATCTCGATTTCTTCGCGGATTTGGCGAAGGATTCCGAAGCGCCAAGCAGCTGCCTGACCGCGGTGATTTCGCAAGAAATGTCTGATATTCACGATGATTTCCGCGCCCTGTGCGCCGAGAAATTGCTTAACAATACAAAGCCGCTGCAAGAGATTCTGGAAGCGGTACTGCAAGAGGAACATCCATCCCGTGAACTGGACAGCCAGCAGCTATCGGAATATTTTCTCTCGATCTATCAGGGCTCGCTTATTCTTGCCAAAGCAAGAAACGATCGAAGCGTGCTTGTGCGCAATGTGGAGCTGTTCAGGCAATATATCGTGCAGCTATTCGACAAGGCTGGATGAGTGACTGCAACCGGGCATGAAGCTCCGAAAAGCGTTTGAAATAGCAATAAAACCTGCCTCTGAACGAGATCCCTCTAGAAAAGATCTCGAAAGGGGTTTTATCATAGAGCGACACATACCAACTGGTTGGTTCAAGCATTTCGAAAGCGAGTGATTCCTGTGGCTTTAAAGCAAGGTCAAACGGCTCCATTGTTCGTAAAAGAGGATATTTTCGGCAATAAAATTGATTTGAGAGAGTATAAGGGAAGCAAGCTGATGATTTCGTTCTATCGATTCTCCTCCTGTCCATTCTGCAATTTGCGTGTGCAAAGAATTGTGGGACAGCATGGCAAATTTGAAGAAAACGGGTTGAAGATGATCAGCTTCTGGCAATCTCCGAAGGAATCGATACTGGAGCATGTCGGCAAAGAGAAGCTGCCCTTTCCGTTAATACCCGATCCGGAGAAACGCATTTATCGGCAGTATGAGGTGGAGCGTTCCTGGCTCGGCGCGCTTAAGGTGATGAAAGATCCCGGATTGATGGCGGATGCGCTTAAGGGAGGCATTCAGCCGTCGAAGATGGACGGAGATTTGAATCAATTGCCCGCGGATTTTTTGATTGGGCCCGATTTGATCATTCACGAAGCATATTATGGCAAGCATATCGGCGATCATATCGGCTTTCACGCCATTGAACAATTTCTTGGTCTTTCTACTTCATAGCGCCATACGATTCGGCTCCCCAAAAGAGGGAGTCGACTTTTTTTGTCGAATTTTGATTAAAGGCGTTGCGGTTATGGGATGGAGCAGGAGACGTTTCGTTACTTATAGATAGCTTTGAACTCGAACATCATGGGAAGCAGAGAGGTGTTAATGCATGCTGCGTGTCAAAATACTCGGTACGGGAAAATATTTGCCAAGTCGCAAAATTACCCACGAAGAAATGGATCAACGTCTTGGAACGCGTCCCGGATGGGCGCTCAAAACGACCGATGTTCGGATTCGTCATTTCGCAACGAAGGAAGAAACCGCATCCTTCATGGGAGCGCGGGCTGCGGAAGCGGCGATTGCGGCCGCCGGCCTTGAGCTCTCCGACATCGATTGCCTCGTATGCACGAGCGGAACGAAGGAGCAGGCGCTCCCAAGCACGGCCTCGTTCATTCAACTGGCTCTGGGAGATGAGTTGCAGGGCGTGCCGGCCTTCGATATTGACGCAACCTGTCTTAGCTTCCTCGCTGGGCTGGATCTGATGTCGCATCTGGTTGCGGCTGGTCGTTACCGGCATGTGCTGCTTGTCGCTTCCGAGACGGCTTCAGCGGGCCTCAACTGGGAGGAGAAGGAGAGCGCGGCATTGTTCGGTGACGGCGCGGCGGCGGCTGTCATCGGACCATCGGCGGAAGAGGACGCGTCGCGGATCGTCGGGGCAAAGCTTCGTACCTATAGCGCAGGAGCAAGGCTGTCGGAGGTTCGCGGAGGCGGCACGCGTCTTCATCCACGAGAGCATAGCGCGGAGACGGAAGCGGATTTTCTGTTTCATATGAACGGGCCCGCGATTTTCAAGATGGCGTCCAAGCTGCTTCCGGGCTTTGTAGATGAGCTGCTGGCGCCCAGCGGCACGAAGATGGCTGATTTCAAAGCGGTTATCCCGCATCAGGGAAGCGCTATGTCGATGCGGCTGATGAGCAAGAAGCTGGGCATAGCCAAGGAGCAATTAATCTACATTACGCCCAATCACGGCAATACGATCGCCGCCTCGATACCTATGGGGCTTCACGAGGCGATCATTCAGGGGAAAGCGCGTCGCGGGGATCGGTTGCTGCTGCTGGGCACGGCTGCGGGATTATCGATCGGAGGCATGATTGTTGACTATTAAGGATTTTCGAGCGGGAGAACATGCGACGATCCTGCTGACGGGAGGACGCGCTCCCGCCACGCTCGAGATGGCCCGGGCATTTCATAAGGAGGGTCACCGGGTGCTCGTTGCGGAGAGCGCCCGCCATCATCTGTGCCGCGTGTCGAAGGCGGTCGCATGCAGTTACCATGTGCCGGCCCCTAGGGAGAATCGAAGCGGCTATCTGGATGCGCTTGAATCGATAGCGGAGAGGGAAAGCGTAGATGTGTTGATTCCGACCTGCGAAGAAATTTTCTATATCGCCCAAGACATTGAGCGGTTGCGCAGCCATTGCGTGGTGTGGGCATGCGGCTTGGAGCAGTTGAGGGAGCTGCATAACAAATGGTCGTTCGTGAAGCTGGCGGAGAGGCTCGGACTCAGCGTCCCGCGCTCGGAGCAGATTCGGACGCGGGAGGAATGGCTCGCGCTTGCCGCCGAGAAATGGCTCGGTGAGGGCTTTGTGCTGAAACCGGCCTATTCCCGTTTTGCTTCGAGAACCGTATTCCTGGAGGCGGGAGAAGCCTCGGAAGCCAGAAGACGTCTTCTCTTGGGGCGTTTGCCTGCCCTTTCCCTGCATGCGCCTTGGGTAGCGCAGCGGCGCGTTTACGGGAGAGAGCTTTGCACCTACAGTCTCGCATTCGAAGGAAAGCTGGTTGCCCATACGGCTTATAGAAGCAAATATCGCGTTGGACGAGGCGCTTCGGTCTACTTCAAAGCCATGATGCACGAAACTTCGCGCATCTGGGTTGACAGGCTCGTCAAGGAGCTCGGCTTTACCGGTCAGATCGCGTTTGATTTCATGGAAGAAGAGGACGGGACGCTCTATGCGCTCGAATGCAATCCGCGCGCGACGAGCGGCGTTCATCTGCTTAGCGGCGACAGTCGATTCGCGCAAGCGTTTCTTCAGCCGTCTGCGGGGGAAGCTTTAGGCTTCTCGCTGAAGGATGCGTCGTCCTCTCGCGCCATGCTGGCCGCGGCCATGCCCGCCGCAGCCTGGAGCGGCGTCCGCAGCATTCGCGAGCTGCGGAATTGGCTTGACGCTGTTCGTTCGGCCCGCGACGTCGTGTTCCGGCGGCAGGATCTGCGGCCCTCGGTCGAGCAGCTCTTCGTCATGTACGACGCTTGGCGAACAAGTCGCAAGAACGGTCTTACTTTGGCCCAAGCAACGACAATCGATATCGAATGGAATGGTGAGGAATGACGAACGCTTTGGTAACCGGCGCTACCGGGTTTCTGGGCAGGCATATGTGCATGCGGTTAAGTGAGCTGGGGTGGAATGTCACCGGAATGGGACGCAATGAAGAAGTCGGAGCCGAGCTGCAGGCGCGCGGCATTCGCTTTCTTCGGGGAGACCTGCGGGAGGAGTCGGCGGTCGATCGCGCTTGCGCGCGGCAAGAAGCCGTCTTCCATTGCGGGGCGTTGTCATCGCCCTGGGGAACCTATCGCCAGTTCAAATCCGTCAATGTGGGCGGGACGACGAATGTCGTTGCTTGCGCGAGGAAGCAGGGAGTGAAGCGTCTTATTCATATCTCCACGCCGAGCATTTATTTCGATTATCGGGCACGGCTGGGTATTCGTGAATCGGATCCGCTCCCGGCAAGAGGGGCCAACGCCTATGCCGCAACGAAGCTGCTGGCGGAGAAGGTCGTCATGCAAGGCTTCGCGGACGGCTTGCCCGCCTTGATTCTGCGGCCGCGCGCCATATTCGGTCCGCTCGATTCCACCTTGTTCCCCAGACTCATGAGGGTCAATGATTCGCGCGGCATTCCGATGTTCGGGGGAGGCTCGGCTATGCTTGATCTCACGTATGTCGACAATGTGGTGGATGCGATGCTGCTTGGATGGGAGGCTCCAGAGGAAGCGCTCGGCCAGGCTTACAATATTACGAATGGCGAGCCCATACCGTTGATGAAGGCGCTGGAGATGCTGTACGCCTTGCTCGGAACGCCGCTGCGAACGAAGCGTCTGCCGTATTCGGTCGTCTACGGGCTTGCTGCGTTCATGGAGCTGAGCCATCGCATGCTGCCGATGCTGGGAGAACCGCCGTTCACCCGCTATTCCATAGCCGTGCTGGCGAAGAGTCAGACGCTTGATCTGACCTTGGCGCGGGAGAAGCTTGGCTACAAGCCGAGGATTGGACTTAGAGAGGGTTTCTTGCAATTCGCGGAGTGGTGGAAATCCCAAGGGAGGAGTCTGCTATGATTGTGGAGGTAAGGGAGGAAGAAATTCCATTGTCTCCTGCCGTATCCGTCGAGGCGGGGTTGTACGCGGCCGGATATTGCCGTCATCCCGAGTTTCTGACGCTGCGGGGCGGCAGTGTCAAGCCCGTTCCGTTTCCTGCGGGCTTTGCGTGCATTCGTCATCCCGAGCATGGCTATATGCTCTTCGATACGGGCTATTCCGCCCGATTCTTCGAGGAAACGAGGCGGCTTCCCGACTATTTGTACCGGCTTGTCACGCCGGTGACGTTCCGAGAGGAAGACAGCGCGGTTCATCAGCTGCGAAGGCAGGGCATCCATGCGGAGGATATCCGTTATGTCGTTCTCTCTCATTTTCACGCGGATCATATTGCCGGCTTGCGGGATTTCCCCGGCGCGAAGCTGATCTGCAAACGGGAGGCTTACGTCGCTGTCCATAAGCTTGGCTCCTTCGCCGCCGTTAAGGCCGGCTATTTGAGAGGGCTGCTTCCGACGGATTTCGAGCAGCGCTCCTCGTATGTGGAGGAGACTTCCATGCGAAGGCTGCCGGAAGGCTTCCCGTTCCCGACGGGCTATGACCTCCTGGGCGACGGCAGCATCATCGCAATCGACGTGCCCGGGCATGCCGCGGGGCAGATCGGATTATGGCTGCTGACGGGAGAGGGCGAGCTTTTCCTCTGCGCGGACGCGGCGTGGTCGAGCCGCGCCATTGCCGAGAATCGCAGACCTCATCCGGCGGCAGGATTGATCATGAATGATCGCAGAAGCTATGGGGATTCCTTCGAACGGCTCCTTCGGCTGCACAAGAACTATCCGAACATAAGGATAGTGCCCAGCCATTGCTCGAAGTCTCTTCGATCTCAAGCCGATCAAGCCAAACCAAGGAGGGAGACCTAATGCGCAAGCTTGGCCATGCGGTCGCATTGCTCGCCCAGTATTGTCGCATTCGCCTCGGACGCAGGTGGACGAAGCGCGAAGCCTTTGAGCGTTGGCAGGAATGGCAGGTGCTTCGGCGGCTTCGCAAGGTGGAGGCGCAATCCGCCTACTACCGGGAGCTTTGGGAGGGACGACCGCTGACGGAATGGAGGCATTTTCCGATCATTGACAAAACGGCGATGATGGATAACTTCGATGCGTTGAACACGGCTGGTATTCATAAGGAAACGGCGATGGAGCTCGCCTTGAAGGCGGAGAAGTCGAGACATTTCGATTCGCGAATCAGCAACGTTTCGATCGGCTTGTCGTCGGGAACGAGCGGAAGCCGCGGCTTGTTTCTCGTCAGTGATCGCGAGCGGGCGGCCTGGGCGGGCGCGGTATTGGCGAAGCTGCTGCCCGGACCCTTGTGGAGAGCGGAGAAGATCGCCTTCTTCCTTCGGTCGAACAGCGAGCTCTATCAAACCGTGCGAAGGAAAAGGCTGCAATTCGAATATTTCGATCTGCTTCAAGACATCGAGCTTCATATCGAGCGATTAAACAAGTATCGTCCCGGCATTCTGGCTGCGCCTCCTTCGGTTCTGCGGCTGTTGGCCGACGCTCGTACGGAGGGGAGATTGACGGCGCGTCCGCATCGAATCATATCCATCGCGGAGACGCTTGATCCGCTGGACGCCCGAGTGATTCAGGAAGCATTCCTCATACCGATTCATCAGGCGTATCAATGCACGGAGGGCTTCCTCGCGAGCACCTGCCGCTTCGGGACGCTGCATCTCAACGAGGATATCGTGCATATCGGGAAGGAGTATGTAGACGAGGACTCCTCCGGTCGCAGGTTCGTGCCGATTGTCACCGATTTCTCCCGCTCCACGCAGCCGATCATCCGCTATCGGCTCAATGACTTATTGTCGGAGGCTGAGGAGGCATGCCCGTGCGGATCTGTCTTCACGGCCATTGAGCGGATCGAAGGCCGCTGCGATGATATTTTCTACATGGAGAAGCTCGCCGATGGAGCCCTCATGCCCGTATTTCCTGATTTCATCGCGCGCGCGATTATTGCGGCAGCTCCGGATATCGAGGAATATCGGGCGATTCAGCATGGAGCGAACAGGCTGGAAATTGAGCTTCAAGTCGCGGCTGAAGGGGATTGGGAGCGGGCGAAGAGTCAGGTTGCGGCTCGAATTGCGGAATTGGCTGGGAATATTGGCTGCCGTATTCCATCGATGATGTTCTCGGCATATACATTCAAGCCGGGCATTCATAAGCTTAGGCGAATAGAGAGGAGATGGAGCATTTGACGGAGCAGCGAATAGAGCGGAGCGGTCGCAAGAGACAGGAGCTGCATGAGCCAAAGGAGCCGATTGCCATTCTGACCGGAACCTCCAGCGGCTTTGGCATGCTTTCGGCAATCGTGCTTGCGAAGCAGAGCTATCGCGTCATCGCGACCATGCGAAATACCGAGAAGGCAGGCGAGCTATTGACTCGCGCCAAAGCCGCGGGCGTAACGGAGAGACTTGTTGTCCGGGCGCTCGACGTGACAGATCCGTTATCCATCGAGCGGGTCGTCGCAGAAACGCTGGAGCAACACAAACGCATCGACCTTCTCGTCAATAACGCCGGTGTTGCGGTTGGCGGATTTGTCGAGGAAGTGGCGATGGATGATTGGCGAAAGCAGATGGAGACGAACTTCTTCGGTCTCGTGGCGATGACGCAAAGCGTCATTCCGGCCATGAGGCGGCAGCGGGGCGGTCAAATTATCAATGTCGGCAGCATTAGCGGAAGAATCGGATTTCCCGGCTACGCTCCTTACGCCGCTTCGAAGTTTGCCGTAGAAGGCTTCAGCGAAAGTCTGCGCCATGAGCTGGCGCCGCATGGCATTGTCGTATCGATCATCGAGCCGGGAGCTTATCGAACGGGGATATGGGACAAAGGCTTGTCGGCGATTGCAGGCTCGTCCGACTCTCCCTACGCGGACAGGCTTCAAGCCATTATGCGTTACTCGCGGCAGGCAGCGGCAGCCTCTTCTGATCCGCAGCAAGTCGCGGATCTGGTCGGGCGCCTCGCTTCTATGTCATCCCCTCGACTGCGTTATCCGATCGGACGGGGATCGCGGCTTGCCTTGCTCGGGAAGGCGCTGCTTCCCTGGAGATGGTTCGAGAGCATCATCGAACGGGGGACGCGTTGACCCCATCAGCGGCATTAGCATCTGCCGGCTTTATGCGAAACCTTTTGAGAGAAACATTCGTTTGAGTGAATATAGCTTATGAAAAGGAGTGAAGCGGCATTGAATCGTGATCAATTAATCGGCACCAGCGCCAAGCTTATGAAACTGGAGAAACGTTCTCGCGGAAGAAGCGAAAGTCTAATTCTTGCAGTGATGATTCTCCTGGTCTTCATGAACGTCATTCTTCAGCCTGCCCGCGCCGAAGCCTTCACCATTCCCCTGGAGCGTGTGCTTATCATCGCGAAAACGGAGCTTTACGAGGATCCTTCGACCGCGAGCAAGGTCGTAGGCGCGATTGCGCCATTCCAGACGGTCAAGGTTGTTGGCAGGGACACGGAAGAAGACAGCATGGAGGACGCAGGCTGGCTGCTCGTCTCCACATGGCTTGGCGACAAGTGGATACAGGTCGATGAACGAGTTCAGAATGGCAGCTTTCTTAAGGCGCAGCAGTCTCTTACAAGCGTGTACGAGCTGACCTTATATAATCGACCGGATGCAAATAGCCGAACAAGCTACAGACTGACGCCGCAGAAGCTCCAGGCGAATGCCAGACTTTCCTACTCTCCCCTAACGTTCCCGAATGCAACTGCGCTCATAACCGCAGGCGAGACGACATGGTACTGCATTAACACCTGGCTTGGCGAGAAATGGATATTAAATCCCGCTCTGCTGGAGGATGTGAAAGAACAAGAAGTCAGTTATGCAATGAAGCTAACCGGCGATGAGCTGACCTATCCTTCGCCGTATCAGGTCGAATCAAGCGCAGAGCTTCTGCCCGCGCAGACTGTATCGGTATCGGCGATCTGGGAAACAGGCTTCGGTCCTTCAAGCGTAACTTGGTACAAAATAGAGCTGCCGAACGGGCAGCGCTGGCTCTCCCCGAGCCATGAGACGATTATCGATTACGCATCGGCGGATGAGCAGCTTACGCTGCCGACCGAGACGAGGTATTTCGCCGGTCCACTGCTTCAGATTAATAGCGAAGGTTGGCTGGAGCCGGGAACCTACGATGTATTCGAAACCTCCTCCGGCGATTGGAAACATATCAAGCTGCAGACAGGAAGTACGGTATGGGTCAATCCTTCCAGAGCCTTGCTGGAGCGGCCGGTGGGAATTGAGCTTACGAAAGAGGATGTTGCGTTGACCGAGGAAACCGAAACCTATCGCTATCCGCTTACCGGAGAAATCGCTCATGTCAGAGGCTTCTATGCTCCTCAAATGGCAGAGGCGTTCGAGAAGTGGGAAGCGGACGACGGCTCGATCTGGTTTCATATCCATGGGTTTGGCGGCGACGAGTGGTTGAAGCAGTCGCAATAGCATTGTTCATGCATTCTTTCATTATTCTTTCATAGCAGCTTGCTAGACTATGTCTGAGCGAAAAAGACATAGAAAGGTTTTGATGATGGAAATGAAAGAGAAACGGAAAACTATAATTGATTTGAGAAAAGGATTTCATTGTATTTTGGCTATTCTGTTACTGCTTACTGGAATAATGCTAGGCCCGGCAAAGACAATCCATGCCGCAACGGAAGGAGACTTCACCTATTACCCTACCTCCGGCACAACTGCATATATCAGTTCCTATTCCGGGACGGATACGGATATTATAATTCCGGATCGCGTAGGAGCTGGAGATGAATACGAGGTTACTGCAATTAATGAAGCAGCCTTCAATAGCAAAGGCTTGACGTCAGTTGTGCTGCCAAGCGGGCTGAAGACGATTGGTCAAAACGCATTTTATCAAAATGCGCTCACCTCGATTGAACTTCCTCCTGGTCTGGAAAGCATCGGCAAATCCGCTTTTGCCAATAACAAATTGACTGAGGTCGTCATCCCCGATTTGATCACGACTATTGAAAATAATACGTTTCAAAATAATAAAATAACGAGTCTGACGTTGCCGAATTCGATTACTTCTATTGGCAGATACGCCTTTTCGAGCAACTTGCTGACAAACGTTTCTATTCCGAATCAAGTAACAAGCATTGGCATGGGTGCTTTCATGACGAATCGATTGACAAGTGCTTCACTGTCCGATGAATTATTAACGATTGAGAATCAAGCGTTTAGTTACAACAAGCTTGCCAGTGTTACTATTCCAAGCAAGGTGACAAGTATTGGCGCCAGCGCTTTTATGAACAACCAGCTTGCGAGCGTGAATCTTCCCGACAGTCTGTTGAGTATAGGTGATTACGCGTTTCATACCAATAAATTGACATCCCTGATTATCCCTGATGGGATTACAGCGATTGGAGCATTCTCCTTTTATAATAATGAGCTTACAAACGTGGAGCTTCCTGATCAAATAAATACCATTGGGGACGAAGCGTTTGCTTATAACTCTCTTACGAATGTGGTTTTTCCTGAAGGAATGACTGCGATTGGCGATAATGCTTTCTATGGCAATCACATCGGAGACGTTAGTTTCCCCGCTTCGCTCGAAACCATCGGCGAAGCGGCGTTTAAGAGTAATTGGCTGACCTCTTTTGTTTTACCGCGCAGCTTGACGAGTCTGGGCAATGATGCCTTCCGTTCCAATAACCTGACCTCAGTTATCATGCTTGGAACGGCTGCAACATTTGGGACAAATGTATTCTATCGTTATGGCGTTGATCCTTCGGAAACGACGATTATCGGTTATTCCTCCTCGACAACGGAGACTTATGCCGATGCGATTGGTCATACGTTCGAGGTATATGGGAAGGATTTATTGGACGGTCTGACCGAAGCTGGACAACTGCTGGCGGATCATGCTGCGGGCACAGCGGCTGGAGAAGTGCCGCAGACGTCTCGAGATGCATTGCAGGCCGCCATTAGCGCAGCGCAGCCGGTTGCCGATGATATTGCGATTGTAGATCCACTGCCGCTTGCGAATGCGACAACTGCATTGCTGAATGCAATTTCCGATTTTAAAGCAACGATCATAGCTGTGACAGTTTCCTTGGCTGTTCCCGCAGACGGAACCTATGATGCCGGCGATGTACTGACTTTCACAGTGACCTATAATGATTCGGTCACTGTAAATGGCGATCCTTCCATCGAGTTGGAGATTGGAACTGCCGGTGCGACACAGACTGTTCAGGCGGTATATGCCGGGTTGCGCGGCACGCCTCTATCCACTTTAGATTTTGAATATGAAATTCCTGCCGGTTTGCTCGACACGGATGGGATTGGCGTTGACGCTCAGATGACGCTGCCGTCCGGCGCAAGCATAACCGGATCGGATAGCGGGACGGCTCCATTGGCGTATACGTTGCCGGATACAAGCGGCATTCATGTGGATTCCGGCTTGACTGACTCGGACGCTGTGGCAGCCGATCTGGCTGCGCTTGCGATTACGTACGCGCCGGGTGACAGCGCATCAAGCGTGACGCAGAATGTCGGCCTGCCGACAAGCGGCGGTAACGGGACGAGCATTAGCTGGACGAGCAGCGACGATGCGATTATCGACGCGGACGGCAGCGTGACGCGCCCGCCGTATACGGGAAGCGACGCCGTAGTAACGCTGACGGCGACGATTAGCAAGGGAGCAACGAGCGATTCGAAGACATTCGAGCTGACTGTGATTAAGCAGGTGCAGACGGACGGCGAAGCGGTGGCGGCCGATTTGGCTGCGCTTGCGATTACGTACGCGCCGGGAGACAGCGCGTCAAGCGTGACGCAGAATGTCGGCCTGCCTTCAAGCGGCGGCAACGGGACGAGCATTAGCTGGACGAGCAGCGACGGAGCGACTGTCGATACGGACGGCGTTGTGACGCGCCCGCCGTATACGGGAAGCGACGCCGCAATAACCCTGACGGCGACGGTTAGCAAGGGAGCAACGAACGATACGAAAAATTTTGAGTTGACGGTCATTGCTTTGCCTGCGCCTCCAAGCCATCATGACAATGATGATCCTGTGCAAGCTCAGCCTGTGCATGTAACGATAAACGGCAAAGAAGATGATGGACTCGCGGCTTACAGCATTCAGAGAGCGGAAGATGGCTCCTCTCGCATTGTGATTCAAGTGGCGGATGAAATCCGAATGAAACAAGCGATTCATGCCGCCGAGGGCAAGTTATCTATCATTATTACGGTTGACAAGCTGGATGGATGGGATGGATATACCGTCGAATTATCGGAAGATCTTGTAACCGTCATGGTAGATAGAAACGCAAATGTAAAGTTTGAGACAACAATTGGTGATGTACGAATGAATATGGGCGAGCTAGACATGAATGACATGGATGCCAGCGATGGAGAAGCGAATTTTGAAGAAGATGATCATGCGTTCATACAATTGGACCTCGCGAAGGTATCTGCTGCAGCCATTAATCAGTTGGACGAGGCAGCGACTGCGATGTCAGTGAAACTTCTGGCTGCGCCTATCCAATTTCATATGTATCGCATCGAAGAAGAGGGAGAACGAGTAGAGCTGAAGTGGAATAATTATGCAACTCTTACTATCGGGATGCCAGCTTCTATGAATGCTAATGAGGAGACAACCTTTGCTGCATTTCAGTCTGAAAAGGGCTTCCGTTTCATTCCCGCGCATCTGAACAATATTGGAGAAGCGATTCTGAGAAGCATGGATGGAGGAATGTATGTTTTGATCGGCTATAATCCTGTTTTTGCAGATATCCATGGACGATGGAGCGCCCCGATTATCGAGAATTTATCTTCGAAGCTAATCATACAAGGCGATGAGAATGGATTATTCCATCCTGAAAGTGAGGTAACCAAGGCTGAATTCATTGCCATGCTCGTAAGAGCGTTGGCGTTGCCGATAGATGAGGAGAAGGAGAGCTTTACAGATGTCAGTAACGACGCATGGTATAGCGGCGCAGTGGCGGCGGCTGCGAATTACGGGCTTACTCAGGGCGACGAGGAAAACAAATTCCATCCTTCGCAGCCATTGTCGCGCCAAGAGGCGGCAGTAATCATCGCAAAAGCCCAAGCGTTAATGGGATTAAAGCTGGAATTATCCGATAGGGAGACACGTTTTTGGTTAGGTCACTGGAAGGATGACGATACTATAGCGGAATGGGCTCGGGATGCAATGGCCTCCGCCCGCAAGCAAGAAATTCTGCTCGGCGATGCGGCAAGGACAGCGCGTCCTGAAGCGACTCTTACCCGCGAAGAGATGGCAGCTATTCTATACAGGATGCTCCTGGCTTCTCGGTGGATTGACTAGTCTAACAGCATTCGAAGAGAACCTGGAAATGACATGCAAGGCATGTCTTCTCCAGGTTTTTTTAGTCAAAACAGCATATATTTTTTCAGAGATACGAAAGCTGTAAATTTTATCGGCGAAAAACATTCATGACGTTGGCCCGATCGTTGTCGTCGTCAGCCTCGTTAGCTATTTCAGTTTAACCCCAGCGGACTGTAGATTCGCTATTTCTGCAAAATTAGTTTTTTTTGTGATTTCGCGGACAGAGGAGCCGCTATTTTCAAAAAAACTGCGATATTTTTAATATTTTGAGTAAATAGAGGCACCTGTGTCCGCCAAAACGAATAAAATCCTTATTTCTCGCGAATAGCGGCTTCTGTGTCCGCCAATACGACAGCTCCTCTATTTCCCGTTCTCCTATTCAATCGCCAATTCGTTCATGCTCACCGGCTGCCCTGCTTCCAAGGATTGATAGCCAGCCAAGGCGACAGCGGCTGCCTTCATGCCGTCGAGACCGTCAATCGGCACAGGCGATCCGCTGCGAATGGCTTCCACGAAGGCTTGGATCAGATGAGCGTCCATATTGTCGCCCCAATAGCTCCATTCACCCGTGCCTTTCGTCGTGCTGTACACTTCATTGATCTGGCCAAGACCGTCAACGGCTATGACGCCCTTTGTGCCGATAATCTGCATGGTCACGTCTCCCCAGGTCGGGAACGGAGGCTTCCTCGACCAACTGGTGTCGATGACGGCGAACGCTCCGCTTGCCAGCTTGACATGCAGCATGCCCGCATCATCCACCCGCAGCTCCTTGTTGAAGAGGGTGGCGGCATAGGCATAGACCTCCGTTACGTTCGATCCGGTAATCCAATGGATGAGATCCATCACATGCACGGTATGATCGAGCAGCGCTCCGCCGCCGGATTTCGCCTTATCCACGAACCAGCCGCTTGGCGCGGTTCCGCGATTTGTGCCTTTAATGGCTACAACATCACCGATTTCGCCACTCTCGACAGCCTGCTTCGCCTGAATCGCGGCCGCCAGGTAGCGGCAGGGAAAGGCGGTCATCAGCTGCACGTTATTCTCCTCGCAAGCTTCAATCATCGCATTCATCCCATGAATCGAGAGGCCGAGCGGCTTCTCGCAGAGCACATGAAAGCCTTTCCTGGCCGCCGCAATCGTTATCTCTTCGTGCAAGGCATTCTCGGAGCAGATGACAACGGCATCAAGCGCTTCCTCCAACAGCATTGCATAATCGTTGTAATAACGGATAGCATGCCTCTCAGCAACCTCGGCAACTCGATCTTCCGCTGAATCCGCGATTCCGACGATCTCCACCTCGGGATGCGCAAGCAAAGCATTCAGGTAAGAGAAGGCATGGCCATGCGCGAAGCTGAGCATTCCCACTTTCAGTTTTCCCATCCTACATCTCCTCCTTCAAATAGACAACTTTGCCGGTGCGCGCGCTCTCGTCGGCGGCTAGAGCAAGCTCTAGCGCCTTACGAGCGTCTATAGCTGACACAATCGGTTCGCTGCCGTCCCGAATGCAGTCAAGGAAATGCTTCAACTGCAACTCGTATGGATTGCGATAGGCCGGGCTGCCCAGAACCGCTGCAGTCTTGCCAGTATCGGAGTCTTTCTTGTGAATGACGATCGAGCTGCTCTTCATGCTGTCCGCTCGAATAACGCCTCCGTCTCCGGCAATTTCAGCTTTTGTCTGGAAGGGACCCGGATATCCCCAATGTCCTTCAACGTTTGCGACGGCGCCGCTTGCGAATCGAAGCGTGACCAGCGAATACTCCTGCTCGGCGTTGGCGGAATGCAGAGCATAGACGGAGCTCACCTTGCCCAGACTCCAGCGCAGGAAATCCAGATCATGAATCATGAGATCGACGATGATGCCGCCGCTTCTCGAGGCGTCCGTGTACCATCTGCCCGGATGACCGCCGATTCGGCTGGCATGGGCAACGGCTGGATTGCCGATTGCGCCATTATCTATGGCTTGCTTCAGGTCGACGTAATCGGGGAAGAAGCGAACAACATGCCCGATGAACAATTTCACGCCATGCTCTTCGCAGCAGGCGATCATTTCGGAAGCATCTTCAAGCGTCAGAGCGATGGGCTTCTCGCAAATAATATGTTTTCTTGCTTTCGCGGCGAGCAGGGTGAATTCCTTGTGCAGAAAAGAAGGGAGGGCGATGCTGACCGCTTCGCATTCAATTTCCTCCAGCATCTGCTCGAACGATTCGAAAGCCGGCGCGCCGGTTTTTCGCGAGAGAGCTTCCGCAGTTTCTCGATTACTATCGCATAATCCCGTTAATTCCACTTCATCCATTGCTGCATAGGCGGCGGCATGGACGCCCCCGAGTCCTCCACAGCCAAGAACGGCCACTTTCATTTTCGATTCACTCCTTAGCTCATACATTAATCGTTATGAATCTAATAGTAGAGCGAATGAGGATGGCAGTAAATGCGATCATTTAATCAAAAACTATCCATATTCAATATTCGCGAATATAATGGGAGATATCTGATTGAAGGAGGCGATGCAATGGAAATATTCAAAGAGCCGATCTACCATCAGAATGAACAGCTTCGGCTAAAGGTATGGAAATTCAATCATCGTGGCAAGGAGGACAGCAAACATAAGCGCTGGCATTATCATAAGGAGGTTGAATGCCTGCTTATTCTGGAAGGCGTGCATGAGATCAGCCTGCCGAGCCGGACCTATTTCCTTCACCCGGGAGAGGTGTTGCTCATCGGATCGAATCAGCTTCATCGACCGATGGAACGCGAAGGGCAGCCTGTGGAATACATCGTCCTGCATGTCGACCTGGAGCCCTACTTCGATTCGGCGACGATGCATTATATGAACGCCTTCATGGAGCGACTTCATCCGCTGGATGAGCTTAACCGAATCCTGCATGACAATCTTGATGCCAGGAGAGAGATCGGCGATGCCGTGCTGCGCATTCACCAGGAGATTATGGAGCAAAGGAAGGGCTATGAGCTTGCCGTCAGCATGTCCATGAAGCAATTTCTCCTTGCGTTATACCGGTACGATTCGGAGGGTATCATCTCATCCTACGGCGAGAAGGAAATGGGCGTTCTAAGCGGAGTTTTTCATTATATTGAGGAGCATCTTGGAGAGCGGTTAGATATGGCTGAGATTAGCGAAATGGCGGGAATGAGCTACGTCTATTTCTCGAAATATTTCAAATTGAAAACAGGCTATTCCTTCACCGAGTTCGTTAATCGCAAACGAATGGACCGGGCAAAGCGAAGATTGGCTATTACGGATCGGAACATTAGCGATATCGCGATTTCGGTAGGCTTCGAGAATATGGCCCATTTCTATGAGCTGTTCAAGCGTTTCAACGGCTGCACGCCAAGACAGTACAGAGAGAAAATGACGAACACTGTTATTTGAACAAAAAACACTGTTTATTGTGGATGGTTAGCGGAGCGATACAACTATAATGGATGTATCTATGTTTTGAAAACGCATACAAATCATGATATTGTTGATTCTATCATCCGGACAGATACATTGTGGAGGTGATTGCGCTGGGGCTGATGAAACGAATGAAAGCGAGGAGCGAAATCGGAAGGAGGGGTGTTTTCTATCGGAAATCATTCATATGGCTGTTGTTGACCGCGGCAATACCAGGCATGATAACCGGTCTGTGCCTCTATTGGTTCGGTGTTGGACATATGGAGGATGATCTAAGCGAATTGCATCAGAGCCAAATGAAGGAACGCGTTCAGAATATCGACGATCAGCTCTCTTATCTCGAGATGGATTTGTCTCATTGGGCGTTCAGTCCGAGATTCGGATACAGCTTGAAGGATATGGACTTCGTCTATCAATTCCAGGAGGCGAGGGACATTAGCAAGTCCTTGCTCGTCATGCAAGGTTCGCATCCGCTCATCCAAGACGTGGAGCTGTATATTAACCGCGAGGAGCCGGTTGTGTTCAAGACGGAGCATTACAGAGTCTATGATCCCGCCATGCTTACGCATTATCAGCAGCTTCTTCAGGACAAGCGAAGCGTCTATTGGCTTGAGCATCTCGACGAAGCGGAAGCGCAGGAGGATTCCGTGGAGGATGTGGTCATCAGCACGGCAGAGACGCCGCTTACGCTCGTTCATAAAGTGCCCGGCGACAGCAGTCAGCCGTTCGGAGCGCTTGTAGTGACGCTGAACAGAGAGAAGCTCGTCAATCTTCTGAAAACGATGACGCCTTACAATGAAGGTCTTACCTTCTTGTTGAACGCCGGCGGAGAGACGATTCTATCTGATGACCCGGCGGCGTCGGAGCTGGTTGACGAACTGAAGAGCCGCCTGGCGGGAAGTTCGGCAGAAGAAGGAGCGTTTCGTCTGGGGCGAGGGGGCGTCATGTATTCGGTCTCGTACGGCAAGCTGTCGCGCCTCGATAAAGAATGGACGTATGTTTCGGCTTCTCCGATGAACGCCATCACATCTCCCGTTCTGGCATTGTCCAAATTGATCGTAGCGATCTCGCTGGCAAGTCTTGTAATCGGGCTTATTCTGTCCTGGTTGGCGTCCAGACGCATGTACGACCCTATGGAGCGCTTGCTGAGGAAGCTGAATCCAGGCTCGCTGGCCGGCCATAAGCGAATGGATGAATTTCAGTATATCGAAGCTTTATGGCAGGACACGGCGGCCGAAAGCTCAGAACTTCAAGCAAAGCTGAGCGATCAGCAGCCCATGCTGAGAAACGGCTTTCTGCTGCAATTATTGTATGGACATTTGCTTTCTTACTCGGAGCGTGAATTGAGGGAGCGAATGGCGAGATACGGCTGGCAGACTGGCGGACACCGATTCGGATTCATGCATATTCGCTTAACCGGATTAGACGGCCATGCGGGCGAAGTAACGGAGAATGATGAAAGTCTGTTCACCTTTGCGGCTTCGAATATTGCGGAGGAGCTGGCGGAAGAACGTTTTGAGCAATTTCATGTCATGAACTTTCATAATTTGGCCCTAGGCCTGTTCGTCATTCTGCCGGATAGAGGGCAAGCGATTGAAGGCTCTAACATGCCGCGGATGCGCGAGCTTGCCGAAGACATTACCTCAGCCATCAACAAATTGCTCAAGCTGCAAGCGGCGATTACGATCAGCAAGCCTCTTGATGAAGTGAAGCGATTGACCGCCACCTTCATGGAGCTGGAGAGAGCTTCGAGCTTCAGGCAGTTCGTGAATCAGAATCAAATTCTGATGTTGGATGCATTGGATGAGAGAGAGCTGCTTCCGGAGGTTCAATATCCGTTCCAAACAGAGCTGGAGATAATACAAGCGATGCGCTGCGGAGACGCTTCGTCCATAGATCGCCTGCTCCATGCCTTCATGGATGAATTGCTCGCAGGCGACGGGCTGGAGGTTCATGTGCAGCAAGGCATGCTGCAGCTTCTTGCGAGCTTGCAGCATATGATGCTGGAGGCCGGGGTCAATCCCTCCAAGCTGTTTGGCTGCATGAACGCATTCGAGGAGCTGTCGCGCATTCGCGACTCGGACAAGCTTCTGCGGTGGATGAAAAACTATATTATCGCTCCTTATTTGCTGGAGCGGGAGACGAGAGCGGGCGTGCAGCAGAAGCAGGTTATCGATCGTACAATCGTTTACATTCATGAGCATTACGGGAACGATATCTCCCTGGAGAGCTGCGGGGATCATGTTGGGATGAGCTCCTATGCGCTCAGCAAACTGTTCAAGAGCGTGACCGGCGTAAACTTTATCGATTACTTGACCGAATTGCGCATTGGCAACGCGAAGGAGCTCTTATTGACCACGAATCTCAGAATTAATGACGTAGCGGAGCAAGTGGGCTATCAGCAGCGCTACTTCAATCGCATTTTCAAGAAGCTTGTCGGCACGACGCCAAGCGAATACCGCGAAGCGGGAGGTGCGGCAAAATAATGAACATCTGCCTAAAGAGTACCATAGTGTGGAAAAGCCTTGATATTCAAGGCTTTTTTCAATGCAAAAAATTAGAATTGAAGCGGTAAACGTTTTCAAGAGATACTTCGAATGAGAGTCGGGCTGCAAACAAGAATGAGCCATGATAGGGAGAAAAAGGAGGTGGTAGTAATGGAAACGATTGCGGATAACAAGGCAGATCATACTCCGCTGGCGAATAAAGCCATGCACCGAACAGGAACGAGATGGGCCAGACTGAAGAGAGATCGGTGGTTGTACGTCTTGCTTCTGCCCGGGCTTCTTTATTTTCTCGTTTTCAAATATTTACCGATGTGGGGCGTCATTATCGCCTTCCAAAATTATCAACCGTTTTTGGGCGTCATGAAGAGCGAATGGGTGGGATTTGATCATTTTCAAACCTTCTTTCAAAATCCGGATTTTATGCGATTGCTGAAGAACACCTTTATTCTGGCGGTGTATGATCTCGTTTTTTTCTTCCCGGCGCCAATCGTCGCGGCTCTGCTGCTGAACGAGGTTCGCGTGGCGGTGTTCAAGAGATTCATTCAGACATTAGTGTATGTTCCTCATTTTATCTCGATGGTCATCGTGGCAAGCATGTCCTATGTGTTTCTGACGACCCAGGGAGGCGTAATTAACGAAATTGTTTTCCAGCTTTGGGGCGAGAAAATTAATTTTCTGTCCGATCCGAACTGGTTCCGTCCGCTTATTATTCTGCAGATTATATGGAAGGAAACAGGCTGGGGAACCATTATCTTTCTCGCTGCACTGGCATCGGTCGATGTTGAGCAATACGAGGCCGCGATCGTCGACGGGGCCAGTCGATTCCAGCGGCTGTGGAATGTTACCCTTCCCGCGATGAGCTCGGTCATCGTCATCTTGCTTATCCTGCGTCTTGGCAACTTTCTCGACAACGGCTTCGAGCAAATCTTCCTCATGACCAATTCGCTCAATCGAACGGTTGCCGACGTGTTCGACACTTATGTCTATTTCGTCGGGATTACGCAGGGAGCATTCAGCTACAGCACGGCGATCGGATTGTTCAAGTCTCTTGTCGGCATCGTTCTCATCTATGGGAGCAACTGGCTGGCTAAGCGCTTCGGCCAAGAGGGTCTCTACTAGATGAGATGATAACCATTAGCTGGCACTATTATTTACTCGCGAGGAGGTTTGAAGATGTCGACCAAACACGATACGCTCGGGGAACGGATATTCGACGGAGCTAATTATTTGTTCTTGGCCCTGTTCGCGCTCATTACGGCGCTGCCGTTCGTCTATATCATCGCGGGTTCGTTCGCGACGGAGGCGGAACTGGCCGAGAGAAGCTTCTTTCTTATCCCGAGGCATTTTTCCAACAACGCGTATCAGTATATTTTCTCTTCGGATACGATCTTCCGAAGCATGGGCATCTCCATCTTCATTACCGTCGTCGGAACGATGACCAATCTGGCGTTTACGCTGACGATGGCTTACGCTCTGTCCCGCAAAGAGCTTATGGGCCGCAATTTATTTATGAATATGATCATCTTCTCCATGCTGTTCAGCGGCGGCATGATTCCCGCTTATCTCGTGGTGAAGGAGCTCGGACTCATTAACAGCTATGGGGCTGTCATTCTGCCGGGGGCGATCAGTGCATTCAATCTCATCGTCATACGAAATTTTTTCCAACAGCTCCCGGCGGGTCTTGAGGAATCGGCGCGAATTGACGGCTGCACGGATCTCGGCGTGTTATGGCGAATCGTGCTGCCGCTGTCCAAACCCGTTATCGCTACTTTCGGTTTATTCTATGCCGTTGGACACTGGAACAACTTCTTCTCATCCTTGCTGTATCTGAACGACCATACGAAATGGCCGCTGCAGGTTATGCTAAGAGAAATCGTTATGCTGTCTCAGCTTGCCGTCGGCGATCTCAGCACCATGGATCCGAATTTCGTCACGCCGCCGGATCAGGCGGTGAAGATGGCGGTCATCGTCGTGGGCACGCTGCCGATTTTGTTCGTGTATCCGTTCTTACAGAAGCATTTCGCGAAAGGCGTGCTGCTCGGATCGATCAAAGGTTAAGGAGCTTCTGTACCGCGGATTTACGTCTTGTACGTTTTACCAATACAAAGGAGGTTTTCCCAATATGGACAATGCAACCCTATGGAAAAAGAAAGGTCTTTCCGCAGCTTCCATGCTGTTGTTGGCGGGTACGCTTGCCGCCTGCTCGGGAGGCAATTCGGGCAACAACAACGGGGCAGAAACGCCAAGCAGCACAAATGCGGGCAAGACGGGCAACAATACGGAGGCGACGGCCAAGGCGGAGCAGCCGTTGGATCTCAGCATCATGGTGCCCGCGTTCAGCACGGAACTGCCGGGCAACGACAGTCCCGTTATCAAGCAATTGGAAGATTATACGAATACGAAGATCGAGATGCAGTTTGTACCGAACAGCTCCTACCCGGACAAGATGAACATCACGCTCGCATCCGGACAATTGCCGGACATTATGGAAGTGGACCGCAATGCGGCAAGCTTTATCAATGCGGCGCGATCGGGCGCTTTCTGGGAGCTTGGACCGTATCTGCAGGATTATCCGAATCTCAGTCAAGCCAATCCGATTATTCTGAACAACTCCTCCATCGACGGCAAGATTTACGGCATATATCGCGCGCGCACGCTGGGCCGCATGGGCGTGTCCATTAATAAGGACTGGATGGAGAATGTCGGTCTCGGCGAGCCGAAGACGATTGATGAATTCTACAATCTGCTCAAAGCGTTCAAAGAAGATGATCCCGATCAGAACGGCAAGGATGATACTTACGGCATCGTGGTTACGAAATACGCTGGACCATGGGATATTATGCAAACCTGGTTCGGAGCGCCGAACAAATGGGGCGAGGACGAGAACGGCAAGCTCGTTCCGACGCATATGACGCCGGAGTACAAGGATGCGCTGAAGTTTTTCCGCAAGCTGTATGAGGAAGGCTTGGTCAACGAGGATTTCGCGGTTATGGATCCGGCGGTATGGAATGATCCGATCATTAACGGCCAGGCGGGCGTGCTGGT
The DNA here is from genome assembly GCF_011947265.1 of Paenibacillus sp. HB172176. Taxonomy (GTDB): domain Bacteria; phylum Bacillota; class Bacilli; order Paenibacillales; family Paenibacillaceae; genus Pristimantibacillus. The sequence continues at coordinate 54,798 of NZ_JAATHD010000022.1, forward strand.
CGACGTAGCGGACGCAAGCCGCCGAATCGACGGAAAAATGCAGGAGAAAGCGAAGCGGGATACGCCGTATATCGATGTGTTCCAGGCGCCAGTCGGACCTGTTGGACATCGCGACATGCCGACATCCGGTTATTCGGGTGTGTTGGCCATCTCCAAATCGGCGGTGAAGACGGAGGACGAATTGAAACGCGTGCTGCAGTTCATCGATCAGCTCAGCGATGTTGAGATGCAGATGCTTCTTGGCTATGGCATCGAAGGCAGACATTATGAGATGGTCGGCGACTATATCAAGCCGGTTGACATGAGCCAGCAAGCGGGTCTTAAGAAAGAGCTGGAAAGCTTGAATCAAATGCTGACATTCATCGGCCCGGTTACGCCTACGCTTGAGATGACGGAAATCAACAAGAAGATTACCGAAGTGCAGACGGCGAACGAAGAGATCGTTGTCGCGAATCCGGCAGAGCCGCTGATCTCGGAAGTCTACGCCCAGAAAGGCCAGCAGCTTGACAATATTATCGCGGACGCGCGCATACAATATATTGTCGGCCAGATCGACGACGCGGGTCTCGACAAGGCAATTGCGCTGTGGCGCACTAGCGGCGGCGATGATTATGTGGCGGAAATCAACAAGCTGTATGAGGCATCGAAGCAGTAAAATCGTTCGCCTATGAAGCGAATAAGATCCTGTTAAAGGCTCAGATTTAATAATGAAAACGGTTCACCAAAAGTGAACCGTTTTCATTTTTTTTTGCTCTTATTTATTGACTCGGCTCGACCGATAACTAGCGTATGCGTTAGCCAATAGACATAGACAAGGAGACTGGAACGTGCCTACTTCAAAACAAAACAAGCTAGAGGGATTAAAGTCGATACGGCTTTCAAATCCCGTAAAATCCGTCGGTATGAAACTTTTTTGGATTATTTTTATCAGCATTTTATCTTGTGTCTTGATTGTAGGACTTACCGCTTATGCACAGGCCAAGAAAATCGTAGTGAACAATGTTTCGGAGGCAAGCTATCAAACGGTCAGACAAGTAGCGAACAATATGAATGTCGTGCTTCAAACCTTTGATGATTTATCGCTCCAAATTATTGTAGATACAGATATTCGAACCGCCATCAATAAGCTGCAGAATAATCAGGACAACTTTTTGATCACACGCGATATTATCGAAAGATTGAATAATTATTTAATGACCAACGATAAAATAAAGGGCATTGCGCTAATTCCGTCGAATCCGGCTGATGAGGTTATTTCGGCAGGAACCATAAATGTCGATCTGAATGCAGACGCTGTACAGGAGAAGGCCTGGTACAACAAGACGCTGGAAGCGAGCGGAAAGTCGGTTTGGATTGCTCCCGAAGCTGAGGGTCTGCTGTCCTCAGGCTCGGCCGACACGTTTGGGCTTGGCAGGTTGCTTACCGGCTTTATTTCGGAGGATCATGGTTATACGCTGTTGATGGATATGAATGTCGACGCGTTCTTCGCGCGATACGACGATGTGCAGCTTGGAGAAGGCAGTCAATTAACGCTAGTTGACTCCGAAGGCAACGTTGTCATGGCCAAGGATCTTCCCCGAATCGGCGCTGCTTTCAACGTGACTCTGCCCTCCGAGGGCAAACAAGCGGAATTCGGACAACCGAAGTTGACGGATAAAGACGGCCATAAATTTCTAGCCGCCTATCAGAAGCTTGAATCCTCGGATTGGAGGCTGGTTGGCACCATTCCGGTTGCCAACTTGTATCAAGATGCCAAAGTCATTCAAACCTTGACGTGGGTCATGGTTCTGTTTGCCATGATTATTGCTATTATTATCGGTTATATGGTGATCGCCACGATCGCTAATCCATTAGTCAAGCTGCGAAATTTGATGGTGGAAGGAGCGAATGGAAATTTGACAGTAAGATCCACCATTCGTAAGCGTCAAGATGAAATCGGGCAGTTGGCCGACAGCTTCAACGAGATGATGTCGCAAATTACGTCGCTTGCGAAGCAGACAACCCGTTCAGCCGACGAAGTGCTGCTGACAGCTGCGGATTTAACCGATGCATCGAACAAAACCTCAATCGCCGCGAAAGAGATTGCCGTTGCCACGGAGGAAATTGCGAATGGCGCGACAAGTCTGGCTGTCGAGGCGGAAAAGGGCAGCGATCTAACCAATCATATCAATCGGCAGATGAAGCAAGTGATGGACGCGAACGAACAAATGTCAGAGTCGGCGACCGAAGTGGAGAAGGCCAGTCGGCAAGGCACGGCTTATATGGGAATACTGACGGAGAAAACGGGAATAACCGAAGACATGACCCGCTCTATGGTGGCCAAGGTGGATGCGTTAAAGGAAAGCACGGGCTCTATTGTAAAAATACTCGATGTGTTGGACAATCTGACCAAGCAAACGAATATCTTATCGCTTAACGCAACGATCGAGGCCGCGAGGGCGGGAGCCGCCGGCAAGGGCTTTATGGTCGTTGCGGATGAAATTCGAAAGCTGGCCGATCAATCCAGACAGTCCATCGACGTGGTTGGTCAAATTACCGAGAAAATTCAAGGCGAGATTGAAGAAACGGTGAAGGTGCTGTCCGATGCTTATCCTCTGTTCCAGGAGCAGATCGTATCGGTAAAGGACGCAAACGAAATTTTCTTGAAGGTTCAAATGCAAATGGGGCAGTTCGTCGACAAGCTTGGACTGGCGACGGAAGCGATCGGCGGCCTCAATCAATCGCAAGCCGTTCTGTCCGACGCAATGACGAGCGTCAGCGCGGTCGCGGAACAATCCTCGGCAACCTCAGAGGAGGTTGCATCGCTGAGCTCGGAGCAATTAAGCATAAGCAACGGCTTGGTCCGTCTGTCGGACAAGCTCGATGCCGTATCGAAAGGCTTGAAGGAATCCCTAATGAAATTCAAAGTGGAATAGAGACGGTCGGACATTTTCAATAGCTTGGAATTTTCACAGTTGACAGGGATATCGGAATTCCCTATACTGTCAATAATCTAATATGCGATATACGCTTATATGAGATCAGTAGCAGCTTGGTCCCTGTTCCAGAAAGCCGGGGGGAGATGAAACCCGGCACACACCAAGTTTCGCGAATTACACTCAGCAGTATCCCGGGTAATGCCGGGCGGAATGGCGATCGATACTTCGCCGAAAGCGGTGGAAACACGTTCGGCTTCCTGGTCATGATCGATCGAAGCAGAATCGTTTGCGCAAGTTGGGTGGTAACACGGTTATTCAATCGTCCCTATGTCAATCTTTGACAAGGGGCGATTTTTGTTTTTTATTTTCATAGAAGAAGGAGCTTGATGGGCATGAACATTATTGACGAGCTGGCATGGCGCGACGCCATTAATCAACAAACCGACGAAGAGGGACTGCGGAAGCTAACGGACGGGAAGGCGGTCTCGCTCTATTGCGGCGTGGATCCAACCGGCGACAGCATGCATATCGGGCATTTGATTCCGTTTATGGTATTGAAGCGATTCCAGCTTGCTGGACATCGTCCCGTCATTCTGATCGGCGGCGCTACAGGCACGATTGGCGACCCAAGCGGACGCAGCTCGGAGCGCACTCTGCAGACGTTGGAGGAAATTCAAGCGAACGTGGATGCGCTGACCTCGCAACTCAGAAAGCTGTTCGTCACGGAAGGCGACAATGAAATCCGCATGGTGAACAACTACGACTGGACGCATAAGATCAATATCATTGAATTTCTTCGGGATTACGGCAAAAATTTCAATCTGAATACGATGCTGGCGAAGGATGTGGTGGCGAGCAGGCTTGAAGACGGCATCTCGTTCACGGAGTTTTCGTACCAGATTCTGCAATCGCTCGATTTCCTGCATCTCTATCAGCATGAGGATGTGCAGCTGCAAATCGGCGGCTCGGATCAATGGGGCAATATTACGAGCGGACTTGATCTTATTCGGAAGAAGGAAGGCTCCGAGGCCGTCGCGTTCGGTCTGACCATTCCGTTAATGCTGAAGGCGGACGGTACGAAATTCGGCAAGTCGGCGGGCGGCGCGATATGGCTCGACGGGAACAAAACGACGCCGTACGAGTTCTACCAGTTCTGGGCAAACACGGATGATCGGGATGTGGTGAAATATCTAAAGTACTTCACATTCCTGTCCAAGGAACAGATTGAGGCGCTGGCCGAGAAGGTCGAGACAGAGCCGCATAAGCGCGAAGCGCAAATCACGCTGGCCGAGGAGATGACGCGATTCGTTCACGGCGAAGACCTGCTTCAGCAAGCCAAGCGCATTACGGCCGCATTGTTCAGCGGGGATATACGATCGCTGTCGGCTGAAGAAATCGAGCAAGGCTTTAAGGAAATGCCGACGTTCACGTCTTCGAAGGAGCCGAAGAATATCGTGGATTGGTTGGTCGAGCTCGGCATCGAGCCTTCCAAGCGTCAAGCGCGCGAGGATATCAACAACGGCGCGATATCGATGAACGGCGAGAAAGTGGGATCTCTGGAGCTTGTAATCGACGCAAGCCATGCCATCGGCGAACGCTTCATCATTATTCGCAAAGGCAAGAAGAAGTACAGCTTGGTTAAGATGGCGTAAGCGTAACTCCCCGCATGGTATCGAGAGTCGAGAGCCTAACCATTGATTCCATTTCTGGAATTCAGGTTAGGTTTTTTCGTTTCGGCGGCTGCAGCTTGAATGAAAAATCGAATCCAAGGGTATATCATCTTGGAAGGACTTACGATGGAGGATTAGCGATATGGAATTATTGATGACGATTATTTTATTGCTTGTGTGCTTGGCGATCTCGAATATTATCAGCTACTACATAACCTTCCTGCCGACCGCGTTGATTCAGATCGCTTTTGGCGTCAGCATCGCGCTTCTATTCAAGGAATTTCATCTCGAGATTGAAGCGGAGTGGTTCTTGCTTCTCTTTGTCGCTCCGCTCCTTTACAATGACGGCAGATATTTCCCGAGAGATGAGCTGTGGAAGCTGCGCGCTCCGATTTTCGGGAATGCCATCGTGCTCGTCTTGTTGACGACAATTGGCGGCGGCTATTTCATCCATTGGATGATTCCCGACATTCCGCTTGCCGCCTCCTTTGCGTTAGCCGCCATTTTGTCGCCTACAGATCCGGTTGCGGTGAACGGAATCGCGAAGCGCGTTCATCTTCCCCAGAAGGTATTGAATTTGGTGCGCGGAGAATCGTTGATCAATGACGCCTCCGGCCTTGTCGCATTCAATTATGCGGTAGCTGCGGTTGTGACCGGCTATTTTTCCTTGCATCACGCGATTATTGACTTTGCGTATATGTTTATCGCTGGCGCCGTTCTTGGCGTTGTGCTCAGTTTGCTGATGACATGGCTGCGATACAGCTTGCGCAAGAAGGGCATCAGCGATGTTACGCTGCATGCTCTGCTGCAGCTGCTGACGCCGTTTCTGATGTTCATTGTAGCCGAAGAGCTGCTTCACGCTTCCGGCGTTATTGCTGTTGTGGTAGGAGGCGTCGTACACTCTTTGCTTCGCGAGAAAGCGGAGCCGATGCAGGCGGAGGAGCAGGTGCTGACGGAAAATATTTGGACCACGGTTTCGTTTGTCCTGAACGGCGCCGTGTTTCTGCTGCTTGGCCTGATTATACCGCCTTCAGTAGCTTCCACCGTCGAAAATCCGACCATTCACAATGCGACTGCCATCGGTTATGTACTCGCGTTAGGGACGGCCATATTGGTCATTCGGTTCATTTGGTCCTACTTGTTCGCCTATTATGAATATCGGATGAAACGCGAAGACGATTTTGCCCCGCCTACAATCAAGATGACCTTATTGGTTAGCTTGACCGGCGTTAGGGGGGCATTGACGATGGCCGGGGTATTGTCCATTCCGTTTCTGATTCAAAGCGGAGACGCGTTTCCCGAGCGTTCCCTCATCCTGTTCCTGGCGGCGGGCGTAATTCTGTTCACGTTACTCGCCGCAACCGTATTTCTTCCGCTCATCAGCAGAGGAGAAATGTCGGAAGGAAGTCCGTCCGCTTATTTGGACACGCAAGAAGCCAGGAGCAAGCTGTTGCTCGCGGCGATGAGGAAGCTGCGATTGGAGACGACTCCGGAGAACGAAACGGCGGCCTATCAATTAATGGACGAGTTGAAGGAATCCTTCAAGCAAATTCACCATGAGATGAATCCGAAGCAAAAGGTCGACAATGATTTTGTCAACGAGGTAATGGAAGTTCGATTAAGGGCTCTGAAATCGGAGAAAAAATACATCGTGGATGCCATGGACCGGGGAGAAATGGACGAAGAGCTGTTCGAGATCTTCATGAGATCGTTCGAACTGCGCGAAGAGGCATTGCTGCATAAAGCAAGGTCCCGCTTCGGCTTCATCGTTCGAAACGTATGGAGCGACTGGAAGCGATCTACGGGCAAGCGTCGCAATCGCGGCAAGAATCGCATGGTTCAACGAAAGGCGGGCAGAGACATATGGTTAAGAGCGTCCGTTGCGGCGTTGGAGCAGCTCGAAGCCGATGCGGGCGGGCATGAAGAATCTGGCGTCATCTATTCCGTCATTCTGGAATATAAACAAACGATTAGTCGTTTAAGAGGGCCCGCCGCATTCAACGCCACTGTCGAGGCTCAAAAGGAGGAGCTTCGAATCGTGGTCATGGATGTGGAGCGCGCGGAAATTCTCCGGTTGTACCAAAACGGTGAGATTAGCAACGAGCAGGCAAAGGAATTACGTCGAATTATCAATTATATGGAAAGCGCAACGCTGCTCGAGTTTTTTCTCGTCGTTTAAATTCCGTTTACACAAGGACGTTATGATCTCAATATAAACCACTCAATTGGCAGGAGGACATGCAAATGGAATATGGGAACAAGAACGTATTTAGCGGCGGCAACGGACAGTTTGCCATCGAAGCGCAGGGGCTCGTCAAGGTGTTCGGCGAGAACCGGGCGGTTGACGGCGTTGATTTGAAAGTGAAGGCAGGATCGATCTATGGGGTGCTGGGTCCGAACGGAGCGGGGAAGACGACAACCATCAGCATGCTCGCGACGCTGTTGCGCCCTGACGCGGGCTCGGCACGAATCTTTGGACATGATGTGGTGAAGGAATCCCAGATTGTTCGTCAGTTGATCGGAGTAACCGGACAGTACGCATCGGTCGACGAATCGCTCAGCGCATTGGAAAATTTGGTTATCTTCTCGAGACTTCTTGGACTGGGCAGGGCGGAGGCCAAGAAGAAAGCATGGGATTTGCTTGAGGAATTCGGGTTAACGGAAGCGGCCAAGCGTCCGCTGAAGAATTTCTCTGGAGGCATGCGACGCAGATTGGATCTTGCTGCAAGCTTGATCGCGCAGCCGCCGCTCATTTTCCTGGATGAACCGACGACGGGACTTGATCCGAGAACGCGCGCGCAAATGTGGGACACCATCAGAAGGCTGGTCAGAACGGGATCGACGGTTCTGCTGACCACGCAATATCTCGACGAAGCCGATCAATTGGCGGATCGAATCGCGGTTATCGATCGCGGCAAGGTCGTTGCGGAAGGAACGGGCGACGATCTGAAAGCTTCGGTCGGAACCTCCTCGCTGCATATGAAAGTCGCGGATTCGTCATTCATTCAAGAAACTCGGCAAATTGTCGAGAAGGTGCTCGGCATCAAATCGAGCGTTTCTCCGGAAGCGGGCACGATTACAGCTCCCATGGCCGACGCCGATCTGGTAACCGATCTGTTGATTGCGCTTCGCGAGAAGGGAATCCGTTTGTCGGAGATGAGCGTGCAGAAGCCGACGCTTGACGAAGTGTTCTTGACGATTACGGGGAAAGGCGTAGAGGACGACATGAGCAAGGAATATCAGAATTCGAGCCTGAAGGAGGCGGCAAGAGCATGAGTACGAATCAATCGACTGTTTCATCGATCAAACCGGGCTTTGATCGTCAATTGAAAAATCGCACAAGCATTAAACAAACGATAAAAAACTCTCTCACAATGGCATACCGGGGCCTTCTGAAAATTAAGCGAACGCCGGAGCAGTTGTTCGATGTGACGCTTCAGCCGATTATTTTCACATTGATGTTCACGTATATATTCGGCGGAGCGATTTCGGGTGATGTCGCCAGTTATCTGCCCGTCATCATTCCGGGCATTCTCGTGCAGACCGTCATTACGACCTCCATCGTGACCGGCACGCAACTGCGGGAGGATATGGACAAAGGCGTGTTCGACCGCTTCAAGTCGCTGCCCATCGCTCGCATCGCTCCGCTTGCCGGAGCCTTGCTGGCCGATACGATCCGGTACACCATTGCGACGGTGCTTACCTTCTCCATGGGCTATATTATGGGTTATCGTCCAGACGGCGGTCTGGAGCATGTCGCCCTCGCTGCGCTGCTCGTTATTTTCTGCGCCTGGTCGATCAGCTGGATATTCGCTTTCTTCGGCGTCATCGCTCGAACGGCTTCGAGCGTGCAGGGCATATCCATGCTGATTCTGTTCCCGCTTACCTTCCTGTCGAACGCTTTCGTGCCTGTAGACACGATGCCGAATTGGCTGCAATGGTTCGTTAAGATTAATCCGATTTCGCATCTCGTGACGGCCGTCAGAGATCTGGCCAATAACGGAACGGCTGGCTCTGATCTTGTAATCGCGCTTCTCGGCGCTGTCGTCATTGTCGCCGTCTTCGCTCCAATAACGGTTCGCGCTTATATGCGGAAGACGTAATAATGTTTTAAAGTAATTAAGCTTGCTCGCAAAGCCGATAAAGTCGAAGAGACTGCCGACAGGCAGTCTCTTTGCTTTTACAAAACCTTATGAAACGGTAATCGTTCCGGTCATATTATCATGTCCGGCGCCGCATTGGATGGAGCAGTTGAAATCGTAAGTTCCTGCTTTATCGACGGTGAATGTTGCTGTTTGACCGTTCGTTAGGTTAACATTCAGATCCGGGATTTCAAGTCCATGATTGCCGACGGTATTATTCAAAGTTAATTTCACCGTGTCTCCCACATGGAGCTGAATATCATTCGGCGTGAATTCGAAGTTTTTGGCATCTACCGTAATTTCCTTCGTCTCTCCTCCCGCTGCAGGCGCGCTTGCTTCCGGCGACGGCTGGTTAGTGGCGGTGTTCGTCGTATTGTTGCCGTTTTTGTTGTTATTATTATTGTTGCCGCATGCGCTCAAGACGACCATTAATGACAACGCGCAGCATACATAAACGAATATTTTTTTTCTTAGCATGTTTTGCCCCTCCAATTCATTTCATTTCAATTATTATTCGCGATTCGATGTGAAGTTATGCACGGCATAATCGCCCTTGTCCAAGGCATACAATCATTATTGAAAAGCAAGATTTTATTCGGGTTGGGCGAAAGGAGGATGTGCGAATGGCTAAAGTATCCATGAAATCGCCTATGAAAGGCGCATTGATGGGCGTTTCGATGACCGGCGGTTGGCTCTTGGCCGATCTCTTGCTTCCCGAGCCATGGGGCGATGTTGTCTTGTTCGCGGCGATGGCGGTTGTGAATATCGGGATTGGCTGGAAGCTTGGAAAGCTGTATGACGCGCAGCATAAGAAAGAGAAGGAGATGGAGGCGGAGACGATCGAAGGCTTGGATGTCAAGAATGCGTTCTAAACGGAGCGGAACGCAAGCTCCAAGCGAATATTGCGTTTAATAGCATACTCGAAGACATGTGTTGAATAGCAAACCTACTGGAAGCAAGCTTTGACGATGACCCTTTCACTTCCTCACAGGGAGGAGACGAAAGGGTTTTCGTTGTTCCTGCTTTTTCTCCTATGCTTCGAATCATATTATTGCCCCTGCCGAAATTCCTTGACATAATTTGCGCGAATTTGGAAATACCATAAACAACGAAGAAGGCAAGCAGCCTTCTTCTGCTGATGAATCCGCATACCCACTCATCTTGGAGGTTACGATTATGAAAAAAACGCAAGCAAAAATCGCAGCAGCGCTGGCTGTGCTGGTCATCCTCAGCGCTTGTTCCAGTAATAACGCCAATAATAACAATAATGCCACTCCTTCGCCGAATGCCGGCGAGACAGCTTCCAATCCGCCTTCAACGAGCGGAAGTTCCTTTGAGAACTGGGGTTCCTACGGATACACGCTCACGAATAATCGTCATGTTCCCTTCAAAGAGATTACGGCCGATAACGTGAATGATCTTGGCGTCATCTGGTCTGCGGATCTGAAAACGCTCGACGCTGATGTCAAGAACGGGAATCAGTCTTATCCCGTAGTCATCGACGGCGTCATCTACTTGACGACGGCGGGCAATCAGGTGTTTGCGATGGATGCAATGACCGGAAGTACCATTTGGCATTGGAAGCCGTCGGCCGAGCAAGCCGCGGGCTTCTCAAAAGCGGGGATCATCTCCAATCGCGGCGTAGCGGTAGGCGAAGGCAAAGTGTTCACGCTCGCAGTCGATAATTCGCTAATCGCTCTGGATCAGAAGACGGGCGAACTTGTGAAGATGATCAAGCTTTCCGACTATATTGACGGTGTCACAATCGAGAACGGGTACTATGAGACGACCGCTCCGCAATATTACAAAGGCAATGTATATATCGGCAGCAGCGGCAGCGACAACGGCGTTCGAGGGTTTGTTGCCTCTTTCAAAGCCAGTGATTTGACGCCTGCATGGGATTCGCCGTTCTGGACCGTGCCGCCGAAGGGCCAGGATTGGCTTGCGAACAGCAAGTTTCAAGGCGGCGGAGCCGTATGGGATCCTGTTGCGATCGACGAAGAAACCGACATCATGTACTTCGCGACGGGCAATCCTGCTCCGGATTTCTTCGGCGATAATCGCCCTGGAGACAATCCGCATACCGATTCGGTCGTCGCTGTTAACGCTTTAACCGGGAAGCTTGTCTGGGCCAAGCAGGAAATCAGCCATGACATGCGGGATTACGATGCGGCGGCATCGCCGATGCTTATTAACGCCAAGGTGAAAGGCGAACAGAAGAAGCTTGTCGTGCAAGGCGGCAAGTCCGGATTATGGTTCGCCTGGGATGCGGCTACGGGCGATGATGTCTGGAATGGCGTACCGTTCGCCAAGATCGAAAGCAAAGAACCGACGCCCGAAGGGACGATCAGTTATCCCGGCGTTCTCGGCGGGGAAAACTATGCGCCGGAGTCGTACGATCCCGCGACCAATTATGTGTTGATTCCCGGTATCGAAGAGCCCTCGCTCTACAAATCGGCAAAATCGGAAGATGAAGCGGCAACGCCGGATTTTCCAGGAGCGGCTGCTTTTGGCACCATGTATGAAGCGGTGCCTGACGTGAAGGGATATGGTACGGTAACCGCGATTAACGTAGATACGGGAGAGCAGGCCTATCAGATCAAAACAACGGATGCGCAGCGCGGCGGATTGACGAGCACGGATTCGGGTCTTGCCTTCTTCGGCGAGCTGGACGGCAAGATCAATGCGCTTGACATTAAGGCGGGCAAGGTGATCTGGACCTTCCAGACATCTGGCGATAATGTTCAGGCTGCTCCGTCGTTGTTCACCGTCGACGGCAAGGAATATATGGTCTTCACCACGGGGGGATCGAAGCCGAAGGTACATGTTTTCGGTCTTGGCGGCGACAAGACGCAGGGGGCGGAAGGCGAAGCCGAAACGGGCGGTGCACACTCATAACGGAGAAGGCCAAGGTGAAACGCGAATTCGTCGTTTCATCTTGGCCGATTCCATTAAAGGAGATTAAAGGAGATTTCTTTCATGATAAGAACGAACAAAGGCAAACGCATCATGCTCTGGGCAGCATTTGCTGTGCTAGCTGCGATGCTATGGACGAATTCCGGGTATCGGGCAAATGCTCAGAAAGAAGCAAACGCTGCGCATATCGAGCTTGAACAAACCACGCTTACTGTCAAAGCGTGGCGTAATGACGGCTCTCATTTGATGGCGATAAAGGGCAAGCTGAGTTATGAAGAGCATCCCGTCGCGAATGCGCTCCTTGTAACCGAACCTGCAGGGAAGAGCATCCTAACGGACAAGGAAGGCGTTTTCGAGCTCATCGTCGACCGCAGTCTGATCACCCGCAAACCCGTTCGAGTCGCATCATTAGACGAAGCGAGAATTGACGGCGAACCGGTAACGGAGGAAGCGGCGGAGTTGCTTCTGGCGGTTTCTGATGCAATAAGCGTGTACCATCCGATTGAGGTAACCAAAGTTGAGCCTTTGCTTTCGGATGGGAGCAGAGTCAAGGTGCATGCTCGAATAATGAGCGAATCTGAAGACCGAATTTCTTATTTCAGGGCAGACAAGTACCGAATTGCGGGCAGCGTCGAGGATGCCGACGGCAAACCGGTGAAGAACGCTATCGTATGGATCGATCGCGACCAAGGCGAGGGCTTCGCCAAGTCGACGCCTACCGACGAGTTCGGCAATTACGAGATGTATTATTGGCCTGAGGAGGAGGACACGAACCTTACCGTAATCGCAGGAACGCGTCAATACGCGCTGCCGGCGGGCAAGGTGTTGATCCTTCCAAGGCATACAAGCGTAAATATTCGAATCCGGCTGCCGCGGGCGGGCTCCATTATTGAAGACAAGCCTCCCATGCTGATTTGTACAACTTCGAAGGGAGCGACCTATTCGGGCCTGATGGCCGGACTCGATGTACCGGCAGGAACGCCTTATTCCTTGACAATACCCGATGAAGCCGGCCGCTTCGTACTGACGGTGCCCAAGGATGCTTGGGAGAAAGGGCCATTGTTTTTCGAGACGCTACTAACAAAGTTCGTCGAGCGGGATAAGGTGTTGAAGGCGGGGGACGAGCTTCCGGTCGATTTTGTGCAAGGGAAAGAGCATGATCCTAGAATTGAGGCAACGCCACACTAATATCGATTCGCCAACGGCGGCGCTGGAAGCCAGATCATTATGTACATTCAGATTTATTTGCCGCGATAGGCATAATCAGAAGCTTCTCGCTCGCCGCTGTTGATTCTGCCGACCTTCTCGGAGATTACGTCGTGCAAGGGCGAACGCGTGCATACAGGATCCGCTGCTTGCGCGTCGCCTGTCAGCAGAAACGCTTGACAGCGGCATCCGCCGTAATCCAGCTCGCGCCTCTCGCAGCTTCTGCAAGGCTCCGACATCCATTCAAAGCCCCGAAAAGCATTAAAGGACGGGGATTCATGCCATATCCAGGCCAAATCTCGCTCAAGCGCATTCTCGAAGGTCAAGCTCTTGATTTCCGATGAAGCCGTGCAAGGCAGCACCCGTCCGTCAGGTGCGACCGTAAGAGAAAGCTTGCCCCATCCGCCCATGCAGGGCTTGGGGAAATCCTCGTAATAATCAGGAACAATCCATAATAATTCCATGTGATGACCCAGCCGCTCGCTCGCCCGAATGAAGGCCTCCTCGGCTGTTCGTAGCTGTTCTCTTCCAGGAAGTAGCTGTTGAACATTGCGAAGCGCCCAGCCGTAATATTGCGAATTGGCGAGCTCCAGCCTCTTCGCGCCCCAAGAGTGGCATAATTCAATAATTTCCTCGATTTGATGAAGGTTTGCCCGGTGGAGCACAACGTTCATATTTAGCGCTAGACCGCTGTCATGTATGATGTGGGCTGCTTGTCTTTTCAATTCATGAGCCTTGATGCCTGCAATCGTATCCGCAAGCTCGGCAGATGCAGCCTGAACGCTAAGCTGAATGCTGTCTAAGCCGGCTGTCGAGAGCTGCACGGCTCGTTTTTTCGTCAAACCGACGCCGCTGGTAATGAGATTCACATAGAGGTCCAACTCTCTTGCATGGCGAACGAGCCGTTCCAGATCCGGACGAAGCAGCGGTTCTCCACCCGTGAAATGCACCTGCGCAACCCCAAGCTCGCTTGCCTGCTTCAATATCCTCAGCCAAACGTCAGTCGGCAGCTCGCTCTCTTTCTTCTGAAGCTCGATTGGATTAGAGCAGTAGGGGCAATGAAGCGGACAACGATGCGTGAGCTCCGCGGTCAATGCATAAGGCAAGCTTGCGGTCATACCTCCAACCACCCTCTCTCGGCAGCTTCAGAGAAAAACGCCATAATATCCTCCTCAAGACCCCGTTGACCGTACTGCTGTTGAAGCTCCTCTATGATTTGAGCAATCGTCCGCTGACCATTGCAATGCCGCAATATCGCTCCAGCCGCTTCGTTAAGCTCGACAATCCGCTCCGGCAGCAGCAGAAGCTCCGTTTGACGGGCTGTGTCGTACTTCATGCGACCTGGACTTCGCAGTCTCGGACGTTCGGACAGCGCCCATCGGCTCATCGCTCAGTATCTCCGCCGGGATAGGCCAAGGATAATGCGTCCAATAAGGCCCAAAGAACATTGCATTTGAAACACAGCGCCGCAATCGCCTGCTCCTGCTCTCTGCGGTCTCTGCATTCACGCAACACGATGCTGAGTCCATGATCCGCATCGCGCGGAGCCTGATGAAGCCGCGTCTGGAAGTAGGCAAGTCCTTCGGGGCGGATCCACGGATACAACTGCTCAAATACGCCAATTCTCTTGGAGACGAGAGAAGGCGCGAACAGCTCGGTCAAGGAGGAGGCGACGGCAATGGGCCATGGCTCCAGCCTGCAGAAATTCACATAAGCGTCTACGGCAAAGCGAACGGCCGGAAGAACATGGCGCTCATCCAGCATTTCCTCTCGCGGGATGCCGGCCGCTTCGCCGAGACGAATCCAAGCCTCGATGCCGCCTTCGGCGCCTTCGCGTCCGTCGTGATCGATAATCCGCTGAATCCATTCCCGGCGATCCTCCCGAGATGGCAGCTTTGACAGAATTAGCGCGTCTTTGACCGGGATGTTCTTCTGATAGTAAAAGCGATTGGCAATCCAGGCCCGAACCTGCGAGGGAGCAAGCTTTCCTTCATGCATGGCGATATGATAGGGATGCTTGTCGTGATAACGCTCCTCTCCAACTTGCTTGAGACGCAGCGTGAACTGTTCATTCGACAGCAAATACGATTCCAACTTCAAACCTCCATTTCCATTCCGTCAAACCCGACTTCGATGCCTTGCGCGGTCAAGCTTCGTCTTTCGACCGAATTCTCGACCAGCATCGGATTCGTGTTATTGATATGAATATAGACCTTTCGCCGCGCAGGGAATTTCGCAAGTTGGCTTGCGCTTCCTGCCGTTCCCGCAACGGGAAGATGGCCCATATCGAGAGCATTTCGTTCGGACACTCCTAGCGAGCAAAGCTCTTCGCTATGCCAGAAGGTGCCGTCCAGGAATATGCAATCCGCCTCTTCCAATTGCTTCTCCAGCGTCTGCGACCAGGTTTCAATTCCAGGGGCGTAAACGACGACGCCCTGCGTCGTCTCATCCGTAATACGGTAACCCAAAACCCAAGACGGGGATTCTCCCGCCGTAAGATTCGAAAGGCTTGATCGGACATAAAGCGGGGGACTGTTCCCGAGATGAAAGGGCCTTACCTCTAATCTTCCCCCAAAAAGAGGAAAAGAATCCCCTGCAATCAGCTCTATCCATCTGTAGCTCGCGAAGGGTTCGACGATCCGTCGGATCGGGAAGCCGTCCGATAGCGCTCCGAGAACAGGAGGGGGACCGTAAACGTCCAAAGCCGATCCCTGTCTGAGCTGAAGAAGTCCGGTCGTGTGATCCAATTCCGCATCGGTCAGCAGCACAGCCTCAATCGGAGAGCTTCGCAAGGAAGGCCCGGGATGAAGGGAGGACTCCGCTTCCAATTGATGACAAATATCCGGGCCGGCGTTCAGCAAAGCCCAGCGGATGCCGTCGGGACTAATCGCAAGCGAATCATTCTTTCTGCTGCGCACGGACCCATCGCCGGTTCTTGCCCGCCGGCAGTTTGGGCATGCGCAATTCCATTGCGGAAACCCGCCTCCCGCGGCAGAGCCCAGCACTTTAATGATCATATTTTCTCCCCTCTGCCGAAATGCTGCGGATTGCTATTCCTTCAAGAGTTATTTCCGGTAAGCGTAGCAGGTAACTTCGGCGCATATTTCAATTATCTTGAAACTCGGCTTAACCCACATTGCCGCACCTCCCTCGATCGTTGTCAGATGTTCGTTCCCTTCATTCTATGTCGGTCCCGGGATGTCCAAGAAGCAAAAAAATAACGATGCGGTTCCCTCATCAAGTTGAAGGGTGAGCCGCATCGTTACTTCTTAGCCTTTCATCATCGATCATTACGCTGGGGATTGCGATTCCGCATACCGAACAACCCGAGCAGCCCCAGCAATCCAAGCCAGCCCCATGCCTTATTGTTGTCGGAGGAAGTTACTGCAGTCGCGCGATACCCGCCGTCTTCAAAAGATTGGTCATGGTAAGTCCCGGGGCGGTTTATTGTTCCGGAATGACTCCCGTTCGCGTTGCCGTTCAAGAACTGCGTTCCCGTATCCGTACCGTAGATGCTGACTTCATGTCCTTTTTCACTTAGGTTATGCAACGATCCGGCTTGCATTCCGGCATCGTAGCTTTTTGCGGAAATTCCGCTTTTCGTGCCGCTCGCTTCAGTCCCCATTCCGCTGCCCAATCCGCCGTTTCCGCCGTTATTGGCATGGGAATAGGCATAGGCCGAAGCGGCAAGCATCATAGAGGCCGCGACAATCCATACAACGCATAATATTGTTTTTCTCATGTATACAACCTGCCTTTGTCAAAGATTTTTTCTTTGCGTTAGGTTCCCACAGGAGCGACGATCCTATACTAAGGCTTGTACTAATTCAATATCGCATTGTATATAGTGGTAATAAGACAAACGATAAAAGAGGGAGCTGCAGCATGGAAACGTTGTACGTTTGGTTGATTAGTTTGTCGCTTGGCTTCGACGCGTTAATCGTTTCGGCTTCGTTAGGAATCCGTCGTGAGCCGAAAAACAAGTTGAAAATCGCGCTTGTATTCGCCGCGGCCGAATCTCTCATGCCGATTGCCGGTATGATTGTCGGGGGAGCGTTAGGACGTTTTTTTGGAGGAGCGCTCACGACGATAGGTGCTCTATTATTAATCGGAGTGGCGATTTATTTTCTTTTTTTCGATGATGACGATGATGAGCGTACGGCGTTCGGGCAGTCTCTTGCAGGTTGGCCGCTGCTTGCGGCTGCGATTGGCATCAGTCTGGACGAGCTGGCGGTTGGCTTTTCTGCCGGATTAATGCAAATGCCGATCATGCTTGCGATTTTATTGTTTGCAGTCCAGTCATTCGCGTTTTCGCTAATTGGCGTTACATTCGGAGCAAGACTGGGACGATTCCTCGGAGAATGGGCGGAGAAGGCTTCGGGCGTCGCGCTCGGGATTATGGGCGTTTGGATGTTGATCGAGAACGGTTTTTTTGGAATTTGCTTGTAGGCTGGAGGATGCTTCGCTCATAAGTTTCATCTTTTTTTCTGCCGTCCTTCGTTTTTTTTGCTATACTGGGATAGCTCGATCATGACAAACGGGACAACAACCGTTATCGGCAAAGTATACGAAAAGAAGTGATGATGCGGTGCAAGGCATGCGATCCAGACTCCAGACAAGAAGCGTCGCGATTTTGAACAACTATTTCACGGGCAGCTCGATGAACTACAAGCAAATATTCGCCATCATCGTGCCGATATTCGTGGATACCTCTCTGATCGTCATCATGGCGATTATGAACACCGCAATGGTCAGCTCTTCCGGCGTCGCCGCCGTGAGCGCCGTCAGCATGGTGGATTCGATCAATTTGTTTCTCATTAATTTGTTCGTGGCGGTGGCGACCGGCGGGACGGTTATCGTCGCGCAGTATAGAGGAAGCGGCAACAATGAGATGGTGTCAAGGGCCGCCTCGCAAGCCATTTCAGCCGTTGCGTTTATTTCGATTTTTATCTGCGTCGCTATAATCATTTTTCATACATCGACCTTGAATATGCTCTTCGGAGACGCGGATGAAGAAGTGATGCATAACGCCCGAATCTTTCTGATTGGAAGCTGCATCTCCTATCCGTTCATCGCAATCTTCCAGGCGGTGACGGGCGTGCTCAGAGGCGTGGCGGAGACGAAGGCGTGTCTGATGCTGTCCCTGATCATGAATGCCTCCTACTTCTTGTTGAATCTTCTTCTGATCAAGATATTCGATATGGGCGTCATGGGACTGTCAATCTCCGTCATAACGGCTCGCGTGCTGGGCATGGCGGCCGCTCTCTACTATTTGATTCGCTATAATCAGACGATTCGATTCAAGCTGCGCGAAATGCTCAAGCTGCATGCTTCCGTGCTTCGTAAAATTATGTATATCGGTATTCCGTTTGCAGCCGAGCAGATGTTCTTCAACGGCGGAAAACTTATCACGCAGACCTTCATCGTTCAGCTTGGCACGTTGGCGGTCACTGTTAATGCAATTAGCGGCTCTCTGTCCATGCTGTTTCAAGTGGGCGGCTCATCGATCTCCGTCGCGATTGTTACGGTAGTGGGGCAGTGCATGGGTCGAAGGAATATTGAGGATGCCCGGAAATTCATCAAATCCTTACTTGGCTTGTCAACGGTCGTATTTGTCGTTATAACCGTTATTCTGCTTCTGCTGTTCCCGCTCATTGTAAAGCTGTACGCGCCGCCGGATGAAATTGTTCCGACAATCTTCGCGCTCATTTTGCTGACATCGATTGCGCAGCCAATCGTATGGTCCATCAGTTTTATCATGCCGTCCGCGCTGCGGGCGGCGGGCGATTCCAAATTCACATCGATTGCTTCCTTGCTGTCGATGTGGCTGTTCCGTATTGTGCTGGGGTATATTCTCGGCATAACGCTTCATTTCGGAATTATTGGCGTCTGGGTGGCAATGGTGCTGGAATGGGGCGTGCGGGGAATCATCTTCTGGCTTCGCTTCAAGGGAGACAAGTGGTACAGGCATAAGCTGATATAGAGGCAAGAAGGCTGCGCGGTCGAGTCAATCGACGCGCAGCCTTCTTGGGCTTCGACTGCTATTCCGCAAGCGCAGCCGCGGCGAGCAACGAGATTACCGAATTGTCCATCGGAGGATTATGAAGTCCGGCGCGCACGTCGCGATAGTAGCGCTCGAGAGGAAGCTTGCGCGACAGGCTCGCGCCCCCGACGATGCGCATCGCGATATCCACGACCTTAATGGCATGATTGGTGGCGACATACTTGGCGAGGCCGAGCTCGGGCTTCATGGAAGAACGCGAATCCGCTTGCCGATCCCATCGATCCGCCGTATCGTAAAGCAAGCAGCGCGCGGTGCGAAGCTCGACCTCCATCTCGCCGATCGATTGCTGAACGGAGGGAAGAGAGGCAATTGATTCCTTCATTTGGCCCGGTTTATAGGCGCGGGCGAAGTCAAGCGCGAAATCTCTGGCAGCCATGGCGATTCCAAGGTAACAAGCCGGAATATGGAGCAGCCAGCCTCCGCCGTCATCGATGCCGCTGTCCGCCAATCTCATCTCATGCGGAACGAATACATCCTCGAGAATCATATCATGGCTCCCTGTAGCCCTCATGCCCAGAGTATCCCAGGTTTCGACCAGTTTGATGCCGTCGCCTCGCTTGACGAGGAAGCTTCCGATGCAAGCCTCTTCCTCCAGATAAGCCGTTACGACGAATTGATCGAGAATAGGGGACAAGGTGCTGAAAGTTTTCCGACCGGAAATCCGCCAGCCTCCGGAGACCGGAACTGCGATAGAGCCCGGCTTTCCGCCGCGGCTGGGGCTTCCCGAAGCGGCTTCGCTGGCAAAGGTATTGATCATGGCTCCATTCTCGGCAACGGAACGGCAAAGCTCCGCGAAAATCTTCGGGTTCCATTTGTCAGTGGAGCCGAAATGCAGCATTTGACCGAGATGCCACCCGAAGGAGAGCGCAGTTGAACCGTCCCCGTAAGCAAGTCTCTCTTGCACCTGCACCAATTCATAGAGGGAAATCTCGTCGCCTCCGTGCTTCTTCGGAATCGTGAGCTTGTAAAACCCTGCTTCGCGCAAATCGGCAAAATTGTCGAAGGGGAAGGAGCCGTCCCGATCATGGACCTCCGCTCTCGCCGCGAATATGGAAGCCAGCTCCCCCGCTTTCGACAATCGCTCCTGTTGTTCCCTGGTTCGGATATACTGCTCGGAAATTCGGTTCATATTCGATAACGCTCCTTCACTTATTAGCCGTTATCACCCATTATATCAGCTTTACGATTGCGCGTCCCTGCACCTTGGACTTCAGAATATCGCTCAGCGCCGAAGGAAGCTCCCCGAGATCAACTTCCCGATCAACAAGCCTCTCGAGATTCACGGGCTTGAGATCTCCGGCCAAACGCCGCCAGAGCCGCTCCCTTCGATCCCTTGGACAATAGACCGAATCAATGCCAAGTATGTTCACTCCCCGCAAAATAAACGGCATGACCGAAGTCGTGACGGCGGTTCCGCCAGTCAAGCCGCTGACGGCAACCGAGCCGTCGTAGCTCAGCTTCGAGACAATCGCAGCAAGCGTGCTTCCGCCCACCGGATCGACGGCAGCTTGCCAGAGCTGCTTCTGCAGCGGCTTGCCGCTGTCTCTAATGATTTCGTCCCGGTGAATAAGCTCCGCAGCGCCAAGCTCGGTTAGATACGGAGCGGCCCTCAGCTTTCCTGTGCCAGCTACGATCTGATAGCCCCGCCTGCTCAGCATTGCAATCGCCAATCCTCCGACGCCTCCCGTCGCGCCGGTGACGAGTATCTTTCCTTTGTCAGGGGCGACGCCGTTCTCCTCGAGTCGATCGATGGACATGGCTGCGGTGAAACCGGCCGTTCCTAGAATCATCGCTTCGCGCAGGGAAAGGCCCTCCGGCAGCGGCAAGATCCAATCCGACTTCAGCCGCGCGTATTCGCTGTAACCGCCGAAATGGGAGATGCCCAGCTCGTAGCCGGTCGCAAGCACAGATTGCCCCTCGCGGAACCGGCTGTCCGAGGACGATACAACATGACCGGCCAGATCGATCCCGGGAATCATGGGATAGCTTCTGACAACGCTGCTGTCTGGCATGCATGCGAGCGCATCCTTATAATTCACGCTGGAGTAGGCGACGCGAATCAGTACCTCGCCAGGAGGCAGCTGACTAAAATCCAGCTGCCTCCGTTCGTTGGAAAAGCCCTTGTTGTTGTCCACAACCAACGCTTGAAAGACTTCCTGCATCACAATCACTCCATTCGCGATTATTCCTTCTTGAAACGTTTCGCGAGAATCCGCATCTCTTCGGACATTTGATTCAGGCTGCTTGCGGAATTCGCTATTTCCTTCATGGCCGCGGATTGCTGCTCGGCGGAGCCGGCTACGCTCTGAGCGGTGCCTGCGGTTTGCAGCGTTATCTGCTCCATCTCATGAATGGAAGCCGCGATTTCCTCCGAGCTGGCCGACATTTGCTCTGCCGCTGCCGAGGTTTCCTCCACTTGGCGTACAATAGCTTTTGCAGAGTCAAGGATGCGGCCGAAGGCTTGGCCCGTCTCATCCATTGATTGAACGCTGCCCAGCACCTCTTGCTGTCCCTTCTGCATGGACTCGGAAGTCGCCGCGATTTGCGTTCTGATCTCGTGAATCAGCTCGGCGACTTGCTCGGCGGATTCGCTGGTCTGCTCTGACAATTTGCGAACCTCGCCGGCGACCACCGCGAATCCTTGTCCATGCTCGCCCGCTCTGGCGGCTTCGATCGCCGCGTTGAGGGAAAGCAGATTCGTTTGGCTCGAAATGCCTTTGATTGTATCGACGATTTCACCGATTAATTGGGATTGCTCATTCAGCTTCGCGATCGAGCCGCTCAATTCCTGCACCGTCGAGCTTACTTCATGCAATTTGCGAGTGGAGCCTTGAATCGATTGATTGCCGTTCTCCGCTTCTTCCAACGTTCTTGCCGACAAATCGAAGGCCGTTGACGAGGATTCGGCGATGCGCTGGATGCCGGTCGCCATCTCTTCCATGGTACGCGAGGTTTCTTGCATCGCCCCGGATTGTTTATTGTTGTTCTCCGCGACTTCGCCAATCGATTTTGTCGTATTCGCAATGGCCAGAGTCGTTTCGCCGATAACTTCGTTCAGTTGACTCGATGACGATGCAAGTATATTTGAGCTTAAGGTCAAATTACCGACCAACTGACGAATATTGCCCGCGAGCTTGTTGAACGACTCGACGAGCGCGCCGATTTCATCCTTGCTTTTCACCGTCAGGTCATCGCCGTCCAGATCGCCGCCCGATATTCGCTCCGCTTCGCGTGCGATTCGTTTGATCGGTTTCGTAATATGTTCGGCGAACAGGACGAGAATAATGCCTCCGACAACGAAGCAGATGATGAGCGTAATGACGATATTGCGGAAGATATGCTTCTGTCCCGCGTTATAATCTTGCATGTACGAGCCTGCTACAACGACCCAGCCCCATGACGACGAAGCCTTGGCATACGACACCTTCAGCGCTTCCTTCATGACTTTGTCAGGCTGATCGGCAGGGGCCGGCAAAGGCCAGTCATAATAGGTAAAGCCGCCGCCATTAAGACCGATCTGGATCAAATCCTGTATGAAGTAAGTGCCGTCCGAGGCTTGCTTGTCCCATATATTCTGCCCTTCAAGAGAAGGATGGGCAAGAAGGTTGCCCTTATCGTCCAGCACGAAAAAATAGCCGTTCTTCCCGAGATCGATGGAAGGATTAATCGCTCTGGTTCCGTTTTCGGTTTTGGCGCCCAGCAGCATGACGCGCATCTGTTCCTCAGCTTCCTCTTGCGAAATTTTGCCGGCTTCCACCAGCTTGTCCATGTTTTCGATTGAGGCCAGCACCAGATTAACGCTGGCGCTCAGCTTGCTCTCGATCAACTTATTCGTCTCGTCGACCGATACTTGATAGATGGCAATGCCGAGCGTCAGTATCGGCACGATCAACAGCAGGAACGAGCCGCCGAGCAGCTTCTTGCGAATGGTTAATGCGAATCTTGCTTTTTTTGTTTTAGACATGTTAAACCTCCCCCATATTCGCTATGTTTCGACAAATTTCGATGATGTCT
Source organism: Paenibacillus sp. HB172176 (assembly GCF_011947265.1). Lineage (GTDB taxonomy): Bacteria > Bacillota > Bacilli > Paenibacillales > Paenibacillaceae > Pristimantibacillus. The sequence goes on from NZ_JAATHD010000022.1 coordinate 77,728, forward strand.
AGTTTTAGCGTACTCGAACTTATAGTGGAAATCAAAGGAAGATTTTATGTCAATTTCATGAAAGGAATGGAGCTTTGCGCTCGATTCAGCGGAGATGATGAGTCCAGGAGCTATCCAAACAAGGCGGAAGCGGTGGATGGAAGCAAGCAACAGCCCTCCCATGCGCGAATTTCGCGCACGGGAAGGCTGTTCGGGTTAAAGCTTCGCGTTTAATCCCTAGCGATTAATCCTTAACGATCTGGTTGATCAACGCAAGCTCCTCGTCGCTGAAGCTCAGGTTGGAGAGCGCGGCAACATTGTCTTCGATCTGGCTTACCCGGCTTGCTCCAATCAGGGCCGATGTAATTCTGCCGCCCCGGAGCACCCAAGCCAGCGACATTTGCGCCAGGGACTGGCCGCGCGATTTCGCCAGCTCGTTAAGCTTGACGATCTTGGCAATCTTGTCCTCTGTAATGTCCTTGCCCTTCAAGAAGCCTGTCGAGCTTGCGGCTCGCGAGCCTTCCGGAATGCCTCTCAGATACTTGTCGGTGAGCAGTCCTTGCGCGAGCGGACAGAAGGCGATGCTGCCAACGCCGTTCTCCTCCAGCACGTCCTGCAGGCCGTCCTCGACCCAGCGGTTCAGAATCGAATACGAAGGCTGATGAATGAGCAGCGGCGTGCCGAGCTCCTTCAGAATGCGCGAAGCTTCGGCCGTCTGTTCGGCGGAATAACTGGATATGCCGACATACATTGCTTTCCCGGATCGAACGATCTGGTCGAGAGCCATCATTGTTTCTTCGAGAGGCGTGTTCGGATCAGGACGATGCGAGTAGAAAATGTCCACATAGTCGAGGCCCATGCGCTTCAAGCTTTGATCCAGGCTGCTAATCACATATTTGCGAGAGCCCCATTCGCCGTAAGGTCCCGGCCACATATAGTAGCCGGCCTTGGTGGAGATGACCAGCTCGTCACGGTAGGGAGCAAGATCGGATTTCAGCATTTGGCCGAACATTTCCTCCGCGGAGCCTGGAGGCGGTCCGTAATTATTGGCAAGATCGAAATGGGTGATGCCGAGATCGAAGGCGCGGCGAATCATCGCTCTTCCGTTCTCATACGAATCGACGCCTCCGAAGTTATGCCACAGTCCAAGCGAAATTGCTGGGAGCATAAGGCCGGATTTGCCTGTGCGGTTATATTTCATGGTGGAATAGCGGTCAGCGCTTGCTTCATAAACCATGTCGTGAAACTCCTCCTTTTTTCTTCAAAAAATCGTAGATCGCGAGCTCTCTCATTATATCGAACTCTATATCTATGCAAAAGAGCTGAATAAGAAGTAACCTACTATACTTCGTGTAAGTGAGTCATAGCAAAAATTTTTTCCGGAAATGAATTAAGGCAAGCAGGGGCCAGATATGCTGGTAGCTGTGATAACGAACGTAGAAGCTGCCGGGCAGGCCCGCGCCGGTCGGATAAGCGTTCATCTGCGAATCTTCCCTCAGCATATGCAATAAGGCTTCAACGCCTCTTCGCATCGAGCCGCCCGGCTCCCTCTCTGCGGCAATTAGAGCGTCGAGCGCCCATGCCGTCTGAGACGGCGTGCTGCCGCCGAGCGGCACGTACCGTTTCAACTGGTCGCTTCGGCAGGATTCGCCCCAGCCGCCGTCGCTGTTCTGAATGTTCTGCAGCCAATCCGCGCCTTTCCGAATGGAGGCGTGATTCTCTGTCAGTCCCGCCGCGCGCATTCCGGTTAAAGCTGCCCATGTGCCGTAAATATAACAAATTCCCCATCGGCCGTACCAAGAGCCGTCCCGCTCTTGTTTGCGGATGAGCCAGTCTACACCTCGTTTCATAAAGGAATGGCTATGGTCAAAGCCTGCGAATTGACCTAGAAATTCCAAGGTTCTGCCCGTCAAATCCGCTTCGGACGGATCGATAGCCGCGGATTTGGCCCCCTCGATAGCGAGCCAGGTAAGCATGCGGTTGTCCTTGTTCTTCTCGAAGGCCGGCCAGCCGCCGTCGCGATTTTGCATGAACAGCACCCATTGCAGCCCCCGGTTCCAAGCCGATTTCAATTCGGCGCTGTGCAAGCCGGAGCATTTGACGGCGCGAAGCGCCGCCGTCGTGTCGTCCACATCGGGATTCAACGTGTTGCGCTCGGAGAATCCCCAGCCGCCGGCTATACTGGAGGGGCTCCCGATACTCCAATCCGCAAGCTTGCGCTGCTGCCAAGGCAAGAGATAGCGTACGGCTCTCTGTGCGGCTCCGGACGAGTCGGAGCTCGCTTGCTGAAGCGTGTATGCGAGCAAAGCGGTGTCCCAAATGGTCGATGGTGAGTTCTGGATGGTCGTTCTTCCAGACGCATCGCAGCGCATCATGGAGAATGCCTGCGCCGCGCGCGTCAACACGGGATGCTTGCGATCGTAGCCGAGTGCTAGCAAGGAGAGAATCATAAGAATCGTGGAGCTGGCATAGCTGTACAGCGTTCCATCCGCTTCAATGCGATCGAGGATGAACTGCTCCGCCTTATCCAGCGCGGCCTCATGCAAGGATCGCGGACTGCCGATGACGCCTTTAAGTCCCTCTGCAATCGCGTCCAGCATCGTATTGTGCTCAGGCGGAAGCTCTTCTTCATTTGAAGCCTCCCGATCGAGAAGCAAGTCGGACAAATCAGGCTTCGGCGAGCCTTTCCAACCGAATTTCAAATCCGCCATAATGAGCATCGGCGCTAGATGCACTCTGGCATAGCCCGAGAATGAGAAGAAATGAACGGGAAACGACGATGGCAGCAGCAACGCTTCAATGGGAATCGACGAAATGGAGAGCGGCCATTTCATTTGTCCGGTTGCGGCGAGCAACGCTTTGGTCAATGTTGCTTCCGCTTTGCCGATACCGCCCTTCATCTGGATGAAACGCCGAGCTCTCTGCATGGCTTCGTCCGACGGCTTGCTGAAGCCGGAGAAGAGCAAGCCGTAATAAGCATCGATCGTGGCGGATAGATTTCCTTCCTCCTCGTCGAAGAACAGCTTCCAGCAGCCGTTCGGTTTTTGCTCTGCGAGAATTCGCGAATGGAGCTTTTGAATCAGCTCTTCTTCATTTTCTGCTTGCAGGATGCGTAAAATAATAATGACATAAGCGTCGATGCTCGTCCCGTTCTCGAAGCAATATCGCCAAGCACCGTCGATATGCTGCGAATTAGAGAGCATATCGGACAACCGTCCAATTTCTTCATTCACGGGCTGAATTAAACGGTCCATTTCGGATACCTCCGCGTCTGATTTTTACAAGTATATGTGAGAGGCTTAACGCTATTTCCTAATTTCCCGAATGCGGGTTACGCTGAATGTCAATTCTGTCTATAATTAAATATTCGGCATGGCTTTTTTCGGTTTGACATGGCGGCGGGATCGCGTTATGATGAACGAGCAATTATTTAGTAATTTACTAAATCAGTTAATATAGTGGATGAAATTTGGCGTCTATCTTATCATACGAGGGAGGATATACAATGAAGATACCGACAACGCTCAAGCATAAGCCGGTCATCGTCTCGGAAAATTACGAGGGCGTTGATGGGAGATATGCGAATCAAACGGATGCCAAGGGGCTTTCGTTAGGACTCGCTCAATGGAATGATCGAGGAAAGGTGGATATTTCCGCGAAGGTGTGGAGGCATACTGGGGATAAATGGTCTAGACAATCGGAGGAGCTTCCGCTTCATCGGGTGCTTGATTTGGCTATAATGGTCACCTCCGCTTTGACTCATTTTCGCGAGGCGTACCGATATAAGAATTTGTACGATAGCGAGAACCCGATTATTGATCGGATCGGCCTGCAAGGAGATGCTATGACCCTATCGGTATGCACGGATAATGAACGCATCAACGAGGATATTCGCTTGTTCAGTCAAGCGTTAAGCGACGATGACGAGTTGATTGGCGAACGGCTGCGCACGCTTTCCCGGACGCTCAAGGAATTAGGCTATTAAGAGGCGGATGGAAGGAGGGGAAGGCCATGATCGAGAAGCAGAGGAAGAAGGATTTGGCCGCGTCATACAAGCAGAGTTTTCGCCGGATGGGCGTGTATCAGCTCCGCAATACGGCGAATGGGAAGCTGCTGATATGCGGAAGCATGGATCTCGACGGCGCCAGAAATCGACTCGCTTTCATGCAGCAGACGAATACGAATTCGATGCCTGAAATTCAACAGGACTGGAAGCTGCACGGAGGCGACAGCTTCGTATACGAGGAGCTGGACGAGATCAAGCCTAAGGAAGAATTCGCGGGCGATCGCGAAGAGATGAAGAAATACAAGAAAGAAGTCGACGCGCTGCTCGGGCTGTGGGTGGAGAAGCTTAAACCGTTCGGAGAAGCGGGTTACAATCAGGCCAAGCGACTGCAGCTCTAACTCGGCTGTTCGCATCGGAAGGTTGCTCAACATGGAAATTCGGACGGATTTCACGGTTGACAACGCGAGAAGTTTAAGCTATTATTGCCAATAACTTAACCATAACCAAATGCTTTGATTAGAAATAGTAGAATGGAGTCGACCTTTCAGAGAGCCGGTGGGTGGTGCGAACCGGCAGCGTCGTTCAATTCGAACTCGTCTATGAGCAGCTGCCTGATCATATCATGTAGGGTAAGCCGGGATTCCGCCGTTACAAGGATAGACGGTGATGGCCGTTGAAGAAGATTGTTCCCCTGAGCGCATCGGGAACGAATTAGAGTGGTACCGCGAGTTCAACCTCGTCTCTATACGCAGAGACGGGGTTTTTTTGTTGTTCAAAATCCGGATTTGAACAGCCTCGCTTTATATATAAGCATCTCAAATAAATGTAAGCGGGAGGTTAGCAAGATGAGCAGAAACATTATTATATTCGATACGACATTGCGCGACGGCGAGCAGGTGCCCGGCGCAAAGCTCAATATACAGCAGAAGGTTGAAATCGCGCAGCAATTGAAGCGGCTGAAGGTGGATATTATCGAAGCGGGCTTTCCCGCTTCCTCAGAGGGAGATTTTCGAGCGGTGCAGGAAATTGTGCGAAGCGTTGGCGATTCCGTATCCATTACGGCGCTGGCCAGAGCGGTGAAATCCGATATCGAGGCGGTATACGAGAGCATCAAGCTGGCGCAAAATCCGCTTATTCACATCGTGCTCGGCACTTCGAACATTCATGTGGAGAAGAAGTTTAATCGCTCGAAGGATGCCGTGCTGCAGATGGGCGTGGATGCGGTCAAATATGCAAAAACCTTAATGCCGCAGGTACAATATTCGACGGAGGATGCGTCCCGCTCGGATTTCGAATATTTGTGGAAGACGATCGATGCGGTGGTGAAGGCTGGCGCGACTATGATTAACGTGCCCGACACGGTCGGTTATGCGGTGCCGGAGGAATTCGGGGATTTGATCCGCAGAATCAACGAAAGGCTCAAAAACGTGGACGATCGGGTTGTGCTCAGCGTGCATTGCCATAATGATCTTGGACTTGCGACCGCCAATACGCTGCAGGCGATCAAGAATGGGGCGGACAAAGCGGAATGCACCATTAACGGTCTCGGAGAACGGGCGGGAAACGCCTCCCTGGAGGAGGTCGTGATGGGAATCAAGGTGCGAGAAAATTATATGGGTTGCAGCACTGGCGTCAATACAAGCGAGCTGCTGCGCACCTCGCGCCTGGTCAGTCATTTAACCGGACTGGATGTGCAGGTGAACAAGGCGATAACAGGGGACAACGCCTTCGCCCATTCCTCCGGCATTCATCAGGACGGCTTGCTGAAGGATAAGCAGGTGTACGAGATTATGTCGCCCGCAGATGTCGGAGCGGAGAGCATGGAGCTGATTCTGACGGCGCGCTCCGGCAGGCATGCCTTCAAAAACGCGGTGGAGCGGTTGGGCTTTGACAAGGGCGGCGATGACGATTTCGAAGCGTTGTTCGGCAAATTTCTGGCGCTGGCCGATGCAAAGAAGGAGGTTTACGATCATGATGTGTTCGATCTGGTGTTGGAGCACCGCTCGATGGCATCGAGTCCCAAGCAGTTGTTCGAGCTCGATACGTTCGAGGTCATCAGCAACGATCGGTGTCCGACGGCAACGGTTGCGTTGCGCAAAGGCGATGAACGGCTGACCGGGAACAGCGCGGGTGAAGGCCCGATCGATGCGCTGTACTCCGCAATCAGAGCCGTCATCGATTTGGATGTCGAGCTTAAGGATTATAAGATAGGCAGTCTGTCTCGCGGCAAGGAAGCGGTCGGAAGAGTCTCTATTCGACTGGAGCATGACGGCAAAACCTATGCAGGCAGAGCCATGGACAAGGATATTATAAGAGCAAGCGGCATCGCGTTCCTGAACGCGGTCAATGGTGTCGTGCTGGATATGCAGGAGCAGTAATAAGATTATGAAAGCGGGTTTTCATCATGGAGGAAACAGGCTTGGTCGCAGCTGGCGAGGCCATGTACAAAGTAAGGGATATTCGCTTCTTGACGATGCGGGAGCTTTTGCGGGGAGATGTCGTTCTCGAAGCGAAAGCTTCTTGCGCGATAGTTATTGTGCTGGGCGGACGGATCGCGATTAAGGCAAATTCGCAATCCTGGACAATCGGTCTCGCCGATTGCGTGCGAATTCATGACGATTGTCCAGTGGAATTAGCGCTGGATTCCGGGTTGGGAGAGGTTATGGCTTTGTCTTATGAATGCTTCCTTCTCCAAGCGGACGGGACGCCTGCGCCTCAACTTCAGGAGCGTGCGCGCGACGGTCATCCCCAACCGACCGACTTTTTCAGCCTGGAGGGAAATTGGCAGGCCGCATGCAGGGAAATGGCGATGAAATGGGAGAGGAACACGATACAGGATCGATTGTTGTGCGATGCAATGTTGATTCAATTGCTATGCGCCTCAATTGGCAAGTCCATGTATTCTGATCCTGTTGTCTGCGAAAGCGGGGTCGCGAGCGCAGCGGCCTATATGGAGCAGCATTTTGACGAGGATATTTCGAATGATCGATTGGCCAAAAGATGCGGGCTCAGCACGGCGCATTTTCGCGAGGCATTCAAATCCCGCTACGGATGCACCGCAATGGACTATCTCTCTTCTTTGCGCATGGGGTATGCGAGCGGTCTGATTAATCAAACGGAAGCCAAGCTGAACGAAATTTCGGTGCAGGTCGGCATACAAGATGAGTTTTATTTCAGCCGCAAATTCAAGAAGGCGTTCGGAATCTCACCGTCCGAATATCGAACCCGCCATCGGAGAAGGGTAGCCTCTTGCACCTTCAGCGGCACGGGACAGTTGCTTGCCTTGCAGGTTATTCCGCATGCAGCTCCGCTTCATGGCGATTGGACGGAATATTATGCGAGGCAATACGGACATATGATTAACGTGCATTTGAAGAGCGAAGAGCATCTGGAACTGAATGACGAAGAATTGGAACGATTGGCTGCGACGGAGCCGGAGCTGATTCTTGCAAGCGATCTTTATGCCGAAGGGGAACGAAGCAAGCTGAACCGAATTTCGGATGTTCTGTATTTGCCGTCATCCGCTCATTGGTCGGAGCAGCTCCAGCTGCTGGCGGACAGGCTGGAGCTTGGCTCGGAAGCGGAAAGATGGATTCGATTGTACAACAACCGGGTGTATGCTGTTCGTACAGAATTAGCGCGATATACGTCTTCCCGCACCATTATGTCTGTTGGAATCAGCGGCAGGCAATTGTATATATACGGCGAGAAGCGTATGGGGGCGCTGCTGCATCACGAACTGGAGTTGTCGCCCGCTTGCGAAATTCCCGCAAAATCCAATTATGAAAAAATAACAAAAGAGGGGCTGGAGAAGATTGATCCGGATATTTTGCTGCTGGTGATCTGGAAGGATCCCATCTCCGCACATACCTGGAAACAACTGTCTCAGTCTCGCCTGTGGAAGGAATTAAAAGCCGTTCGCACGAATCAAGTGCATCATCTGCCTGTGGATCCATGGCTGGAGTATTCCGCATATGCGCATGCGCGGGCGCTTGGCATTATTCAGAATCGCCTGTCCGCAAATCATCCATGGATCAACTACGGATAGTCCATGGCAGTCCTGGAAAGAGCTATATATAATCTCTAATGAGAATAGTTATCACTACAGGAGGATGGATATGCACAAGAAGAGGCTATACGTTGCCGTATTGGCAATGATGCTGGTTATGGTATTGGGGGGCTGCGGCAATTCGGACAATAAAGCTTTGACGAATGGAAACGAAGGTTCAGTGAATGCAAACCGAACTGCCGAAGCAGACGGGACGGAGGCAGAGGCAACACGCCTGGTGACGGATGAACTGGGCCATGAAGTGAAAGTTCCGAAAGCCCCTGTCAACATTATGGCGCCTTATCAAGAGGATTCCTTATTGATGCTCGGTATTACGCCGGTTGCCCAATGGTCATCCGGCGGTACGGTGCAAACCTACCTGCAGGACAAGCTGGCAGACGTTCCCGTCATTGATATGAGCGCCGCATTGTCGCCGGAAGCCGTGCTTCAGTTCAAGACGGATCTGCTGGTGCTGCATACGGCTAGCATGGGCGAAGGAGAATTGTATGAACAATATACGCAAGCCACTCCAACCTATGTGTTCGAGAACGCGCTTGGGGACAGCAGGGAGTCATTGAGGAAGCTGGGCGATCTTCTGGGCAAAAAGGCGGAAGCGGAGGCGGCTTTAAAGAAGCATGACGAGCTTTTGTCAGACGTGAAGAATGAAATTAACGCCAGGGCGGGGTCTGTGAAGATTGGTATTGTTCAGATTAACAGCAAGAAATTCAGAATGTTTGGCAATGTTTATTTTGCCGGGCCGCTGCTCTATAACGAGCTTGGATTCGAACAGCCCGAGCTTGTGAGAGATAAGGATATTGTAGATCTGTCATTGGAAGTGCTGCCTGAGCTCGATGCCGATTTTCTCTTCGTCATCGATCAGAACGGCGGGGAGGGACAGACAAAGGAGATTATGGAGAGCAAGGTGTGGAAGAGCGTGCCGGCCGTAAAGCAAAATCATATGTTCATCGTGGATCCGAGTCATTGGCTCGGCAACGGTCTAATCGCAAACGAGATGGTTGCGGAGGATGTTCGCGATTTGATCTTGCATGCAACATAACGCATGAACAAAAGAAAGACCAAGAGAGAAGCTTCTTCGGCTTATGAGGAAGCTTCTCTCTTGCATTCAGATGCTGGCTTTATTGTTCCGCGCGACATAGGCTAAGGCTCGGCTTTTTCGATTCACGAGAATGATACCGAAGCAAATCAAGGCTCCGCCGCTTGCAACATACCAAGTGACAGGCTCATGGAGCAGGAGTCTGCTCATCAGGACGCCGAACAGAGGTACGAGGAACAGGAAGGAGCTTGTTTTGCCTGCATCGCTGTTTTTCAATAGATAATACCAGAGAGAGAACTGGATCATGGAGCATAGAATCGCAAGAAGAAGCAAAATCGACACCGAAGCGGTAGTTGTTCTAAAAGAAATAGGTTCCGTGCATAAGCTAAGAACCAGCAGTATAAATCCTCCAAACAGCATTTGATAAGCCGCAAGCGCCGTCATGTCAAAGGCTGGCCCCCAACGCTTCGTAAGCATGGTTGCCAGCGCAAAGCAGAAGGCGCCCGCCAAGCAGATAAAGGTTCCGGGATTAAGCGACATCGAAAGTCCGAAGGCGACGGCAACGCCGCCGAAACCGAGCACTACGCCAATCCACTGTCTCGCGCTGTAAGAAACTCCGCTGATAACGGAGCTTAGCAGGATAACAATTAACGGATTCATGCATGTAAGAATGGCTGATTCCCCCGAAGAAATCCAGTTCATGCTGTAATAGGCGCAGCCCATGACGCCCGCGCTTTGGAACAAACCGATTGCGGCTGCTTGCAGCCATTGTTTTCGTCCACGGGGGCCAGGTTTGCCAAGCATTTTCACAATCGGGATCAACAAGCTGCCCGCAAGGAGATAACGGATTGCCATGAGCAAGAAGGGAGGCGCATAGTCCATTCCAAGCTTCCCAAGCGGGAACGCTATGCCCATTAGAAAGGTGGTTAATAGAAGTAGACTGAAATATTTCGATGTTTGCATAGCCATTGTCTCCTTTGCTGTGATATCTCTATTGTATTCTCTCGTTGAAATTAAGTATAATGATTGTAAATGATGAATAATATCACTAATTATGATAGCAACTGAGGAGGGCTTGCCAATGGAAAGCTCCGAGCTGCGCATCTTTCAGGCCGTTGCAGCCGAAGGCACGATTACGAAGGCGGCGGAGCGACTGGGCTATGTGCAATCGAATGTGACGACGCGTATCCGGCTTTTGGAGCAAGAGCTTGGCACCAGCTTGTTCCAGAGGCATAATCGCGGGATGACCTTAAGCTCCAGCGGGAAAGCCTTGCTGCTTTATGCAGACAAAGTGATTGGCCTGCTGGACGAAGCGAAGCGGGCGTTGACGACGGAGCTTGAACCTGGCGGCTCGCTCTCGATTGGTTCAACGCAAACCTGCGCGGCTCTAAGGCTTCCCGGTTTGCTGGCTGAATATTGCAAAACCTATCCGAAGGTTGAAGTTTCTCTCAGCACCGGGCATTCCCAGCTCATGATTGACAAGGTTTTGAATTATGAGCTCGAAGGAGCCTTTATCGGCTGCTATTGCAATCGAAGAGATGTCGAGCAAAGCTTGATTTTCGAGGAAGAGCTGGTTATTGTTGCGAATCGAAGCGTTCATGATTTGGAAGAAGCGATTGCGAAGCCTATTCTTGTATACAGCAAGGGCTGTTCGTATCGCGAGGTGCTGGAGGAGTGGCTGCGATCGAGGCGGCATCCCTTCCCTGCTGTTATGGAGTTCGGAACCTTGGAGGCGATCATGGGAAGCGTTGCCGCCGGGCTCGGTATTTCCTTAATGCCGAAAGCGATCGTGGAGAGGTATAATGGAGCAGGGGCATTGAGAAGCTTCGAGATTCCGGGTCAAACAAGCAAACAGCCGACCATGTTCATTTGCCGCAAGGATCTGGTTAGAAGCAGTGCCATGCGGGCTTTCATGGAGACTTTGCCCGCAGCTCAATAAACAGAAATAGAGGGGAATCAGACATTCATGAAACAATTATTATGGCAGGAGAATGCGCCGCATGCGCTTGGCAATGAAGAGGAGGACAAGCCTTACCTGGAGTTGTTCCTGCTGGAGAGCAAGAAACCGAAGAGTCTCGTTATCGTCTGTCCGGGCGGCGGATACATGGGCAGATCGCATCATGAAGGACCCATAATCGCACAGTGGTTGAATTCCATCGGCGTGTCGGCGGCAGTGCTGCACTATCGGGTGCATCCGTATGGTTATCCGGTTCCTATGATCGATGCGCAGCGTGCTGTCCGTTACGCGCGTTATTTCGCATCGGAGTGGAATGTCGATCCTGATCGTATCGGCTTGATGGGCTTTTCAGCGGGCGGTCATCTGGCTGCGACCGTCGGAACGCATCATGATCAAGGAATAGAGCGGTCGATCGATGGCGTAGACAGGGAGAGCTGCCGTCCGGATGCACTGATCCTGTGTTATCCCGTCATCAGCTTTCAGGACGAATACACGCACGTCGGTTCCCGGGCTGTACAACTGGGCGAGGATCCGGATCCGGAGCTGATCGAGTTTTTGTCCAACGAGCTTCACGTGAAAGAGGATACGCCGCCGACCTTTCTCTGGCATACTGCGGAGGACAAGGCGGTAGTTCCCGAGAACAGCCTGCTCTTTGCCATGAGCCTAAGCAAGCACCGCATTCCGTACGAGTTGCATATTTTCGAAGAAGGGGTACACGGCATTGGGCTTGCCGAGGATGTCCCGGATACGGCCGAATGGAGCAGATTGGCGGAAAGATGGCTAATCAGACTCGGCTGGACAAGCGCCTAAAAAAAACTCTCCTTTCGAACCGTTCGGGTCCGAGAGGAGAGTTTTTTTTAGGCTTTTAAGGTAGAATGTTGCCGGCAGCCTTGTAGATGCCGTACCATTCTTCTCTTGTGAGAGGAATGTCGGAGCCTTGGCAGCAGTCCTTCAATCTTCCCAGATTCATGGTACCGGTGACGACCTGGATATTCGCCGGATGGCGGGTAATCCAAGCGACAGCGATTGCGGTATTGGCAACATTGTACTTGTCCGCCAGACTGTCGATCAGTTTGTTCAACTCCGCGTATTCCTCGAGATCGCCGAGGAACGGACCGTTGAAGAAGCCCTTCTGGAACGGAGACCAGGCTTGCACGGTTATGCCGTTCAATCGGCAATAATCGAGAATGCCGCTGTCGCGATTGACGGATTGATCGACATTCATATTGAAGGCGATGCCGGAATCGATCATTGGCGTATGCGCGATGCTGAATTGGAGTTGATTCACAATCAGCTTCTGCGAGAGATGCTTCTGCAGGAGCTCGGTCTGCATCGGCGTATGATTCGACACGCCGAAATGGCGGACCTTGCCGCTCTTCTCCAGCTCGTCGAACGCTTCGGCCACTTCCTCCGGCTCCACCAGGGCATCGGGACGATGCAAGAGGAGAATGTCGAGATAATCGGTGTTCAAACGCTTCAGGATGCCTTCGGTCGATGCGATGATATGCTCCTTGGAGAAGTCGAAGAAGCCTTTGCGAATGCCGCATTTGCTCTGAAGGATCATCTGTTCACGTAAGGACGCGTTCATGCCGATCGCTTCGGAGAAATAGGATTCGCATTCCCCGCCGCCGTAGATATCGGCATGGTCGAAGAAATTGATTTTCTCTTCCATCGCTGTGCGGATCAGAGTCTCGGCCTCGGATAACGACAGTTGTTTAAGCCGCATATTCCCCATGACGATATTGGATACTTGAAGATCTGTCCCTGCAATTTGAATATATTTCATGCGCGTCTCAAAACTCCCTTCACATCTTGTTCTCTTCTACGATAAATGATAGAGTACACTCTAGGTCAAGTCCATATTCCACTAAAGATCGGAGAAAAACGATGAGCTATACCATTTCTCAAGTGGCGGAACGCACCGGCATATCCATCTACACCCTTAGATATTATGATAAAGAAGGTTTGCTTCCATTCATTCATCGGGAGAGAGGGAAGCGTGTATTCGAGGAGCAGGATATCGACTGGATCGATTTGATATGCTGCTTGAAAAATACCGGCATGCCAATCAAGGAAATCAGAAGCTTGATCGCGCATTGCATGGATCACGGCGCCGTGCTGGAGAAGGGGATGGATATTCTTCTCCAGCATAAGCGACAAGTAGAGGAGCGCTTGAAGGAAGTGCAGCGGAATTTGAAAACGATTGATTATAAGATGAAGCATCTTCCCCGAATGATTGAGGACAAGTTCAACCGTTGACGATACGCAGACGGCGGATTACAGATGAATTTCCTGTGCCGAGCGATGCGTGAAGCAGAGCGAATGACCAAGAAAGCTCTCATACTCGGCGGAAAGCTCCGTCTCATTGAAGACGGGGCTGCGCTTGCGGCTCGCTTCCATGAAGGAGCTAAGCGAGTCAATTCCCTCGTTCGCCGCCTCAATAAGCGAAACCGCCTCGACGACAACGCCATTGGCGTCGCCTTCTTCCGCTTCCACCACATATCGATCGCTCTTCTTGAGAAAGGTAAACGGCTTCATGAGATGAACGGCGAAGAATACATTGTCGACTTGACCGTAAAGCGAATTTCCTTCCGCATGCCAATTGCCAAGCGGCAACACGCCGACGATTCCCTGCTGATTGCCTTCATTCGGCTTGTAAAGCGCGATTACCGCGTTTTGCTGAACGAAGATATCCTCGGCGTCGCTGCTGTGACGGGGATCAGAGCCGGACCGTCCTTCTGCGGGATGAAGGAAGAATGCTTGATTGATGGAATCGTGACGGACCGGCAGCGTAATATCCCAACGGTGCTGCTCGTTGTCGAATTCCTTCCTGCGCTCCAGAATGCCGCCTACCGCATATTGCTCTGTCATATAGAGATAGCATTGCAGCTTCACATCCAGCTCCTCGATTGAGGCAGGATAGAGACGCGTCAGCTCCAGCGGATAGATGCGCTCCGAGATCGACATGCGAAGCTCCTCCGGAATCTCATAGTCTAGCAAGGCTGCGAATTCCGCTTTGGGCAGCTCCTCGGGAAGCTCGAAATCTCCGAATTGCGCATAATCAAACGCGATATTCATGTCGCTCGGCGCATCGAGAGGCAAGGAGCGGGAATGCGGACCCGCCCACGCTCCCCTCAAATAATAAGCGGCTCGCTCCTGCCACAGCCACTCCAGCAATCCTTCTATATTTTCTTTAACCGCCTGATCACCGGTAATCTCCCAAGCGGCTTCGAACGCCTGGACCCAATGCCAGAACCAGGGGAGGATGCCGTATTCCGTCATGCTGTAGGTTTGCAGCTGATACAAGGTAGCCTGCACGCGGCGATGGCTGTTCTTGAGCAATTCCTTATCCCCGAGGATGGTGCCGTAGATGATGCCGGCAGCCGTATGCTTAGCTTCGTGATGATTATAACGCCGCAGCCCTTCCTCATAATAGCGGGATTGATGCAGATGGACCAAAGCCTCATAAGCGGCCGAACGAAGCGAATCTGACATATCATCTCGATATTTCTTGTAAAAGACGCCAAGCAAGCAGCCCATAATCTCGGCCGGTAGAATATGCGGGGAGGCTGCCTCGGGCTGCTCTCCCAGATTCAGAGGCCAATGTCCGTAGGTACTGCTGACAGGCTGCTTGTCTTGCAGCGCAAGCACCTTCAGCAGCACAGCTTCGGAAGTTTTCATCGCTTCTTCTTTGCCTCCGGGAAGACGAAGGCCTTGTACGGCTGCCGCGAATAAATAAGAGGCATAATAGAAATTATGGCGAATATCGTCGTGAAACCAGAAGCCGCTCGGCAATAATGGCTTCATGCTGGCTTGACGCGCGATGTTTTGCAGAATATCTTGCTTTCTTTGCTCGAATCGATTCATAGCGCTTCCCCTTCGCTGATAGATTTAATAGATGGCCCTATAAGCACAAATACCCAAGGCCAAGCTTGTTCAAACCTCATGCATGGGAAAGAGGCCGGAGGCCTCGTCTGAAGGGCAGACGGGAGCTTCCAGCCTCTTCCGGCATCGAATCCTCTAATCAAGCACGGCGCTGATATGCGCTTTCGTTACCGACCAGTGCGTCGCCGACCATACCTTCTGCTTCTTCTCGAAATAAATGATTTGCGGCGATTCATGCTTTACGCCCGTATCCTCCGCGATTTGCAGTGAGGTCGGACGCGACTCGATGACCTTCACCAGCACATAATCGACGTCTTCTCTCGGCTTGTCGTTCAAGTAATTCGTGAACTCTTCGTAAGCATTGGCGCTGACGGGACAGGTTGTGCTGTGCTTGAATACGACAAGCGGCTTATTCGCGGATTTCTCGTATGCGTCGTTCCATTCCTCAATAGAAGAAAGCTCAGTGTAATTCATCTCTAGACACTCCTCCAGCAGCTTAATGTAATTCATCATGAATGAACGTATTCATTATAACGCTGCGGGAGGGACAAGTCATCTTTATCCGTTAGAAGATGATATAATCAGGACAGATAAAGGAGCTGAGGATATTGAAAATTGTCATTGCGCCGGATTCATTCAAAGGCAGCTTGACCGCGCCGGAGGCGGCGGCCGCCATAGAAGCCGGCATTCGGAAATCCGGCTGCGAAGCCGAGATCAAACGCATTCCGCTTGCGGACGGCGGGGAGGGCACGATGATTTGCCTCGTAGAAGCGACAGGAGGCGAAATAAGGGCGGTTCAGGTTGCGAATCCGCTCGGAGAGAGAATCGCTGCCTCCTACGGCGTGCTGGGCGACGGGGAAACATGCGTCATCGAGATGGCGACGGCTGCGGGACTGTATTTGATCGGCGAGCAGGATCGAAATCCGCTGCTTACGACAACCTGCGGCGTCGGTGAATTGATTATAGCCGCACTGGATGCGGGCTGCCGCCGCTTTATTGTCGCCTTGGGCGGCAGCGCGACCAATGACGGCGGAGCGGGCATGCTGCAAGCGCTGGGCATTCGCCTCAAGAACGCAGGAGGCGAGGAGATTGGTTATGGAGGAGGCGCGCTCGAGGAGCTTCGCAGCATAGACGCAAGCGGTCTTGATCCAAGAATTGCCGAATGCGAGTTCATTATCGCTTCGGATGTCGACAATCCGTTTGTCGGGGAGAATGGCGCATCGCACGTATTCGGTCCGCAGAAAGGCGCGTCGAGCGATATGGTCGAACGGCTGGACCGCAACCTGACGAGATTCGCAGATCTCATCGAGCGGACAACTGGCAACCGTATTCACGAAATGACCGGTGCAGGCGCAGCTGGAGGATTGGCTGGAGGGATCGCGGCATTCCTCGGCGGCGAGCTGAAGTCGGGCTTTGAAATCGTGTCCGAGCATGTGTTGCTGGAGGAGAGCATCGCGGGAGCCCATCTCGTCTTCACCGGAGAGGGGCAGACCGACTTCCAGACCGCGCACGGAAAGGCGCCATGCGGCGTGGCGAGAATCGCGAAGCGCTTCGGCGTGCCGGTCATCGTTCTGTCCGGCTCGCTCGGCGAAGGCATCGAAGAGCTGCACAAGGAAGGCGTTGCGGCCGTATTCAGCATCATGAACCGGCCGATGACGCTGGCGCAAGCGATGGAAGGAAGCGCGGCACTGCTGGAGCAGGCTGCCAAGCAGCTGACGAGATTGTTCGTCAGCGGCTCCAATCATGCGAAATAAGCTTCTTCGTTGCGCGGTATTCTGTCGGAGACAGGCCGCAATAACGGTGAAAGGCTCTGGAGAACACATAGAGATTGGCATAGCCTAATGAATAAGCGATCTCTGTAATGGAATCATTCGTTTCGTGAAGCAGCTTTTGGGCTTTCTTGACGCGAATGCCGGTCATATAAAGCAGCGGCGGCATGCCGGTATGCTGCGCGAATGCGGTTGAGAAGTAATTGCGGTTCATGCCCGCCATATCCGCCAGCTGAGCGACGGTCAGTCCTTCTGTCGCATGGAGCTCCATATATTGCATGCTGCTCTCAATCCATTGCTGATGCCGCGGAACGCCGTCGCTCTTGTCCTCGCGGAACAGAGCGGAGAAGAATTGCAGCAGAGCTGATTGCATCTGCATTCCAAGCAATATAGAGGGGGAGGCATGCTCGCGCATCAAATGAAAGATTTGCTCCAGTCGGGCTTGCAGCCCATTCGACCATCGCTTCGCCGAATGGGGCGATTCAGGCGAAAAGCCCGCCTCATGGAGCAAGTGCGCGGCCTGCGGCCCGTCGAAGGCGAGCCAGTACATCTGCATGGGCTCGATATCATCCATTCTGCGATAGGAATACGTACGATTGGGAAACAGGCAATAGAGATCGCCTCCCCGCACGATCTGCTCATGAAGGTCGCTTTCGTAGAGAAGGCGGCCTTCTTTGATGTAGTGGAAGCTGTAGCAGTCCAGCCGCCTCGGCGAAACCTGATAGCCGCTCTTCCCGATGCTGCAGCCGCCTCGTACCGTCCATATCTGCCCGTTCTTCTCCCAATCGGATGGCTGATGGTAGAGAAATTCAGCGCGCTCCTTGTCAAATTCCTGCAGCTTCATTTCTAAATCCCCCTTGCTGCTCTCGTCTGTTCTGAAAAAAAGGTAAATATACCTGAGATTCGGATATGTCCATGTTCAAGCCAATTTCCTATAATTATACCATAGGAGGCGATTGAGCAATGAAGAAACCTAATATTCTGTTAATCACAAGCGATCAGCAGCATTGGAATACGCTGGGCGCATTCCAATCTGAAGTGCATACCCCGAATCTGGATCGGCTTGTGAAGGAAGGGACGACATTTACGCGAGCGTATTGCCCTAATCCCACCTGCACGCCGACCAGGGCTTCGATTATTACGGGCATGTATCCCAGCCAGCACGGCGCTTGGACCTTGGGCACGAAGCTGCTCGAAGACCGGCATACGGTAGGCGAGGATTTCCAGGCTGCGGGCTACAAAACCTCGCTCATCGGCAAGGCGCATTTTCAGCCGCTCACCTCAACCGAGGAGTATACGTCTCTGGAAGCTTATCCGCATCTGCAGGATCTCGAGAAGTGGAAGGCGTTCGACGAGGACTTCTACGGCTTCGACCATGTCGAGCTCGCGCGCAATCATACGAACGAAGCGCATGTCGGCCAGCATTACGCGCTCTGGATGGAGGAGAAGGGCTGCGCGAATTGGCGTGATTATTTCCTGCCTCCAACCGGAACGATGGATGAGAACATGACGTACAAATGGCCGATTCCGGAGGAATTCCATTACAACACCTGGATTGCGGAGCGGTCGAACGCCATGCTGGAGCAGTATAAAGAGGAGGGGGAGAGCTTCTTCCTGTGGTCCTCCTTCTTCGACCCGCATCCGGAATATCTCGTGCCGGAGCCTTGGGATACAATGTATGACGACGCGGAGCTTACGATTCCGTCCATCTTTCCCGGAGAGCATGATCTGAATCCGCCGCATTTCGCCATGACCCAGGAAGAAAATCCGGATTTCTCTCATTTGAAGGAAAGCGGTTATGGCATTCACGGTTATGGATCCCATCTCAATTACGGTTACGGCAAGAAGCAAAAGCTGACCGACTATGATCGGAAGAAGCTCGTTTCCGTCTATTACGGCATGATTTCCATGATGGACAAATATATCGGTAAAATTCTGGACAAGCTTGACGAGCTCGGCCTCGCGGAGGATACGCTTGTCGTCTTCACGACCGATCACGGCCATTTCTTCGGTCAACACGGTCTGCAGGCGAAGGGAGGCTTTCATTATGAGGATCTGATCAAGGTTCCGTTCGTCGTGCGCTATCCAGGCAAGGTTCCCGCAGGCCAAACCTCGGAAGCGATTCAATCGCTGGTCGATTTGGCGCCAACCTTCCTGTCCTTCTGCGATCTGCCCATACCGCACGCGATGACAGGCGTGGATCAGAAGGAGGTGTGGCTGGGACGGCAATCGATGGCTAGAGATCATGCGATCTGCGAATTCCGGCATGAAGCGACGACCATTCACCAGAAAACTTACGTGGACAAGCGCTATAAAATAACAGTCTACTATAATCAGAACTATGGTGAGTTGTTTGATCTGGAGGAGGATCCGGGCGAGCTTCATAACCGATGGCATGATCCGCAATATGCCGCATTGAAATCCGAGCTGCTGCTGAAATATATCTGGGCGGAGCTCGGCAAAGAATCGCTGCCGATGCCAAGAATTTGGCATGCGTAAAGCGGGTACGCCCTGAAGAGTAAAGGGCAATGATACTTGCAGCGATGGCGAGCTCTACAAAGAAAGAAGCCTGGCTTGGGAAAAATCCCCGGCCAAGCTTCTTTTTATTAGGAAAGACTGCTTTATTTCACTAAGTCTTTTTCCTTCTTGAACGCTTCCCATTGCTGCTCGGTTTCTTGCTCGATTTTCTCTTCGCCGGAGGCGATCAGCTTATCCTTGAATTTCGGAAGCTCCTTCGTCGGATCTACGGAGCCGGATTCCAGCGCGACCTCGTATTCGTTCTTGACGGCAGTGACGTTGGCGATTTCCGCCTTAATATTCGTCTCGTCCGTATTGAAGCCGCTGGTCGCTGGGACGATTGCCGTATTGTTGAGCTCGATGGTTCTCTCCCATGTGTCGGGAGCCATGCCGGGCTTCAAGTAAGCGTTGAATTGGTTGCCGAATACCCAGTCGCCGTTCGGCGCATAGCCGGAATCCTTTATCGGCTCGATATATTGATCGTCTGTCTTGGTGTAATGCTTGCCTTCGATGCCGTTGCAGATCAAGTTGTACAGGTATTTATCCGTATTAAGCAGATTGATCAGCATGAGCGCGCGCTCCGGATTTTTGGAGCTTTTGTTGATGACGTGCATGGCGCTCGCGATGCCAGTGAAGTAGCTGTCGGAAATTTGGGCATAGACCACTTCGTTGCCGCCGTTCATAGCCATTTCGCCAATCTCGCCGCCCGGTTTGGAGGTGAACTCCAGCGTTACGGCAACATTGCCTTTGCTCTTCAGATCATTAATATTCTGAATGATTGGAGCATCATCGTTGATGTAGCCGGCTTGATACCAGCTGCGCATCGTATTGAAGTATTCGGTTTTCTCGTCAAGCATAGCAAGAGCTCCGATAAAGGTATAATTAGGATCATTTTTTGCGTATGCAAAACCGCCGGAATCTACGTAATCACGGTTAGTGTAGAGTCCCCATGAGTTTTGGGCGAGGCCGAGCGGAATAATATCCGGTTCGTTTTCTTTCAGCGTTTTCAGGAACGGCTCGATGTCCTTGTACGTATGAATGGTGCCGATGTCCAGATTGTATTTGTCTACGAAGCGCTTTTGGATAGCCAAGCTCTTGGATTTGGCTGCGACTTGGTAAATGGGGAAGCCATATACTTTGCCGTCAACGGCGTACATATCCGGCCAGAATTTGTCTGGAATGTTGGCTCGGGCTTCCGGCGCGTATTTCTCGATCATTTCGTCGGTGATTTCCAGATATGCGCCCCGGTCGATATAAGGCTGATAATTGCCAAGCCAGCCCTTGGAGCTCCAGGCGATATCGAAATCCTCGCCCGCCGCGAGCATGGAGTTAAGCTTGGGCTCATATTCGTCGAAGGTAAGCGGCTTCAATGTTACGGAAGCGTTGATTTTTTCTTTCAAATATTTGTTGATTTCATCGTTAACCAGCTTCTGGTCTGGCCCTGGATCCGCTGCTACCGGATAGAGAAACGTCAGGTTGACGAACGGCAGATCGGAAGCCGCGCCGCCATCGGCAGTCGGTGAAGCGTCTCCGCCGCTTGAAGTCGGCGCGTTTGTCGGATCCGTGTTCGTCGTATTGCCGTTGTTGTTCGAGCATGCTGCGAGCATTGTCAAGCACAATGTCAGAACCAACCAGGTTGCGAGCAGAGCTTTCTTTTTGTTTTTCACGTTTGAACCCTCCATTTAGTATGAATGTATATATGGCACAATAGTCGTTCCTTATCCTTTCAAGGAACCTACTGTAATACCCTTCACGAAATACTTCTGGAAGAAAGGAAAGATGACAACCATCGGTCCTCCGGCCAGAATGGCCATCGCCATCCGCACGGACAGGGTAGGGAAGTTGGCGTATGCAATTTTGTCCGCGACCTCGGCCATCGGCGAATTGGCGAGAAATTCGATTTGTTGCAGAATGCGAACCAGCAGCAGCTGCAGCGGAATGAACTTGTCGTTGTCGATGAAGAGCAGGGCGTAATACCATTCATTCCAGTAGCCGAAGGCGATGAACAAGCCGAGCGTTGCCAAGGCCGGCGTGGACAGCGGCAGAATGATGCTGAAGAAAATGCGGAATTCCTTGGCGCCGTCGACCTTCGCCGATTCGATGATTTCTTTTGAAATTTTATCGAGAAAGCCCTTCATGATCATGATGTTGAATGGACTGAGAAGGGTGGGAATAATGAGCGCCAAAAGCGAGTTCTTCAAATGCAGATACTGCGTCATCAGAATATAGAACGGGATGAGGCCGCCATTGAACAGCATGGTGAAGAAGACATAGAACGTAATGGGCCGGTTATACCGGAAATCCATTCTCGAAATCGGATACGCCGTCATCGCGGTGAGCAGCAAGGAGATGAAGGTGCCGACGACGGTGATGAAGATCGTCACCATATAGCCGTTCAATAGCGGGTCCGGCTTTTGAAACACGATGCGGTAGGCTTCCGTTGTCCACTCTTGAGGAAAGAACTGATAGCCGTTATGAACGAGACTGTTCTCGGATGTCAGCGATATGATGATGACCAGCACGAATGGGAGCGCGATCATAAGGCACAGCACGGAAAGAAAGACAATGATGAATAGATTTAGAAAATTAAACGATTTCGTTGATAGCATGGACAATCTCCTCCAATCTAGAACAATGCGTTCTCGTTATCGACTTTTCGCACAATGAAGTTTGCGCTTACGACGGTTACCAGTCCGACGACGGATTGCAGGAAGCCTACGGCAGCCGCCGAGTTGATATCGCCAAGCTTGGTAAGCGCCCGGTACACGTACGTATCGATGATATCGGTTGTCGGAAAGTTGGGTCCGACGTTGTTCGGGACGAAATAATGCAAGCCGAAGTCACCGCGGAATATATTGCCGAGTCCAAGGATGAACAAGATGATGATGAGAGGCTTCAGCAGCGGAAGCGTAATGCGCGACATCATCTGGATTCTGGTGGCGCCGTCTAACCTTGCGGCTTCGTAATAATCGGTGCTTATGCCGGTGATCCCGGCGTAATAGACCAAAGTTGAGAAGCCGATTCCTTTCCACAATGCGACGATGGGCAGAATGAAGATCCATGGCGTCGTTTCCAAATACCATTTATGCGGCTCAAAGCCGAACCAGCCGATTATGGTGTTCAGGTAGCCGGCTTTCGTGTCGAGGAAAGCGTTTGCGATATAGCCGACGAGCACGAACGAAATGAAATGCGGCAGGAACATCGTTGTCTGGTACACTTTGATCAATTTGCCGTGCAGCTCGTTCAGCAGGAGCGCCAGCAAGAGCGCGGCGACGGTGCCGAGCACGATGTAGGATATGTTGTAAAGCAGCGTATTCCGTATGATGCGAATGGCGTCCTGGGCTTTGAATAGAAATTCGAAGTTGTCGAGACCGATCCATTTGCTTCCGAAGATGCCTTGATCATACCTGAAATACTTAAATGCCAGAATCAACCCGATCATGGGAAGATAGGCAATGACCAGCTTGAAGAGAATGCCGGGCAACGCGAGCAGCAGCAGCTCCCTGTTCATGACCAGATGCTTCCATTCCTTCTGCAGCCAATTCTTTTTAGAGCGGTTGCCCCGAATCGACGGCGGTTGTTTCTGTGCGACATGATTTGTTTTTGCCAATTATGATCTCCTCCATTTGAAGCAATCCTGTTCTGATGCCCATCATGCCATGAGAAGATTCCATTGCATAGAATAGGTTTTTCGAATTACTGTAAACCCCGACTGTACAATGTTCGAATCATTGAATTTACGCGGAATGACGGCATTTTCAAGCGCAAAACAAAACCCATTCGCCACCTTTTTGCGTGGTGAATGGGTTGTATGGATTACTGGAAGCCGCTTCAGGAAATCGATTTTTTCATGCGATATTCCTTTGGAGTGCTGCCTACCTTGGCTTTAAACAGGCGGAAAAAATAACTTTGGTTTGCGTAGCCGCATTTGTCCATAATTTCGGCAATGGTGTAGTCATCCCGCTCCAGGTATTCCTGCGCATGCTTCAATCGAACATCATTCATATATTCGGTTATCGTCATCTGATAGCTTTCCTTGAACAGCTTTCCGATATAGGCAGAGGAGAGTTTAACCGTATTTGCGATCGATTGCTGGCTTAAATTGATGTCCGCGTATTTCTGCTCGATAAGCTCCTTGATCGTCTCCAGCATCATTTGATTGCGTTCCATGACGGCAGGTCTGCCGCCTTCGCATATTTTCGAGCAGACCGCGAGCAGAGCCACATACATTTCCTCCAACGTGTCCTTGTCTTGAGCAATTTGATGCAGGTTGTCGATTTCGATATCGAAGGAGACGATTCGATTCTTATTCATGTCATTCACGACATCCTTGATGAGCCATGCCAAATTCGATACGGAGCGAATAATATCCTCGTAATCTAAAGCGGAGATGAAGGAGAAAGCCTTCTCCAGCTCATTGCCGGCATTGGTCATCTGTCCTTTCTTCAGCGCTTCCGCGAGACGCTTGCCAATCGCATCCGGCAAGGTCGTATCCTTGTTTTGCAAATTCTGCTGCATGTCTTGAGACGTTATAATCGCTTTGAAACCTTTCACGATCATATATTGGCTGAGCTGAAGCGCCTGCGTATAAGCCGAGGACAGGAACGGATATTGCGAGATGACATCGCTTATGCCGCAGGACAGGGAAACATTATAGTAGCCCTCGATCGTTTCCTGGATTTCGCGAAGCAGCGGTATGACTTGACTGAATTCCGCATGGGTATCCTCGGCGTTTCTCGAAACGATGAGCACGATATGATCGCCTCTTAGCTCTACGGCTTCGCAGGGGTATCGCCGGCTCATAATTTCGCTCGAGATATTGACGAATGCGAAGTTGTAGAGCTTCTTGGAGGAGCCTGCCGCTTTGCTGTCGTAATCGGCGAAGCGGTCGATCTTCAGCACGCATACGAGCAGCGGATCCTTTATCGAAATATTGAGCTCATGCTTTTTGATGAGATGCTGCATATCGAGATGGGTGAACAGCTGGCTTTCTGTTAGAAATTTTCGAATATAGTACTTGTTCACAATCTTCTCCGAGCTGATTTCCTTCCATTTATTTGTCAGCTCCAGGATATTTTCGCTCATGAGTCCGAGCTCGTCGCGAGGCTTCGAGGCCGCCAGCTTATTGTCGGACAAATACGGATTTATTCGCTTAATCATGCTTTCGATCGGGTTGTACAGCTTATAAGACAGCCAAATCGAAATCGCAATAGCTAGCACCAGGGAAATGCCGGAGAGCAGCAAGGCATGATTGCGCGTTTCGGTGACGATTTCCATAAGCTTATCATAGGATTGAACATACAGTATGGTCCAGGAGCCGTAGCCGTCATCCATATATGTGATCATGTTTTTCTCGCCGGACCACTTGCCGATTACGAATCCGGCAGAATGCCGATTGGTCAATTTATCTGCTTGTATAAGCTGTTTTACGTTGTTCTGGTTCTCTTCAGAGGCCGTTAATCCGCTCAGATCGGAGGAGAGAATTTGACCGTCCTGAGTCTGAATATACACCTCGCCCTGATCGCGCCCGCTGCCGACATTCATCTTCTTCAAGCTCTCGAATACCCAATCCGATTTGATGAACAGAATGATCGCGGACTGCTGATTGGTGAATGGCTTGAGCGAGTCTGTCACGATGAACGCGAAGGTGTCGACGCGTCCTTCATCCTGCGTAAGGCTCATCGGAATGAGTCGATTGGTGGGCTGCTGACCGTTGTTCAAGATGGAATTGCGAATGCGTTCTTTCGTAATTCCGCCGTCCAGCAGGAATTGAGCGTTCGTGCCGTACAACTCCGACTTGACCTTGTTGTAGATGACCATTGATTGCAGGAAGGAGGAGCTCTCCATAATATTGTTCATTTGCTGATGTCCCCGGATAAAATCCATTTCGGGAATGTCGCTGCTGAACATTAGCGGAATAAGAAATTGATCCCGGTAGACGAATTGCGCCAGCCGGGAGATAATATCGTTCATATAGGTCAGATTATACTGAATTTGCGATAGAACCTTAAGATTGGAATCCTCTTGGACGGATTTTACAGACTTCTCCAGTACGTATGTGTTGGAGACGGAGGTTGCGACGATGACCATGACCATCGTAGCCATGATGGAGAACATGACTCGCTGCAAATATTTTTTGGATTTATAAAATCCGAATACTTTCATTCGATTCAAGCCCCCCCTGATTTCTATCTGATCCATTTGGGTCCGATTTCGTAGAATGAGATGTCGTTCCAACCAAGCTCATAGGCGGGAGAAGCCTGCTGCAGTCTGAAATCGGCTTCCAGTTCATTTCGAAATAACGGGTCTGCGATAAGGGATTGCTGATCATACTTCCCATTCTGCAAGGAGCGCCATTCGCTCCACTCGTATTCGAATCTTTCCAGACAATCGGGACCGAGCGGCTTAAGCGGAAGCTTGCCTGCGATGAGACAAGGAGCATTGTTTCTAAAGTATAAATTATGATTGGCCGAATTGAAGCGATCTTCTTGGTAGTTGACGAAATAATAGAGATATCCAGAATTGTATATGATATTGGAAGCGATTTCGATATCTTTGTTTTCCTCATCTGCCATTTCTTGCGATCCGATCGCGGAAATAGCATGAGGATTGGAGACCAGCAGGTTATTCATAATTTTATTGCCGATGCCTTTCGAGAAGATTAACATCCAAAGCTTTCCATCGCCCGTACTGTATAGTCTGTGCAGTACATTATGTGTAATCGTAAAGCCGTCGGCCGCATCATCGAGATAAATGCCGAAGCCGAAGGAGAAATGGATGCCGCTGTCATGCAGATAATTCGAATGAATGATATTCCCTTTGCCGACGCCCCAGGCTTCAATCATACCGCCATCCTGGCTGTCGGTCATGACCTCGGAAATATCGTTAAAGCCAATAAAATTGTTTCGGCTGTGCAGAAAATCCCAGTGATTTTCCCAAGTAACCTCAGTGTTATACAGCTTTTTCGGCATCGTTTTGTGTCGCAAGCCTTTTAGAGAAATGCCGTAGCGCGGCATCTCGGCGATTCGGTTGTTCATAATTTTATTTCCGCCGCTCTGGTAGAGGAGGATGCCGCAGCCATGACCGACGAGCTGGCCGCCGTGCGAGATAACGTTGTTTGTGATACAATGACGGCCGTTCGTGAAGGATTCCGAAGCATTGTTGAAAGGGCCTTTCCCTGGAGCGAAACCGCTCAAGCTAATTCCGTTATAGCCTAGCTGCCCGATCGTATTATCGGAAATTTTGATTTCATTCGCATAATGATCAAGATAAATACCGCAGCTGCCTGAAAGGGATATTTTGCAATTTTCAATTCTAATTCCCGAGGCGCGGTTGATGTAGATGATGCCCTCCCGATGCTGGGGCTGCTCCACATTCTCATCCATCATGGTATATTCATCGAAGAAATCTGTGCATGACAAGGATATTCCCGAGAAATGCAAATGGCGAACGGGCTGATCGGCAGCAGAACCGTTAAATTCCAACAATCTCTTTGTAGCTGGAGCTACGATCATCTCTTTATTCGGGTTTGCATTCGCATCTGCCGGCCAGTAGTATAGAATTCCCTTCTTCCGATCCAGGTGAAACTGTCCTGGAGACTGCAAGAAATCGAGCGAGCCTTGAATATAATAGCGTGACTCTGAACCAATCGGCCAAGACGATGGGTTTTGGAAGCGAATTTTATGCAGCTGCTCATCGATAGAGGCGACTTTCTTCGTCTCCGAGAACCAATTCCATTCTCCTTCGCCCGGCCATACGAATACCTGCGTATCCTCATAGTTGAAGGAAGCGGGCAGATTGCCTTCATGATAATGGATTTCACGTGTTTTTTGATCGGATGAAGTATTCGGGTCATGTTCTGCCGACACATAGTAACCGCTTGCAGGAAGCCTTGCCTGCGGGACTCGCTTTCCATCCGCATATAGCGTATGGAATTCCATATCTTTAACATCTGTCTGCCAGATGCCGTTATCGAACCGAATCCAGCCCGTTATACGGCGGCCTCCGAGCAATACAACCTCTTCGTCATTGTAGCCGCGATAATGAATGCGCTGGCCTTCGACTGCGGAATCCTTTTCGTCGAACTTAAGAGGGGAGTGCTGCTCGTAGACTCCGCCTCGAATGATGATGTCTATATTTTCAATGAAGCCGCGTTTGATATCTTCGCGAACTTTGTCTCTGGCGCGAATGATCGTTTGCAGTGGAGATTTCTTGCTTCCATCGTTTTTATCATTTCCTTCTACGGACACATAGTAGCTTTTTCCCATTCTAATGACCTCCGAATTAAGAGTTTCATTATATGTTATAAAGCTGTGCGCCCTTATTGCGCAAGGGTTTTCAAATAAAGTACATGGAATCTGATTTTATATAGACTTGTGAAGAACTTGCAAGACCTTTGCCAAATGCGCTTCGATAAGCAGAGAGGCCTGTTTGGCATCGCTGCTGCGGATGGCTTCATACAGCATGCGATGCTCTTCGAGGAGTCTTGCCGCGGTTGCTCTTTCTTGGTAGAACCATAGCTCTCTCGTCTTGGAGATCGTATCATTAAGCTTGCTTGTCAATGAATCCATGAGCTGAATGAGAATCTTATTTTTCGATGCGGCTGCAATCGCGGTATGAAACGCGACATCGGCCTGCTCGCCTTCTGATGTTTTCTCTCCAAGCAACGCTTGCTCCATTTTAGATAAAATATTCTCCATCCTTTGCAAGTCTTCTTCGGTTCTTCGCTCGGCGGCAAGTGCCGCTGTTCCTGTCTCGAGCACCATCCTGACCTCCAGAATTTCCAGAACGGAATCCGCTTCCTGGAACAAATCAGCAGGCGCATTCGCATCCTTGGACGGAAGCTCCTTCTTGATGAAGGTGCCTCCGCCATGGCGAATATCCAGCCATCCCGTCGCTTTGAGAGCGCTCAGCGCCTCACGGACGGTTGAACGGCCAACGCCGAATGAAGCGGACAAATCGACCACGGACGGCAGCTTCTGGCCGGGAATCCATTCGCCGGCTTGTATTTTATCCAGGATCGCTTTCCCGACGATTTCATGTCCTTTTTTCGTTTCGATTTTCATGCGTCAGATCATCCCTTTGAATTATTTCTGTTCATTTATTTAATCATAAGCTATAATGAATGCAAAGTCATCAGATGACCTGATCTATTGGGGGGGTATACGAATTTATGACAGGGGATATTTCGTCCAGTCTTCGGGCAATTGTGGGAGAAAGCTATTATCGGGAAGATATGGAAGCGCGAATTACACATTCTTATGATGGAACGCCTATGCTGCAATCCTTGCCTGACGGCGTAATCTATCCATCCAATACAGAGGAAGTTTCCGACATCATGAAGCTGTTGTCCCAGCATCGGATTCCTCTGGTGAGCCGCGGCTCGGGATCGAATCTATGCGGCGGCACAGTACCGCTGCAAGGCGGAATCGTGATGGTCATGCACCGAATGAACCGAATCATTGAGCTTGATCAGGAGAATCTTACGCTTCGAGTTCAGCCTGGCATGATTACGGCCGAGATGATTGCCTATGTCGAAGCGGCCGGCTTGTTCTATCCGCCAGACCCGAGCAGCATGAAGATTAGCACAATCGGAGGCAATATCGCGGAATGCTCAGGAGGCCTTCGCGGACTGAAATATGGAACAACGAAGGATTACGTAATCGGACTCGAGGCCGTGCTTGCCGACGGCAGCATTATACGAACCGGGGGCAAGCTGATGAAGGATGTGGCTGGTTATGATCTGACAAAGCTGCTGGTCGGTTCCGAAGGAACGCTTGCCGTCATTACAGAAGCGACCTTGAAGCTGATCCCGCCGCCGAAGACAAAGAGAACGATGCTCGCCATGTACAAGGATTTGTACGGCGCCGCACGGACGGTTTCCCGCATTATCGAAGCCAAAATTATTCCGGCTACGCTCGAGTTCATGGATAATCCGACGATTCGGGTGGTCGATGACTTCGCCAAGCTCGGATTGCCCCGCGACATGGAAGCGATTCTGCTCATTGAGCAAGACGGCGATCCCGAACTGGTTGAACGAGATATCGCGATGATCAAGTCCATCTGCGAGCTGGAAGCGGCGGATCGCGTCGAAATCGCCGAGAACAGAGAAGAGGCGGAGAAGCTGCTTACGGCAAGGCGTAGCGCATTCACCGCATTAGCCAGATTGAGACCGACCACGATACTGGAGGATGCAACGGTACCGCGTTCGAAGATTGCCGATATGGTCCTTAAGATTAACGAGATTGCGCAGAAATACAACGTAACCATCGCTACCTTCGGACATGCAGGTGACGGCAATCTTCATCCGACTGCGACGACAGATGCTCGGGATGTTGAGGAAATTCATCGGGTTGAGCAGGCATTTGCCGAAATCTTCGAGGCTTCTATAGAGCTTGGCGGCACGATAACAGGCGAGCATGGCGTAGGAATTGTCAAAGCGCCGTATTTGGAGTGGAAGGTAGGAGCTCCGGCCATCGAAGTGATGAAAGGCATCAAGGCGGCATTCGATCCGCTTGGCATTTTGAATCCTGGTAAAGTTTTCGCCAAAGAAACGAAGAAGCGGGTGATTTTGCAGCATGGCTGATCAACAAGTGATGAACAAACCGAATATGGAGCATAGCAACCCGCTCGCCAAAACATTATTGAACAAGCTTGATTATGATCAATTAACCAATTGCATGCGCTGCGGCTTCTGTCTTCCTGCCTGTCCGACATTCAAGGAAACCGGAATAGAGGCCGAATCACCTCGGGGAAGAATTGCATTGATGAAGGCGGTAGCCGATGGTCTTATGGATCCCGATGAAGTGTTTCAAGAGCAGATGAATCATTGTCTCGGATGCAGGGCCTGCGAGCCTGCCTGCCCCGCCGATGTGAAATACGGCCAACTCATCGAGCAAGCCCGCGATGCGATTGAGGATCACGCCGAACATAGTGCGCCGGTGAAAGGCTTGCGCAACATGATGTTCAAGCATGTATTTCCCAAACAGTCCAGTATGAAATGGATGGGAGGAGCGCTGGGGCTTTATCAGAAATCCGGCTTGCAGCGCATAGCCAGAGGCACGGGCATCATGCGGCTATTTCCTGAGCATTTGCGAGAGATGGAAGCGATACTGCCTGAAGCGACTTCCAAAGGCGTTATCGAGAGAATCGGCACCTACTATCCGGCGAAAGGCAAAGCGATTGCCCGAGTGGCGCTGTTCAGAGGCTGCATCATGGACGTCATGTTCGCGGGAACCAATGTGAATACGGTGAAGCTGTTGTCGCAGTCCGGTTTCGATGTCGTTATTCCGAAGGAGCAGGCTTGTTGCGGCGCTTTGCATGCCCATAGCGGAGAGATGGACCAGGCCAGAGCGATGGCCCGGACGAATATTGATGCGTTCCAGGCTGCAGGAATTGACTATATCGCCACCAATGCCGGCGGCTGCGGCGCATTATTGATTGAATATGATCATCTGCTGCATGAGGACAATGAATATCGGGAGAAAGCTGCGTGGTTCGCGGAGCGGGTAATTGATGTTAGCAAGTTAATCGTTGAGCAAGGCAGAGTTCCGGAATTTGCCGAGCGCGACAATAATATTCAAGAACATCGAATAACGTATCAGGATTCTTGTCACTTGCGCAATGTGATGAAGAGCTCATCCGCCCCAAGGCAGCTAATGAAGCAAGTAGAGGGCGCAACCTTTGTGGAGATGAAAGATTCTGACCGCTGCTGCGGTTCAGCGGGCATATACAATGTTACTCAGCCTGAGATGGCAGGACAATTATTGGAGCATAAAATGGAGCATGCGGCTAAGACAAGCGCTTCGTACATGTTGACCAGCAACCCGGGCTGTTTGCTTCAGATGAAGCTCGGCATCGAGAAACACAAGCCTCCGTTCAAAATGGAAGCCATGCATATCGTCGATTATTTGTATGAGCGTTTAACGGAGGATGACTCTGATTCCGAGTAAATGAGGGGAAATCAGCGATTCATTACCCTTTAAGGCGATGTAATCGCTGTTTTCAAGCATATGCTGATGTTTTCGTCAGAAATATACCGTATTCAGCCTTTTACATTTCAAGGGGATAGGAGTAGCATAAGCCTATAACTTCATATTGAAACGCTGAGTTTTTCAAAGAAAAAGCGGGGGAACCGAAGCGGCAAAAAAGTCGCCGCAGGGGTGAATCCAGAGTAGGTAATGGTAGGGAGATCTCGACTCCCGAATCCGTCAGCTAACCTCGTAAGCGTTGTTCGGGAGAGGAATCGCATACACTCATGTTCAATTCGACCATAGAGAATTCGCCTCTGTGGTTTTTTGTTGTGCAAAAAACCGGATGATTTGGTGATAATACGTATGTGCAGTGATTTTGGGAGGCTTGCTAAATGGATGTCGCAACAATTAAGAAGAATCAGCTTAATCCGCATCAGTGGACTGTTATCGGATTCGCCATTACGATACTGATTGGCGCATTTCTGCTGGATTTGCCTATCGCAACGGTGGGAGACGGCTCGATCCGTTTCTTGGATGCGTTATTTACAGCAACTTCCGCAGTCTGCGTTACAGGATTGACGGTTATTGATACCGGAACGAATTTTACGATTTTCGGTCAAATTATTATTATGGTGCTAATTCAAATTGGCGGCCTTGGCTTTATGACCTATGGTGTTATTATCGCGGTCATACTTGGAAGAAAGGTTGGGTTAAAGCATCGCGTCTTCATTCAGGAATCAACGAAATCCAATACGATTCAAGGGTTAGTAAGGCTGGTGAAGACGATTGTCATTATATCCTTCTCTTTCGAGTTAATCGGCGCATACTTGTTGTGGCTGCGTTGGATTCACGAGATGGGGGTCGGCAAGGCCGCATATTATGCCATCTTTCATTCGGTTTCGGCTTTTAATAATGCGGGTTTTTCATTGTTTTCAGACAATCTTGCCGGATTCGTTGGTGATCCGATTGTGAATATTATCATCTCCTTATTGTTTATTTGCGGAGGCTTGGGCTTTATCGTTATGGTCGATATTTACAAAAAACGCCGATGGAGACGTTTTTCCTTGCATACCAAAATCGTTTTGCTTACGACAATTTTGTTGTCCGCAGGCGGCTTTCTACTTATCTTATCATTGGAGATGCTGAATTCGTCCGTGTTTGGGGATTTGAGCATCGGCGAGAAGCTATGGTCGGCTTACTTTCAGAGTGTGACCACTCGCACAGCTGGGTTTAATACTGTTCAATTATCGGGGCTTTTGACAGCATCACAGTTTTTGATTATCTTTTTAATGTTCATTGGCGCTTCATCCGGTTCAACAGGCGGGGGAATCAAGACCAGCACCTTCATGATCTTGATTGTAGCCATGTACAGCACGATTCGAGGCAGGGAACAGGTGCATATTTTCAAAAGAAGAATTTCCTATGATACGATCTTGCGCTCTCTGGCCATCATTATCATTTCTCTCGGTTTAGTTCTAATCGTAGCATTCATGCTAACCTTGACCGAAAAGGGCGATGAATTCATCGAGATACTGTTCGAAGCGACTTCGGCCTTCGGAACAGTAGGGCTTACGTTAGATGTTACGCCTACGCTCTCCGGAGCCGGCAAAATTATCATTATCGCCACCATGTTCGCCGGACGTTTAGGCCCATTGACTTTGGCCTACGCATTGGCAAGGAACAAACGTTCAAGCAAAATCGGATATCCCGAAGAGAAAGTGCTGGTCGGCTAATCAAGCCAACCAGCATTATCTTTTCCAGCTATGCCGTAAAAGCTCTTCTAAATTGCAATCGATATCCAATATTCATCTTCTCCCCTCTACTCAGGAGAACTTCATTTGCTGTCACAGTGCATCTTACAAATAATTTTGACGTATCGTTGTTCTGTTATTTGAATCCATTCTATCTGTTTTTGTACTATATAAGTTGAACGAAAGAAGTTGACATTCAAAATCGAACGCATAGGCGATCAATGATGACATGTGGGTATTTCATGATTTCATCCATAAACTGTCCGACACTCAGACGGATTTCGGCAACGGTGGAATAGAACACATTGTTGATGACATTGGATTTAAGCCA
>NZ_JAATHD010000023.1 GCF_011947265.1 Paenibacillus sp. HB172176
CCCGAAGGCATAACTCCGCTCGACTTGCATGTATTAGGCACGCCGCCAGCGTTCGTCCTGAGCCAGGATCAAACTCTCCATAAAGGGAGTTTTCGTACTTGGCAAAGCCAATGCGAAAAGCTCCAAGGGTAGTTCGACTTGCTCATTTTTTTTCGCTTTTTCATTATCTCAACGAAGCAAGCTTCGTTCATGTAATGAGGCAGTTTCACTCGTTGTTCAGTTTTCAAAGAACAATCACATTCTCACCCGAGCCTTGTTTATCTCTCGGCCGGAATTAGAATATACCACGGATGTATTTAAATGGTCAAGCTTTTATCAAAAAAAATTAATTTCTATTGATTTAGTTGAAAATCATCATCATGTTTGTTGAAGCAGGCTCTAACCATTATAATTTAAATCGAGGTGGTAACAGTATCGCAGCTGTTAAACTCTATGAAAGGCGGTGCGCCCATGAACAACCATAGCCATAAAAACAACAATGATGAAATCAATCTTATAAAACAGCAACTGCCTGACTGGTTGGCAAATAGCCGTAAACGATGCGCAGACGGCAAGGTCGCGGGATATATACCGGAATTGGCGAAAGCGAACTCCGATTCGCTGGGCATTCACATTATAGACGCCGCAGGCAATTCCATAACCGCAGGCGATTGCGGAATTCCCTTCACCATGCAGAGTATCTCGAAGGTATTCACCCTGTTGCTTGCCTTGATGGATAACGGCGAAGACCTTGTGTTCGACAAAGTAGGAATGGAGCCGACAGGAGATCATTTCAACTCCATGCTGAAGCTGGAGCTCGTTCAACCAAGCATCCCCTTCAACCCTCTCATTAACGCAGGAGCCATTGCCATCTCGTCTCTTATTAAAGGCGAAAATGCCGGTGAGAAAAACAATCGAATTCTCGATTTTTTCAAACAGTTAGCGAATAACGATTCCCTCGCATACAACGACGCCGTCTTTCAATCCGAATCCCATACGGCAGACTTGAACCGTTCCATGGCATATTTTCTGAAAGATAAAGGGATTCTTAGGGGCAATGTGGACGACATTCTTAACGTATACTTTCGACATTGCTCGATCGATGTCACCTGTGCAGATCTCGCTCGAATGGCTCTTGTGCTGGCATTCGACGGAAAAGATCCGTTGAGCGGCATCCAACACATCCCGCGCAGATATGTTCAAATTGCCAAAACGTTCATGGTTACATGCGGCATGTACAATGCGTCTGGACAATTCGCCATTCAGGTCGGATTGCCCGCCAAAAGCGGCGTAGCCGGGGGCATTCTCACCTTGGTGCCGGGCAAATTCGGCATCGGAGTTGCCGGCCCTGCTCTGAACGCAAAGGGGAACAGCATTGCCGGCGTTCATTTGCTCGAAACACTCTCTCAAAATCTGAAATGGAGTTTATTCTAGACACGCGCCGTTTCATAATAGACTTTAAACAAAATATCATGATTGTAATTGCCGAATCCTTTGCCGTACAGCGTCAAGCCGCCGATATGCTCCGCATCGGGTTTGACGCCGAGACGGAATGTCCAATAATTCCTTTCCAGCGCGATATCGTGAATCGTCGAGGCGGATAAGGGCTGTCCATCGAGGTATGTGCCGTCCTCCTGAATTCGAATTCGCTTAAGCAATCCGTATTGATTAATATAGTCCGGCCACCAATTAGGAGAAAATCTGCCGCGATGCTTCCCATAATCTCCGGGACTTGTCCACGATCCGATTTCACAGCCATTGATCTCGAAGCTGATGTCGGAAGGCCAGTTATCGCTAATACCGGGAGCCTCGGAGCCAATCTCGAGCGTAATTTCCAAAGCTGAGGGCCGTTGACCCGTCAGCAGATAGTTGGGGAGCTTGTATTCCACATAGCCTCGGCCAAACCACAATATACCGGCGTTCATCCGCTCCGGTTCCATGAAATAGCGCGGATCGTCATACTGGCCGATAAGATGCTCGGATGTTGCGATTCCGCAGGTCGGAAAAATTTCATATTCGGTATAATGGCCGACAGGCACACTTGTTTCGTGGTATTTCGACTTGTCAGAGTCCTTCTGCGGCAGCTCTATCGTTATGGAACGTTCGGCGAGCTCGCACATTTTGTGGGTTCCGCCGTCTTTGCGGACCTTTGCGGTTTTCACCAAACCGGCTTCTTCCAGTTTGCGAATATGCATCGTAACGATAGCGCTGCTAAGTCCCAAAGCGCTAGCAATATCCTTCACATTCATCGTAGCGTTCGCAAGAAGCTTTACGATTGCGAGCCTGACCTCGCTGGCCAACGCTTCATAAAGCGGCAGCCACCTCGAATCCGTATTTGCCTCTATCATTATGCCACTCCTTCATAATTCCGCCCTATTTTATGAAATAAGGATGTCGCAAAGGCTGCCGGAGCAGCAATTGGACATCCTTGCTGTTAAACCTTAATGCGGATAACATTCCATGAAGCTTTGCCGAGCGACGCGGTAATCTTACCCTCCTGGGTCATTGCCGCGTTGCCCGAGGAATGCGGCTGTACCCGATTCGGCATTTCGGCGGTGTTCGTTGCTTTCAGATCCTCATGCTCCAGCACGATATGTTCCATTATACGACCCCCTCCGAAGCTGCGCAAATCAATTTCGAAGAGCATCGCTTCCTCAAGATGACGATTGACAGCGAATACGACAACCTCCGATTTCTCTTCACTATGAATCGCAACGGTCTCCACGTAAGGAACATCAGTGAACTCGGAGCTGTCATACTTCGGCGACTTTACAAGCGGCACGAGGACCTCTCCTCTACCGAAAACACTGGCGTGCATGTAAGGGTAATAGATCGTTTGCTTCCAGGCAGATCCGCCGTTCTCCGTCATAATCGGAGCAATGACATTGACAAGCTGCGCGATGCAAGCCATCTTCACGCGATCCGCCCGCTTCAGCATACTAATCAACATACAGCCGACCAGCAGCGCATCTTCATGCGTATAGATGTCCTCAAGCTGCGGCGGAGCAATCGTCCATGGCTCGAGCTGTTTATCCTGCTCGTGAGAGTGGAACCAAACATTCCATTCGTCAAAGGAGAGATGAATTTTTTTCTTGCCCCTCTTCTTCGCCTGGATATAATCGCAGGTCGAAATAACCGTATGAATATAATCGTCCATGCCGACCGATTGCGCCAAGAAATTCGGCGTATCGTTCTTCTGGTTGCCATAGTATTGGTGTATGGACAAATAATCGACCGTTTCATAAGCCAGGTCCAGCACCGCAGCTTCCCATTCCGGGAACGTGGCCATTCCCCTGTTAGAGCTTCCGCAAGCTACCAGCTCAATCGTCGGATCCACCCACTTCATCACTTTGCCTGCTTCGTTCGCAATCCGCCCATACTCCGTTGCAGTCTTATGGCCAATCTGCCAAGGTCCGTCCATCTCATTGCCAAGACACCATGTTTTCACGGCATGCGGATCCTTGTAGCCGTGAGACACTCTCAGATCGCTCCAATAGCTTCCTGAAGGATGATTGCTGTATTCGACCAAATTGCGAGCTTCGTCTACACCTCTTGTCCCTAAATTTACGGCCATCATCGCTTCTGTATTCGCTTTCTTGCACCAATCGATAAATTCATTGAATCCGATCCAATTCGGTTCAATTGTGCGCCAAGCGAGTTCGAGCCTTCTTGGCCTTTCGTTAAGCGGGCCAACACCGTCCTCCCAATTGTATCCGGAAACAAAGTTCCCTCCAGGATAACGAACAATCGGAACTTGAAGTCCCTTTACCAGCTCCAGCACATCGGCACGAAAGCCTTGTTCGTCCGCGGTCGGATGATTCGATTCATAGATACCTCCGTAAACGGCCCTGCCTAAATGTTCGATAAAAGAACCATAAATGCGTTCATCCACTTTCCCCACAACAAAATCCTTATCCACAATCATTGAAGCCTTATTCATTAGGAAGGCACCTCGCAGCACGTATTTGGAAACCAATATGCAATTATTCCATAGCATAATTAAACAATAGTTATTGAATTAATTCAATAGCAATTTTAAAATGTTAGAATTAATATTTATATTAATCTAATAAACATTAAAAAAGCCAGCAATTGCTGCTTGGCTTAATCGATTACGATTTAATTCGAATTCGTTGTCCCTGTAAGTCCGGAGGGCGCAGCAGGTTTCGATTCTTCATTCCAATCCTTCTTATCTGCCGTTTCCTTGTCTTTTATTTCAGACGCATCAACTCTATGAAAATGCAATTCGCAGATTGTGCCTTGATTCAGCTTGCTTCGAAAGAAGATTTTGCCGTCCATCGCCTTCACCAGGTTCATGACGACCATTAGTCCAAGCCCTGTTCCCTTGTCCTTCATTGAGAAATAAGGCGTGCCAATCTGCTTCAATTGTTCGCTGCTCATCCCAATACCCGTATCTCTGATCAGAATTTGAATCTGGCCTTGCTCCAGCCTTGAGTGAACTGTCAACAATCCTCCGTCAGCCATTGATTCGATCGCATTCTTCATAATATTAAGCATGCACTGCTGAAATTGCTTTGGCTGCGCATGAATATACAACGCTTCATGGGACAAATGATGAGTGACGATTGACACATTTTTCTGTGCAGAAAACGGCTGCAGCCATAACACCACGCTTTCCAGCTCCTCCTTCACATTCAACGCTCTTGGAGTTTCTATACTGGGCTTCGAGAAATTCAGGTAATCGGTAATAATATTATTCGCATGGTCCAAGCCTTCGAATGCATACTTCCTGTATCGCTCGAAATTTTCTTTGCTGAGCTTGTCCACATTCATCAACTGCAAAAAACCGCGAGTCGTCGTAAGCGGATTCCTAATCTCATGCGAGATAGAAGCCGCAAGCTGAGCGACACTTTGATATTTCTCCGAGAGCACGAGATCACGTTGCAGCCGCAATTGATTTTTGATGAAAAAATAGACAAATGTAATCGATTGCGAAGCAAGAAGCGTTGACCATACCAACCATATATGAAGATCGAGAGGCAATTTCTTGCCGTAGAAATAGTAATCCATCTGCATATACACAATGAGGTAGACGGCCGACATGGATATGGAAAAAAGGGAAAGCCGCCACTTCGATTGAATCGGATAGTTTCTATGGAACAGACAGCTGACTGCAAAAGCAAACAGACAGCTTGCCATAATCGCTATCCAATCTCCCTTAAGCTCATATATGCCAATACCTGCAAGAAAGATAAAGTTAATAACCGTTGATGTTCGCTTGTTATGCAACAATGTAGCTGTCCATACGACCGGCAGCATAAAGAGCGCATATACTTCGGGCTGAGCGAATTCCAGCCCAAGATAAAGCGCGGCGGTTACAATGGCGATGCCGCTGAATTGAAACTCCCGCCATCTCTGGCGGGCAAGACTGGCAGGCGACACGATCAGGAAGAGCAGGCTGGCTGCAAGCAAATATAAGAACCCATGCAGAATAGGTGACCATACCGTAGGGAACAAGTTCTTCAATCCCTTCGCATCTTCTTAGTCAAGATACAATATTATCCATTGTTAGACTTTATTCGACAAGAACCCCCTTTCTCCTTCTTCCATAAATAATATTGAATAAAAAAATAGACGAGATTGACTCTCGTCGCTATTATTGTAAACCAATATATTCATATTCAATTCGATCTATCACTCCAACCATAAACGCTGGCTTCTTAATGAATCGGCGTCATCACATAGGCGAGCAGCAAAGCCGCGGTGTTCACTACCGCATCCTTGTGCGTTCGCTCCATGCCGTGCGAAGCGTGCACGCCCGGTCCGAGCAAAGCTGCGCGGATATTGCTTCCGCCTCTTAGAGCCGCAGAAGCATCGGAGCCGTAATACGGATAGATATCGACTGCGTACGGCAGCTCTTCGCGCTTTGCAAGCTCGATCAATTTGGTCGTCATCCCATAATCATAAGGACCTGACGAATCCTTGGCACAGATCGACACGTTCTGCTCGGAACCGGACAAATCGTCGCCAAGCGCGCCCATATCCACCGCCAGCAGCTCCGTTATATCAGCTGGAAGATAAGAGCTGCCGTGACCTACTTCTTCATAGGTGGAGATGATGATTTTCAGCGTGTGGGCCGGCGTTTTATTTTCCCGTTTCAGCCATTCCATCAATCCAAGCACGGACGCTACGCAAGCTTTGTCATCCAGATGGCGCGATTTGATCCAGCCGTTATCCAGCATCCGGGTCCTTGGGTCCCATGAGATGAAGTCGCCGACCGATATGCCCAGCTTCTCTGTATCCTCCTTCGAGCTTACCATCTCGTCAATGCGAATTTCCATATTAGCTTCCTCGCGCTTCATATCTCTGGCATCGCTGTATACATGGACGGATGGATGAGTCGTTAATACCGTTCCTTCATACTCGTGCCCGTCTCGCGTATGAATCATACAATATTCTCCTTCAACCGTAGCCATGGCATACCCGCCAATCGGGGTAAAGCGCAGCATCCCATTCCCTTTGATCGAACGCACCATCGCTCCGAGCGTGTCCACATGAGCGGAAATGCCGATGGTTTGCGAATCATCCTGACCTGGAATTGTGATGATTCCTGTTCCTTTGGGCGTTTGCTCCAGTGAATAACCAAGCTTTTCCGCTTCCTCTTCCATATAACCCATAATCCTCATGCAAAAGCCGCTTGGACTCGGAATGGCAAGGAGCGATTGCAGTTGAGCCATCATATAAGCAGCGTCGAGCTCCGGATTACATTTTTTTGACATGAGTCTCGCTTCCTTTCGCTAATTCGTCTATTCAAGCTATATAAGGAATCTTCTATCCATTGTATAGCCTTCCCAAAGCATATTC
Organism: Paenibacillus sp. HB172176; assembly: GCF_011947265.1. Classification (GTDB taxonomy): domain Bacteria; phylum Bacillota; class Bacilli; order Paenibacillales; family Paenibacillaceae; genus Pristimantibacillus. Next base: position 6,805 of record NZ_JAATHD010000023.1, read on the forward strand.
AACGATATCCGGAATGTCTCTCCCTTATCATAAGTTGCCCCGTGTCCACATACATATGGTATGAATCGTACTTATTCGCACGGAGGGATGAAGGATGAATCAGGATGACATACGCGAACTGGAGAGATCCATTGATGAAATCACGGAAATCGCCAGCGGCTTCGGGCTCGACTTCTATCAAATGCGATACGAGATCTGCCCCGCCGATATTATCTACACCTTCGGTGCCTACGGCATGCCGACCCGCTTCAGCCATTGGAGCTTCGGCAAGACCTTCAACAAGATGAAGATGCAATACGACTTCGGGCTTAGCAAAATTTACGAGCTCGTCATTAATTCGAATCCGTGCTACGCCTTCTTGCTCGAAGGCAACTCGCTCATTCAGAACAAGCTGATTGTCGCCCATGTGCTCGCCCACTGCGATTTCTTCAAGAATAACGCTCGCTTCGGCGTATCCAATCGGAATATGGTCGAGAGCATGTCCGCCACGGCTGACCGCATTCATCAATACGAGATGGAGCATGGCACGGAAGCAGTCGAGAAATTCATCGACGCGATTCTTGCTATTCAAGAGCATGTCGATCCAACCCTGATCAAGCCTTACCAGTTGGATAAGAAGCGGTATATCGAGATGAGCAGCAAGGAGCTCGAACGAAACAAAGGTATTCATCAGGCAAGCAAGTATGATGAACTATGGGATCTCGATACGGAGGTTCGGGCCGAAGAGAAAGCGGCAGCCGAGGCCAAGGCGGAAGAAGCCAAGCGCTTCCCCCCGCGTCCCGAGAAGGATATTATTTGGTTCATCGAAGAATACTCGCCTATACTGAAGGACTGGCAGCGGGATATTCTGTCGATGCTGCGGGACGAGATGCTCTACTTCTGGCCGCAGATCGAGACGAAGATTATGAACGAGGGCTGGGCTTCCTACTGGCATCAGCGCATCATTCGGGAGCTGGACCTGACCAGCGACGAGACGATCGAATTCGCCAAACTGAATTCTTCCGTCGTCGTGCCGTCGCGCAACAGCCTCAATCCGTATTACCTCGGTTTGAAGATCTTCGAGGATATCGAGAAGCGCTGGGACAATCCGACGATGGAGGAACAAGAAAGATTCGGGCGGGTGCCCGGCAAAGGTCGCGAGAAGATCTTCGAGGTCCGCGAATTCGATTCGGACATCTCGTTTCTGCGTAATTATTTGACCAAGCAGCTTGTAGACGATCTGGATCTGTATATTTTCGAGAAGAAGGGGCCCGAATGGAAAATTACCGACAAAGGCTGGGAAAATATTCGAGACCAGCTCGTCTATTCGAAGGTTAACGGCGGCTTCCCGACCTTGCTCGTGAAGGACGGCGACTTCAATAGGATGGGAGATCTGTATCTGCTTCATCAATACGAGGGCGTGGAGCTGGATCTGAAGTATGTCGAACGCACGCTGCCGTATGTCGTCCGGCTATGGGGCAAGAACGTGCATCTTGAAACGATGGTCGAGGACAAAAAAATCGTGTTCAGCTGCGACGGTAAGAAGACGAGCCGGAAGTTTGTTTGATGACCTTGTGAAAGGCAATATGTTGAAAAGCACGTGGGAGCTCCTGGCGGGGCTCCTTTTGTCTACTTTCGCCCACTATATTGTTCATTTAGCTGGAAATCCCTCACCGCCCACTATAAGCCAAAAACCGCCAAACGGCGGTCTTTGCGGTGTTATGAGGAAGCACAATTTCTGCTCTTTCCTCCGGCTTACTTCTTCGCCAAATTCTGAACCGTCTTGTCGAAGGAAGCCAGCAGCTCTTCCTTGTTCATCTTGCCAGCCGCGTATGCCTGCATGGAAGCGCCGATTTCTTGAGGAGCGCCGTCCGGCAGCATCGCCCATACCCATGGAAGCGTCTTGCCCGCGCTGCTGTACTCGGAGATCGAAGCCGCAATATCGCCAAGCTGCTCGTTCGTGAACGGAATATTAGTCATCGCCGGGATGAACTTGAACTCATCGACCAGATAATGCTGTCCTGTCTCCGAGGAAACCATCCAGTTCAAGAAGTCCTTCGCTTCTTGCTTCACAGCGGATTTCTTGTTGATGACCCAGTTGTTCGGCACGCCTACGAAGATATTGTCGTTAAGCGACGCGTCGTCGTTGATCGGCATTGGCAGCACGGCCAGATTCGCATCCGGATTCACGCCGTCGATCTGCACCTGCGTCCAGTTGCCCTGCTGTGTCATTGCAGCGCCGCCGGCAGCGAATTCGGTGACTTGCGTATTGTAGTCCGTTGTTACCGGATTTTTCTGCCCGAATTCAATCGTCGTGTCCAGCAGGTTCACCCAATCCTTGAATACCGCGTTATCCGCGAAGCTCTGGGAGCCGTCCTTCACGCCGTTGATGAAGGCAACCGGATCCGGCTGCTTCGCAAGCGCAACGTTGAACGTATGATTGCCAAGCACCCACCACTCGCCATAGCCGTTCTCGAAAGGCGTCACGCCGGAATCCTTCAGCTTCTGGGCCGCGTCGCGCAGACCGCTGAGCGTCGTCGGCACTTCTGTCACGCCCGCTTTGTCGAACAGATCCTTGTTGTAGATAAAGCCGTAGCCTTCGGTATTCATCGGCATGCCAAGCAGCTTGCCGTCGATTGTAATTTGCTGCTTGGTGGATTCGATCAGATTCGCCACCCATGGTTCGCCCGACAGATCCTCGAGCTTATCCTGCCACACCACTGCGTCGTTCCAGCCGCCGTTGTTGAAGATATCCGGCTCATCGCCGGAAGCGAATTTCGCCTTCAAAGCCGCGCCGTAATCCGCGCCGCCGCCAACGGTCTCAATTTGCAAATCGATGTTCGGGAATTCCTTCTCATATTCCTTCTCCATCTTCGCCATCGCATCCGCGATCTCAACCTTGAATTGGAAAATCTTCACGACCTTCTTCTCGCCGTTCGAAGCTGGCGTCTGCTCAGCCGTATTCGTGCCGCCTTCATTGTTCTTGTTGCCTGTATTCGAATTGTTATTTCCGCAAGCCGTTAGTACTGAGAATGCCATAACCGAGCTTAGCAGCACTGCCGATACCTTTTTGTTCATCATGTTTGACCCTCCAAATATAATGTTTTTTTAATCCAATTCCTTGTGAACTATCTGATATGAAAACCTTTGCAACGTCTATTATATCGTTCGTCGCATAAGGGCAACACCAACGTTATTGATCTCTTGGGTGGATTATATTAACCTTTCACCGAGCCAGCCGTAATGCCTTCTATGATATGACGTTGCATGATCAAGAAGAAGATAACGATTGGCGTGACGCCCAGCACAAGCCCTGCGAGCGCAAGATCCCACTGCTTCGTATATTGCGCGAAGAAGGAACTCGTTGCAAGCGGTATGGTGCGGAGGCCCGCGTCGGACAACATGAGCGACGGCAGCAGAAAGTCATTCCATATCCATAGGCTGTTGAGCAATATGATCGTTACCGTCATCGGCTTCAGAAGCGGGAAGACGATTCTCCAGAAGACGCCGTATGGCGACGCTCCATCCACGATCGCCGCTTCCTCGATTTCAAGCGGAATCGATTTCACGAAGCCGTGTACGAGGAAGGTGGCAAGCGAGACGCCAAAGCCGAAATAGCAGACGATTAATCCAATCAGCGAATTGAACAAGCCGGTGAAGGAAGCGACCTTCACGAGCGGAATCATTATGGATTGGAACGGAATAACCATTGCCGCCACGAACAAACCGAATATAACGTTGTTGAGCTTGGTCGGACGTCGCACCAGACGATAAGCCGCCATGGCGCTGAAGAGCGCAATTCCCGCATTGGCAGCCAAAGTCACGATCAAGGAATTCAGGAACACCTTCGGATACTGAATGATATCCCAGACGCGCGTGTAGTTCGACCAGACGAAGGCTCTTGGCCAATCCGCCGAATGCATGAGCAGATCGGCGAAGCTCTTCACCGAATTCACGAGCACGAAATAGAACGGAACCAGAAAGAGCAGAGCAAGCAAAATCGCAATGATCTCGATAAGCAATATCCGCCATGTGTAGCTGCGCGTAGTTTCCATTACGACTGCACCTCCTTGCGCTTCGTAATCGTCACTTGAATCAGCGTAATCGTTGCGACGATCAAGAAGAAGATCAGCGCCTTCGCGGCGCCAAGACCCATGCGGTTGTTCGTGAAAGCCTCGAAATAAATATTCATCGTGACGGGCTCCGTTGATTTGTACGGACCGCCTCGAGTCAGCGAGTAGACCACATCGAATATTTTGAACGAATTGGAGATCGTCAGGAACAAGCATACGGTTACCGCCGGCATAATGAGCGGCACGATAATGCTCTTCAGCTTCTGAAGAAAGTTCGCTCCGTCAATCGACGCCGCTTCCATCAGCTCATTCGGGATATTGATTAATCCCGCGATATAAATAATCATGAGATAACCCGCTCCCTGCCAGACACTGACGATGACGACGCCCCAGAAGCCGGTGCTTGCGTCGCCGAGCCATGGCAGATTGAAGAAAGCAAGCCCGGTTGCGGATCCGACAGCCGCAAAGCCTTTGATGAAGATGAATTGCCAGATGAAGCCCAGAAGCAGCCCTCCGATGACATTCGGCAGGAAGAAGATTGTCCGAAGCGCGTTCTTCGTGCGAATCGGTCTGGTCAACAAGAGCGCCAGCCCGAAGCCGACCAGATTGGTCAGAATAACGGCTGTTACCGTGAATTTCATCGTGAATACGAATGAATTTCTGAAATTATCATCATTCATGAAGATCGTTTTGAAATTATCAAGGCCTATCCATTTCACTTCATTCGATACGCCGTTCCAGTCCGTAAACGCATAATACATGCCCATTGCAAACGGAATAAGCACAATCAGAACAAAGAATACTAGGGAAGGTCCGATGAAATAAAGCTGCTGCAGCCACTCGCTGAATTGCTTTCTTCTCGTTGTCATTGACTTACTCTCCTCTCGCCTTGCAGAAACCGTTTCATTGATTTGAAGTATACAAGGCATGGAATTGACTGTACACTGAGAGAAATGACGCATAAGGTGGATTATATTGATGTGCAAAAAACGATGTGACAGCCTGTGAAAACAAGCCTTCGCAAAAAGCTTATGATTGTTCTGCTCGCGGCGACGATCCTTCCCATCTCTATCTCGATGTTCATTACGTATCAGCGGACAACCTCGTCGATCACCAAGCAAGCCATGGCGGAGAACTCCAAATTGCTGTTCCAAGGGGAGTCCAATCTTGCCAATTACTTCGAGCTCTTTAATAAACTGTTCAATTCAGTGTATTATGATGCAAATGCCGGCGATGCCATATTCCGGCTGCTGCGCGACGGCGAACTGCCGCAAGGCAGCACTCAAGACGGACAATCCTTGATCAGCTCTACGCTGCGCAGCATGGCGATGACGAATCCGGATATTTTCCAAATAAGACTAAGCGTGAACAAAACCGATACGACATACCTGCTGGCGAATGATCTGATCAGATCCTCCAGCGGCTCCGCAGCGCCCGAGGACTCCGCGATTGATTGGAAGCCGGAAGGCTACGTAGAGGCCACGCATGCCAGTCATCCTTACGGACTTGACGAGCGCAAGAAATTCACCTTCTATTTCTCCAAGCCCGTTGTGTCCTTCCATCGTCCGGTTCTCGATATTCCTTCCGAGCATGAAATCGGCAGGCTTTCCATTGATTTATCGCTCGATTATATTCGTTCAATCAGTGAAATGCTGTATACGCCCGGCAAGGAGGAGCTATGGATTGTTAACGCTTCCGGCGATGTCGTCTACAGCTCTTCCGAGGATTTGATCGGCACGAATATACGCAACGAAGAGTGGGTAGATCTGCTGCTGAAAGAGCCCGTGAACAGCGGGAATTTCAATCTCCGTTCCTCGCGATTCGACGGGCTTATCGCCTACCAGAAGCTGACAGCCGGCTATATGGATTGGACAATCGTCAAGCGAATCCCTTATGATCATCTATACAGCGGAGCCAGGCAGATTACCCGCATCAATATGCTCGTGCTTGGATGCTTCCTGCTCGTTACCGTCATAGCAACCATCCTGATTTCTTATCGAATGACAGAGGGGATCAAGCGGCTCATCGGATCCATTAACGCCATGCAGGCAGGAAATCTTCAGGTAGAAATACCCATTCAATCCAAAGATGAAATCGGCGTACTGGCGAGGCGATTTCGTCAATTGATGGCGCAGATTAACCATCTTATACTGCGGGAGTACAAGCTTGAGATCGCGAACAAAACCTATCAGCTTAAGGCGCTGCAGGCTCAGGTTCATCCCCATTTCCTCTATAACGCCTTACAGTCCATCGGCACGCTTGCTCTCAAAAATCAGGATCGAAATTTGTACAAGCTTATCGCCTCTCTCGGCAAGCTGATGCGCTATCATATGAACACGGAAGAAACGGTTGTCCCGCTGAAGAAGGAAATCGAGCATGTGAAGGCTTACCTGGAGCTTCAGAAGCAGCGGTTCGGAGAGCAGCTTCACATTCGCATAGAGACCGAGCCAAGCGTTGAGAATATTGAAGTGCCGAAAATGATCATACAGCCTCTCGCGGAGAACATCTTCAAGCATGGCATGAACAGCTCCGACAAATCGATTGTCATTGCCATTCAATGCCGGGTTACTTCTGACGGAGGGCTTGCCCTGTTGGTAGAGGATAACGGACAAGGCATCGCGCTCGAGACCGTTTTGCAACTGCAAGCGCAGCTTGAGCGGCCGGATTCGGCAGAATCGCTCTCCAGAGACGAACATATCGGACTTGCGAATGTGCTCATGCGGCTTCGGCTATTCTTCAATACGAACACCACTATGACTTTGCGAAGCGCACCGGGCGAAGGCTTTGCGGTTCGCATTCATATTGGGATAGAGAAAGGAGATGTGCAGTGATGAAGGCGCTTATTGTAGATGACGAGAAGCATGTAAGAGAAGCTATTCATTTGCTCGTGGATTGGGAGTCGCTTGGCATCGGAGAAATCAGGGAGGCTTCGGAAGGAGCGGCGGCCATCGCAATCATCAAGGAATGGCGGCCCGAAATTATCTTCACGGACATTATGATGCCCGGAGTCGACGGCTGCGAGCTGTTAAGCTGGATTCAACAGCATGCCCCCGAGAGCAAATCCATCGTGATAAGCGGACATGACGACTTCAGATTCGTACGGCATTCCATGACAACAGGGGGAATCGATTATATTCTGAAGCCGATTGACGCCGATCAGTTGGAAGCGGCCGTTAAGCAGGCCGTTGCCATGCGGCGCGAGGAAGATTTGGCAAGAGAAGAGCAGCAATCCCGCAATATTGAGGTCAATTTGCTGAAGCCCGTCTATCGGGAGAAGATGTTTACGGAGCTCATTCAGCATGGAACCTCAAACGGAGGCAAGCTGATGGATCTGCAGCGCGAATTCCCAGAACTTGAGACGGCGGAGCACTGCTCCTGCTCACTCATAATTCTAAGCGGAATGGATGATGCGGTGCGACGGAAATATGAGAAGCATCGCGACCTCCTGTTCTTCACGTTGACGAATATTTGCAATGATTTTCTTCTGGAAGAGAGAATTGGCTTTGCATTCCGCTATTGGGCGAATGACGAGGAAGTCGCTCTGCTTCATTGGGATGACTTGCATCGATTGGACGAGCTGCTCCCGGCAATTAACGCCGCCTTCCTCTCGACGTTATCGACCCGCTTTGATATCGGGGTAAGCTCGGTAAAAGCATTTCCCGCAGAGGTTCAAGCCGCTTATCACGAAGCGAAAACGGCTCTGCTTCAGCGCAATATCGCTTCCTCCGAGCATCGCGTATATCTGTTCGGCGGCTCTCAACAGACAAAAGCGAATCCTGAGCGCGATGTTATGGAGGAGATACAAGCTTATATCGATTCGCACTATAATGCCGAGCTGTCGCTTCAGCATATCTCAGACAAATTTTTCTTAAGCCGTGAATATATTTCTCGTCGGTTCAAACAGAAGACAGGCGTCAACCTATCCGAGTATGTGGAGCAGCTTCGCATCAATTATGCCAAAAGCTATGTGCTTAATCCCCAGCTCAAAATTTCGCAAGTCGCGCAAATTGTAGGTTATCAGGATGACAAATATTTCAGCAGAGTATTCAAGAAGCTCACGGGTTGCTCTCCTAATGACTACCGGCAAGCGCATCGCAAATGAAAAAAGAGTCCTCCAGTCAGAACCCTTCCGGCTGTCCGAGAGCTATCTCGGCAGTCTATTCATTTGGCGCCTTCCCTTATTCGTCCGGTTAATGCTTCCCGTTTCTCATAGGACTCATTTTCTTCGCGCATGACCATCTCCGCGCCTACCGCTGTCTCTTGAACGGTGGACTTAGATTGAGCTTCCGTGCTTACGGCGGATTCTTCTATCGTCGCTTCTTCATGCTCTTCCTTCTTCATAATCATTAAATTCCGCGCATAAATAAATAATCCGGGCACTTGGCCCAATATGAAGACCGGGTCTTTGCGGTAGATGGCATAAATGGACAAAACGCTGCTTCCGAGAATACTGAACATCCAGAAGGATCGCGTCACTACGCTTTTCTTCGCCTTCTCGCTGGCGATCCACTGTACGACAAAGCGTCCAGTGAACATGATTTGTCCAATCAAGCCGAACAGAATCCACCAATGCTCCCTCTTCGAAAATAAATCCTGCATCCATTCCCTCATAGGTTACTCACCTCTAATGGAGTATCGAATCACTCGCTTCCGCAGCCAGCCAATGACAATTGCATCCATCAAACCGACAAACGCGCGGTTAAGCACGCCATACTTGGAAGTGCCGAACTCACGCTCGCGGTGGCGAACGGGGACTTCAATGACCTGGAAACCATTCATTCTGGCCAGCGTCGGCAAGAAACGGTGAAAGCCTTCGTACAAGGCATAGCTTTCCCCAACTTGCCGTTTAAACACCTTCATCGGACAGCCTGTATCGTAAATTTGATCGCCTGTTATAAAGTTCCTCACACCGTTTCCGACTCTGGATGAAATTTTCTTCACGAAAGTATCATGGCGTCTTGTGCGCATGCCGTTCGCAAAGTCATATTCGTCCATATAAGCCAGAAGCGTCAAAATATCCTCGGGATCGGTCTGAAGATCGCCGTCCATCGTAGCGATAAATTCTCCTGACGCATGCTTGATGCCCGCATAGATTGCCGCAGTTTGACCGCAATTTTCCACAAAATGAAGCGGCTTTACATGAGGATCTTCCTCTGCAATACGCTCCATCTCACGCTCGCTTCCATCCTTGCTGCCGTCATTCACCAAAACGATTTCATAGCTTTCAACTTTGTCCTGCAACGCGTCCGTTATGGCCTTGTGCAGATGGGAAATATTCAGTTCTTCATTATAAATGGGTACGACGACGGATAGTTTCACCTTTTCGCTCTCCTTTATACCAGGTTACAAATCTATGAATGCCCTCTTCAAAGGAAGTGGATGGGGAGAAGCCGATTAATCGCCTTGCTTTGTCGATATTGGCGCAGGTTCTGTTGACATCGCCGGCTTGCATCCCAAGACGGTTCAGCTTCGCTTTCATTCCCGTTTCCTTCTCGATGGTCTCCACAAGCGATTTCAGCGTAATCGTTCGATCTCCGCCCAAATTCAAAATTTCATACACATTGGAATGCTCCTCCACATAACGAAGAGATCCGACAACTCCCGCAACAATATCCTCGATGTACGTATAATCGCGCATCGTCGTGCCATCGCCATAGAAGGGAATTTCCTTGCCTTGGAAGATCATGTCCGTAAATTTGTGAATGGCCAAATCCGGTCTTTGCCTCTCTCCGTAAACGGTGAAGAAACGAAGCATCATCGCATCAATTCCGTACAAATGCTGATAAGTCGCTCCGATAAGCTCGCAGCTCCTTTTGGTTGCGGCATACAATGAAATGGGGAAATCAACAGGATCCCCTTCCTCGAAAGGCGTTTTCTCATTATTGCCATAGACGGAAGAGGAAGAAGCACATACCCATTTCTTCACTCCATGTTCCTTCATGCATTCGAGCAAATTAAGCGTGCCTCTTACATTGACTTCCTCGAACTCAAGCGGTTGATCGATGGAGGCGCGTACGCCCGGCAAAGCGGCCAAATGCACGACCGCATCAATTGGCTCAGATTGAAATACCTCATCCAGCCGCGATTTATCCCGTATATCCACGATTTCAAGTCGATAATTCGGCTCGCTGATAGAAGCAGGCAAAGCTCTAAGCGTCTCTGCCTTGGATGAGTCATCCTTGAATGCGTCATTCCTCAGGAATGGACGGATGTTGTCGAGCTTGATTCTGTAATCGTACATATCGTTGAACGCGTCTACATTAATGACGCGGTGGCCTCCCTTGACCAGCAGCTCGCATACATGAGAGCCAATAAATCCGGATCCTCCGGTTATCACGTAAGTCGACATTTTATCTCCCCCTTTTCTATTTACCCTGTTAGAGAAGGATTTGAACCGAGTTTTAATCGCTGTTTAACACATGCGCTAATCTTATCAAATATCCTTTGGATGTCAATCCTTAAATTATAGAATTTTAATAATTAAATGTCATTAGGCGATGGAAATTAACTTGACATATTTCTTTCAAGCTGTTTATATTTAATCAACGTTTAAAACAAGATTTAGTTTGAATAGCACTGTAGTACAAGCTTATGTTTCGTAAGCAAAGGGTATGTTAATACAATCGAAATATTTCAAAGCCTGCATGCATTGCAAATTCGAAGAGGTGACATATATATTATGCCTTATGAGCAAGAGGCTTCTACAAGAAACAATATTTTGAATGTTACCATAGAGGTTATAAAAAACGAGGGCTTCGAGGAAGTGACTATTCGCAAGATTGCCGCTCTTGCCGATGTTAATGTGGCGCTTGTCAATTATCACTTCGGATCCAAGGAAAAGCTGTTGAACGAGGTGGTGCAATCCATTCTTGATTCATTCCGCGATTGCTTCCATATCTTCGAGCGGCTCGATTTGACTCCGAAACATAGATTGGCCCAATTTTTCACGGATTATATGACGGTATTCAAGCAATATCCGCAATTGCTCAGACGCTTGATCGCCGCTAACCGCAAGCATAAATTCGACACCCAGTACGATTATATCTCATTCATAAAAAGCACGGGCATTGAGCTGGTTCTGAATGCGATTAAAGAAATAACCTCAGAAACGGATACTCAACAAGTCTATTCCATTATGACGCAGATTATGGGAGCTATCCTGTTTCCGTTATTAATGGCTCCTTCCGTCATGCAGTTATCCGGGTTTCGCGAGCCTGATATCGCATCGCATGTCGAATCCGTGCTCGATGTCTATTTTAGAGACTAATATTCCTCCTTCGATTGAAGACGGCTTCGCCCTGAATTGGCGAAGCCGTCTTCTTTTGGCGGTTAATGGATTGCATAGGCAGAGGCGCGTTTGCTTAAGCTAAGCTCGAAACACAAACTACACTCGAAGGGATGATCGATCTACATGAAGAAAGCAGGAATAATCGCAGTCATTTTCGCATGCTTTACGTTTATCTTTGCGTTGCCGGCTGCACACGCGAATAACATGAAGGGAACGTACACCGATAACTCAGTGACGAATGACATGAATCGCGGCTATCAGAACATGAAGAACGATATTAACCGGACAACCCATTCCATGAAGTACGATATGAATCGCGCTACGAACAGGGTCGAGAATGGCGTCAACCGTGCTGCCACCAACGTCGAGAATGGTGTTAATCGCGTTCTGGACGTGAACGACAACAACTATGATTACAACAGAACGAACATGATGAACCGCACCAATTACAAAGCGGCAAACTACAGAACGATGGCAGATACGACAAATAACAATAATTTCAATTGGGGCTGGCTTGGACTGCTGGGTCTGATCGGTCTTGCCGGTCTTCGGAACCGCGATCGCGGCCGCGCTTAACTCCATCATCTACAACAATCAAGAAACCTTCAACCCCGCAATCGGGGATTGAAGGTTTCTGTGTTTGTCAACGGCGAATGAATTGACGATCGATCGTATCGAGCAAGGGCGTTATGTCCCCGCCTTCCTGCAGCTTGGCATACAATTGTTTGTCGGCCGTCACATGATAGCGATATTCCGGAAATTGCCACAGTAAAGCGGAATATACCTGCTGCTCAAGCACTCTCCGCTTCGCCGCGTTATCGATTGTGATCCCCACCGCTACATCCATGTCCTGCATGACGACGACAGCGCCTTCCACGCCGCTCACCCCATCGGCGATTCGTGCAAGATGCTTCTCGCTTAGTTGCCCTTGCATGGGTCCGCTGCTTAGCCGGCGGACAGGCTCGTTCTCGCTTAACGGCTTCATATCGCCGTTATTGCTGCGGCCCCATGCGCCGCAGCCCGAGGCTGAGGCAATCACCGCCGCCAACAGCAAAACAGCGCAAATCCGCTTCTGTATGTTCATCTCTACACCTCCGTTTTCTTTCCTTTAACATTTACAGAGGAGGATGAAATATACATTATCGTTTGCGCTATTTTCAAGAAGCATAATCAATTCGACTCATCCAGGCTCTGCACATCGACTGTCACCTGCAAAACCTGTTCGCCGCTGCCGCGGTAAACGCCCTTGACCGGCACGATATCCGCATAATCCCTGCCGTGGCCAAGCTTCACATAACGCTCTCCCACGGGATCCTGATTCGTCGGGTCGAAGCTGCACCAGCCAAGCGATGGCACATAAGCTTCGACCCACGCATGTGACGCTTGCTCGAAATCCGCGCTTCCGCCTTGCAGATCGCCAACAAAATGATAGCCGCTCACATATCTCGCAGGAATGCCGATCGAGCGCGAGCATGCAATCATCAAATGAGCGAAATCCTGACACACTCCGCGCTTGTTCGAGAAAATCTCCGAAGTTGTCGTCTTCACATTCGTCGCGTCGGGATCGTATAGGAATTGGTCGCGTATCAGATTGCTCAGCGCGTTGAGCCAGTCAAGCAAGTTGCAGTCTTCCCTGCTCTTGCCCGGAGCCGCGATGTCTTCCACCTCTTCTGTGAAAGAAATCACCTCTGACGTAACGGAGGTATACGCCGTCTCCAGCAGAAATTCCGCAAATCGATTCGCAGCCTCCTCCGTGCCAAGAAATTGCCATGCCTGCTGCGGCGCCCGCCCATTGCAATAACGTATTCGTTCCTCGTCGCTTAAGGAGCTCTTGGTCACTACAGTCATTTTCGAACGAATCGTCAGTCTTTGATGCGGTTGATTGACGGAGAAGGCATGCACGCGATTGCCGAAATAATCTTCATAGGTGAATAACGATGCATTCGGTTCTATTGCAATGGATTGATTATAGCAGGATTGTCTGTCGTTCGTGCTGGGAGTCAGACGAATTTCATTGACACTGTCCGTTACCGGCTCGGGATAATCGTACCTCGTGACATGGCTGATACAGAGCTTCATGCGCTTGCCTCCCCCATGCGAAAAAAGGTCTTTGCGAACATCACGCCCAATTGTCCGAATGACTTGAACAGATGCCCGATAATTGCGCCGTCTCTGTCGATGGCCAGGTCTTCCGTCTCGAGGATCGCCATATCTGCGCGCAGCTTGCCGACTTGCCGGATAATCTTCTCATGCTCGTTCCGCAGGCTCTTCTCCTGCAGATGAATATGACGCAGATGCTCATCTAAAGCTTGCAGACTGTATTGAAGCGAACGCGGGAAAATCGTGTTCAGAATAACAAATTCCATAATTGCTTCCACAGTAATGCCGTCCGCGTAATATCTTCGGAAAGCCTGATAGCCGCTAACCGACCGAAGCACGGCCTGTAGATACGGATACGCCGTCTGCTGATCCCACGGCTCCGAATTTGCCGTCTGGAGCGCGGAGCTCAGAATGCGCAGCGTATTCTCGCCCCGCTCCAAATGTCTGCCGCATTCGATGAAATGCCACTCATTCTCGCGCGGCATGACGGACTGCGCCACTCCCAGGAACATCGCCGTCCATTCCTTAATCTTGGCGTAGAAAAGATGCGGCGAATCCTGCAGAAGCTCTTCAGGCCGCTTCTCCCGCAGCCATAAATAGAAGCCGTTCGTATAGTCCCACATCTCGCTCGGAAGCTTCTCGCGCAGCGTGCGAACGTTATTCCGTGCATTGCATACGCAGGATACGATCGAATTGGGATTGTCGCGATCCAGCGATGCGTAATGCAGCACTTCCATCTCTGTATAGGTGCCGTATTGCTTCTCGTAAGCGTCGCGGCTTCCGAGCGCGTCGACTATCCTGATCCATTTGGAAATCTTGTCTTCGCCAGCTTCGCCTGAATCCTCGTAGATCGTTGCTTCTCTTTCCATCTGAAGATGATAATGCACGTCGATCAAACGCGCGTGATTCTCCACCCGTTCCATATATCTCCCAATCCAGAACAACGCTTCCGCATTACGGTTCAGCATGGCTTCTCCTCCTTCATTATCGGTTAAGCACCCATGTATCCTTCACTCCGCCGCCTTGCGAGGAATTCACCACGAGCGAACCCTGCTGCATCGCCACTCGGGTAAGTCCTCCCGGAATGACATGTGTGTCGGAGCCCATAAGAGCAAATGCTCTCAAATCGATATGGCGCGGCGTCATTTGACCGTCCACCATAACCGGAGCCTGCGACAGCTTCATCGTCGTCTGTGCAATATAGCGGGACGGTTCTTTCTTGATCGCCGCCGCGAAAGCCTCGATCTCTTTCGCCGTCGCGCTCTGTCCAATCAACATGCCGTATCCTCCCGAAAGCGAGGTCTCCTTCACGACAAGCTGATGAAGATGCTCCAGCACGTATTCGCGTTCCTCCTTACGCGTCAATATATACGTCGGAACATTGTGCAGAATCGGCTCTTCCCCCAAATAATAGCGGATCATATCCGGCACATAAGCGTATATCGCTTTGTCATCGGCAACCCCTGTTCCCGGAGCGTTCGCAATCGCCACATTTCCCGCTCGGTAAGCATTCATCAGGCCCGGCACGCCCAGCATGGAATCCGGCTGGAAGGTAAGCGGATCGAGAAATTGATCGTCTATACGCCGGTAGATCACGTCAACCTGCCGCAGTCCCCTCAGATCTCTCAAGTATATTTTGTGGTCCTTATACACGAGATCTCTTCCTTCAACCAGATGTATGCCCATCTGCTGCGCCAGGAAGGTGTGCTCATAATAGGCGGAATTGTAAGAGCCCGGCGTTAGCAGCACGATCAGCGGATTGGAATTGCCATTTGGAGCGAGAGAGCGAAGCGAGCTTAGGAAGCAATTCAAGCTGCGGTCAACGCTCTGCACGGAGCAAGAGAGATACAAGTCGTGGAACAGCTCGCTCATTAGCGTCCTGCCCTTGAAGAGATAGGAGAAGCCCGAGGGAGAGCGAAGATTATCCTCCAGAACATAGTAACGGCCCTTCTCGTCGCGAATAAGATCAATACCTGATGCTGTGATATATACATCTCCCGGCACTGTCAGACCGGCCATTTCGGGGCGGAAATATGTGTTGGCTACAATCATTCGTCTTGGTATTACTCCGTCGGCGACGATTTGCTGTTTATGGTAGATATCCTTAATGAACAGGTTCAAGGCTTTCGTTCGCTGCTTTACGCCTCGGTCGACGACCTCCCATTCATGCTTCGGTATGACCCGGGGAATATAATCGAATGGAATCGTCCGCTCAAGCGGCTCTTGCTGGGCCCCGTCATAGAGCGTGAAGGTGATGCCCTCCTCCATCATCCTCTGATTGATGGCTTGCTGTCTCATCCCGAGCTCCGCGGGCTTCATTCGATCGAACAGCCGGTGGACTTGACTATAATGAGGGCGAACGGAGGAGTCTTTGTCGAACATTTCATCATAAAATGATTGCGAATCGTAAAAGGGCGATTGCGACTGTTTGGCCGTCGACATTTCAGCTGCCTCCTTCTTGATGATTTTTCAATTGGTACGTGTTTTCACATATACTTCCCTTAATTTAGAAATTCCCAAGCAATAAACGTCATAAAACTTAACATTAAACACTTGATACTTCGATAATGTTAGGATTATCATACAAGAAAGCTAATTTGGTGTCAACTTATATAACACAAAAACAGAGGCATCCCAAATTGAGATCCTCCGTTTCTGCATATAGGCATCATTGCAATCTATTTCGCTTCTGCGTGGAATTATCGATTCAACAAGCTTCCCACATAGCGAAGCAGTTCATTGGCGCAAACCGGACAATATTGATGCTCGTCGATCAGTCGCTTCGTCACTTCGTTAATCCGCTTCAACTGGCTTTCATCCGGCGTTTTTGTCGAGGTCGTAATTTTCACAATATCCTTCAAATCCGTGAACAGCTTCTTTTCGACCGCTTCTCTCAGACGTTCATGGCTGGTGAAATCGAATTTCCTGCCTTTACGGGAATAAGAGGAAATACGAATAAGAATCTCCTCCCTGAACGCCTTCTTCGCATTCTCCGAAACGCCGATTTGTTCCTCGATCGACCTCATCAGCCGCTCATCCGGATCCATCTCCTCGCCTGTCAGCGGATCCTTGATTTTCGACCAGTTGCAATACGCTTCGATATTGTCGAGATAATTCTCGAACAAGGTTCGGGCCGATTCCTCGAAGGAGTACACGAAGGCTTTTTGGATTTCCTTCTTCGCCAAAGCGTCGTATTCCTTGCGCGCGATGGAGATGAAATTCAAATAACGCTCGCGTTCCTCCTTCGTAATGGATGGATGCTGGTCAAGACCGTCCTTCAGCGCCCGAAGCACGTCAAGCGCATTGATGCATTG
Organism: Paenibacillus sp. HB172176; assembly: GCF_011947265.1. GTDB lineage: Bacteria > Bacillota > Bacilli > Paenibacillales > Paenibacillaceae > Pristimantibacillus. The sequence continues at coordinate 23,559 of NZ_JAATHD010000023.1, forward strand.
CATATCATGCTTGATCAGCGCGCTCGATATGCGGTTAATAACATAGCGTGGATCGATTCCGGACATGCCTTCTTCCAGATATTCGTTCTGCATTTCCTTCAGATCCGCATCCTTGAAGCCTTCGACCTCTTGCCCATCGTAGAGACGCATTTTCTTCACGAGATCCATGCCCTGCTTCTTCGTTTCCTTCAATCTGGTCAGAATGGAGAAGATCGCTGCGGCGCGGAGCGCGTGCGGCGCGATATGGATATGCTTCATATCGCTTTGCGAAATCAGCTTCGTATAGATTTTCTCCTCTTCCGACACCTTCAGATTGTAAGGAATGGGCATAACAATCATCCTGGATTGCAGCGCTTCGTTCTTCTTATTGGCTATAAACGCCTTGTACTCCGATTCATTCGTATGCGCGATAATGAGCTCATCGGCGCTGATCAACGCAAACCTGCCGGCTTTGAAATTGCCCTCTTGTGTCAGCGAGAGCAAGTTCCATAAGAACTTCTCATCGCATTTCAGCATTTCCTGAAATTCCATCAGTCCGCGGTTTGCTTTATTAAGCTCGCCGTCGAATCGATAGGCCCGCGGATCGGATTCCGAGCCGTATTCCGTAATGGTCGAGAAATCAATGCTTCCCGTCAAATCGGCGATATCCTGCGACTTCGGATCCGATGGACTGAAGGTTCCGATGCCAACCCTGTTGTCCTCCGAGATGAACACCCGTTCAACCATTACATTCTCGATATCTCCGCCATATTCCGTTTGAAGCCTCATCTGACAAGAAGGACATAGATTGCCTTCGATTCTTACATTCAACTCTTTCTCGATTTCTTCTCTAAGCTCGCGGGGAATCAAGTGCAGCGGATCTTCGTGCATCGGACAGCCTTTAATCGCGTAGACCGCTCCCCGTTCTGTTCTGGAAAATTTCTCAAGCCCCTTCTTGAGCATCGTCACAATCGTTGATTTTCCTCCGCTGACAGGTCCCATCAGCAGCAGAATGCGTTTGCGCACATCCAATCTTCGTGCAGCCGAATGGAAGTATTCCTCCACCAACTTCTCCACCGCCCGATCCAGGCCGAAGATTTCTTGCTCGAAAAATGTATAGGATTTGTTCCCATTCTCATCCTGGACCCCGTAGGATTCGATCATTTCATACACACGTGCATGCGCGGTCATAGCCGAGGATGGATTCCGCCTCAGCAACTCAATGTATTCCTTGAAGCTTCCCGTCCACGCAAGTCTTTCATACTCCGTCTGATATTCCGTTATTCGCTTGAATATGTCCATGCCCAAGTCTCCTCCCATCGCTTCCGCTATCCGCCATTCATCCTCCGCTCGGGATCGAATCAACCCTATTGCCCTGTAGCGCCAACTTTTTTTGAAGTATTACATTTCTATGCTTATTCGCCCAAGAAATTGACCACTATTTTATAAGGCATTCCCGCATTTATCGACAAGGCTTGTTATAATGAGAATATACGACCACGGGATATGCCGCGTGAACAATGGCGGAAGGAGTTGCGATAGCGAATATGGCAGTCAATCGGGAAGAAGAGTTGTACAAGCCCATTAAAGCTTATTACGAAGAACGGGGATACTCGGTCAAGGCCGAGGTCATGCATTGCGATTTGGTCGCCGTTCACGAGGAGAGCAATCATACCATCATTGTCGAAATGAAAAAAACGTTCAATCTCGCCCTTCTGCTGCAAGGCGTTGAACGTCTTCGGTTGAATGGAGATGTTATTCTTGCCGTAGAACGAAATCGCAAGAAAAGCGGCTCCCATAATCAACGCTTCGGCGATTTGACCGAGCTGTGCCGAAGACTCGGCATCGGCTTCATGACCATAACCTTCTACAAGACCAAAGCTCCTCTTATCGAGCTGTTATGCGAGCCGGGCGAGCCGCCCAGACGGGGAATGCGAGTGAAGAAGCAGAATCGGCTCGCAATGGAATTCAAGGAAAGAAGCGGCGATTATAATGTCGGAGGCAGCACCGGTCGAAAGCTTGTCACCGCCTATTTCGAGAAAGCGCTGCGATGCGCCTATATCCTCCAGCAGCGGGGACCAAGCGCTCCCAAAGAGGTGGCGGCAGCGATTGGCTTCAGCAAGAGCGGCCAGATGCTCAGAGATAATTATTACGGATGGTTCGAGCGCATCGAGAGAGGCAAGTACGCCTTGCTCTCTCCCGGAGTTGACGCGCTCGCCGATTACAAGCATGTAATCGGAGAGTGGGCTGCTAGCTTCGAACCGTGAACTCGCCGATCGCCTCCATGAGTCTCGCAACCCCTTGCTCCATTCGAGACGCTTCGTTATAGGTGAAGTTGAGCCTCGCCGTATTGCGCTGCGGCTGATCGCCGTAGAAAGAGCTCCCGGGCACGAAGGCTACGCCCTTCTGAACCGCGCAGCGCAAGAGCGTCTCCGCGTCCAAGCCGTCAGGAAGCTCCATCCAAAGGAACATGCCTCCTTGCGGCTTCACCCACCGCAATTGGCCGCCTCCCGCTCGCCTAAGAGCGGCGTCCATCTCCGACATCCGCTTGCCGTATTCCATGGAAATAACGGCGATATGTCCCTCCAAATCGAAGCCTTTCAGAAGCTGATGCAGAATTTGTTGATCGATGGTGCTGGAGTGCAGATCGGCCGCCTGCTTCGCTTTAGCCATCATGCGGATAATTCGGCTGTCGCCGATCGCCCATCCGGTGCGCAAAGCGGGAGCCACAATTTTGGAAAAGGTGCTTGTATAGATCACGCAGCCGTTTTGAGCCTCGCCGTTCAGCGAGAACAGAGTTGGAAAGGTTTCGTTCGCATTGAATTTAATCGCTCCATACGGATCGTCTTCAATGATCAGCATACCGCCGGCTTTGCACAGCTCAAGCATCTTGATGCGCCGCTCCAAGCTCCACACCCGGCCCGTCGGATTGCCGAATGTTGGAACGGCGTACATCAGCTTTGGCTTATGCTCCCTGATTAACTCGGCCGCGGATTCGGGAATCATCCCGAACTCGTCGCTCTCTGCGGCTATCACCTTCAAGCCGTGAAGCGCGAATACCTGCAAACTGGCCAGATACGTCGGCCTCTCGACCAATATGGTATCACCGGGCTCAGTCAGAACCGTTATGATCAGATCGATTGCTTGCTGCGAGCCGGTTGTCAAAATCATCTCATCAGGCGCGACCCTCATGCCCTTATCCGCCATTCTTCCACATAATTGCTCTCTTAACGGCAAATAGCCCTCTGTCAGTCCGTATTGCAAGGCTCTCGGCCCCGCTTGGAAGATACGGTCTGCGGCTTGCTTCACGGCATCCAGCGGGAACAGTTCCTCGGCCGGCAGCCCGCCTGCGAACGATATCATCTCCTTGCCTTGCGTCAGCTTCAGAATGTCTCTGACCGCCGATGATTTCAAACCTGCAATCCTTGACGAAAATCGGTACTCCATATTGACTTCCTCCTCGAAATATACCTGTTGTTGTAACTTTAATGCTAACTCGATCATTAGTAAAGCGTTATTCATATTTAGCGTTTTCTTTTTTGAATGGGTTGGTTATAATATAAATAGTTAATTGGAGGTGTCGAGATGAATTTTTTGATCGTAATGACTGTTCTTGTATTGTTTTTGACAGCGATTTTCACAAGCTCCTATAATGATGACAAGACAAGCGGCTTGTAGTTCATTATATGCCGCTGCAATAGGAAAGCATCTGAGGGTAATCGCTCGCAGATGAGAAAAGAAGCTTTCGAAGCTAAGCTGCGCTTAGCCCCGGAAGCTTCTTTTCGTTGCACCGTGTCCCAATTCTCTTATTTCTTCAAAAATTCCATCTCAACCATACATTCCGAGCACACATAGCGCTCTTTGAATTCCTTCACCTCAGTCATCGTTCCGCAGAACACGCACTTCGGACGATATCTTTCCAAAATGATTTGATCACCTTGTACGAATATTTCAACGGGGTCTCCCTCGTTCATCAGATATCGTTTGCGCAATGATTTCGGCAGGACAATTCTACCTAATTGGTCCACCTTTCTTACGACTCCGGCTGGTTTCATCATATTCACCTCTTTTATGTCTGGATTTGTCAGCAGTTTTTGAGAAACCTTCATATTGCAATATTACATTTTCGACGTATAATCAATAATTCCTTCAAGACTATTTAAATTTTAATTTTCAAACGATTTAGAATAACCCATAAAATCCCAATTGACGAAATCCTTCATAAACGACAATCGCAGCCGAATTCGACAAGTTCAGCGATCTTACCGAATCGGTCATCGGAATACGAATGCAGGTTGACAAATTCTCATCGATAAGCGACTGCGGCAAACCTTTCGTTTCCTTGCCGAATACGAAGAAATCCTCATCCTTGTACTGGAATTCGGAGTAAACCTTAGTCGCTCTGGTGCTCGCATAGAAGAACCTGCTCTCCTGATAGAGGCTTTTCACCTCATCAAAGGAATCATGATAATGGATATTTACGGAATGCCAATAATCCAAACCCGCTCGTTTCAGCGTGCGATCGTCCGTATCGAAGCCAAGGGGCCTCACCAGATGGAGATGCGTGCCGGTCGCAGCGCAGGTTCTTGCAATATTCCCGGTATTCGCCGGAATTTCCGGTTCGACCAGTACAATATGAAATGCCATTGTGGATTCTCTCTCCTCACAAGCAAGTTTTTACACTCTCTTTACGTACCGTTAATCCCTAGCGTAAGTTATCCCTTCATAATGAAACTAAACTTAGGTGACAAAGGAGATAAATGGGATGCGAAAAAAAGTTTTGGTTGTGGATGACGAACCATCCATCTCCATGTTAATCGAATTCAACTTAAAGCTGGCAGGCTACGATGTCAGATGCGTTAGCGATGGCGAAGCTGTATTCGACATGCTTAAGCCGTTCCGGCCCGATCTCATCGTGCTTGACCTTATGCTGCCCAAGATGGACGGTTTGCAGGTTTGCCGGGAACTGCGCAACCAGAACAACGCAGTGCCTATTATCATGCTGACAGCCTTGCAGGATGTTACGGACAAAATCGCCGGACTCGATAACGGCGCCGATGATTATATGACCAAGCCGTTCAGCCCTCAGGAGCTCGTCTCCCGCATTGGCGCATTATTCAGAAGGCTGCAGTCGCTTCCGGGCGTTCTTGACGACACAGCCTATTCCATCGGCAGACTGCAGGTGCTCGTGGAACAGCGCGAGGTGCTCGTCGACGGCCAGCCGATTGAGCTGACTCCGAAGGAATTCGAGCTGCTGCTCTTCCTGTGCCAGCACAAAGGCAAGGTGCTCAGTCGTCAGCAGTTGCTTCATGGCGTATGGGATTATCATTTTCTCGGGGACACGCGCATCGTCGATGTGCATATCAGCCATCTTCGGGACAAGATTGAGAAGAACGCTCGAACCCCGGAGTATATCCTTACTGTGCGCAATGTAGGCTACAAGATGCATGGCGTCAGCCAGAACGAATCCTCATTAGCTTAATCAGACATAACAGCGCTCCTCCTTCAAGCGAAGGAGGAGCGTTTCTATTCTTATCTATTAGCCGTTGCGCTTCTGAAAATCGGCCATAAACTCGGCAAGAGCTTGACAGCTTGACAGCGGCACAGCGTTATAGGTCGAAGCCCTTAAGCCGCCTACGTCTCTATGCCCCTTCAATCCCACGAAGCCTTGCAATTCCGATTCCTTGACGAACAGCTTCTCCAGTTCCTCGGTTTCCATGCGAAATGTTATGTTCATCAGAGATCTGCTGTTCGCCTGCGCGCAGCCTTTGTAGAAGCCGCCGCTTTGATCGATCCGGTCGTAAATCAACTTCGTCTTGTCTCGATTAAGCTGATCCATCTGGCTTACGCCGCCCTTGGACTTGATCCATTGAAGCATGAGGCTTACCATGTAGACGGAGAAGGAAGGCGGTGTATTGTAGAGTGAATTGCTTTTCGCATGCGTAGCGTATTGGAACATCGCCGGAATGGATTTCGAACCTGCTTTCACGAGCTCGTCACGAATGATGACGACAGTTACCCCGGACGGTCCCAAATTTTTCTGAGCGCCGGCATAGATCATACCGAACTTGGAAACATCGAGTGGTCGGCTTAAAATATCGCTGGACATATCAGCGATGAGCGGAATATCTCCGGTCACAGGAAATTCGTGAAATTGCGTGCCCCCGATGGTTTCATTCGATGTCAGATGGAGGTAAGAAGCATTCGAAGGAATTTCAATTTCCGACAAATTAGGAGTTCTCATGTAATGATCTTCTTTTGTCGAAGCGGCAATGGTCACATCGCCGACATTTTTCGCTTCCTTAATCGCTTTATCCGCCCATGCCCCAGTCTGCACATAAGCCGCCGGCCGGCCTTCCTGAAGCAGATTCAGCGGAAGCATCGCAAATTGCGTGCTTGCTCCGCCTTGCAAGAATAACACATGATAGTTTTCCGGAACGCCGAACAGCTCGCGAAGCAAAGCTTGCGCACTATTGTTGACTTCCTCATATAACGCGCTGCGATGGGACATCTCCATAATGGACATGCCTGCGCCTTGATAATTCACGAATTGCTCTTGCGCCTGCTCCAGCACTTCAAGAGGAATTGCTGCGGGACCCGCGTTAAAGTTATAAGCTCTGGTCATACTTCATTCTCCACCCCTTCTAGTTTGTACACGATATCGCTATGATAGCAATTTTGAACCGTTGCTTCAAGTAAAATTGCAACAAACAACCTAAATAGTCGAACATCTTAATGGAATTTTCATTGAACATTCGGATTTTCTTTATTTCTATTCAAAATAAAAACGAGCCTTTGCAGGCTCGTTTCGTATACATCGTTATACTGATTAGCAGCTGAAGTACAAGCTGTACTCATGCGGATGAACACGGATGGAAACAGCTTTCGCTTCTTGACGCTTGAATGCAACATAGTTATCGATAAAGTCTTGTGTAAATACGCCGCCTTCAGTAAGGAACTCGGAATCTGCTTCAAGAGCGTCAAGCGCTTCATCCAAAGTGCCAGGAACGCTGCGAATTTCTTTCTTCTCTTCTTCAGGAAGCTCATAGATGTTTTTGTCGAACGGACCATAACCTAGAGCCACTGGATCAAGATTGCGCTTGATGCCGTCAAGACCCGCAAGAAGCATAGCCGCGAACGCAAGGTAAGGGTTCGCTGTGGAGTCCGGTGTACGGAATTCCACTCGGCAGCCTTTCGGTGTAACAGCTGCAATCGGAATACGAACGGCTGCGGAACGGTTTCCTTTGGAGAATACAAGGTTAACCGGCGCTTCGTAGCCTGGAACGAGACGCTTGAAGGAGTTCGTGCTCGGGTTCGTGATTGCGATAAGAGCAGGCGCATGGTACAGAATACCCGCGATATAGCTCATAGCTGTTTTGCTCAGGTTCGCGTATTGGGAATTGTCATAGAACAAAGGCGTGTCCCCATTGAAGATCGAGGAGTGAACATGCATACCGCTTCCGTTGTCGCCGAACAGCGGTTTTGGCATGAAGGTTGCAACTTTGCCCCATTGGCGCGCAACGTTATGCACGATATATTTGTATTTCAGAAGGTTGTCGGCTGTTTTTGTAAGCGTATCGAAGCGGAAGTTGATTTCAGCTTGACCGGCTGTAGCAACCTCGTGGTGATGACGCTCTACGCGAAGACCGGATTCTTGCATCAAACGAACCATTTCGCTGCGGATATCTTGCTGCGCATCGATTGGAGCTACAGGAACATAGCCGCCTTTAACCGGAATCTTGAAGCCAAGGTTTCCGCCTTCTTCTTTGCGCGCTGTATTCCAGTTCGCTTCTTCGGAATCTACGGAATAGAACGAAGTGTTCATCGAGCTTTCATAACGCACATCGTCGAATACGAAAAATTCGGATTCAGGAGCGAAGAACGCAGCCGTACCGATACCGGTCGTTTGCAGATATTCTTCGGCTTTCTGAGCGATGCTGCGCGGATCGCGCTCATAGCGGGAGCCGTCAGGCGTATGGATATTACACATTACGTTCAATGTTGGATGGCTGGTGAAAGCATCTACGAATACGGATTCTGTATCCGGCATCATGACCATATCGGATTCTTCGATACCGCGGAAGCCAGGGATCGATGAACCATCGAAGGCTACGCCGTTAACGAAAGTGTCTGCGTCTACCTCTGTAGCAGGCAGCGTGATGTGGTGGGCACCACCCGACAGACTTACAAAACGGAAATCAACGAACTGGATATTATTTTCCTTAATTAGTTCCAAAACTTTTTCAACTGACATCTAAACTTCCTCCATTTCCGAACGTTTGCTAATAATCGAACGACTAATGTTCAATAATTGCTCCAAACCATGACGTTATTATAAAACTACCCTTTCACGTCGTCAATAGCTATGTTAGGTTTTTTTTATGAGTATGTGAGGTATACTTACAACTTTGAACAACTCATGACAATCTCTCCAAAGGCACGCCCAAAACCTTCCATATCAGCCATTTCCACTCTTCAAATGAAATAAATAAAGCCCGGACGCTAAGCCGTCCGGGCCAAACTTTCAAATCTATTTCTTCCACTCAACGAAGGCTGAAGGGGGCTGCTTCTCGGTGTTGAATTGCTTGCCGAGCAACGGCGCAAGCTGTTCAAGCTCTCTGAGAAGCTTCGCGAATTGATCCGGGAACAAGGATTGAACGCCGTCGCCGGTCATCGAGTTGTCGGGATCGGTGTGCATTTCGATGATCATGCCGTTGGCTCCCGCCGCGAGCGACGCTTTCGACATCGGCTCTACCAATTCCCTGCGGCCCGTGCCATGGCTCGGATCGGAGATGACAGGCAGATGACTGAGCGATTGCAGTACCGGTATGGCGGCCAGATCCAAAGTGTTGCGCGTGTAGGCTTCGAAGGTGCGAATGCCCCTCTCGCAAAGCATAACATTCGGATTTCCGCCCGCAAGAATGTATTCGGCGGCATTGAGAAATTCGTCATAGGTTGAGCTGAAGCCGCGTTTCAGCAGGACTGGGGTCTGGACGGTGCCGAGCTTCCGGAGAAGATCGAAATTCTGCATGTTTCGGGTTCCGACCTGCAAGATATCCGCGTATTCGGAGCAAATGTCCACATATTCCGGCGTCATGACTTCCGTAATCGTCAGCAAGCCATGCTTCTTGCCCGCTTCGGTCATCATCGCGAGACCTTCGACGCCCACGCCTTGGAAGCTGTACGGACCGGTTCTCGGCTTGAACGCTCCGCCGCGCAGCACCTGCCCTCCGGCCGCCTTCACCAGCCTTGCAATCTCGTCGATCTGCTCGGGAGATTCCACCGCGCAAGGACCGCCCATAATAACCAGGTTGTCGCCGCCGATCTTCACGCCCTTGATGTCGATAATCGTATCATCCGGATGGAAGTCTCGACTGGCTAATTTGTACGATTTCGAAATCTTGATCACGTTCTCAACGCCCTTCATTTGGCGAAGATGCTCCGCAAGGGTCGGCGCCGCGCTGCCGATAATGCCGATTACAGTGCGATCCGTTCCCCTTGACACATGCGCTTGAACGCCGGCTTTCTCTATATGAATAGTAATTTCCTTAATTCTTTCATCGGTAATATTTGGTTCTGTGATTACGATCATCGCGATCTCTCCCTATGTGTGTATTTAATTGCTTAAATTCCTCGATAACACTTTATCGCTGTTAGGCTTTTAAGCTTTTATGCTTTGTGGCTTTTATGCTTTTAATCACTAAAGTAAATATACATGATGAATGGCATTTCGTCAACAACCAATTTTAGGGCGGCAGAAGGAAAGGAGCTCTCTCGCTTCTGCTGCCCGCCAGGTTTTATGACGATTTCGACGTTGCTGGTTTTGCTTCCTCCGGCGACTTCACCCGTACATTCGGAAGCAGCTTATTCATATTAACGGTTCGGTTCAGCTTCCAGGTGGAAGGATTGCGATAGTCATACTGCTCAAGATACGCAATAACCTCTTTCGTAAGCGCCGTAGGCGTCGAAGCTCCCGATGTGACCGCAACGCGGTCAATACCTTGGAGCCACGCTTGCTTGATCTCCGTTACATCCGCTACGCGATAAGCCGTTACCCCCGCAATCTCCTCGGAAACCTGCGCTAGCCGATTCGAATTATTGCTGCGCGGATCGCCTACCACGATGCATAGCTGCGCGGTGCCAGCTTGCTCCGCCACAGCCTCTTGACGCACCTGGGTTGCAAGACAGATTTCGTTATGCACCTCAGCGTTCGGATATTTCTCTTGGAGCTTCTGAATAATGTGGCGAATATCCCATTGCGACATCGTTGTTTGATTCGTGATAATAATGCGTTCATCCCCAATATCCAAATCAGCAATCTCCGATTCGTGTTCGATCAAGTGCACGAGCTCGGGAGCGACCCCGATTGCCCCTTCCGGCTCGGGATGCCCCTTCTTCCCGATATAAATAATATGATAGCCTTGCCCTGTTTTTTCCTTAATAAGATCATGAGTCTTTGTGACATCCGGGCATGTCGCGTCGATAACGGACAGCCCTTTCTCACTGGCGCGTCTGCGCACCTCGGGCGACACGCCGTGAGCCGTGAAGATCACCGTTCCCGCTTCGATCTGCTCCAGAATCTCCAGTCTATTCGCCCCGTCCAGCGTTATGACGCCTTCCTTCTCGAACGCTTCCGTCACATGCGCGTTATGCACAATCATGCCCAGAATATAAATGGGTCTTGGCAGCTCCAGATTTTTGGCGGTTTGGAGCGCCAGTACCATCGCATCGACAACGCCGTAGCAATACCCTCTTGGCGATATTTTCACAATTTGCAATTGCTGCACCTGCTTTCTGACGAACCCGCTTAGATCTCCTCGCGATTCGTTTCTTCCATTATAGACGAATCCTCACGCTGGGAAAAGTCTATGGGAAGCCAAATCGTGAACGTAGAGCCCTCATTCTCGCGCGTCGTAACCTCGACAGAGCCGTTATGTTCATCGAGAATCCATTTGGCTATCGACAGACCCAGCCCCGTGCCAACCGTAACGCCGCGGGACTCATCGGCGCGATAGAAGCGATCGAAGATGTGCGGAATTTCATCGGGATTCATGCCGATCCCGGTATCCTGAATGCGCCACCCGATGTAATCATCCCTTCGCACCGCGCTAATCTCTACATAACCGTCCGGCGTGTATTTGAACGCGTTCTCGATGAAGATGAAGAGAAGCTGCTGCAAGTAGTCTTGATTGCCGAAAGCCCAAATATTGCGAAGCGCGGTCAAATCGCCCACCTTCCATTCCGCCGTTCTAGGAAGCAACTGCGCTCTTCGAATAACGGTCTGGGTGAGCGGCAACAGCTCTTGCTGCGTCATCTCCATCGTATAGCCGGCATCGGCCCTCGCCAATGCCAGCAGGTCGCCGACCAACGTGCTCATTCGCTTCGCTTCGGCGGAAATATCCGACATCGCTTCATTCGACATCGTCCAATGATCCGAGCTAAGCTGAAGCTCTCCGGCATGCGGAGCGTCTCTTCCTTCCTCGCTAGCCTTGCTCCACATTTTCTCCAGCAGATCGATATTGCCCCGTATCGTCGTTAGCGGGGTTCGAAGCTCATGCGAGGCGTCGGAGACGAATCTGCGCTGCGCCTTGAATGCTTCATCGAGCTCATTGTACGCTGTCTCTAGTCTCGAGAGCATGCTGTTGAGTGTATTAACCAGCATGCCAATCTCATCATTCGTGCGTTCAATCGGAATCCGAAGCCTTAAATCCGAGCCTTTCTCAATCAGCCTTGTCGATTGAATTACCCTGCCGATTGGGCGAAGCGCCTGCCTTGCAATAAACATCCCCACAGTAAAAGCAATTAGTACAACAACAATGGAGAAGAAGATCAATGTTGTTCGAAGACCGGACAAATACTTGTCCTCGTTGTATGTTAAGGTGCCTACCTGTAAAAGCCCTACCAACTGTCCTTTATAAGGAATGGCATATTGATAGGTCATCATATTATACTTCTTACTGTTGATCTCAAGCTGAACCGTTTTAAACTCGGTTTGAGGTTTTGTTTCCGCATCTGGATATGGGATGAGTAAACTCTGCTGTCTTAAATTTGATGTCTGTAAGATTAAGCCTTCCTTGTAATTAATAAGCTGAACGTACATATCTTTGCCGTCAATCTGTGACTGGGACTGACGATCCAAATTAATATCGAACGAATTCGGAAAGTTCGTGAGGACTATGCCTAAATTATCTGTTTGCTCCTTTAATTGATTTCTCACATCATTATAAGTATTCCAGTTGATGAACAGATAGATGCTTACCCCAAACACAAGCAGCGTCGCCGCGAGCAGACCCGAATACCATAATGTCAGACGAAGCCGAATGGTCATGATGAATTAACCCGCCTCTCCTCTAAGCACATAGCCCGTTCCTCGGACCGTCTGAATGAGCCGCTTGCCGCCGCCGTCCTCGACCTTCTGCCTGAGCATGGCGATATAGACTTCAAGCACATTGGATTCTCCGCTAAAGTCGTAGCCCCAGATCTTCTCCATAATCGCATCTCGAGTCAAAACTCTGCGCGGATTCTGCATGAAGAGCAAGAGCAGATCGTATTCCTTCGAAGTCAGATCGATTCGGCGGTCACCGCGGATCGCTTCTCTTGCATCCATGTCGAGAACGAGATCCTCGAACTGCAGCTGGCTGTTCGATTCTTCAAGCTTGTCGCTCTTGCGACGAAGCAGCGCGCGGGCTCTCGCCAGCAATTCCTCCAGCGCGAACGGCTTCACCACATAATCGTCGGCTCCGAGATCAAGCCCCTTCACCCGGTCGATAACCTCATCCTTGGCCGTCAGCATCAGAATCGGCACGGTGCTGCCGCTCTCCCTTACTCTGCGGCATACCTCCCAGCCGTCAATCTGCGGCATCATTACATCGAGGATGAGCAGATCAGGCTCTTTCGTCAGCAGTGTTTTCAAACCTTCCGCTCCGTTGGATGCCGTGGTTACTTCATAGCCTTCGAAGGCCAAGCTGCGGCGAAGCATCGATATAATTTTCTCATCATCATCTACAACAACAATATGCGATCTCATTTTTTTGCTCCCCCTTATCTTGCGGCAAAAAAGCGCAGAGCAGCATGCCCTGCGCTTTCCCACGCTTCTCGTCTATTCCGTAATGCCAAATGTGTTCTTATCTCCGATCTCGACTTCAATATTCATCTTCTGGCCGTTGCGATAAATATTAAGCTCTACCTTGTCGCCTACCTTATGCTCCTGAATCGCGGCAATCAAAGCATCGGTCGTTTTCATCTCTTTGCCGTCGATGCCTGTAATAACATCATATTGCTTCAGATCAGCCAGATAAGCCGGCGAATTATAGTAGACGCCCTTCACAAGCGAACCATCCGCGCTGTCAAGACCAAGCTGCTTCGCGTAATCCTCCGTCATGGCGTACAGTTCCGCGCCGATGAACGGCGCCGGCTCTTTCGGAATTTCCGTATTGTTCGTCAAGCTGTCGAGCACTTCATTGATCGTGCTGGTCGGAATCGCAAATCCGATGCCTTGCGCTTGCGAGCTTACCGCCGTATTAATGCCCACAACCTCGCCGTTCACATTCAAGAGCGGACCGCCGGAGTTGCCCGGGTTGATGGAAGCATCCGTTTGCAGCAAATGCTTGTATTGACGCTCGCCGTCCGAATCCTGAATATCAATCGGACGCTCTTTTGCACTTAGCACGCCGGCTGTGATCGTATGGTCAAAGCCGTATGGATTGCCGATGGCTACAACCCAATCCCCGATATTAATATCATCCGAGGAGCCAAGCGGCAAGGTCGGGAATGCTTGATCGCCTTCCACCTTCAGGACAGCCAAGTCAAGGTCATAGCTCGATCCGAGCAGCTTCGCAACGATTGGCTCGTCATAGCCTTGCACGACAACTTTGATCTGATCCGCATTGGCGATAACATGTTGGTTCGTTAGAATATAACCATCTGATTTGTAGAAAAAGCCGGATCCGATGCCAAGCTCCTGCATCTGGCTGTCGTCGCCGTTATTTGGCTGTTGCTGCTGTCCGGTTCCAGGATAATTATCGCCGAAGAACTGGCGGAAGAACGGATCATCCAGAATGCTGCCGGAATTTTGTCTGGATTGCGCGTTCACGTATGTTTCGATCTTCACAACTGCCGGACTCGATTTCTCGAACAAATCCGCCAGATTATCCGGCCTGTCCGCCACCAGCGCGTTCGTCGAGCTGTTCGCGCCGGAGGCGGTCGATGCGGAAACGCTTCCGCCGTCGTTTTTGGTTTGCGTTGCGACTGAATCCCCATGCGTGAACCAATTTTGATAATCTGCCGTATACATCAAGCCTCCGACTACCAGAACCCCAACCAGGAAGGATAGGAACATGGCTCGGAAAGAGGTTCTGCGTTGCTCGCGCACCTTGAAATTCGGCTTTGACACCGCTTGCGCGCTTGCGTAATTTCTTGGTTCGGACGAAGCTGCCTCTATCGATGGCGCCGGCACCGCAGAAGGATAGCCGCTGTCATAAGAAGATTGCGAGCCAGACTGGGACGCAACCGTTTGGTTAGGCTGCTGGGACATTGGTCCGTAAGAATAATAATAAGAAGGTTTCGCGTGCTGCTCCTGTTGATTCTGCCGAGCTTCCTCTACCCCGTCGGAACGTCTCTCTTCCTCAGAGCGATCCCCCTCTTGCGAACGATTCGAGCCCTCCGAAGAGAAAAATTCATCATACCCTTTTTTGTCTTGATCATCCATTTGCGTTCTCCTCCGTTCGTCATGCTATATTAGAAATTCATCATTTATTGATTAGTTCTATCATGCACATTCTACCTTAAAACAAACTTAAAAGGAATTTAATCTAACATAAAAAACTCCTCGAATGTCTATTCGGGGAGTGAAATACAGCGTTATGCAAGGTGAAACGGCTACGCGTACTTTGGCGGGGCGCTTTTCATTCCCGCAGCATTTCCAAGTCGATTATCCTCTGATTAGAAACTCTACTTCCCGCATCAGCGCTTGGCCTCTCTCTATCCATTCGGGCGAGATGTCCGCATCGGGGTCAACAGGAGCCTGAAATTGGTCGAACATCGCGCCAAGCACGCGCACGGAGCCTTCAGGATCTGTCCCTTCATTGTAGAGATGTCTAAGGAGATAGGGAGTGCCGAGTCGAATGACCGCTTCATTATTATGCTCGGAATCAATCTCCCCGCTGGACGCTTCGAACGGAATGCGGAGCCAGACTTTATGCTCCTGATCCAGCGCATGATCGAAGGAGCCGGACTTATAATCCCAATTGCCTCCCAGAGTAAATTGCTTCAGCTCGAGCAAATCGCGAGCCTCGGTGAACAGTATCTCGCTTCCTGCGACAGACGAAGAAATTGAAATCATAAATAAATACCTCCATCCCTATTATCCTGAAGGATAGTATGTCCCTATGAAGGCATCCTTATGTGCTCTTGGCATTTCCCCCCACAATTGCTCTTACGCGCGGTTTGCCCAGCCCTTGCGATGAGCGAGCACCGCAAGCTGTGTCCGGTCTTCCAGCTCGCATTTCATCAATAGGTTGCTGACATGCGTTTTCACCGTTTTCACGCTAATATGCAGCTCTTCCGCTATCTCCTTGTTCGATTGTCCGTCTGCGATAAGAAGCAGCACCTCTTTCTCGCGTTCGGTCAAATCCTCGTCTCCGGCTTGCGCCGTTCTCTGTCTAAGCCCTCTCGTCAACGCTTGAGACACATCCGCCGTCATGACCGGCATTCCTTTGAACGCGCCTTGAATCGCATAGATTAACTCTTCGGCAGATACGGTCTTCAGAACATAGCTGACAGCACCGGCTTCAATAGCCGCATATACCTTGTCATCCTCAAGGAAGCTCGTCAACATCACGATTTTGACAGCCGGAAATTTGGCCATCACCGCTTTGGTCGTCTCCACGCCATCCATTTCCGGCATCATCAGATCCATGAGAATGACATGAGGGCGTTCTTCCTCGGAGCTTTCTTCCAATACTCTAAGCGCTTCAGCGCCGTTGCCGGCTTCCGCCGTTATGGCAAGCTTCGGCTCCAGCATCAGATAGGTTCGCAAACCGATTCTTACCATATCATGGTCATCTACGATCATTACTTTAATCTGCTCAACGTTCATGTCTCCTGCTCTCCTTTATAAATCTTAGGAATCGTCACTTTCACTCTGGTTCCGCTGCCTACCTTGCTTACAATATCCGCTCCGCCGCCAAGCTTCTGAGCTCTCTCTTGCATCGTGGACAAGCCGTACGAGCCGGATTTCACTTCATCCGCCTTGAAGCCCGCTCCGTCGTCAATCAGCATCATAACCAGTTGCCGTTCGTTCTCGGTCAGCGTGAGCGTGCAATTCTGAGCTTTCGCATGCTTCACGACATTCGCCATCGCCTCCTGGATAATGAGGAACAACTGATGCTCCTTCGCCTCGCTCAATTGATCGCGGAGCCTCCATTCCAGCATACCTTGAATTTGATTCTGCCTGCAGAAATCCGGAAACCACTTGTCCAGCGCTTCCTGCAGCGTGCGTCCCTCCAGCTCCATCGGCCTTAGCTGCGCGATGAAATTCCTCATCTGCTTCTGCGCCAGATTCGACATGTCAATCAATTGATTCATGACGGAGGCCGCCTGCGGCGGATTTGCTTCGCTTAGCTTCGGCAGCGAGGAAGCGCACATATGAATGGCGAACAGCTGCTGACTTACCGTATCATGCAAATCTCTGGCAAGCCGTTTCCGCTCTTCCAGCACGGCCGCTTCATTAGAGGCGGACTCTATGAGAATCTTCTCTTCTCCCATCCGCTGCAGAAGCTTCATCTTCGTTTCCATATCCTGAACAAGCGTGTTGAACTCCTGGTAGATTTCCGAGAAGGAGCTATGTCCCTCTCCATTAATTCTCATTTCGTAATTGCCGTTCACCACCTGCTTCAATGCCAAATGAAGCGTGTCCAGGCGCCTGCCGATTCGCTGCGCCGCCCAATAGCCGAACGCTCCGCTGACCAGAAGCAGCACGATGCCGGACAGCAGCTTCAAATTCGCGGTGCTGAATTGATTGGATAGCGCAACCCACATGAAAGCCGCAAGCAAAGAAGCGGCAACGGCGGAGATAACGAATATCCCGACCAGCTCCCACTTCCCGCTGCGCAAGAACCGAACCATCATGCCTTCCTCACCCTACCTTCGTTACGCGCGTATCGCCGATAAAGGTGCTGACGACAAGCTTGATTTTCTTATCGGCCTCCGAGAACATCGGCGATTTCGTGTTTACGCTCGTGAACAGGCCGCCTTCCTTCTGTCCAAGCACCTTCACATCGCCGATAAACGCGCTTGATACAACCTGAATGCCGATTTCGTAATCATTCGGAACGTAAACCTTCACGTCCCCGATGAAAGAGGAGATGCAGATCTTCGTTTCTCCGTATGGAATTTGTGCTTTGGTAAGATCAAGCACAGTATCCCCAATGAAATGGGAGATGTTGAGCGGCTTCAGCTCCCAATAATCATGACCCATATGAATATCGCCGATGAACCCGGAACGGCTCTGCACATTCGCGTCATGATTCCACCACTCCACATGCTCTCTGCCGCCGTGATGACCCCAAGAGCGATGACCTCTTTCCCGATAAGAATGGCTCGATTCATTCCGCCACTCCCTATGATGTCGGCTATGCCGCTCGCGCCGCTCTCTCGGCTCTTCCTCATAAGAATAATCAGGTTCCTTGCGCGATTCCTGTTCCTGATACTCATTCGAACTCGAATCCGCGTCAGTATTCGAATCCGCGGTGCGTTTCGTGGGATCTGGATGAAGCGGAGGCGCAGGCGGCACTTCCACGTTCGAGTCATAAGGTCTATACGATTTCCACTCGTCAGTTGGAGGCGTTTGATGATAAGACTTGCGTGTTTGCGGCTTCAGAATCATTCGCAACCCGACGATTATAATAATGAACGGAATCGCATAGGGAACAACATCGCCAATCGTCCAGGTCATCCAACCCAGATTATTGCCGAGAAATACGATTCCGACGAACAAGACGATAGCCCCCCACAGGCCCGAACCGTCCCGGAACCGATTCCCGATCAGTTTGGACAAACCAAGCAAGATGGGAAATACGGGCCAGTAGGTGGAGAACAGCTCGCCAATGCTGATAGTTACGATTCCAAGCTGCCTGAGCAGAAATCCTACTCCCACAGCGATAATAACAAGACCAGTGAACAGCCTTCCAGCGAAATTTCCATTCATTCCGCACAACTCCTTAAGGGAATAACAATTTTGATGCTCTAAGTATAGCGAACTTCCTCCTTAAGAGACAGGTACGTCCGATTGATCCTGATCTCAGCCTCTGGACGGAGAAGAAATGCTGGACCTCTATTTCCTGACGCTGCGCTGAAAATACGCAAAAAGGGCCGCCGCGGCTAAAGCTTGCTGGCGACCCGAAAACAATCTCAAAGCTAAATTGACATATCCGCTCCGATAACGCCTATAATTTCGCCTGTGTCGGCTTTGATCGGCACGGCTATGGTCATGCACAACTGTTTCGTAATCGCGGAGATGTACGGTTGGGATAGAAAGGCTCGCCCGGCAATCGCTTGCTTCCACCATTCTCTGCCCTTTGCATTAAGGAGACCTGCCGCTGGATAGGAATAAAGAAAGGAGCCCTCGGAGTCATTCGACCATATGGCTTCAATATCCGGTTTCGAATCCAGCATCGCCTTCAATTTCTGCTGATGCCGACTCTCGTCGAGAGAAATCAATTCAGGCAACAATGCCGACTGCATCAACCCGTCACGCAATGCGGCAGCGCTGCCCTTCGCTTCATGAATCGTCTGTTTGATTCCGACGGCATCAACCGCTTTGGCAAGCTCAGAGGAGGATTGGCCCAACTTTGCGCTGATCAGGCTCAGCTTGGAGATCTGCTCGCGCTGCCGGGTTGTCATTTTCAAGGTATCATCAACGCTTCTGAGCGTTTCGTCGACCGAGCCAACGACTTCCTTCAGCATCAGAGCGGATTGCGAAGTCAATTCGGATTGCTGTCCACTCGACTGGTTCATTTGTCCTGCCAGCTCGTCAACCTGGGTTATTCGGGAGAAGATGACATCCATCCGTTCCTTATTGACGGCCATCTCCGCGACCCCCCGCTTTACGGATTCTCTCTCGAGTGCGACTGCCTGCACGACGGACTCCACTCCGCTTTCAATTTGCTCCACCATTTCGGTTGAACGCTTGACCGCCTCTCCGCTCTGCTCGGCCAGCTTCTTGATCTGATTCGCCACCACAGAGAACCCTCTGCCGTATTCGCCGGCATGAGCCGCTTCTATAGAAGCGTTAAGCGCAAGCAGCGAGGTCTGCGATACGATTTCATGAATAAGCACATTCATTTCAGTAATAAGCGACGTATGCTGGATTAACTCGTGAACATGCTTTTCCATCGATTGATTTTGATGGCTGAGCTCGTTCATTACTTCATCCGTATTGAGCAGCGATCGGCACACATCCAGCACGATCTCCTTCGTCTCCTTGCTCTTCTTGTTCAACTGGGTGGAAGCACCGCTAATCTGTTCGGCCGCCGAAGCGACTTCCTGCAAGGAAGAGAAGGCTTCTTCGATCCGGTCCATAGCCAGCGCACTTGAGCTGCGCAGAGTTTGCTCCTGCTTGGCCGTCTGATCGGCTATTTCGCTCAAATGTTCAATCGTCCGATCCACCTCGTCGACAGCCGCGTTCAATTGATCGGAAATGACAACGGATTCATTCATCAACCGGGTCAAGCCTTTATGTTCGTTCGTCTTTTCCTCTTCCACTTCCGAATTCCCCTTAAACCATCGAACGGTTGCACGCATGTCCGGCCTCGCCCTCCTTATAAACCTTGCGAATATGCATGGAATGATGTCAAATATGCCTACATTATATCCCTGACGTCATCAAATGAAAAGAGGAACCTCACGGTTCCTCGATTTTGCTTAGAGTAATCTTCATTGATTACTGTTGATTTTGTTGATTTTGCTGGCTTGGGCTTTTCTTCATCGCTTGATGAGAAGCTTGGTTGGCCGCTTTCGCGTTTTGCAAGCTTTGATCAGAAGCGAATTCATTATTGAACGTGCTTTGGTTGGCTTGCTGCATTTGCTTTTGTTTGTTCTGCTGCATCTGGTTCTTGTTCTTTGCCATGATTGTCACCTCCCGTACAGGGATTAGTATGGCAATTGACTTTGTTCTTATTCAGTCAAATTCAAGATTCCAGATAAGCTTGAGGAATCGGCTTTCCCACCTCGACGGCTTGATTGATTTGATTAAGCCAAGCCTGGGTAAGCTTGCCGTTTCCAAATCTAAGCACCTCGACCTGCACGCTTCGTTTGCCCCATTCGTCGTATACTTGCTTGATCGTTTCGAAATAGAGGTCGATGTGCTTGCCCTTGATCGCCGACCCCGTATCCGCCACAATGCCGTAGCCGTAGCCTGGAATATAGAGCAGCGTGCCGATCGGGAACAGCTTCGTATCGGCGGCGATGGTCGACACTTGATCGCGCCTTACCTTGACGCCGGAATAGGTTATGCCGTAACCGCTCTGACCCGGATGCTTGCCCGTCGACTCGAAGCCTGCCGTATAACCGGTTGCCAGCACCTCGACAAGCTTGGGTCCCGCAGCCTCGGCATATATCTGACCTGGAGAGACAAGAATCGCCACAGCGGCAATTCCGAAAATCCCGGAAATCATCCATGCTCTCCATAACAAAAAGCTTGTTATCATTTGGATGTATCCTCCTCAGAAGAATAATACCCAAGTGAAACAAGCTTTATGCAAACTGGCCATCGATGATCAGGCGCTCGAATTATTCCCTCGTTTTATTCCTTCGCTTCAACCTGAGCCCTCAATAGCGCGACAACTTCGCCGGTCGGCATCGCGCCAAGATCGCCTTCGCCGCGTTTGCGAACGGAGACCGCTCCGGCCTGCATTTCATTCTCGCCTACAACGAGCATGTACGGCGTCTTCTCCAGCTGCGCTTCGCGAATCTTGTAGCCCAGCTTCTCGTTGCGGAGATCGCTCTCGACTCGAATGCCCCCGGCTTGCATCTCCTCGGCCACTTGACGGGCATAAGCTTCATAAGCGGTCGAAACCGGAATGACCTTCGCCTGAACGGGAGAGAGCCACAGCGGCAGCGCCCCTGCGAAATTCTCCAGCAGGAACGCGGTCATGCGCTCCATCGTCGAGATAATGCCCCGATGAATAACGACCGGACGATGCTTCTTGCCGTCTTCACCCACATATTCGAGCTCGAACCGTTCAGGCAGCAAGAAATCAAGCTGAGCAGTTGACAGAGTCTCCTCTTTGCCGAGAGCCGTCTTGATCTGCACATCCAGCTTCGGTCCGTAGAAGGCCGCTTCCCCTTCCGCCTCGAAGAAAGGAAGCTCCAGCTCCTCGGCTACCTCGCGAAGCATGCGCTGCGACATCTCCCACATCTCGTCGTTCTGGAAATATTTCTCCGTATCCTTCGGATCGCGGTAGGACAGACGGAAGCGATAATCCTTGATGCCGAAGTCTTCGTAAACTTTGCGGATCAAATGCACGACGCGCGCAAATTCTTCCTTGATCTGATCCGGACGGCAGAAGATATGAGCGTCGTTCAGCGTCATCGCTCTCACGCGATGCAGCCCTGTCAGAGCGCCGGACATTTCGTAGCGATGCATCGTTCCAAGCTCGGCTATGCGAACCGGAAGATCACGATAGCTGCGCATGTCGCTCTTGAACACCATCATATGATGCGGACAGTTCATAGGACGAAGGACCAGTTCCTCGTTGTCCATGACCATCTTCGGGAACATATCCTCGCTGTAATGCTCCCAATGCCCCGAAGTTTTGTACAGCTCCACATTGGCCAGCACCGGCGTATACACATGCTCGTAACCGAGCCTCTCCTCAAGATCGACGATGTAACGCTCCATCGTTCTGCGCAGCTTCGCGCCGTTCGGCAGCCAGAGCGGCAGACCTTGGCCGACCTCGCGGGAGAAGGTGAACATCTTCAGCTCGCGGCCCAGTTTCCTGTGGTCGCGCTTCTTCGCTTCCTCTAAGAAGTGGAGATGCTCGTCAAGCTGCGCTTTCTTCGGGAACGCCGTGCCGTAGATGCGTTGCAGCATCTTATTCTTGGAATCGCCCCTCCAGTACGCGCCGGCCACATTCAGCAGCTTGAACGCTTTGATCTTGCCGGTCGAAGGCAGATGCGGGCCGCGGCACAGATCGAAGAATTCGCCTTGATCATACAGCGTAATCACCGAATCCTGGGGCAGATCGCGGATCAGCTCGAGCTTCAGCGGATCCTCCAGCTCCGTGAAGATGGCGATCGCTTCCTCGCGGCTTACTTCGCGCCTTCTGATCTCCAGATTCTCATTGGCGATCTTGGTCATCATCTTCTCGATTGCGTCCAAATCCTCCGATGAGAGGGATTGTTCCATATCGATGTCATAGTAGAAGCCGTCCTCGATGACGGGACCGATTCCCAGCTTCACGGCTTTGTCGCCGTATATACGCTTCAGCGCCTGCGCGAGAAGATGCGCGGTGCTGTGACGGTATACCTCCAGCCCGTCCGCGGAGTCAAGCGTTACGATTTCGATTGCCGCGTCTTGTTCGATCCCCGTATATACATCCACGACCTTTCCGTCGACCTTGCCCGCTACTGCGTTCTTCCGAAGTCCCGGCGAGATCGAACCCGCCACCTCTTCAATTGTTGTGCCCGAAGCGAATTCCTTCTTTGCGCCGTCCGGAAATGTTAATTGAATAGCCACTTTCGTTCATCCTCCTGATTTGTACAATTTGCAAGCCGAGAGCGCAAAAAAAAAGCACGCATCCCTGCCAAGGGACGAGTGCTTGTTCGCTCGTGGTTCCACCCTACTTCAACTGCGATGCCAGACCTTGTTCGGCCAAAGCATGTCATGCAGTTCTCGTATCATCTGGTAACGGAGATTTCCGGTACGGCATACAGCGGCTTCGCAAGAGCTTGTCCGTTTCAACCGTACAGCATAAGAAGGGGTATATCCGCCCGCGTCAGGTAAGGAAATTTCAGCCTCGTTTCCTCTCTCTTATCCAAGCGCGTCCGGCAGACACATGACTTCTGTCATAGCTGATCACATTCATTATGTGCATCATTATAGCGCCAACTCGGGGGGAGGTCAAGAGAGGTATGCGGGTAAAGTCAACTTTATCGCCGCCTTCGTCAAGAGACGCTTGCCAAAACCAAGGATTCGCGTCATAATTTAATTAGTATAATATTTATACCAATTATAGAGGAGTTGTTGGGAATGTCTTTCATAAACCCGATTTACAGCGGTAAAGTCGATGAATTGAAGGTCCGCATCTATGAGAATCGCCAAGCTATGGGAGCTGCGGCAGGAGAGGATATCGCTGCGAAAATGAAAGAACTGCTCGCCTCGAAGCCATCCATTCGAATGATATTCGCCGCCGCGCCTTCGCAGAACGAAGCGCTTGAGGCGCTGCTTCAAGCAGAAGGTATCGATTGGTCCAGAGTAACTGCCTTCCACATGGATGAGTATATCGGTCTGCCAGGGGATGCTCCGCAGCGCTTCAGCCAATTTCTTAAGGATCGGCTGTTCGGCAAAGCAAGCTTCGCCGAGGTGAATCTCATCGACAGCTCCGCCTCGATCGAAGAAGAATGCGAGCGCTATGCCGCCAAGCTGACGCAAGCTCCAATCGACATCGTCTGTCTGGGCATCGGGGAGAATGGACATATTGCGTTCAATGATCCCCCGGTAGCCGATTTCCGTGATCCTTTGCTGATGAAGCCGGTGGAGCTCGACATGGACTGCCGCGTGCAACAAGTCAATGACGGCTGCTTCCCCGAAGTGGACGCCGTGCCGACCCACGCGTTGACGCTTACGATTCCGGCGCTCATGGGCGGCGCGCATCTGTTCTGCGTCGTGCCCGGGAAGACGAAGCATGATGCTGTGCGGCGGACGCTTCACGACGCAATCTCCGAGCAATGTCCGGCAACGATTCTTCGCACTCATGGCGATTGCACGCTCTATGCCGATATTGACTCTTACGGGAAGGTGTAATTATGACCCAATATGTGACGGGAAAATGTCTGCGCGGCTCATCCCCCATTCGAATCGGGATCGAACAAAACCGGATAGCGACAATCGAGCCGTTAAAAGAGTCGTTGGATGAAACAAACGGCGCCGATCTGCCATGGATCGGCGCCGGCTTGATCGATCTGCAGATTAACGGATACGGGGGCATCGACTTTAATACGCATCCACTCTCCGAGGAAAGCGTTCATAGAGCCGCGCGCATGCTGTTGGCGCAAGGCATTACTTCTTTTTATCCAACCTTGATCACCAATTCGGATGAAGCGATAGAAGCTTCTCTGGATACGATAGCGAAGGCTTGCCGCGCCGACAATCTTACTTCGGCAAGCATCAAGGGCATTCATCTGGAGGGACCGTTTTTAACACCCGAGGATGGAGCGAGGGGGGCGCATAGCGCAGCTTTTGTTAAAGCGCCGGACTGGGAGCTCTTTCAACGCTGGCAGAGGATCGCCGAGGGCCGCATTGCCATTCTGACATTGTCGCCGGAATGGGATGGAGCTTGCGATTTCATTGCCAAGTGCGCAGGCAGCGGAGTTGTCGTCTCGATCGGGCATACATCTGCGACTCCCGAACAGATACGCGCGGCGGTTGAGGCGGGCGCAAGCATGAGCACGCATCTGGGCAACGGATCCCATCTCATGCTGCCAAGGCATTCGAATTACATTTGGGAGCAGCTTGCATCGGATGAGCTGGCTGCGGGCATTATTGCAGACGGCTTTCATCTGCCGGAAGCGCTGCTGAAAGTATTCCTTCGCGCGAAGCGCGATCAAATCTTTCTAGTCAGCGATGCCGTCTATCTGAGCGGCATGAAAGCCGGAAGATACAATAGTCATATCGGCGGGGATATTGTCCTGACCGAGGAGGGCAGACTTCATCTTGCTTCGAACGAGAAAATTCTTGCGGGTTCGGCTCAAATGCTGACTGCCGGCATTGACCATCTGGTTCGAAAGGGACTGCTCACGCTTGAGGAAAGCTGGGCTCTTGCATCGCAAAATCCGGCTCGTATCATGAAGCTTGGACGTCACGGAATTATCGAGCCTGACGCTGTTGCCGATCTTGTGCTGTTCCATAACAAAAACGACAAAATAGCGATTGAAGCCGTGTACAAAGAAGGTCAGAAGGTAATCCCCTGAAGGGCATTCGACTGCTGCTCCCATTCGCCGATCATCGCGGCGGCGGCTCCGATCGCTCCGGTATAGGGATAAAGATCGGAGACCGCCAGCTCCGCCTTTTCCCCGCTGAAACGAATCGTCTTCTCGCGCAGCTCCTGCTCAATAAACGGAAGCAAAAAGGATGAAAGCTTCATTAGAGGACCGTCGAACAGGATTAAGCCGGGATTCAATAAATTCACGGCGCTCGACAAGGCGTAGCCTATCGCTCTTCCCGCCCGCGACAGCTCCTCCAGAACGATTTCATTATTCGATTCGGCCTGAAGAACCAACCACTGAATCGTCATATTCTCATAAGCTGCTCCGAGCGCGGCGCTCAATCGCTCATACAACGCCGGCAACCCGACCACCGCTTCCAGACAACCGCAGCGGCCGCAGGCGCAGCGGGGACCGTTCGGCTCCACGACGATATGTCCGAGCTCTCCGGCCGCTCCATAGGCTCCGCGCAAAATTTCGCCATTCATAATCAAGCTGCAGCCCACTCCCGTGCCGAATGAGCAATAAATGAAATTGCGCAGCCCCGCCGCGCGGCCATGCCAGCGCTCGCCCAATGAAGCCAGCTTGACATTATTATCAATAATATAAGAGATGGGGCTGTCGGCTCGCAGCATTTCAAGCAACGGAACATCGCTCCAGCCCAAGTGGCTGGAGCCGACGACCGTAACTCTGGCCGCATCCAGCAACGCGGGAATGCCGAAGCCCGCGCCGACAATCGCATTTGCGCCGTATTGCTTCACTAGCTCCTTCGAGTGCTCTCGAACCCGTGCGACGATAGTCTGCGGATTATGCAAGTCATGCTTGCGAATCGGCATTTCGAAATATTCGAGCGGATTGGCGTACAGATCCGTAATGACGCCAAGAACGGATGAAGCGCCCAGTTGCATCCCGATTGCCAGCCGGTTCCTCGGTTCGAAGACGATGCCGACGGCTTTGCGGCCTGCTCCCGTTCGTCCGAGCAATCCCGTCTCGGTGATATAGCCGCCTGCGATCAGCTCGTCCACAATGACATTAACCGTGTTTTTGTTCAATTCCAGCATTGCCGCGAGCTCCGCCCTGGTCGAACGCCTGCGCTCCTTGAGCATACCGTATACAAGCTTGCGATTGATTTCCTTGACCAGCGTAGGTCCTCTTCCCTTTGAAACGGTCATTTCTCAGCCTCCAAACCGAAGAAGACGGCAAGCAGCCGTCTTCCTTGTCCAACTTGATAAGTCCATTATATCCGATTAAGGCAATCCCTTGCTGAGAAATTAACGTCGATGCCGCTTACGCTTTGCCGACTGCCCCGCATATACGCATCTTCTCCATGGCCGCTTCTTTCAAAGCCTGCTTGGCCGGCACCATATATTTGCGCGGATCATTCTCGTCGGGATTGTCCGCGAATACGCGTTTGATGGCATCCGTGAAAACGATGCGAAGCTCGGTAGCGACATTCACCTTCGCCATGCCCAGAGAGACGGCCCGTTTCACTTGCGCCTTTGGAATGCCGGAGCCTCCATGCAGAACAAGCGGCACGGACACAAGCCCGGCAATCCGCTCAATGCGGTCGAAATCGATTCTCGGCTCTCCTTTGTAAATGCCATGAGCGGTGCCAATGGCCGGCGCAAGCGTCGGAACCCCGCTCAACTCCACGAAGCTCGCGCATTCATCCGGATCTGCCATTAAAGCTTCATTCTCCGCAACGACGATATCATCCTCCACGCCTCCCACCTTGCCAAGCTCCGCTTCAACATTTACGCCTGCCGCTTTGGCGATTTCCACGACGCGCAACGTTTGACGCAGGTTCTCCTGGAAGGCATGCATCGAAGCATCGATCATGACCGATGTGTATCCCGCGCGGATGCATCGGACAACAATATCGAATTCCGTGCAATGATCGAGATGCAGGGCAATCGGCACGCCGGAACGATCTGCAGCGACGCGGGCCGCGGCGGCGACATACTCGGGACCGAGATGCTTCACGGTTCCTACCGTAGTCTGAAGAATGAGCGGCGAGCGGGTAGCCTCCGCGGCCTCCACCACCCCTTGCAGCATTTCCAGCGTATGCACGTTGAAAGCGGCAACCGCATAACCCTCTCTGCGAGCTTTCTGCAATAATGGCGTTGAAGATACTAATGACATAATTAAGACTCCTCTCCCGTTGTCTGCTTCTTCCGAACGAGATGCACGGTCAGCCCATGCTCCCGCAATTGCTGCAATTCCCGCTCACCCAGCTCCGCATCGGTAACGCAAGCCTGAACGGCCGATAACGGCGCAATCGTGAAAATTGACGCCTTGCCAACCTTCGATTGATCGAAAACGGCGATTGTTTGCGCCGATCTTGCAATCATCAGCTTGCCGATATGAGCCTCCAGCTCTGAATACGTTGTAAACCCCTGCGCAGCCGTGAACCCGTCAACGCCCAGGAACATCTTCGTAATATTAAGATCCTCCACCGTCTTCTCCGCAAGCGGCCCGCATAGCTCGAAGCTGTTCTTGCGCATGACGCCTCCTGTCAGTACGACCTGCACATCCTCGCTGTCGGACAACTCCATCGCAATATTGACGGCATTCGTCACAACCGTCAGATTACGCCGGTCCTTCAGCTTCCGGGCTATGAGGAAGGTGGTCGTTCCGCCAGTCAAGGCAATAATATCTCCGTCCGCGACAAGAGAAGCGGCTTTCTCCGCAATCGCCTCCTTCTCAGGCAGCAGTATATTCCTCTTCTCATGAAAGGTGGCTTCCTTCATGGCGGAATAGCTTTCGTATTGAACACCGCCAATCGTTCGAATGACGCCGTTTAATTCCGCCAATGCGTCCATATCTCTTCTTGCCGTCGCCTCGGATATATCGAATTTGAGCATCGCTTCCTGAATGGAGAGCCGTCCTTCCAGTTTCAGCTGGCGCAAGGCATCCTCCCGCCGCTTGCCGCTTTTGGACATCGTGAGCTTGTTCATATATCCATTCCTCCTGTCTTTAAAGCAAGTATACCGCAATTTAAAGATTTTTTAAATCATTATTTGATTGATTCGATCAAATAATTATTGATTCCGTCACATTAATACAGTACACTTTCCTTAACAACTGCTGTTAGGCAGGATGAGGAGGCAATAGAATGAGCTTAACTTATTCCGAAATCAAGCAGCAATACGAAGCGTTGCGGCTTACATTCGCGTACATGCTGTCCCAGCGCGACAGGCTCACTGCATTTATGAAGGAAAGTGAGGCATCATCCATCGCGTTCGTCGGCTGCGGCTCCAGCTACGCGCTGAGCGTCTCGGCCGCGCGATCGTTCCAATTGCGCGGCGGCATTCCGGCGTACGCGTTCGCAGGGGGAGATCTGATGCTGAACGCTTCGCGTTATAGGAGCACGCTAAGAGGCGCGCTGCTCGTACTGCCATCGCGTTCGGGCAGCACGACCGAGATCATGGAAGCGATTCCGCTGCTTCAACAAGACGAGCGGCGCCCGCTGCTTGCGCTGACCTGCGTGCAAGACTCGCCCTTATCGAAGGTTGCCGATTATGCGCTGGAGCTCCCATGGGCATTCGACAACAGCGTATGCCAGACGCGCACGGTGACGAATCTCTACGTCGCCAATCTGATGCTTGCCGCCTTCTACGGCAATGACGATGCTCTTATCGATTCAATTCGAGAGGCTGTCGCTCACGGCGAGACATTCATGTCCGGATCGGAGCAGGCTATACGGAGAACGGCGGGCTTTGCGTGGGAGAATGCCGTCGTGCTTGCTGACGGCGAGCTTAACGGCTTAGCCGCGGAAGGTGCGATCGCCATGACCGAAATCGCCAACGCTCAAGCGCATGCTCATCACTTGCTTGATGTGAGGCATGGTCCCATGGTTACGATCGGACGGGATACTTTGGTCCTGGCGGCGCTGAATGACGGCGGCTTTGAGTATCAGCTCAAGCTGCTCGCCGACCTGAAAGCGCGCGGCGCAACCGTCATCGCCTATATCGATCAGGATGAGGCTCGGCAGCTCTATCTCTCTGCTGCCGATCTGGTCGTTTCGTCGAACATGAAGCTCGATTTCGCCGTCCGAGGCATCCCTTTTATCTTCATAGCGCAAATCGCAGCCATTTGCGGGGCGGATCGACAAGGCATCAATCCCGATCAACCGGATGGCCTTGACGCCTGGGTTAAGCTGTAACCCTTAAGGGCAGACTGCCGAAAGAGAAAATTTTTCTCGAAGTCTTGCGAAGTTGGCAAAAAAAGCTGCGTTAAAGGACATCTTCATCCTTTGGCGCAGCTTTCTTGATTGGGTAATGTCATGTTGTTAGTTTGATTCATTCGCTATCGCTCAAGGCTTAATCAGCTCATCCAAGGTTTGCGAGCAAGAGCTGCAGTCGACGCAGACCGATACGCGATCATCGAAAATCGTTTGAATCGTTCGAATAACCTGCATTTCCGCTTGTCTCGTATGCACGACGATTTGCTTCGGAGAGACGGAGATGAGCGAAGAAATGACCATATCCTCGATATTCATCTCCGTCTCCAGCATTTCCGCCACGATTCGATCTGACGGCGGCTTCGGTTCAATCGGTTGGAAGCTGGAATTGTACAGCATAAATTCATGACCGCCCTTGTGAAGCAAGTGTACAATGGAAACCTTGGATTCCTGAAGCTGGACGAAATATTTCAACAACGAAATAAACTCCTGATATTGCTTATCCAGCACATATTCATCCATGGCATATTCCACAATGTCCTTCAGCTCGCTCCGATAGTTCTGCAATCGGAATCGAACAAAGCCTTGAAGCTGAAGCTGGGCATGCTCGGACAAATACAGTTCGACTTCATCCGCGATCTTCTTCTTCCTGCGATTTCGGTCCGCTTCTTGAAACCGGCTTCCGAGTTGATCCCATTCCATGCCTTTCAGCAAGCCTTCGCAATATTTCTCGATCGCCTCCGTCTCAAGCGCCGGAATATTGTGATGCTTTCGCCTGATCATCTTCAATACCAATTCCGCTTCAAGCTCGCTCAATATAAATTCGGCAATCGCGTTCGCAGCTCCCTGATACACGAGATGCCCGTGCTCCGCCAAACGAAAGCCGGGCAGAATCCCCTTGCATCGAATACCTCTATCTTCCAAAATATCATAATCCACCGCTGCCTGGAGTTGCACGCCGGGCTTCGCATTATGTAATGCATGATTGGTATGCTCTTTCAGCAACGCTTGTAATTTAACGGAAACAGCTTCCATATCCTTCGCAATGGCAATGGTAAACAGCTCCATACGCTCGCTCACTCCTTCCTTCCGTTTCAGTATATGGTCCGTGGACGCTGTATATACGAAGAAGAGATTGGCATTAGCCTGGAGGAGCGTACATGCATGAAAGACGGAAAAGGCATCCCGCCTCAAAGAGGAAGATGCCTTTCCCTGCAATCGGATGCTTATTCATGCGCCGGATTGCTATTTGATCATTTCATGGCCAGTTCTAATCAGTTCTGCATGACAAAATCCTTTTGGGCTTTGTCGGTCTCGTTGAAAATCCGCAAAATATTGTATTTCGTATCGCGCTGAGCCGGCACCTTGCCCGCTTCGCGAATCAATTGAAGAATAAGTTCAATATTCACCTTATGCGTCGTGCCGGCCGCCGACACGACATTCTCCTCGATCATCGTGCTGCCGAAGTCGTTGCAGCCATAGGACAAGCTAAGCTTGCCCATCTCCGGCCCCATGGTCACCCACGAGGATTGGAAATTATCAATATTATCAAGCATGATCCGGCTGACCGCAACGATGCGAAGATATTCTTCCGGCTTTGCCTTCTCCAGCTTCAAATTGGTGTTGTCCGGCTGGAACGGCCAGGAGATGAACGCTTTGAAGCCTTGTGTCGGATATCCGTTCGCCTTCACCTTATCCTGTTCGTCGCGAACGCGCGTCATATGCAGCGCCCGCTCCTCAATCGTCTCGCCAAGGCCGTATACCATCGTCGCCGTCGTGTTCATACCGTGGCGATGCGCCGAGTTCATTACAGCCATCCAGTCGGTCCATGAACCCTTCATGCGGCTGATCTTGCGTCTCGTGCGATCGTCGAGAATTTCCGCTCCGCCCCCCGGCAAGGAATCAAGCCCTGCGGCATGCAGCTGTTCGATGACCTCGTCCAGCGTCAACCCATCCGACACGACCTTCATTTTCTGTATTTCCGCAGGCGAGAAGGAATGCATCGTGATTTGCGGGAATCTTGCTTTAATCTTCCTCAGCAAATCGGTATAGTACGTAAACGGCAGATTCGGATTCGTGCCGCCTTGCATTAAAATCTCGGTGCCGCCGACATCAACCGTTTCCTGAATTTTGTTCAGAATGACCTCGTCGTCCAGCACGTAGCCTTCCTTCGAGCCCGGAGCGCGATAGAACGCGCAGAATCGGCAATACACATCGCATACATTCGTATAATTCACATTCCGTCCCACGACGAAGGTCGTTATCGGGTCCGGATGTCGTTTCAGCATGATTTGGTTCGCCGTATGCCCCAGCTTCTCAATCTGATCGGAAGCCAGCAGCTCCATGCCCTCTTCAAGCCCTACTCGCTCGCCGCGCAAAGCCTTGTCTAATATTCGGTCTATTTCGCTCATCCGCAATACCTCCTGCCTAAGCAATTCAATCGCTTGGATTCATTCGCAGCATCTATTCGCAACAACAGCGGCCAACCATTCTCTCTCATCGTATCATATTCCGCTGCGAGGCGTCATCCCGGAGAGGCTTTCCATTATGGCAAAATAGCGAAAGTTAACCTTCGAGCTCGCGTTTCGCAGCTGCGATCGCTTGATCCAGATCCTCGATCAAATCATCGATATGCTCGATGCCGACAGAGAAGCGCAGCAGACGATCATCCACGCCGATTGCTTGTCGAATGTCCTCCGGAATATCCGCATGCGTCTGAACCGCAGGATAGGTCATAAGCGATTCAACGCCGCCCAGGCTTTCGGCGAATGCGATCAGCTTGATATGACGAAGAATCGGCTCCACATAGCGGGCGTCCTTCAAGCGGAAGGAGAAGATGCCCGTATTGCCGGAGGATTGTCTGTTCTGCGTATCATGTCCGGGATGATGCGGCAGCGCCGGATAATAGACATCTTCGATCGCTTCATGCTCCATCAGGAATTCCGCAAGCTTCGTCGCGTTGAATTGATGGCGTTCCATGCGAAGCGCGAGCGTCTTCATGCCTCTCATCAGCAGCCAACAATCTTGAGGACCGAGAACCGCTCCGATTGAATTATGCAGGATCGCCATTTCCTGCGACAGCGCTTCACCCTTCGTCACGATCAAGCCGGCAAGCACATCGTTATGACCGCCGAGATATTTGGTCGCGCTATGTATAACGATGTCAGCCCCAAGCTCGAGCGGACGCTGAAGATATGGGGTAAGCAGCGTATTGTCGACAATGGTCAGCAGCCCCTTCGACTTCGCCCAGGAGCATACGCGCTCCAGGTCCGTAATCATCATCAGCGGATTCGTCGGCGTCTCGATCAGGATCGCCCTCGTATTCGGCGTCAGCAGCGAGGTCATGGCGTCAATGTCGTTCGTGTCCACATAGGAAGCCGTGACGCCGAATCTGGACATGATTCGCTCGAGCAAACGGTAGGTTCCGCCATAGAGATCAAGGGACACGATAAGATGATCGCCTTGGCTGAAATAAGCAAATATCGTTTGCAGCGCGGCCATGCCGGAGCTGCAGGCAAAGCCCGCATCGCCGGATTCGAGCTTGGCCGCCGCTTCCTCCAGCACAGCTCTGGTCGGGCTCTTCGTTCTTGCGTAATCGAAGCCAGTGCTTTCGCCAAGCTTCGGATGACGGAACGCGGTTGCTTGATAGACGGGAAAGCTCACCGCTCCCGTCACAGGCTCCTTCAAGGATCCGATTTGTGCCAATTCACTTTCGATTTTCATATCGTCATACACTCCTTAGGTAGAAATTAAGCTCCAAAATCTCGGCCTTATCAGATGCCTGCGCCGAGTTCATAGGGAGTCAACTGGTAGACATAATAGTTCAGCCAGTTCGAATACAGCAGGTTGGCATGCGCCCGCCAGGTGGACAGCGGCGCCTTGTCTGGATCGTCGCCCGGATAATAGTTGACCGGCAGCGCGATCGATAGCCCCTTCGCGACGTCGCGATCGTATTCGTATTTCAGCGAATTCGGATCATATTCCGAATGTCCCGTAACGAAGATCTGCCGACCGTCCTTGGACGCGACCAGATAGATGCCGGAGTCCTCCGATTCGGATAGAATCTCAAGCTCCTCAATGCCCTCGATGTCTTCTCGGCGAAACTCGGTATGCCTCGATTGCGGCACGAGGAACGACTCGTCGAAGCCCCGTAGCAGCGGCACGTTGCGCTTCTCGATCGTATGCGGGTAGATGCCGAAAATTTTGTGATCGAGATTATACTTGGGAACGCCGTAATGATAATAAAGCCCTGCCTGAGAGGCCCAACAAATATGGAACGTCGAGGTCACATGACGCTTGCTCCACTCCATGATGTCGGTAAGCTCTTCCCAATAGTTCACTTCCTCGAACGGAAAATGCTCAACGGGCGCTCCTGTAATAATGAGTCCGTCGAAATATTCTTGCTTGATTTCATCGAACGTCTTATAGAAGGACTCCAGATGCTCGGCGGATGTGTTCTTGGACGTATGCGTCTTCGGATGCAGCAGCACGGCCTCCACCTGAAGCGGCGTATTCCCGATTAATCTCAGCAACTGGGTTTCTGTCGTTTCCTTCGTCGGCATCAAATTCAATATCGCGATTCGCAATGGACGGATATCCTGATGGAAAGCAGTGCTTTCATCCATGACAAAAATGTTCTCGTTGTTCAATATTTCTTTTGCAGGCAAATTATCTGCGACTTTGATCGGCATGCCAATCACTCCTTTGACCGTTTGTGAGGCGAATCAGACAGATAACTAGAAAAAAGACCCTTTCTGCTTGAGAAAAGGTCGTCTGCTCGGTAAATAAGCTGTCCGCCTCTCTCATCTCTCAGAAACCTTATGTTTCCGCAAGAATTAGCACCGTGCTTATTACGCCGGTTGCCGGGCTTCATCGGGCTAGTCCCTCCGCCTGCTCTTGATAAGAAAGTAGTCTATTCAATTATCGTGATTCTAATGATTATTACTTTAATGCATTCTGTTATTCCCGTCAAGAACCCCGCTTGCATATCCTGTAGCAAGGGATAAAGGCCAGATCATCTTATCCTTGAATGTTCCGACGCCCAAGGAGTATACTAAATAAGATTGAGGCATTTTTTTCATTTTTTTATCCGACTTTAAAAAGGAGTGTATGCGGTTATGGAAGGCGACCGACCGGGGCCCGGCAATTGCTTGACAGAGACGCTGAAGTTCAGTCAAAAGCGAGTCATCCCTCCCATTGTTTCCCTGCACTCTGGCAACGGCGCGGAAACATGAGGTTATTTTCACGAAATTGATAAGCACTGCCTGATTCAGCAGTCTCCTGCATAAGGAAGAGAGGAGAAGCTGCGATGAAAATTAGACATGTGAACAACGGCGTGTTCACCACGCTGGACAATATCGAGCAAGCCTTGGTTGCTCCGCCGAACGGATTTTACTGGATTGACGCAGATGTGGAGGATCTGGCCATTCTGCAGCCCTTATACGGCATGCATGATTTGGCCGTAGAGGATTGTCTGCAGGAGGAAGAGCAGCGTCCCAAGATTGAAATTTACGAAAAGCATTATTTTATCGTTATTAACAGCATACGTTTCGATGATGAGGAAATATTCCTTAGAGCGCTGAATATGTTTCTCGGCAGCTATTATATTATTACCGTTACGAAGCAGAAAATTAACGAGCTCCGCACCTTGAAGCCGATTCTATGGGAGCAGGAGGTCAGCAGACCGGATCAATTCCTCTATCATCTGGTCGATCTTGTCGTCGATAATTATTTTCTTGTAGGCGACCGTATCGACAGTCGCATCGAGACGCTCGAGGTCGATATCCTGATGCACACGAAGAAATCCCATCTGACGGAAATCATCGGCCTCCGCGGCGAGATTTTGTGGGTGAAGAAGGTGCTCGGACCGCAGCGCGAGGTTATTTTCACATTAAATAAGAAGGAATTGAAGCTAATCGATGATCAGCTTCAGAAATATTTCAGCGATATCTACGAGAACGCGCTGAAGATCGCGGAATCGTTCGAGACTTATCGCGATCTGATGGGCAACTTGCGAGAAGCCTATCAGTCGAGCCTTTCCAATCGAGCGAATGAAATTATGCGCGTTTTCACGGCTATTACCGTTATCTTCATGCCCCTCACGTTCATTACCGGCATCTACGGGATGAACTTTGAAAAGATGCCTTTTCTTCATTTTCAATATGGCGCCTATGTATTGCTAGGCATTATGCTTTTGCTGGGCTCCTGCATGTTTATTATTTTCCGCAAGAAGGAATGGCTCTAGGGCGTGTTTGCAAACACGCCCTAACGGGCCGTTCTTTCCTTTGCAATCACATTCGGCCGCGCCGAAAGGGGGAATGACTGAACATGAATATTAGCCAGCTTGAAACGTTGCTGACCATCTCCAAGACGATGAGCTTTCGCAAGGCGGGCGAACTTCTCAATCTGACGCAGCCAGCCGTATCCGCCCAGATCAAAAGCTTGGAGGATGAATTCAAGACAATCCTCATCGACAGGAATCAGCCTGTTACCTTGACCGATCACGGCAAAGTGTTTCTCGAGCATGCCGAGCGCATGCTTGCCATCGTGGACGAGCTGAGATTGAAGCTGGATGATTTGAATCAGACGCCGCAGGGACATATTTTATTAGGAACGACTTCTTCCATCGCCATTCAGATTTTGCCCAGGGTGCTCTCCTACTTCCAGAATCAATATCCATTCATTAAGATCACGATACATACGATGCCATCATCTCAGGTGATGACTTCCGTGGAGCAAGGCACAGTCGATGTCGGCATTACCTATATTACCGAGAAGAACCCAAGCATCTCTTCCTCCGTGCTTTATTATGATTCCTTTCATTTGGTCGTATCGCCCGATCATCCAATGAGCAACCTAAGACATACTACGGTAGACAAGCTGAAAAATTTGCCGATGATCATGCTAGCTCCGGATACGCTGGGACGGCGATTTGTCGATGGGCTGTTCAAGCAATACAATATTCAGCCCAATATTGTGATGGAGCTTTCGTCTAGCGAAGAGGTAAAGCGGATGGTTGAGATTGATCTGGGAGCAGCGATTATTTCCAGACTGTCCATTGCAACGGAGCTGAAGCTTGGATCGCTTAAGATGATTAAAGTGAATGAGCTGGAGACGAGCCATCCGGTTGGCGTCGTGTACAAATCAGGACGCTATCTCAATACGGCCATGCGGCAGTTTCTGAGCGATCTGCGCGGCATGCCTGAGCATCAATTCATTAGCAGCGAGTAACGAAGGAGTGAAATCTTGTGAAATTCGATCTACATACCCATCATATCAGATGCGGACATGCCGACGGAGATATTGAAGCTTACATATTGGCCGGAATGGATGCCGGGCTGCAGGTCATCGGCATTTCGGACCATTCTCCCTATTTCTATGATGAACTGGATCAGCCTTCGCCCGCCATCGCTATGGCACGCAGCGATTTCGCTCATTATGTGGAAGAGGTCTTGAGGCTGAAAGCCCAATATGAAGGGAAAATCGAGGTGCTGCTTGGCATGGAATCCGATTTCTTCCCCGAACATGCCGATGTCTATCGCGAAGCCTATAAGGGCGTGCCATTCGATTATTTGATCGGCTCCGTCCACAAGGTTGGCGGAGTGAGCATCTTCAACCGGAAGCGTTGGAACAACCTGAACGAAGAGCAGCATATCAAGGAGAAATCGGATTATTACGATTTGATCAAGGCTTCCGCTCGCAGCGGCATGTTCGATATTCTCGGCCATATTGACGCGATGAAGGGCTATTATCCCGCCTTCTCGGATATACCCGCTCATCAGCAAATTGATGACGCGCTTGGGGTCATTGCCGAATGCGGCGTCGCGATCGAGATTAACACATCGGGAAGCACGAAGGATGTCGGAGGATGGTATCCCTCAGATGAAATTCTGGAGCGTGCGCTTCATTTCGGCGTCGCGGTCACCTTCGGCTCCGACGCCCATAAGCCAAGTCGGGTCGGCGATGAATGGGAGCTGGTCGCGAAGCGTCTCAAGGAGATTGGTTTTACGGAATGGTGCTTCTTTCGCAATCGCCGGCGTGTCAACGTTCCACTCTAAAAATGCGCAAAAAAGGGGGCCCTGCAGCTGCAGGGCCCAAAGTGTTATATTAAAAGGGGGTCTTGTTTATTATAATAACCTCCGCATGTGATAAGGCGATAACAGAAACATTTCATTTGTGTAACAAAACCGCTTCATCTCATAAACGCATATTGCCTTGCCTTTTTAATATGCGCCTGTCCTGCGTCTGTCTAAGTCGTCGCTCCATCAGATGGATATTCGGCGCACTTACGAATAGTGTGTAAATATGCTATACTTAAGTAACTAAACAGCAGAGGTGATGCTAGTGGACTATTCAACCATGTGTCCCAGATATGAAGCAGCAGCCGATTTGCTCGGCAAGAAATGGATTGGTCTTATTATACGCGTGCTGCTTGGCGGTCCCAAGCGCTTCAAGGAATTGAAGGAACAAATTCCCGAGATGAGCGACAAGATGCTCACGGATCGTCTTAAGGAGCTTGAAGCTCTGGAAATTGTCAGCCGTACGGTCTATCCGGAAATGCCGGTTCGCATCGAATATGACCTGACAGAAAAAGGACATGATCTCGAGCCTGTCATCGAATCGATACAAAAGTGGGGAGAAAATTGGATGTAGCTGCGATTAGGGATATCGTAGCTACTCCTTTTTTTTGCAAGGAGACTCGAACAACCTTCCCGACTCCGCTTCGTTTCTCATCTCCTCCAACCAGCTCCGTTCCGCCTCGCTAAGCTGGATAATTCCTCGAATCATCTGGATGGATCCCTTTGGCAGCAAATCCCCCTTGATGCTCATCACTGCTTCAAGCATCGTTATGCGTTCCTTGCAAGCCTCGCTGTGCTGCTCAATCGCGGCTAATACAAGCCGCGGCTCGCCATGCATAATGAATGGCAAAGCCGCGAACAGCGGATGCTGAGGATAGTTTACTTGAAGTATCTGCTTATCCAGAAGCTTCAAGAATGCCTTCCTCCCCTTCTCCGTAATGCGGTAAATCGTCTTATCTGGCCGATTCTCGCCTGGAATCGTGACGATCTCCGACGCTTCAATCAAATCATGCTCCCTCATTTGGTCAACCGCGTAATACAAAGAGCCGTCACGCACATTAAAGGTTGTATGCCAATTCCGCATCTTAATCGTCTGGCGAATTTCGTATGGATGCCTTTCGTTCTCCATCAGCAATCCCAATATGAGCAGCTTCATGGATGACATGGCCGACTAGCTCCTGTTCAGCGAAGCTTCCGCTTTGCGAGCATTGGAATCGCCTGGTCTGCCTTGTTCTCCTTGATGACCGGGCTTAGCCGCTTCCAGTCTTGCTTTGCCCATCAGAATCGCGAAGATAATCGCGACAGCAGGCAGAATCACAGACCACTGGAACACATCAATAATCGAATCAGACAGCTTGCTTAGCAAGGAGTTAATTAATTCGGCCGGCAAGCCCATTTGGCTCTGAACCTGCGGATCAAGCAAGGCCTGCCCGCCTTTGATCCGATCCGCCAGCTGCGGATCTATATTCGGCGTGCTTTCAACGGCAGATTGGAAGCTCGTCTTCTGAATAACCCCGAACACGGTGACGCCAAGCGCCGAGCCGATCGTTCGGAAGAAAGTAATTAGCGATGAAGCGGAGCCTTTGTATTGCGGCGGCACCGAGCTCAAGGTGGAGATGTTCAGCAAGGAGAAGGAAACGCCGATTCCAAGGCCCACGATAATCATGTAGAGAGTAATAATAAACCGACTTGTCGAGCTGTCCATCGCGAAGCCCAGCAATGCGGTTCCAAGCACCAAGGTAAGACCCGACACAATCATGACATTGCGGAATGGCAGTTTATTGGCAATCCATCCGCCAACTTGGCTGCTTAACACAACCCCGAGCATCATTGGAATGAGTACGGTGCTCGTCTGGGTTGCCGTCTTGTGGAAAACCCCTTGAATAAATATGGGAATAAAAGTTGCGGAGGCCATCATTACGCCGCCATAGAGCATCGAGATCATCATGCTGCTTGTGAACAACTTCTTGGAGAACAGACTAAGCTTGATAATTGGATCCTTCGCTTTTGTCTCCGCCCACAGGAAGAGGGCGAGCAGAATGCCTGAACCGACAAACAATGAGATGGTATTAAAAGAATTCCACGCCCAATTATCGGTTCCGCCGAGCTCAAGACCAAACATCAGACAGAGAATCGCTCCCGTCAGAAGCAGCACGCCCGCATAGTCGATATATTGCTTCTTCGAGGTTCTTGTTTCATGATAAGCCTTCATAATAAAGATAAAGGACAGAATGCCAATCGGCACGTTGATGTAGAAAATCCAGCGCCAGCTGAAGTTGTCGGTGATTGCTCCGCCCAGAATCGGTCCGAAGACGCTCGAGATGCCGAACACGGCTCCGAACAGCCCCATCATCTTGCCCCGCTTCTCCGCCGGAAACAAGTCGAATATAATCGTGAATACGATTGGCATTAAGGCGCCGCCGCCAATCCCTTGAATCGCCCGGTAAATAATAAGCTGATCCATATTCTGAGCCGTTCCGCATAGAATAGAACCAATTATGAATAAGGCGAGTCCAAGCATGAAGAAACGCTTGCGTCCATACATATCCGATAATTTGCCAAAAATCGGCGTTGAGACGACCATGGCGATCATGTAGGCGGAATACACCCAGATGAAATTCTCGAAGCCTCCCAGCTTCTTGATGATCGTCGTCATAGCGGTTGATACGATAGTCTGATCCAGGGCGGCCATAAATAACCCGAGCAGCAGACCGGCAACGACCAGCTTTACATTGCTTTTATTTGCGTCCACATGTATCCTTCCTTCCAGTTCTTATTCAAATTTGAGTACCCTCGACTTATTATACTCAAATTTGAGTATGGGTCAATTGTTTTTTTCGTAAACATGGAATTACACTTCCTAAGGATACCCGGCTTGAATTGGGATCATGTTCTAACGTAAGGGGCGGTTGTTTAGGTGAAGAGTTGCGTTTAATTTACGAAAAAAACTGGCCTTTAGCGAGCTTCAAAAGCTCTGCTATAAGCCAGTTCTTACTGCCACCATAGATATGATAAGTTTTCAATCTACATGCCAAGCCATTTCTTGAACAGGTGCTTGGTCGTATCCTTGTTCATCGCTGCAATGGAAGTTGTGAGCGGAATGCCCTTCGGACAGGAACGCACGCAGTTCTGCGAGTTGCCGCAGCCTTCAATGCCGTCGTCGGTCATCAAAGCGTCAAGACGCTCTTCCTTGTTCATTTCGCCGGTCGGATGCGCGTTGAACAGACGAACCTGGGAGATCGCCGCAGGACCGATAAAGCTGTTGCGGTCGTTCACGTTCGGACAAGCCTCGAGACAGACGCCGCAGGTCATGCACTTCGACAATTCGTACGCCCATTGACGCTTCGACTCCGCCATGCGCGGTCCGGGTCCGAGATCATAGGTTCCGTCGATCGGAATCCACGCCTTCACCTTCTTCAGCGCATTGAACATGCGCTCGCGGTTGATGACGAGGTCGCGCACGATCGGGAAGGTCTTCATCGGCTCGAGACGAATCGGCTGCTCCAGCTGATCAACAAGCGCGCTGCAGGCTTGGCGGGGCTTGCCGTTAATAACCATCGAGCAGGCTCCGCAAACCTCTTCCAGGCAATTGGATTCCCAGCATACGGGAGCCGTCTTCTTGCCGTCCGCTGTTGTCGGATTGCGCTGAATCTCCATTAAGCCGCTGATTACGTTCATATTCGGGCGATACGGAATTTCGAATTCTTCCGTATAGGGAGCGGAATCCGGCGTGTCTTGACGGGAAATGATGAATTTCACCTTTTTGGTTGCCACATTTGCTTCAGCCATCGTTTATTCTCCTTTCTTCTTCTCTGCGGTTTCGTCTTTCTTTTTATCGGTCGAATAATCGCGCTTACGCGGCTTGATCAAGGACACATCGACATCCTCATAGGAGATGCTAG
This sequence comes from Paenibacillus sp. HB172176, assembly GCF_011947265.1. GTDB lineage: Bacteria > Bacillota > Bacilli > Paenibacillales > Paenibacillaceae > Pristimantibacillus. Next base: position 64,901 of record NZ_JAATHD010000023.1, read on the forward strand.
GTCCTTCCTTCGTCCACGATGCGATCGTCGTTTTCATGTACGTGTCGTCATTGCGGTCCGGGAATTCCGGCTTGTAATGCGCGCCGCGGCTCTCGTTACGCAGAAGAGCGCCTTTTGTCATCGCTTCGGATAATTCAAGCATGTTCCACAATTGACGCGTGAACGCGACGCCTGCATTGTTCCATGAAGCGGTATCGTTAATATTAATGTTCTTGTAGCGCTCTTTCAGTTCCTTGATTTTGCCGATTGTCGCTTCCAGCTTGTTATTGAACCGAACAACCGTCATGTTGTTCGTCATCCACTCGCCGAGCTCTTTGTGAATGACATAAGCGTTCTCCGTGCCGTTCATGCCAAGAATGCGCTGATGCTTCTCGGTGTTTTGCTTCGTCGCCCGGTCGAATACCGAGGAGGATACATCCTCCGACGATTTCTTGAGGCCTTTGATATACTCAACGGCCTTCGGTCCGGAAACCATACCGCCATAGATCGCCGAAAGCAATGAGTTCGCTCCAAGACGATTGGCGCCGTGATATTGATACTCGCATTCGCCCGCGGCGAACAAGCCGGGAATATTCGTCATTTGATTATAATCGACCCACATGCCGCCCATCGAATAATGCACCGCCGGGAAGATCTTCATCGGAATTTTGCGCGGATCGTCGCCCATGAATTTCTCGTAAATCTCGATAATGCCGCCAAGCTTCACGTCCAGCTCCTTCGGATCCTTGTGGGACAGATCGAGATAGACCATGTTCTCGCCGTTGATGCCCAGCTTCTCGTCTACGCACACATGGAAGATCTCGCGCGTCGCGATATCGCGCGGAACCAGGTTTCCGTAGGCCGGATATTTCTCCTCAAGGAAGTACCAAGGCTTGCCGTCCTTGTACGTCCAGATCCGTCCGCCCTCGCCGCGCGCCGATTCGGACATGAGACGAAGCTTGTCGTCCCCTGGAATCGCCGTCGGGTGAATTTGGATGAATTCGCCGTTCGCATAGTTAACGCCTTGCTGATAGACCGCGCTTGCAGCCGTGCCTGTGTTGATAACGGAATTCGTTGTTTTGCCGAAAATAATGCCGGGACCGCCCGATGCCAGAATAACCGCATCGCCGCGAACCGTGCTGACCTCCATCGAGCGAAGATCCTGCACCGATACGCCGCGGCATACGCCGTCGTCGTCAAGCACCGCGCCAAGGAATTCCCAGTTCTCGAATTTGTTGACGAGACCGGCTGCTTCCCAGCGACGAACTTGCTCGTCCAGCGCATAGAGCAGCTGCTGACCTGTCGTAGCGCCCGCGAATGCCGTTCTATGGTATTTCGTGCCGCCGAAGCGGCGGAAATCGAGCAAGCCCTCGGAGGTTCTGCTGAACATAACGCCCATGCGGTCCATCAAGTGGATAATGCCGGGAGCCGCTTCGCACATTGCTTTAACCGGAGGCTGATTCGCGAGGAAGTCGCCGCCGTAGATCGTATCGTCAAAGTGCTCCCAAGGGGAGTCGCCTTCGCCTTTTGTATTGACCGCGCCGTTAATGCCGCCTTGCGCGCAAACTGAATGAGAACGCTTCACCGGCACGAGGGAGAACAGGTCGACGTGCACGCCGGCTTCCGCTGCTTTAATAGTCGCCATCAGGCCGGCAAGTCCGCCGCCGACAACGATAACTTTGTTTTTTGCCATTACGCTTCGCTCCTTGTCTACAATCTAACCGATTGTTAGTAATGCTGTCGCTGCGTTCGCAGCTTCCTGGAATTCATCGCCCGTGAAAGCAACGAGCGCGAGAATGAATAATGCGGACACGAGCACGAACACGCCCATACAGATATAGGAGGAGATACGTTGAGCTCGAGGGCCGACCGTAATGCCCCAGCTGACCATGAACGCCCAAAGGCCATTGCTGAAGTGGAATACGGTAGCCAGTATTCCGATAATATAAAGGATGAAATAAACAGGGTTCGTCGCGATTTCATTCATCTTGGCGCCTAACTCTTCATGCGTAATATTGCCGAGATACACCTGAATCCTCGTTTGATACACATGCCAGAACACAAAGATGAACGTAATCACGCCGGTGAAGCGTTGAGCCGTGAACGCCCAGTTGCGTCCATACTTGAATCTGCCCGTGTTCACGTTCGATTGGTAAGCCACGTACAAGCCGTAGATGCCATGGAACAGAAGCGGCAGATAGATGCCGAAGATTTCGAGAATCGGCAGCACCGGCAAGCTGTTGATCATGCTTACTCCATTGGCAAAGCCTTCGGGTCCGCGCTCATAGGACTGATAATTGGTCAGTCCGTGCAGCAAAATAAACCCGCCCAGCGGAATGATTCCGAGAAGCGAGTGCAGCTTGCGCGAAAAATACGAATTTTCTTTCATTTGATTCCTTCTCCTTTCAAGACTGGAAATGCTCGTTCGCTTGATAAACATGCCATTTCACATTGTAACGCTAGCCTTTTCCCCCGTCAACAAAAGTCGACATCTCTAAACCCTTCTTCCATCCTACTCCTTTTACGCTTATAATGGAATTGCTTATTATTTATTAAAAGTTATAACGAAAGTGTATAAGAGGCAAGCTATGATAACAATTCAGCTCTCTAAAAGGTGTGTTGATCATGTATGAAGAGCTTCATGTATTCAGAGTTATCGTCGAGCAATCCAGCATGAACAAAGCAGCGGGTCTGCTTAATTTGTCCCAGCCTGCACTCTCGCGCAAGCTCTCCAAGCTTGAAGGTGAGCTTGGTGTAGAGCTGTTCCGGCGAATCGGAAAGCGCCTGGAGCTTACCCGGATCGGGCAGTTGACGTATGAATACGCCCTCGAACTGCGCGAGCTTCACAGCCAGTATTTGCAGACGGCGGCCGAGTTTACAACCTCGGGCAGAAGCATGCTGACGATCGGCGCCAGCTTGACCACCTTGCAGACGACATTGCCGGATGTCATTCAAAGCCTTACATCCGCCCATCCCGAATTCGACATCAAGGCCATCACTGGCAAAACGCATGAAATCATCGGTTATGTGCGCGAGCATAAAGTCGATCTCGGCATCATAGCTTCAAGCATAGACGACCCAACGCTTCGCTGCGTGCCGCTCTTCGATGACAATCTCTTGCTCGTTCTGCCTCGCAGTCTTATGATTACAGATAAGGGAACGCTTAACATCGAAGATCTGAACGGCATGCCGATGATTCTATTCTCCAAAGGCACCTGGTACCGCATTTTGACGGATGAGCTGTTCGATACCTACAAGCTGTCTCCCGACGTGAGAATGGAGATTGATTCGTTCGAAGCCATTTTGCGCCTGCTGCACACTTGCCGCTCCGCCACGCTGCTGCCCAAATCGTACATGCGCGAGCAATTGATCATCGACAACGAGCTGATCGCGGTGCCGATCAAAGAGCTTCAGAACGCGAAGCGCACCACCTCGCTCATTCACGCGGCCCCGGATACGCTCAGTCCATCCGTAAGGCTGTGCATCAGCGAAATAACGGCGAAATACGCTCGCTCCGCCGAAGACGACTGAATAGAAACGGCTCTTGCTTTTCCGAGCTTGTCCATCATTATTGCCATAATCAAGCCTATGAATCCATGACCCTCTTGGCGGAGGGATCAAACTAACCGAGGTGAACCTGTGATCGATTTAATTAAACATCAAGAATGGAAGAAATACATAGCGGCTGCAGCCGTATTTACCGTCATTTTTCTGCTACTCGAGATTTACCCTTCCTTTACGGCCGCGAATCAGTCTCCTTATGAAGGCGAAGTAATCGAAGCCGGACAGGCGGAACAACTAGCCGTGAAATTCGCCGAAGAGCAGACAGGGCTGTCCGCAGTTAGCGCAGTTGCGATGCATCAATCCGACAAGCTTGTTAACGGCTATCTCTCGAAGGAGAAGCTTATCGAAGATTATGAAGACAGCTATGACCGGGCCATACCGACAGATACCTATCAGGTGAATATGGAGCTGGGGCAATCAAGCTACCATTCTTTCGTCTACGTTCATATGTATACGAAGCAGATTACCGGCTGGAACTTCATCCTTCCCGGCGATCGTCCTGACGAAACGGACGAACGTCAAACCTTGCAGCGCCTGCTTTACAGTCGCGATTTCAAGGAAAGCGAGACAGCCGATTTGCAGAGGAATGAGAAGGGCGAGTGGAGCGTATCACCGACCGGCTACGGGATCGGCGAAGCCAAGCTTCGCATTGTCATGCGTTCACAACTCATTGACGGCAAAGCTGTCGTGACCGAATATAAGCCTGCCTTTGTGGTCCCTGACAGCTATGTTCAATATGTAGAGGATCAGGATCATTTGGCCAAGCTGCTTACCAATATCGGCTATCTGTTGATGAGCATTGTTCTCGGCATTCTGGCGATTGTCTATGCGATTTTGTATCGCAAGCATACTTCTTTTAAATACGGCAGTTGGCTGACCGTCATCTTCTTCATCGCGTATCTCATAATGAACCTGAACGTGCTGAAAGGCATTCGCGCCTCGCAAGGAGAGACTTGGATGAGCGACGCCGTCATTGTCGTAACGATCGTCTTCACGATCATACTCGCCGTCCCTATGGCAGCTTCCATCTACTTCTCCATGGTAGCCGGAGACGGCTTATGGAAAGCGCAAGGGCGTAAGCTCTGGCCAAGGCTCGGCCAGCCGGGCTACGGGCAATATGTATGGCGCAGCATGGGGCTCGCCTATTTGTTCGCCGCGATTCTGCTCGGGCTGCAGCCGCTTATATTCATCCTGCTGTCGAACGTGATCGGCACTTGGGGAACAAGCGACGTGACCATGTCCCCTTACAACATGAGCGTTCTCTGGCTGATGCCGGTGCTCGCATGGGCGGCGGCGATATCGGAAGAAGCGGTGTACCGGTTCTTCGGGATCGGCCTATTCAGGAAATGGTTCCGCAGCACCTTCATCGCGGCCTTGATTCCAACGTTGTCCTGGGCGCTTGGCCATGTGATGTATCCGTTCTATCCTGCCACGACCAGGTTAATCGAGCTGATGGTCATCGGTTTACTGTTCAGCTTTATTTTCGTCAAATACGGCTTCATCACGTCCATGTTCACGCATGCCATCTTCAACAGCGTCGCCGTAGGAAGCTCACTGTTCATGATTGGGAAACCGATCGATATGATTTCCGCTGCCTTCTTCATCGCGCTGCCGCTGTTCATCGCCTGGCTGCTGCGGAAGCTTGATCGACGCCGGCAAGGTGAAGCGGTTGTGACGTCCTCTGGCGGCGTGGCACTGTTCAATCCGAATGAAAAAAGGGAGTGACAGACCGTTTAAGACGGTCCATCCTCCCCAAGCGCCGTAAGTATTTTCTCGGCCAGCTTATCCCCGATAGAGAGAGGCTTGAAGTCTTCGACGGATGCCTCTCTTATCTTCTTCAGCGAGCCGAAATGCTTAAGCAGTTGCTTTCTCCGCTTCTCACCGATTCCCGGAATCGCGTCGAGCTTCGACTCCACCATCGACTTCGCGCGCTGCTCCCGGTGGAACGTAATCGCGAAGCGATGCACCTCGTCCTGAATGCGTTGCAGCAGATAAAATTCCTGACTGTCCCTCGGCAGCGGCACAATCTCCGCAGGATCTCCGGTCATGAGCTGCGCCGTTTTGTGCTTCGCATCCTTCACCAGACCGCAGACCGGAATGAACAAGCCCAGCTCGTTCTCCAGCACATCCAGAGCGGCGGCTATCTGTCCCTTCCCTCCATCGACAACGATTAAATCCGGTTGAGCCAAGCCTTCCTTCAGAACACGCTCATAGCGTCTGCGGACAACCTCGCGCATCGTTTCGTAATCATCCGGTCCGCTGACCGTCTTTACCTTGTACTTGCGATATTCCTTCCGATCCGGCTTGCCGTCGGTGAATACGACCATCGCCGATACCGGATTCGTGCCTTGAATGTTCGAGTTGTCGAATGCTTCGATGCGCCGAACCTGATCGAGGTTCAGCCAACCGGCAAGCGACTCCGACGCCTTCACGCTGCGCTCTTCATCCCGCTCGATCAAGCGGAACTTCTCGTCGAGCATCACCTTCGCGTTGTCCTGCGCCATCGCGACGACTTCGCTCTTGCGCCCGCGCTGCGGCATCAATACCTTCACCTTCAGCCAGCTGTGGAGGGAGTTCATCATTTCCTCCTCATGCTCCGTTTCCTCGGCAGGCGGCAGCGGCAGCAAAATCTGCTTCGGCAGCGCTGGGTTATCACTGTAATACTGGGTGACGAACGTCATGAAATCATCATATTCCTCTCCATAATACGGAAACGTCGAGCCATGCCGCTCGATCAGCTTGCCGTGGCGCATATACAGAATTTGCACGCACATCCAGCCCTTATCGACCGCATAGCCGAATATATCCCGATCCAGCGCGTCCACCATCGTAATCTTTTGCTTCTCCATGACGGCATCAATGGCGAGCATCTGGTCGCGCAGTTCCTTTGCTCTCTCGAACTCAAGCGCCTCGGCCGCTTCTCCCATCTTCCGCTCCAGCTCCTGACGCACCGATTCATGCCCGCCGTTCAGAAACTTTGTAATTTCACCGATCATCTCGTCATACGTTGCCTGTTCTACCTCGAATTCGCAAGGCGCCACGCATTGCCCCATATGATAGTACAAACATACCTTGTCCGGCAGCGTTCGGCATTTGCGAAGCGGGTAGAGCCGGTCGAGCAGCTTCTTCGTCTGCTGCGCGGCGAAGGCGTTCGGATAGGGACCGAAATATTTGCCTTTGTCCTTCACGACGCGTCTAGTGACTTCGAGCTTAGGATGCTTCTCGTTCGTAATCTTAATATAAGGGAAGGACTTATCGTCCTTGAGCAATACATTGTATCTCGGGTGATGCTGTTTGATCAGATTGCATTCCAGTATAAGGGCTTCCATATTGCTGGAGGTTACAATAAATTCAAAATTATATATTTCCGATACGAGTCGCTGCGTCTTGCCGTTATGACTGCCGATGAAATAGGAACGAACGCGGTTTTTCAGCACCTTCGCTTTGCCGACATAAATAATAACATCGTCCTTGTTCTTCATAAGATAGCAGCCGGGCTTGTCGGGAAGCAGCGCGAGCTTGTTTCGGATATTTTCCTTCGCCGCCGCGAGCTGCGACAGGCTTTCCCCATCATGATGATCCATCCTGATTCCCTCCGTCTATTAGCGAATTCCTGTTCTTATTTTAACATAGCCGCAGCGATTTTGTTTTTCAAAAAGTTCTGGAGAAATTCTTTACAATTGTTCTGCGGTTTGGGTATACTAATGGGAGCAACTTTTCTAGGAGGATTCAACGATGGAAAATGTTAGAGACCCGCGCGAGCATTTGAATGAGGAACCTCGTGATGATCTGATGGATGTTATGTTCGGCTTCGGCGGCATGCTCGGCTTTATGACTCTTGTATTCGTTATTGCGGTTGTCGTGAAGCTTCTCATCGACTGAGCCTCGGCGAATTCGATTACCCAACATACTTTCGAGACAGAAGAAGGCTCCGCAGACTTGGCATTTGCCAGGATCGCGGAGCCTTTTTTGAAGTGCAACGGACCAGAGCCTGCCTGCTTGCTCCCTCCTGATCACCGTGCAGAGTTACTTTTAACGCTTGCAGCTTCCATTCCGCCGATTTTCAACCGTGCAGAGTTATTTTTTACACCTGCAGCCGCCATTCCGAGCCATCCAAGTCGATTTTCTCGTCTTGCAACGCCGCTTTCGTCCTCGGCGCGACCTCCAAGTCGATTTTCTCGACTTACACCGCTGCTTTCGTCCTCGGTGCGACCTCCAAGTCGATTTTCTCGTCTTGCAACGCCGCTTTCGTCCTCGGCGAGACCTCCAAGTCGATTTTCTCGTCTTGCAACGCCGCTTTCGACCTTAGCGCAACCTCCAAGTCGATTTTCTCGACTTACACCGCTGCTTTCGTCCTCGGTGCGACCTCCAAGTCGATTTTCTCGACTTGTACCGCCGTTTTCGTCCTTAGCGCGACCTCCAAGTCGATTTTCTCGTCTTGCAACGCCGCTTTCGACCTTAGCGCAACCTCCAAGTCGATTTTCTCGTCTTGCATCACCGCTTACGCGCTCGGCGAGACCTCCAAGTCGATTTTCTCGTCTTGCATCGCCGCTTTCGTCCTCGGCGAGACCTCCAAGTCGATTTTCTCGACTTGCACCGCCGCTTTCGACCTTAGCGCAACCTCCAAGTCGATTTTCTCGACTTATGGAACCCCCCGCTCACACAAAACTCACTTCCGTCCGCGCTTGTTCTCGCCCGTCACCATAACGACCTCGACATATGGACGAACGCGGTCCATAAGCCGCTCTCCCTTATGCCGCTCGTCGCCGTCCTTGCTCGTGAAGCTGAAATGCTGCTCCAAAGCGTCCAGCTCATAATTCGACGTATAGAAGGTCGGCTTGCGCTCCATCCGATAATTCAGTATGGCGCCGAGCACATGGTCGCGTACCCACGGATTCAGGTTCTCCGCTCCGATGTCGTCGAAGATGAGCAAGTCCGTCTCCTTCATCATCTCGACCGTTTCCTTCAGCTTGCCCGGCTCATGCATGAGCGACTTCAAATCCTCCACAAAATCGGGCATATAGACGATAACGCCCGAATATCCAGCCTTCGCCAGCTCCTGAAGCAGATAGCACATCAGGAAGGTCTTGCCCGTGCCGAAGCGACCAGCCAGATATAGCCCCTCTTGTTGCAAGCCTTGCTCCTTCGTACGATCGATATACCGCAGCAATTGGCCGACAGCCTTCGCCCGCTCCATATCCTTCGTCAGAATTTCATCGGAGGAATAGACGCGCCTCAGCGCCTTGTCGTCGACATAGAAGCTGCGAATACGGCTTCGAATTTGTTCCTCCGTTTGCCTCGCGAGGAATTTCTTGCAGGATACCTTCCGGTCGTACATTTGCGTATTTCCATTAATGGTTTCCGCGTGAAGCAGCGTATAATGGCCTTCAAAATCATTCGGACACAAATCGAGCCCGGGGCAATTCGAGCAGCTTTTGAACTCGGTCACATACTGATAGACCCGGTTCAGATTCAGACGCAGCACACCCTCATCTAGCTCGGGGTATTTGGCAAGCAGCTTCTCTATGAGTGGTTCCTTCATAAGCTGGGACAGCTTAAGCTCCGCTTGCTCCGTCAGGGATTGCCCTGCCGGCCATGCCTTCAACAAATCGCCTAATGACTCCATCCTGGCTTCACCCCGTCTCTAAGATTGGCCGTCAAGCTTCCTTGCCAGCTTGCGCAGCTCCTCCATCTCGTCTTCCGTCACGCCGCTCGAGGTCTGCCCCTCGCCGACGATCGGTATTTGCGGCTTCCGCGAACCTCCGCCTCCGCCGGTCCGGCTGCCTCTGCTCGCGCTTCTGCCGCCCGCATAGGCGCTGCTCCCGCTTCCGCCAAGGCTTGCCGCTTCCTTGCGCCTCTCCTTGTCCAGCTCGACCTGTGCTTGCTCTCTAACGTACTGTACGGCCTTCTCGAACGTATCGATGCCCTTCATAAGCATATTCGAAGCTACCGAATCAAAAAATTGCCTCGTCACCCGGCCCGAATCATTAGCCCCGAGCACATAATGGATCAGGACATTAATAACAGGTCCCGCCAGCCGATAATGAAGATCGATTCTCTCGAATACATTCTCGATCCATTCCGGGATCGCCCCCGGGAAAAATCTGCGCAGAAATCTCGTATGCGGCTCGTTGCGCATGAGCATATTGTATTGCTGAATATCGCAGCGTCCGGCAAGCTGCCCTGGAACAGGCAAATAATCCTGCTCTCGGACCTCGAACTCATCGTCGAGCTCGTCGGAATCGGAGCCCTCTGAAAGCAGCTCATCTTCCCGGACCGCTGTGCGCGCCAGCACGCGCTGGCGATCTTCCTCGCGCTTGTTGTCCTGGCGGTAGAGCTGGTTCGCCCGAAGCTGCATCGCGTCGATATCGAGATCGCCATTATGATCGAATACGCCGTCTTCATCGAGCAGACGGCAGACTTGAGCGACCGACAAATGATATTTGTACGCGACATAGTTCACCTGAGCCAGCTGCTCCGCCTTGCTGCGAAGCCGTTCCACATACGCGCGGTTGACGGAATTGCGCGGGAAGCGAAGAATAATCTCGCCGTACGGAATGCCTGCGGAAGCCATCTCCTGCTTCGCCGCGGATTGACGCGAAGGCGCCACCTCTGTGAGCGCTTGCTCGAGCTCCGTGTCGAAGGATTGCATGTTCAGCTTGAACAATTCATAGAACGGGACAGAGATATTCTCCTTCGACAGCTCCATCGCGGCTAGCTCATCGGGCTCCACGGCTCCAAATTCCTCGCGTAATTCAATCAAGGCATATTTGCCAATCTTGTCTCTCAGCAGCATGGTCAGATGCATATTCCGGAAAAACTCCGCGGGAGACAACGGGGCAGCGAGCTCGTATTCATACAGAATCTCCGATTGATTCGGATCGCCGAGTCTCGAGGTTTGAAGCAAGCCGACCGCCTCGAGACGTGATGCCTGCTCGATGACATATCTTCTGCTTTGCTCGTTCATCTCGAGCCCGAGCCCAAGGAACAGCTTGCGCTGAGGCTCCAAACGGGAATAGCCCGAGCGATCCTCCGCAATGCCATGATAGAACTGCTGATAGAGCGCAATCGCGAAAGCGCCGGTCATCGGCTGATAGATTAAGGAGAGCATTTTGTAATCCAAGCCGCTTAACGAGAAATCCCGAAATATGTAGTAACGGTGATGCTCCGTATATTGTAATAAATTATGGATGCGCAATTAGCATCGACCCCATCTCTTGCATTGGTTCTCCTATTCTAGCATAAATCGCGGAACAAGAGGCGGTAATGAAAATAGAAAAATCCCCCGAACGAGGGATTGAATTGCGTCTATATTGGAGGCTGCCCTAAAACATCTTGTAGCCGCCTTTGCGCAGCGCCCGAATGGCCCAGCCGCTCACATACGCTCCAATGAGCGCTCCGATAATAGGTATATAATAGATCACGGTATAGGAACCGAGATTGTCTAATGTAGGTTTGTCTGCGGCCGACCAAGGCGACCAAATGACTAGACCGATAATGACGACCGCGAACAATCCGATCGGGAACCAGGTCGTCTTCAGCAGCATGTTGAGAATAAAACCGATTCCGAACATCATGACGAAGAACAAAACGGTTGCGACGATGGCTTGAATGGCGTTGATAACGATTCCGGACATAACACGACTCCTTTGTGCATTCTCGACTACTAGTTTAATGAAACGCGATAATGAAGTCAATCGCACAGCCTCATTTGTCACAAGTCCGCCATTTGCTCGCGGCAAGCGCATTGCGATACAATGAAAGGAAATCTAAATAAAAATAAAGGAGATTATACATATGAGCGAAGCCGCACAAACGCTAGAGGGCTGGTACGCCCTGCATGACTTTCGCAGCATGGACTGGACCGCATGGAGACTCGCGGACGAGGGAGAGCGAGCCAAAGCGCTCGACGAGCTCCACAGCTTCCTGTCGGAATGGAACGCTATCGAGGAGAAAAAGGCGGGCAGCACCGCCGTCTATTCCATCGTCGGTCAGAAGGCCGACTTCGTATTCATGCATCTACGCGAAACGCTGGAGGAACTAAACGCGCTTGAGACGGCGTTCAACAAAACAACCTTTGCCTCCTTCACCTATCCCGTTCATTCCTATGTGAGCGTCGTCGAGCTCAGCAATTATATGGGACAGTCCGGAGGCGATCCGATGCAAAATCCGGAGGTTGTGGCAAGACTGAAGCCAATTCTGCCGAAATGGAAGCATATCTGCTTCTATCCGATGAACAAGCGCCGTTCCGGCAATGATAACTGGTACATGCTCGGCATGGATGAGCGCAAAGCGATGATGCGCAGCCACGGCATGATCGGCAGACAATACGCCGGCAAAGTCAAGCAAATCATTACAGGCTCGGTTGGCTTCGATAATTGGGAATGGGGAGTAACCTTATTCGCGGAGGACGCCTTGCAATTCAAAAAGCTGGTCTACGAAATGCGCTTCGACGAAGTAAGCGCGCGCTATGGCGACTTCGGCGATTTCTATGTCGGCAATTTCCTTGACGCCTCCAAGTTCGACGAGCTGCTGAAATGAAAATCAAGGTTCTGATTGCGGACGACAACTCGTTCATTCGCGAAGGCATGAAAATTATTCTGTCCTCCTTTGATGATTTTGAAGTCGTTGCGGTTGTCGGAGACGGCGCCGAAGCAATCGACTATTGCCTGAACAATCCGGGCAGCGCGGATGTCGCGCTGCTCGATGTCAGGATGCCGAACATGAACGGCGTCGAGGCTACCCGCATTCTCTCCGAGCAGACAACCGTAAAGCCGCTTATTCTGACCACCTTCGACGATGATGAATTCGTGCTTGACGCGGTCAAATACGGCGCTCGCGGCTATCTGCTGAAGAACAACGACCCCGAGCAGATCTGCGATGCGATTCGCAGCGTCTACCGGGATCATCGCGTGCTTCAAGACATTGTACTCGACAAACTCGCTTCCAATTTGAGCGGCGCTTCGGCAGCTCCGGACACGAAGGCAGAAGCTTCAGGCGTAGCGCCTGCAAGCGGCGAATGCAAATTCGATCGAAGCCTCTTCACCGAAAGGGAGCTGGAGGTCATGGCTCAGATTGCCTTGGGCCTCTCCAACAAGGAAATTTCCAGGAAGCTATTCATTTCCGAAGGAACAACCGCTAATTATATTACATCCATTCTTAACAAAACAGGGCTGGAGCACCGCACGCAAATCGCCATCTACGTGCTCACTGGCGATGCAAGACCGGGCAGCGGACAGGAGTGATTCCCCATGGAGCAATGGGCAATCGGCAACAAAGCCGCCATTCTCTTCTACGTGATTCAAACAACGCTCAAACGCGCCTTGATCGTCTCCTCCGTTTGCTATGTTTGCTTCTGTCTCTACGCGCTGGATCCTCTGTTCGCGTTGCTCCTGCCCGTTCATGCCTATGAATGGACTTCCCTGCACAAGCAGCGCAGGCTCTACGCCCTTCTGGCCATGCTGGTTCCGATTCTGCTCATTCCCTCCGCCATTATGAAGCCGTATGCAATGGCGGCAAGCTTAAGCTGCCTCCTCTACGCTTCCGTCGACATTCATAGCCGCAAGCTGGCGAAGCTGGAGGACGATCATGAGCGGCTTCGCATGGAGCTGCAGCAGCTGCGAACCGCGCTGAGCGAGAGCAATGCTTATCTGCAGCAATCCTCCTATACAAGCAAATTGGAGGAGCGCAATCGGCTGTCGCAGCAGATTCATGACGAAATCGGACATTCCATGGCGGGCGCGCTCATCCAGATGGAAGCTTCAAGGCGCTTGCTGGATACGAATAAACCCGGCAAAGCTTCGGAGCTTCTCGGCAATGCAATCGCCATCTCCAAGGATGGTCTCGAGCAGATCCGGTTGACGCTCAAAGCGATGAAGCCGAAGTCCGAGGAACTGGGCATTAACAGGCTTCGACTATTCTCGGACGGCCTCGGCTCCAAGCATGCCATCGCTTCAACCTTAACGCATGAAGGAGATTTGGAGCTAATCTCGCCGCTGCAATGGAAGATTATTCATGAAAATGCAGTCGAAGCGGCAACGAATGCGATGAAATACGCTTCGGCCACCGCGATCCATATGCATGTGCAGGTGCTTCATCGCTTTGTCAAATCGGTGGTGGAGGACAATGGCGTCGGCGCGGACAAGGTCGTGAAGGGACTGGGCATCATCGGAATGGAGGAGCGCGCGGCAGCAATGGGCGGAACGGTGCTTGTCGACGGCTCGAAGGGCTTCCGGGTAACAACCCTCCTTCCCCGCGGAGATGCCACATGAGATTTCTCACCTGCTAGTAATATGAATATTCTCATAGACAAAGGATGAACTTATGCACTGACATAAGGGCATCCTTTTTTCTTATAATAAAATCACCAAGAACAAAGGAGAGGTTGAAATGAGCGTACTTGAGCTTAAACAATTAACGAAAAAATTCGGCGATTTCATTGCGGTGGATAATATCAGTCTGAAAATAAGCGAAGGCGAGATCTTCGGTTTCCTCGGCGCCAACGGCGCCGGAAAGAGCACGACAATCAATATGATCGCTTCTCTTCTGCGGAGCACCAAGGGCGAGATTGAGCTGCTAGGTAAAAACATTGCCAAGAACAGCCGATTCGCGAAGACTAATATCGGCATCGTCCCGCAGGATCTAGCCATCTATGAAGACATGACCGCATACGAGAATGTCAGCTTCTTCGCAGGCTTGTACGGCTTAAGAGGCGAGCTGCTTCGCGATCGGTCCGAAGAAGCGCTGCAATTCGTCGGCCTCGAAGATAAGCACAAAAGCTATCCGAAAAATTTCTCCGGCGGCATGAAGCGCAGACTCAACATCGCCTGCGCGATTGCGCATCGTCCCAAGCTCATCATTATGGACGAACCGACCGTCGGCATCGATCCGCAGTCTCGCAACTATATTTTGAACTCCGTCAGGAAGCTGAACGATATGGGCTGCACCATTATCTACACCTCCCACTATATGGAGGAAGTCGAGGAAATCTGCACGCGCATCGCCATCGTCGATCATGGCAAGGTCATTGCGGACGGAACGAAGCAGCAGTTGATGTCGATGATCAAGGACACGAAGGATGTATGGATCGAGGTCAAGAGCACGGAAGCGATTGATCAGAGAGCGCTATCAGCCATTCAAGGCGTCACGGCGCTGTCGCTCGAAGAGCAGACCGTCAAGATTACTTCCAAGGTTGAAGTCAATAACCTGAACCTCATTATTCAACTATTGATCAAGCAGGGAGTCGAAATCCGCTCCATCGATGAGCAAGCGCCGAATCTGGAGTCCGTATTCCTTACTCTGACCGGCCGGAATCTTAGAGACTAATAATAGCCTGTCTTCAGGCGGAGAGGAGTTGCCCCTATGCAAATTTTACGAATAGCAAAAAAAGAAATCATGATTAATTTGCGGGATATGAGAACCTTTGTCTTCATGCTTGCCTTCCCCATCGTGCTCATGCTCATTCTCGGAACGGCGCTTACCAATGCCTTCACCAGCGAGTTCGAACTGTCGGATATGAAGCTGCTCTACAGTAATACGGCCGAGACGGCCTCGCTTCAACAATACTGGACGAACTTCTCGGCCGCGATGGAAGAGCAGGGAATCGTTATGTCCAAAGCCGAACCCGGCGTGGATTATGAGGCGGCGGTCAGCGAAGGCGATTATACCGCATACGCGGAAATCAGCGATGAAGGCATTGCCTTCTACGGCAGCCCGATCGAAACGATCGAAAGCAGCGTGCTTCAGGGCATGCTGACCTCCTTCTCGGGCAAATACAGCCTGGCCGCTGCCGCACTCAAGATTTCTCCTGAGGCAGCGGAAGCAATTGTCTCGTCAGCGAACACTCCTGATGACTTCATTGCCGAAACCACAGTGAATTCCGACAAAAAGCCTGACTCTATCGACTATTATGCGATCGCCATGTCGACGATGATTGCATTCTACTCCGCCATATCGGCCAGCAATCTCATTCGAGGCGAGCGCACGCGAAACACCTCAGTAAGGCTGCAAGCCGCGCCAATCACCAAGGGACAAATCTTCATCGGCAAGGTGCTTGGCTGCACAGCCATCAACTTCATCTGCATCGTAGCTGTCGTCTTATTCAGCAAATTCGTATTCAAGGCGGACTGGGGCAATCATTATCTCTCCATTTTCCTGATCCTGCTGACAGAGGTGCTGCTGGCGGTAAGCGTCGGTCTCGGACTCAGCTATCTTGCCAAAAATGATGGCGGCCGCGCCTTTGTCATGATCTTCACTCAAGTCGCATCCTTCTTGGGCGGCGCTTACTTCCCGGTAGATGAGTCAGCTTCATTCACCAGAATGCTTAGCAATATTTCACCGCTCCGCTGGGCCAATCAAGGCATCACCGGCATCATTTATGGCGATCAATTTCAGTCGGCTCTGAAGGCCATTAGTCTCAATCTCATTGTGGCAGCTGCATTTCTTGGCATTGCCGTCTATTTCATGCGCAAACGGGAGGCGTTATAGGAATGAAGGATCTATTATGGTTAATAAGAAAAACAATGCAGACGACCTTTCGCAAGAAATCAAGCTGGATGACTTATTTCCTGCTTCCGCTTGCCGGTGTTTTTCTAGCTCTGCTGTTCTATGGCACGCAAAGCGGAGGCCCACTGAGAGTGGGCATTGTCAATAACGACCCTGACCAGACGATCACCGAAGATACCATCCAAATGCTGGTGGGAATGGGCAAAGTCGAAGTGACGATGACGGATCAAGCAGAACTGGATAAGCAGCTCGGCGAGGGCAAGCTTGACAGCGGCGTTATTTTCAATCAAGGCTTCGGGGAAAGCGTCCGGAGCGGCGCCCCGCAAGGAATCAGCATCTCCTCGGTCAAAGGCGCCGGAGTCACCGCTTATCTGAAGAGCATGCTCATGGACGATATCGGAAATATTGCAGCGATCGGTATGGAAACGAAGGGCGATGACGCAGCCTTTGACCGAATCTATGACAGCTTCCGCGGGCAAAGCTTCAGTGTTAGCGCGGTGACGGTCGAAGACACATCCAGCGTGAAGGATGTCACTTACCAGTCGATCGGTTTTCTCATCACGTTCATGATGTTCTCCGCCGTGAATTTGGCCGATCTCATTCTGAGAGAGAAGGAGAATCGCACCTTCCTGCGCTTGCTCTCTTCACCCGTTTCCGCCAGAACCTACGTTCTCTCGAATGTATCTGTAAGCTTTATCATCATGGTATTGCAGATTGCAGTGACGCTGTTCGTCATGAAGATTGTTCTTGGCATTGATTCAGGTGTGTCCTATTCGCTTCTGGCTCCGGTGCTCGTCTTGTTCAGCCTGACCGCCATCGGCCTGTCGCTCATGATTGTATCTCTCGCGAAGAACAAAGCTAGCGCAAGCGCGATGCAAAATCTGATCATCACGCCATCCTGCCTGCTCGCCGGCTGCTTCTTCCCGATGGAGATTATGCCGGATTCCGTGCGCAAAATTTCAAGCTTCATGCCGCAGCATTGGCTTCTTGATACGGTCAATCAGTTGCAGTACGGCAAAGGAATCTCCGAGCTGTATCTGAATCTGATCATTCTGCTCGCGTTCGCAGCGGCCTTCTCTCTTGTCGCGGTCTACCGCTTCAGCCGCAACAATGACACGAGAATGTTTGTCTAGTGGACAACAAAAGGCGCATTCCCTTCAAGGGATGCGCCTTTCTTCTCGTTACAATCTATTCTTCCTCTTCCGTCTGCTGCTCCTTCGCCTCCAGATACTCCTTCGTCGCTCGATCGCGTTCCCGGCCTTTATCCTTCAGTCGTTCGATTGCAGGCAAGATGAGAATGTCAATTTCCTTCTGCACCGTATAAGCCAGGTCATGACGCTGCTGCGATTCGAGAAAGGAACCGACCTCAATCAAAGCATTGTAACGATCCAGTTCATCTCTGGTAAGCAAGCCGCGAACTTGTACGCTGCAATGTCTCATTACAGGAACTTGCCTTTGCGAAGCACGAGCGGAATGCCGCCAATGATGAAGAGATAGCGAATATCAATCATCTTCTTCAGCCATGCTGCTACGCGGCCTTTGTATTTCTTGCCGAACGCGATCCCGATCGCTTCGCCTTTGCCAAGCGAAGCCACGGTTCCTTTGTTGCTGAACGCGAATGCCTTAGGCGGCTGATTGCGAATCGAAGCAACCAGGTTATGCGCGCAGACAACGCCTTGCTGCATGGCGATCTGAGCGGTCGGAGGATAAGGACGTCCTCCATCCGGATTGAACATAAGCGAATTGTCGCCGAGAATATAAATATTCTCATGTCCAGGGCAACGCAAGTAGTCGTCGATCTTCACGCGGCCGCGCATCGTTTCAATGCCCGCTTCCTCGATCAGACGATTGCCGCGAATACCGCCGGTCCAGATTACGGTTTGCGATTTGATCTCTTCGCCTTCACCAACGACCACACCGTCTGGCGTGCATTCCTTGATCGCCGTGCCGATGCGGAAGGTAACGCCTTTCTTCGTCAGCACGTTCATTGCGTATTCGACCAGCTCAGGATCGAAGCCAGGCAACGCAGTCGGCGCAGCCTCAACATTGTAAATCTTCACCAGAGCAGGATCTACGTCGAATTGCTTGCAAAGCTCAGGAATGCGATCCGACAGCTCTCCGATGAACTCGATGCCGGTAAAGCCCGCTCCGCCTACGACAAACGTCAGGTAGTCCGTGCGATGAGGCTCGCGTTTGAAGCGTGCGAATTGATATTCGATATGCTCGCGAATGAGACGAACGGAGTTGATGCTTCGAATGCTCATTGCGTTCTCGGCCAGACCTGGGATGCCGAAGGTTTCCGGCTCTCCACCCAGACCGATGACCAGATAATCGTAAGATAGAGTGCCGTCTTCCAAGATTACCTTTTTATCCTGCGGACGAATTTGCACCACAGTCGATTTAACGAAATCAATTTTGAATTCGTCAATAAGCTTCGAGATGCTTACTCGCGCGTTCTCCGGATTATCCGTGCCGGCGGCAGGCATATGAAGATGCGTTGTAATGTAGTGATAATCATGCTTGTTGACCAAAGTCACGTCAGCTTCATTGTAATTCAATTCTTTTTGCAGACGAAGTGCTGTCAGTACGCCGCCGTAACCTGCGCCGAGTATGACAATTTTTGGTATGTTACTCATCGTTGAATCCCATCCATTCCCTATTTTCTTTTTCATTCTCACAACATTGTGAAAAATTACACAAACTTGATCAAAATTGAAGATGATCTATTAAGTTTGCACAAAACATAGTGCGATTATGATGAATAATAACTATTATATACATCAGACATGTTACCTTCTTTTCGCGAAATGATCAAGTACATTTTCTACGAAAAAAATTAGAGACGTTCACAATCCATCGTTTCCCTCGCGTGCAATAAAGCTTATAATGAATAATGCATTGTAATATTGTTTGGAGGTGCCGTTATTGTCCATCACAGAATCATCGTCAAACAGCGTTGACATTATTATTATCGGAGGCGGTCCCGCCGGGATGTTCGCAGCGTTCTATGGAGGAATGCGCCATGCGTCCGTGAAAATTATTGAGAGTATGCCGCAACTGGGAGGACAGCTTGCCGCATTATATCCTGAGAAATTCATTTACGATGTTGCCGGCTTTCCGAAGGTAACTGCCGGTGAACTTGTCGAGCGGCTGAAGGAACAGATTGACCTGTTCAAGCCTGACATTTGCTTGGAGCAGAAGGTGAAGCAGGTCATCAAGCATGACGAGAGAAACTTTGAAGTCATAACCGATCAGGGCTCGCATTACGCCAAGGCGGTCATCATTACGGCAGGCGTCGGGGCATTCGAGCCTCGCAGACTTGAGTTGCCGGAGGCGGCTGATTTCGAAGACAGCAATCTGCATTATTTCGTCGGCGATTTGCAGCGCTTCAAGAATAAGAAAGTGCTCATCAGCGGAGGCGGTGACTCGGCTGTCGATTGGTCCCTCATGCTTGAAGGAATCGCAAGCAGCGTCACGCTCATCCATCGGAGAGACAAGTTCCGCGCACATGAGCACAGCGTCGAGAATCTGATGAATTCCAGCGTGAAGGTGATAACGCCTGTCGAGATTTCCGCGCTGCATGGCGACAAGGAGATCGCAAGCGTCACGCTTACGGATGTGAAAACCAAAGAAACGACTGCGCTGGAAGCAGATGCGGTAATCGTCAATTTCGGTTTTGTCTCTTCCTTGGGACCGATAGCGGAGTGGGGCATTGATATTCAGGGCGGTTCAATCGTCGTTGACACTCGCATGGAGACGAATATTGCGGGAATATTCGCGGCGGGAGATATTACAACCTATCCCGGGAAGCTTAAATTGATTGCGGTCGGCTTCGGCGAAGCTCCGACTGCGGTGAATAACGCGAAGGTATATGTGGATCCAAGCGCCAAGCTCTCTCCAGGACACAGCAGCAACTTGAAGCTTTAAGGTTGAGAGTGAATCAAGATAATAAGGGTATCCTAACCTTAGCAGACTACGAAAGTTTACGCATCGCTTTCGATGCCTGATTTCGCTAAGGAGGGTACCCTTTTGTTTTGTCCAGTATGCAACGGTGTTCAATCCCTTCATACCATCTGCGGCTCTTGCGGCTTTGAAATGACGGACTGCGGCAAAACTTCGGATTGGACCAGCCCCTATGCCCCTTACGAGCCAATCAGGGAAGATCAATCGCTGTTCGGCCACATCTTCGGCGCTTCTGCGGAAGACGCATGCTGCCACAGTGTGTATTGTCGGCAGTGCAGGCAATCAAGCGAGCTGCTCATCGCGCAGTGGCTTTAATCCCTTCAGGCTGTATGCTTCTGATCGCTCAGCTTCATTCCGCGGCGCTCCATTTCGGCCAGAATCATATGAATGAATTCCGTGTCGAGCTTGTACTCGACTGCCGCATAATACGTATCCAGAAGCAGCTTATCTGATAGCTGATCCATCGTCTTCCCTCCCATAGCTGGAATATTGATTTACATTTTTTAGTGTAGCACGCCATTCAAACGGGAGACAACAGACGACTTTATACACATCATACTGTGTATAATTTGTGTATCGAATGTGTATATAGGTCGAATTTTGAGGAATAGCGGCGTGGATAATGTGGATATCTTTATCCACATACCAGTTGCGTTCTCCTTCAATAAAAAACTTTAATAGCTTCCTATTAATCTATTAATCCTTTCATTTAACGCCATTAATAGAGAGAATAGCTTTAATGCGGCCTTGTATTCACCTCAAACAACCAAATCTTGCCCTTCTTATCTATACCGAAGTCGTAGCCAAGCTGCGCGATGCCCGGATATTTCTTAACAAGCATGGAGGTCGCGATGGCCGTCAGTTCCTTCATCCTTCGCTTCTTCTCGTTGACATGGGACGGTCCCAGCGAAGCTCGAATGCCTTCGGCAGCCTTCACCTGCTCTCCTCCCTGGCTTAAATTCGTCACGAATAAGCCGGACTTCGCTATGCGTCCGACAACTGCGCGGTATTCCCATTTGCGCCCGTTAAGCACGTACTTTACCCGATAATCGATCGGCTTTCCGTTAACCTTGGCAAGATTGATTCCTTTCTGGATCAAATAGGGGCGTCTGCCAATAGTGGATTGAATGCGCCGAATCAAGGCTGGGAAATGACGAATCGACACCGTCTTATTACGGTACGAATAGACATATTCGTCTCTCAGAGAAACGATTCTGAGCAGGCCGTGTCCTCCTGAACCGACGACCGGCTTCAGGATAACCATGCCGTGCCGATAAAGCGCTTTTCGGAGATTGGCGGAGTTGAAAGGATAGGTAGGGGGAATATGCGGAGCCAGGGACGGGTGGGGAAGCAGCGCTTCCGTCTTCGCCCATTTGCTGGCCAGTTGTCTGCCGTGGTGCTCGGTCACCTGCGATCACTCCTTCACAGAGGCTTTATCCTTATTCTATGGCTTCGGGCCATAATGGTTGTGGATTCATGCCTCTGCGAAGGCGTGATTATTTCACGCTGGCTCGTTTCAGCCTGCTTCTTTATTGCCCGGACTGCTTCTCAAGAGCCGCCTTCAACTTGTCTGCAAGGCTGTTCGTCAGCGGCTCGTCGCTGCTGTATTGCTGAACAAGCTTCTGCTGCTCCCGCTTGTTCATTCTCGTGCCCGTCTTGTCGTCCAGCATCTCGATAACATTGCATCTGCGGCATTGCGCGTATTTTCCCGCTTTGCCGTTATGCATCTCCATCTTCTTATGGCATTGCGGGCATCGTTTGTTCAAGAGAACGGGCTCGGCCGATCTTCGATAGCTGCATTCTCTGTCGGAGCATACGAGCGTCTTGCCCCGCTTGCCCTTTATCTCCATAAGCTGCTTGCCGCATTCCGGACAATTCGAATGGGTAAGGTTATGCGGCTTGTATTCCTTGGTCTCCCGCTTCACTTCGTCCACCCATTTGGCGGCTTGCTCGCGGATGCCCCGCATGAATGCTGCGGGATCTCCCTTGCCCTTGGCAATGCGTTCGAGTTCCCCCTCCCATTTCGCCGTAAGCTCCGGATTGCGGAGCTCCTCCACGACCAGCTCTATCAACTGCTTGCCCTTGCCGGTCGGCACTAGCGTGTTCCTTGCGCGTTCGATGGTGTCCGTGGACAGCAGCTTCTCGATAATATCCGCTCTGGTTGCAGGCGTTCCAAGCCCGTGCTTCTCCATTCGGCTGAGCAGGGAAGCCTCGGTGAACCGTGCCGGCGGCAGCGTCCGCAGCTCTTTCACTTCCGTCATCTTCAGCGGAAGCTTCTGTCCGATCGCTAGCGGCGGCAGCGTCTGAGATGTCTGCTTATCATTGCGATATCGATCATCCTGCCCCTCTGCATCGCCGTCCTCCTCGTCGTCCTCCAGCTCATGAGACGTTCCTTGATAATGCTCCTTCCATCCGTTCTCCTTCACCGTCTTGCCTTTCGCGAAGAAGAGCTCGCCGCCCGCTTTCAGCGTCACGCTCGTCTCATCGTAGCGGTAAGGACCGGAGAACAACGCGAGAAATCTTCGAACGATCAGATCGTACAATCGGCGTTCGTCATTGCTCAGCGCCCCCAGTTGAACGAATTGCTCGGTAGGAATAATTGCGTGATGATCGCTTACTTTGCTGTCGTCTGCGATTCGTTTCGTTACTTTCAGAGGATTTCTTAGCAGCTTGCGGGCTGCTGCGGCGTATGGACCAACCGCGATTCTCTCCAATCTCCCTTTCAAAGTAGGAACCATATCATTCGTCAGATAGCGAGAATCCGTGCGCGGATAGGTGACCAGCTTGTGCTGCTCGTACAGCTTCTGAAGCACGCTCGAGGTTTGCTTCGCAGAGAAGCCAAGCCGTTTGTTCGCATCCCGCTGAAGCTCGGTCAAATCATAAGCGAGCGGATGCATCTCGGAGCGTTCCGTCGTGCGAAGCTTATCGACCTGCGCGTCCGAAGAAGCGTCCATTCGCTTGCTCAGCTCATGAGCCTTGTCTTTGCTCCAGATCCTTCCGTCATGGCCGTCCTTCTCCCTCCATACCGCTTTGAACGAACCAAAGCCTGCGGTGAGCGTCCAGTAAGGCTGAGACTGGAACTCCGCGATTTCCTTTTCACGCTCCATCAATATAGACAACGTCGGCGTCTGCACGCGTCCCGCTGCAAGTTGAGCGTTATATTTGCATGTAAGCGCACGGGTCATATTCAAGCCGATTAACCAATCCGCTTCCGCCCGGCAAACGGCCGACGCGTAAAGCGCGTCATAATTCCTGCCAGGCTTCAAGGAAGCAAAACCATCCCTGATCGCCTTGTCGGTCTGTGAGGAAATCCACAGCCGCTTGAACGGCTTCTTCCATTTCACAAGCTCCATAACCCATCTTGCGACGAGCTCGCCTTCTCTTCCCGCATCCGTCGCAATGATTAATTCGCCGATATCGCTGCGCTTGCACAGCTGCGCAACCGCGCGATATTGATGAGAGGTTTCCTTCATCACCTTCAGAGTCATCTTCTGAGGAAGCATCGGCAAGCTTTCGAGCTCCCAATTTTTGTATTTCACATCATAATCCTCTGGCTCTGCCAGCGTTACCAGATGGCCCAGCGCCCAAGTGACGACATATTTCCCTCCTTCCATATAGCTCTTCTGCTTCTGTCCGCAGCCTAGCACCCGCGCGATTTCCTTCGCAACGCTGGGCTTCTCCGCCAATACCAACGCTTTCATAGCAAGTCTCTCCATTCCCGTTTCCTGTTATGGTGACAAGATACCATATGTTCACGAGGCGCGCAACGAGCGGGACATGGGCGCGAATACAATCGAAGATTCCGCTTTCGACCATTCCTGCGCTTAGCAACGGTCTGAGTTGGCTACCAGATTCGCGATATGCTATGCTGAAACTAATAGATTTGCATAAAAGCAAAAGGAGAATTTGATACCTATTATGAAGCTGCGACATCTTCCCGTTATTGCCGGCATTCTGCTCTTGTACAGCGCAATCAGCGCCTATATCGGCTGGAATGGCTGGCTCCTGCTCTCCACGGCCTCGAATTGGACGAACCCTGCCGCGTATACCGTTATATTTGCGTTTCTTGTCTTCGCTTATTTGCTCGGTCGACTGGGACAATCCACGGCTGCGAGACCGCTTGCCGAACCCGTCAAATTCATCGGAGCCTATTGGTTCGCCGCGCTCGAATACGGCCTTCTCATTCTTCCCGTCGCCGATCTCGCCGGGCTTATTCTGTACGGGTCCGGCGTTGGTAAGGAGTCGGCCGTCCTGATTCCCGGCACGCTCGCCGCGATCGCAATGCTCTGCCTGTTGGCGCTTGGATCAAGAAACGCATGGAGTCCGATTATTCGCCGCTTCGACGTTAAGCTCGACAAGCCTTCGCTCGAAGGCAAGCCGTTCAAGCCGCTCCGAATCGCAATGGCTTCGGATATTCATCTCGGTACCGTCGTCGGCAAGCGCCATCTGCGGCGGCTTGTTGATCGGGTGAACCAGATAAAGCCCGATATTATCCTTCTCCCCGGCGATATTCTCGATGACGATCTCGCACCCTTCCTTCACAAGAACATGGCCGAGGAGCTCGGCAAGCTGTCCGCCCCACTCGGAGTATACGCGGTTACGGGCAATCATGAATATATCGGGGGCAAGGTGCCCGAGTTCGTCGAAGAGCTCTCGCGTATCGGCATCAAGGTGCTGATGGATGAGTCGGTGGAGATCGATAATCGATTCATCGTGATTGGCAGGAAGGATAAAGCCGCGGAAGGCCGCCGCTCCACGGGGAGAAAGTCGATAGCGGAGCTGATTGAACCGCTGGATAGAAGCATGCCGCTTATTATGCTGGATCATCAGCCTTCCGATCTGATCGCGGCATCCGAGAACGGCATCGATCTATCTCTGTCCGGACATACCCATCGCGGACAGATGATGCCCAATCATCTCATAACGAGACGCGTCTTCCCGCTCGATTTCGGCTATCGGAAATTCGGGCAATTGCATGCCATCGTATCTTCCGGATTCGGCTTCTGGGGTCCTCCGATTCGAATCGGCAGCCGCTCCGAGGTTATTCATATCGAGGTAAGAGGCTGAGCGAAAAGCCAGCCTCTATCATGGAATCTGCCGCTTGCCGCGCAGGATGGCCGAAAGCGTGACTAACAGAAGCGGAAAGGAGAACACCGCAGCCGTCCATACGGGATGCACAACCGTCACCATATTTCCCCATTGGGATATACTGTCGAAGGTGACCAGTCCCATCAGAAAACCGATTAATGCGAGGGGCATGACAAGTACGGAGCAATCCTTCAAGCGAAACAATCGACCGGCGAACATGCTGAACACATAGATTGTAATCGTTGCTTTCATGAACGAGCCCAATATTAATGAGATTCCGATGATCGACTCAATTCTCTGAATGATTTCCTGAAATTCAACGATGCGTGCAACCGCAAAGAGCGAATAGGGCTTGTCCGCAGCGTAATCCCCGAATACGAGAATGCCGCTGATTGTGGAGAGCAAGAGCGTCAACAAGCTTGCCGCCAAGGCAATAATCATCGACTTCGGAATAAGCTTGCGTTCCCCGACATTCACGTACTGCAGCAGCATCCCGAACAGGAAAATTTCCACGAAGGGAAAGCCGAATGTGAATACAGCGCCGTGAATGACGGGCTTAAAGCCCTTGGGCAGAATCGGGAGCAGAAAATTGGCATGATAGTCCGGCAAACCCATGGCAAGAACGATAAATACGGATAACGTGCTTAGCAGCATAAGCAAGGTGAACATCCTGGCCATTATCTCGATCCCGGCTCTTGCGGTTAATCCGGCAATCAGGAATATCAAAAAGGTGAACGCGTACATCGGGGTTTCCCTCAACATGGAGCTCACCATGAACAATCCGATATCAACGACGATAGCCGATTCCATCTGCAGGATGAAGGTAATCGACAGAAGTCCGAACAGAACGGTCAGAAAGTTTCCAATTATTTCCCTACTATAGTCCACATAAGATAAATCAGGAAATCGACGGTTGAGAAACAGCAGCATGAGAAGCATGCATAATCCGCCGAAACCGGATAACAGCAAGGAAAGCCATGCGCCGTTGCCCGCTTTTCCGATGAGAGTGCCCGGAATATTGATGGTGGAGGAACCGGTCATAAATACGAATAACAAAACGCCAATTTGTCTATAGCTGATCGTCTGGATTTCTATACCGATCCCTCCGCCCTCGATTGCTCGCGACTTACCATTCCACTTTCAGCATGTCGTCTATCCCTTTGGCGGCTCCTCCGAACACCGCTTCCACCAAGTCGTATCCATCATACCAGTCCTTGTCCACCACATAATCCACGCCCAGATAAAGCGCGACGACCATAATAATGACATAAGCCGTCTTCTCCTTGCGACTTATTTTGCCGCGCAGCGTAATCGCGTCGTACACAATGACTCCCGCCATTGCCGCGAAGACGATCAGTATTCGATTCAGCATCCCTCGTTCCCCTCCGTCCTGCCGATTTCCAGCCGCTATGCCGGCTTGGCGCGATAGGCTCCCCCGGTCACCAGTCTCAGCTTGATTCGAATTTGAAACTCGGCATCCGCAAATATTTGATCCCAGTCTTTCTCGACACCCTGCCAGGCTTTCGGGTTATTGCGGTAAATATGGTTTCCCACACCGATCACATCCATTTTGTTTTTCTGAAGAAAGGCAAGCGTATCTTCCATCTGCACTTGTATTGCTTTGCTGACACGATCGAGAAACGCCTTCTCCTCTTTCATGCTTTCAATAGTCGAGCAGGTAAGCTCGCCGATTGCCAAATCTCCTTTGACAGACACATTGACGACAAGCGTATCTTGAGAGAGACGCGGCTTCAATGCAACATCGACATTCAGCACTTCAACGGATTCCTTCAGCTCCTTCTCACCGGGGCATTTCATCTCGATTACGCCGGAGTTGTATTTGTTGCGAAGAAGCTTGAAGCCCTCCACTTTGCTCGAAGGCATAACCGCCTTCATCATCCCATTATTCAGAAGCGCCAATCCGGCAGTCGAGAACAGGTCCTTCATTTGCTTATCTTTGTATATATAGGCGACGATCGCTTTATTTTGAACGCTCTTCAACTGCCGCATGAGATCAAGTAAATTGGAATTCACTGTCTTCTCCGAATTTATGGACGCGGACTCCTCCGACCTGAGGAATTGCTGAGAAATGGTCTGCTCGATCATTGGATTGCTCTCGAAGAAGGTAGCCGCCTCTCCTTTTGAAATCAGAAGCTTGATGCTGCCACGCGGTTCATGATCCCTATAGAACAAATCCAATAGCCTGGCTATATCCGTCTTCTTTGCCAGCTTCTCTCCAACAATTATGACGCGCATATGGCTCCACTGCGCTTTTCGGCCCAAATGAATCGGAATATCGCGAATCGCTTCCATAATGGATGTATCCTCGGTTTTGATATTAACGCTGGACGCTCTGGTCGTGGCGGCATTCTTGCTTTCCGCAGAGGAGGGGCGGTAGATTTGCGTCAGCATCTTAATGTGGCCGTTCTCCCCCTCGTCCAGAGCAACCCCCATCACAAAACCAAGCTCGGTAAGCTCGTATTTGCTCCAGCAGCCTGTCAGCAACAGACTGCATACCATCGTGATTATGATTGTTGTTGCGACATGTCTCATCCGCCTCATTCTCTCTTGATGTGGAATTGTCCTTTTATTGTTGACGCGAAGGCCCGCCGTTTCGCAAATTCCGCTTATGCTTCAACAAAAACTTCAGCGGCGCCCGAATGATAACATCCTTTAATGTGCCGATCCGGAACGGTGCAAGCGGAGCAAGATACGGTTGTCCAAGCGATCGAAGCTTGCAGAGATGCAGCAGGATGAACAAATAGCAAATCATCATCCCGAAGCCGCCAAGCAGAGCGGCGCTGATCATTAACGGGAAGCGCAGAATGCGGAGCGCCACGGCTATCCCGTATTGCGGAATCGAGAAGGAAGCGATGCCGGTCAAGGCGACGATAATGACCATGATCGGCGAAGCGATGCCCGCGCTTATTGCGGCGTCGCCGATGACGAGCGCCCCCACGATACTTACCGCCGATCCGATCGGACGCGGCAATCTGACCCCGGCCTCCCGCATCAACTCGAAGAAAAATTCCATGAGCAGAGCCTCGAAGAAGGCTGGAAGAGGGATGCCCTCCCTGGCGTTGAGAATAGCAAGCAACAGCACCGTCGGGATGAGCTCCGGATGAAAGGTGGATAAAGCAATGTAGATGCTCGGAAGCGACAATGCGATAATAAAAGCGATAATTCGCAGCCAGCGAATCAGGGTAGCAATAACCGTGCGCTGATAATAATCCTCGCTTGATTGGAAAAATTCCGTGAAGCATCCGGGACAAAGCAGCATGCCGCCCGTTCCTTGCACGAGAACCACGATTTTGCCGTCCAGCAAGCCTGCGACGGCCATATCGGTTCTCTCCGTATAGCGATGCTGCGGGAACGGCGAATAGGTTGAATCCTCAATCAATTGTTCAATATAGGAGGTTTCCAATATTTCCACATCTTTGATTCCTTCGATTCTTCGTTCGAATTCGGCCAGCAGCTCACCGTCAACGGTGCCTTCCAGATAACCGTACGCAACCGTCGTGTTCGTCTGTCCTCCGCCAGTACGAAGCTCGACTTTGAACTTGTGCGTTTTCAATCTCATGCGAAGCAAACCCAGATTTTTCTCCAAATTCTCGACCGTGCCCTCGCGGGGACCTTGCACAACCGCTTCGTTCTCCGCCTCGGTTACTTGCCTGCTCTCGACCGAAATCGCTTTGTAATTAAGCGATTGGTTCCAACCGTCGAAGAAGATCAGCATTCGTCCTTCGGAAATCTGCTCGATCGCGATATCGATATCGTCAACGAGCTCCGCCTTCTTCGCGGACGCCCCATGATGGCCGAAGAAATAAATCACCTCGTCCAAGGATACGGTAAGTCCCGGCCCGATTACCTGGTCGGACAAATCCTGGAGCGACATTTTCATATAATTCACTTTATCCTCTTGCACCATCGTGCAATAATAGACGGACAGCGCTCGATAGCGCATATCAGGGCCATACTGCCAATGCTTGAAGATAATGTCCGAGCAATGATTGAAGGTTTTTTTCAAATATTCGAAATTCTCGTCCAGGTTATGGGATACGGGACGCATCTTCCTCTGCCCCCTTTCTTCAATCTTGACGACTCGCCGCCGACTTGCGGACCTGCTGATGAAAATAATGGCATTGGTTCAAGTATGCCCCCGTGGGAATCGACTATACCATTGAATTAGGCTGCCCCTGCATGGCATGATTTAGAAACGTGATAAAAGCTCTCACCTGCGGAGAAAGCTGCTCTTCGTCGCGGTAAGCCAGGCAGATATATCTTCGATTCTCATAAAGATGCAGCTCCTTCATGGACAGCTCACCGGTTTCAATCTCGCGGCGAACGCTCCGATACGGCAGAATGCCAATCCCCATATTGCATTTGATCGCTTCCTTAATCGTCTCTATAGCGCCAAGCTCCATCACTCTGTTCCATGTCAGACCGACCTTCGCCGCCCAATCATCGGATAATGTTCTGGAGGTTGATCCAAGCTCATGCAGAAGAAAGGTCTCCTCTTCCATATCCTCCAGCGTGATATCTGTTTTCTGCGCGAGAGGATGCCGGGGCGACAGAAGCAGCTTCAGCTCATCGGGCAGAAGCGGATGAATAATAAGGCCCTCGGCTTCCATCGAGCCGAGCGAAACGATCGCCGCATCGATCTCGTAATTGCGCAGCATGCCTAGAGCCGTCTCTGCCTGCTTCACCACTAGCGTGAAGCTGACCTTGGGATAACGCTCCCTATAAGCGGCGAAATAAGGGGGCATCACATAAGTCGCTGGCGTGTAGCTGGAGCCTAATCGCAGCCTTCCGTATTCTTCGCTTTGAAGCGCCTTCATCGTATCCCTCGCTTCCTCCATCAGGAACACGATCCTTCTGGCGTAAGGCAGTAATTCCGCCGAAGCGTCATTGGGCTGCAAGCTTCGGGATTGCTTTCGGAACAACTCCATGCCGAGCTCTTCCTCCAGCTTTCGCAGATGAAAGCTGGCCGTCGGCTGCTTGAGTCCAAGCCGCTCCGCCGCTTCCGCAAGCGTTCTTCCACTGCACATTTCAATAAAGACCTTCAATTGTTGAATGTTCATGAAAATTCCTGCCTCTCATGTTTATTGCTCTAAATATAGATAATATCTAAGTATATATCAATAATCATAGATTAATTTAATAATAACAAGACATGTGCTTAACGTTCCTCTTACAATTGCTTGTTACATTAAGAGCAAGCAAGATAATTAGACCTTGGAGGGAAAAAAATCATGAACAGAAAGAAAGCCAGATTATCGGGGTTATTATTCATTGCCTCTATCATGCTCGTCGTGTCGGCTTGCGGAAACAGCAATACCAGCAATGAAACAAACATGAATACCAAGGAAGCAGCGGCGCCCGCTGCGCAGCAGACCGCGGCAGCAGAAACATCCCTTCCTTCCGATGAGCCGAAAATTGAAGACGAAGGAACGTTGACCGTATACTTGAATGATTTCGACGAGATCATCGCTCCTCTGTTTGAAGCCGCTACCGGCTACAAGGTGGATCTGGTCGCGGGCAACGGCGCCGAGATCATGTCCCGTGTTGAAGCGGAGAAAGGCAATCCTCACTGGGATGTGATCTGGATGGACGCCATGCCTTCCATATACGGACTTGGCGAGTCGGGACAGCTGATGGAAGGCTGGGCTCCCGACAATCTTGCCAATCTGACCGACTTCGCGAAGAGCTTCGTTCCGGAGAAGAACTGGTACGTGCCTACCGGCGCGCATGCCGCAGGCGTAATCGTCTACAACACGGACAAGGTAGCCGCAGCCGACGCGCCGAAAACCTGGGCCGAGTTCGCGGACGCGAAGTATAAGGATATGATCGGCATGGCGGACCCTGCCGTTGCTGCGCCGGCTTATCCATTCGTTTCCTGGTTTTTTAATGACATGGGCATGGAGCCGGCGAAAGCCTTCTATTCCGATCTGATGAAGAACGGTCTCAAGGTCTATCCGAAAAATCCGAATGTCGTGAAGTCGCTAACCTCCGGCGAGATTACAATCGCCGCTTTGCAAGAGAGCAACGCTTATGTTATGAAGAACAACAAAGAGCCGATTGAGATTATATGGCCGGAAGAAGGCGCCCCTGCTTCCGTTCGCGTAGCCGCTATTCAGAAGGAAACCAAAAATCCGAACGCGGCAAAGGCGTTCATCGAATTCCTGCTTGATCCGAAAACGCAGCAAGCCTTGATCGATCAAGGCGAGGAAAGCTACTTCGAGCCGTCCGTAAAT
Source organism: Paenibacillus sp. HB172176 (assembly GCF_011947265.1). Lineage (GTDB taxonomy): Bacteria > Bacillota > Bacilli > Paenibacillales > Paenibacillaceae > Pristimantibacillus. Next base: position 96,253 of record NZ_JAATHD010000023.1, read on the forward strand.
GGCGTAAACCCGAAGCAAGACCGTGCGACTAACGCGAAGCTGGTGGCAGCCGACGCTTCCTGGGCATCCGAGAAGGAAGCGGCAATCAAGCAATGGTTCGCCGATCAATCCGTGAATTAAATGATGCGATTATTGAATAGCAGAGATCGACTCGGATGGGGCATAACCATCATCCTGTTCCTTCTCGTTCTCTATCCCTTGGCAGCGGTCTTGATCCAAGTCCTGCTGCCCGGGGTTTTCTCCGGTGTTTGGAAGCTTGGCGATTGGTCGCTGCTGCTGGAAATATTCAATCGTCCGCTATGGCAGAAATCATTGGAGAATTCCTTGCTGCTGGGGCTTGGAACAACACTGCTTGCGACAACGCTAGGAACAGCGCTTGCCGTCATTCGTTCCTCATGGTCCTTCCCGACGGCCAAGCTGCTCGACGGAGCGGTATGGCTGCTCATTATTACGCCCTCCTTCATTCTGGCGCAGGGCTGGGTGCTGTTCGCCGCCGGCGGCGGCATTGCGTCGGAATTGCTGGGCTGGTCCTGGGTGAGAGGGGCGATCTTTCAACCGGCCGGTCTTATCTTCGTGATGACGCTAAGCAAGTTTCCGTTCGCTTATCTTAGCGTATACGCCGCGATGGAATGGAAGGTCGATGGACTGTCGCATGCCGCAAGGCTTTGCGGAGCATCGGCGATGACGGTATGGCGCACGATTCAGGCGCCGCTGCTGCTGCCGGCTGTGCTCGCGGGCGCATCGCTTGTATTCATGGATACGATCGGGGATTTCGGTCTGCCCGCATCGATAGCGGCCGTGTACAAATTTCCGACGCTTCCCTATTCGATCTATTCGGCGATCTACACCTCACCGATTCGCTTCGACATGGCGGGCGTGCTGTCCTTCTATCTCGTGGTGCTGATCGGACTTGCCATGATGCTGCAATTCTATATGCTGCGAAGATCGCGCTTCGACTTCCTCTCTGGAGGCGCCGTTCGCTCGAAACCAAGTGCTGACGGCCGATTCGCGTTTTTGCTGGGGCTGCTTAATATTCTCTTCCTGCTCATCATTATCGGCATACCGGTCGGGGCGAATATTATCATCTCCTTGCTGGGGACGCAGGGCGGGGGCTATGCGCTCGCCAATCTAACCCTCGAGCATTATCGCGAGCTCTTCTCAAGCTCCAGCCAACTATTGACCGGCTTCGGACATTCCTTGATTATTGCCGTTTCGGCTGCCCTTCTCGGCTTGCTTGTCGGACTTGGCGTGGCCTATGTGCTAACGTATTCCAAGTTCAAATTCAAGCGCTTGATCGAGGTAAGCTCCATATTGACCTTGGCGGTACCCGGCGTCGTGCTCGGAATCGGATATATCTTCGTGTGGAATCAGAAATGGCTCGAATCCATCGGCCTGTTGCTATACGGGACGCCGTGGATTCTCGTTCTAGCGGCAATAGCGGGCGCGGTTCCGGTCATAACCCGTTTAATGGTCGGCGCCATGGCCAAGGTGCCCGTGCAGTTGCTGACCGCCGCCCAGCTTCAAGGGGACAGCTTCATCGGCCGAATCCGGTTCATTCTGATTCCGCTTATTCGCGGAGCCTTATTATCGGCCGGACTTGCTGCGTTTGGCTCCGGTATCTTCGATCTGGCGGTGAACTCGATTCTGTTCCCGCCCAAATTCCTGACGCTGCCCGTAACGATTAACAAAGCGTTCGAAAATCTCGATTTCGGATACGCGTCCGCAGCAACGATAGCAAGCTCCGGCATCGTCATCCTCATCATTCTGGCAGTCGAGCTGCTGCTAAGACGCAAGGAGGTCGCTTAAATGAACAGATCTGCTGAATTAACTCAAGCCCCCTTCTCTTCAATAGCCAATGACATGGCTGCAGAGGGAGCAAACAACCTATTCGTCCAGTCAGAGCTCAAGGGCTCCGACCTGTCAACCTCCGCCTCTCCCCTGCTGACCATCAAGGGACTTACGAAGAGCTTCGGTTCCTTCCAGGCGTTAAGAGGCATTGATCTGACGATGAAGCCCGGGGAGATCATCTCCGTGCTCGGTCCTTCCGGCTGCGGCAAATCCACGCTTCTGCAGCTGATTGCCGGTTTGACCCAGCCTGACGGCGGAACCATTCATATCGGAAGCGAACTGATCGCCTCCAGGAAGTCGATGCTTCCACCCGAGAAGCGCGGCGTCAATATGGTTTTTCAAGATTATGCGCTGTGGCCTCATATGAATGTCAGGAGCAATATTGAATACGGATTGAAGCGGGCGAAGCTGCGCCGCGAGGAAATAGAGGAGAGGATAAGCGAGCTGCTCGAGCTGCTCCATCTTCAAGGACTCGAGAAACGTCTGCCGCCGCAGCTCTCAGGCGGCCAGCAGCAGCGCGTCTCCATCGCCCGCGCGCTTGCTTCGCGACCGAGGCTCATGCTGCTTGACGAGCCGCTCTCTAATCTGGACATGAGGCTTCGCATCGAGATGAGAACCGAGATGGCTTATCTGTTCCGCAAGCTGGGCACCAGCGTATTCCATGTTACGCATGATCCCGACGAAGCCTTCGCGATGGCGGATCGAATATTCATTATGCGCTCTGGCGAAGCTGATCAACTAGGAACGCCGCAGGAAGTATTCTCCCGGCCTGCAAGCAGATGGTCCGCGTCGCTGCTGGGCGCGATCAACGTGCTGAAGGGCCGGTTCGTGAGCAGGGGCTACGGCGTCAGCGGAGATGGCAGCGGCCGGGAGCAAGGCACGATTGCTATCGGACAATCGCTCGTCAGCGGCTTGACGCCGCCGCATGAGACAAGCGGCGGCTGGGCGGACAGCACGCCGGCTATCCTGATGTTCAGACCCCAGCAAGTATCGGTCTTGGAAGGCGAGGATGCCCTGCATGCGGGGAACGCCCTGCGCGTGAAAATCGTGCAATGCGTATTTGAGGGCATTAGCTGGCGTGCAAGAGCCGAGACCGAATGCGGTCAACTGCTATATATTGTACATGAGAACCCTCTCTCGGCAGGCGACACCGTCACCATCTCGTTCTCATCCGACGCGGCCTATCTGTATAGAGACGAGGAAGAAAGGTAGTCGATCGTGTTGACTAACCATACAGTCACAGGGAAACAAAAAAGAATGCTTGTCATTTCGGACATTCATGGCTACAAAGAAGGCTTGCTCTCGCTTCTTCGGATGGCGGGCTACAATCCGGCCAGCGATCAGCTGGTGCTGCTCGGAGATTATATCGAAGCGGATAAGCCCGCGACATGGGGCATCCTGGATACCATTATGAAGCTTGTCCGAAACGGAGCTTTGGCGCTTCCGGGCAATCATGAATTGAAGCTGGTCGGAATGTTGAGGAAGCGCGGCGCTCGCGGCGAAAGACTTCGGCGTTATATAAGATGGATCAACAAATTGCCGCCGTATTATATTAACGGCAGCTACTTGTTCGTCCATGCCGGCATTCGTCCCGGCGTGCCGCTCAAGAACCAATCGCTGCGCGATTTGACGGAAATCCGAGAGAGCTTCTATTCGCAGACGCTGCCCGATCTGGAGGAAGACTTGCAGCTTGAGCCGTCGAGGCGCACGCCGTACGGCGATATGCGCGTCATCTTCGGACATACGCCAAGCTTCAAGCTTGGAGCCCCTCCCGGGACGATATGGAAGCATTCGCGTCTTGTCTCCATCGATACCGGCGCCAAGCACGGCTGCCGATTGACCTTGCTGGATCTGACCGGCGGTGTCGCCTATTCCTGCGCGTCGAAGCCCGGCTATCGCGCAAGCGACTACCGGGCAGATTCCGTTAGGCATATGCAGTTATGACGGCGAAGCCGCGCCGCGCAGCATGCTCTTCATGTAACTGTTGCTGGCCACCAGGAAATAGATGCACTGCATGGCGACATAGATGCCGAAGACCACGAAGGAGTAGAACCAATTCGAGGTCCCCATCAGATTGTCCAGAGCTGCCATGGCAAACAAAGCGTGACACATGCCTGCAATGCAAGGGATAAAGAAGATGATGGCAATCTGACTGACAGCGGTGCGCCGCATCTCCTTCTTTGTCATGCCGATGCGCGAAAGGCTTCTGAATTGCGCCTGATCCTCGCTAATCTCCGTGAAGAGCTTGAAGTAGATCATGCTGCCGGCCGCAATGAAGAACAGAAGGCTGATGAACAGGCCGATGAAGACCGTCAGCGCAATCGTTTCATTCATCTCGCTGAAGCGGATCGATCTCGAGAAATCCTTGTTGTAAGGATCATCCTCGCCGTTCGCAAGCGCTTTGATCTTCGCAGCCGTCGCGCCAGCCTTCTCCCAATTGTTCAACTCATAGCCGTAGAAGACAAGCTGCTGCTCGGCGGGCACTTTGGCCAGTTCCGACTTGTAGTCCCTGTCATCCATCACGATCGTGAGAGCATTCGATATCATCCATGTCCAATTATTAAGCACATTCTCATGCGTGGCCTTCACCACATCGTAAGAAATCTCCTTGCCATTAATCTTGCCCGACATCTTGCCGCTGCCATAATCGTTCATTTCGTAGCTGTTCGTAATGGCTACGACCTCGCCGCTGTCCACGGTAATCGGCTTTTTGCTCTGCTCCTTGGCAAGTCGATTATAATCCGATTCGGCGATGACCATTGCAGACGTTGTACGCGTTTCTTTCGAATCTTCATATCCTCGGAAGGTACTGTCGGTGAAAGTACGCGTCTTGCCTTCATCCTCTACCTCCACCCTGTAAGGATATACAGGCAGACCCACAACCTTATCCTCGCGCTTGAAGCTGAAGCCGTCTTCGCTAACAATTCGATTTAGCTCCTGTGGATCAATAATCGCATGCGAATCAAGGCCTTGCTCGATATAAGCCATCGAATAGGTCGACGAATTCAGCATATCCTTCTTCGTCTGAATCTGCATCATATAGACGGTGCCGAGCGCGGTCATGATAACAGCGCTGAGCAGAGTCACCACGAACAGAATGCGTGAATTATCGCGAATCTTATAGCCAAGCTGGGACAAAATGAGCATGTTCGTGCGGTTGTAATAGATGCTTCTGCGTTTCTGAAGCACGCGCAGCAGCAAGACGCTGAGCTGGGAGAACAGAAAATAGGTGCCGATGATGACGGTAATCAGGACAGGCAAAGCAAGGTATATAAATGTATTGTTTTCCATCTCCAGCGCCATGATGTAGCCAGATCCAAGACAGATCAAGGCAATCGCAACCAGCCAAGGCGAATAGACCAGCCTGCCCTTCGGCTTTCTCGCCGCCTTCAACAAATCGATGATCTCCAGCTTTCTCATCCAAACGGCCGTCCACACCGAGATGACAAGGAACAAGCCGAAGAAGCTGCCTGCCGTAAGCCATAACGCTTTGAGGGGCACCGCGAAGGAGATCGTATCCTTCATATCGAGCAAGGAGGCAAGCGCCATGAAGAACAACTTGCTGAACACGATGCCGAGAAGAATGCCGACGATAATGGCCAACGCGCCGATGACGAGATTTTCGTAAATAACGAGCTTTCGCAGCTGCGCCCTGGTCATGCCGAATAACGTGAACAAGCCGAATTCCTGCTTTCTCGTCTTCAGGAAGGCCGAGCTGGAATACAGAATGAACAGGAACGAGAAGATGATGATGATATATTGGCAATATTGCATGCCGGGACGAACCTTCGAGGCTTGCGCGATTGTGCCGTTCACCACATCCGGATGAGTCAGGAAGGCTGCGTAGATATAGAAAATCAGCACAGAGAACACGCTGCTCAGGAAGAAAGCGCTGTAAGCGCGAAAGTTCCCCTTTACATTGCTAAGCGCGAGCGAACGGAACGTCATCGAAATTACCTCCCAGCACGCTTAACGCATCCAGTATTTGTTGAAAGAACGCTTGACGGTTGGAGCCTCTGCGAATCTCCGAGAAGAATCTTCCGTCCTTGATGAATACGATTCTCTCGCAATAGCTTGCCGAGAAGGGATCATGCGTCACCATCAACACAGTCGCCTTGAACCGCTCATTCATCTCCTTGAGCGAATCCATCGCATCCTTCGCCGATTTGGAATCGAGATTGCCGGTCAATTCGTCTGCAAGCACCAGAGCGGGCTGATGAATAATCGCTCTGGCGATCGCCGCTCTCTGCTTCTGTCCGCCGGACACCTCATATGTTCGCTTGTCCAGAATGGCCGCGATCTGCAGCAGCTCCGCGATCGGCGCCAGTTTCTGCTCAATCGACTTCGGCGGCATCCCGTCCATGACGAGCGGCAGAATAATATTTTCCTTGATGGACAAGGTGTCAAGCAGGTTGAAATCCTGGAACACGAAGCCGAGCTCCCTGCGCCGGAACAACGCCAGCTTGTTGTTGGTCAGTTTAATCGGATTAACGCCGTTAATCTCAATCGTGCCGGAGGTCGGCTTGTCGATGGTGGACAACAGATTGAGCAACGTAGTCTTGCCGCTGCCGGACGGTCCCATGACGCCGACGAACTCCCCCGCTTCAACGGTCAGATCGATATCCTCCAGCGCTTTATAGGATACATTGCCTTTGCTGCTATAGACCTTGCTTAAGGCCTGCGCTTTCAATACACTCATTTCGCTTTGCTCCTCCTCGAAGGGTTTGGGTTATAGACTTGCTTCAATAACCACAGTATATACCCCGATGAGCGCGCAACCCATCGATTTGGCTTTCAAAGCGGGCGTGCCAACCTTACAATGTTGTCACCTTCTAGTCTCCAAGCTGATGAATGCCGCTCGTTTGAAAATAAAGCTCTGCCGTCGTTCCGCTCCCGAGCTCCGACTTGATCGTGAGAACATGTCCCAGCTTGGCGCATACTTGCTTCGCCAAATAGAGGCCCATACCGGTCGATTCCCCGCTTAATCTGCCGTTCTCTCCGGTGAAGAACGGCTCGAATACGCGGGGCAAATCATGCGGCGCAATGCCGATGCCTTCATCTGTCAGCTCCAGACGGCTTGAGCCGTTATCCAAGGCATGAATGCGAATCTTCAGCTGCTTGCCTCCCGGCTTGCTCTTGCTGTATTTGACCGCATTGCTGATCAGTTGGCTCAAGACGAAGCTCATCCACTTCTCATCCGTCTCCGCCCAAGCCTCTCCATCAATACGCGGGAAGATCGAATGGCGAATGCAGAGCCGCTTATGCGCATTAACCGCCTTGCGCGCCAGCTCATGAAGAGGCACGCTGCGCATTTGCGCATCCAGCTCGAACTTCTCTAGCCTTGCCGTCTGCAGCATCATGTCCAGGCCGCTCGACATTCTCTCCGTCTCCTCCTGCAGGCTTCCCCGAAGCTCCTTCAACTTGTCTATGGAAGGTGACGAGCCTGCCTGCTCCCCTTGCAGCAAATCCTGCAGATGCAAATCCATAATGGATAGCGGCGTCTTCATATGATGCACCCATTGCATGACAAAATGATTATGCAGCTCCTGCTGGCGGCGGTAACGGCCAAGCTCGTTCAGATATGCCCGGTGCTGCTCCCGGAGCAGGGTCGCCATCTGCTTCTGCTCCGCCGTCACCCCCGATTGGATGAGTACGGCCGCTTTCAACTCGTCGGACTGCGACAATGCTTCCTTCAATTGTTTGAAGTAGGAACGCTGGCGAATATAATCCAGGCATAGCCATATTGCCGTCGCGAGGAGAGAAAGCTCAATAAAATACCAGATCGTGCCCTCTGTGACAAGTCCCGGATATCGCGATTTCTCCAGCAAATAAAGCGTGACGCAGATGCCGATTACGCCAATGATCAAGACCAGGTAGAGAAGGCGATCTCTCAGATACAGCAGTATGGAAGACATTTCCCCTTCCTCGTTCATGTCGCGTCACCCGCGATCCACTTGTATCCCTGCCCCCGAATCGTCTCAATGGCCTTGTGCAAGCCAAGATCATCGAGCTTCTTCCGCAGCCTGGTCACATTCACCGTGAGCGTATTGTCGTCAACGAACTGCACATCGTCCCATAACGCCTCCAGCAGCAGCTCCCGAGGCGCTACAAGGCCCGGTCGTCTCATGAAGCATTCCGCAAGCAGGCATTCATTCTTGGTCAGCTCAACCCGCGCTTCGCGCCACTCCAGCTCGTTGCGGCTGATGTGCAAGCGAATTCCGTTCGCGTCGATTACAGTGTGAGAAGTCAGCTCCCGAGCATGTCGCGCTCCATCTCTATTATCGTCGTTAAGCCCCCAGCCGCCGACAGCACCAGCACTGTTGCTTCCGGAATTCCCTTCTTCAGCTTTTCCTGAAATCGCGCCTTCCGCTCCTCCCGCATACTCGCCATAGGCTCTGCGCAGCGCGCCTCGCACTTTAGCCATCAACAGCTCCAATTGAATCGGCTTCGTCAAATAATCGTCGCCGCCGTTCTCGATGGCCATCACCTGATCCATCTCCCCCGCTCTCGCCGACAGGTAGATGATCGGCATGGAGGAACGCATCCGAATCTGTCTGCACCAATAGAAACCGTCGAAATACGGAAGGTTGACATCCAGAAGCACGAGCTGAGGGTCGAACGCTTCCAATTCCGCTATCAGCTCTCTGAACTGCGTCGCCCGCTTCGCTGTATACCCGTACTGCTCCATCTTCTGAACCAGAATCGAGGCGATCTTATCATCGTCTTCCACTACAAAGACTCGGTACACTTTCATTCTCTCCTCTCCCGCTGCCGAAACCAGCTTTTGGTCATCTAAAGCGATTATAACGCAAATTCATGCAACGCTCCGAAATTGGCAAAAGCCCCGTACGGAGCGGGCCATTTCGCCACACACCATACGGGGCTTTATCTCGGCATTCAACGACTCGGCCAAGTTTCCAGCCTTCTTAACATTCCCCGGCAGCAGCCGGCTTGCCCGCGTCCGTCGCGGTGCGGAACGAGCTGCCGCAGCCGCAGGTCGCGCTCGCGTTCGGATTCTCGATCGTGAATCCGCCGCCCATGGCCGATTCTTTGAAATCGATGACGAGGCCGTTCAGGTATTTGATGCTGTCGCTGTCCACGACAACCTTGATCCCGGAGCTCTCAAGCGCTTGATCGCCTTCCTTCTCCTCGTCGTCGAAGCCCATTCCGTAGGAGAATCCGCTGCAGCCGCCTTCCTTCACCCCTACGCGCAGGAACAAATCCGGCGATTCCTCTTGCTCGAGCATTTCTCTTATCTTATCTGAAGCCATTTCACTAATCGTGATCATGCTGCATCCCTCCGTATCTGAAGACATTCTCTGTCTTGTTAATCACTTACTTATCAATAGTATAACCCACATGGCGCATATCCTCAAGGAGGCGGATGCGGTTTAGCGCTTTCATTTTTATCTACAAATCTTTCAAATGTTTTATGGTTGCCCCTGCTACGTGTGAGGTTTATAATGGTTACAGTTTATTTTTCCGTTTTGGCAAGTTATTTTTTTCACAAGCCTGCCTATTACGTACTATTCTATCCCAAGGAGGCATTTCTCATGAACGTCGTTACACAGACAGAAGAGAAGCGAATGCAGGACATCATCGAGAAGGTTCGGGGCGGTCAGCGATTGACGCTCGAGGATGGCGTTTACTTATATGAATCCGATGATTTATTGACGATTGGTCAACTGGCGAACGAGGTTGCGCTGAAGAAGAACGGCAAGAAGGTCTATTTTATCGAAAATATGAGCCTGTATTTCACGAATGTCTGCGAAGCGCATTGCGCGTTCTGCAACTTCCGCAGAGATGAAGGTCAAGAGGGAGCGTATACGCTGTCCGGCGACGAGATGGTGGCTTATGTGAAGGAGCATATCCGGCCCGAGGTTAGGGAATTTCATATCGTGGGCGGCCATAATCCGCATGTTCCCTTCCAATATTATGTCGACTCGCTTCAGACGCTGAAGACGAATTTTCCTGAGGTCACTTTGAAGGCTTACACCGCTGCCGAGATCGACTTCTTCGCGAGAATCAGCGGCCTGTCCTATAAGGAAGTGCTGCAGGAGCTGATGAAAGCCGGCTTGGAATCATTAACAGGCGGCGGAGCGGAAATTCTGTCCGATCATTATCGCAAAAAAATGCGCGTGGACAAAGCCGATGTATCCCAGTATCTGGATGTGCATCGGACGGCTCACAACCTTGGTCTTCGCACACATACAACGATGCTGTACGGCTCGATCGAATCCAAGGAAGACCGCATTCGCCATATGATGCAAATTCGCGACCTTCAAGACGAAACGGGCGGCTTCCAGGTATTCATTCCGCTGTCCATGCAGCCCATCAATCCTAATGCAGGCATCCGCCGTCGCAATTCGGCGTTCGAGGATCTCAAAACGATTGCCATAAGTCGATTGATGCTGGATAATTTCCAACATATCAAGGCTTATTTCATCAATATTGGTGTTCAGCTGACGCAGGTCGCTCTGACGATGGGCGCCGACGACGCGCATGGCACGATCGTGAAGGAGCGCATCAGCCATGCGGCAGGCGCGCTTACTCCCGCGGGCATTACGCGCGAAGATCTGATCTGGCTGATTAAGGGCGCCGGTCGAATTCCGGTGGAGCGCGACACGTTCTACAATGAAATCAAGGTGTATGAGTAAAGAAGCAGTTGCAGGCATAACCTACAATTATCAACAAGAAAGCGGAGCTGGGAGAATCTATGAGAAAAGTTGTTATACTTGGCGGCGGCTACGGCGGCCTTGCGATTGTCGATGAATTATTGGAGAAGCATTTGCCGCAGGATGTGTCCATCGTGCTCGTCGACAGAATGCCTTTCCAAGGGCTCAAAACGGAATATTACGCGCTGGCTGCAGGCACGGTCTCGGATCTGGAGCTTCGAGTGAAATTCCCGGATGATCCTCGGGTGAGGCTTGCTTACGGCGAAATTACGGATATTGATATGGAGAGTCAGCTCGTAGTGCTTCAGGATCAGGATCCGATCTCGTACGACTGGCTCGTTATTGGACTTGGCTGCACGGACAAATTCCACGGGATTGAAGGCGCCGAGCAATTCGCGACGAGCATACAGACCTTCTCTGCAGCTCGCAGAACTTACGCGTTGCTCAACGATGTGAAGCCCTACGGCCAAGTGACTATCGTCGGCGGCGGTCTGAGCGGCGTCGAGGTGGCCTCCGAGCTGCGCGAGAGCAGAGGCGATCTCAATATTCGCATTATCGACAGGGGTCCTTCCGTGCTCTCAGCTTTCCCGGGCAAGCTCCAGAAATTCGTCACGGAATGGTTCACGGAGCATCAAGTGGAGATGCTGGGCAATGTCTCGCTGAATCGGGTAGAGCCGGGCCAACTGTATGACGCGAACTCTTCGGCGCATATCTATACCGATGTTACCTTATGGACGGCAGGCATTCAGCCGGTCGAGCTCGTGCAGCGCATGGAGCTCCCGAAGGACAATCAGGGCCGTTTGATCATTAACGAGCTTCATCAGATTCCGGAGTACACCAACGTATATGTGGTCGGAGATTGCGCGTCCCTCCCCTTCTCTCCAAGCGGACAGGCTGCAGGCGCGCAAGGCAAGCAAATCGCGGAGGTGCTGCATGCGATCTGGCAGGATAAGACGCCGAAGCTTGGCAAGATCAAGCTGAAGGGCGTGCTGGGCTCGCTCGGCAAGAAGAGCGGCTTCGGAATCATGGGAGGAACGGCCATTATGGGCCGTGTGCCAAGACTGGTCAAAAGCGGCGTGCTGTGGCGTTCGAAGCGTCACTTGGGCTAGGGCTAGTAAGCGGCGCTGCTTTGACTGGATAGGTGGAGACATTCGGGCTATATAGGAGCTGCTTGAGCTAAATGAGCCGCCGTGCTTCGGCTAGATAGGCGGATTTACTTGAGCTATATAAGCGCTGCTTGAGTTAAATGAGCAGCGCTGCTCCGGCTAATTAGGCGGAGCTTCATGCGACTTAGGCGCTCGACGAGCGCCTGCTTGGCACGTCGTTCCGCGCCAAGGGCGTTCGTTGAGCGCCCTTTGGCTTGGAGTAACGACTTGCTGCACAAGGTGGAGTTATATTTCACATTGCCGCTCTTTAAGGTACAAAAAAGCTGCATAAATCCATCATTTTTTTCGAAAAGAGCTCATCATCCTTTTGGTTACTTATAATTCCTGCATATTTGCATCAATATATTCTAATCAAGTGCTATTCTGATAAATTCCTGTATATTTGCATCATTTCTAAAGCTTCAGCCTATCTAGACCTGCCACTAGATCTGCCACTGACCTGCCAGCAGCAAAGACTTGTCAACAGCATCATCAGCGCATTCAATTCTACAAAGAACGGCTCTTACAGATCATCAATAAGCTTGTCCAGCGCTTCGCGATCGGCTTTCTGCCGCTTCAGAGCTTCCTGGACGGCAAGAAACAGCTCATCCACATCATCCGCTCCGACAATCTCGCCGTCGACCAGAGCGTAAGGACGCATATAGCATTCGCCGCAGTTGCCGAGACAGCCGTATTCGATTACTTCAACGGAGTCATCCTCCTGGAACAGCTCCATGATACGCTGGGTTCCGTGATGCATATTGCTGGCGCAAAATTCAACCATTGGTTTTATCATAAGAAACTCACCTTACTTGTCTTTAGAATAAAAATTAGAATGTAACGATAATATTTCTCATTAGATCGTCACTATCCATTTTCAATTTGCTCGCTTTGTACTATAATAGGGGAGAAAGGAGTTGATTGCAATGAGTGAACAAGTTCAAGAAACCATGTACGACGAAGTGCTCGACGTACTCGATAAACTTCGCCCATTCCTGCAACGCGATGGAGGCGACGTAGAATTAGTCGATGTCGAGGACGGAATCGTCAAGCTTCGCCTGATGGGTGCTTGCGGCAGCTGCCCGAGCTCGACCATTACACTGAAAGCCGGCATCGAGCGCGCTTTGCTGGAAGAAGTCGAAGGCGTTGTAGAGGTCGTACAAGTATTTTAATTGCAAAGAGTCTTATCGAAGGCGTTATGCCGACGATAAGACTCTTTTTTCTGACCACAATAGAATTTATAAGTTTCCGAGACATTTAAACTGTAAATTCATTTGGCGATAAAACATTCATGACGCCGCTCCGTCACCCCAATGTATGAAAATAACTGCTATTGCATGGCATGTGGTTTCCATGTTCTCAAATTCGTCAAGACT
>NZ_JAATHD010000024.1 GCF_011947265.1 Paenibacillus sp. HB172176
AGATAATCGCTTGTTATCTTTAATATTCGCCATCAGAGATGTGATTTCCTTCGTTTTTCTAGCTTTTTATTTAAGTTGCTTCACGGATTAAGGTTTTTGCAAATGCTTGGAGATTTCTTTGTAGACACTATCCCCTTTGCTCAGGGGCCAGGTGGCTCGAGGGCGCAGGTGTCTCAGGAGGTGAAGTAGTGAGTATGATGAATCCAAATTACGCATCACTATTATGGAAGTACTCAAGTATGACGGTGATGGATCACAATCGGTTATCACGGCTATAAAAGAGTCGAATATCTCCGCGAAGCCCACATATGCTACACTCTGCTCAAATAAATGGAATGGAGGCATGCTTATGGACATGATTACCCTGGCGCATCGTTTTAGAACCTTCGCGAGCAGAGAATGCCGAGGATCAAGCGAGCTCTATGAGAGATTGTCACTGCAAACTGCTGAGGATGAGGAATTGCTCGCCATTGCCGCGCATAGCAGAGCGTGGCAGCCCGCGCTAATCTATTCCTCGGCGCTGCTCATTATCTCTTGCTTCGCGGTGCGCAGCATCCTATGCGGAGCTTCTATGCGAGTCTCGAGGAGCATCCCCAAGATCCAGCGGGCTCTTTTTCAAGCTTCAGGGACTTCTGTCTCCTTCACAGAAACGAGATGATACATCTGCTCGAAACGAGGCTTGTGCAAACGAACGAGGTGCGGCGCTGTGCTTATCTTTATCCTGCCTTTTGCTATATTTATGGGCTGGCCGAATTGCCGCTCGCGCTAATTGAGATTGGCACAAGCGCAGGCTTGCAGCTGCTATGGGATCAATATGCTTATTCCTATGAAGGGATGCCGGGCAGATATGGTGAGGGGGAGTCGGAGCTATTGTTGTCCTCTGAGCCGAGGGGAGATGTTATTCCATTCCTGCTTGAGAACAGTCCTCCTGTAGCTTCAAGAACCGGGGTTGATCTTCATGTGAACGATTTGTCAGATCCCGAGGATTTGCTATGGATGAAGGCGCTTATCTGGCCGGAGCATCGGGAACGGATGGCGAACTTCGAGAAAACGGCTGATCTTATGCAGATAAATGCTAAGGATGCGGAGAATGTGAATGCGAAGAATGCAGAGACTGTGGATTATCTGAAATATGCGAAGAGTACGAAGTATGCGGTGGAACTGGTTGAAGGCGACGGCATTCGCATATTGGACAGCCTGGCTGCGGATACTCCGTCAAGGAGCGCTCTATGCATCTTCCATACGCATGTCGCCAATCAGTTTTCGGAGGAGGATAAAGAGCTGCTCCTCGCATGCATCCGCAGAATCGGGCAAGAGCGCGACGTCTTTCATCTCTACAATAATATGAGGGATGCCAAGCTTCATCTGGATTATGTGGTGGACGGCGTCGCCAGCAGCCTGACTCTTGCGGAGACCGATGGTCACGGCAGATGGTTCCGCTGGGAGGGTGCCCCTTGAGCCGAACCTCTTAGTAGCTCTTCCACTGGCGGCGGTATTGCAAAGGACTGATGCCCTCCGCAGCGCGAAAGGAGCGGCTGAATTGACTCTGCTCGCCAAAGCCGATCCGCAGCGAAATATCCTTTAACGAGAGCGAGGTGTTCAGCAGCAGCTCTTTGGCGAGTTGAAGCCGGCAGCGGCGAAGATATTCCATCGGAGGCATGCCAAGCGATTGATTGAACAGATGCGATAAGTGACCGGGACTAAGATGCGCCTTGCGGGCCAGACTGTCCAAATCCGGACTCAAATGCACGGATTCTCGAATATAGCGGCAAATATCGGCTACACGAGGATCGATCTGTCGTGGATACTCCGCCAATTGCGGTTGAAGCAGCCCCATGACGCTGGACAACCAGAGGGTCAGCAGCCCCTTCATGCTCAAATAGGCGCAAGAAAAAGCAGCGCTCTCGAGTGGATGAGGGAAATGGGGAAGGTGGGGTCGATCCTTCGCATCCTCCGCGATTTGTTCAAAACGTTCGAGCAGTTGCTCCCACAGCAGCATGAGCGGTTGGAGCTCAGGGTTGCCCGCGTGAAAGCTGAGCCGAGGGAAGGCGAATAGATCGCAGAGATCAACCGAATCCAGAACGGCGCTGTAGCCCAAGGAATAATAGTGGAAATCCGAATCATTCGGCCGTCCCGGGAGCAAGCGGTATTTGGTGCCGGGCGTGAAGAACAACAAATGTCCTCTCTTTAGATCAAGCTCGTTGTCGTCGGTTTCAATCGTTCGTTCCCCGCTCACGATTAACCAGCAGACCGTGAAGGGATTCGTTACAGGACCGAATACGAACTCAGGCTGCTTCAACATATCTCTTGCCCAAAATATCCGCTGTTGCAGACGATCCATGGCTATTCCATGCTGAAGAACATACATAGGGAGTCCTCCTTGTAACGGAATGGGGGGCTGTCATGTTCAGTATACCTGAAAAAATGTCAAAAACATATGAATGGTTACAATGTCTTGCGAAGACCGCCAATGGTACTCTTAAATAGACTGTAATTGCGGGAGGGACAATGATGAACCATACTCAGAGTAAAAATCCTAATATCGTTTTCATTCTAGCAGATGATCAAGGGCCGTGGGCCTTGGGGGCCGGAGGCAATCACGAGATTCTGACGCCTAATCTGGACCGAATCGCCGCGGAGGGCATGCGCTTCAGCAGCTTCTTCTGCGTGTCGCCGGTTTGTTCGCCGGCGCGGGCATCCTTGTTGACGGGCAGAATTCCGTCTCAGCACGGCATTCATGATTGGATCAGGGCCGGCAATGGCGGCGCCTCGGGGCAGGAGCATACAGTGGACTATTTGCAAGGACAGCGGGCTTATACGGAAGAATTGGCCGAACACGGATACAACTGCGGCCTTAGCGGCAAATGGCATCTGGGAGACAGCTATACGCCGCAGAAGGGCTTCACCCACTGGTATGTGCATGAGAAAGGCGGCAGCTCGTACTACAACGCACCCATGATACGAGATGGAAAGCTGGAGATCGAGCCCCGCTATGTGACGGAGGCGATTACGGATGATGCGCTGCGCTTCATCGACAGCCATGCGGGCGAAGACGCTCCCTTCTATTTGAGCGTGCACTATACGGCGCCCCATAGCCCATGGATTGACAATCATCCGAAGGCGTTTACGGATTTATACGAAGATTGCACGTTCGAGACCTGTCCGCAGGAGCCGCTTCATCCCAATTTCCTGGTAAGCTCGGTGGGAAAGGGGACGGTTGAGCGAACGAGGGAATGCCTGATCGGCTATTTCGCCGCTGTGACGGCCATGGATCATCATATCGGACGGATTCTGGACCGGTTGGAGCAGCATGGCATTCGCGAAGAGACGTTAGTCGTCTTCACGAGCGACAACGGCTTTAACTGCGGCCATCACGGCATATGGGGCAAGGGCAATGGAACCTTTCCGCAAAATATGTATGACACATCCGTGAAGGTGCCCTTCCTGGCCAGTCATCCCGGCCGGATTCCGGCAGGCTCCGTGTGCGATGAAATGGTAAGCGGATACGACTTCATGCCGACGCTGCTCGAATATGCAGGCATTCCATACACGCATGACAGCAAGCTTCCGGGCCGATCCTTCGCGGGTCTGCTGCTTGGAGAGGCCGCCGAAGCGTCAGCATTAGAGGAATGCGTTGTTGTGTATGACGAATACGGCCCCGTAAGAATGGCGCGCACGAAGGAATGGAAGTATGTCCACCGTTATCCCTACGGTCCGCATGAGCTGTACAATATGGCGAACGATCCGGAGGAACGGAAGAACTTGATCGACAACCCGGTGTATAAAACGCAAGCGGAACAAATGAAAGACCGGCTTGAGAATTGGTTCGTTCGCTATGTAGACCCGGCCATGGACGGCATCCATGAGCCCGTTACGGGCAAAGGACAATTGGATCTTGCCGGACCTGCAGGCCGCGGAAAGAAAGCATTTGCCGATTTGGAATAAACGCGGTAAGTTGAGAGAATATCCAATTATAGTTAATGCTTTTGCTGGGCGTTGGGAGAGGCTATAATGATAGGATGAAAGAGCAAATTACAGAAGGTGGATGGCTGTATGTTGCCTTATAATCCGATTCCCGACGACCGCGATAATGTTAACGAAAATCATTCGGACGGCGCCTCTCCTAAAAAAGAAGCCGACGTGCCTTATCAGGTTGATGTTCAAGAAATGTTCGCGTTCATTGCGGCTCATTCGCAGAATATTATCACTTGCTTCACGCCCGACGGCAAATTCATGTACATCTCTCCTTCGGTTAAGGCTCTCCTTGGCTATGAGCCTGAAGAAGTGATCGGGAAGCATACAACAGACTTTAATCATCCCGAGGATCAGAAAAGGCTGCATGAGCATCGCATAGCCTTGTCGAAGGATCAGAATACGGTGCGCTTCACCGCCCGCGTGCGGCATAAGAACGGAGAATATCGCTGGTACGAAACAACGGTCGAATATATTCGGGACGTGGATGGCAAGCTGTTGCAGTCAATCGGTGTCGGACGGGATATTACCATTCGCAAGCAAGCGGAGGAAACGATCGCGCATCTTGCTTATCATGACCCGCTGACAGATTTGCCAAATCGCAGATTGTTCATCGAGCGGGCCAAAACGCATCTTAACGATACTCACAATGGACTGAGTGGGTTGATGCTCCTCGATTTGGACGGATTCAAAGCCGTCAATGACAGCTATGGCCATGAAACCGGCGATCGGCTTCTTAAGGAGGCGGCTGGGCGATTGGCTGCGGCTGCAGGCGATCAAGGCTTCGCTGCCCGCTGGGGCGGGGATGAATTCACGGTTCTTCTGACGGATATAGCGAATAAGGAGGCCTTGTTTTTTTTCACCGAAAGAATCAAGCAGGCTGTCGCCGAGCCGATGATGATAGACGGTCATTGCTTCAAGGTAACCGCGAGCATGGGCCTTTCCTTTTTCCCTGAGGACGGCTATACGGTAGAAGCGCTGATTAAGCATGCTGACGCGGAGATGTATCGCGCCAAGGGGAAAGAAAAGCTGAGGAAGACCGCTGAGCTGCGTTTTGATGAAAATTGAGGAAGCCTTACCGGCTATTGATGCATAATGACCATTTCTCGTAATAGGCAATGGTCACTTGAATTCATAGAATGTTTCAATTAAAATGTAGTCAATATATGGAATATAATATAGGCGAACGCGGAGTGCCTTGGTGAAAATCCTGTCTCTTAAGCTGTGCGCCTTGGTAAAGCGTTTGATCCTTGATCAGATGCTTTTTTTGTTGCAGAGAAACACATCTGAAATATCCGGCAACCTTTATTATAAAATGCAGGCTGGGCGGTGAAGCGGGATAGCTATGAAAGTATTGTTGTTCGATCTCGATGATACGCTGCTCTATTTCCATGAGTATTGGAAAGATAGTATGCTAGAGACGTTCAGACGGCATCACTTAACGAGAGAATTTCAAAAGGCTGAGTTGTTCTCGGCCTTGTGGGAGCATAACCAAAAATATGAAGCCGGAAATGGCACGATCCATCGGCTTTCTCAGTTGAAGGAATTGCTGCATACAAGGTCGAATGAGCAGTGATATAAGAAAACCAGAAGTGAGGACTGTCTATGAATCCAATTGGTTATGGCAGGACAGCGGATATTTTCGCATTCGAGAATAGCAGGGTTGTCAAATTGTATAAAGCCGGTTTTCCGCTTGATGCTATTCATGAGGAATATACGGCCAGTCAGCTCGTTTTCGCGTTAGGCATTAACATCCCGGAGCCTTATGAGATGATATCTCGAGAAGGGCGCACGGGCATTGTTTTTCAAAAAGTTGATGGAGAAACGCTGCTTTCTGTCATGAAGAAGGAGCATTCCCGAATGGAAGAGCATGCGGCTGCCATGGCGGAGCTCCATTACTCGGTGCACCGGCATAAGGCTGGGGGCTTGCCTCCTCATCGTCATCAAAAGCTTGCTTTAAAAAGAAATATTGAAGCGGCCAGTCAGCTAACATCTGAAGAGAAAACGTATATTATCGATGGCTTGGAAGCCTTGCCAACGGGCGATCAATTATGTCATGGAGACTTCCATCCCGATAATATAATTGTAGGCAGTGAGAACTGGATGATTGATTGGATGACTGCGATGATTGGACATCCAAATGGTGATGCAGCAAGGACACTCTTGTTGATGCGTTTTGGGACGATGCCGGAAGGAACGCCTAACCATGTCGTAGAGCAGTTCAGCAGGCTTCGAACGCAACTTGCGAATGATTACTTGAAGAGCTATATGGAGCTCTCGAACCAAACTATGGAAGATATTGAAAATTGGCTGCTGCCTGTCGCTGCTGCAAGATTGGCGGATTGGTTGCCTGGCGAGGAACGGATTCAATTGGTTGCAGAGATACGACGGAGGTTAGAGTGATAGATGCATGATCACACTGCAGAAGGAGTCGGGAGATGAAATTAATAGGAATCTTTTTGTTGAGCGTGGCAATCGTGTATGTCATTGTCGCTCTTGGTGTCTATGGCATTATAATTGGAGGCGGATTGGTTCTAGCCATCCTGATGAGAGGCTTGTATCTCTTATACGATATCCGCGAGAGATTAGAACGAACGGAACGTCGGGCTGCTATGCAACGAAATTATGATTAAGATGCGAGAGTGAGGTCGACTGTATGAAAAACACCATCTACATCATCTCTGGCCCTGCCGGTGCGGGAAAATCGACAACTTCGAAGCAAATTGCGACGAGACTGGGCAAGAGCGCGTACATAGAAGGAGATCTTATCGATCATATGGTTATCGGCGGACATGAGAAGCCGTGGCTGAGCCAGTATCACACGGATTTGATCTGGAGGAATATCGAAGCGTTAACGAAAAATTTCATTAAGGAAAAGCATGATGTTATTATTGATTATGTGGCGTTTCCGTGGAATGCCAGGCGAATAAGCGAAGCGTTTGCGAATGCGGATATTGTTGTGAAATATGCCGTTCTGATCGTGGAGGAGGCAGAGCTTCTGCGAAGAGACGCCGAGCGGAAGCCCGAGCATCAGATGGGCCCTCGCTCTGTTGCGGGTTTGCATGAGATTCTGGAGTCGAAGCCCGGTGAGAGGCATGTTTTGAACACGACAAGCATGGATGTCGAGACGGTTATCCATGAGATTATGACGAATGAGCGATTTGTCGTTTGAAGTTAACATGAGCTGAGCCGAGCATGAAGCCAGATTAATCGGAGAGCAGTGAACTGCGGCTGTCGGACCAATGCAGTAGATAGATGCCTCTGCTGTAACGGACATTTTCGCTCCTTAGAAGCTGATTTTTGCCAGTTTGGAGCGCTAACGGACATTTTCGGCTCCTAGCCTAGTGAAATAGCTGATTTCAACCTCGAATAGGTCGCTAAGGCGACAAAATGTCCGTTAGAATCGTGAAGAGTCGAGAATCGCTGTTTAAAGGGCGGAAATGTCCGTTACAGCGTGCGCATGTTGCGAGCAAAACTGCGAGCAAAACTGCGAACAAAACTGCGAACAAAACTGCGAACAAAACTGCGAGAAAAACATTGCGGGGCAATATTCAGGTGGATCAGACAGCTGTCATGCCTTGGGTGAGTATGTGCAAAAAATGTGGAGGAGGCTGACTATGAGCGTTCTAGCGAGATTTCGAGATATAATGGCGAGCAACGTGAACGTCTTGCTGGACAAGGCGAAGGATCCGGAGAAGGAAATGGACGAGTATATGCGCAGCTTGAATCTGAATCTTGGAGCGGTGAAAGCGGAGACGGCCTCGGTCGAGGCGGAGGAGAGCAGAGCGAAGCGGGCGTGGGAGGAGTGCAAAGCGGAAATTAGCAAGCTGCAGCGTTACGCCGAGAAATCGGTGGAGGCAGGCGATGAGGAGAAGGCTCGCAGCTTCCTCGAGATGAAGGCGAAGGAAGCGGAATGTGAACAGCAGCTTCAGGCGAAGTATCATGCGGCCGCTGCGAATGCGGCGCGCATGAAGCATATGCAGGACAAGCTTATCGCGGATATGACGCAATTGGAGTCGCGCCGCACGATTCTGCAAGCGAAGCTGGCGGCGGCGAAGGCGCAGCAGAAGGTGAACGAAGGCGGCTCGCCGCTCGGCTCGGACAGCTCGATCTTCGATGCAATGGAGGAAAAGGCGAATCGGGCCTATGATGAGGCGATGGCGCTTGCTGAGCTTCGGCAGCAGACGGATATCGACGCCTTGTTCGAGAACAGGGAGAGAGTTCCGAACGCCGACAAGGATTTGGCTGCAATCAAAGAGAAGCTGCAGAGGAATGAGTAGAAGAGCATCGTGCTGCACAGCTACTGCTAATGAGGTGAACACATGACGGTAATCGAGTACAAATGTCCCAGCTGCGGCAGCAATCAGGTGTTCGACAGCGAGACGGGCAAGCTGACCTGTCAGGGCTGCGGGAGAACAGATGATGTAGAAAATGCGCCGGACCCGCTGAAGAACACGGTTTTCGAAGAGAATGAGGGTCATGAATATCATTGCACGAGCTGCGGCGCCGTCATTATGACGGAAGCGGAGACGACGGCCACGAGCTGCAGCTTCTGCGGCTCTCCGGTGGTGCTGGGCGACCGGCTGACGGGCAAGCTTGCTCCCGCCCTTGTCATTCCGTTCTCGGTCAGCAAGGAAGAGGCGATGAAGGCGTTCCGCAAGTGGTGCCGGAACGGTCGCTTGACGCCGAACGGCTTCATGACGGCAGATCGGGTGAAGAGCATCACCGGCATGTATGTGCCGTTCTGGCTGTATGATTTGCATAATCATATTGAAGTGCAGGCAAGAGGCACGAAGGTTAGAATGTATACAAGGGGCGGCTATCGGTATACGGAAACGAGTCATTATGATATTTATCGAGAGATACAGCTGCAATACGCCAAGGTTCCGATCGATGCCGCCGAGAAAATGAACGACGAGCTGATGGATAAGCTGGAGCCGTATCCCTACGAGCAGTTGAAGAGCTTCAAGACGCCTTATCTCGCGGGCTTCATAGCAGAGAAATACAGCTACAACGACGAGCAGCTGTTCCCTCGGGCGAAGGAGAAGATCAGCGATTATATCGACGCCTACATTAAGTCGACCATACCGGGCTACGCTACTGTGAATTACACAAACAAGCAGATTCAAACCAGCTCCAGCAAGCGAGATTATGCGCTCCTTCCCGTTTGGGTTCTGCATTATGATTACAATAAACTCGAGTATACCTTCGCCATGAACGGCCAGACGGGCAAGGTGGTCGGCAAGCCGCCCATCAGCAAAGCCAAGGTATCTGCCTGGTTCGGCGGCCTCTTCTGCGGAACCTTCCTGGCCATGAAGCTGTTGTCTTGGATCGTGGGAGGTGTGTTATAGTGATTTTGTGCAAAAATAGAAGCGATCAAGGCTCAAGAAGCTCGCAGCGCATTCTTCTGATCCTCCTCTTCCTTGTTGCGGCAGCGGCGCTTCTTCCTCTGCTCGCGTCAACAGCGCAGGCCGCCTCCGCGGAAGAGAAGACTCTCATCTATGACGATGCGGGCTTGCTGAATCAGACTGAGATTGACGAGCTCCAGACAATGGCTGCGAAGTATGGGGAGAAACGGAAGACCGATATCCTGATTGTCACGACTCGCAACGAAGGGGACGCGGATGTACAGCTGATGACGGAGGATTTCTACGACGAGCATGCTCCAGGCTATGACAAGCCGCACGGCAATGCCGTCATTCTAATGGTGGATATGAACAATCGCGAGGTATATCTCGCCGGCTTCTACAAGGGAGAGGAATATCTCGATGATGGCAGGCTGGACAAAATTAGGAATAAAATGACGCCCGCTATGACAAGCGGTGATTACGCGAGCGCCTTCAAAACCTACGTAAAAACGGCTTACCGTTATATGGGCGTACGCCCAAGCGTGAATCCAGACAATATTCTGTTCAAGCTATGGTTCCAGATTGTCGTGGCGATTGCGCTTGCGTGGATCGTAGTCGGGGGTATGGCTTACCGTTCCGGCGGGCGTGTCACGGTTCATCGCAAAACCTATGAGGAATCCGGCTCCTCCGGCGTGCTGAAGCAGAGAGATCAATTTCTTCATACGACGGTAACGAAGCAGAAGATACAGACCAATTCCGGCGGAGGCGGCGGTGGCGGAGGCGGAGGAGGCGGCGGCCGAACAGGCGGCGGTCATTCGCATAGCGGAAGCAGAGGATCATTTTGAGAGGGAAAGGGATGGTTAAGCTATGATGTTCTTCAAGGATCAATTCGCGAATGTGGTGGAGTGGGAAGAATTCCGGGATGATATGATCTTCTGGAAGTGGAGCAACAGGGAAATCAAGAAGGGAAGCAAGCTCGTGCTGCGTCCGGGACAGGACGCCATATTCGTCAATAACGGCAAGATCGAGGGAATCTTCCAGGACGATGGAGAGTACAATGTGGATTCGCAGATTATTCCTTTCTTGTCTACGCTTAAGGGCTTCAAGTTCGGCTTCAACAGCGGGATGCGGGTGGAAGTGCTGTTCGTGAATACGAAGGAGTTTACTGTGCGATGGGGAACGCAGAATCCGATTCTGATTCCTACGCCGGAGCTGCCAGGAGGTATGCCCATTCGCGCCAACGGCACCTTCGTCTTCAAGGTGAAGGATTATGTAGCGCTTATCGACCGGATAGCGGGAGTGAAGGCGAGTTATCTGGTTGAGGATGTGAAGCTTCGAATCACCTCGGTTCTGGATCAGCTTCTGATGAAATGGATTAGCCGCGAAGGCAAGGATATGTTCAATCTGCAGGCGAACGCTCATGATATCGCGCGAGGCATTCGAGAGGATCTGGATATGGAGCTGCTGGACGACGGTATGACGATTACCGATTTCCGTGTCATGAGCTTCAATTATCCGAAGGAAATTCAGGATATGATTACGAAGAACGCCTCGCATAGCATGATCGGCAATCTGCAGCGTTATCAGCAGGTGAGCATGACGGACGGAATCGCCTCGGGCAAGGTGAAGGGCGGCGGCGCCGCCTCGGATATGGCGGGCATGATGATGGGCATGAACATCGCGAAGGACATGATGAAGAGTATGGACGGGGATCGGTTGCAGGATTCCAGGGTTGACGCTGACCGGGTGGATGCCGGATCATCCGGAGCGAGGGCGCAGACTTCAAGCAACGGGACTAAGCCGAACTTTTGCCCCAACTGCGGGACCAAGAACGAAGGTGCCAACTTCTGCCCGAACTGCGGACAGAAGCTGGGCTAGCCGACAAAATGGAGAGAGTGCCTGTTGGGCGCTCTTTCTGTTCTTTGCAGGGCGGCGCGAGTATTTAGAACCAAGGAGAAGCAAAGAATGAACAGTCACAATCGGGAGAAATATGCGCTGGAAGAGGCGGCGCTGCAATTATTTTTGGATCTGTACCATGCCAATCACTCGAGCCGCTATACTTGTGTAGAACGCAGGGAGAGTCCGGATTTCGTTCTGCGGGATGACAAGGGAGAGTCGGTCGGGGCAGAGGTGGCTCATTTATTCTACAATGCGGAGGAAGCAAGAATGCTGCTCGGCCGTTCGACGAAGAAGTATCTTGCCCTGCAGAAGATTGAGGATTTAATTAACGTGTTGAATGAATTGATGCGGCATAAGGAAGCGAAGAGGGAGAAGTACGAGTCCTCTTACCCGAATATACTGCTGATTCGCAACACTTCGCCGATATGGGGAATTTCAGATGTTCTCAGAATGAAAGGTTTCATACAACCGACGGCAGCCTTCGAGAGGATCTGGTTTATCTCGCGGGACGGCAGCTATAAGCAATGGGTCATGAAAAATTTGCTTGATCTGTAGCAGGGTTAAGCATAGTCATGTGAAAACTCCGGAGAAGAGGGAAGCTATGGAGCATTTCATCATTACGGGTACATCAAGAGGAATTGGCGGGCAGACGGCAAGACTCCTTCTGGAGAAGGGTCATCATGTGCACGGCATTGCTCGCGGGAATGCTGAAGAGCTGGAGGCTTTTCCCCATTACGCCCATTATCACTGCGACTTAAGCGATAGCTCGGGTCTTCGCAGCTTAATGAGGGGAATTCTTCAAACGATAGACAGGCAGCAGGCAACCATGCTTTGTCTTGTTCTGAATGCCGCGATGCTGGAGCCGCTGCGCTTCATTGAGCATTGCGGCGATGAAGAGCTGCAACGGCATGTGCATACGAGCTTGCTTGCTCCGATGATTCTCACCTCCAGCTTTGCGGAGCTGACAGAAGGATTCCCAATGCGTCGCAAGCTTATATATTTATCCTCGGGCTCAGGTCGTTATGCTGCCCCTGGAATGAGCGCTTACTGTACAGCCAAGGCCGGGATTAATATGTTCGCAAGCTGCGTCTCCCTTGAACAATCGAAGCGAGATCAAGGAATAGAGATTGTAGTGGTTGACCCCGGCATGGCTGAGACCGCTATGCAGGCCTCAGCAAGAGAGAAAGACAAGGACGCGTTCCCGATGGCCGCTTATTTCCAAGAGGCGCATTCCGAAGGACAATTGCAATCGGCGGAGGCAGTTGGGGCGTATTTGGTTCAAGTCATTGCTTACAGGCATGAGTCTGGAGCGTTCTTACAATTTCCGAATATAGAAGGAGCTGAGCGGCTTGGAGGAGAGATTTGACGCGTTCGACGAAGCGGGCAATCTCATCGGGATAGTAACGCGGCAGGAGGCGCACCGGCTTGGCGTTTGGCATCGCACCTTTCATTGCTGGGTGCTGCATCGCTCCGTCGATGGGGATTTCCTGGTGCTGCAGAGACGTCATCGCTCCAAGGATACCTATCCGAACAAGCTGGATATTAGCTGTGCCGGACATTTGGAAGCGGGGGAGGAGCCCTCGGACGGCGTTCGTGAGCTGGAGGAGGAGCTTGGACTCACTGTTCCATTTGAGGAATTGCTTGAAGTCGGCAAGTATCGGAACTCTGATGTGAACGATGCGTTCATAGACAATGAATTCTTCCATATATATCTGCTTGTGAGCGGCAATGCGTCTCTAGCTGATTATCGTCCTGCTGCCATGGAATTAAGCGGGCTGTATCTCATCGGCGTGCAGGATATGATGGAGCTATGCCGCAGAGAGCGAGATGAGGCGGTTGTTCACGGTTATGAGATGGATGATGACGGAGGCAAGAAGGAACGAAGTCTCGGCATCGGCAGGAAGGATATGAAGCTGTTCGACATCTCCTACTATGAGTTGTTATTCGCGAGATTACAATCAGTTTTGGAATAATGTACGGCAGAGAAACATGAAAGGGAGGACTCTCCATGCATTGGCGCAAAATAGCACTTACGGCAGCCGTTATCATCCTGCTCCTCGCAGTGGCTGCGTATTTCCGCTACCGAGTAACTGAAAATCAAGTCACGGTCTTTCAAATGTCAGGCTTCGGTAAAACGGTGCCAGGCTCCGAGCATATCATTAAAGACAAGGACGCAGTCAAAGCGTTCACCTATGGGGTTCGATTTGCCGACAAGCAGCCCGGAGAAGTGGACATCGCAGCTCCTCCCTATCAATTCAAGCTTGGGGAGAACTCTTATTATTTATGGGTCAGCGAGCGCTATGGACTCGGCACTCTGATGAAGCTGCCGAATACGGGGACGACTTATAGAATTGGAACGTCCAGGGCGAAGGAGCTGCTCGACATTTTGGAAGAGGTTTACGGTGAAGAGAGCGACAATGAGGTGATGTAATGCAAATTAGAGCGTTTTGCAAGGCGGATATTGACGAGATTGTTTCTCTGTTCTACGATACGGTACACACGATTAATAGAGGAGATTATTCAAAGGAACAGGTGGAAGCGTGGGAGCGAGAAGAGGATCGGGCGAACAGGAGGGAAGCATGGCTGGATTCCCTGCAGCGGAATCTTGCTTATGTCGCCGAACGGGACGGCATCATCACAGGCTTCTCCGACATGACGACTAAGGGATATTTGGACCGCATGTTTGTTCACAAGGACTTTCAAGGAAGAGGTATCGCGACGGCGCTGCTGCGCAAGCTGGAAGAAGAAGCGGCAAGACTCGAATTAACTTCCATGTTCGCCGATGTCAGCCTCACGGCAAGACCGTTCTTCGAGCGCCATGGCTTCAATGTCATGCAGGCCCGGGTGGTAGAGCGCGGCGGCGTAGCTTTGAACAATTTCAGGATGGAGAAGGCGCTGAGGGGAGTGCGTTCATAAGCCTATGGACGAGTTGAAGGAGATTTCGGAGCATGTGCATGCCCGCTTCGGGATGACGGTTCGGGGAGTGAAGGCGATCGATAAGGGCTGGCTCAAAGTGGCAGGCAGACGGCTGATGATCAGCTTGTGTCGGACTTGAAACCATTTCGCTTTCCCGTTCGTCTGGAAGGAATAAGGGGACGTGAAAAAATGGAGGGAGGGATTGGTGATGGCGATTACGGATTGTTTTTTTCGAAACAGGGTTGAAGGTGATTCCCGCTTAGGCTGTCAAATCTATTTGCCTGATCCCTTTGACACAGAGAAGGCCTATCCTATGATCCTGTTTCTTCACGGCGTTAAGAAACGGGGAGACGATATTCGCTTGCTGGATCATTACGGCATCATGAAGCATGCGGCTGCGAACCCTGCATTTCCATTCATAGCCGTCGCGCCGCAATGTCCATTAACGAAAAGTTGGACAGATATGAAAACGGAGATCATCCAGCTCTGCAATGAGATGAACACACGATTCGGCGTAGATCAGAAGAGAATTTACCTCGTTGGCTTTAGCATGGGGGGCAATGGCGTATGGGAGCTTGCTTTCTCGGAACCCGAATTATTTGCCGCCGCGGTTCCGATTGCGGGCTGGTACGAGAGCAGGGCCGCCAAGCATATATCGATTCCTGTATGGGCTTTTCACGGGGAAGAGGATGATGTCATTCCGATGGAACAATCAATCCAGATGGTTAATGCCATGAAGAAAGCAGGTCGCGAGGTTCAATTCACGACCTATCCCGGCATGAAGCATGAACATGAAGTCATGGACCGCACCTTTGCGAATCCGGCGTTGTATGAGTGGCTGCTGAGCAAGCGGAATTAACGGAAAGCTGGAGAGATGAAGATGGTCGGTATAGCTGCATTGCTTGTGCTCGGGTCAGGCTTTCTGCATGCGGTATGGAATTTGTATACGAAGCGGAGCTTGGATAAGAATGCGTTTTTATGGTTTTGCCAACTGATTGCTATAGTCGTTTTTCTGCCTTGGGCGGTTATGGAGTGGGATACTAATGGTTTGACGATATGGGGGAGCGGCCTCATTCTTGTTTCCATGCTGCTGCACGGCGTATATATGCTCTTGCTTGCCGCAGCTTATTCGGTCGGCGACCTGTCGCAGGTGTATCCGATTATGCGAGGGACAAGTCCAATTCTGATTCCGTTTATTGGAGTCTTCCTTCTGGATGAACACTTGAGCTTATGGGGTTGGTGCGGAGTCTGTGCCATCCTAATTGGAATTTTATTGCTGAGCAGACCGAGTGGGAAAGGGAAGGCCCTCTCTGTCAAAGCTCCTTTCTTGGCGCTAATGGTAGGCTTGTGCATTACGAGTTACATTGTAATCGATAAGCTGGCCTTGGAATATGTTCCCGCGGTGGTTCTGAACGAAGCTACGAATGTGGGGAATGTGCTGGCTTTGTCATGGGCGGCATTCCGTTCTGGCGGTATGCGGCAAGAGCTGCGATTGAACTGGAAAATCATGCTTCTCGGAGGCGTCTTGGCACCGGGAGGCTATTTGCTGTTCCTCTATGCGTTGTCGCTCGCGCCAGTCGCTCAGCTTGCTCCCATGCGCGAAATTGGGACGGTGTTCGGCACGATTATGGGCGTGTTGATCTTGCGTGAACAGCAAGGGAGAAGGAGGCTGACAGCCTCCGTTCTCATTACCGCAGGCGTGATTATCCTGGGATTGTGGTAGTCTCTTTCGTCCAATGGCCGAGTATGGCTTCAGACTCCATCACTTGGCCGAAGTAGTTGCTGATGTTGCTGAGTGTCATGGCATGCGCTTCCGCCGATGAGCCTGCGCAGCCGTCGCTAGCGAGCGTAACATTGTAATCCAGCATGAATCCGTCGCGAGCTGTCGATTCAACGCATACGTTCGTCAAAACGCCTGTCAGCACGATTGATTTTCGGTTAAGAGAGCGGAGGGTGAGATCGAGATTGGTTCCGATAAAAGCGCTGTAACGATGCTTCTCGATCAGGTGATCTCCAGGCTGGGGCTGAAGTTTGTACATTTCCGTTCCCCAGCTGCCCTTCTCGACAATCCCCGCCGGAGAACCGCCTTCATGCTTCAGTTTCCAGGCATCGGAGGTTGTTCCGGCATCCAGTGTCATCATGACGTACAGGACTGGTATCTGAAGTGTTCTTGCTTGCTCGACAAGCTTGGCTATTGGCTCAACGCATGCTTGGAATGCTTTAATATCGACCATACCCGCGCGTCCACAAGCCCCATCCTCGTGACAAAAGTCGTTTTGCATATCAATGACAATTAACGCTGCTTCCTCCGGGTTTAAGCCTTTCATAATCATCCCTCCACTATTGTTTATGTTATGAATAATAACATGTAATTGACGAAACTAGGATATAGTACTTTTCTATAGCTATATTTTCTCATTTTCTTCCTTTTTTTCATAGTTTGCGTTAGGTAAGTTTACATAATTCATTGTTATCTGGCAGGCAGTGATGATAGAATGAGAGAAAGAAAGGCGGGGATGGGCATGGATCTGGAGGGGCTTCGTTCGTTCGTTATGATTGCGAAGGAGAAGAGCATTTCGAAGGCGGCTCAGATCCTTCATGTCACGCAACCAACACTCAGCGCCAGAATTCGCAAGCTGGAAGAAGGCATGGGCGTTAAATTGCTCGAGCGAAATTGGGAAGGGGTCAAGGTGACGGAGCAAGGCCATTATTTTCTGTATTACGCGCTTCAGATGGTCAGCCAATTGAACAATGCATCGGCTATGCTGAATAAATCCGACATGAAGAAGTTCGAACAGTCGTTGGAGGAAGTGACGCGAATGGATCGGTTGGTTATTGGTCTCGATACAGGCTTGTCGGGGGTGTTCATGAACCCGCTTGCGTCTGAGCTTCGGAAAATGCGTCCTGATTTGAAATGCAAATATGTCTCGCGACCGTCCATCATGCTTGTTGATCTGATTGATTACGGCGTTATTGATATAGGTCTCTTCTATGACGTGGTGGATTGCAGCCATTTGCGGCATGTGCATGTGATGGATGATGAGTGGGTGCTTCTGTGTTCGGAGGAGCATTATGGAAATGTTGGCGAAGGGGCGGATTTCATTGATTTGCTCAAGAATGAAATGTTCGTGCTGTTCGAGAATCCTGTCGCGACTTATGTGACTGTATGGGAAATTCTGCTGGGGTTGTTCGGTTCAATTCCGAATAAATTTCAAATCGTGGACAGCTGCGATATGATGCTTGGCGTTGTGGCGAATGGACAGGGATACACCTTCGTTCCGAGATGCTACATCCCACAGCTGTACCTGGACGGATTTCCGATACGCGCCATTCCCTACGGGGAAACATTGCCGAAATTGCCCATTTTGATGGCTTATTCGAAATCGCTGCAGCTCGATGTACCGATCGAACAATTGACGAAGAATCTGGCTTGTGCAATCTCATCTTGACGGGATAATATAGGATTGGTTTGGTCCATTGATATAGAGGAAAACGAAAAGAGGAAGCCCTCTTCGCGCGGCTCATGCGAGGAGGGCTTTTTGTCTGGCTGTTGAGAGCGGTCAGTCAATCGATTTCCATAGGGGGAGTATCGGCGGCTCAATGCCTGCTACATTAATAGCATACAGTCCGCTGAGCGCCGTGAGCATCGGCAAGACAGTGCCGGAGAATGCTTGCAGCTTCTCCTCGCTAAGCGGAGCGCCGTAGATTACTTGCAGCAACTGCGTATTCTTATCAGTCATTTGGTTGTTATTCATGAAAGGGACCTCCTTATGTGGATAAAATGCCATTCCTGTGATTCGCACCTAGAGAACGGGATGCTGCTTATGCCATTCTGTGCTGAGCTCATAAGCGTGGCCTATGCCCAGCACTTCATCCTCGGCGAACGGCTTGCCGATAATTTGCATGCTGATCGGCATGTTGTTGGAATCGAAGCCGCAAGGCAAGGCTAGACTCGGCAAACCGGTGACATTCGTTGGCATCGTCAGCTCGGCGAGTCTCATGCCGACGGCTGCATTCGTAATGAGCGGCGCCGTAATGGGGAGGGTTGGCGTAACCAGGACATCGACGGATTCGAAAGCGTCCAGGAATTCTCTTTGAAGCAGCTTGCGCGCGCGCTGCGCTTGCAGATACTGTACGGCGGAAGACAGACGGCCGGCTTCGATCATCCCGAGCACATCCGGACCGTACAGCTCGGGATGCTTGCGGTACCACTCGTCGTGGATGGAGGCGACTTCTCCGAGACAGATCCCCATCGAGATCGCATGGACGTCCTTCAACAAAGGAATGTTCACTTCAATGATCTCGGCGCCAAGCCGACGCAAGTCGTCAAGCGCCTTCTTGAGAGCAGAGTCGATCTCACCGTCGATATTGTCGTAATAGTACGGGGTTGGAACGCCGATTTTTACGCCCTTTAAGTCTAGACGAAGCTTGCCAGTGAAGTCTGGCACAGGAATATTAACCGAAGCCTCGTCCTTCGGATCATAGCCGGCCATGGCCTGCAGGCATAATGCCGCATCTTTAACGGTTCGAGTCAAGGGGCCGCCGTGGTCGAGAGACCACGCCAGCGGGAAAATGCCATGACGGCTTACGCGTCCGTAAGTCGGCTTCATCCCGACGATGCCGCAAGCGGCGGCGGGGATGCGGATGGAGCCGCCCGTATCGGTGCCCGTGCCCATGAAGGCAAGGCCGGCCGCTACGGCGGAGCCGGAGCCTCCGCTCGAGCCGCCCGGTGATTTCTCCAGGTCCCATGGATTGTGGCATGGTTTGAAATGAGGGCTGTTCGTCATCGCTCCGGCGGCAAATTCATGTGTCTGGACTTTGCCGAGCATGATGGTACCGGCATCGGATAATTGCGACACGGCAGTCGCGTCATAATCCGGGATGTGATTCTCGAGAATTTTGGAGCAAACGGTTGTCCGAACGCCCTTGGTATAATAAATATCCTTGTGGACGATGGGGATGCCGTGAAGCGCGCCTCGATAACGGCCGTTCATGATATCTTGCTCGGCCTGCCTGGCTTGCGCCAAGGCGGTTTCATTCGTAATTGTGATGAAGGCGTTCAGCTTGGGGTTCAGTTGTTCGATTCGATTCAGCGCATCCATAGTCAGCTCGACCGGGGAAAGCTGGCGGGACTTCAGTAGCTCGGCGACCTCATCAATCGTGGCAAATGCGAATTCCTGATTCAAGGTGGACATGTTCTTACCTCTCTTTCATGAATATAGGATGAATTGCGGTAAAGGCGGATGACATGATTGCTGCTCGCCATTTCCTGAATAAAACCGAACGAATTCTGATGGGCGGTTATTCATTGTTAAGAAATATAACACTAATTGAACTGAATTCAAGGGAATGAAGGTATAGAATGTTTCGATATCCTTAAATTCAAAATTTATGTTAGGATATGTGACATATAAGCTCCGGGCAGAGTCGCAAACCTTCGGGATTGCGATCATCAGGGGCATGAGCCTGAAATTTGCAGAGGGAGGGATTGTGATGGAGAAGCTGCTGGAGATCGAAGAATTGGTAACATCATTCTCGACGAAGAAGGGAATGGTCGATGCGGTAAGGAGCGTCAATCTGCAAGTGAGGAAGGGGAAGACGCTCGTCATTCTTGGCGAATCGGGATCCGGCAAAAGCGTGATGCTCAAGTCCATCTTGCGATTAACGCCGCAAGGTTCGCGATTATCCGGCGAAATCCGCTTCAAAGGAGAGAACCTGCTCCAGTATTCCGCGAAAGCGATGGAGCAGATTCGAGGGAATCGGATCGCGATGATTTTCCAGGACGCCTTATCGGCTCTGGATCCCTTGTATCGAGTAGGTTCGCAGCTCAAAGAAACGATCATGGCGCATCAGAAGGTCAGCAAGCGCGAAGCCATGGATAGAGTTGTCGAATTATTCAGAAAAGTTGGCATTCCATCTCCCCAAGAGCGTATCCGATCGTTTCCCCATGAGATGAGCGGGGGAATGAGACAACGTGCGGTAATCGCGATGGCGCTGGGCTGCAATCCCGAGCTGCTGCTTGCGGATGAGCCGACCACTGCGCTGGATGTGACCATACAAGCGCAGATTCTGCGGTTGTTCAAGGATCTGCAAGCGGAATTCGGCATGTCGATCGTGCTTGTCACTCACGATATCGGAGTGGCGGCGGAGATGGCTGATGATATTGCCGTTATGTATGCGGGCAAGATCGTTGAATACGGACGGGCGGAGGAAGTGCTCGCTAAGCCTTCCCATCCATATACCGCCGGCCTGATCGCGGCTACGCCGCAGAGCAAGATGAAGGGAAGATTGACCACCATCCCCGGTCAGCCGCCGCTTATCGCGAACATGCCTTCGGGATGCGCATTCGCTCAGCGTTGCTCCTCGGCAGAGGAGCGCTGCGGAGAGAGTCAACCGGAATTCGTACGTACAGGAGCATCGCAGCATGCGGCTTGCTGCCTGCTGAACAAGCAGGAACGAATCGCGCAATAGAAAGAGAAACATCATAGCAATCATAATTGGAGGGGTCAGGATGATACGATACTCGAAACCGCTAAAGCTGAAATTGTTCCTTCTTATGTTCGTCTGCATCGCTCTAGTAGCCAGCGCTTGTCAGAACAAGAATGGAGGTGCGGCCGCTTCAGGCGGAAACGACACGCTCATTATCGGTATGTCGGCGGCCAATATTCCAGTGCCGGATACGATGCCGACGGAAGGTTATGAAGGGATGCGGTTCGTCGGCTTTCAAATTTATGACGCTCTGGTCAAGTGGGATTTAACGCAGGGGGAGAAGCCTGCGGAGCTGGCTCCGGGCCTTGCGGAATCCTGGGAGCATTCCGAATCCGATCCGAATTTGTGGACCTTCCATCTTCGTCAAGGCGTCAGCTTCCATGACGGAACGCCGTTCAATGCGGATGCGGTCGTCTTCGCCCTGGATCGCATCATGAAGCCGGATTCCGAATATTACAACGCGCAGATGGCGGGATCGACAGGCAGCTCGCTCCGGTATATTGCCGAATATGCCAAGGTTGACGATTATACGCTGACGATGACGACCACCGAGCCGTACAGCTTCCTGCTCTACGATCTCGCCAGTGTTTTGATTGCCAGTCCGGAAGCCATTAAGAGCGGCGGAGATACGTACACGAATCACCCGGTCGGAACCGGACCGTTCAAATTCGTCAGCCAGAAGCTCGGCCAAGAGATGGTCATGGAGAAGAATGAGGATTACTGGGGCAATGTCCCCCAGCTCGGCAAGATCGTTCTGCGGCCAATCAGCGATCCTTCGGCGCGACTTGCGGCGCTGCAATCCGGAGAGGTCAATTGGGTGGAGATTCCTCCCACTGAATCGATTGAGCTTCTGAAGAAGGACGGCTATCAGGTTCTGACGAATCCTTATCCGCACATCTGGCCTTATGTGCTCAATACATCGAGCGGACCTTGGAGCAACAAGCTGGTTCGTCAGGCGGCCAACTATGCGATCGACAGGGAAGGCATGAGCAATGATTTGCTTAGCGGCGCCGCGATTCCTTCCACGCAGCTGATGTATGAAAGGCATGTCTGGTATAACGACGAAGCCGAGCCGTACTCTTACGATCCGGAGAAAGCGAAGCAACTGCTGGCGGAAGCGGGATATCCGGACGGCTTCTCCACAACATTCATGGTGCCGACAAGCGGCTCGGGCAACATGTGGCCGATTCAGATGAATGAATATGTGCAGAAGAACCTGAAGGCGGTAGGCATTGACGTGAAGCTGGAGTCCATTGAATGGCAGTCGCTGCTTACCCAGTATCTGCAAGGCTTCCCGACCGACAAGGAGCTTGGGGCGATCAATATTTCCCTGCCGACGATTGCGCCGAATACGTTCACGAATTTCTTCTCGAAGGCAGCCCAATTCCCGAATGGCATTAATATTGGCGGTTATTCGAACCCTGAGCTAGACGCGCTGCTGTCCAAGGCGAGCGCAAGCTTCGACCAGGCGGAGCAGGATCAATTGCTGAAAGAGGCTTCGGCCATTATTGCGGATGACGCGCCTTGGCTGTTCGTTGTTCATGATCTCAACCTTCGAGCGCTTTCACCTTCCATTAAAGGGTTTGTTCAACCGCAATCCTGGTTCGCGGATCTAACGACCATATCCATCGAATAAGAGGAGGCTGGCGCGGATGATATCCTTTATAGGCAAACGACTAATTTTATTTATCCCCACGCTTCTCGGAGTTTCGTTAATCGTATTCCTCATGCTGCAGATGGTGCCGGGCGACCCGGTCAACTCGATCGTGTCTTCCGACGCGACCGAGGAGGAGCGCGCGTTGGTCGCTCATGAGCTAGGACTTGATAAGCCCATTTACTTGCAGTTTGTATATTGGCTGGGTCATATGCTGCAGGGAGATATGGGCAATTCCATTATCAAAAGGCTGCCCGTTAGCGATTTGCTGCTCCCCGCCGTGTGGAACACGATGATTCTGGCCCTTGCTTCAGCGGCTGTTTCATTCGGATTGGGTCTCTTGATCGGCGTATACAGCGCCTATCGCCCGAAGTCCGTTATTGCTTCCCTCTTCAATGTCTCCAGTCTTGCCGGAATCGGGATGCCGAACTTCTGGGTCGCGCTAATTCTCATCGGCATCTTCTCGGTTAGTCTAGGCTGGCTCCCTTCATCGGGGATGACGGGAGTGGGAGGAGGAGGGCCGCTGGATTTGCTGAAGCATCTTATCTTGCCTACCTTGGCGGCTTCCTTGACGACGCTCGGCGTAATGACGCGAATGGTGCGCAGCACGATTTCCGGTTTGCTTCAGCAGGATTTCGTGTTTGCCCTTCAAGCGAAAGGCGCCGGGTCCGGCTCGATTCTCCGCCATGTACTGAAGAATGGCATGCCGACCATCCTGACGGTTGCCGGATTGCAGTTCGGCTATTTGATCGGCGGGTCGGTGTTGGTCGAGACGGTGTTCGCTTGGCCCGGCATCGGGCAACTGATCTACCAGGCAATCGGCCAGAGAGATTTCCCGATCGTACAGTCGGGCGTGCTTGTTGTGGCGATCACCTTTGTCCTGATTAATCTGATTGTCGATGCCTTGCATGCCCTGCTCGATCCCCGAGTCAGACATTCTTGAGAGGAGTGGCCTTATGGAATCCAATGTTCAAGCGATGAAGGAGCCCGTCGTCTGGGCCGGGAAGTCGAAGGAACCGTCCAGAACGGCAGAGCTTTGGAACGCCTTTCTTCGGAGGAAAACGGCTGTCGCGGCTTCTGTCATTCTGCTGATTATCGTGCTGAGCTGTCTCGCGGCTCCGCTGCTCACAGCGTATGATCCCTATGAAGGGGAGGTGAGCGAACGGCTGCTGCCTATCGGCTCGCCAAGCCACTTGCTTGGCACGGACGAGCAAGGGCGCGATTTGTTGTCACGCATTTTGTATGGCGGCCGGTACAGCCTTTTGTCCGGAATCGCTCCGATTCTCATGGCCGTCGTTATCGGCGGCGGACTCGGGATTATTGCGGGATATTTTAAAGGCATTCTGAATACGGTCATTATGCGTTCGCTCGATATTGTCTATTCGTTCCCGGCGATTCTGCTCGCCATCGGCATTTCCGCTTCCCTAGGACCGGGCATGAGCAACATTATCATCTCGGCAACGATTGTCTTCATTCCGCCGATTGCCAGAATCGCGGAGACGGCGGTGAAGGAAGTCGGCAAGGAGGAATATATTGAAGCCGCGGTATCCAGCGGCGCAAGCTCCGGGTTGATCATCCGCTTCCATATTATCAAGAACATCTTCAATCGCTTATTCGTGTACAGCACGACGCAGATCGGCATTTGTCTGATTCTGGCCTCGGGTCTTAGCTTTCTTGGTCTGGGCGTTGCGCCTCCGACGCCGGAATGGGGCTTTATGCTGAACAACCTGAAGCAGGTAATCTTCATTGATCCAATCGTGACGATCGTGCCCGGTTTATTCATCTTTCTGACCTCTCTATCAATGAATGTGTTTTCCGACGCGCTATCGGATGTGCTGGACAGCAAAGGATAAGGGGGGATACACGATGGAGCCGATCTTAGAGGTGAATCATATTTCGAAAACTTTTCCGGTGAAGAATATGCTCGGCAGAAGAAAGGGCGGCGTGTCTGCGGTCGATAATGTTTCTTTCACGCTGCAACGCAAGGGCACGCTCGGCATCGTGGGCGAATCGGGCTGCGGCAAATCGACTTTGGCAAGGCTGGTCATGCGACTGATCGAGCCTGACGCGGGGGAGGTGCTGTACCGTGAATCGGACTTGATGCAACTGAGCAAGAAGGACATGCTCGGCATGCGGAGGAACATCCAGATGGTGTTCCAGAATCCCTACTCCTCTCTCAATCCGAAGCTGACGGTGCTGGATAATGTCGCCTTCTCCTTATGGGCGAATGCGCAGTCGCAAGCGGAAGCAAGAGCGCAGGCGGGCAAGTTCCTGGATGCTGTGGGCTTGCCGAAATCCTATGCCGCGAAGCTTCCCCATCATTTAAGCGGCGGTCAGCGTCAAAGGGTGGCAATCGCGAGGGCTCTCGTACTGAATCCGGAGATCGTGATTGCCGATGAGGCCGTGTCCGCATTGGACAAATCGGTGCAGGCGCAGGTCTTGAATTTGTTCCAGGATTTGAAGGACGAGTTCGAGCTTTCGCTTATCTTCATCTCGCATGATCTGCATGTGGTGGAATATATGAGCGATGAAGTGATGGTGATGTACCTGGGAAGAGTGGTGGAGCGCGGACCGAAATCGAGAGTGTTCTCGCAGCCTGTTCATCCCTACACCCAGGCTTTACTGAAATCCGCTCCGTCGATGGATGTCCACTCCCGCATGATGGAGGAGGTTGTTCCGCTGAAGGGCGAGCTGCCAAGCCCGCTACATCCGCCATCCGGCTGCCGTTTCCGTACGAGATGCCTCTTTGCGGAAGAGCGATGCGGGCTGGCGTCTCCCCCGATGGTTGAAGCGGCGCCCGGACATGAGGCGGCATGCTTCCTCGTTAAGCCGAATCAAGGGGAAATCGACGAAGTACCGAATTCTAGCGGCCGCCGTTGACCGTTAGAAGCGATTTTTACTCGTTTCTGATTTTTAACGGACACAAGTGGCCGCTAGAGGGGAAAACAGTGGAATAATCAGCTATTTCCGTCTCTAACGGCCACCCGCGACCGTTACATTCTGTGAATCCTTTAATACGCCGCGTAATGGACATGGATGACCTTTATAATCACTTCTGAACTTTTCCGGCTCGCAGTCATTCGAACGCATTCACGGATTCAAGAACACGAGGAGTTGCAGAAGCGCCATCTCTCATGCTCATCTTTACGAGGTGAAGGTGCAAAACAAAATGTGGCTATCAAGATAGCTCAGAAAGAAGCTGAGAAGAATCTAACGAAGACTCACAGCGTTAAACTCTCTGTATCGACTGCTCCACGAATCTAACGAAGATTCATATTGCTATTGCAACAAGGGAAGGCATTTTGAAGCTCAGAAACGGTAAATAAGCTTATAGATATTCGTTAGAGTTCTAATCATGAAGAAAAAGGACATATAGCGCTATGAGGTTTCGTTAGCCATCCGAACTCATCAAAGGATGTGGAATCTGAGCTAACTTGAGAGCCATAAAACAAAACAACAAATAGAAGGGCGATGGGATGTATGAAGGCTCAAGATATCGTGACGGTGGCGGCAATTAACTTCCAGGCGAGATGGGGAGAGAAGGAAAGCAATCTGCAGCGCATGGCAGGCTATGTGAAGTCGGCTGCCAACCAAGGTGCGGACATTATTCTGTTTCCGGAGATGGCTTTGACCGGCTACAATGTGAAGGACATGACGCCGACCATGCAGCGCGACAATGCAGAGACCGTGCCTGGCGCATCGACGCTTATGTTGGCCGAGCTTACCAAGGAGTACGGCGTTTATGTCGTGCTCGGCATGCCGGAGCGCGATCCCGAGCATCATGATGTCATCTATAATTCGGCTGCGGTTATCGGACCCGAGGGCGTAATAGGAGCCTATCGCAAAATTCATCCGGCGGCGCAGGAATCGCTGTGGGCGACCAAAGGCAGCGAGCCGATGATGTTCGATACGCCTTGGGGGCCGGTCGGCGTGGGCATCTGCTATGATTCCTACTGCTTCCCCGAGTTGGTCCGTTATTATACGGCGCTGGGATCAAGGCTTTATCTGAATCCCACGGCGCTGCACAATGTGGAGAATTGGCAGGACTTCTACTATTCTACGCTGAAATCCCGCAGCCTGGAGAATGGAACCTTCGTGGCCAGCTCGAATCTGGTCGGACAGGATCTGGACGCCTATTTCCCCGGCGCGAGCATGATTGTCGGGCCTTCGAACAAGTTCGGCTCGGAATTCAAGGGCGAGCCCGTCGAGAACAAGGAAGCGATCGTCATGGCGACACTGGATCTGTCGCAATCCGGCGGACTGCTGAACACGATGTTCCAGGACAATCCCTTGACCGGCGTGCCCGATTGGAGACCGGACATCT
The DNA here is from genome assembly GCF_011947265.1 of Paenibacillus sp. HB172176. Lineage (GTDB taxonomy): Bacteria > Bacillota > Bacilli > Paenibacillales > Paenibacillaceae > Pristimantibacillus. The sequence goes on from NZ_JAATHD010000024.1 coordinate 26,603, forward strand.
ATGCGAGGCTGCTTGGCGACCTGACGGAGAAGGGCAAGTGGTCCGTCAGCTCGGAGAACAAGGTTCTGGAAGCCGCGCTCAAGAAGCCGACTGCGGTATAATCGGCGTCGGCAAAAGCCTCCCCCTAAAGCCTGCAAGCAGGTTTTCAGGGGGAGGCTTTTGTTTTCTTCACTTAGAGCAGCCGCTTCCGTTGGAACAACTGCATTCGGGTCGTGATTCTCTACGTGGCTTCGCCCGCCGCCAGAGGCTGGAGCGCAGCCCTTCTGCCGCGCACGATCACAACGCTGATCAGGCTGACCAGAATCATGGCCGCTCCGGCGAACAGCGCGGGAACGACATGATCGCCGAAATCGGACGCGGATTGAACTGCCGCGCCGGATTGGAATACAAGTCCGCCGATGGCGATGCCGAAAACGCCGCCGAGCTCGCGCATCGCATTGCTCATGCCGCTTGCTTCACCCTCCGCTTCCTCGGGAACCGAGGAGAGGATGCCGTGGGAGATCGGCGTGAAGCTGAGGCCCATGCCCGCTCCGGCCATCATCATGAACGGCAGCATGTAGAGGAACGGGAAGTCGACGCCTTGCGAGATGATGAGGAAGCCAAAGCCTAGCAGTGCGATTCCTTGCAGCGCGAGGCCTGTGGTAAGCACGACGCGGGTGCCGAATTTGCCGACAGCGAGGCCCGCGAGCGGCGCGGCAATCATCGTGCAGCCGGTCCAGGCCATCTCGCGAATGCCGGCCTCCAGCGCGGAATAGCCTTGCGCCTGCTGCAGGAACAGGGTGAGCAGGAAGATCGCGCAGAAGATGCCGGCATTCATCCAGAAGCCTGCAATGACCAAGCTGGAGTATTTCGAGCTGCGGAAGAGCTCGAAGCGGATGAAAGGCTGCTTGCGGTTCCTCTCCCATAGATAGAACAGGCCAAGCAGGAGGGCGCCGCCGATGAGCAGCGACAGTACGGTGGCGGAGCCCCAGCCGTCTTCATTGCCGCGCTCCAGTCCGAAGACGATGCCGAACAGTCCGGCTCCGAGCAGCGCTATGCCGAGCGGATCGATTGGACGCTTCTCGCCGCGAGCCTCCGGCAGCCATCTCAGGCCAAGAAGGAAGGCGAGAACGCCAACGGGAACATTCACCCAGAAGATCAACTGCCATGCGGCGCCGTTCACGATAAGGCCGCCGACAAGGGGGCCGATGGACAGGCCCAGACCGGAGATGCCGGACCAGATGCCGAGCGCGGCAGCACGTTTGTCCGCAGGGAAGGCTGAATTCACAAGCGTCAAGCTAAGCGGTACGATGGCTGCTCCGCCGACGCCTTGCAGGGCGCGGGAGAGAATGAGCTGAATGGAGCTTTCGCTCATACCCGATATAGCGGAGCCGATCGTGAAGATCGCGATGCCGAACAAGAACATGCGCTTGCGCCCGAATCGCTCCCCGAGCACGCTGAACGGGATGAGCAGCACGGAGAAGGCGAGCGTGTACGCATTCATGAACCATTCCAGATCCGACATGCTGGCGTGGAACGATTCCTGAATGGAGGGCAGAGCGACGCCGAGCACAAGATTGTCGAGCATGGCCATGAACAAGGCAACGCAGGTGACGACGAGAATTTTGACGCGTGTTGCAGTAAACATAGGAAGGAACACTCCTTTATCCAATTTATTATTTATTGATAAATAAATGAGAGGTAAAAAATATAGACTCATTTACTTATTGTTGTTCGTTGCAGTTCGCAACAAGCGACCGAGTTACCGTTTTCTGCTTGATATACAGGAATTTTTCCAGCATAATTCATGCGTTATCGAGAAATTTGAGTGAATACGAGAGATGTAAGGGACGAAATCCAGCTTATGCGCTATTTCATTTTATTTATTGATAAATAAATAACTCCACTAAGAAAAAGCAACACAATCAAACGTATGCGCTGCTTCTTAATGAAATGTGCCGCTTCAAAATGGAACCGTACACGAGCGAATAACCTTAATCCCTCCATTGGCAGAGATGAGGCAGATTGAGTGTCTCCGACATGGCGATCAGCAAGCCCTGGCTGATGAAGTTGCTGGCCATATCGTCGGCGTCTTCGATGCCCGCCTGCTCGAACCGAGCCTTAACCCGCTTGTAGATCATATCGAACTCATTGTGCGCGTATTCCCTAACCTCCGCTTCCGGAGTCGTATAAGCCATCATCACCAGCAAAATTTCATCGCGGCGGCTCTCCAGCAGATCAATAAAAGCTCTTCCCAAAGCTTCCTTCAGCATGTCGGGAGGCGCTTCGACGGCGGCGAAGGCTTCAATAATGCTCCTGGATGCTCTCTCCAGCACAGCGAGATAAAGCGACAGCTTCGTCCGGAAGAAATGGAACACATAGGGCTGTGTAACGCCGACTGCTTCCGCTACTTTCGCCGTTGTGGTCTTATAGTAGCCATTCTCGGCAAACAGCGAGGCTGCGGCATCGAGTATTTGTTCTTTACGATTAAGGCTGGCTTCGTCTTTGGGTGTCATAGCGGCAGAGCTCCTTAAGCATTATTTATTGACTAATAAATAAATAACATAATCGGCTTGCCTTTGTCAATCATCAATTTGAAACGAAGTGAGTGAATTCATTTGTGATTTGCATTATTTTCCGCTAGTATAGTTGAAAATAGACAAATTCCGCCATGGTGTGGGTGAGGAGGAATCAGATGGAACTTGGAGACGGATCGTTGGGAAGCCTCATACTGGTTGTCGCAATATCATTCATTATTCCTATCCTGTTGTATCAGCTTCGGCTGCGCGTTATTCCTGTCGTGGTGGCGGAAATCATCGCAGGACTCATTATCGGCAAGAGCGGGTTCAACCTCGTCGGCAACGATCCTTGGGTGGAGCTGCTTTCTTTGCTTGGTTTCATCTATTTGATGTTTTTGAGCGGTTTGGAGATTGATTTCAGTTCCTTTGCGAAGCAACCGAAATCATCCACAAAGCTGATTAAGCCGCTATCGACGTCGATTATTATTTTTGCAGGAGTTCTGGTGATTTCCGGTGTGCTTGCGTGGACGCTTGTCATCATGGGCCTGGTCGATCGCGTATTCTTAACGACGCTGATTATTAGCACCATATCGCTCGGCGTTGTCGTTCCGGTGCTCAAGGAGAGGAAGATGCTCAGCACGAGTCTCGGTCAGACGCTGCTGCTCGTCACGGTGCTTGCCGATTTCTTCACGATGCTGCTGCTGGCGTTCTATGTGAGCATTCTCTCCGAAAATCTGTCTCAGCTCATGTATCTGCTGCTGTTCTTCTGCCTGGTTATCCTGATTTATCTGTTCGTGCGCAAGTTCGCGAAGGGCAAGGTGTTCCAGGTGCTGGGAGAAAGCTCGATACAGTTCGGCACGAGAGCGATTTTCACCTTGATCATGGTTATTGTTTTCCTGTCGGAATCCTTGGGCGTAGAAAATATTCTTGGAGCCTTCCTCGCGGGAATCATCGTGTCTCTGCTGCGTCCGAAGAAAGAGTTTATTCATCAGCTCGAGTCCTTCGGCTACGGCTTTCTTATTCCGATTTTCTTCGTGATGGTCGGCGCGAAGCTCGAACTGCGTTATTTGTTCGAGGATACGAAAGTGCTTCTGGCGATTCCTCTGCTGCTGGTGATGATGTTCCTCGCGAAGATCATTCCAATGCTTATCCTGAAAAAATGGTTCAGCTGGCGCGAAGTGATCAGCTCCAGCATTCTGCTCTCATCCAAGCTGAGTCTGGTGATCGCCGCCGCCACGCTTGCGCTTGATTTGGGCATTATCGGCGAGTCGTTCCACGGCGCTTTGATTTTGGTCGCGATACTGAGCTGCTTGCTCTTTCCGGTGCTGTTCAACAAGCTCTCGCCGAAGCCGAAGGAGAAGAAACGCATTATCTCCATTATCGGGTTGAATCACGTTACGATTCCGGTCGCGCAGGATTTGGCGAACGAGGATATCTATGATATTCGAGTATATACGGCATCTAGCCCGGAGGATAACCCGATTAATGCGAATCAGCGGATTCCGCAGTTCGCCTATCAGGTCGCGGAGCTGACAGAAGCGATTTTGAGGCAGAACGGAGCTTTCGAGGCGGATTGCATTGTTATCGCGACAATGGATGATGAGTTCAACATTCGTCTGGCCAAGAAGGTGAGCGCCGAATCGGACAAGCGGCTGCTCGTTCGAATTGAAGGGGCCGGCTTGCAGGGAGAGCTCGCGAATGAATCGTTCGAGGTGTTCTCGACCTTGTACGCCGCGCGCACCGTGCTTCGCGCCTTGATCGACAGCCCGGGAGCGCTGAAGCTCCTGTCCGAGGACGAAGGCACAATCTTCGAGGTGAAGGTGCAGCGTCTGCCTTATTCGTCAACGGTGCTTCGTCAGCTGCCGGGGCTGGAGAATCTGCTTATTCTGCGGATTTATCGCGGACAAGCCTTTATTATCCCGCATGGCAATACGGAAATCCGCGTTGGCGATGGTTTGCTCGTCAGCGGGACCGCCGCCAGCGTCGAAGCGTTCCGCAAGCATGTGACTTGACGGATCTAAGAACCTTGGCTCCAACTGTATCGGGATACGGAGAGTGAATAGGTTGGGAGCAACAGCAGAAAGCGCCGCATGTTCAATGATGAACATGCGGCGCTTTGTTAGTAGTTGGAGTTGCAGTACGAGTGCGAACGCCTGCAAGTCGAATAAATCGATTTGTAGAGCAGTCAGAACGTGTGCGGACGCCTGCAAGTCGAATAAATCGACTTGGAAAGCAGCCAGAGCGTGTGCGGACGCCTGCAAGTCGAATAAATCGACTTGGAGAGCAGTCAGAGCGTGTGCGGACGCCTGCAAGTCGAATAAATCGACTTGGAGAGCAGTCAGAACGTGTGCGAACGCCTGCAAGTCGAATAAATCGACTTGTAGAGCAGTCAGAGCGTGTGCGGACGCCTGCAAGTCGAATAAATCGACTTGTAGAGCAGTTAGAATGTGTGCGAACGCCTGCAAGTCGAATAAATCGACTTGTAGAGCAGTTAGAGCGTGTACGTACGTCTGCAAGTCGAATAAATCGACTTGGAGAGCAGTTAGAGCATGTGCGGACGCCTGCAAGTCGAATAAATCGACTTGTAGAGCAGTCAGAACGTGTGCGGACGCCTGCAAGTCGAATAAATCGACTTGTAGAGCAGTCAGAGCGTGTACGTACGTCTGCAAGTCGAATCGACTTGGAAAGCAGCCAGAGCGTGTGCGAACGCCTGCAAGTCGAAAAATCCGTCTTAAGTCATATGCGAAATCGTTGGTTGGCGGGCTTAATTGTGCTCAAATCCTCACCCCCGCCTTGTCCCGTCAAACCACCTCACAGCACCTTCTCCAGAAACCTCGCCGCCCTCCCGCTCGCTCTGCGGTGCGGAGAAGAACTGCTCGGGCTCCGTCTTTTCCACTAACTGACCATCATCCATAAAGTAAATCGTATCCGCCGTATTCCGTGCGAACTTCATCTCATGCCTCACGATAAGCATCGTCATGCCAGAGCATGCCAGTCCTTGAATGACGGTCAACACCGCCTTCACCATCCCGGGATCAAGCGCCGATGTAGGTTTGTCAAACAGCATAATATCCGGCTCCATCTCCAGGCTGCGCGCGATGGCCACTCGCCGCTTCGCGCTGGCCCCGGTCCACGGCCATGATGCCGCCCCGTATCGTCTCCGACAGATAGGCTGCAGAGTTAAGGCCGAATGCCAGCCCGGCGGCCATCAGCGGCGAGATATACCGGAACAGCTGCGGCGTGGCGTGGTAGATGAGGAAGAGCTGCAGCAGAAGCGGCGTGCCGCGGAAGATAGACGTATAGACGGTAGCGAACCATTCGAGCGGCCTCATGCCCGATATTTTGAATAGAGACAGAACGGTCCCCCACACGAACCCGAACAAGGCGGAGACAAGCGTGAACAGCAGCGTCACATAAACGCCCTTCAGCAAGTAGGGGACGTACCCTTTCAGAATGCTGAAGTCCAAATTCAACCAATCCTGTCCGTATCCCCCTCGTCCGTTGCGAACCAATTATCCGTAATTTCTTCAATCTGCCCGCTGTTCTTCATCTCTATAAGCGCTTGATCGAAGTCTGCTACAAGCTTGGAGCCCTTCGGGAAAGCAAGCGCATAGCCGTCGCCGGAGCTTTCGGCGGGCAGGAGGCTCATGACCAAATCCGGATTCGCCGACGTCATATCGACGGCAACCGCATCCTCGACGATTGCGGCGTCTATGCGGCCCGCCTTCAGCTCCTGAATCAAATCGGGAATTCGATTGAGCGCTTTAATCTCGATATCCTTCAAGGGCTTGGCGAACTCGTCTTGCGTCGAACCGAGCTGAGTGCCGACCAGCTTTCCCCTCAAGTCATCAGTTGTTTCCATCCTGTCTTTGCTACTGGACATGATGGTGTTCCTGGCGACATAATAGAGAGACGAGAAATCGACGCTTTGCTTCCGTTCATCGATTGCTGACATGGCGGACGTGACGAAGTCGACGCGTCCGGCTTGCAAAGCGGCAATCAGACCGTTGAAATCCATGCTGGAGATTTCCAGCTTGTAGCCGAGCCGGGCGGTTATGGTCTTGGCCATGTCGATATCATGCCGACGATTTCGCCGCCATTGTTGGCATCGACGTTCTCGTACGGCGCGTAATCGTGCGACGTGCCCATGTCCAGTATGCCTTTCGTCGGGATAATCGGCGACGAGAGCGGCGTATCTTCCGTTGATGCCGGCAGCATATGCTGGATCGCGGCTTGAGCGGCGGAGCGCCTAGTTCAGCTCTGGAGGAAGAAACCTCCGGCGATAACAGCAATAGCGAAGGAAATCAGCAGCAGATAGCTGTTTCGTAGAAGGATTTTGCGCATAGCAACCTCTTTCAGTTATCGTAAGGTATAGCATTTCTTGTTACTATATCCAGATGCATTGCGTATTACTAAAAACACAACACGAGATTCGATAGAAGGGAGGGATTGCTTTGTTTGAGCTGGAGCTACAGGAGCTATTGCCGTATCTGCTGTCCATCAGTCTTTTCTGCACGGTAGCGTACGCTTATGCTTCGCATTTCAATACAACGGTTCAGACGAACTGGGAGCAGGAACCCGCAGCAGTCATAATCGCTGTGCTGCATCCGCAGTGGATCATCATGTCGACCGTCATTCAGCGCTGGCTGGTCCGACATGTGAAGCGGAAGGAGTCGCCGGACAGCGACGAAACAGATTGCAAAGCCTCGTTTGCCCATCGCATTACAAACAAACGAGGAGGCTCCTTATGCCTAACAATAGTACAATCTCACCTTCGTCCCATACACGTAAAACCAGAAAAAATCGTCTAGCCTTGTTAGCCGTAGTTCTGTTCGGCATGCTCACCTTGACGGGCTGCGGTCCGAAATCCGGTGTCATTAACAGCGACACGCCGGGCGTATTCAATCATTATGTCATCTATCCGATGTCTGAGCTCATTCAGTGGCTCGCCACCTTGTTCAGCGACAACTACGGCATCGCCGTTATGGCGATGACCTTGCTTATCCGGCTCGTGTTATTCCCGTTCATGATGAGACAGTACAAGTCCCAGCATACGATGAAGGCGAAGATGGAGAAGCTGAAGCCCCATCTCAAGCTGCTGGAGGACAAGTATAAGGATAAGAAGGATCCGGACTCCCGCGCGAAGAAGCAGCAGGATACCATGAAGCTTTATCAGGAGCATAACGTGAATCCGCTGGCAATAGGCTGTCTGCCGATGCTGATTCAAATGCCGATTCTGATGGGGCTCTACTCGGCCATACGTCTTACGCCGGAGCTTGCGACGCATTCGTTCCTCTGGTTCAAGCTGGGGGAGCCGGATATGATTATGCCGGTACTGGCGGCATTCATTTATCTCGTGCAATTCAAGGTTCAGCAGAAGAATTCGACGGCAGCCTCAGGTCCTCAAGCGGACAGCATGAAACAAATGCAAGCGCTCGGCTATCTCTCGCCGATTTTGATGGGCGTCTTCGCATTCTTCGCTCCGGCCGCGATCGCTTTGTATTGGGTAACCGGCGGTACCTTCCTTATCGTGCAATCCTATGTGCTGCGCCGCATGATGAATCGCATGGATCAGCGTGTGGAGATCGTGGAGAACGCGAGCTGATCTTGCATTCCGCTTAACAGTACAAGCCCTCTTCCCTTTCAACTTGGAGGAGGGTTTTTTCATGTTGACGACGCAACTATTCAAGCCTTCTTGTCGTCTGAATCTGTTAGATGCTGTAAATGTGGAGGAGTTGCCTGATGAATAAGAATAAGCTGATGGGAATAGGAGCCTTGGCTTTCTTGTTGCTGCTTCTGTTCATTCCGCAAAGCATAATCGGGACGATGCGAAAGACTGGTACGGACTTCAACACAGAAAATCGGATTGCTGCTGCAGCAACCGCCAAGACATGCCCGGATGCGGAAATAGACTACATGGACGCTATATATTGGAACGACAGATTCTATGATGCGGTGGATCAACAGGAGGAAGCGATGCTGGAAGAAGGGGAGCTTCTCGGCGAGATTAACTATTCACTGATGGGTCATGCTTGTGCGGACTACCGCATGAAAAACGGTGATGCGACCTATCTCTCAATAGGCACGCCAGTCTATGCGGCAGGCGATTATGATCCGTCATTCCGACTGATGGCGAAAGGGAAGATCTATCAATCGGGGGGCAGCTCACATGAAGGAACGATTGAAGATGAAATGGATATTGCGGGGCGAATAACGGGAATCAGCTATGAAAGCTCAGAGGATGGGGAGATGATTTCCGCTTTCGATGATAAAGCCGTTGAGGACTTTGAAACGGAATATCTGTCGCTTGCCTATTTGGGTAGAGGGAAATTGCATGAACTTGGATTAATCAAGCATAACCGTTCATCCCAATTTCTTCGCATTCACTTGAATGACGGCACCTCCTATCGCATTGTGTATTGGGCCGGCGACAATGCCATCTCGCCTGACGCAATCGCGACACAAGAGCTGAAGGATATCATACTGAAGCAGATTTCATGAGCCTCAATTTCCTTCGATGTTGGCGGCAACCTTTAACTTGGTATAATCCTCCAACCATTTGCATATAAATAAGTTGTCCACAGCGAATCATCAAGGGGAATATCCGTATGATCTTTTGTTTGATTGTCCTTATTGTTTGCCTTTTTTGGCTTAACATGGTACAATAATGGATATTTCCTAAAACCTAAACCCACCTGTCGCAGGCGACAGCGCGAATAGACGAAAACTGCCCTCTTACATCTCGTTCGAGGCAGTTTTCCGTTTTTTATACGCTGCCACGCAAGAGGATCTGCGATGAGGCGGCGTCGGCTTGATGATTGGAAAGATTAGCTTGAAATCCCAGCAAACGGTGAAGATCGTTTGCGTAGGTGCGAAGGAGGCTATCCATGTATAATCGTAAAAAGCCGTTAGAAGAAGTTCCTCAAGTGAATACGAAGATATGGGCATGCGAAACCGAGGGCTGCAACAGCTGGATGAGAGATAATTTCTCGTTCGAGCGCGTTCCGAGCTGCGTCATATGCAATGAGCCAATGGTTAGCGAAGAGAGAATGCTGCCGGCTCTGGCCAATTCAACCGCTGAAGTAAGAAGCTGATCCTGATGGGTCGCTTCTAAGCCTAGACAATGCCTCCATGTATCGACTTCGGTTGCATGCATGGAGGCATTGCCGCGTCCAAGGCGGCTTTCCTTAAATCGGCATTCCGCAAAGAGCGGTGCGAAGTTTGTTTTAAACCATTTTTGACGGTTGACAGTCTGCAGATCATGATGGTAAAGTTGCAAGTAGATTTCAATCGAGAGGAGGGTTACGTCCCATGAGGTTTTTTGACGATTTTCATCAAAGAGCAATGCATAGCCATAACGGTCATCCAATTGAAAACCCGTTTGGAATGGGAATACACGTAATCCGTCCGCGCGATTTATGCTTTTAATCTGAGAGATGTTGGCAAACATCATTCAGGGGCGCAGATTACGTTTCCGTAATCATGCGCCTCTTCTGCGTCTTAAGCAGACCAATGGATTCTTTCGGGAATTGATCGGGTACTGTCTATGCGAGGGGAGCGTGTCGTTACGGCGGCATGCTTCTTTTTTTGTGTTTATGATGATGGTGCAAGGAAACTTGTGCAATTTTGGAAGGTGTGAGACAGGAATGTTTAGTGTATTGGGGAAATTAGGCTGGTTTTTCAAGATGGAGAAGAAGAGATACTTCATCGCGATCGGATTCCTCGTGCTTGCGGGCATTACGGATATCGTGCCGCCCTGGCTGCTTGGTTATGTGATTGACGGATTCAGCCAGAATACGATCGGCGACGCGGACTTTTACCGCATCGCGATCTTCTGGGGGAGCCTGACAATCGCGGGGTATCTGATCACGTACGTTTGGTTCTATTATCTGTTCGGCGCTTCGTTCGTGCTCGAGAGGAAGCTGCGTTATCGGCTGATGAGCCACTTTCTGCGCATGACGCCGACCTTCTACGAGCGCAATCGGACAGGGGATCTGATGGCGCGGGCCACGAATGATCTTAGAGCGGTCTCGAACACGGCGGGCTTCGGCATTATGACCTTGGTCGATTCCACGCTGTTCATGCTGACGATTCTTGCGGTCATGGCAATCGGCATATCCTTCAAGCTGACGCTGGCGGCGCTCATTCCATTGCCGTTTATGGCACTTGCCATGTCCTATTTCGGCAAGAAGATTCACGAGAAATTCATGGGTGCGCAGAATGCGTTCGGCGAAATGAATGACGAGGTGCTGGAGACCGTAGCAGGCGTGCGGGTCATCCGGGCGTATGTGCAAGAGGAGGCGAGCGAGAAGCAGTTCGCGGAGAAGACAGAGGAAGTGCTCGGCAAAAATATCGAGGTCGCCAAAATCGACGCGCTCTTCGAGCCGACGATGAAGATTTTGGTCGGCTGCAGTTATTTGATCGGCCTCGGCTATGGCGGTTTTCTTGTTTTTCATAACGAAATTACGCTCGGCGAGCTTGTATCCTTCAACGTCTTCCTCGGCATGCTGATCTGGCCGATGTTCGCGATCGGCGAGCTGATCAATATTATGCAGCGGGGCAATGCGTCGCTCGATCGGGTGAACGAAACGCTTGGCTACCATCCGGATGTGCTTGGCGCAGAGCAGCCTGTTGCCGTGTCCGAGCCGACCGTGCTGGAGTTCAAGGAGGTCACGTTCCGCTATCCCTCCTCCGAATCGAATAATCTCGAGGCTGTGACGCTGAAGCTGAGGCAAGGCGAGACGCTCGGCATCGTTGGTCGGACGGGAAGCGGCAAGACGACCTTGCTTAAGCAATTGCTGCGCGAATATCCGAAAGGCGAAGGTGAAATCCGAATCTCGGAGGTTCCGCTCGAAGAAGTGGAGATTGACCGCTTGCTAGGCTGGATCGGTTACGTGCCGCAGCAGCCGGTGCTGTTCTCGAAGTCCATTCGGGACAATATTTATTTCGGAAGCAAGAACGCGACGGAGGAGGATCTTCAGCACGCGCTCGAGCGTGCGTCCTTCGCCAAGGATATTGCGTTCCTGCCGGATAAGCTAGATACGATGGTGGGAGAGAAGGGCGTCGCTCTCTCCGGCGGACAGAAGCAGCGCGTCAGCATTGCACGGGCGCTCATCGCCAATCCGGAGATTCTCATTCTGGATGACGCGCTGTCCGCGGTGGACGCGAAGACGGAAGCGGAGATTATTGAAGGCATTCGCACCGAACGCGCCGGCAAAACGACGCTCATCACGACGCATCGTCTGTCCGCGGTGCAGCATGCGGAATGGATTATCGTGCTGGAGGATGGACGAATCGCGCAGGAGGGCACGCATGAAGAGCTCCTGCAACAAGGCGGTTGGTACCGCGAGCAGTATGACAGACAACAGCTGGAAGCGGCGATTGATTGAGCAAGAGAGGAAGTGAAAGAAGATGAACCAGACAGGCAAACGATTGTTTCAATATGCGATGTTCTATAAGAAGCCGATCACCATTGCGCTGGTGCTGCTGCTGCTCAGCGTATGCGCGGAGCTCGCGGGGCCGCTCCTGGCCAAGCGCATGATCGACAACAATATTCTCGGCATTGAGAAGAGCTGGTACGAGGTGGAGGGCGAGCAGGACTATGCCGTCCGCTATAACGGTCATTGGTACAAACGCGAGGACCGGTTCACGGAGGAAGAGAAGCCGATTCAAGGCCGGGAGGCGCATGTGCTGCAGGCGGGGCGAAGCTATTATTGGCTGAACGAAGCGATTGCAAACACGGAAGGCTCTCGAAGCGTTGAGAACGGCAGGATGACAATCGTGAACGACAAGACTGGCGAGAGTGGCGAGCACGCGGCCGTCAAGCTGAGCAAGCAGGAGCTATATGCCTTCTACAAGCCAGAGATTCCGTCCATTCTGAAGCTTGCGGCCTTGTATTTCGGCTTGCTCGTGCTGGTAGCGATCTTCACGTACGGACAGAGGTTGATGCTGCAAACCTCGGCGAACCGCATCGTGCAGAAGATTCGTACGGATGTGTTCGCGCAGACGCAGCGGCTTCCCGTGCAATATTACGATAATTTGGCGGCCGGCCAGGTGGTCTCCCGGGTCACGAACGATACGGAAACGATTCGGGAGCTTTATGTCGGCGTGCTGGCGAATTTCTTCACCGGCATTATCTACATGGGGGCGATCTTCGGAGCGTTGTTCCTGCTCGATGTAAGGCTTGCGCTCATTACTCTGCCGCTTATTCCGCTGCTCTATCTGTGGATTGTTGTTTACCGGAAATTCGCGGCCGAATACAACAGGAAGATTCGGGCGAAGCTCAGCGAGATTAACGGCATGATCAATGAATCTATACAAGGCATGACGATCATCCAGGCGTTCCGTCGGCAGAAGGAGACGCTGAAGGATTTCGACGAAATGAACGAGTATTATTTCAAATATCAGAATAAGATGCTCAGCTTGAACGCGATTACGTCGCATAATCTGGTCAATGTGCTTCGCAATTTGCTCTTCCTGCTCGTCATCTGGCTGTTCTGGGGCAATGCGCTCGGAGCTGTCGTGACGATCGGCGTGCTGTACGCGTATGTCGATTATATGAACCGGATGTTCACGCCGATCGTCGGCATCGTGAATCAGCTCTCCAACCTGGAGACGGCGCTCGTCTCGTCGGAGCGGGTGTTCAAGCTGATGGACGAGGAAGGGATTGACGTTGTTAAGGGTAAGCTGGAGCGGTATAAAGGGGAGGTTGCGTTCGAGCATGTGACCTTCGCCTATAAGAAAGAGGATTATGTATTGCGCGACATTAACTTTCATGCTCGTCAAGGCGAAACGGTAGCGCTTGTCGGCCATACGGGCTCCGGCAAGAGCTCCATCCTTAATCTGCTGTTCCGCTTCTATGACCTGAAGGAAGGCCGAATAACGGTGGACGGCAAGGATGTGCGGGAGATTCCGAAGCAGCATTTGCGCCAGCATATGGGCATCGTGCTGCAGGATCCATTCCTCTTCACCGGCACCATCGCCGCGAATATTTCCCTGAACAATCCGGCAATTAGCCGGGAGCGGGTAGAGCAGGCGCTGCGCGAGGTCGGCGCTTACGAGATGTTCAGCCAGCTTCCGGGCGGCATCGACGCTCCCGTAATCGAGAAAGGAAGCACGTTGTCCGCGGGGCAGCGCCAGCTCATCTCCTTCGCCCGGGCGCTTGCCTACGATCCGGCAATTCTGATCCTCGACGAAGCGACGGCCAGCATTGATACGGAGACGGAGGCGATCATTCAAGAGGCGCTTAATGTGCTGAAGAAGGGGCGCACCACATTCATTATCGCGCATCGTTTGTCCACCATTCGCGCGGCGGAGCAGATTCTGGTGCTCGATCGCGGCGTCATCGTGGAGCGCGGCAATCACGAGACGTTGATGGAGCAGCGCGGAAAGTACTTCGCGATGTACCAGCTTCAAGCTGGGGGCGGGACAGCCTCGGCACGCAGCTCCGAAGACGATACGGCGGAAATCTCTGAATCAACGGAGAAAACCTCCGATGCAGCAACGCTCAAGCCGAATACGTCCGCGCAGCCTACGAGCGTTTAATCCCTTTAATGCTATAACCGGCAGGCAGAGAGCCATTTCTCTTCGACTTGGAAGAGGGATGGCTCTTCAAGTTGAATGTATAAAATGGTATAACCCGTTCACAGCTAATCGACAGCCTCCGCTGCAGAAGGATTTCAGGATGGCCATAGTCATCAGCCAACTTAGTGAACTTGGCTAAATATGCTCCCCGCCCCCGCCCATCAGCGCCTCCATCTCGGTGGCCGGAAGCGGCTTACTGAACAGATAGCCCTGCAGCTCGTCACATTGCAACTCCTTGCAGAATTGCGATTCGTCTTGGGTTTCCACGCCTTCGGCTACCACTCTCATGTTCATGCTGTGAACGAGCTCGATAATCGCCCGGACGATCGACGATTTTTTCACGTCCTGATTGACGCCCTGAATGAAGGAGCGATCAAGCTTCACATCCGAAATCGGCAGTCTTTGCAACTGATTAAGCGAGGAATAACCCGTTCCGAAATCATCGATGGAGATTTTCAGGCCAATGTCGCGCAAGTAGAGGATCGTCTCGATGACTTTCTCTATATTTTGCATAAATACGCCTTCCGTAATTTCAATGCTTACATATTGCGGATCGAGTCCGGTTTCCGCCAAAACGCTATGCACCAGCTCTTTCAGGTTTCCTTGGTAGAAGTGGCGGGCGGAGATGTTGACAGAGATGCAGATTTTCTTGAGTCCTGCATCCTGCCAGGCTTTGTTCTGCCGACAGGCTTCGCGGAATACCCAGCTGTCGATGCCTAAAATGAACGAAGATTCCTCGGCAAGCGGAATGAATTTGTCGGGAGGAATCATGCCAAGGTCGGGATGCTGCCAGCGGATAAGCGCTTCAATGCCGCAGAGAAGTCCTGTCGCGGCGCTTATTTTGGGCTGATAATGCAGGGAGAATTGAGGCTCTTGCAGCGCACGGCGAAGTCCGTTCTCCAACAGCATTTTCTCGGAGAGAGCACTGACCAAGCCCGGTCTGTAATAGCGGTAGGTGCTGCCGCCGACCTCCTTGGCGTTGTACATGGCTATATCCGCGTTGCGAATAATCGTTTCCATCGTGTCGCCATCCTGGGGATAGGTACTGATGCCGGCGCTTAAGGACATGAACAACGTCATGCCTTCAATGATAAAAGGCTCCGTGAAGCAGCCGCAGATGGCCTCCGCCAGTTCCTTCAAGACGAGCTCGTCGTCATAGGCGAGCAGGAAGACGAATTCATCTCCGCCTAGACGAAATACGGAGCAATCCCTGCTCGTAAGCGTCAAGAAACGCCCGGAGGCTTGCTGAAGCAGAACATCACCGGCGGCATGTCCCAGTGTATCGTTAATATGCTTGAAACGATTGAAATCGACGAACACAACCGCCAGCGACTTGCATGAAGCGGCCGATTTGTTGCCAAGGGCATGAAGAGCCACACAATCCTTGAACTGATGCGTGAATTCCAGGCGATTGGGCAGTCCGGTCAAAGGATCATAATAGGCGAGCTGATGAAGCTGCTCCTCGGACTGCTGCAGAAGCTGGGCTTGCGCTTGCAATCGCTCATTGTTTTTCCGGGATTCCTGGAGCAAGTAGACCAGGCTGCCCGCCATATGCTTAATGTTGGACATGAGCGAATGAAGCTCGACAATGCGGCTGTCCGGAAGTCGCAAGTCGTTATTTTGTTTTAATTTGAGTGGAAGATTGTAAGAGGCCGACGCAAGTCGCCGCAACCCGCGCGCGAAGGAGCGGTTCATGAGCAGAGCTGCGCATGATGCAAGCAGCGCGAATCCGAACAAATAGGCGAAGTGAATCGAATATTTGTTGAATAGATAGCTTTGATAATTGCTGAGCGGCGTTTGAACAAGAATCATGCCGTTTCCATCAAATTCAGACGAATACAGGAAGCTCGCGTCATGCCATGATTCCATATAGAGCAATTTGCTTGTTGGATTTGGGAGAACAAGAGTCTGTTCCGCAGTTACGGGAGTCAGCCTCTGTCCGCGCCAAGGGCTCACGATTTGATTAATCAAATCTCTGTTGTTGGACGCTACGACGACATGATTCCAATTGACTATGCTAATGGTGTACGTAGGGGATGCATTGAGGTCAATCCATTGCTGCAAGGTTAGCGAATGCAGCAACAGCTCGACGGGCCTGTCAGACGGAGACGACGTTCTGTGCCATTCATCCAGAATGGTTCGCGTAATCGTCTCGGCTTGTTCCTCCGCATACTCGCTGACCTCATGAAAGGAGCTGATGTTGTTCACGAAGAGATTGAGCAGGAACGAGAACAATACGATGGCAAGCGTATATTGCTGAAGCAACTGAAGCAGGGAAACCGGCATGCGGCTAACGGTGGCCATTCCGCTCCATTTGGCAAGAGGGGAATGCTGATAAAGTATTTCTGCCAGAAGAGCATTGAACAAACGATTAAGCACAATAATGAGAACGACGAGCTTTAAATCCGAAGTTGGAAATGATGTGTGATAGGTGTAGAAAATATAAATCCCGGGTGCCCCGATAACAATCCAGAACAACAATACGGAGAAAAATAATTTATTGTGGTAACGTCGTAACAGAATTCCTGCCGCCAACGCCTCGAGAATGCCAAGAATTGGAGTGCCCGGAGAATGAAATAGAAATACGACGGATCCATAGGCTGTCACCGCGGACAGAAGTCCTCCGCGCAATCCGAACATGCGGACAGCTAATAAAACAAACAAGCTGGAAAGCGAGAAAGGAATACCGTATAGAAAAGGAATAGAAATCCGTTCGGCCAAAATCGCAAGTAATGTGCAAATAATGAATGCGGGCAACCTATTTCGGTTATTCGTTGTTTGTAGGGATAAGATGCTCACTTGCTTCCTCCTGAATGCTCGTCAAATTCGCTTATGGACGTTTTAATCGTATTTCTCCATCCTCTTCGAGCAATTTCGCCTTCACCTCCTAATATTCGACAATATTCTTGGGTATCCTTTTTTCAAAGTGGCATTTGTTAACAAGCTTGTCTGGACAGTTCGAATTTGATATAGTTCTATTAGTGAATAGTTTGATAATAGAATTAATTTGGGAAGGAGGGGAGAGAAGTGAATGTTGAGCTTCTCAAGGACCTTATTCAACGCTATAAGTCCGCTACCTTCATTATCGAGCGCAGATTCATCTCCATATTCCGTGAGCATATGTCGGGAGAGATTACGGTCGATCAATACAAGACGCTTAGTTATTTGCGTAAGCACGGACCATGCACTTCGACAGAACTGGCGGATATGTTCTGCGTGGGCAAGAGCTCGATAACCGCCATCATTAATCGTCTCTCCGACAAGCAATTCATTGAGCGAATTCCGGAAACCAAGGATCGGCGGGTCATTCAGATCTCTCTTACGGATGAGGGAGCCGCTGTCTGCGAAGAGATGGATGAGAAGCTGGGGGAAATACTGGGCGGCTATATGAATCAGTTCGAGGAGCAAGAAGCGCTGGCATTCATTGAAACCTTCGAGAGACTGGCCTCGGAGATGCAGAAGGCATAAGACGATAAGAGTAGTGAAAATTATAGGGCAGAGAGAGGAATGGGAATGTAATGAGAGTCGTTTTGAGAATGAAATGGTTAATGCTGGTCATTTGGCTGGCCGGTGCTGTACTCCTGATGGTTAATGCGCCCGATATGGCTGAGCTGGTTCGCACGAAGGGACAAATCACGGTTCCTGACGGCTATTCCTCGGTAACGGCTGCACAGCTGGAGAAACAGATCGGAGCGAATTCGGGAGGGGGCGGACTCTCCACGATTCTGGTCTTTCACAAGGAAGGAGGGATGGGCGACGCGGATATCGCGGAGGTGAAGGAAAGTCTTGGCCGTCTCCAGCAGGACAGCGAGGCGCTCGGCATTAAGTCGATTACGTCCCATTTCGCGGTGCCCGACCTGACGGAACAGATGGTATCCGGGGACGGCAGCACCATTCTCGCGCTGTTGTCCGTCGATGCCGGAGATCGAGAGAAGTCCGAGCTTCGGGATGATCTTTATGCGGAGCTTGAGGATGTGTCCATCGATCATTATTATACAGGCGACTGGCTTATATCGGAGGATGTCGTCGAGAGCTCGGAGGAAGGGCTTAAGAAAACGGAGCTCATTACGGTCGGCTTTATTCTGATCATTCTCTTTATTGTGTTCCGGTCGCTTGCCGCGCCTTTTGTGCCGCTGCTCGCTGTCGGCTTCAGTTATTTGATCTCCCAATCGATTGTTGCTTTTTTGGCGGATCAAGCTGATTTCCCCTTGTCGAATTTCACGCAGATCTTCATGGTGGCCGTTCTGTTCGGTATTGGCACCGACTATTGCATCCTGCTGATCAGCAGATACAAGGAGGAGCTGTCCCATGGCGCCTCGACGACGGATGCGATCGTAACCACCTATCGCACCGCGGGGCGGACCGTACTGTTCTCCGGCTTGGCCGTGTTCATCGGCTTCGCGTCGATCGGTTTCTCGACCTTCGTGTTATACCGCTCGGCGGTAGCGGTGGCGGTCGGAATCGTCGTGCTGCTGCTCGCCTTGTTCACGCTGGTGCCGTTCTTCCTGAGCGTGCTTGGCAAGGGCTTGTTCTGGCCGGCGAAGAAGGATTCGCTGGAGCATAAGCCCAATAAGCTGTGGGGAGCTGCGGGCAACTTCTCGCTCAAGCGGCCGTTGTGGGCCATTGTCGTCATTCTGATTATCATTGTACCGTTTCTGTCGGCGTACAAGGGTTCGCTGTCATTCAACTCGCTTGACGAGATTGGAGACAAATACAATTCGGTTAAGGGCTTCAATATAATCGCCGACAGCTTCGGTCCCGGTCAGACGCTTCCGACGAATGTAATCGTGAAGTCTGGAGAGGGATTGGCAACGCCGGAAGGTCTTGCATCGATCGAGAAAGCGACCGAAGCGCTCTTGAAGGTGCCGGGCGTTCAAGGCGTACGCAGCGCGTCGAGACCTACAGGCGTCGTGATGGAGCAATTCCTTGATGGGAACAAAGCCTACGCTGTTCCGCAGGAGGTCATTGACAGCGAGCAATTCCAGGCGACGCTGACCGCCTATATGTCGGAGGATCGGACCATTGCCAAGTTCGATGTTGTCTTCAGCAGCAATCCGTATGCGGAGGAAACGATGAACGAGATCGATTCGCTGGAGAAAGCGGCGAAGGCAGCTTTCGAAGGCGGGCCGGCGGGTTCGGTTGAGATCGCAATCGGCGGCGTTACGGCAACCAATCATGATCTCGATACGGTCTCCCAGAAGGATTATTCGCATACGGTCGTCTGGATGCTGATCGGAATTTCGCTCATTCTTATTGTTTTGTTCCGCTCCATCGTTATTCCGCTTTACGTCGTGCTTTCGCTTGTTATTACGTATTTCACTTCACTGGCAATAGCGGAGGTGATCTTCGTTCGAATCGTGGGCATTACGGGCATCAGCTGGTCGGTGCCGTTCTTCGGCTTCGTACTGCTTATGGCGCTCGGCGTCGATTACAGTATCTTCCTGATGGATCGCTTCAAGGAATATAGAGAACTGGAGCCTAAGGCGGCGATTCTGAAATCGATGAAAAACATGGGCGCGGTCATTATGTCCGCCGCCGTTATTCTGGGCGGCACCTTCGCGGCCATGATGCCGGCGGGCGTCATGTCGCTGCTTCAGATCGCGACCGTCGTGCTCTGCGGGCTCGCTCTTTATTCATTGGTTATGCTTCCGTTGTTCATACCGGTCATGGTCCGCCTGTTCGGCAGAGCGAATTGGTGGCCGTTCATGAGGAAGAGCGCCGGGGAAGCTCGTTCGTCGTCTTCTATGGGAAGCGAATAAGCCTATGACGAAGAGGATGATGATCGTCTTTACCGGAGGAACGATAGGCAGCAAGCTTGCGGGGGCGGACATTAACGTGAGCGGCGCAGGCTCTTATAGCTTGCTGGAGCAGTACACGAAGCAGCCCGTCGCGCGCAAGGATCTGGCGTTCGACACGATTCAACCGCTCAATCTGCTAAGCGAGAACATGACAACGGCGGACTTGGTCACGCTGGCAAGCGCTATTCGGGGCGTTGATCCCGGCGCATATCAAGGCATCGTTGTTACGCACGGATCGGATACGCTTGCTTACACGGCTGCAATGATGAGTTATCTTTTCTCGGACGTGAAGATTCCGATTGTGTTCACCTGCAGCAACTATCCGCTTGAAGACGAGCGAAGCAACGGACTGCGTAATTTTACGAGCGCTATTGATTTCATCGAGGAAGCGGCGCTGCCGGGCGTGTTCGCCG
Organism: Paenibacillus sp. HB172176; assembly: GCF_011947265.1. Taxonomy (GTDB): domain Bacteria; phylum Bacillota; class Bacilli; order Paenibacillales; family Paenibacillaceae; genus Pristimantibacillus. The sequence goes on from NZ_JAATHD010000024.1 coordinate 46,895, forward strand.
TTTATGAGAACGGAGAGGGAGACAGCGTCGTATACTTGGGCACGCGGCTGCGGCAATGCGAGGCGTTCACGGATCAATTCAGAGGCGTCGGCGACATTGCCTACGGGAGAATGGAGGGCGGCTCGTTCCTGTGGGAGCGTGACCGCCGCAATCCATGGCCGCAAGAGCTGCTTCAGGCTTCGGAGACCGCGTTGGAATGGGAGCCTGACAAGCTGCAGTTGGAGAGCGGGGTCGTGTACATCCGCCCTTACCCCGGACTCGATTATTCACTTTATAATTGGGGGGAGAGCGGGCGTCCGAAGGTCATCTTGCATGATCTCCATCATTCCGGAACGGCTTGCGTTGCGGGCGATGAGCGGAATTCTTTGCTGATCTTTCTTGATCGCTGCCGAGAGCAGGGCATTGCGGTGTACCTATGTCCGATCAAGGACTTGTCAGACGCGCTCTACGATTCCTCCAGAAGATTGGTCGACGCAGGGGCGGTGTTTATCGAGAATATGTCGATGGAAGCGGCGCTGACGAAGCTGATGCTGGCGTACGGCATATATGAATCGCATGAGGACGCGAAGGCGTTCATGATGGAGAAAAACGTTTATTTCGAGCGGTTATGGGTATATGATAGGGTAGATAGTACGGAGGAGGAATGAGCATGAGTCAAAAGGAAACTGTAGAAGTAGGCAAGAAGGTTCCGAATTTTACATTGGAAGCGTCGAATGGCAAGAAGGCTTCGCTCTCAGACTATCTGGGCAAGAAGCTTGTCATTTATTTCTATCCGAAGGATATGACGCCGGGATGTACGGCCGAATCCTGCGATTTCCGCGATTTCAATGGCCAGTTCGGTCAGAAGAATACCGAGGTCATCGGCATCAGCCCGGATGATCTGGCCTCCCATGAGCAATTTATCGGCGAGCATAAGCTTCCGTTCCTGCTGCTTAGCGATACGGATCACGAGGTATCCGAGCTGTTCGGCGTATGGAAGGAGCGTACCTGGGATGGGAAGACCTTCATGGGAATCGAACGGTCGACCTTCCTGCTTGATGAAGAGGGCAAACTCGCGAAGGAATGGCGCCAGGTGAGCGTGGACGGGCATGTGAAGGAAGTGCTGGCGGCTATCTGATGTCTGGGGGCAGACGCCGTCTCCATCTTCCAATGTAACACGAAAAAGCTCTCACCTTAATGTACTAAGGGAGAGCTTTTTTTGTGAATGGCGAGTCCGGGTAAGATAGGGGTTCTGTTTATGGTTGCGCACAGTCGCAGCGGACCGTAGGTGCGCTATTTCAGCAGAATGAGCTGTTTTTATGATTTATTGGACAGAGAGGACCTTATTTCCAAAAAAACAGTGTTTTATTTTGATTTTTGAGGAAATAGAGCCTGCTGTGTCCGCCAAACCGAACAAACTTCGTATTTTCCAAAAATAGAGTCTCCTGTGTCCGCTTGAATTCTCCCGAATTGTTACGCGCCCCGCCGCGATACGACCTAAAGGATTTTATGCATTTATTTTTTATCAAAATAACAGGGAGAGTATCCTACATGGGCTTCCTGCATCTATTTAAGGCAAGTATAAATCGAATCCTCGAGATGTGGTTCATTTAACAGCAGTTTTCCATATAGCAGCTTGGAGATCCCGATTTTTAACGGATTTAACTACGGGAAATACAGTTAAGAAGTCGTTACCGCTATATATCATGCATGGCGGTTTCCTATTCCCGCTGCTCTGCTACTCTTGCTGATTTTGCTACTTCTGCTCGTTCTTGCTCCAATCCGGCAGATGCTCGACATAGCTGTCCGACAGCTTCAGCAGTTGCAACGCCTGGTCGTATTCCTCGGCCGACGCCCCTTTGCCGGTGGAAATCTTGCCCGCGAGCGGATAATGCTTGCCGTCATCATAGCCACTGCCCGAGACGAACAATTCTTCGCTGCTTAAGAAGGAGCCCGTTGGCAAATAATAGCGTTGCGGCAGCAAATTGTACGTCTGATTGAACAAATCCTGACCGAAATGGATTTGGTCGCCGACGGACACGCCCAGCAGGTTCGCGACCGTCGGCAGAATATCGACTTGGCCGCCCAACTGCTCATAGAGCCTGCCCGGCGATAGATCGCCCGGATTCACGACAACGAACGGAATGTTCATCATATCCTGGTTTGTATATTCCCGACCATAGATTTCCGTCATCAGATCCTTCTCGTGCGAATTCAAGGAATAGATCGGCAGGCCGAGATGATCGCCGTACAGCACAATGACACTGTTGTCCCATATGCCGCGCGCCTTCAAATCCGCGACGAATTGTCCGAGCGCGTAGTCCGCGTAATTCTGCGCCGTAATATAATCGCCGACAAGCGTATGATCGAACCGCTCTGGAAGGGCGATCATGTGCTTCTCTTGCGGAATGCTGTAGGGATGATGCGCCGACATGGAGATGATTTGCGTATAGAACGGCTCCTCCGCCGCTTCCATCTTGCTTAATTCCTCGGCGGTTTTCTTGTACAGAATTTCATCGGATGAACCGAAGAATACCGAATCCTCGTCTCCGAAGAAAGCTTTATCGTAATAACGGTCGAATCCGACGGCTTTGTACAGCTCTTCCCGATTCCAGAACTCGACGGAATTGGTATGGAAGGTCGCCGTATCGTAGCCGCTGGCCCTTAGAAGCTTCGGCAGACTCGGAAGCTCCTTGCCCGCATACATTTGCGTTGCGGCTCCATGGGCCGGAATATACATCGATGTATTCACGACATATTCCGCGTCGGAAGTGTTGCCTTGCCCAACTTGTTGGTAGAAATGATTAAAATAGCTGTTTTCCTTCACAAGCTGATTAAAGTTTGGCGTAATTTCCTGGCCGTCTATCTTCAGGTCGACGAGAAAGTTTTGCATCGATTCCATTTGAATGATAATCAGGTTTTTTCCTTTCGCCGATCCGAAAAGCGCCGGTTCCGCAGGAGGCTGTGTCTGCTTCAAGCTTTGAATTTTTTCCTGAGTAATCTCTTCTGCGGGAACGAGATCATCTTCTTTGCTAGCGAAGAAGGCATAAGCTTCGTAATTCAGAATGCCCATTTGCTCGGCTTTCACGATTTCATTCATGCTTGCGCGGTTCGGCAGCACGTTGAACAGACAGAACGCGACAGACAGACTCAGCAGGCTGAGCACAAAGCGTTGATTCGCTTTGCGCGCGAACAACTGATTAATCTGATGAAGCTTCTTGCGCCGCACGATGAGCAAAGCGGCGATGACTACGACATCCGTATAGATGAACAGATAATAAGGGGCGAGCAGGGAGAAGACGCTGCTCTTCACTTCGGTCACTTGATTTACCTGCGCCAATGCGAAATACGTGACAATTACGCCGTAGTACTTGTAATACATGATGACTGCAAATAGAATAGAAGTCATGAGCAAATTCGACAGCATATAGTAGAGAAGCTTTCGCTTGCTAGAGAGCCACTCGATCAGGCAGAATACGATGAGGACGAATGGAATTTCCTTCAGCAGGGTTGTCCAGGACGAGCCGTCTTCGAATACGACCGACCATGCCAGATAGCTCTTGAGAAGCATGATCAGCGAGAAGAACCATATCGGATGAACGCTCCATTCCTTCTTTGTTTCCAGCTTTGACACTTGCGTTTCTCCTACCTTTCACAGCAGAAACGGGCTTCTTGGGGGAGCAGCCGCTTCGCTCTGGTTGAAATCTTAACATACTGTAAATGCCTTACTATTATGCTCCAATTACGGATCAAATGTCAAAAGGCAATTGGGCCCTGAACGGACGGGAGGACTTGAAATGAGGAAATTAAATGCACTGCTCTTAGCGCTGGTTTTATGCGTGGTCATAGCGGGCATCTACGGTTTTGCGAGGAAGGACGGATGGCTGTCCGATTCGAATGCGGAGACGACGAATACGCCTGCCCCGAGCCAGTCGACTGGTCAGCAGACAGCGGACGGAAACGCTGGGAGCAGCGAGACGCCGACGCCGACAGAGAGCGCGGCTGCTGCGCCGCCGGCATCGCCTTCGCCCAGCAGCACGCCGGAGCCGGAAGAATCGCCTTCGCCCGATCCGACAACCGCTGCATCCCAGGATCAATATTCGAACGGAGAGGATGGCGCTATCGCGGTCATCGCGCATCCTGCAAGCGTGACAGCGCTCGTTAATCCTTATAACAAGCTGCCCGATGACTATAAGCCGGACAATCTGGTTTATCCCGATGTCGCGTTCATCTTCAGCGAGAAGCTCGAGAAGCGAATGATGCGTCAAGAAGCGGCGGACGCCCTGGAGCAATTGTTCAGCGGCGCGGAAGAGGATGGCATCTATCTTGCCGGGGTGTCGGCTTATCGCTCCCATGCCACGCAGACCGCACTGTTCAATCGCTATGTGGAGCGCGACGGGTACGAGAAGGCGAGGACCTACAGCGCTCTGCCGGGAACGAGCGAGCATGAATCGGGACTGGCTATCGACGTGACGAGCAGCGACGGCAAATGCGCCGCGGCGGATTGCTTCGGCGATACGAAGGAAGCGGCTTGGCTGAAGGAGCATGCGGGCGAATACGGCTTCATTATCCGCTATCCCGATGGCAAGGATAAGATTACCGGCTATCAATACGAGCCGTGGCATATTCGATATGTAGGGACGGAGCTTTCCGGGGAGCTGGCCGCAAGCGGCAAGACGCTCGAAGAGTATTATGACGCAGTGCCCGTAAGCCGATGATGATCACCTACCAGCATTTGTACCTGTTGATCATGCTGCTTAATATCTTTCTTGCCGCGACGATAATTTTTCTGGAACGGCGCAATGCGACCTCCACTTGGGCGTGGATCATGATTCTCTTCTTTATCCCGGTGCTCGGCTTCATTCTCTATCTCATTCTGGGACAGAAGATTCGCAAGCGTCAGCTCAACAAGATGCTTGGCGACAATCAGCGCATAATTGAAGAAAGGCTGGAACAGCAGAGACAGCAGCTGCTGTCTCCGGAGCTGCTGCCGGAGCTGAGCGAGCTTGCGAACTTCCGCGATTTGGCCTATTTGAATCTATCGACCAGCTACGCTTTGTATACGAATGACAATGCGATCGACATCTTCACGGACGGCAATGACAAGTTCGACGCTTTGTTCGCCGATATCGAAGCGGCAGAGCATCATATTCATCTGGTGTATTATATTGTAAGGAACGACGAGCTTGGCAAGCGCCTGATTAAAGCGCTGACAGAGAAGGCGAAGCAGGGCGTCGAGGTGAGATTTCTCTACGATCATATCGGCAGCCTGAACTTGCCGCGACGCTTTTTTAAGGAATTTCGCGAAGCCGGGGGGAAAGAGACGGCGTTCTTCCGTTCACGCATTCCATTCCTGAATCTCAAGATCAATTATCGCAACCACCGGAAGCTTGTCATCATTGACGGGAAGATCGGCTATATCGGGGGCTTCAATGTCGGGATGGAATATCTCGGCCTGAACAAGAATTTCGGTTATTGGCGCGATACGCATCTGCGAGTGCAGGGAGGAGCCGTGCTGCAGATGCAGGCGCAGTTCTTCATGGACTGGAATCTGGTGTCGGCAACCAAGCTGGAGCTCTATGCGAAGTACTATCCCGTCCATCGGGAGCGCAAAGGGAATATCGGGATGCAGTTGGTGGGGAGCGGACCGGACACCGAATATTTGGAGATTGAGAACGCGTATATCAAAATGATCTATTCGGCGAAAGAGATGATCTGTCTGCAGACGCCTTATTTCGTGCCGGATGAAAGCCTGTTGTCCGCTCTGAGAGTGGCGGCATTGTCAGGGGTTCACGTGCGAATCATGCTGCCAAGCAAGCCCGATCATTTCTTCGTGTATTGGGCGACGCATTCGTACCTCGGGGATTTGCTTGCGGCGGGCGTGCAGATCTATCTGTACGAGCAGGGCTTCCTGCATGCAAAAACGCTGGTCGTGGACGGCAAGGCGGCATCGGTCGGTACGGCCAATCTGGATATTCGCAGCTTCAGGCTGAATTTCGAGATGAACGCCTTTATCTTCCACGAGGAGACCGCGCTTCGGCTGAAGCGGATCTTCGAGCGGGATATCGCGAGCAGTCGCCAGTTGACAAGAGCCGACTATGCCGGACGTCCGTTGTTCAATCGCTTCAAAGAATCGATCTCGCGCTTGTTAAGCCCCATATTATAATCACTGGACATACGAAAGGGATTCCGCTTCTCCAAGAACCGGAATCCCTTATGTTTCTGTCAAACGACTATTCAATTTATTCTAACGCTCCAATCCATTACTTCCATTACGGTTTTCCATCCGTCTACTTAGAAACGGTCTTCCTTCCGTCCTTTCGGTAAGTATTTTCACTAGTGATCCTTACCACAAGCTCCCTTTCAGGAATGAGCTTTCCATCATTGCGCCGAGTCCCCACATGTCTTAACCGCTTGCGGACATCCGTTCCGATGCAGTGAGACATGCTTCGCTAACTCACTTCATTGGACTATCCCCTCTCGTTTAAGATAAGCCAAGTATACACTATTATTTTAATTTTGTAAATATTCTGATAATTAATAAATTCTCATGTATTTCCTGTTTCGTTTCATGCCAAGCTGAGCCAAGTCCAGTCGAGCCGATTCGATAGCCAAGGAATGGATTTGACCTTCTCTTCATTTAAATTTATACTTAGTCTAAATTCATAATAGAAGGCGGAATGATTGGGCCATGAGCAAAATAAACTTAACTGTGCAGAGAAAAGCTGTCTACGACGTGATCCAGGAAGCGAATGATCATCCGACTGCCTCCGAAGTGATCGACCGCTTGCGGGGCAAGGGCTTCAACTTCGCTTACGGCACGGTCTATAATTCTCTTCGGTATCTGAAGGATGCGGGCATGATTCATGAGCTGAAGCTTGGGGAGGCGATCAGTCGCTACGACGCCAGAACCGAGGAGCATCAGCATATCGTGTGTACACGCTGCGGGAAGGTGGATGAGGTGCTGCAGGAGCTGCCGAAGAACTGGCTCTCCGATGTAGCGAAGGAAACGAAATACAAAGTGGAGCATGCGCAAGTCGTGCTGGAAGGGGTGTGCGAAGCATGCGCGAGCCAAACCTCTTAACCGACTTCACGGAAGGCGTGCTTTGCGCGTTGACCAAGCGCGTCATGATTATTAGTCCCTTTCCCGATCGGGTGCGCGCATTGGTGCTTCCATTGTCGTCCCAATGCTTCGACATGTTCACGCTTCATGAATTTTCCGAGGATATGTTGCCTGCGCTGTCGCCGGAGCTGATCGTATACGATGCGCTGCCGGTTGGCGCGGAGCGGCCTTCAAGCTGGGAGAAAGGGCAAGGCGTTCATCTGTCCGCGAAGCGGCATGGGATTCCGCTCCTTGTTCTGGTGGACGATGCCGCGCTTGAATCGGCGGAGGCTTCCAGGGAATCCGCGCTCGAAGGAGCGGAGCTTCAGGTCTGGCCGGCCGATCCGCAGGCGGCGCTGGACCGCATCCACCGCATGCTGGAAGAAGGGGGCGGCGGGGCAAGCCAGCCGAGCATGCATCTGAAAGAGGGTTCGGCCGAGCAAGGCGGGGTGCAGCCAACCGAGCGTTCGACCGAGCAAACTGGCTTACAGCCTTCCGAGCCTGAAGGCGTCCGCAACTTCAAGGACATTCGCCTTGATACCCGGCGCATGATTGTCGAGGCGGCGGGGGAGCGAATCGATCTGACGAAGACGGAATATGACTTGCTGCTTTATTTTATCGATTCGGAGGGCGTCGTGGTCACTCGCGAAATGCTGCTGGATCATGTGTGGGGGCATCAGTTCTTCGGCGGCAGCAATGTAGTGGACGTACATGTGAAGAGTCTGCGCAAGAAGCTGAAGGACAGCGCGGTCGCGCCGAAATATATCGCGACGGTGCGCGGGGCGGGTTATCGGCTGGCGGATGGTTAAGGAGGTGTTGAAATGGAGCATTCCAAATTAACGACGAATGGAGGCGCGCCCCTCGGCGATAACCGTAATTCGAGAACGGCGGGGGGGGACGGGCCGGCCTTGCTCGAGGATGATCATCTGCTTGAGAAGATCGCGCGTAACGGCAGAGAGCGCAAGCCGGAGAGCGTGGCTCAAGAGCGGGGAGCGGGAGCGCGAGGGATATTTGTCACCGAGAACAGCATGTCCCAATATACGAAAGCTTCTTTCCTGCAAGAGGCGGGAGAGGAGACGCCGGTATTCGTTCGGTTCTCGACCGTCATCCACGGCACGGGCTTGCCGGAGACGGCCCGCGATTCAAGGGGATTCGCGGTGAAATTTTATACGAAGGAGGGCAATTACGACTTGGTGGGAAACCACCTGCCTGTGTTCTTTATTCGCGATGCGATGAAGCTTCCCGACATGGTCCAAGCTTTGAAGCGGGCTCCGGATACGAATCTTCAAGATCCTGCTCGCTATTGGGATTTCATGACGCTTTCGCCCGAATCGACGCATATGCTGACCTGGCTGTTCTCGGATGACGGCACGCCGGCCTCGTATCGCGAGATGGACGGCTTCAGCGTGCATGCTTTCAAGTGGATCAATGCGGCGGGAGAGCAGGTTTACGTGAAATACAACTGGAAATCGCAGCAGGGCGTTCGCAACTTTACGGCGGCGGAGGCAGCGCGGATGCAAGCTGCCGACTTCAACCATGCGACCCGCGATTTGTACGGAGCCATCGAGAATGGTGAATTTCCGCGCTGGGAGCTTCATGTGCAGGTAATGCCTGTTGATCATTTGGGGCGCCAGGCATTCGATCCGCTTGATCCGACCAAGCTGTGGCCGGAGGATCGTTATCCGCTGCAGAAGATAGGAACCATGACGCTCAACCGCAATCCTGTCAATTATTTCGGCGAAGTGGAGCAATCCGCGTTTGCGCCGAGCGTGGTCGTTACCGGCATCGAGCCTTTCGAGGAGCCGAACAACGGGGGAGGAATGCCGCAGCAATCGCCTCAGTACAGAGACGCATCTTCCGCGATACATGGATATATCGGCAGCCAGAGAATTGGCAAGATGGATGATTTCACGCAGGCGGGCGAGCGTTTTCGCTCTTTGAGCGGGGAGGGGCAGACGAACTTGATCTCGAACCTGATCGGCGAGCTTGAACGGACGAACGACGAAATCAGGCTGCGGGCGATCTGCAATTTCTTCCGCGCGGACCGCATGCTCGGCATGCAATTGTCCCAAGGGCTTGGCGTGGACATCCGTTCCTATATGCCGCAGAGCTAGCTATATAAGTTGAACGCAACAATGTAATGCCGGATATAGTCCAACTAAGACAGCCTCCATTCAACCGAGCCGCGCAGGGTTCGTTTAGAGGGAGGCTGTTTCTTTATTCGGATTTGCCTGACGCCCCCCGCTAAGCGTACACTAGAGAGAGCAAACAACAAACAGGAGGTAGCCTAACCGATGCATTGGACCAATCCAATCGTTCAAATCGGCTCCGTCATCTTTTCGATCGCGGCGGGAATAACGCTCATAATACTGCGGCTTCGAGCGGGCAAGCGGCCGACGACGCTGCGCAAAATCATCATTCCGCCGATAGCCATGTCTACCGGCTTTATCATGTTCGCATCTCCGGTAACCCATATTCCCTGGCTGTGGGGAGCATCCGCTTTCGGGACGGGCATGCTGATTTTCGCATTCCCGCTAATCGTGACCACGAGGCTGGAGAGAGTGGACCAGGACATTTATGTAAGACGCTCCAAGGCGTTCGTCGCCATCTTTGTCGTGCTGTTTCTGATCCGCACCCTGCTGCACGGCGTGGTTGACGATTACATGTCGATTCCGCAGACGGGGGCGATCTTCTATCTGCTTGCCTTCGGCATGATTATTCCGTGGCGGCTTGCCATGGTAAGCGATTATGTCAGGCTGCAGAATCACGGCTCTCTTCTGGATTCCAAATAAAGCAATTGCGTCGCAAGCGTCCACATCTTCATCATGATCTTGATCAGATGATAGCTCTGATGCACGACCAAAGCGATGAAGCCGGCCCAGACGAGGGATACGCCGGTCACGGCAAGGCCCAGGGTCATGCCGATCATCCACATCAGCATGGAGAGGGCGGCATAAGGCAGGAAGTGGCGGATGGAGCGCCAGAGCACGGCGGCCATGCTTTCCTCCGAGACGGCTCCGACTTGCAGCGAAAGCGACAGCAGGCTCACGACTATTCCCCACAGCAGCCACAGAGCCGCTCCGGGCAACAGCGTCATGATCAGCTCATTGGTCGAATGGCTGGTCAAGAGGGCGTTGTAGGCTTTCGGCAGCAGGAAGTAAGCTGGCGCGAAGGTGAGCAACGCTTGAAGCCAGTAGAGGAGCATAACGGGCTTCCAGGCTTTGCGGACGCCCTCGCGGAAGCGGGTGCCGCCGCCGCTCCTCGACTGCTGCAGCATCGAATGGAAGAAGCCGGCGTTGAACAGCGGCGTCAGCAGCATTCTTGCCGCGAACAGGCCGCCGAGCATCCATAAATATGGCATAGCCATATCAGTCTTGAAAAGCTCGATCTGCGCCTCCGTCAGGAAGGTCTGAACCGCCTGCGCCGAGGCGGTCGCCCCTGGGAATCTGCGAAGCAGCGGCGATACCGTCTCGTCGATGGCTCGATAGAGGAAGAAGCCCCAGAGCAACTGATAGACAAAAACCAGGAGCAGCAAATAGAAATGCTTGAACGTAAGGCGCCAGCCTTGCTTCATATGCGTCTTCATAATCATCCTCCTTCCTTTACCAACTCAAGATCCCCAGAAATCCCTCAATCAGCTTCGTTAGTCCGAGATTCCAGCGGGCGCGAGTCGCGACGGGCACATCCGCCAGCATAAAGTTATTGATCAGCTTGTTGTCCAGCACATTCGCGTGATTGGGATCAAGAGACACCCACTCGATTGGCGAAGGCTGCACCTCCGTATATTGCACATGATCCTCCTGAGCGTTCCAGATCTTCGTCAAGGTGGTTCCGTCGGCGAACTTGAACAGAATCGGCACGGGGCCGTTCGTTCCGCCGTTCTTCTTGATCAGTACGGTCGATTCGTACATATTGCCGTTATCTCCTGCGCCGGGACGAGCCCCTACGGCTTCCACCGCGTAATCGGCCATGGAGCTGCTATAGACGAACTGGTTGAAGTAGTCGGTCCACTTCGCCTTTGTGACGCTTTCCACGACACGCTGGAAGTCGGAGGTGGAGGGATGCTTGAATTTGTATTTTTGAAAATAAGTCTTGAGAATCTTCGCCATCGTCTTGTCTCCGACCTTGTTCTCGATGTCGACGAGCACCAGCTTCGCCCTTATATAGACATTCTCCGCATAGGCGTTATGATCATGATACGCCCAGGAAGCTTGACGGAGGGGGGCGGGATCCGTCATATAGCTGCCCTCGAGCCGCAGATTCGGACTGATGCCGTAAGCGGCCTCCATCACCTTGTCCTCCGCGTAGGAGGTGAAGCCTTCGTCGAGCCAAGCCTCCTCGAATTCATTCGAAGCGACCATGCCGTACCAATATTGATGACCGATCTCATGAACGACCGTTCGTTCCAGATCGTAGCCGGGATGATCGTTCTCGGCGGCGAACGCCGTGACGAGCGTCGGGTATTCCATACCGCCGGCTCCGTTCGCGCCAGCGGGAGGAACGACGATCGACAGCGTGCTGTACGGATAGGTTCCGTACCATTTCGCATAATTCGAGAGAGCGGACTTGGCCGCAACCATATAGCGATCCTTCAAATCGGCATGCAAGGGATCGAGATAGAGCTTGATGCGAACGCCGGGGATACCTGTATCCGAATAGGCCGCCTCTTCATAGATGAAATCGGGAGAAGCGGACCAGGCGAAATCATGCACATCCTCCGCATAAAATTGGTAGGTGCTTCTTCCGCCCGAGGCGGACACCGGCCTTGTTTGGAACCCTGTAGCGGCGACGGTGTACGTCTCCGGCACTTGGATGTTGATGCTATATACGCCGAAGTCGCTGTAGAATTCCGAATTGCCGTGATATTGATGCACATTCCAGCCTTCCTCGGCTCTCCCGCGCGTTCCCGCCGTCTCGTACACGGCGAGCTTGGGAAACCATTGGCCGGCCATGACGAAGCTTCCCGAATAGCCCATGCGGGCGAACACCTCCGGCAGCTTGACCTCGAAGCTCATGCGAAGCGTAATCGACTTTCCAGGCTCGACGGGTTCCGCCAGTCGCAGCCGGGCCAGCGTCTGATCGTTCTTGTTGCCGTCGTCAGGCTGGATGAATTGCAGGCGCGGCAGCAGACTTTCGCCCTCCAACGTCTGAAACGTCAGCAGCTTCATATAGCTGGTGGAGTTGGCGGTCGCTTTGTCTTGCCGCAGCGAGCCCCCGGATTCCTTCATAAAGGTGGTCTTCGAGGATTGAAAGGCATTGGGATACAAGTGGAAATAAAGCTCGGACACCGGCTTCTTCCCCGGATTGGTCCATGTCACATCCTGCATGCCGTCGAGATGCTGACCATCCTCACGAAGGCTGACATTGATGTGATATTCGGCCACGCGGTTGCTCAGCGCCTTCACTTCATCCGCGACCGTCTGATCCGGCTGCGGGACAACCTGCGGCTTGGCCGTTTTCGGAGCAGGCGTATTCGTCGCGGCGGCAGGGGCGAGGGCGTAGGTATACTGCGATTGCCAAGCGTTCCCGAAGCCGTAGCGCACGGACAGCACCAGCAAGACGGCGGCGAGCAAACCGAATAGAACTCGTTTGACATAGCGTGGGGTCATTGATCGTTTCCCTCCCGTTGACAAGCATCTACAGCATGTATATGTTTGCAATTCAAAGATTATTAGCTAAAATGGAATTATTGTATGGGAAGGTGGGAACACAGATGGCAGAAGAACAGAACAAGCCGGCCGAGCCGGCCGCGAAAGAGAAAAAGTCCTTGACGCTCAATGTGGTGAGCAGCAAGAAACATAGAGGCTTCGGAGCGGGCTCCATTGATTTGAGCGATGTTGCCTGCGTGATGATCGATGAAGGCAGAGCTTTCATTGACGTGGGCGCCATGCATGCGAAGAGCAAGATTGAACGCGGCATCAAGTTCACGCCGAACAAGGAGGATACGCCGAACGGCCGCCAGTGCTGGATCGTATGGGTTGCGGTGGACCGGAACGAGGAAGGCTCGTATTATGCCGGAGCGGCTTCCTGCGAGATGCTCGTGGATTCCGAAGCGAAGCGCGGCTGGAAGATCCTCGCCGATCATGTGAATCGGCTGGACGCCGCGATCAAACGCAAGTTCATGCTGGAGAATCTCGGAGCGGAGGACAAGGCCGCGCTCCGCACATTCCTTCAGGAGCATAATCAGGAATGGTGGGATCGCTCGCCGGATGCGCTGAAGGAAGCGCTGGCGTAGCAAGCGTCGTGATAAAACGACTGATGGGGAACATACAGACGGGCTCAGTCGTATATCATGTACAACAACGATGTGGAACGGGTTACCGAGACATATCGGTCATAGGCGACCAATAAGTGGAACGGGTTAGCAGGAGCATTGTCTCCGCTAACCCGTTTTTCAAATGCAAAGAAGCTTATAAAATTTCGATGAGAAATGAATGCTTGCAACTGTAACGGACTTTTTCGAGGCTGTCGATTAACTGTGGACTGGGTTGCAAGATTGATTACCAGCGCTGCAGCCACGGGTGACGCTCCGACTGACGCTCTAGCGCTGCTTACCAGCGCTGCAGCTTCAAAAGCGGAACTGGCTGAGGTGTTCTACAAGTTGGTGATTCACAGTTAATCGACAGCCTCCTTTTCGCTTCTTAGCGGGTTAATCCGATTGTTTTTTCGCTCGTTTGGTTGGCTAAGAGGACAAAAGGTCCGTTAGAGCAAGCGAGTGTTGAAAAACGCTGTCTAAGAGGACGAAAAGTCCGTTAGAACAGGCGGGATGCAACGAGCCGGAGAATTTCATTTCCAAAAATTTTTTCAGAAAAGCGCAGGGTTTGCGAGGATGACTGACGTCTATTATAGGTGAAGGGGGGAGAGCGACATCGAGGATGAAGCATGGATCGAAGCTGTGCGCAGCGGCGGGCCCGAGCAGTATCGGACGTTCGTGCAGGCTTATGCTCCATATATCTACCAAACCGTATACGCCGTTCTGCGATCGCCGCAAGATGCGGAGGATATGACGCAGGAAGTGCTTCTGCAGATTTATCGCGCTCTCCCCGAGTATCGTATGAACGGCTTGAAAACATGGATTACCCGAATCGCGGTCAATAAAGCGATCGATTTCAAACGCAGCAAGGCGCGCAGGCCCGAGCAATTATTGGAAACAGTAGAGGTCGCAGACTCCGGCGGCAGGCAAGCGGGCATCTCGGACGGGATGCTGAGCGCAGCGCCTGCGCCTGCCGCGGAGGAGATCGCGCTCAGCAAAGCGAACAGGCAGCTCATGCATGAGCGAATGGAGCTTATGCCCGCAGGCTATCGAGATGTTGTTACGGCATTTTATATCGAAGAGAAAAGCTATGAACAGATCGCGAAGGAAACAGGCTTGGAGCGCAAGAGCGTCGAGTCGAAGCTTTACCGGGCCAGGGGCTGGATGAGACGGAATTGGCGGAAGGAGGATTTCGAATGAATAGGAGCGGAGAGCATCTGAGCATGGAGCGCCTTAGAGGCTATATGAGCGATACTCTTGGCGGGCAGGAGAGGCAGGAAGTAGAGAGAGAATTATATGCTTGCGACGAATGCTTGAGACGGTGGATAGCGCTGCAAGAGGAGATCGGCATGTCTAAGCTGTTGGACAGGGAGGGTAATCAGGCAACCCAATTGCCATCGCAGCCCGATTTCGCCGGAATGGAGGAAGCGGTGATGGAGCGTATCCTTGCAGAGCATTCAATGCATGAAAGCGCGGAGCAAAGTTCAAGCGCATCACAGGTCGCGAGCCTGCCTCTTCAAGAGCAAATCGTGCATGATAGATATCGTCCATCTCAGCAAACGCTGAATGCTACCGATAAAACCAGACGAAGAAGCGGCTCTTGGCTGCGCCTTCCCGCCGTTCAATATACGATTGCCGCATCCATCACAATTGTATTAATGGCGACGGGGGCGTTCACGGGACTTGCCGATACCTTGCGCGATATCGATGAAAACATAGAGCAGCCGCCCTATGCCTCCGCACCCGAAGAGTCCGAACTGCCGCTGGATTCCTGGTCCCAGCATCTGTTCGATCGGGCGAATCATTGGCTGGAGCATGTGGAATCGGCCAGATTCAATTCGAATAGCTGACGATTGAGTAGAGGCATAGAAGATAAATGAAAGGAAGGATTCACAGTGAGAAAAAGTCCATTAATCGCATTTCTCCTCTCCTTTATTCCCGGAGCGGGTCATGCTTACCTTAGAAGGTATGTCAGAGCGGCGATTTATGCGCTTGCCTTCTTCATGCCGCTCGGATTGTTTATGATGGTTATTATTATTGACGGATATTTTCAATTCGAAGGAGGAGAAGTGGCGTTGCTCATGCTTTTCCTGTTCTTCGTCGGCTTGATCAACATGATCGACATGGTCGTCGCCTTGCTCTCGGGCAAGGTTCCGGCCCTTAACGAGGGCATGCCTTACGGGGCGGCCACGCATCTGGGGAGCTTCAGTCATTCCGGGAGCGAGAACGCGCCGTACGGCCCTGCTTACGCCGAAGGAATCAGACCTGCGGAAGCGGCCTTCTACGAGCAGGCCTTCTCGGGAGCAGACGCTTCTCAACGAAGCTCCCGCTCTTACGAACAACAGCAAGAACGCACGAAAACCATCCTGCTGTCAATCATTCCCGGACTCGGCCATATGAGCTTGGGGTTGATGAACAGAGGCATTACTTTTCTCGTCTCCTTCATCGGCTTGTTCGCCATGCTTGTTTTCATCAGCGTCATCACAGGCTCCGGAGCGCTCTTGATCTTCTTGCTGGCGCTGCCGATTATTTGGATCTACAGCATGTTCGACGTGATTGGGTTCATTCACGCCAAGCATCTAGGGGAGCCGATTGCGGACAAGTCGCTCTTCGAGGATCTTGAGGCGCAGATCACAGCCGATCGCAAGAACAAGATGCTCGCGATTGCGCTGGCCGTGTTTCCCGGAGCGGGTCATCTATACCTCGGCTTGCAGAAGAGAGGATTGCAGCTCATGGGAGCTTTCCTGCTCGCAATCTATATCATGGACAATTTGCGCCTGACCTTGTTCTTGTTCCTGCTGCCCCTGTTCTGGTGCTTCGCCTTCTTCGATGCGCTTCAGCAAGCGTCGAAGTATGAGCGCAGTCCCGTACGTGACGAAGGCATACTGCCGGCTTTCGTGCCGTACCAGAGATGGCTCGGCATCGGCCTGCTCGGCTTTGGGGCCTACTACTTGATCGACCGTCTGGCGCTTAGCTCGCTTACGAGATATTGGCCGGAGTTCCAACGCAGCTATATGGAATACAAATATATGCTGCCAACGGCGGTCATCGCCTTTCTCATGATTGTACTCGGCCTGCGTCTGGCGTTCGGCAGCAAGGGAGCCGTATCCACCTCAACGCCTCCACCGCCACTGCAGAGCACCGCAGGGGGGAATCATTCGCAGGAAGAAGGAGGTCGATAGCATGTCTTCAGTTAATGGAATTACAGCAACCCCAGGAGGCGCTTTACCTCCCGAGTCAGGGCAAGGACGGCAGCCAACGCAGAGAATATGGAGGGTCGGCTCGTTATCGATGGGCATCACGCTCATGCTGATGGGCACAGCGCTTGCTGTGTCGATCTGGCAGGATGCGAAGGCCTACGAGTTGTTGCTTTGGGTTGCGCCGATCGTCTTCATTTTGCTTGGAGCCGAGCTGCTCCTTCATCTCAAATTATCCGGAAGCCGGCATACGATGCTCCGCTATGATTGGATGAGCGTCTTCTTCGTCGGATGCATTGGCTTCGCCAGCCTCGTGCTCGCCTTCCTGATGTCAACCGGACTGTTCGATCAGTTCAAGGCTGTCTTACAGACGACGCAGCGAACCGTTATCGTGAACACGGACAAGATTACCGTACCTGGCGAGATCAAGAAGATTGTCGTTCAAGCCGTCGATTCAGTCACCATCGAAGAGTCGGACTCGCGAGAAGCGCAATTAATGGGCCAGATTCGTTATTGGTCGGCGGAGCCGAATATAAGCATCAACCAAGATATTATGCAGACGAAGATCGTAGGAACGACGATGTACTTCATCATCGGATCTATGGACCGCAGGGACGGAGGCCTCGTTACCGACACGATTAGACCGATGCTGATTCTCTCCTTGCCGAATAATGTGGAAGTGCAGCGATATTTCAAATAAAGAAGGAGCTTTGGAGGCAGTCACGGTATGACTCTCCAAAGCTCCTTGCTGCATTGACAACCCCCGCCCGCCAAGAGCATCCCGAGGATGCCCGAGGCGGGCGGGGGTTGTTTTGCCTAGCCTACCGCATTGTATGTCATAATCCAGATCGATCCGGCGACGATCGTCACCATGATGACGATGCCGAAGATCAGAGCGATCAGGTTGAAGCGCGGCTTCGGCTCCTCGCGGATATGCATGAAGAAGAGCAATTGAACCGCGAATTGCATGATCGCCATCACAATAATGACGACAGTTGTCACGCTTTTGCTGAACATATCGTTCATGACCATGACAAGCGGAATGATCGTAAGAATGATCGAGAGAACGAAGCCGATGACATAAGCCTTCATGGAGCCGTGCCCGCCTTCATGGGCGTCATGACCGCCATGCGAGCCGTGGCCGGCCTGCGAATGTTGATTGGCCATCTTACATCACCCCCATCAAATACACAATGGTGAAGACGAAAATCCAGACGACATCGAGAAAATGCCAGTACAAGCTGACGATATTGACCTTGCGCTTTGTGACTGGCGTAATGCCGCGTCTGGCGATTTGAATCATGAGAGCCGTCATCCATACAAGGCCGAGTGATACGTGAAGACCATGCGTGCCGACGAGGACGAAGAATGCCGACCAATGCGCGCTGGTCGCGATCGTCGCGCCTTCATGAACGAGATGCGTGAACTCTGTCACCTCGAGGAAGATAAAGGACGCGCCCAGCAAGGCGGTCACGATTAGCCAACCGATCAGGCCGCCTTTGTTGCCTTTGTTCATCTGCAGCAGCGCGATGCCGCTTGTGAAGCTGCTCGTCAGCAGGATGAACGTCGAGGCGATGATGCCCGGCAATTCAATCAGATCCTGTCCCGTCGGTCCGTCCGCTGTGTTCAGGCGAAGCACCGCATAGGTGGCGAATAAGACGCCGAACAGGATAACGTCGGTGATGAGAAACAGCCAGAAGCCGAACACCTTCATATCTTCATGTTCTTGGTGACCGTGATGGTCGTCATGTCCTCCGCCGTCATGATGACCATGTCCCTTGGCGGTTGCAGCAGTCGAATATGCCATTTATCTCGCCCCCCCTGCGGCAGCTTCCGTCCGCTTAATCTCGTCAACAGGGATGTAATAATCCGTGTTGTAGGTGAAGGATCTGGCGAGCAAGCACGCGATAACGCCGAGCATGCCCGGAATCCACATCCACTTCCAATCCCATACGAAGCCGAAGCCGGCAACGAACCAGCATACGGACATGATGAACGGAATGCCCGAATTGCGCGGCATGTGAATCGGCTCCAGCGGCGCCGTCTCGGCGGCGATGATCTCCGGTGCGTCCTTCACGCCATTGCGGGCGCGCTCCTTCTTCTCCCACCAATCATCGGTATCCGTCACAACCGGCAAACGCGCGAAGTTGTAGAGCGGAGCGGGAGACGGAATGGACCATTCGAGCGTTCGGCCGTCCCATGCGTCGCCTGATTTTTCTTTATTGAAGAATTTGATGCTGTGCGCGATTTGCCACACCTGGAAGATGAAAGCGAGACCCATGATGAAGGCGCCGACGGTCGAAAGCACGTTAAGCGGCTGCCAGCCCATATCGAAGTCGTAAGCGTTGAAACGGCGTGTCATGCCCATCAGACCAAGCGCGTATTGCGGCATGAAGCAGATATAGAAGCCGATATTCCACAGCCAGAACGCCCATTTGCCGAGCCCCTCGTGAAGACGGAAGCCGAACATCTTCGGCCACCAGTAGTACAGACCAGCGAAGTAGCCGAACACAACGCCGCCGATCAGCACCTGATGGAAGTGGGCAATCAGGAAGTAGCTGTTATGGAACTGAAAGTCCGCCGGCGCAACCGACAGCAATACGCCCGTCATGCCGCCGACGATGAAGCACGGAATGAACGCGATTGTCCATAGCATCGGCGTCGGGAAGCTGAGCTTGCCTCGGAACATGGTGAACAGCCAGTTGAATATTTTTACGCCCGTTGGTATCGCGATCAGCATCGTCGTGACGGCGAAGAACGCGTTCACGTTTGCTCCCGAGCCCATCGTAAAGAAGTGATGCGCCCAGGTGAAGAACGAGAAGAAGCTGATGGACATCAGCGCGAACACCATCGATTTGTAGCCGAACAGCTTCTTCTTCGAGAAGGTGGCGACCACCTCGGAGAAGATGCCGAATGCCGGCAAAACCACGATATACACCTCGGGATGTCCCCACATCCAGATGAGGTTGATATACATCATCGGATTGCCTCCGCCGTCGAGCGTGAAGAAATGCGCGCCGAGATAGCGGTCGATGAACAGCAGGAACAGCGTAACGGTCAGAATCGGGAATGCGAACATAATGGTGATGCAGGAAGAGAGCACCGACCATACGAACATCGGCATTTGCATCAGCTTCATGCCCGGCGCGCGCATCTTCAAAATCGTAACCACGAAGTTGATGCCCGTCGCCAGAGAGCCGATACCGGAAATCTGAATGCCCCAGATATAGAAGTCCTGTCCTACGCTCGGACTGCCGGACAGCTCCGACAGCGGCGGGTAGGCAAGCCAGCCCGCGTCAGGCGAACCGCCGATAATGAACGATACGTTGAACAGCATCGCACCGAAGAAGAACATCCAGAAGCTGAGCGAGTTGAGATAAGGGTACGCGACATCGCGCGCGCCGATCATGAGCGGCACGACGATATTAAACAGGCCGAACATAAGCGGCATGGCCATGAATAGAATCATAATCACGCCATGCGTCGTGAAGATCTGGTTATAATGCTCCGGAACGAGGAAGTCGAGCTCCGGCATAGCAAGCTGCGTGCGCATGAGAAGCGCGTCCACGCCGCCTCGGAACAGCATCAGAAGCGAGGCGATGATATACATAATTCCGATCTTCTTGTGGTCGACAGAAGTAAGCCACTCCGTCCATAGCCAGCGCCACTTCTTGAAGAAGGTGAGCGTGAATATAATCGCAACCAAGGTTAACGCGATGGACACCTGGGCGCCGAGAATGAGCGGATCGCCCGTCACAAAAAAATCATTGAGCATAAAGTCTTTAAATTTATCCCACATGGATGACCTCTCCTTTCGCTAGACATACAATTAGTGCTTGGTATCCGTACCCGACATATCCATCTTGCTGTGATCCATGTCGGACATGTCCATTTGTTCATCAGACTTCGAGTTCGAGTTTGAATCACCTTCAGCATAAGGAGATTCTTCTTCGAATTCAGAGTTGTTCGCCATGTCCTTGTTCATGTCCGCAGAAGGATCCGAATCGAGCTTCTTCTCGCCTTCGGTCATGGCGCCCATATCCATGCTATGCCCCATATGCATGCCGCTGCTTCCTTCCGGAATATACTGCATGGCAACCTGATAGAACAAATCCTCAGGAGAGCTGGAGAACAATTGAACATCCGAGCTTCCCGGTTGTCTAAGCGTATCGAATCCGTCCATGGTTAGAGCAGGTGCGTTGCTCTTCACATCCTTCACCCAAGCATCATAGTCCTCGCGGGACACCGCATCCGTCTTGAACGTCATCTTGGCGAATTCTTTGCCGGTGAAGTTGGCTCCCGATCCGTAATAGCTGCCTTGCTCGTCCGCTTGCAGATACAAGGTCATCGCCATGCCGGACATCGTATAGATCTGGCCGCCAAGCTGCGGAATCCAGAATGAGTTCATGGCGGTGTCCGAGGTCAGCTCGAAGCGAATCGGCGTATCTTCAGGTATTTTCAAATAATTGACCGTGGCGATATCCTCGCCGGGATATTTGAACAGCCATTTCCAATCCAGCGATACGACTTGAATGGTTATGGGCTTCTCTGTTGACGCGATTTCCTTGGAAGGCTCCAGCTTGTACGTATAGACGACCGTAACAGCCGCGAGGATGATAATGACGATGATCGGAATGCCCCACCATACGACCTCCAGCTTCGTATTATGCGCCCAGTTCGGCTTGTATGGAGCTTTGCTTCCGGGACGGTCCCGATAGCGCCATACAATGAAAGCCGTCAGAATAAGGACGGGCACGATGATCACTGCACACAGAAGAGTCGAAATGATGATCAGGTCCTTCTGGGATTCCCCGATCGGTCCCTTCGGATCAAGCACGATGTAATCTCCGCTGCATCCTGATAGCATGGTTACCATTGCCAGGAAAACGGCAGCTGTCAGCATACGATAATAACGTCTCATCACGTTTCACTCCTCGATTAATTGTAACTTACGATAACCATAGCAGATTAACAAACAAATAACTGCGGGGTTAACAATTACGTAAACAATTTGACTTTATTCCGACAAAGATTATTCACCAGTTCGACATAGACGGCTATTCGTATGTAATTTCATCAGTATTCCCTGCTCCCAAGCTCGCTAATTCATCCAGAAAAGCACAGTCTTTCCTGCATACTACCCATAGAAACGCATACGCAAACATCACAAAAAGAGGGCGATTCAGATGCATCATCTGTATCGCCCTCTTGCGCCTGTTCACAATGTTTAATGTAAGAATGGATTAGATGTCATCCAAAGCGGCGGGCAGCGATTGCTTGGCTTCGTGAAGCCTGGCATGCACGAGGCCGATTGCTGTTCCGATCACATAAATGTGAACACTGCCTACGAGAAAACCGATGCCAACCATTAAGCCGATATTCTTGTCGCTGAAGTGGCTGAGATTAATCAGGCAAAGCAGAACGCCGATGCTGAGAACAGCCCAAGCGATCACAGTCATGACATATACGAGACGCTTGACGTCGGTTTTCGTTGCGCCAATAACGGATGAGGATTTTGTTGTCATAGGAAACACTCCTAACTCATATCGAATAAGAATGATGGACAAGCACGTGTAAGTGCTTTCTTATACCTACTATACCACAACTTATGCGATTTGTTCAAAGAAAATTCACGATTTGCACATAAAATGGACAAATTCGTCGTTTTCTGTTCTTAATCTGTCCACCATCGCTTCAAATCATTCCACCAGGAACGAACGCGTTCCGTCTTGCCCGAGCTCTCGTTATTCGACGAACCGCCTTGCTTTCGCTGCTTGCCTTCCGCGAAGGAGGCGCCGCAAACCTCGGTAGGCTCCGTTCCAGCCAGGAAGGCTTGCATCCGTTTGTTCGGACAGGTATCGCCGGCCAGCTTGCCGCTCTGGGGATCGATCAAGACAGTGACGACGCCTTCGGGTACGGGGAATAGCTTGGCAGGCACAGCCGCAAGCGCATCCTCCATGAAATGAGCGAAGATGGGAGCGGCTCGATGCGCTTCGGCTATGGAGAGCAAGCGGTCCTTGTCGTAGCCGACCCAAACGGCGGCAGCGAGCTCAGGCGTATAGCCGACAAGCCAGGCATCCGTTGTGGTTGTTCCTGTTTTACCCGCTACCGGCCGCTTCAAAACAGAGGCGACGCGATGCGCTGTTCCTCCCTTGTCGAAGACGCTCTGCAGCAAATTCGTCATGACATAGGCTTCCGCAGGCGTGATGACTTGCTCTTTGCGAGGCTTCGCTTCGTATAGGACTTGGCCTTTGCGGTCTTCAATTCGCAGAATCGCGGCAGGCTCGATTCGCTCCCCCTCATTGGAGAAAGCGCTGTATGCGGAAGCCATCTCGAGAGGACTGACGGGAAAGGTGCCAAGAGCAAGCGAAGGAACGGGCTGCATACTGCTTCGAATGCCCAGCATGCGCGCAGTCTCGATCACCTTGTCGGCGCCTACCGTCATAATTGTATTGACGGCGTATATGTTGTCGGAGCCGCTAATCGCCTGGCGCATATCGATATAGTCTTCGGCGTATTTGTCTCCATAATTATGCGGCTCGTATGTCTTCCGTCCTTCATCGTAGGAGAAGACCGTAGGTTCGCTTCTGAACCTCGTCACCGGCGACATGAATCCGCTTCTGAGCGCGGTCAGATAGAGGAAGGGCTTGAAGGACGAGCCGGGCTGGCGCGTGCCGGCGAATACGCGGTTATATTGGTTGGCATGATAATCGCGGCCTCCCACCATCGCTTTGATGTAGCCCGTACGCGGATCGATGGCGACAAGGGCGGCTTGCTGCTCGGATTTCTCCGGGAAGCCTCCCTTGATCGATTCCTCCGCTGCCGCCTGAATATCCTGATCCAGCGTCGTGTAGATGGTTATGCCGCCTTCGTTCAGCAGCTTCTCGTCTATGCCCAGTTTGTCTACTGCGAGATAACGGATGTAATCGCGGAAGTAAGGCGCGAAGCCGTCCTGCTGCTCCGAGCTCAGCGGCTGGAGGTCGAGCATCTCGGCGAATGCGGCGTCGGCTTGCTCCCCGGTTATGGAGCCGCCCTCTTTCATCGCCTCGAGAATGAGATATTGGCGATCCTTGGCATTCTTCATATTCATATAAGGCGAATAATATTTCGGCCCCTTCGGAATGCCGGCCAGCATGGCGCTTTCCGCGAGCGACAGCTCGGAGGCATGCTTGTCGAAGTACATCATGGCCGCGGCTTCAATGCCGTAAGAGCCATGCCCGTAATAGATCTGATTGAGATACATGGCCAGAATCTCGTCTTTGGAATAATTCATCTCGAGTTGAGTGGTATAGACCGCTTCCTTCAGCTTGCGCTGCCACGTGCGTTCATGCGTCAGATAGAGGTTTCGCGCGAGCTGCTGGGTAAGCGTGCTGGCTCCCTGTCTGGCGGACATGCTCGACACGTTGACGACGACGGCGCGGGCCATGCCCTTCAGGTCGAAGCCGGCATGCTCATAGAATCGGCGATCCTCTA
This sequence comes from Paenibacillus sp. HB172176, assembly GCF_011947265.1. Classification (GTDB taxonomy): domain Bacteria; phylum Bacillota; class Bacilli; order Paenibacillales; family Paenibacillaceae; genus Pristimantibacillus. The sequence continues at coordinate 70,899 of NZ_JAATHD010000024.1, forward strand.
TGGCGAGCGTCGCGTCAATCAGCGTATGGGCGATATCCTTCAAGTCTACCGATCTGCGGTTCTCGCCCGCATGGAAGGTGTCGATGACATTGCCTTGCAGATCCAGCATTTGAGAGGTCTGACTTATAGAAGAGACAGGCAGAGCCTGCGCTCTGAGGTAGAGATATAAGCCGGCGGAGACAGCGAATACGACAGCCGCAGCGACGGCTCCTCTGCGAAGCCATTTTTTTAGCGTCGCGGCATAAGGAAGCCATTTCTCCGTTAGAATAGGGAACAGGGGTCGGCGTCTTTTCCCTTGTTGCTGTGAGGATGTATTTTTCATGTGACTCCCTTCCTTTCTTCAATAGAGGCTGACTGAACGCTTTTCCTTAGTATGGAAATGGAGGGGCGTTCGTATTCATTGACGGTGGCAGCTTATAAATATTTTGTAGATACGACTGCAAATGGTTGCTTTTTGTGCGTGACAGACTATAATACAGGTTGAATGATTGTAAGAAAGAAGGGATCCCGACATGGAATTATGGTATACCGAGAAGCAGACGGAAAGCTTCGGCATTACGGCGAAAATTACGAAAACGTATGTAGACGAGCAAACGGATTTCCAACAGCTCGATATGATTGAAACGGAAGAGTTCGGCACGATGCTCGTGCTCGACGGGATGGTCATGACAACTGTGAAGGATGAATTCGTCTATCACGAGATGGTGGCGCATCCGGTTCTGTTCACGCATCCGAATCCGGAGCAGGTGCTCGTTGTCGGCGGCGGCGACGGCGGCGTCATTCGCGAGATCATGAAGCATCCGAAGGTGAAGAAGGCCGTGCTTGTCGATATCGACGGCAAGGTTATCGAATATTCGAAGAAATATCTGCCTACGATCGCGGGAGAGTTGGACAACCCTCGCGTCGAGGTGCTGGTGAATGACGGCTTCATGCATATCCACGATCACAAGAACAGCTACGATGTCATTATGGTGGATTCCACCGAGCCTGTCGGCCCAGCGGCGAATCTGTTCACGAAGGGGTTCTATCAAGGCATCTACGAATCCTTGAAGGAGGACGGCATCTTTGTTGCGCAGACGGACAACCCGTGGTTCAAGGCGGATTTGATTCAAAGCGTAAACCGCGACGTGAAGGAAGTATTCCCGATCGTACGCGTGTATGCCGCCAATATCCCGACCTATCCGAGCGGCCTGTGGACCTTTACAATGGGCAGCAAGAAGTATGATCCGCTCCAGATCGACGAAGCGTCCATTCCTGAGCTGGAAACGAAATATTACACGCCTCACCTGCATAAGGCAGCCTTCATCCTTCCGAAATTCGTGGAGGATCTGGTGAAATAAGAGGGGAAGCTTTGCTTGATGAAGAGCCCGTTTTTGGCTGTTGCCAAAAACGCGGCTCTTTTGTTTTTGAGAGAGGGAACGTTATACTAGGCTCTAGAAAGAATGACCGGGGGGAACGGAAATGACAGCCTTGGAGCTATGCAAGGTATTAATTGTTGATGATGAGCTTCTCATTAGACAAGGCATCAAGCATTTCATGAATTGGGAGAATGAAGGCTTTCACATCGTGGGAGAGGCGTCGAACGGGAAGGAGGCGCTCGAGCGCATCGAAGAGCTGCAGCCGCATATCGTAATCACAGATATTGTCATGCCCGTCATGGACGGCGAAGAGCTCACGAAGCAGATCAAGCAGAGCTATCCGGATATCGAGGTCATCGTGCTCAGCAGCTTTGGGGAGTTCGACTATGTGAGGTCCACCTTCCAGCAAGGCGTTGCGGACTATATTCTGAAGCCGAAGCTGGATATGCAGCATTTGTTGACGGTATTAAGAATGACGGCGGAGCGAATTTCCTCGCTGCAAGCGGGCGTGAAGGAGCCGGATATCCGTCCTTCGCTCGATCGGTATCTCGAGGGACTGTTGAACGGCTTCGAGCCGAATGCCGAGAAGGAAGCGGAATGGAAGGCTGCGCTTCCCTTCGATCGCTTCTGGCTTGTCGGCATCGACTTGCGGAGCTCGAGCGGGAAGAAGGCCGAGGGGGGCTTGACGAAGACAATCGCGGCGCAAAGATTGAAGGATGGACTGCTGCAGCGATTGGAGGGGCGTTCCGCCGCGATCTACGAGCTGCCGAACGAGGAATCGTTAGTCGCGTTCATGATTAACGCCAATAAGCTTGAAGCCGCCTTTCTGCAAAATGAAGTGCGGCAAATTCCGGGTTGGATGGCGATTGAAGAGGAATTTCGCTATCCCGTTGCACTAAGCGCCGACTTCGGATCGCTGAGCGAGCTCGCAGGCATGTACCGCGATTCTCTTCTCGCATGCATGAATTATTTTTTCTATTTGCCCGAGCTTCGCGTGCTGCTGGCGGATGATCTTCCTGCGCGGCCCGAAGCGCTGGAGAGCTTTCATCTTAATCAATTTACGGAGCAATTCAAACGCGAGCATTTCAAGGAAGCCTTCGACGATTTGCGCTCGCATGTAGAGGAGATGACGCGTCAGTATACGATGGATGTGTTTGAGTTTAAATCCTTTCTCGGCAACATCATCTTTAATATAACCGTACTGCTTGGCAATATGGAATATGATGTCGGAGAGCTCGAGAAGGGGAAGTATCGCTACTTCAAAGGAATCGAGGATGCCGTGCAAGCGGATGAAGCCGCAGCGAAGCTGGAAGCTTTCGTCAATGAAGCTAAGGCATGCATCGCGGGCAAAGCGGCCAAATCCAACCAAGCGAATATGAAGCGGCTGCTGGCCTACATCGAGGAGCATTACGCGGATGCGATTACTTTGACGGAGATGGCGAAGCATTTTCATTTCAACCCTTCCTATTTGTCCAATTACTTCTCCATGCACAACGAGGAAGGCTTTGTCGAATATGTGCATAAGGTCAGGATCGGGAAGGCGGAGGAGCTTCTCCGCAAGGGGGAGGCGACCATATCCGAGATAAGCGGAATGGTGGGATTCTCGGATCACAGCTATTTCTGCAAAGTATTCAAGAAGCAAACGGGCTCATCTCCGAGCAAGTACAGGCGAATGCATCGGGGCGATGAAAGGAACAGGCTATGAGAAGGCTTATCGATCGTTTTTCCAACTATAGACTGTTTATCAAAATGTTCATCATAATGGTCGTCAGCATTGTCGCCGTCTCGGTTGCAACGACATGGGCGACCATTAACATGTCCGGACGCGTATTCATGGATACCTTCAGCATTACGAACTCGAAGGTGATTGCGCAAATCAACAGCAATTTGAACAATTTCAACTACTCGATCGTGGTAGCCTCCAACCGCATTCTTCAAAGCGGCGCCATACGTGGATTTTTGACGCAAGGCGACGGGGATTCCCTGTCCAATTACAAGAGCTACTACAATATGACGCAGCAGATGGAGCAGATATACTCCAGTCTCGATGCCTACGATGTCAGTCTGCTTGTCACGGGCATCAACGGCCGCAGCTATGTGTCGGATCGCTCGATCTGGTCGATCTCCGATCAGGAGCTGCGCGAGCATGAAGTGACCGCCAACACCTTGGCGGATCCGCGCAAGCTATTGTTCCAATACGCTCCTTCAGACCCTGACAGAGCCGGCAGCCAAGGAGTTATCGTTGCGTCCAAGGCACTCATGGACCGGACCGACAACGAGATTTACGGCGTCATGTATTTCGCCATTACCGAGAGGACATTCCAGCGGTTCTACAACAGCTTCACCAGCAAAGGGAATGACGTCGCTATCCTGAGCGGCGACGGCTCCATTCTTTCCTCCAATAAGGAAGACTGGATCGGCAAGCCCGCGCCCGAGCTGTTGGGCTATGCGAAGGACATCCAGCAGAATGCCATGACCTATAAGGAAGTTGAGTTGGAGGGAAGGAAGGGCATTCTGTTATCCTCCTATCTGTCTCCTTACGACCTGTATCTCGTAAATGTGGTGGACAAAGAAACGGCAGTCGGCCAATTGATGGATACCCGAACGATTATCCTGATCGTAATCGTCATTGTGGCGCTTTCTTTAATGATCATGTTCCTTGTTTCCAGGCAATTGACGAAATCGCTGACGCGGCTCGTAAAGCAAATTTCAACGATATCGAAATACGAGTTCGACCATCACGTCTCTGTGGACGGAAGCTATGAAACGAGGCAGATCGGGCTTGCTTTCAACGATATGCTTGGCGAGCTGCAAGACTATGTGAAGGAATTGGTGGAAACTCAGAAAGGACAGCGCAATGCGGAGCTGGAAGCTTTGCAGCAGCAGATTAATCCGCATTTTCTCTACAATACGCTCGCTTCGGTCAAGTTCATGGTGCAGCAAGGAAGCAGGGAGAGGGCGGCGGAGACGATCAACGCCCTTATCTCTCTGCTTCAGAATGCAATAGGCAACGTTAGCGAGACCATACCGCTCAGTCAGGAGCTCGTTAATTTGCGGAATTATGTCTACATCAACCATATTCGCTATGGCGAGCGGATCAAGATGAACTATTTCGTTTCGCCGGATTGCCTGGGCTGCCATGTGCCCAAGCTGATTATCCAGCCCTTTATTGAAAATGCATTTTTCCATGGCTTTAATGAAAAGGCCGAGGGTCAGATTTATTTCATGGCGTCTCTGGACGCGGATGCCCTGGTTTGCGAGGTGGCGGATAACGGAGACGGCTTTCTTCTGACAGAGGACGAGGACGCGCATCCGCTCAGCCCGAAGAGCAAACGGCAGCTGTTCGCCGGCATCGGCATGAAGAACGTCCATGATCGGATCAAGCTGTTGTACGGCGATTCCTATGGCGTGACCATCGCAAGCGAACCGGGCGAAGGGACCAAGGTGAAAATCAGGCTTCCCGTCATCTTCAGCCAAAAATAATTCAAAATTCCAAAGATCGTCTTAGCCCGGTGAAGGAATTTCGCCGGGCTCTAATAATTTGACAAAGGTAGGCAAAGATAATGCTAACAACGCCAAACTTCATGGTGCTAACATGGAGCAGTAAGCAGGAAACGCTTACGGGCTAAAGCTGAAAATATAGATACGGAGGTCTAGAACATGAAGAAAATGCTTGCTTTGCTTCTTGTCGGAATTGTGGTTCTGACGGCAGCGTGCTCCAACAACAACACATCGAATAACGGGGGCAACAATGGCGCGAACAATGGCGCTGGAGATGCTACAGAGCTAACCGTTTGGGCTTGGGATCCCAATTTCAACATTAAGGCGATGAATTTGGCGAAAGAAACCTACGAGGCAGATCATTCGGATGTGACGGTCAATGTCATCGAGAACGCTCAGAACGACATCGTTCAGAAGCTGAATACAGGCCTCAGCTCGGGAACGACCAAGGGACTTCCCAATATCGTGCTGATCGAGGATTATCGCGCGCAAAGCTTCCTTCAAGCGTATCCGGACATGTTCTATCCGCTCACGGACAGCTTCAAGGCATCGGATTTTGCCGATTACAAGCTTGGACCGACAAGCGTCGGCGATGTGAATTACGGCTTGCCGTTCGATTCCGGCGTAACCGGGCTTTATGTAAGAACGGATTATCTCGAGCAGGCCGGCTACACGATTGACGATCTTCAAGACATTACTTGGGATCAATATATCGAGATTGGCAAGAAGGTCAAGGAAGCGACGGGCAAGGATTGGATCTCCCTTGATCCGAACGATCTGGGCATCCTGCGCGTCATGATTCAATCGGCCGGCTCCTGGTATATGAAGGCAGACGGCAAGACGGCCGACTTGGCGGACAATGCGGCTTTGAAGGAAGCCTTCGAAACGTACAAGAAGATGATAGACGCTAATATCGTGAAGACTCATGCGGACTGGAGCCAATTCGTTGCCAATTACAACAGCGGCGACGCAGCCTCCGTTCCGACAGGCAACTGGTTTACGCCATCCATCACGGCTGCCGAGGATCAAGCCGGCAAGTGGGCGATCGCTCCGCTTCCTAAGCTGACGAACAACGAGGCTTCCGTACACGCCTCCAACCTCGGGGGAAGCTCGTGGTATGTTCTCAATGTGCCGGGCAAGGAGAAAGCGGCAGAATTCCTGGGCGCTACGCTGGGATCGAACGTTGATTTGTATCAGAAGCTTGTTACGGACGTTGGCGCGATCGGCACCTACAAGCCGGCTGCGACAGGCGAAGCCTATACGGCCGCGAACGATTTCTTCGGCGGGCAGAAGATCGTTCAGGATTTCGCAGACTGGACAGCGCAAATTCCGAGCGTCAACTATGGCATGAACACCTATGCGATTGAAGATATTCTCGTTGTCGAAATGCAGAATTTCTTAAACGGCAAGTCGATTGACGCTGTGCTGAGCGACGCTCAGAAGCAAGCGGATTCTCAGCTGAAATAGTAAATGCTTGAAGAGGACCTTGAACGACCGCTTGCTGGCTTGACAAAAGTGGCTGGCGGCCCGTTCAAGGTTTCTTTTTCTTTCGAGGAGGCAGCAGGGCTCATGAATATTAAAGCAAGAACCAATGCGATAAGCTGGTCATTTATCGCCATAGCGGTCCTTATGATCTGCGCGTTTTATTTCTACCCGATGATCGAAGCGCTCAAGATGTCGTTCCAATCCGGAACGGGCACCAACCTGAGCTATGTCGGCTTCGACAATTACCAGCGCTTGTTCTCGGACTCAACCTTCAAGACCGCGCTGACGAACACCTTCTTGTTCCTGATCATCCAAGTTCCGATCATGATCATTCTGGCGATGTTTATTTCCGTATTGCTCAATGATAAGAATCTGAAGCTGAAGGGCTTCTTCCGCACGGCTATTTTCCTGCCGGCCGTAACCTCTCTGGTTGCGTATTCGGTTATTTTCAAATATTTATTCGGCTCTGACGGCCTTGTTAACATGCTGTTGCTTAATCTGCATTTCATATCCCAGCCAATCGGCTGGATTACCGATCCATTCTGGGCGAAAATCACGATCATTATAGCCATTACCTGGCGCTGGACCGGCTATAACATGATCTTCTATTTGTCGGCGCTGCAAAATATTGACGCGTCCATCTATGAAGCCGCACGAATCGACGGCGCTTCATCCATCAAGCAATTTACGAAAATAACCGTTCCGCTGCTGAAGCCGATTATTCTGTTCACATCGATTACTTCAACAATCGGCACATTGCAATTGTTCGACGAGGTGATGAACATTACGAAGGGCGGCCCGGGCAACGCAACGATGACGCTATCCCAATATATCTACAACCTGTCGTTCAAGTACACGCCTGATTTCGGCTACGCCGCGACCGTCTCTTATGCAATTGTGATCTTGATCGTCATCTTCTCCATCCTTCAATTCAAACTGGCAGGTGATAAGAATGTCTAAGCTGAAGCGCGTGCTCATTTATTTGTTTCTGAGCGTATCCGCTATTGTGTCGGTCTTCCCTTTCCTGTGGATGATTATCAGCGCCACGAACAAGTCGGTCGACGTCACGCAGGGCAAGCTGCTCCCTGGCTCCTATCTCATCGAAAATGTGAAGAAGGTATTCGACACGGTTGATCTCGTTCCGGCCTTGCTCAATTCGGCCAGAATTTCCATTATTACAACCTTGCTGGCCATGCTCATCGCATCGCTGGCGGGCTACGGCTTCGAAATATTCCGAAGCAAAGCCAAGGATGTCGTGTTCAGCATCCTGCTCCTGTCCATGATGATTCCGTTCGCGGCGCTCATGGTGCCCCTCTACCGGATGTTCGGCAAGATTTCGAATGTGGCTCCGGTTATCGGCATCGACACGGTCTCTGCGGTGATTCTGCCAACGGTGACAACGGCGTTTCTGATCTTCTTCTTCAGACAGAGCACGAAGATGTTTCCGAAGGATATGCTCGAAGCAGGAAGAATCGATGGATTGACTGAACTCGGGGTCTTCTTCCGCATCTTCGTGCCAACGATGAGAACCTCCTATGCGGCTGCTGCGATCATCACTTTCATGACATCATGGAATAATTATCTCTGGCCGCTCGTTGTGCTGCAATCGCCGGAGAAGCGGACGATTCCGCTGCTAATCTCGAATCTGGGCTCGAGCTACGCCCCGGATTACGGTGTGAACATGACAGTTATTCTGATTGCCACGCTGCCGACGGCGATTGTCTTCTTCCTCATGCAGAAGCATTTCGTCGCGGGCATGACCGGCTCGGTGAAATAAGTTTGGAAAGGGGAGAGCGATTATGCCAACGGTGAATAAACCAGAGCTGAGCTGGCTGAGCGACACAAGCGTGTTTGCGGTAAATCGACTGCCTGCTCACTCCGATCATGCTTATTATAGAACGATAGAAGAAGCTGCGGCGGGAAAGAGCATGTCCATGCGGCAGAGCTTGAACGGAGCTTGGAAATTTCATTATGGGGTCAATCCGGCAAGCAGACCTGCGGACTTCTACCTAACGGAATTCGATTGTTCAGGCTGGACGGACATTCAGGTTCCAGGCCATATTCAATTGCAGGGCCACGGTCAGCCGCAATACGTGAATACGATGTACCCATGGGACGGAATTGAGGAATTGCGTCCGCCCCATATATCCGAGACGCATAATGCGGTAGGCAGCTATGCGAGAGACTTTGAGGTTTCTGCCGATCTGCGGAACTCGCCCTTGTTCATCTCCTTCCAGGGGGTGGAGACCGCCTTCTATGTATGGCTGAACGGACAATTCGTCGGCTACAGCGAAGACAGCTTTACGCCCTCGGAATTCGAGCTGACTCCTTATGTACGCGAAGGAGAGAACAAGCTGGCTGTCGAGGTTTATCAGCGGAGCACCGGAAGCTGGCTGGAGGATCAGGATTTCTGGCGTTTCTCCGGCATCTTCCGCGAGGTGTATCTCTACACGGTGCCCGAGCTGCATGTGAGAGATATGCGGATTGGCGCGGAATTGGACGCTTCTTACACGCAAGGAACGCTGAATGTTGAATTGGATTTCTTGCAGCGCCCCGAGGAAGGCGCCAAGGCCGTCCTGACGCTGCTCAGCGCAGAGGGCCGAGAGGTATTTACTTGTTTCGCTGCGACAGACGGTTCGACGACTGATCTTAAGCTGCAAGCGACTCTGCGGCAGCCCGAGCTGTGGAGCGCCGAGAAGCCGTACTTGTATCGCTTGCGTATCGACATCTTTGACGGCGAAGGTCGGCTCCTCGAAGCGATTCCAAGCAAGGTCGGCTTCCGCCGCTTCGAGATGTCGGATAAGATCATGAAGATCAACGGCAAGCGAATCGTATTCAAGGGCGTGAATCGTCATGAATTTAATTGCAGGACCGGAAGAGCGATCTCGAAGGAGGACATGCTCTGGGATATCAAGACGCTCAAGCAGAACAATATCAATGCGGTCCGCACCTCCCATTATCCGAATCAGAGCTATTGGTACGAGCTGTGCGACGAATACGGCGTCTATGTCATCGACGAGATGAATCTGGAGACGCATGGTTCCTGGCAGAAGATGGGCGCCGTGGAGCCCTCTTGGAACATTCCCGGCAGCAAGCCCGAATGGCAGGACATTGTCATGGATCGCGCAATCTCCATGTACGAACGGGACAAGAATCATCCTTCGATCCTGATCTGGTCGCTGGGGAATGAATCCTATGTGGGCGATGTGCTGGTGAATGTATCCCGTTATTTCCGTTCGGTCGACTCCTCGAGACTTGTTCATTACGAAGGCGTATTCTATGACAGGTCGTTCACCGAAGCGAGCGATATGGAGAGCCGCATGTACGCGAAGCCCGCCGATATCGAGCGCTATTTGAACGATAAGCCCGACAAGCCCTATATCAGCTGCGAATATATGCACGCCATGGGCAACTCGCTTGGAGGCATGAAGAAGTATACGGATTTGGAAGAGCGCTACGAGCTGTATCAAGGCGGCTTTATCTGGGATTATATCGATCAATCGCTGGTGAAGAAGGATCGGTACGGGAAGGAATTTCTGGCGTATGGCGGCGACTTCGGCGACCGTCCGACCGATTACGGCTTCTGCACGAACGGCATCGTCTACGCGGACCGCAGGCTGTCGCCGAAGATGCAGGAAGTGAAATATTTGTATCAAAATATAAAGTTGTTCCCGCAGAAGGATGGCGTGCTGATCCGCAACGGCAATCTGTTCGCAGATACCTCCGGACTTAAGCTGCTATGCGTCTTGTCGCGGGACGGCCATGAAATAGCCAGGCTGGAGAGGGAGAATGTTGTTGTAGCGGCGGGAGAAGAACGATTCTTGGCTTACGAGCTTACAGGCAAGCTTGAGGGCTCCGGCGAATATGCGATCGATGCGGCGTTCCTGCTAAAGGACGATGCGCTGTGGGCGGAAGCGGGCTTCGAAACGGCTTTCGGGCAGCTAGTGTTCATGGCCGAAGCTTCCGACCATGAGAAGGCGTCAGGCCGGCATACGAGCTCAGCCGAAGCCGTCTCTGCGAACCATCAAACAGAGATCGCTTCGCCCCGTGGGCCCAAGCTGAGAATTGCGAATGGCGATGTTAATATCGGGGTGCATGGGAGTGACTTCAGTGCAATCTTCTCGAAGCAAGCGATGAGCCTGGTATCGCTTCGATATGCCGGCAGAGAGATGATTGCCGTTCCTCCCGCGCCTCTCTTCTGGAGGGCGACTACGGACAATGACCGAGGCTTCTCGCAAGGCTTTGCAAGCGGCGCGTGGTTCGCCGCCAGCCTGGCGCGCAAATGCATCGGAATCGATACCGAGGAGTTGGAGGAAGGGTTCCGCATCGTTTATCGCTATCGGTTCTCCATTAGCGAACAGGCGGAAGCGAGTATTGCGTATACCGTGCGTTCAGACGGCAGCATTCTCGTCGATGCGTCCTACGCGGGCGCGGAAGGGCTGCCGCAGCTCCCGACATATGCGGTATCCTTCAGGATTCCCGCAGAGTATGAAGAGCTGGAATGGCTCGCTATGGGTCCTGAGGAGAATTATACGGATCGGGCGAATGGAGCGAGACTCGGGCTGTTCCGCAATCGGGCGAGCGACCAGGTATCGGGCTACGTAATGCCGCAGGAATCCGGAAATCGAACAGGTGTTCGCAATTTGGATATAACGGACAAGCTGGGCGGAGGCATTCGAATCCGCTCCGAGGGAGAAACCGTCGAATGCTGCGTTTCGCCTTACACGGCTTTCGAGCTCGAGAACGCGCTGCATCACTACGAGCTTCCGGTTCCCCATTATACGGTTATAACCGTTGCCGGCAAGCAGATGGGCGTTGGCGGCGACGACAGCTGGGGAGCTCCGGTTCACGAGGAATTCACGCTTCGCGGCGACGAGAACAGATCGTTCTCTTTCGTCATCGAACGTCTATAGAAGAGATTGAACGAAGCGAAAAATAAACGTATGCGCGGCTTTCAACAGAACCTTGCAGCGGCGGTCTTCCAGCATGGTATAATGCGGAGATCGGCCGCTGCTTTGCATGTCTGCGCAAAGTATGGAAGATCATAAGGCGAAAGGGGAGCAGGTTCATATGCGCATACATTCATTTCCGCCTGTTGTCGACGAACGGGCAAGAGTGCTGATCGCGGGGACCGCGCCAAGCGTGAAGTCGCTGGAGCATCGGCAATTTTATGGACATAAGCAGAATTATTTCTGGCGAATCGTCTACGGCTTGTTCGGCGAAGGGGGCGGCGATGCGAACGCGCGAATCCATCAACCGCCACCCGAGTCCTACGAGGAGCGGGTCGCTTTCCTGCAGAAGCATCGGCTCGCCCTGTGGGACGTGATCGCCTCTTGCGAGCGCGAGGGCAGCCTGGATGCGAACATAAGAGATGAATCGGCGAATGATATTCCGGGGCTGCTGCGTCGTTATCCGGGCATTCGGTGCATTGCCTTCAATGGAAGCAAAGCCTGGGAAACCTTTCGCAAGGTCCACGGTACAGAAAAGGTTTTTCCGGGAATCAGTCTGCTCAAGCTGCCGTCGACGAGCCCGATTCCGACCAAGCATATGCGGAGCCTGGAGGATCGGCTTGCCGCCTGGAAAGTTATCGTTCCTTACGCGGAGCGGTCTTAAAGACCTTCTTGCCGCCCCGGGCGCGTCGCGGGCGAATCGCATCTCATCGTTGAAATTGAAGCGGTTCCTGTATATAGTAGTAGGACGGCATAATAATCGACAGGAAACGGGAGCAGGTCTATGACTGTGGGCAGGAATGTATGCATGACGCTGGAAAGCCGGCAGGACGGGGAAATACAGTCCTTTCAATACAAGGGAGAATGGTTTCGCAAAGAGCATGCGCTCTACTTGCGCTATCGGGAAGGAACGGGAGAAGGCGAGAGGAACGAGGTTCGAACGCTTCTTCGTTATTCGCCGGGCGAGCTGTCGATCGCAAGGAGCGGCGCGGTGGATTCCCGGCAATGGTTCGTGCCGGGACAGCGGAGAAGGGGGAGCTACCGATCTGCGGCCACCGCGTTCGAGCTGGATACTCTGACGACAGCATTAGCCGCTTATGCGCTTGACAAGGATCGATTGCCGGAAACGGAAGAACCGGAGAGAGAAACGAGTCTGCCGTCGAAGCTTCCTTTTATAATAGAATGGCAGTACGAGCTTTATGTGGAAGAGCAATTATCGGGGAATTTCCATATTCGTCTATGGATACAGGAGGAGCGGAAAGCATGAATGAAGGCAAGAATGTGCTGGAGCACATGTACGAGCAAGTGAAAGAAGCGATCGCAAACGCCGTCGAGGCGGCGGGACTGGCGGGCAAGGAAGCGATGCCGGCCTTCGCACTCGAGGTGCCCAAGGATAAGTCGCATGGCGACCTGGCGACGAATGCGGCGATGCAATTGACAAAGCAGGCGAAGAAGAATCCGCGCGTCATCGCGGAAGAGATCATCGCGCACATGGATATGAGCGGAGCGTCGATTCAAGCGGCGGAAATCGCAGGTCCGGGATTTATTAATTTCCGCTTGGACAAGACGGGCTTGTATCCAGTAATTGGACAGGTGCTGGAAGCGGGAGCGGATTATGGGCGAGTGGCTGCCGGAGCGGGCCAGCGCGTGCAGGTGGAATTCGTCAGCGCGAATCCGACGGGCAATTTGCATCTTGGTCATGCCAGAGGCGCTGCGGTGGGCGACGCGCTTTGCAATCTGCTGGACTTTGCGGGTTATGACGTGACGCGCGAATACTACATTAATGATGCGGGCAAGCAGGTCGAGAATTTGGCGTTATCGCTTGAGGCGCGTTACCGTCAAGCGCTCGGTCAGCAAGCCGAGATGCCGGAGGACGGCTATTACGGCGAGGATATTATCGGCTTCGGCAAATCGCTGGCCGAGAAGGAGGGCGATCGTCTGCTGTCGCTTCCCGAGTCGGAGCGATATGCCTTCTTCCGCAGCTTCGGACTGGAGAAGGAGCTCGACAAGATTAAGCGCGATCTGACTCGCTTCAGAACCTCCTTCGATGTGTGGTACAGCGAGACCTCTCTCTACGAAAGCGGTCAGGTGGAGCAAGGCTTGGAGGCGCTCAAGGCTTCCGGCCATGTCTATGAAGAGGACGGAGCTGTCTGGCTGAAGACCGAGCCCTTCGGAGACGACAAAAACCGCGTGCTGGTGAAAAATGACGGCTCCTATACGTATTTGACGCCGGATATCGCCTATCACCGCAACAAATACGCGCGCGGCTTTGATCGCATGATCAATATCTGGGGCGCCGACCATCACGGCTATATTCCGCGCGTGAAAGCGGCGATGGAGGCTCTTGGCAACGATCCTTCGAAGCTGACGGTATTGATTGCGCAGATGGTCAGCCTGTTCCAGAACGGCGAGAAAATGAAGATGTCGAAGCGCACGGGCAAGGCGGTGACAATGGAGGATCTGATGGACGAGGTCGGCGTCGATGCGATCCGCTATTTCTTTTCGATGCGAAGCATGGACTCCCATCTCGATTTCGATATGGATCTGGCTATATCCACGTCCAACGAAAATCCTGTATTCTACGTGCAATACGCGCATGCCCGCATTTGCAGCATTTTCCGGCAGGCTGATGAGCAAGGCATTGTCCTTCCCGCTGCGGATAAGCTGAGCTTGAACAAGCTGGACAGCGAAGCGGAATTCGATCTGATGAGAAAGCTTGGCGAGCTTCCCGGCGAAATTGCCGAAGCCGCTGCGCATTACGCGCCGCATCGCTTGATTCGTTATGTATACGAGCTTGCTTCGCAATTCCACAGCTATTACCGCGCCGAACGCGTTATTACGGAGGATGCCGAGCAGACGACGGCCCGCTTGGCGCTTCTGGGAGCCATTCGCATCGCGATCGCGAATGTGCTGGGGCTCGTCGGGGTATCCGCGCCCCAGCGCATGTAGGCAAGGAGCCGCGGCGCTACATGCGTTCCGCGGCTTGAAGCATACGCGAGATATCCAGCTCGCCGATGATTCGGCGAGTTTTGTAATTTCGGAGCGGGAGCATGGAACGCTTCATGACGGCTTTGATCTCGCCCGGCGTCAGGTTTGGCCGCAGGGAGAGCAGCAGGGCGATTGCTCCGCTTACATGAGAAGTGGCCATCGAGGTGCCGCTCATCTCATGGTAACGGCCCTTCAGCCAGGATGAGATGATCTTGTCTCCCGGCGCATAGATGTCGATATAGATGCCTCTGTTGCTGAAGGGCGCGACCTTGCGCAACCGGTTCGTCGCCCCCACGGATATCGTCTGCGGATACCGCGCGGGATAGTCGACGGATCGAAGCTTCCCGTCGTTGCCCGAAGACGCGACAATGATGACGCCCGCATTATAGGCGTTGACGACGGCCGACAGCAGCGCCTTGCTTCTTGTCTTCATTCCGAAGCTCATATTGATAATGTTCATTCCGTTGCGGACGCACCATTCGATTCCAAGAATAATATCGGAGACAAAGGCGCTTCCGTTATGATCGAAAGCTTTGACAGGAGCGATGATGGCTCTTGGGGCGACCCCGATCATGCCGTGCATTTGATTGGCGGCCGCGATAGTGCCGGCGATATGGGTGCCGTGGCCGTTGTCGTCATAAGGCGGCTTGTTCCGGTTCAACAGGTTAATGCCTCGAAGAAGCGAATGCCGCAGGTCGGGATGATTGAAGTCGACGCCGGTATCGATGACGCCGATTTTCACGCGATGGCCGGTCGTGATCCCCCAAGCCTGCGGCGCCTTGATTTGCTGCACGCCCCATGGGATGCCCTTGTCGGATGCAGTCGTTTTCAAAGCGGACGGGGTTACGCTGATCAGGCAATCCTTCTCGATTCGAACTCGTCCGGCAAATGCTGCGGGAAGTTCGACGGAGGGCAGCGGGCATGATATTCCCTGGATGCTGTCGATGGGGCGGATTTCATCAAGCAGGGGATGAGACTCGGCAGCTTGGGACAAATGCTGCAGGAAGCTCTCATACTCGCTGCTATCGTGGAAATGTACGATTTTGGAGTCAGTAGCAACGCTGCTGCGGGATAGATGCTGCAGCAGCCAACGTAATAAGGCGTCTGTATCCAATATATGCTTCCCCTCCCGGAGGACGATGCTGCACTATTGTATGAACGCGAACGCGGCGCCGCATGAGCAACTTGCCCTTTTTCCGAGAAATGGGCCCTAAACCGTGTCAAATTCGCCCGAGGGACATAGGATGAATGAAGAGCTGCGGAGGCTCTTGCATCTCCGATGCGTTCGCGTCAGCGAATGGTCGGATGGATACAGTCAAAGCGAAGGGCGCGCCCTTCGCTTTTTTGCCGATTCTTCTTGAGTAAGAAGAAAGGCATAGTTGGCCGCTTGCTTTTTTGCATGAAATAGGTTTTACTATAGTTTGACTAACCAACATGATTAACGGTAGCCTACATATTTTTTGACATATAGGAAAGGATGTAAACTCATTTCTCCTTTCTCTATAATGTTGCGAGAAACGCTAATGTCCTTTGACAAGGACTCCGAAGTCGTTTCTTCTTACAAGAGAGGATGTGTCCATATGAGCGGCAGCAGCTTTGCGTTAAAGATTGATCCTGAACGGATTAAGGAAATGCCAATGGTGGATCTGGCATTCGAAGTGCTGAAGGCGGCTAACACCCCTTATTATTATCGCGATTTGATGATGGAGATCGCGAAAATTCGCGGTCTGTCCGAAGAGGGCATCAAGCAATTTATCGCGCAGGTCTATACGGAGATTAATATTGACGGACGTTTCGCGTGCGTGGGAAGCAATATGTGGGGCCTCAAGCGCTGGTATCCGGTCGAGAAATCGGAAGATCCGATCGGGAACGCGAAGCGCACGCGCATCATTAACGATGATGACGATGATGATGACGACGTGTTCGCGGACGAGGAAGATGACAACTTCACGGCGGATGACGACGATTTTGACGCGTATGACGAGGACAAGGAAGATTTCGACGAGAACGATGACGATTCCGACGAGGTAGATGAAGATGTCGAGATCGAAGACGAGGATATGGATGACGAGGACGATGATGATCTGGATTCGGATGAGGATGACGATGAGGATTCGTTCGATGACGAGGACAAGGATAACTAATTTTCAGAGTCGCTGATTACGCTTGACATGTCCTATGAGGGCAGAGTAAACTATTGCATGGGCTTAAGAATTAGTTTACAAATAACTCATTAAGATAGGCTTGAAGAGAAAAGTGCCCCCGTAGCTACGGGTGTCACTTTTTTTGTTTGAAAGACAACAATTTAGAAGTGCGAGTTCAAAAAGTTCAGTTTTCAGCACAATAGCTTTCGTGATCAAAAGTGGACAGTTGGACAAACTGAAACAATACACATAGGAGCATGGAGGGTATCATCACAGTGACTAAGTATATTTTTGTAACCGGCGGAGTGGTTTCATCTTTGGGGAAGGGGATTACGGCGGCTTCCTTGGGAAGATTGCTCAAGAACAGAGGCCTGAAAGTGACGATTCAGAAGTTCGACCCTTACATTAACGTGGACCCGGGAACGATGAGTCCGTATCAGCACGGCGAGGTCTTTGTAACGGATGACGGCGCTGAGACGGATCTCGATCTGGGACATTACGAGCGCTTCATCGATATTAATTTGTCGAAGAACAGCAATGTCACCACGGGCAAAATTTACTCCAATGTTATTACAAAAGAACGTCGCGGCGACTATCTGGGCGGAACGGTTCAAGTTATTCCCCATATTACGAATGAAATCAAGGAACGTGTATTCCGCGCGGGCAAGGAAGCGGGCTCCGATGTCGTGATTACGGAAATTGGAGGCACTGTCGGTGATATCGAAAGTCTTCCGTTTCTGGAAGCGATTCGCCAGATCAAAAGCGATATCGGCAGAGATAATGTGATGTACATTCATGTCACTCTTATCCCTTATATTAAAGCGGCCGGAGAAGTGAAAACGAAGCCGACCCAGCATAGCGTGAAGGAGCTCCGCAGCATCGGCATTCAGCCTAATGTCATTGTTTGCCGTTCCGAATATCCGCTTGCCGAGGATTTGAAACGCAAGATCGGTCTATTCTGCGATATTGACGCGAATGCGGTCATTGAATGCCTGGATGCTTCGACGCTGTACGAGGTTCCTCTCATGCTGCGCGAGCAAGGCCTTGACGAGATTGTGGTCAACCATTTGAAGCTTGTCACCGATCAACCGGATATGCACGAATGGGAATTGCTCGTGGATCGGGTGAAATCTCTGCACAAGACGACGGAAATCGCCATCGTCGGCAAGTATGTGGCGCTGCATGACGCGTATCTCAGCATTGTTGAATCGCTCGGGCACGCGGGCATTGCCGAGGATTCCGAAATTAAGATTCGTTGGGTCGACGCCGAGAATTTGACGGACGACAACGTGAAGGAGGCGCTGTCCGGCGTGCAAGGCATTCTTGTGCCGGGCGGCTTCGGAGATCGGGGAATCGAAGGGAAGATTTCCGCGATTCGCTATGCGCGCGAGCAGAAGGTGCCTTTCTTCGGCATTTGTCTCGGCATGCAAGTCGCCGTCATTGAATATGCGCGCAACGTAGCGGGTATGACAGGCGCGAACAGCTCGGAGATCAATTCTTCCACGCCGTATCCGGTCATCGACCTGCTTCCTGATCAGAAGGATATCGAGGATATGGGCGGCACGATGCGTCTTGGTCTGTATCCGTGCAAAATTGCCGGGGAAACGATCGCCTCGCGTGAATATGGGGATGAGCTTGTCTACGAACGCCATCGCCACCGGTATGAGTTCAACAACGAATATCGCGAAGGGATCGAGAACGCCGGTCTTATCATCTCGGGCACTTCGCCCGACGGCCGCTTGGTCGAGATGGTAGAGATGAAGGATCATCCTTGGTTCCTGGCCGTGCAATTCCATCCGGAATTCACGTCGAGACCGAATCGCCCGCAGCCGTTATTCAAGGGCTTTGTGAAGGCTGCCATCAGCAATTACGAGAGCAGTCGCTGAGCTTTTCGGCGACGAAATGCGATAATGTGACGGTTTCTTTCATCAATAGTAAGTTTTTGTATGCAATAGAAGGAAAATCCCTAGACTTCTCGAATATATATTAAAAATGCGCGAGAGCTGTCCACGAATATTGTGATGCAGGTTCAGTCTAGGGGGGAGAAGCTTGGAGAAGAAGAAGGTATTAATTGTTGATGATCAGAATGGAATTCGCGTGCTGTTGCTGGAGGTGTTCAGCAGCGAGGGTTACAATACTTTTCAAGCGGCTAATGGCAAGCTTGCCTTAGAAATTGTGAATCGTGAAGCTCCGGATTTGGTTCTTCTCGACATGAAAATTCCGGGAATGGACGGATTGGAAATTCTGAAACATATCAAAGCGATTAATTCGTCGATCAAGGTTATTATGATGACGGCGTACGGAGAGCTCGACATGATTAAGGAAGCAACGGATTTAGGGGCATTGATGCATTTCACCAAGCCGTTCGACATCGATGAAATGCGCTTCGAAGTCAATCGACAGCTTCATGATGATAAGTCCTCCGACCGATTCGCCGTCGGATCATAGAAGAAGGCAGCCGGGCATCGTCGGAGGAAATGCGACGATGCTTTTTTTATGCGAGAAACGTTTCTTCTTTTCGATATTATTAATATTGGGTTCGATATGCTATAATAACTCAGAATGACATGCGAAAACGCTATTCATTTTATTATTTTTGTGCATCCAAGCAGGCAGAGTGTGCTCTTTGCTTTCTTCCATCAAACGGGAGGCTATATGATTTCATGGAGAAACTGATGATTCGCGGCGGCAAGCCGCTTCAAGGCACGGTACAGATCAGCGGCGCAAAGAACAGCGCAGTGGCTTTGATTCCCGTTTCGATTCTGGCGGAATCCGAGGTGGTGCTCGACAATCTGCCCATCATTAGCGACGTTGCCGTATACAGCGAAATTTTGCAAGAACTAGGCGCCAAAGTAACCCGGTCGGAGGATGTGATGCGCATCGATCCTTCGAATCTGATATCAAAGCCGATGCCCAACGGCAAGGTGAAAAAGCTTAGAGCTTCATACTACTTGATGGGCGCCATGCTGGGCCGCTTCGGGGAGGCGACGATCGGCTTGCCGGGAGGATGCAATTTCGAACCGAGGCCGATCGATCAGCACATAAAAGGCTTTGAAGCGTTGGGCGCTACGGTCACGAACGATCACGGTTCGATACGCATATCCGCGAAGGAATTGCGCGGAGCAAAGATTTATCTTGACGTCTCGAGCGTAGGAGCGACTATTAATATTATGCTGGCGGCATCCCGCGCCAAAGGCCATACGGTCATCGAGAACGCGGCCAAAGAGCCTGAAATTATCGATGTAGCCACTCTCCTCAATGCCATGGGCGCCACGATCAAGGGCGCCGGCACCGAAACCATTCGCATCGAAGGCGTCGACAAGCTCCATGGATGCCGACATTCCATTATCCCGGATCGCATACAAGCAGGAACCTATATGATTGCCGCAGCGGCGACTCGCGGGAATGTATTGATTGACAACGTCATTCCGAAGCATATGGAAGCATTGACGGCCAAGCTGGAGGAAATGGGCGTCGAGGTTATCGAGATGGATGAGTCCATTCGGATTATCGGGGCAGCCCATTATTCGGCCGTCGACGTGAAAGCTCTCGTCTATCCCGGTTTTGCGACCGATTTGCAGTCGCCGATGACGACGCTTCTCACGCAAGCCAGCGGCGTAAGCATACTTACGGATTATATCTATGGTACGAGATTCAAGCATGTTCCCGAGTTGACGCGAATGGGTGCGAATATACGCGTCGAAGGACGTTCGGCAATTGTGGAAGGCTCGAAGCTAAGCGCGGCGAAGGTGAAGGCTTCCGATTTGAGGGCAGGCGCGGCGCTGGTTGTTGCGGCATTGACGGTAGAGGAAGGCGTAACCGAGATAACGGGAGTGGAGTATATCGATCGCGGCTATGATCATTTGGTAGAGAACCTGTCGCTTCTCGGCGCAGAGGTATGGCGGGAATCTGAGCAGAGCTGAGTTCGTTTCAGAAGCATGGATGCCGCATTCGTCCGACTCGAATAGATGTTTGATATCGTGGCAATGATGGTTAATTAAGAAGAGATTCCTAATTTTAGAATAGAGTGGTGAGAATATGTCCGATCTACAGATCGCAGATCTGGAAGAATTGAAGCTAACGGAGCTATACAAATTAGCGAAACAATATCAGATTGCTTATTACGGAACATTGAAGAAAAAAGAATTGATTTTTGCTATTTTAAGAGCGCAAGCCGAGAAGAGCGGTCTCATGTTTATGGAAGGCATTCTGGATATTCTGCAGGAAGGCTTCGGCTTCCTAAGGCCGATTAACTACTTGCCGAGCAAGGAAGATATCTATATTTCGGCATCGCAAATTCGCAGATTCGATCTGAGAAGCGGAGATCTTGTATCAGGGAAATGCCGTCCGCCGAAGGAGAATGAACGTTATTTCGGATTGCTTCAGGTCAATGCAGTTAATGGGGAGAATCCGGAAACCGCGTCAGAACGACTTCACTTTCCCGCGCTAACTCCTCTATACCCCGAGAAAAAATTGGTGCTCGAAACCGCCCAGTCCAAGCTCTCCACGCGGATGATGGATTTGCTTGCTCCCGTTGGTCTGGGGCAGAGAGGTCTCATTGTTGCTCCTCCCAAAGCCGGCAAAACGTTATTGCTGAAGGAAATCGCGAACAGCATATCCGAGAATCATCCCGATATCAAATTATTCGTGCTCTTAATCGACGAGCGGCCGGAGGAAGTAACCGATATGCAGCGTTCGGTGAAGGGCGAGGTTATCGCGTCAACCTTCGACGAGCTGCCGGAAAACCATATCAAGGTAGCCGAACTGGTCATGGAGCGCGCGCTCCGTCTTGTCGAGCACAAGAAGGATGTTGTGATTCTGCTCGACAGCATCACAAGACTCGCGAGAGCGTACAATCTCGTTATCCCCCCATCCGGCCGTACGCTTAGCGGCGGTATCGATCCGGCCGCCTTCCATCGTCCGAAGCGCTTCTTCGGTTCCGCCAGGAATGTTGAAGAAGGCGGAAGCTTGACGATTCTGGCTACGGCTCTGGTAGAGACGGGCTCCCGCATGGACGATATTATTTATGAAGAGTTCAAAGGAACGGGCAATATGGAGCTTCATCTGGATCGCAAGCTCGCGGAACGCCGTATTTTCCCTGCGCTCGATATGAGAAGATCAGGCACGCGCCGCGAGGAGATGCTGCTGACGAAGGAAGAGTTGGATAAAGTATGGGCGATTCGCAAGGGCATGACCGATACGCCTGATTTCGTCGATAATTTCTTGAAGAAGCTGAAGGATTCAGAGAATAACGAACAGTTCCTGATGTCCCTGGATACATCTGCAGAAGCTGCGAAGCCGGAGCGCAGCGCTGTCAGAAGCGGCAGCTCATCCTCTTCTTCCTCGCATAACGGGCGTCGCCCGGTTTCCAGATCGACGCACAGCTCGTAATGCTTTGAAGGAGAAAGGAGAACATCATGAATCTCGTATATGCGGACGAGCACGGCAATGTGTTCGACCATCCCGACTATGTCGGACTCGGACGAAGCGGCGATATGATTGTAGAAATTATGGAGGAGGAGCTAATTCCTCTGCCGAACGGCGCCACCTTGGTCAGTCTGCCCTTCACGAGACCCATTGGCCTTAACGGGAAGACAGGCGAGATGGAAGTATTGAAGAACGGCGTTCAGGCTGTGGGGGCGCTGCTGCCTCAGGGCTTTACCCGTTTATGCTTGCCCGGTTATGTGAAATCGGACAAAGAGCAGAAGCTCCCGCTCTTCGGCTATACTGCCGTTGTGTGGAAGGATGGGGAATTCTTCGTTACCGCGGAGCAATGCGATGATCCGGAACGCTGGGATCCTCTTAATTGCGATCAACAGGAGCTCCAGGTGCGGGTCGAAGGCTTGCTGGAGAAATATCCGGACAATCGCTTATATAAGCATCTTTCGAACTGCGCTTTAGGCTACGAATGCCTGACGGCATCCAACACGTTTCTTGGCCGCTGGGAAGGAGCCGTTCCGGTTTCCTATTCCTGCAACGCAGGCTGTTTCGGCTGTATTTCCGAACAGCCGGAGGACAGCGGTTTCGTGGCCCCCCAGACTCGAATGAATTTCAAGCCGACTGTCGATGAATTGGTGGAGATTATGCTCGAGCATCTGCAAGAGCCTGAATCTATCATTTCATTCGGACAAGGCTGTGAAGGCGAGCCTTCGACGCAGGCCAAGATTATCGTGGAGGCGATGAAGCAGGTCAGAAGCAGGACTTCTAACGGGTTTATTAACATTAATACGAACGCGGGTCTAACCGATTTCATGAGAGCGATTGTGGATGCCGGGCTCGATTTGATGAGAGTCAGCACGATAAGCGCGCTCGATGAGCATTATAACGCCTATTACAAGCCGCGTGGCTATAATCTGCTTAATGTGGAGAAGTCGCTTAAGTATGCAACGGACCAAGGCGTCTATACATCGATAAACTATCTGATCTTTCCAGGCGTAACAGATCGGGAAGAAGAGATCGAAGCGATGCTCGGCTTCTGCAAACGAACGGGCCTGAAATTAATTCAAATGCGGAATTTGAATATCGATCCCGAAAGCTATCTTTCCATCATTCCGAAGCCGCAGGGCGAGATCTACGGCATGAAGCAGATGCTGGACATATTCAGGCAGGAACTGCCTGAAGTGGTAATCGGCTCGTACACGCATGTGCCGCCTCCAGAGCTCAGAAGGAAGCAGTTGCTTCGTTAATCGTTCTGTTCCAGATCTGTCGACTATCCTCGCAAAGAGCCGAGATTCACCAGCAATCCTTGCAGATGTATCCCAAGCATTTATCTTGCAACCTAGAGGTTGTTCATGGTATACTGATGCAGCATGATTTTAACTCTGCGTCCGCATGTGATGCAGGGCAGGAAGAGGTGAACGAGATGAAACAAGGTATTCATCCGACATACCACGTCATTACAGCTACTTGCGCTTGTGGGAATTCATTCGAAACAGGTTCGATTAAATCGAACATTCGTGTAGAGGTTTGCTCCCAATGTCACCCGTTCTATACGGGTAAGCAGAAGTTCCTGGATGCCGGCGGCCGCGTCGACCGTTTCAAGAAGAAATACGGCATTTAATTCATATCGAACATTCAGCCTTTATTTGGCAGAATACAAGAACCTCCCTCAGCCATCCTATGGTTAGAAGGGAGGTTTTTTTGTGGTATATGCTGTTGCTTTCATGAGAAGAAGGAGTAAATGGCAGTGCATAATAGCGGCTGTTTGCCTTAGCTTGTTGTTCTTGCTGACGACAGGCTGCGCAGGTGAATCCGAGCAGGAGAAGCGCTCCTATGGACAAGATGGATACATGGGCTTATCGAACAGCAATCCCAATACGATAAATCGGCATTCGACGCAATCCTATTCGGAGGATATCGCGTTTGTAAAACAAGTGCTTGAGCCTGTTGAAGGCATTAAGAAGATCCAGGTCGGCTTCAACGGCAGCGAGCTAAATGTGCTTCTGACTCCCGAGAAGGGGTTGTCCGATGCCAATCGGGATTGGATCCGCGATAAAGCGGAGCAGATTGTCCAGCATAACTTGCCTGACTATCATGTACATGTACGCATTGATTAAGCCGTTGGGAAATTTCCTCAGAGCTTCGAATGTTGCGCTTTCCCATAGAATGTACTATACTTGTCTTTGCCGTGCTAGATGGGGAGGTAGCGGTGCCCTGTAACTCGCAATCCGCTGTAGCGAGGTTGAATTCCTGTCTGAGGTAATACTGATGTGAGGCTTGGCGCTTGCAAGCAGTGTTGACAGTCGGGTCCTCCGCAATGGACGCTTATGAACCCGGTCAGGTCCGGAAGGAAGCAGCCGTAAGTAAGTTAGTTCATGTGCCGGGGGAGTGCCTGACTCGAGCTGTGCAGCAAGAATGCCGCTTGGATCGTATCTATCGAAGCCAGGTGCACGGTTCTAATCAGAACGAATCGTGAAGGAATTCCTTCACGCCTATACCTGTAGACGATTCTTAGTTAAGCTTTATGCTTGACGGATGACTCTGCAGGTATTTTTATTGACCATTATTTTGCTCGAAGGCGCAATGTAGTATACTGTTCATATTAGTTAGGATTAGATATTGAGAATAAACACTCTGAAGGGGAAGAGTCGCATGTCACATATAGCTCTATATCGTGCCTGGCGTCCTCAGACGTTTCAGGACATGGTGGGTCAGCAGCATATTATTCAGACGCTTCAGAATGCGATACGCGAGGATCGGGTATCGCATGCGTACCTGTTCAACGGGCCCCGCGGGACGGGGAAGACAACCACGGCCAAAGTGCTTGCCAAAGCGATTAATTGCGAGCGCGGTCCTGCTGTTGAGCCTTGCAATGAATGCGAGGCCTGTCTGGGGATAAACGCTGGTCATATTATGGATGTCATTGAGATTGATGCGGCATCCAACCGTGGTATCGATGAAATTCGAGATATCAGGGAAAAGGTCAGGTATGCGCCTTCCGACGTGCGCTTCAAAGTGTATATCATCGATGAAGTGCACATGCTTACGACGGAAGCTTTCAATGCACTGCTGAAGACGTTGGAGGAGCCGCCTGGTCATGTTATATTTATATTAGCGACTACAGAGCCTCATAAGCTGCCTGCCACCATTATATCCCGTTGTCAGAGATTCGATTTCAGACAAATTTCGCTCGAAGAGCAGTCTCTGAGATTAACCCAGATTTGCCGGGATGAGGGGATTTCTGCGGATGCGGATGCTGTTGCTTACATTGCCCGTTTGTCTGAAGGCGGGATGCGGGATGCCATCAGCCTGCTGGAGCAGGTGGCCGCGTTCAGCGATTCCCACATCACGCTGGAAGCGGCCGTTGATGTAACGGGCGGAATTACCTCCGAGCATTTCTACAAGCTGGCAGAAGCCGTTCGGGACGGCAATGCGTCCGGGATGCTGACGCTGGTTGAGGAATTGATGCTGGCAGGCAAAAGCGCGGATAAATGTATGGAGAATTTGATCTATTATTTCCGTGATCTTCTCGTGCTAAAGCTTGCGCCAGGAGGCGGGGTGGCGACAGATCGGGTGGTTGACGCGGAGAAGTTCGGTCAGATGGCAAGCTCCTACTCTTCTGAGCGGTTATTCGTCATGATCGATGTTCTTAATCGTTATCAGACGGAGCTAAGGCATGCGTCTCAGCCGCAAACCCTGTTCGAGGTGGCGCTTATGAAGCTGTGCACGATGAATAATGTTGCTGGTAGCAAGGAAGAAAGCAGCTCCTCGGCTTTGCAAGCTCCGAGCTCTGCCGGCGGGAGCGGCGCATCGAATGCGGAGGTTGGCAAGCTCCGCCAGCAAGTCGACGCTTTGGAGCGCAAATTGGAAAGCTTGATGAGAAGCGGCGTTGCTGCCGGAGGCACCGAATCCCAGGCCGGAGCATCCAGGCCGGCGGCAGGCGGCGGTTCGCGTCCGGGCATGCGTCCATTCGGAGGCTCAGGCGCGGCGAGAGCCAAGGTTAAGCTCGATGCCTATTTGGCAGCAGCCAACAGCGACGAAACAACGCAAGCCCGCTTGAAGTGGGGCGACGTGCTTCACCGGGTAAAAGCCGCGAAGGTGACTTTGCATGCTTGGTTGAAGGATGGAGAATTGGCGTCGGTAGCCGACGGCAAGCTTCTGCTTGCATTCAAGAATGAAATTCATCGCGAAACGACAGAGAAGCAGAATCATCGCGAGCTCATTGAAAGTGTCGCTCAGGAAGTGCTGGGCTCTTCCGTAAGTCTTGTAACGGTTATGCAGAAGGATTGGCAGGCGGGTCTGGATCAAGTCGGAGATCAGCCGAGCACGGCTGCTTCAGCGGACAATTTGGAGCTTCTGGAGGGCTTTCATGCAGCGGATAAGGCTGCGGAGAAACGGCCCGAATGGGTAGAGGAAGCGGTTAAGCTGTTCGGAGAAGATTTGGTTGTAGTGAAGAACAATGAATCATAACTAATACGCGAGGTGACGAAGATGAATAACATGAATCAAATGATGAAGCAAGTGAAGAAGATGCAAGAGCAAATGATGAAGGCGCAAGAAGAATTGGAAACGAAATTCGTTGAAGGAACTGCCGGAGGAGGAGCCGTTACGGTTACCGTGAGCGGACACAAAAAGCTTACGGATATTTCAATCAAACCTGAAGCGGTAGATCCGGAGGATGTGGAAATGCTTCAAGACTTGATTTTGACTGCAGTCAACGATGCGCTTTCAAAAGCCGACGAATTAGCTAACAAGGATATGGGCAAATTCACGGGCGGTATGAAAATCCCGGGATTATTCTAACCGCATAATTGCTATTCCGCAAATGTAATGCGTGCTGTATTTGAAAGGAGCTGTACCCTTGTATTATCCGGAACCGATTGCGAAGTTGATTGATTCTTTTACCCGGTTGCCCGGAATTGGACCTAAGACGGCCGCGAGGCTGGCCTTCTATGTGCTGCGGATGAAAGAGGATGATGTGATTGATTTCGCGAAAGCATTAGTGAGCGTGAAGCGCAATCTGTTTTTCTGTTCCGTCTGCTGCAACATTACAGATACCGATCCTTGCAAGATCTGTCAGGACAAATCCCGGGATGGCTCCGTCATCTGCGTGGTGCAGGAATCGAAAGATCTTGTTGCCATGGAGAGAACCAAGGAGTACGACGGTTATTATCATGTACTGCAAGGAGCCATTTCTCCTATGGAAGGAATAGGGCCGGATGAAATTCGAATTGCAGAGCTGCTAAGACGTCTTGGCGATGAGAAGGTGCAAGAGCTGATTTTGGCGACAAATCCGAACATCGAAGGGGAAGCGACGGCGATGTATTTGTCCAGACTTGTAAAACCCTTTGGCATTAAAGTGACTCGCATCGCTCATGGTTTGCCAGTCGGAGGCGATCTGGAATACGCTGATGAAGTGACATTGTCGAAGGCGCTTGAAGGACGCCGCGAACTTAGTTGAATGTGGAAGAACCGTTTCAATCATGATCCAGTCATGATTGAAACGGTTTTTTTTGTTTGTTCTGAGGTTCTAATGAGCGGTACAAGCTTGTAAATATGAAAGGAGGCGATGTTAGTCGGAGATAAGGAGGTGCGTTATGGTATTGTTGGAGCAAAGAGGGATTTCCGCAGCGGATGATTTGCAAGCAAAGGAAAGCTTGATGTCAGAAATTCGGGATGCGTTGTTGCAAAGAGAGAGCGCCAGGAGATATTTTGACTGCGTAAAGGAATTTGATCAGATTGACTATGCGATTTATGCCATTATTGCCGCGGAGAAACGATACGCAATGCTGCTCGGCAAGGCGAAGAAGATGGTTGGAGAATGGCCTGAATGGAGGAGGATGGAGCTGTGAAAATGATCTGGACGAGCTTGTTGATTGTATCATTGGTTCTTCTCTTGTGGATTGTGGTGCGCAATCGCTTATCATGGAGCTGGCTTCGGGGATTCAGCCTGCAATTGATTGCAGCTGCCGCAGTATTGTATTTGTTGAATTACAGCGATATTATCCCCAATCTGTATATTCCGCTAAATCCCGTTACGGTAGGTACCGTAGTGGCGCTCGGGGTTCCGGGAATAGCTCTTATTGCGGGTGTGCAATACTTCTTCGTATGAGCATATTGAATCAGAAATTTCTGAATTTTAATTTTAGGTTGACGAGCGCTTGTTAAATATGCTACATTAATTCTCGCGCCAAGAGTGATTGAATAAAGAACAAAAAGTTTTTCAAAAAAAGTTCTTGCATTAATCTTGGCGAGTGTGATATATTATAAAAGTTCGCTGCTGAGAAATACACAGCTAACGAGCAAGAAGGATTGTTCTTTGAAAACTGAACAACGAGTGAAACTGCCTCATTACATGAACGAAGCTTGCTTCGTTGAGATAATGAAAAAGCGAAAAAATGAGCAAGTCAAACACCTTGGAGCTTTTCGCATTGGCTTTGCCAAGTACGAAAACTCCCTTTATGGAGAGTTTGATCCTGGCTCAGGACGAACGCTGGCGGCGTGCCTAATACATGCAAGTCGAGCGGAGTTATGCCTTCGGGTGTAGCTTAGCGGCGGACGGGTGAGTAACACGTAGGTAACCTGCCTATAAGACTGGGATAACATTCGGAAACGAATGCTAATACCGGATACGCGGAACGGTCGCATG
This sequence comes from Paenibacillus sp. HB172176, assembly GCF_011947265.1. Lineage (GTDB taxonomy): Bacteria > Bacillota > Bacilli > Paenibacillales > Paenibacillaceae > Pristimantibacillus. Next base: position 99,412 of record NZ_JAATHD010000024.1, read on the forward strand.
GCCGAACCGGGAAAGACGGAGCAATCTGTCACTTATAGATGGACCTGCGGCGCATTAGCTAGTTGGCGGGGTAACGGCCCACCAAGGCGACGATGCGTAGCCGACCTGAGAGGGTGATCGGCCACACTG
>NZ_JAATHD010000025.1 GCF_011947265.1 Paenibacillus sp. HB172176
CCACAGGGATCGCTTGGCGTACGATGTTCCTTGAAGGAATATCGCTACAACTTTGCTCCTTCAGGAGTAACAACCCAAGAATCCCCCACCTCTGCTAGGTGGAGGGAGTGTTCAATCTTGCAAATACAGCTGCGAGGGCGGGTAGCCGTATATTTTCTTGAAAATGCGGTTGAAATAAGCCTGATCGCAGAAGCCGACATACTCGGATGCCTCGCCTATCGTGACATGATGCTGGATGATGAGATCCCGCGCCGCCGATACCTTCACTTGATGAATATACGACTTCGGCGTCTGCCCGGTCAGCTTCTTGAAGGAAGCCGACACATAATTCGGCGATCGATGAACAAGCTCAGCCAATCTGTCCACCCGAATATCCTCGCGATAATGCGCCAACACATATTCCTGAATTCGCGTCACGATGCCAAGCACCGGAGAAGGATGCTGTCCCTCGTCCAGCTCGCGATTCATCCGTCCGAGCAAGTCGAGCAGGATGCCCGAGCAGATATCTTCAAAATAAGGCAGCTTCCCCATCCACTGGCCGATTAGCTGCTCGAGTCGTTGCTTCATATAATCGTATTCGCGCGATTTGATGACGCAAGGCTCGCTTTGCCCGAGCATCGGCATTCGCAACTCTTCCCGACGCGGAATGGTGAAGGTCGCCCAATATTTTTGATGAGGATGAATTTCGTCGGTGTGAAAGCCTTCCCTCATGCTGCCCATGGGGATGAAGAGCAGATCGCCCTTCTTCAAGTGAAGTACGACATTGTTGATCCGATAGCTCAGCTTGCCCGATATGATAAGCGCAAGAGCGTAGTTAGGCGTCTTCTCCAGCGGCTTCCTCCAGCCCGGATTCCGATCGTCGAAGCCTGCTCCGAATAGCTCAACCATAATCGCCTAGCCTCCTCGACTCGCAAATTTTATCGTAGATTTATACAAATGCAATGGATTTGTTAATCGCTTTCATCTCCTATGAACGATAGTATAAGTGTAACACATAGGAAGAATCACAATTGATTTTATTCAAATCTTTAATGGAGGCTGATACGATATGAACTATGATTTGGTTATCTACGGAGGAACATCGGCAGGCGTTGCAGCAGCCGTGCAGGCGAAGAAGATGGGACTGAAGTCCGTCATCATCGAACCATCCGGCAGAATCGGGGGACTGAGCTCCGGTGGATTGGGCGACACCGACTTCGGGAAGACGGCGGCGATTGGCGGCTTGTCGATGGACTTCTACCAGCGTGTCGGCAAGAAGTATGAGAAGGATGACGCCGTGTGGATGTTCGAGCCGAAGGTTGCGCTAAGCGTGTTCCACGATTGGATCTCCGAGTTCGAAATCGAGGTGCTCTACAACGAGCGACTGGACCTCAAGGATGGCGCGGTAGTGGAAGCCGGCAAGATTGTTGCCATTCGAATGGAGTCGGGCCTCACCATCTCTGGCCGCATCTTCCTGGACACGAGCTACGAGGGCGATCTGATGAAGGCGGCAGGCGTGTCGTATGCGACCGGCCGCGAAGCGAACAGCGTGTACGGCGAGACGTACAACGGCATCCAGACAGCCGTCGCCAAGAAGAATCAGCTGCCGCATGGCGTTGATCCCTACGTGGTGAAGGGCGATCCTTCGAGCGGCCTCCTGCCGGGAGTCAACGCCGATGCGGGCGGAGCCGACGGCGAGGGCGATCATCGCGTGCAAGCGTATTGCTACCGCATGTGCCTGACCGACGATCCTAGCAACCGCATCATGGTGGAGAAGCCGGCCGACTATGACGAGCGCAAATACGAGCTGTTGTTCCGCGCGATCGAGCAAGGCGAGAAGATTTTCTTCAAGCTGAACGGCGTGCCGAATCGCAAGACGGATTCGAACAACGACAAGGGCTTCTCGACGGATTATATCGGCTATAACTATGATTATCCCGAGGCGGATTATGAAGGCCGCGTCACCATCGCCGCCGCCCATGAGCGTCATCAGAAGGGATTGATCTGGACGCTGCAGAATCATCCTCGCGTATCCGCGGAGGTGAGGGATTTTTATAAGGAATGGGGCTTGCCGCTTGATGAATTTACGGAGAACGGGCACTGGAGTCCGCAGCTGTATATTCGCGAATCAAGACGCATGCTCGGCGACGCCGTCATGAACGAGAATCATATCTTCTCAAGAAGCGCCATTGAAGACAGCGTGGGCATGGGCTCGTATACGATGGACTCTCATAATACGCAGCGTCATGTGAGCGCGGAGGGCTTCGTTGTGAATGAGGGCGATGTGCAAATTCCACTGCCCGGTCCTTATCCGATCAGCTACCGCTCGATCGTGCCGAAGGAAGAGGAATGTGCGAATCTGCTCGTGCCGGTTTGCTTGTCCGCTTCCCATATCGCTTACGGCTCTATCCGGATGGAGCCTGTGTTCATGGCGCTCGGCCAATCGGCCGCCACAGCTGCGGCATTCGCGCTCGAAGCCGACTGCAGCGTGCAGAAGGTGAACTATGACGCATTGAAGAAGCGTTTGCTCGAGGATGGACAGGTGCTGTATAGCTAGTGCTTCCGAGTACTGTCTAATGAAGGACGGTCAGGCGCTTTATGGACACAGCTTCCAGCGACTGTCTGATGGAGGACGGCAGATACTGTATGGATATAGCTTCCGGCGATTTTCTGATGGTGAACCGTCGGGTGCTGTATCCGCAGGACTTTATCCAAAGCTAAAGCCGCCGCTCGCTGGGGCAGATTCGCGAGGATTCATTTGCGTGTAGGCATCCAGTCGGTCTAGTAGTACGGTATTGTGCGCGTTACGCTTCGACGGAAACGATTCTGCATTCCGCCCGAGGATATACTGGATTTTCTCCCGCTTATTTCTGCAATTCAGTAGAAATTCTTGATTAAGCTGGAATTTGTCCTGTTTATTTCGAGGATGTCTCCGAATATCGTAACGTTGCAGGATATATGCTGGAGCTTTTCCAGTATAATAGGCAAAAGAGCATGACAGCTTCTAAATATGCTGGACGATTTCCAGTTCAACTCTGGTTGCTTGATGGGCGAGATCTGGAAGCATGCCGCGACAACCCCCTGACCATTTGAATCCCGAAGAATATCGCCCTATCCGCCTGGCCTGGAGAATATCGTCTTAACTGCCTTACCCATTCGAATTCTGGGAGTACATCTAGCCGCCTGGCCAATCGAATTCTGGCGAATATTGTCCTTACTGCTCGGCCTGCCCATACCGGATTTCGATGATGAGATGTCGACCTGGCTTGCCTTTCAAAAGAAATAGCCATCCTGCGAAATGCTTCACAGAACACTTATCCCCAACTTTATGCACAACTTATCCACAAATAACGAAAAGCATATTTTCCTTAAAAAACCATCCCGCAGGCCCTCCGCCTGCGGGATATCTTTCGTTGCTCGTACATGGAAGGGACGCCCATGGGGGAGACTACCTGCCAAGAACGGCATGTCAGTCTCAAATCGAAAGAGGGCTTACCGTAATGCAGGATACACTAGAAATTATTTTGCGCACATTCGCCGCCTTCGCTCTCATCATGATTATAACGAGAATTCTGGGCAAGCATACGATTACTCAGATGACCTATCACGACTTCGTCTCTTCCATCACGCTCGGCGCCATAACCGGCAATCTGGCCTTCAACATCAAGTTGAACTCCTGGCATTTGACCGCTTCGCTTATCGCCTTCAGCGGGATCGCTTTTCTAATAGCGCTAGTCTCACTAAAGAGCAGGAAGCTTCGCAAATGGCTGTCGGGCAAACCGACCGTCGTCATTCAAGACGGCAAAATTATGGAGCATAATCTCCGCAGCATGAAGTTCAGCCTCGACACCTTGAACCAAGAGCTGCGAGAGAAGGAAATCTTCGATATCGGAGAAGTCGAATACGCGATTCTCGAGCTCAACGGTAAGCTGTCCGTACTTCGCAAGCCCGAGTATCGGCAAGTGACCAGGAAGGATCTTGCGATCAAGAGCGCCGCGGGCAATCAATTTCCGGTCGAACTCATCATGGACGGAAAGATAATCGATACCAATATTCGTCAGGAAGGGCTTAGCCCCGAATGGCTGAATAAGCAGCTGCTTAAGCGGCAACTCATCCCAGAGCAGGTTTGCTATGCGGTGAGAGGCACGAACGGCAGCCTGTACTTCGACTTGTACGAGGATCGGATCGCGCATCCTATCGAGACGGAGTAGACGGAGTTGCGCCGTGAGCATCAGCTTGAGCTCCTTCGTATAAGGCTCCCCGAGCGCCAGTCTGCTTGAGTTCATTCGTATGAGGCTCCGTGCGCCGATGCTGTCGCCGCTTAATTCTGAATGCACGCGAGCCATAATGCCGCGTTTACCTTCATTTCAATAGAGGGTAGAATAAGAGTAATCCATTATGAAAAGCGAGGTACATACGATGAATCAAGAAACGATGGAACTCATGCGCACGCTTACGGAATTCCAGGCGGCTTCTGGCTTCGAGCGAGAGCTTCGCGGCTTTGTCCGTGGAGAGATTGAGAGATATACAGACGAAATTGTGCAGGATCGACTCGGCAGCATCTTCGGCGTAAAACGCGGTAATGAAAGCGGACCGGTCATTATGGCGGCAGGCCATCTCGACGAGGTCGGCTTCCTCATTAATGGGATTACGGAGAACGGCATGCTCCGCTTCCAGACGCTCGGCGGCTGGTTCAGTCAGGTACTGCCCGCCCAGCGCGTGCAAGTCATGACCGAGAATGGACCTTTAATCGGCATCATCGGCACGACGCCCGTGCATCTGCTCGACGAAGCCTCGCGCGGCAAGCCGCTTGACGTGAAGGGCATGTACATCGACATCGGCGCGGATAGCCGTCAGCATGCCGAAGAGATTGGCGTACGAATCGGGCAGCAGGCCGTGCCGCATTGCGAGTTCACGCCGCTCGCCAATCCTAAGAAAATCATGGCCAAAGCATGGGATAACCGCTATGGCGTCGGGCTCGCCATCGAGCTGCTCAAGGAGCTGCAAGGGCAGAAGCTGCCGAATGTGCTGTATGCGGGAGCGACCGTGCAGGAGGAGCTTGGATTGCGCGGTGCCAAGACCGCTTCGAATCTCATCCAGCCCGACCTGTTCTTCGCGATGGACGCCAGCGCGGCGAACGACATGAACGGCGACAAATCCGCCTTCGGTCAGCTTGGCGGCGGCGTGCTGCTGCGCCTCTACGATCCGAGCATGCTGACGCATCGCGGTATGGTGGAATATGTGCGGGATATGGCGGATACGCACAAGATCCCTTATCAGAACTTTATATCTCCAGGCGGCACGGATGCCGGAGCCGTTCATACGCAGGGCATCGGCATTCCGTCGACGGTCATCGGCGTCTGCGCGAGATACATCCACACTTCCGCCTCCGTTCTGCATACCGATGATTTCGACGCAGCCAAGGAGCTGCTCGTGAAGCTGGTGCAGCATTGCGATCGCACGACGTATGAGACGATCGTGAGCCGGGCTTAGGGACAAGAGGCTTTGACGACAGCCGTCTTTCAGCAAAACAAGTGAACGGGATGAGGCTCTCGCTTCATTGCGGATGGCTAACTGCTCCATAGTGGCCAGAAATTGTGTTGCAAAGCTGGAAATCAGCGTTGCAGGAACCAACCGGCTCGAGTCAGCTCTGCAGCGCTGATAAACAGCGTTATACAAATCAGTTCACCATGAAACAACAGCCTCTAAAATGTCCATTGCATAGGAAGACCACCCTGGTCGGCTCTCATTCCAGGCAAAACAGCGAGCAACCCCATCTTTAGAATGACGGGGTTGCTCGCTGTTTGCTATTCCACCGGATTCCAGCCATCCTCGCCGCTCAGAACACTCGCAGGCGTTAACGCGGCCGCCTTTCCCTCTGTCAACCGACGGCTCCAGCCCACGCGCATGCCTGGAGAACCCGTCACCGCGCCCGGTCCCGAGCTTCCATGCTCCATATATCGCACGGTCCGCTCCACATCAGGCTTATTCCAATCATCCCAGCCCTCTGCCCGGATATGGGCGCCCATCCAGCAGTCCACGAACGCAGTATGGGCGTGCTCGCGCCACGGTCTGCCGAGAAAAACCGACTGCGGCGGCGCATCCCCGGTCAATCGGCAAGACAGGAACACATAGCCATTCGCGGCTTCCTCCGGCGTCGAGGCGGCGGTCAACCAGCCATGGACGCTAGTCTCCGGCGCTTCCACCGATTGCCCGCCATCTCCTTCCGTCAATCGTCTTCTCGAGAAAATCTCGCAGCGATGGAACACTGCTGTAGCAGAGCCGAAGATGAAATCCACATCGCCTTCCATGTAGCAGTCCTCGTAATATTGACGCGAGGCTCGCCGCGGCAAGCCTTCCCGCGGCCCGCCGAATGTCGGGCGATCGATCGGATAGAGCGGCAGCGGTCCCGTGAACAGCGTATCCTGACTGGCGATGAATCGGCAGCGCCGGAATACCGCGCGATCGCCGTCTACATAGGCCGCCACCGCTTGACCGACCTTGTGCCCGGGCCCCGCAGCATTAACAAACGACAGCCCTTCGGCAATGAAATCATCTCCTCCGATGAACGCCGTATACGAGTGAAAGGTGTTGTACAGCTCTCCGTCCAGAAATGCTTTCAGCGCATAATCATCCCAGCGAATAACGGTCTTCTCAGCCCCTTCGCCGATCAGGGAAAGCTTCTTCCCGTCGATGAACAGCTTCTCTCTGTATTCGCCGCTCCGCACCCGAATCATTGCTCGCTCGGACAGATTCGGCGGAATCGCGTCCACTGCGGCTTGAATCGTCGTATACTCTCCGCTTCCGTCCGCAGCCACAGTGAAGTGCAGCTTCACCAAAGCTTCATCCTTCATTGCGGAAGCCTCCTTGCCAATGAACCCTGCTCGTTCTTATCCACAACCCGGCAGCGCGCCGGGACAGCGTCCCTCCATCTCTCATCCTCATCTTCCTTTTCTCATCTTGTTGTCCTTGCTGAAAAATCCGATTTTGCTCCAGTCTCGTTCTATTCCAGTTTCGTTCTATGCCAAGCTCTCTCTACTCCCCGCTCAACTCTGCTTGCGGTACGTCACCGAGCTCCGCTGCTGGATGCGAGGCGGAATGACAAGCGGATACTCTACCTTCTCGTTCCGGATCAAGGCGACAATCAGCTCTGCCGCTTTCGCGGCCAACTCCCTCAACGGAGGGCCTACCGTCGTAAGCGCAACCTCAGCGAATTCCATCTCCGGCAAATCATCGTAGCCAATCAGCGAAATATCATTCGGCACGCTGAGACCCGCTTCGAGCAGCGCCCGGAGCGCACCCTTCGTCAGCATATTGTTCAGACCGATGAACGCGGTCGGCGAATCGGCCGTCATTTTGTAATTCCGCATGGCGAGATACCCGTCTTCCCAGGTCGAATGGGCCGGCAGCACATCCTTCTCCGAATAAGGGAGACCCGTTCTCTGCAACGCCTCCCGATATCCCTCCAGCTTGACCTCCTGCGAATTGCCGATGAAGCCGATGCGTTCATGACCATAGGATTTCAAATACTCCACGGCCTTGTAGATGCCTTCCTTCCGGTCAATCTTGATGTAGGGCGAATGCGGGTTATCATCCGTTCCGAGCAAGAACCAGGGAATGCTGAGATTTTTGAAATTCTTCATAAAATCATCCTGCTTGAACGGACGATAATCCCAGAAGATGCAGCCGTCCACTCTCAGTTGGCTGAATATTTCGTAACCGTCCATCGAAGCGGCGAGAATCATCTGGTAGCCTCTCTCTTTCAGCTCTTGATGCAAAAACTTGGCTATATTCGCGAACAGCGGATTGCTGCTCAGCTCGTCCAGGACGAATCCGATAATATGGCTTTTGCCCGAAGACAGCTGGGTTGCCATGATGTTCTTGTTGTACTGATGCTTCTCGGCGATTTCCAGCACCTTCTGCCTCGTTGCGGGCTTGATCAGCGGATTGCCGTTCAGCGCCTTGGACACCGTGCTGTAGCTGACGCCCGCCAGCTTGGCGATATCCTTGATCGTGATCATCGTCTTACACGTCCTTTCGATAGAGTGTCCAGAAGCCCGCTGCTCCCGGACTCACCAGCAAGTCAATCGCTTGCGCTTGTTACATTTACAATAACGAAAATATTGAAAATTGGCTACAAATTCCTACAGCCTGCGCGGCAACACGAAGCTGCTGCCGCGCTCTATTTGCTCGCTGCCAAATAGCGGTCATACTGCGCTTGCTTGCCTTCGAGCACCTTCTCGATGTTCATCTTCTTCAGCGTCGCGATGTACGAATCGAAGTTGTCCAGGCTTTCCTGGCCGGTGATGAACTTGTAGTGCATCTCTTCGACATAGGTCGTAATATCCGTCATGTACATGCTTTCGGCATCGGCCTCATCCTGCAGCGCGTAGACGAACGGGAACGGCGCTTTAATGTATTTCTCGAGCTCCTTGTCGAGCTTCGCATGCCAGGGAGCAACCTGAACATCCGCCGAATCGGTCGATTGCGAGATCGGCAGGTTGACCGGACCTATGCCAAGCTGCTGAATGAACTCGTTGTCTTTGCCTTGCTCGGTGAATTGCTTCTTGCCGTCCTTCTCTTCATAGGTCACGCCTTCGATGCCCCAGGTGTAGTAGGTCTGAGCCTCTTCGCTCGACGCATAGTCGAGGAATTTAAAGGCGAGCTCGGGATCCTTCGCATTCTTCGAGATGCCGAAGATGCCGCTGACCGGCGTTCTTCCGACATAGAATTGATCGCCATGAGGCCCGACGAGCGGCGCGATGCCTTTGATCAGCGGCACGCTCGGATCATAGTCGGCGAACAGCGGGCTGTACACCATCGACGTATACCAGCTGAAGTTGAACGTTACTCCGGTTACATTTTGAGAGAATCTTGAGGATACCTGGTCAGCCGTTGTGCTGGCGAAATCGACCGGAAGCAGCCCTTCCTTATAAAGTCCGTTCAGATAGGTCAAATATTCCTTGTAGGCAGCGTCATAATAGCCGAAATGCACCTTGCCGCTGTCATCCGCGTAGAACTTGTTGTAGAGATCCATGCCGAATACCGGGCCGAACGCCATCTGCAGAAACTTCGGATCCATCGACATCGGAATCTCGTCCGCCTTGCCGTTCTGATTCGGATCATCCGTCTTGAACTTGCGCAGCATCTCGGTGAATTCGTCGATCGTGGTCGGCTCCTTCAAGCCTACCGCGTCGAGCCATCTCATGTTGATCATGAACAGCGGCATATAGTTTTTCGTCAAGGTGCGCTGCGGCACATAGTACATGTCGCCGTCCGGCGTCGTCAGGCTCGCCTTGATGTCGGGATTGTCTTCATAGAGCTTCTGCAAATTGACGCCGTATTTCTCGTAGAGCTCGTTAATTGGAAGGAAGAGGCCGCTCTTGATGTATTTCATCAATTGATCCTGGTCGGGCAAGTACACGATATCGGGCAAATCTTGTCCCGAAGCGAGCCGCGGACTGACCGAGTCCGCGTAATTTTGCGGCGCCACCAGCTGCCAATCGACGCTGATGCCCGCGTTTTCAACGATTTTTTTGACAATATCGGCGTTGTTCAGGTCCACATTGGTTGTCCAGGCATTCGTCGCCAGAACGGACAGCTTCTTCCCGGATTGATCCGTGATCGGACCGGAGCCGGTGTAGGTGAAGCTCGAGGTTTCCGCCTCAGATGAGGGCGGCGCCGCTCCCTCGTTATTGTTGTTCGTGTTGCCCGAGCAAGCGCTTACCGTTGTGACCAGAAGTGCCGCAATCGCCATGTAACCCAGCCCTTTGAATTTTAGAGACATTCCTAATTACCTCCCTTTTTTGGTGAACACATCTATACAGACAAAGGGCGAATTCACCCTTTCACTGCCCCTAACGTAATGCCCTTGACAAAATACCGCTGAATGAACGGATACACCATCACGATTGGCACGATGCTGACGACGATGGAGACATATCGCACCTGCAAGGTGGATACGGCGAGCGTGCCGACCGAGGTGCCTCCGCCCATCTTCTGCATAATCTCGGGAGAAGCCATGACCAATACCCGTCTTAGGAAAATTTGCAGCGGCTGCAGACTCTGATCGCCGAGATAGAGCAGCGCGCTGAAGAAATTGTTCCAGTGGAACACGGCATAGTACAGCGCCAGCACCGCAAGCGTCGGCTTCACGACCGGAATCGCGATGCGGAACAGCATCGTAATGTCGTTCGCGCCGTCGAGGCTCGCGCTCTCGAATATTTCGTTCGGAATGCCCTCGAACGCCGAGCGGCAGATCATGACGTTGAAGGTCGAGACCAGCACGGGCAGCACCATGACCCATCTGGAGTTATAGAGGCCAAGCTGGGTAATCAGCATATAGACCGGAATCAGGCCGCCGGAGAAATACATGGTGAAAGCGATAAAGAAGTTCAGCTTCCGGCGAAGGAAGAACCGCGCTCTCGACAGCGGGAATGCCGCCAGACATGTGGCGAAGAGATTCAGCGCCGTTCCTACTACCGTGTACCATATGGTGTTGTAGTAGGAGGTCCAAATCTCCTTGTATTGCAGCACCATCTTGTAGCCGTCAAAGGTGGGATCGACCGGGTACAGCCATACCTTCTGCTGGTCGATAGCGGTTACAGAGCTGAGCGAGATCGAGATGACGTACAGGAACGGATACAGCGTAACGATGACGGCGAGAATCGCGATCATGTATATCATCACGTAATAGCTCCGATCCGCGGATGATTGCTTCATTGAAGTTGCTCCCTTCTGGAATTTCGGCGATAGAGCGACCGGGGGACGATTACCATAGCGACATGGAGGTCACCCGGCGTGACAATGTGTTGGCCGCGAAGACCAGGACAAAGGTGACCACGGAATTGAACAGCCCGATCGCGGTGGCGAATCCGAAGTTCTGCCCTTCGATACCCATTCGGTACACATAGGTGGAGAGCACATCCGCCGTCTCGTAGGTCGAGCCGTTGTAGAGCAGATACACCTTCTCGAAGCCGATGCTCATCAGTCCTCCAAGCGAGAGCAGGAGCAGGATGATAATCGTCGGCTTGATGCTCGGCAGCGTCAGATGCCACAGCTCCTGAAACTTGTTCACGCCGTCGATTTTGCCGGAATCGTACATTTCCGGATCGATCCCCATAATGGCCGCGATATAGATGATGGAGCTGAAGCCGAAGCTTTGCCAGATTTCCGACGACGTGAAGATCGTTCTGAACCAGCCCGGATCCATCATAAAGTTAATCTTATCCATGCCTAGCTCGGCCAGGAACGTATTGACGATGCCGTCCGTCGGCGACAGGAAGTTGATGATCATGCCGGCGATGACGACGGTCGAGATGAAATGCGGCAGATACGTAATCGTCTGGGCGAATCGCTTGAAGACGCGATTCTTGATCTCGACGATGCAGACCGCGAACAGAATCGGAATCCAGAAGCCGAACACCAGCGGATAGAACGCAAGCAGGAAGGTATTGCGAATCAGCCGCCAGAAGTAGATGGAATTCGCGAATTGAACGAACCATTTGAAGCCGACCCATTCACCGCCCCATATGCCATGTCCCGGCGTGAAGTTTTTGAACGCAATGACGATTCCCGGCATGGGCAGATACATGAATACCACGTAGTAGATGAAAATGGGTGAAAACATAATGAGCAGATATTTGTCCCGCTTGATCAGTCCAAGCAGCTTTCGAGCTTGATCCATCGTAATCGTCCTCCTCTTTTGTTGAATGCCCAGCTGACAGAATGCGTTTTTACAACGTTTGAAATTTTTGATACAAAGAGATTTTTTTCAAAGGCGCAACCGTTGCAGACGGAATGTCAGTAGGATCAGACTCCGAGATCTAAAGGTATATTTGACCAATTCAACTGATTTCACCCCTTATTCCTCGCTTTGATTCCTTTTTGCCTTGATTTTTACAACGTTGTAATTTTTGCATTTTTGAATACGCTTTCAGTTATTTTTCTCTATTCTACAAGCTGAACGAAAAATTTGCAAACACTTTTTTTGTAGGGAGTTGAATAGACCTCGACGCACTTGCGCTGACCGGTGCTCCAAGGCACTTCGACAGCACTTCGGTAACTCTTCAACAACTCTTTAACACAGCGTTCCCCGCTTCAGCGCTGGATTCCAGCTCTATCGACACTGCAACAGCTCCTTCCTCCTATTTCAGTATTACTGGTGCTCCAACGATGTCCCCTCTGATGAGAACCCAGCGCAAAGAGCCTCCTATCCACGATCGTGGACAAGAGGCTCTGCTGGTATATGAGCAATCATAGGAAGGCAAGGGCGAGGCCTTGAGCTTAACCCGCCAAACTTATCCCTGCTGCGCCGCTTCGATTTCCAGTGAAATCTTCACATCGTCTCCGATGAGAACGCCGCCTGTTTCCAATGCCGCATTGTAGGTTAGTCCGTAATCGCTGCGTTTGATGGTGCCGGTCGCGCTGAAGCCCGCTTTCGCATTGCCCCATGGATCCTTGCCTTCGCCTTCGAAGGTAACGTCGAACGTCTCCGAACGAGTCACGCCATGCAGCGTCACATCACCCGTTACTTTATAGTCTCCGCCGCCTTCCGGAATAATGGAAGTCGCTTTGAAATCAAGCGTCGGATACTTCTCAATGTCGAAGAAATCAGCGGATTTCAAGTGCGCGTCGCGATCGCCATTTCGCGTGTCAACTGTACTCAAATCGATTTTGAAGGAGATATCCGCCGTTGTCAGATCATTCACATCGGCCGCAACATTCGCCTCGAAGCCGTGGAAAGAGCCTTTCACCTTTGCGATCATCATATGTCTTACCGAGAAATCAACTGCGCTGTGCGATGCGTCTACTGCCCATTGTACTTTTGCCATTAGAATAACCTCCAGTGAATGTTTTTATTTTACTTACTTTTAATAATTAACTTACAATTAACTTGTTCTTGAATATATCTTAAACTAAAGATATCAGAATGTCAACAGCTACTTTTACACTTTCGGCTAAATTCGCTTTGCCTTAATTACTTTTTACATCTGCAGCTCCATCCTGCGCCGTTTACACTTATGCCAGCTATTTCATATAAAAAAGCTGCCCACGACCGCCGCAATCGATCATGAAACAGCTCTGTGTTTTTTGTTAAAAGGGTAGATGGATTATTCCGGTTCCTCCGCAGCCGATTCCGCCATTTCGTCTTCGTTGGCGGCTGCCGCCAGCTCAAGCTCTTCTTCCACTTGGGCTTCAACCGCAGCCGCATCGCTTGCTTCCTCTACTTCGGCCTCAGCCTCGGCAGCACTCGACGCAGCTTCTGCCGCTTCTTCAACGGCAACTGCCTCCTCATCCGCATCTGCTTCAGCCATTACAGCAGCCGTTGCTTCCGCTTCCTCGGCAATAACGCTCTCTGCGATCACCGCGGCCGCTTCCTCGGCGTTCTCCTGAACAAATTCTTGTTCTTGGCTCATTTCCTTCACCTCCCTACCCTTCTATAGCTCAATTGTAGCGCTTTCATAGATTCCCGCAAGAGGTGTAAAATGTCGCAAAATAAGAACTTTTCCCGTTTCCCCGCCTAAGGTCCAGTATCCGATCCATCCCACGGCTGTTTCCCCATACAGGCGGCGCAAGTTAAGATGTATGCAGTGAAATACAGAATGAAAGGAAGGAAGCTTGACCATTCGCTGAATAGCGGAATGAATTTCCCGTTATGGATAGCGTGAAAGGCTATTTCTTGTATATAATAAAAAATGAAATGGAGCTGTTAATGATGAAAATTAAAAGCATTGCAGGCGCATTGCTGCTCATGCTCGGAATCGTATTGCTGCTGAATCAAGGAGAAACCTTCGGTCCCGGCAAAATATTCGCTTATTTCTGGCCGTCGCTGTTTGTTATGCCGCTTGGGCTGTTCTTCCACTGGCTGTACTTCGGCATGACAGGTCGCAGAGGCAGCGGACTGTTGATTCCCGGGGGCACGCTTCTGGCAGCCGGAATCGTCTCTCAGATCGCGATGCTGTTCGATAACTGGATTTATATGTGGCCAGGCTACATTCTGGCTCCCGCAGTCGGTCTGCTTGAGTTTTATTGGTTCGGCAACCGCAATAAGTGGCTGCTCATCCCGATTAATATTATGACCGTGCTGTCCCTGCTGTTCTTCGCTGTATTCTCGTTCGGTTCGTTGTTCAACAGCGTCCTCTCCACGCAGCCGTACTTCGCCATTCTTCTTATTGTAGGCGGAGCCGCGATTCTGCTGCTCCGGAGAAAAGCGGAGTAGCCGCCAAGCAACCGATTGCCGACAACATTCAATCGAGCCTCGTTAGCGCTGCCTTCCGGCTTGCCTGACGGGGCTCATTCCGAGTCTTATGACTTTACGAAAGCCCAAGGAGGTAATACCCGCTTATGCTAGATTTTCACCAAAAGCTTGCCATCCTCTCATCATTCCCCAAGCTTCATCGCAAGGACGTCTCGCTTGGCCGCGTGAACTTTCATTATGAAGAGAGCGCGCATGAGAAGAAGACCGTTGTCTATCATCTTCATCCGAACGGCAACGGCTTCGTCTACGCAGGCCTGCTGCCGAATGAGAATTCAGATGCGAAAGGCATGGTTAATATACGCGACTGTACCGAGGAAGAGCTTCGCCGCCTGGTCTCGGCTTCGATCGCTTCGCTTGCTCCTTCCGAAGCATCGTCCGAAGCAAGCCGGGTAGCCGCCGGATGGGGGCATGGACGCAAGCCGGCGCGCGAGGAGCATTGGATCGGATCTGACGGCGCGCGGCTGACCATCATTCGAGAGGACGAATTATGGTACGTATACGCCGGCGAATCGATCGAAATGGCCTTCGAAACCTATAACGAAGCCGTGCAATATATGGAGGACGAACAATTTCATCGCGAGTAGAGAGGAATTCCGCCTCCCCTTGTCTAATTGTATGAATGACAACTTAGATAGCGGGAGGCTGCTTTTGTGTCCATTAAAATAAAGCTTTCATGCGCGATTTCGCTTATTGTCGCCGTGATACTCGGTTTGAATATAGCCTTCACCTATTGGAGCACGAACGCCTCCAAGGAAGCGGCTTCGAAGGAGCAGATGGAAACGATTGCGAAGCACTTGGCCGCGACCGTGGATACGCTTGAAAGCAACAAGCAGCATTTGGAGCTGGAGCTCGGAGAGAAGCTGCGTCTTGCCGCCATTGCGGCGAAGGAACGCTTGGGACCGCAGCTCGCCGACATTAGCAACAATCAGCTCGCAGCGCTTGCCGAGGAGCTCGGTATCGGCGACTTAACGCTGTGGCAGCGAATAGACGGCGAGATCATTTCGCAGAAATCCTCCAATCCGGACGAGATCGGCCTCAATTCCCATTCATGGGATTACTGGAACACGGCCTTTCATCAGTTGCTCGACGGGCAAGACGTTACCGTTCCGCAAGGTCAGAAACTGCCCCATTTCTGGACGGGTCCGATTAATTTCGCGGTCTCCAATCCCCAGGAAATCAACAAGTGGGGGTACTATTTCGACGGCACAACGGACTATATGATCGATACCATTGCCCATATTGATTATCAAGGAACCTTCGATATGACGAGCGGCACGAATGCGTTAATCGCGCAGCTGCAAGAGGAACAGAACAATATTTTGGAGATTACGGGATTTAATCCGGCGTTTTTCGGCACCAAACCGATCATTAAGCTGAAGAAAGGCGTTCCCGTCTACAATCTGGATGTGCGAGACATTTCCTTCGGCACCTATAGCTACAAGAATACTGCCGAGGATGCCGTGCTGATTCAGCGTGTGCTGCAAAGCGGCGAAACGGCTACGATCAGCTTCGAGACGAACGGACAGCATGTGCTGCGCAGCTTCATTCCGATTGAAGGAAGCAGGCCTTACGTCATTGGAGTCGCTTTCGACGAGCATATTGTCCATGAGCAGCTCGACAGACAGCTTGCGGTGCACAGCTTTATTTCGCTGCTCTTATTCCTCTTCACCGTAATCGCGAGCTATTTCGTCGCCGGCTATATGATTCGCTCGCTTAACCAAATTGTGTACAAGGTCAACGCCATTGCTGCGGGAAATTTCGATGCCGTTATCTCTATTAACAATAAGGATGAGCTGGGACTGCTCGCTTCCCGTGTCAATACGATGGGCACGAATCTAAGCAAATATACGACGCAGCTGAAGGAAACCGCCTCCGAGCTCCGCAGCACGAAGCAATATCTGGAATCGTTCGTGGATCACACCTCCGATGCGATTCATGTGGTGGATCTCGAAGACCGCGTCATCCAAGTGAACAACGCTTTCGTCAAAATGTTCGGGTGGACGCCCGAGGAGACGATGCGGCAGGTGCTGGACAATGTCCCCGAGGAGCATCTGGCTGCTCATTGCAGGCATATGGCTGTCGTACTCGGCGGCGGCTCCATTGCCGACATCGAAACCGTCCGCTATCAGAAATCGGGCAATCCCATCGATGTGAGCGTTACAATCTCGTCCATCCGCGACGAAGAGGAGAATATCGTCGCAATCGCGACGATCTCCAGGAACATTACCGCGCGCAAGCAGACCGAGGAGATGATCCGGCGCTCGGAGAAGCTGTCCATTGTCGGCCAGCTTGCCGCCGGAGTGGCGCATGAGGTGCGCAACCCGCTCACCACGCTCAAAGGCTTCGTGCAGTTGAGCAAGAGCAGCGGCAAGCTGAGCGAGGTTCAACTGGATTTGATGCTCTCCGAGCTCGATCAGATCAACATGATTGTCAGTGAGTTTCTCGTGCTGGCGAAGCCGCATATGACGAGAATCGAGCAGGTTCAGCTTGTCGACGCGCTCAAGAATATTGCGATGCTTCTCGAATCCGAGGCGAAGCTCAATCATGTCATGCTGGAGCTTCGGGTTCTGTCGCCTGTCCCCGAAATTAGAGGCATCGCCAATCAATTGAAGCAGGTGTTCGTCAATATCGTCAAGAACGGGATCGAAGCCATGTCGAACGGCGGAACGCTGACCATCGAGATTGGGGCAAACGAGAACGACAGCATCGTTATTCAATTCATCGACCAAGGCATCGGCATTGAGGAAGAGCATCTGGAGCGTATGGGCGAGCCCTTCTTCACGACCAAGGAGTCGGGCAATGGCCTCGGCCTGATGGTCAGTCATCAGATTATCTCCAGTCACAACGGAACCATGAGCTTCCGCAGCAAGAAGGGGCAAGGCACCTGCGTGGAGATCCTCTTGCCGATTCGTCACGAGTGAAGGAGGAATTATATCCGTGCAAGAATTATCCAAGGAGGAACAGCAGCTATTAATCGTAACAGCGGTCGACGCCGAACGCGACGCCATTCTGAGAGGAATGGAAGACAAGCTCTCTTCGCAAAATATAACCGTTATCGCAGCCGGCGCAGGCCCCGCCGCCGTTGCGGCGAGAACTGCGGCCGCTCTTGCGGCGAACCGCTATGATCTCGTCGTCAGCGCGGGCATTGGCGGCGGCTTCCCCGGCCGGGCGGCTATCGGGACGCTGGTGCTGGCATCCTCGATCGTCGCCGCCGACCTTGGTGCCGAATCGCCGGACGGCTTCCTGCCGATTGACGAGCTCGGCTTCGGCTCCGCCGTCGCGGCCGTCAGCGAGGAATGGAATGACCGGTTGATGCAGGCCTTGCATCAGGCGCGCCTCTCCTCCATTCTCGCGCCGATTATAACGGTCTCCACCGCCACCGGTACGGCGGAGACAGCGGCGATCCGTTCGGCCATTGTTCCCGGCGCCGCTGCCGAAGGGATGGAGGGCTTCGGCGTTGCGACTGCCGCCGAGCAGTTCGGCGTCCCCGCCGTGGAGCTTCGCGCCATCTCCAACGCCGTTGGGCCGAGAGACCGCTCCGCATGGCGCATCGGCGACGCGCTGCGGGCGCTCGAAGAAGCCGCTGCGGCGATCGCTTCCTTTATCCGCTTTTGACAACTGCGCCTTCCATCCTGCACAATAATGAGAGAATGATGGAAGGAGCTGCAGTCAGCTATGCATATTGCTTATTCTCCATGCCCGAATGACACGTTTATCTTTCACGCTTGGGCGAGCGGTCTGCTGAGGGACGCGCCGGAGCTTAGCGTCACCTATGCGGATATCGACGTTACGAACAAGCTTGCTGCCGCTGGAGAAGGCCCCGAGGTCATGAAGGTGTCCTATGCCGCGCTTCCCTGGCTGCTTCAGCAGTACAAGCTTCTGCCTTGCGGAGGCGCGCTCGGACGCGGCTGCGGTCCGCTCGTGCTCGTGAAGGAGCACGAGGCGGCGAGAGACGCGAGCGCCTTGGCCGGCAAGCGGATCGCTGTGCCGAGCGAGCGCTCGACGGCCTATCTTCTGTTCCGCTTATGGGCTGAACAGAAGGTGCCTGGCGGCTTCGGCGAGATTATCGTCATGCCGTTCCACGAGATCATGCCGGCCGTAAGAGACGGGCTCGTTGACGGCGGCCTTGTCATTCATGAAGCCCGCTTCACGTACCAGGATTATGAGCTGCAGCTATTGACCGATCTCGGCAGCTGGTGGGAAGAGGATACGGGGCTGCCCATTCCGCTTGGCGCCATCATTGCCAAGCGAGAGCTCGATACCGCGCCCGTCATTCAGGCAATCCGCGCTTCTCTGGATTATGCCTGGAAGCATCCCCAGGCTTCGGCCGAATATGTGATGGAGCATGCGCAGGAGATGTCGCCGGACGTCGCCAGGCAGCATATCGAGCTGTACGTCAACGACTTCAGCTACAGCCTCGGCGAGGACGGCTACGGCGCGATCGAATCCCTTCTCGGACGAGCCGCGCAGCAAGGACTCGTTCCGGCCTTCGACCTCGCCTTGCTGCGGTCTTAAGCCTTAGAGCAGCGGCGGGCTGCTAACGCCAGGCTTAAGCCATAGCTCTGCGGCCGGCTGCTAACGGACAATTTTGACTCTTAGCGCTCATTTTCGGCTGATTTCAACGGCTAGCGGACATATCTGACCTTTAGAGCGGCAAATTAGCTAATCTATCCTTCAAAAAGGACGCTTGCGGTCGAAAATGTCCGTTACAATCCACGAAAAACAAATGGAGCTGGGTAACGGCCAAAAATGTCCATTAGGCGCCTATAGGCTTCAACGCAGCATGAAACGCACACAACACTTAAAGGAGGACATTACGATGTCAACGATTTCTGATTTGCTGGAATTCAACAAAAATTTTGTAGAAGAGAAGCAATACGAGGCTTATCTTACGGATAAATTCCCGGGGAAGAAGATGGCGATCCTGACCTGCATGGATACCCGCCTTGTCGAATTGCTGCCCAAGGCTCTCAATCTGCGCAACGGCGACGCCAAATTCATCAAAAACGCGGGCGCTGTGCTGACTCAGCCGTTCGGCAGCGCCATGCGCAGCATTCTTGTAGCCATCTACGAGCTTGGCGCTCGCGAAGTGCTGGTCATCGGCCATCATGGCTGCGGCATGACCAATCTCGATACAGAGGGCATGATCAGTAAATTCACGGAATTTGGCGGCGTCGATCCTGTTGCCATTGAAGCGCTTGAGAATTCGGGCATCAGCATGGAACGCTTCCTTCGCGGCTTCAGTTCGCCGGAGGAGGGCGTCATGCAGAGCGTGCGCATGATTCGCAATCACCCGCTATTCCCCAAAAGTGTACCGGTTCACGGTCTGGTCATCCATCCCGAGACAGGGGCGCTGGATGTGCTGGTCGAAGATTACCGCGAAGAATAAGAAGCGCCGTCTTCCTGCACCAAATCCGTATTAATGCCGATTGCCGCCCGACTCCCGTCGCCGGCGGCAATGACGGCTTGCGCGGGAGATATTCTCGCGTTGTCCCCTGCGGCATACACGCCCCGCACCGATGTTCTCCCCAACTCATCCGTCCAGATGCCCCCCTGCTCGTTCAGCATGCAGCCCAGCTCGCTGCCAAGCGTCGAGGCCTCTCGCCAATTGACAGAAACAAAGCCGCCCGCCCGGTAGGATTTGCTTCCATTATCGAATTCCACCGCCTTCAAATGACCGTCGCGCCCGATCAGCCTCGTAACGCGATGCTGCGTGAATCCAACTTTCATTTCCCTCAAGCTTCTGAGCTGCTCGGCGTTCACCGTATTTGTCCTGCCGTTCGTGCATAGAATCAGATTGGGGCTCCATTGATAGACCAGCCTCGTCAAGATGAACGCGTTCATGCCTTCCGCAATGACCATAAGCGGCTTGTCGCGCAGCTCCCAACCGTCGCAGTAAGGACAACTGAACAGACTCCTTCCATAAAAGAGTCCGATATTCGGCACGTTCGGCAGGCTTTCCCGAAGCCCCGTTGCCAGAAGCAGCTTACGGACCTTGAATTGAGCGCCTTTCTCCGTGCCGAGTACGAACCCGTTCCCCTCTGCCTTCGCCCCGCTGACGCGATCAGTCTGCTTCAGCACGGACGGGTACCGCTTCAGCTCCTGATGAGCCAGCCGCCTTATCTCTCCCGGCGATACGCCGTCCCTGGTCAGGAAGCCATGCGTTCGCTTCGTCACCGCATTTCGCGGCGTATTATGGTCGAAGAGGACCACGCTGCGTCTTGCTCTTCCCAGCACAAGCGCGGCGTTCAAGCCGGCAGGGCCTCCGCCGACAATGGCAATATCGATGTCCATCCTGTGATTCGCCTCCTGCCCTGCATGCCTTGCGTTAGAGTACATTGCGCTCTGCATCGTCGCACAGTCATTCGCGTGTAGAGCATGTCGCATAGTCCCGTTTTCAGACGAATACAGGCATGCCCCGAACGTTTTCAGCCGCAAAAAGTCGCAAGCCGCTTACAAACTGAACTCCGTCACGTGAACTCGGTCGTTTTGTTACGGCCGCCTCTACTTCATATATATCGCGCGGAGGTCGGCTCTATTCGCGTTCCCGGGGCGCCTTCACGCGCATTCGTGCTGGTTTCCAGCTCTACTCCCGCTCTCAGGACGGCCTGCTGCCGCTTTAGTAGCTGGTTGCCGGTTTTATTCGCTCTCCCCTCAGACGCTTTCACACGCATCGGCATTCTGTTTACAACGGTCTTACCTTCGTGAAGGTCTCGCCGAGCTTCGCGTAATCGTTGCCCGCAAGCCGGCTTACCGGCTGCAGCAGAGCCGCATCGATTCTGCCCTGCTCGATAAGCTCGTCGGCGATATGGAAACGTACGACGCGGGCGATCAGCAAATCGCAGGAGGGCGAGCCGTCCGTGCCTCCAAGCTCAAGCGCCTGCTCCAGCACGCATTCCATACGGATGCGGGCCTCTGCCGCTCCGGGGACTTTCACGACTTCGCTTGCCGCCCTCGTCAAGCCCGCGAGCTCGAACTCGCTCACCTCCGGCGGCGCGTTCGTCGCCGTCGTATTAATCGCGTCGATATAGCATTCATCGGAGATATGCACGACGAGCTCGCCCGTGCTGATCGCGTTCATCGCCGTATCCTTGTGCTCGCCGCCTCTTCGCTGTACGGAAACCGCGATCATCGGCGGATCGGCGGTCACGATGGTGAAGAAGCTGAATGGGGCGGCATTCAGCACGCCATCCTCTGACAAGGTCGTGACGAAGGCGATCGGCCTTGGAATTATGCTGCCGATCAGCAGCTTGTAATTGTCTTTCGCGCTTTGCGCACTTGGATCGATGCTTACCATATCTTGCTTCTCCTCCTCAGACCTCAGCTCCAGCCTCCCGCTTGACGGAAGATAACTGGAGCAAGGTTGTTAGTATGATTTGCTGGGTTCCAGTTGCTCCCCCTTACGCTTCAATCTGCAAAATTCAACTCAAACCAAGCCTTCGCCGCCATTGCCTCGGATTGCGTCAGCTGATGACCGCGCTGCTCCCAGTGCACGGTCACCGCTGCCCCCGCTCCGCCCAACAGCTGCTCCAGCTCGCTTGTCTCCTGCGGCGAACAAATGGGATCATTGTCGCCTGCGCCAATGAATATCGGCAAATTCGTCATAGCGGGAAGCTGAAGATCCCGAATCGGCACCATAGGATGATGCAGGATCGCCCCGATCAGCGAAGCCTCGTAATGGAACAACAAGCTTGCCGCGATATTCGCGCCGTTGGAATAGCCGATTGCGACAACTCGCCCCCTATCGAATCCGTATTGCTCCGCGGCCGTGTCGAGAAAATCATTCAGCTCGGCGGTGCGCAGCTTCAAATCCTCCAGATCGAAGACCCCCTCCGCCAAGCGGCGGAAAAACCTCGGCATGCCATTCTCCAGCACATTGCCTCTGACACCAAGAATGGACGATCCCGGAGATACCAACTGGGCAAGCCCAATCAAATCCCGCTCCGATCCGCCTGTTCCGTGGAGAAGCAGCAGCACGGGAGCCGCCGCATGGCTTCCTTGCATGAATACATGTTTCATAGCTCGATCTCCTCCCACTCTCTTACCACAAACGGTTTCAACAAGCCTTGGATCTCGGAGCGATGTCCTTCATACCACTCCGGCAGCATCAACTTCTCGCCAAGACTCTCCTGCGGCTCATCTCTTGCGAAGCCCGGAGGATCCGTCGCAATCTCGAACAGGATGCCGCCTTCTTCGCGGAAATACACCGCGTTGAAATATTGCCGATCGATAATCGGAGTCGGCTGATAACCATGCTCTGCGACCTGGGTTCTCCAACGCACATGCTCAGCGTCGTCCTTCGCTCTCCAAGCGATATGATGGACAGTGCCATGTCCGCCCGAGCCATGAGCCATTGGCGCAATATTCACGTCAATCGTGTTGCCGATTTCGCCGAATGAACGATACCGAGCGTACTCGCCATTCTCGCCGACCTTGTCCAGACCCATCACCTCTGCAAGCAGCTTGCCCGTCGATTCGGGCGCTGTGCTGAAGAGCACGGCTCCGCCGAAGCCTTTGATCGCTTTGTCCGTCGGAACGCCGCTGAACGACCACTCGCTGTTAGCGCCTTCCTCCCGAGCGACGATTTCTCCCCGCAGACCGTCAGGATCTTCAAATTGCAAATACTGCTCAGCGAAGCGCTCTGTTTCCTGGAATGCGACATTCAGCTTAGCAAGACGCTCACGCCAGAAGCCCAGCGCATCCTGGGGAACCACATAAGTCGTAATGCCGACCTGGCCTCCTCCGATGCGGCCTTTGCGAGAATCCTTCCATGGGAAGAAGGTGATGATCGTGCCCGGGCTGCCAGCCTGATCGCCGAAGTACAGATGATAAACCTCAGGCGCATCGAAGTTGATCGTTTTTTTCACCAAGCGAAGTCCCAGCACCCCTGCATAGAAATCAGCCGTTACCTGGGGATCGCGGACAAAAGCCGTAATATGGTGAATGCCCGCCGTTTGCACGCCGCCTACTCCATTCGTTATTGCCTCTCTGGCTTCCATTGCTCCACTTCCTCCCTTTACCCCGTTAGTCTCATTATGAAATTGATTTGTCATTTGAATACACTCTCCTTTAATTTGTGAAGTCTTAACATTAAGATATATGGTCTGGAAAAGCAGTCCCCTCAAGCTCTGCTATTGAAAGGACTGCTGCGCCGAAATGCCTAGCTTCTTCAAGAGGATGCTTGCTTGCCGCTGCTCCTCCTCGGTAAGTCCGCTTACCGTTTGTTCAATGACCTTAGTATGCTTCGGGAAAATGCTCTGTATGAATTGCTCGCCCTGCTCGGTTGCTTCCGCGTAGATGAGCCGCCGATCTTCCGTCGAGGCGCGCCGTTTGACGAGGCCTTTCTTCTCCAGCTTGTCGACCACATAAGTAATGTTGCCGCTGCTCATCAGAACCTTGCCGCCAATCTGCTGCAAGGGCTGCGGGCCTTTGTGAAACAAAAGCTCCAGCACGCCGAACTCGGTTCGATTGAGACCATAGCTTCGAATGTCGCGATCCGCATGAGCGTTCACCCATTGACTTGCCCGGGATAAAGCAATAAACAGCTCCAATGCCGCGTTCGCATTCTTTTTTGCATTTCCCGCATTGTTTTCAGCCATTTCATCGCCTCCCTTCTTGATGTTAAATATCTTAAATTAAAGATAACAGACAGTCAGTCTGTTGTCAAGCACTCGCTTTTCTTTTCTCTAACTTTGAAAATCAAGAAAACCGCAGATCGGTGAGTCTATGCGCTCACGACTACGGTTTTCTCAACTGCTTGATGCTATTAAATATTCATTGCGTTACTATTCACAATTTCACAGTTCGTTCAGCCTACATCGATAATTCAAGCAGCAAAGCAATCATCTTCGCCGTCTGCTCGCGTGTAGCCGCTTCTTGCGGAGCGAACACATAACCGCTTCCGTTCGTGCTCATTCTGCCGTTGATAATGCCCGCTGTCTGCATGGCCGCGACTGCGTCAGCCGCGTACTCATGGATGGACGCCGCATCCTCGAATGTCATCTCATCGTTCACAGCCGGAAGCTGGATGCCCATCATTGCCGCGTAACGCATAATCATCGTCGCCATCTGCTCTCTCGTAATGCCCGCCCTCGGCTCGAACTTATCTTCGCCGCTGCCCTGCACAATGTCATTCGAGGAAGCCCACTCGACGGCCGCCGCGTAATAATCCGTTGGAGCCACGTCGCTGAAGCTGGACGCCGTAACCGCTTCAAGCTCTACGTCTGCCAAGCGGCTGAGCAGCAGCGTAAAGTCCGCTCTTGTCATGCCGCCCATCGGCATGAATTTGCCTTCGCCGACGCCGTTCAGAATGCCTGCCGCCGCAAGGGCTTCAATGTTCGCTTTGGCATAGCTGGAGTCGATGTCCGTGAAGTCTGTTGTTGCAGTCGGTTCCTCGACCGGCTCTTCCACTGTCTCCTCCGATGGCTCCTCTGTCCCTTTCTCATCAATCTCGTACACGCCGACCTTGCCGCCTACTTCAAAAGCAACCAGCAGAAGCGGCTTGCCCGTCGGGCTGTCCGATGCCGAAATGAAGCTCATGCCCTCCGGCCCCGTGTCCGTATCGAGGTTCACTTCGCCATCCGCCGTCTCGAACACGCGGGAATTCACATAGCTCGCGAACTTCGGCTCCATCGGATCCGTAATGTCGTACATCATCACGCCGCCTACGCGCTCCAGTCCTACGAAAGCAAAGGTTTTGCCGCCGATGACGCCGACCTGCACATCCTCAGGCTCCGGTCCTTTCTTCTCGCTGCGATCATCGAACTTCGCTTTGCTGTTGCTTGTGTTGAAGAAATCCGGCACGCGGTCGTACGTAATTTGCTCGAAATCGCTGCCGCTGTCATACACCTGCTCCATGGAGGAAGCGTCCCAGATCGAGAAGGAACGACCTCCGTACATGTAGATGCCGTCATGGCCCATATCCGTTACGGCTTCAACGCCGTCGTAAGCCTCGGTATTTTGCAGGAACTTGTAAGCCTCGGAGTCCGGATCTAGCATTGTCTTCAAGTCGCCAACCTCGCCTGCGCTCGTCAGATTCGGCCATTCCGTCGCGTCGCCTTCATTGGCGGTCAAGAGATACGTCTTGCCGTCCACCGAATAGGAAGCGATGCCGTCCGGCATGTACAAGCCGTAGAAGGGCACATTCTCAAGCTTGAATTCCTTGTCCTTCCGCAGATCAAGCGCGTTCGCCGGATCATTGTAATCCTTGAGCCCAAGCGATTTCACAGATTTGACGCTATGATTCGCAATATCGATGGCCGCGATCGCATTATTCTCTTGCAGAGTCACATATGCAGTGCCGTTATCCTCGGACAACGTGATATATTCCGGCTCGAAATCATACACAGCCATCGCCTTCGTGCCTGGTCCGTCAATTATACCGTCTGCATTCGCTTCGCCGCGAATATGCACATCGTCCGCAATCACATCTTCATTGTCAAAATAAACCTGAACGCTTGTCCCATCCTCCGTATTCACAATCGTGACGCTGCCCTTCCCGTCTTCGCCCGGCACGCCCGTGCGCGGCTCCGCTTCATCCGCCGTCAGCACATATTTGCCGTTTGTGGTGGAGATAATCATATCTGGCTGCACGCCCGCCTCATATTCGGCAACCAGCTCGCCGTCGTAGCTAAGCGCGAGAATCTTGCCCTTCGCCCCTGAGTCTGCAGCTTGCACCGCCACATAAACCAGCTTATTAACCCTGTTAACCGTTACACTTGTCAGATCGCCGAACGCGAAGCCGTTCGTTTCGGAGAGCTCTTTTACCAGCACCGACTTATCCAGCTTGAGCTCGCTGCTCGACGGATCGAGACTGACAATTTCCAGGCTCGGCGGGTTTGCGGAACCATTAACGACATAAAACTTCCCGTTGTCCTTGTTATACTTCACGATCTCGGCCACGCCGCCGTCTTCGTTGCTCATGCCGACGGAGAAGCTTGCGATTTTGTTCATGGTATAGGAATCCTGGAATTTGCTCTCTGCGGATGTCGGGTTAGCACTCGTCGTTGTCGCCAACTCCACCCCGGTTGACGGATTCCCGCTCTTTGTTGTCGCCAGCTCCTCCGCGTTTGCGATCGCAACGCCTGTTGCACCAAGCAGCATCTGGGAAGCCATAACCACGGATAGAATCATTGCACTCTTCTTCAAGGGATATTCACTCCTAAGTGTTCGATTTATATCCAAAGTGTAAAGGCGATTTGTTTGGGGATTGTTAAGAATGAGGTTAAGCTATTGTAAAGAGTTGAAGCTTCATCTGCGTCTTAAGCGGGGGGGCACGTTCCTAATCAGCTTCATCCCGATTCGGAAGAAGTCATTTCCGCGCTTGACTCTCCAAGTCATTCCCGCTACAATATGGTTCAATACAGGAAAGTCATATCGTTACAGCTAGGAAGAGAAGGAGTAGCTTAACCCGCGTATGCGACAAGCGAGCCGGCAATTAGTGGAAGGTCCGGTGCATAAGCCTTAAGTGAATGGATCTCTTCGCCTCAAACCGAACCATCAGACGATTCATGCGAGTCGACTGCCGCAGTAGGCTTTGACGGAAGCTCCCCCCGTTATCTTAGGGAGACATGATCGAAAGTATGTCCGCAGGCGGCGCTAAGCTTTATAAGCCTCGTTTGCTCGGCTCCGTTCATGGCAAAGAGCGGCCGGACGGCCGAATCTGGGTGGCAATCGCGGAGTTAACGCTTCGTCCCTTTCACGGGGACGTGGCGTTTTTTTGTTTTTACAGCTCAACATGAGCTTAGGGAAGCTTAGGGAGGGAGGACAGGATTCTAACGAAGAATCATAAAGCTTTACGTCCAAAGTCGGTCGTTTTTGAAATCTAACGAGCCAATGAGGCTGTTGATTAACTGTAGACTGGGCTGCAATGCTGATTTCCAGCGCTGCAGCTTCGGACGACGGGCCGACGGACGCTCTAGCGCTGCAGACTCGGACGACGGACCGATGTGCGCTCTAGCGCTGATTTCCAGCGCTGCAGCTTCAAAAGTGGTACCTGCTGAAGTGTTCTACAGGTAGGTGATCCACAGTTAATCGATAGCCTCCCAATATTCGTTAGAGCTCACTAACTTACTTGAGAGCCCTATTTAGTTTCACATTCTGAAGAAAAGAGGTAATGACAATGACCAAACGTTTCTTATCCGGCATCAAGCCAAGCGGCGATCTGAACATCGGCGGGTATATCGGCGCACTACGGCAATTCGTTCAGCTGCAAGAAGAGGGCGAATGCTTCTTCTTCATTCCCGATCTGCACGCTATCACGGTAGCGCAGGATCCGAAGGAGCTTCGCGAACGGTCGCGCCAGCTTGCCGCGTTCTACATCGCCGCGGGCATCGATCCCGAGCGCAATGCGATCTTCATGCAATCCCATGTGCCAGCGCATGCCGAGCTCGGATGGATCATGGAGACGCAGGCTCATTTCGGCGAGATGAGCCGCATGACGCAGTTCAAGGACAAATCTGCGGGTAAAGACAATGTGAGCGCGGCCTTGTTCACCTATCCGGCATTGATGGCGGCGGATATCCTGCTGTACGGAGCCACTCATGTACCGGTGGGCGACGATCAGAAGCAGCATCTCGAGCTGACGCGCGACCTCGCGACACGCTTCAACAACCGCTATGGCAAGACCTTTGTCGTGCCGGAGCCGATGATCCAGGAAGTTGGCGCGCGAGTGATGGGACTTGACGATCCGTCCAGCAAAATGAGCAAGAGCAATCCGAACGCCAGCAGCTACATTCTATTGCTTGACGAGCCGAAGCTAATCCGCAAGAAATTCTCGCGCGCCGTTACCGACTCGGACATGAGCGTACGCTACGACTGGGAGACGAAGCCTGCCGTCAGCAATCTGATCGAGATTTTTTCCGTATTTTCCGGCATGGGCATTGGGGAGGTCGAGAAGCATTTCGAGGGGCAGGGCTACGGCAATTTCAAGAAGGAGCTTGCGGAGGTCGTCGTGGAGAAGCTCGACCCGATTCAACAGAAGTATGCGGAGATTGTGCATTCCGAGGAGCTCGACCGCATTCTGAGAAGAGGCGCGGAGCAAGCGGCGCAGGTCGCGAATGAGACGCTGCGTTCAGCGAAGGACGCGATGGGTCTGCTGTTGCTGTAGAGCGACGAGCGACAGGGAGCTTCAGAGCTGCTGAGGCGTGACTCAGTCGAACTCTAGCTGCCGCAATTGTGCGGCTAGTACTGTTAAAGCGCGAAGTCGCTCATTGCGACTGTATCGAACATTCGCATGGAGTCGCTCTTCTCCAACTGGCTCGATTGTTCACATGAGACTGCTCTTCTCCAATTGGCTCGATCATTCGCATAAGGTTGCTCTTCTCCAACTGGCTCGATTGTTCGTATGCGACCGGTAGCTCGAGCTGCCTCCTCTAACGGAACTGACAGCCCTTAATAGGCTGAAAACACACCTGATAACATTCTAACGGAACCAGCAGCGCTTAATTTGCCATAACGGTCCTTGATTTCTGCATATTGATGCGAATAAGCGCGCTGGGTTCCGTTAAAATCTCAAACGGCTGTAACAAGCAAGAATAAGCGCGCTCTGTTCCGTTAGATTACAAAATACCCTTTCAAACGAACCTCTCTCCCAGGCGCCGACCATCTTTCAAGCACCATAGCACTGCTAACCATCGTGCCGCTAAGCCACTGACTCGCCCTTTCGCTTATGCCTAATCTTTCCAGCCCTTTTACGCCCATACTCCTCTAACGCATACGTCTTACTATCCACCATCCGCACACTCCTCCCACGCATACTCCTCCCATCCACCATTCCCATACTCCTCTCACGCATACGCCTTTCCATCTACCGTTCCCATACGTTCTTAACCGCTGATTACCCTGCGTTCACCCTTCTCATCCTCGCGCCGGCTTCAAATCCTTCCGGAGCGACCATCTCCACCTGAATCGCCTCAGGCGCGCGGACCTCCAGCTCAAACTCGCGCCGCCCGTCCGCTTCCGTCAAGCGCCATGACACGTCAATCCTGCCTCCGCCAGGCAGCGGCACCGCTCCCCGCGCCCAAGTCAGATCCCCCGGCTGCGGAGCAACGCGCACGCTGGCCCAGCCGCTCGAAGCCTGACGCACGCCAAGCACACTTGTGCCAAGGAAGTAGCCCGGCGCAGCCGACCAGGCATGGCAATGGCTGCGGGTCAGCATTTTCGGATTCGGCCGATTCACGGCGGAATCCGGATACATCTCCCAGCAGGTCGTCGCTTCATGCTCAATCATCTGACCGAAGTTGCCTCGTATATCGTCCAGCATGAGATCGTAGCGCCCCAGCTCCTCCAGCGCCTCATAGTAGAAGAACGCCATAAACGGACTTCCAATCTGTACGAAATCCTTCGGCGGATGCTCGAGATAACCGGCAATGCAACGCTTGCGCCCGCCTTCCGCAATTCCGTTCAAGAACGCAATGACCTGCGTCTGAATGCTGAACGTCTTCGATCTTCTTCCATCCGCATGAATGCAGTCGATGTACGCCTGCCGCTCATCATCCCACAGATGCTCGTTAATCGCTGCCGCCAGAGCGTCGCCCGCCGCCGTGAAGACCGCGCCTTCCTCGCCTGTTCCCGCCGCTTCAGCCAGTCTCGCCGCCGCCTTCAACGTTCTCGCGAAAATCGCGTTCTGATGCGTGACAACTCCGTTGCGAGGCTGGTCGATTGGCGCCCAATCGAGGAGATTCCAGCCTCGAATGAACAGAAGGCCGCGTTCGTCCAGCTTCTCCAAATAATGCTCCAGCGTGAAACGAACCTTCGGCCAAATTTCCTTCGCGAACGCTTTGTCCCCTGTATGCTCGGCAAACTCCAGACATGCGATCGCCCAGAAGAAGGTCCAATTCGGAATCACGCTGCTCCAGCCGCTCGGCACCTGATCGGCATAAAGCGGCGTCTGAAAGCGCGAGCCGGGCACCAGCTCCAGACAATGCTTCACCATGTCGGTCTCGCCGAACACATAATAATTGACGAGCGCTTCATTGCGGCTGTCGCCAACCCAGAACGCTTGCTCATAGGCCGGACAATCAACGAAGGTGTCCTCCATGCACAGACGAGTCGTATGCTTGCTGATCTCCCAAATATCGTTCAGCAGCGGGTCCGAGCTATGGAAGCGTCCGATTTCCGCTACGGGATAGTTGCTCTGCAGGATTTGAACCCCGTACAGCCTAACAGGTCGCGTCGCTCCGCTCACTGTGACCATCAGATAACGAAGGCCGCGCCGGACAGGCGACTCATAGCTCTGTCGGCCTTCCTTGCATACATAACGCAGCGTATTGTCCAGAATGTAGGTGTCCTGGCGCCAGCCGTCCTTCATATATTCATAGCCGTAGAAATCAAACGTCGTCCCCGCAGGCGCGTCCGCCTCGAAGCGCAGATAGCCCGACCATTCCTTGCCAAAATCCAAAATCAACTCCATCCCGCTTCCTTCGCGCGGAACGATAACAGCCGGTTCGGCACTGGCCATACATACCGTTTGCAGCTTCAAGGGAACGGGCAAGCTTTTCTCCTCCCGCTTCCAGATGCTCCTCGCGAATACAGAATCGCGTGAGACCAGAGCCCGAGAGATCGGCTTCGCCCATGGGGAATAACCCTCCAGTTGCTCGGGCGAGGAGATGCTTCGGAAGGAACGGTACGCGTCGAAATGCTCGAACGCTTCACCGTCTATTGTCCTGCTGCCGCCGAAGCCCTCATAGCCTGCGAGAAGATGGACCTCGTCCCGGTGATCGATCGACTCATATGTTGCGAATGGGCCAATCAGAACAAACGGCGAGGCCTCCGTGTTCGAATCTGTATTTGCATCTGCGTTCATGATCTCGCTTTCCGAAAGCGGCGAGACAAGCTTGATCGCAGCCTCGCAATCGATGCCGAAATGTAAGCCTGTTCCATGAT
The DNA here is from genome assembly GCF_011947265.1 of Paenibacillus sp. HB172176. Taxonomy (GTDB): domain Bacteria; phylum Bacillota; class Bacilli; order Paenibacillales; family Paenibacillaceae; genus Pristimantibacillus. The sequence continues at coordinate 31,124 of NZ_JAATHD010000025.1, forward strand.
CCGAGCCTGCAAAATCGAGCCATAGCAGATTATCCCCTTGGCTCAGGAGAACCCGGGCATACCGCTCCGGCAGCTCGCCCTCCATCTCTACCGTTGCCCGATATTCGCCGCGCAGCGATATCCCCTTAAGCGCGTTGAATCGACTGAGAATGCCGATCGTCGCTTCGGCCTCTTCGCTCGCCCGCACAATGACAGCTACATAGCCGATGAACGAGACGGGATTGGCATGCCCGGCGCTGCCCGGATCCATCGCGTTCCGAATATCGATGGCAGCCGTCCAGGAGACAGGCCTGGTTTCCTTCAGCGACTCCACGCGCACCGGCCAGACAAGCTCCTCCGTCAGCGCGGGAATCGGACTTTTGCGCAGGGACGTCCAAGGCTCGTCGCTCGGCTTGCCAACAAGGCTTGCCCACTCCCAATGATCGATGCCAGGCTTGCCGAGAAGACTTGCTCGTTCCCAACGATCGAAGCCAGACGCGCATGTCCCCCTCGTCCAGCTCTCATCCCAGCCTCTCGCGTCAACGCTTTCGGAGAAGCCAAGCTGCGTCGACATACGCTGGCTTCGCCTGTCATAGCCACCATGTCGCGCCGTCAGCCAGCCCTCATCCGTTCCGATCACGAGCTTCGCCCCATCCGCCTTCTCCACCTCCAATTGCGCGAGAAGTCCGCCTTGGCCCCGCAGATATTGAAACGTGGAGACGCCGTAATGCATAACCAGCACGGCAATCGCATTCTCTCCTTCTTGGAGAAGATGCCCTACATCATGGACATGATAGCTCTGTTCGGCCGGCCATGACCGAATCGGCCCCCTGCCGCACTGCTTCCCGTTCACATACAGTATATATCGCGAATCCGCCGTGATCGCAATCTCCGCTTCTTTTATTCCACCGTCCTGCAGCTCGAACGAACGCTTGAAGCATCTCCACGCATTGCGCGGACTATCCTCGTCGCCGCCCCAAATCCAGCTCGCCTGCCAATTCGTTTCCCGCTCCGTCATCCTCTCGTCCCCTTTGCCTTGTCGTTCAATCCCCCTTATTTTACTACCAGCAGAACAAGTATATTGAGGGTATAATCAGACAAAGAATAGGGATGATTCGGACAAAAATAGATTGCAGAATCCCCCTCATTCTACTATGCTCGTAGAAAGAGGCGGGCGCGGCTACAGCCAGCATGCATGCATGAATCCCCGCAATCCGCGAAGGAGCGAAGCGACATGTCCATCCATCATCCGATTTCCATCACAAGAGGCGATCTGTTCTTCACCGAGGAGCTGCCGCTGCATGTGAACAGAGTTGCCGAGTCCTTCAAGCTGCAGAAGCATACGCATGATTTTATCGAGATTTGCATCGTGACGGAGGGAGAAGGAGAGCATTACATCGACGATACTCACTTCAAAGTGTCCAAAGGAGATCTCTTCTATATCCCGATCGGCATGTCCCATGTGTTCAGGCCGAGAACGACCTCGGAAGCCAAGCGTTTGGTCGTTTATAATTGTATTTTTACCACGGCTTATCTGGTCGAATTGATGGCCAAGCATCCGCTTGAGCCCGCTATCCCGACCTTCTTCAATGAGCTGGGGCAGCAGTGCCGACGCCTGTCGCTGCAAGACGAGAACGGCGAAGCGGAGCGAATCTTGCAGCGCATGCATCTCGAGTATACCCAACGCATAACCGGTTATTCCGCCTGCCTGCAAGCGGGTTTGGTCGACTTGCTGGTGCATGTCTATCGGCAAAGCAACGCCTCTCTCTCGGCAAGCAACGATAGCGTCGACAATCGTCTCCGGGAATGGCTCCTCCGCATCGACCGGGATGCCGCTTCATCATACCCCGCGGAGGAGATCGCCTCCGCGATGGGCATCAGCGCGCGCCATTTGCAGCGGCTGGTCAAGGCCGCAGCGGGCATGACGCTGACCGAATACATTCAGAGCTCCCGAATCAAACAAAGCCGACGGCTGTTAGGCGAGACGAATCTGAAGATCAGTTCCATCGCGGCATCCGTCGGCTATCAGGATATGAAGTTTTTCAATCGCCTGTTCAAACAGAAATGCGGCATGACGCCAAGTCAATTCCGCAAGGATTTGCGGAACAAGAGCCGTTAACCGCTCAGGTCGCAAGAGAGCCAATCACTCCCGCCCCATCATGCCAGCATGTACACGCAAGGAGCGCCAGAGACGAACGGTTATCCCCCATTCGCATCTGGCGCAATATGATCCGGCTTTAATTGACGCCCTGAGCCGCCTCCGAGCTCGCCTCGAGATTCGCCTGCTTCTCCAAGCGAGCGATAAACTCTCGCATGAAGCCCGGCAGATCCGGCCATGCATGCCCGCTCACCAGATTGCCGTCCGCCTGCAGCGTTTCCTCGCCGTAGATCGCGCCAAGCGCTTCCACATCGAGTCGACAAGCGCCGTAAGCCGTCATCAATCGACCGTTGAAGTAAGACTTGTCCTCTACTGTTGCGAATACTTGAACGGCATGGCAGATGGCTCCGACAGGGAGATCATTCGCGAGGAAATAACTGATAATACGCCCGAGATGAGCGTCATTCCGAATATATTCAGGAGCTCTGCCGCCTGGTATCAACAGACCGCCATAATCCGACGGCTCAACATCCGCGAAGGAAAGATGCGATTCCAACTGATAGCCCGGCTTCTCCGTATAAGTGTCCCAGCCCTCGAAATCATGCACGACGGTGCGAAGCGTCTTCTTGCTCGGCGAAGCGATGACCGCCTCGTAGCCTTCCTCCAGCATCCGGTAATAAGGATAATACACTTCCAATGATTCGGCGGCGTCTCCTGTTACAATCAAAATTTTCTTCGACAACAGATTCACTCTCCCTAACGAGATATTGAGTTCCTCTCCAATTGTCATTTATTTCTATCCATCTGTAAACGGGGATAATCGCTTGCATTCTGACTGCTTTTGTCGAAATATTGCCATTGACTCTCCTATCGTCAACTATTAAAATAATGAAGGTAAATCCAACGATGTCACTCGGATTTTCCGACTTATTCGATCTAAGGTGGTCTGCGCTCTCATGCCCGTCAAACTCAAATCGATTGCTATCGCTTCCTATATCATGCTTCTCTATTGGATGTCCCTTCACTTTCAGGATTTACATATGATCTTCTTCCCAACGCTCGGCGCGTTCGGCTTCATCTGCATCACCCGCTCGATGAGCGATCTTCGCTGGATTATGACGATTTCCTTCGGAGCGATGCTCATCTCCTTAATCAGCGCAACCTTGCATATGCTCAGCTCGGGCATTCTGTCCTTGATGGGAACCACGCTGATCACGATATGGTTTATTCATCGTTTCAAGTGGAATGCGCCGCCGATTGTAGCCATCGCGCTTATTCCTTATTTCTCGCATGCGCAACAGATGTGGACGATTCCACTCTCCGTTGCCGGCGCTCTGCTCGGATTGATCGCCGTTGTCGCGGCGCTGTATACGGCAGAAGGCATTCGGCTAAAGAGCCTGTCCTCCCGGTGGAAGAAATCGAGTGCCGCCACAATGGCCGATGTGGATTCCACCTTATCTTGAATAACGAGATGCCCTGTCCCGCCAATCAATCGCGGAATAGGGCATGCTATTTTTATCCACACCCCGTGAGGAGGTCGAATCAGGAATGAAATTGCACAAGGGAGAAATTCTGTTTCGCCAGGGCGAGCAAGGCCCGCTCTACACGCTGAAAAGCGGCATACTCAAGATTACGCGCGTTCATGAGGACGGGCATCAAATCGTCGTCAATCTCATCACCCCCGGGGAAACGATCCCCCATCATTCCCTGATCTCCCCGCATCCCTATCACGGCACCGCAATCGCGCTGACCACCAGCGAAATCGAATTCGTCGACACGGAGCAATGGTACAAGGAGCTTGCCTCCAACCCTGCAAAATGTCTCGAAGTCGCATCGCTGCTGCAAAGCAGGCTGCGCATTATGCAGCAAAGAATCGATCAATTGACGCGCGTGACCCCCGGAGAGAAGCTTAAGAAGCTCCAGGAATGGCTGGAGGGCTTCACACATCCCGCCGAAATCTCCGAGCTGCTCACGCAGGATGAGATCGGCCAGCTGATCGGATTGCGTCGAGAGACCGTAAACCGTCTGCTCCGCGCGAAGCGTAGTCATTAGCTCGCTTTTTTAATAAAAGCATATCCGCATTTCCCAACCTCCTAATCCAATTCTTCTTTCTCGTCTTCTCATCAAATTCTAATGTGTATCTTTCCGTATTCTCAGGATGCTTTCCTAGAATAAGTATTGAGATTAAATTCAATACGAGGAGGAAACACCGTGAACAAAAAACTAATGGTCGGTGCTCTTGCTGTCGCTCTTATCGGAGGAGGCATTGTCGGAACAACAATGTTGCCGATTACAAATGCAGCCGCCCCCGTTCTGAAAAGCATTACATCGCCAAACCGACTGGATCAAGCTCAGCAAGACAACGATCAAGAAGTGAATGACGACGAGGTCCAAGCTGTTACTTTGACGAAGCAGCAAGTCATCGAAATTGCCCTAAAACAAATACCTGGCGAAGTGACTGACGTACAGTTGGAAACAGAAAATAATGTGGCCGCTTATTCTGTTACCGTCAAAGATTCTGAAGGAACCAACCAAGAGATTACTTTTGACGCTAATTCTGGTGAAATTTTGCCTGAGGACGATTAATTTGCAGCATCAAGATAACATGATCCACGCCGACCTTTGTATGCGTGGATCATTTCATGTTTCCGGCGACATTCTCTTTCCCTTCTCGTTTAATTCTCATTTATTTCTCATCATCAACAGATAAAATTCATTTTGATCGATGCAACAACCAAAATGGATAAGAGAGAGGGAATAAACATGAATCTATCCCCGAATAAGCCAAACGAATTATGGAGCAAGGTTCCCGAAGTTACGCTTTTCTTCTGGATCATCAAAATTCTATGCACGACAGTCGGAGAAACCTTTGCCGATTTCTTGAACTTTAACCTCGGCTTCGGATTGCTGCCCACTACCATCTTGCTAGGAATCGTATTTTTCATTGCATTAGCTGTGCAATTCAAGGCTACAAGATATGTTCCTGTGATTTATTGGATAACCGTGGTGCTAATTAGCGTATTCGGTACATTAGTAACTGATAATTTAACAGATGCAATGGGCATCCCTCTTGAGACGAGTACGATTGTTTTCTCCGTACTGCTCGGATTGACGTTCCTGGCCTGGTTCCTTAGCGAGAAAACCCTCTCCATACATTCGATCTATACTAGAACAAGAGAAATCTACTATTGGCTCACTATCCTGTTCACATTTGCGCTTGGAACAGCCGTCGGCGATTTATATTCCGAACAACTGGGACTCGGATATCTTCACACAGGGCTTACGGTTGTCATGATCATCGCAGTCCTATTCTTGGCATGGAGATTTTTTAAGCTTGACGGGGTATTGTCGTTCTGGATTGTCTATATTCTGACTCGACCACTAGGAGCCTCCATTGGAGACTATTTATCTCAACCTAAGAATAACGGCGGGCTGGGACTGGGAACGACCGTTACCTCCATCCTCTTCCTTATTGCGATCTCAGCGATTATCATTCTTCTTGCGGTTACAAAGATAGATGTGACGGGAACTAACGAAACCCCAGCCTTCATTCCAAAAGCAAAACGGAATAATACAGCATTAGTTCAAACGATCCTTACCTTGTGTTTATTCCTTGTAGTCGGCATTGGCGGTTACATGGGCTTGAACCAACAAATCTCATCACAGAACGGTGCCGGCAATGATCATTTAACCGGTCAGCTAACCGAATTCCTTCGAATTGAAAACAATATGCTGAGCCAAATAAATGCGAATGATTTTGCTTCGGCGAAAAAAGGAGCTGACGATCTGGAGCACAAATGGGATACGGATGAACCGAAATTCAGAAAAATTGATGGTAAATCGTGGACCAAAATAGATAGAACAATCGATGTCGTATTAGCCGCTACTCGGTCGGGAAGTCCGGATGCAAGTAAATGCCAATCTGCGTTAGACAGCTCGATTCAAGCCTTGAACGAAGCAAACGGTTATTGACGTTCCTTCAACTGACTGCGGGAGTTGAAATACGTCTTATAGCCTAGCTGCACAAAAAGAATAACAGTCAAGGAAACACTGCCTACAATACCCAGCATAACTGCAATTTGATATTCGATAGCTACCAAAGGCGAAGCGCCGCCGAGAATTTGACCGGTCATCATGCCGGGTAGAAAGACGATGCCCATGCCGACCATGGAATTTATGGTCGGGAGCATGGCCGCATCGAACGCTCCATTCACAATTTGTTTGGACGCCATCTTAGGCGTCGCTCCGAGCATCAGCGCTGCTTCAACCAGCGGTTTGTTGGTCGTCATCCCGTCCGTCAGCGTTCCAACCCCTAGAGAAACGCCCGTCATGGCATTGCCGATGATCATGCCCGCAATCGGTATGACATATCTGGGGTCGTACCATGGGGAAACGCGCATCACAACCAGCACAAAATAGAGGAGACTGGCAGCAATGCCAATGACCATGGAAAACGCAATAATGCGTTTCATCTCATGAGACAACGGCGATTTGATCCGATGATAGACATTGAATATAGCGAAAATCAACATAATCGAAGTAATACCGATCGTATACAGAGGGTGGCTGTTTTCAAAAACATACGCAAGAATATAACCAACGAGCATTAATTGAAGCGTCATTCGCACAGAGGAAATAAGAATTTCTTTCTCCCTGGGTATTCCCCTTAACCTCACAATGAGGATGAGCAGAAGAATGAACAGGTAGGCGGCAGCGAGGTTCCAAAACGGCAGATCAATGCTCTCTTTCATACTCGTCCTCCATTCCCGATATCAGTTTTCCTTTCTCGATTTCAATCACATGGTCCGCATACGTTTGAACTAAGACCTTGGAATGGGTAACCATAATCAATGTCCTCTGCAATTGCCTAACCTGCTCCGCTAGCTGTCCCATGACAAACTCTGTCGTCGCTTCATCCAGAGCAGAAGACGGTTCGTCGAGTAGAATAACCTCCGGTTCCATCAGCAACACTCTCGCCAGCGCCAATCGTTGCTTTTCTCCCCCGGATAAGGAATCCGCTTCCTGAGACAATTCTTTATCCAGTCGAACCCTGTCGAGCACTTTCCTTAGTGCAGCATCTTCTGCATGCGGTTTTTCGCTAAACTGAAGACCGATCAACAGGTTATCCCTGACCGTGCCTGGAAATATAGCAGGAGTTTGCGACAGCATCACAACTTTCCTTCTTAATGCAACAGGATCCCACTTTGATAGAGGCTTGTTCTCATACCAGACCTCTCCCTCATCACTGCTAATCAAATGATTCAGCAGCTTTAGCAGCGTGGATTTCCCGCTTCCGCTTTCACCAACGATGCAGGTCATTTGCTGTGCCGGGATCTGCAAATTTTCAATTTGCAATATATTTTTATACTTCACATCCTTCAACAGATACATGAACCATATCCCCCCATTAAAAGGAATTTCTTGTGAGGAAAACATCTCCATAGGCTCCAGAGAACACAGGAGCACCAAATTGTTCGATCCATCGCTTTCGCAATACAATTTATCATTGAACCCCTTCATCGAACGCTCGAAGGCCGTCCAGCCGAATACGCCAATCGAGTCTTTTGTAATGAGAGGGTCCTCTCTCCCATCACAGAGCACATCGCCGCCGCGATGATTCACATAGCCGGATACACCATATCCGGCTAACACCTTTGGCCGACTGCTATCCTTCGTTTCATGCCGTATATAATTCATTTCTTGAACAGGATAGTTCTTCTCACAGGCAACAGTTGAAATTCCCTTAGATGAATGAAGAACCATACAATAAGAAAGGAAGAAATCATCTGCGGCCTGCTGGTGAAGTAATAGTAATACACAAAGCAAAGCACCGCAAGCGCAAACAGGAACAGCAATGGGTGCTGCTCCTCCTTCCCTGATTCCTTGCGAGCCACCTGCGCAAGCCGTACAAGTCCCCACAGGAGTATCATCAAACAAGACGCTGTCAATAAGTAAATGCCCGGCCATTCAAATGCCTTATACAATAGCGCAATCAGGATTTTGAAATCCGAATTCATGAGGGATATAGGGCAATTGATCTCCGTAGAACGTATGTATGGCATGGTGCAGCACCATGCCATGCTCTACCATATACCCTCCAAGTTCAATATGCCAAAATGTGTCGGGATCGTTGTAGGAGAACCTCGGAACCATACATACGACTGCAATGAAAGCCAAAGCAGCATAGATGATGGTTGCGATTGACTTCTTATTCATGGCTGCCAAAGAGTCGGTTAAGCAAATTTTGATAAAGGCGAATAAAGAAGTTTGGAATGCTCTCCAATTTTTTTCTTCCCCTCCATACGAGAAAGCTCATACCAAAGGATAATACAATGGCTCCCAGTATATCAGCAGGATAATGAACACCGACATATACTCTTGCTATGCCGGTCGCCAATGCGAGCAAGATCATAACCAAGCCCAGCTTCCGCTTCGCGAAGAGAACGCTGAATGCGAGAGAGAATGCCAAGACCGCATGATCGCTCGGAAATGAAGGATCAGGCGCATGCGGAATTAATTGGATCACTTGATGCTGAACAAACGGTCTTGCATGATTCACCTCCGGCGAGATGAAAAAAATGGCCAGCAGCAAGGAAATCGACGCCGTTAAGAAAGCATAAAACACCGTCCTCTGATTGTCCTCTCTCCCGGTAAACCAGAGATAAACCATCACAGACAGCATAAGCCATACAATGTCCAGCGCGAAGATTTCCATAACATCATCAATCCAGTCATATCTGCCTGCAAAATCATTCATCCATTGAAATATCCTATCATTCATTCTGCTCACCCTTGACGTTTTTCTATCCATCATAGATGTTGATTCTGAAAATTTGATGAGATTATGGCATTATTATTGAAAATTCGAGATATTCTCACCATGTTTTCATAATAAAGCTTTAAAATAGAAGGAACACTAGAGGCATTCATAATCGGGGGCGAAGGCAGGCATGAAGAAAATTCTAATTGTAGAAGATGAACCGAATTTAGCTCGATTTCTCGAGCTGGAGCTCCGCCACGAATCTTATGAGGCTGCTGTCGCTGTCGCCGGCCATACCGGTTTAGCTATGGCGTTGGAGCAGGACTGGGATATGATCCTGCTTGATATTATGCTCCCTGGCATGAGCGGCATGGAGGTCTGCCGTGAAATTCGAGCTGCCAAGGATACGCCGATTATCATGATTACGGCACGGAACAAGGTTAATGATCGCGTTAGAGGCCTCGACTGCGGAGGGGATGACTATCTATCAAAGCCGTTCGCAATCGAGGAATTGCTCGCTCGCATGCGCGCCTTGTTCCGAAGATTAGAGCTTAGCGAGAATGCATCCGAGACGCTTTCGTTCAGCGATCTAACGCTTGATATGCGATCGCGTATAGTTACACAGGGAGAAGATACGATTGTGCTAACCAAACGAGAATTCGATCTTCTCGAATGCTTCATGCAGAATGTGAACATTGTCTTAACGAGAGACATCATTCTCGACAAAGTATGGGGCTATGATTCAGAGGTCGAAACGAATGTGGTTGATGTTTATGTGCGTTATTTGCGCGGGAAATTAAATGATCTGAAGGAAGAAAAATATATTAAGACCCTGCGAGGGGTCGGCTATGTGATGCGATTATGAGAAATCTGCTGAATCGGCTACGTGCCCTTCCATTCAAATGGCGAATCACGGTCTGGGTAACGTTGTGGATGTGCGTCTTCTTCATGCTCTACAATTCCGTTCAATATCTGGTGCTCGATCGCTGGATTCTTGCTCAAGAGGAAGACTCCATCAAGAAGAGCATGGACGAAATCCAAGTCTATTATGCCAATAGCGGAGCCAAGGAAATCTCGCAGGGAAAGAGCTTTCTGGAGAAGGTGAACGAGAAGGATGAGATGATACGCATCATTGATCGCGACGGCAATCTTGTGCTCATTATTGGCGATGAAAAGATGAACAGTTGGGTGCTCCCCATGAGACCTGCTTCGAGCAAGCTTCGCAGTCTCTGGCATGATCAGGATCATATACTGGTGATTAGCCGTTCGATTCAAGCAGGCGATTTCGAGGGAACGGTCGAAATCGTCCGCAACTTGGAGAACTATGAACAATTGAACCATCTCTTGCTCCTTGTCATGATCATTGGAGGCCTATGCGGGATAGCCATCAGCGCCTTCAGCGGCGTCTTACTGGGAAGGCAATTCGTGAAACCAATTGGAAGATTGACAATCGCTATACAGAATATTAAACGCAGAGGGTTATCCCAGCGCGTTGAATTTCATAACAACGGAGATGAATTATCCCAGCTAAGCGCGATGTTTAACGGCATGATGGATCAATTAGAGGAGGCCTTTCAGCAACAGCATCAATTTGTCGAAGATGCTTCTCATGAGCTGCGAACGCCGATTGCCATCCTAGAAGGACATCTCAATCTGCTGAAGCGCTGGGGAAAGGATGATCCGGCTGTTCTGAACGAATCGTTGCATGCCGCGCTTGAAGAATTGACAAGACTCAAGCATCTCTCGCAAGATTTGCTTGCCGCCTCCGAGTCGAATGCCGTCTCTCAAGAGTGGAATCAAGCCGATCTGTCTCCGCTTGTCATCAAAATTGTGGATGATTTCTCGCTGCTGCATCCCGAATTCGCATATGATGTGGACACACAGTCTCTATCCCGCGTTAAGCTGGCTATCACGGAGCATCATCTGAAGCAGATCCTGACCATCGTGATTGATAATGCCATTAAATATTCACGAGATAAGAAGCATATCCGCGTCACAGGCACAGCTGTTCCCCCTGAGAACCACAAGCATGTGCAAGATCACATGTATCGCGTCGAAATTATCGACTACGGGCCCGGAATCCCGGAGGAGCATCTTCCCCATGTGTTCGATCGCTTCTATCGCGCGGATAAAGCGAGAAGCCGCGCGATAGGAGGAAGCGGACTGGGACTTGCGATTGCCAAGAAGCTTGTTCAGAAATATGAGGGCACGATCCGTCTCTCCAGCTCCGAACAAGGAACGATTGCAATCATCGAATTGCCAAGGAGTCTTTAATATGACACTGAAACGTTTGTTCACAGAAGCATACTTGCTAAGCGCGCTTTGCGCGCTCGGTTTCGCGCTCATCGCTGTTCTCATTGGCGATCATAAGATTAGGGCGTTTGATCTCAAGTGGATCTCCATTATTCAAGGCTATGAGAGCAGCGCTTTAACGCCAATCATGACCTTCTTCACCGCAATTGGAGCCGGAGCTCCCGTCATCTTCATCACACTCGCGATTATGGCGGTATTATTTTTTGTTCTCCATTACCGCAGAGAATTAGTGTTTTTTGCAGGCGTGGTGATTGGCTCTGCTTTATTGAATATGTTACTGAAAATCCTGTTCCATCGCGCGCGTCCTCTCCTCCATCGTATCGCGGATGCGAATGGGTACAGCTTTCCCAGCGGTCACTCTATGGCGGCCTTTACGTTATACGGCATACTCAGCTTCTTGCTGTGGAAGCATGCTCGAAGAATATGGATTCGCAGCCTCATTATCTTTCTCGGCACATGCATAGTTGCTATGATTGGCATTAGCCGTATTTATCTTGGCGTGCATTATCCGAGCGATGTGTTTGGCGGCTATTTGGCCAGCGGCGCCTGGATAAGCATTAATATATGGCTGTATCAGCGTAGAAGGGTGCGTGTCAAGTGAGAAAACCTCTTGACGGCGTCCTTTAAAAGCAGCGATCTGCTCTAACGGACTTTTTGTCCTCTTAGACGGCGTTTTTCAATACTCGCTTGCTCTAACGGACTTTTTGTCCTCTTAGCCAACCAAACGAGCGAAAAAACAACGGGATTAACCAGCTAAGAGGCGAATAGGTCCGTTAAAAATCTGGGCTAGCTAAAAAGAGCTTCTAAGGGTCGAAAAAGTCCGTTACAGTTGCAAGCAGAGCAGCCTCTCACTCATCCCGTTTCCTTAATCGCATTGAATTCTCTCCGGCCATGGGATCCTAACGAAGACTCATAACGTTAAATGCCTGAATCTCAGGCCTGCGTGAATCTAACGAAGATTCACATCGTTACTTCATCAAAGCGAGCATGATTGCTGCCCGAAACCATGAAATAAGACGATAGATCCTCGTTAAATTTGAATAGGTTGCCTTTTTATGGACTTAACGTTATCAAGTTTCGTTAGAGTTCCGCCTATCTCCACACCTGTCTCCATCAAAGCCACTTTTCTAGATCTTTCCGCTTTTCGAGGTCTTTCCTTTATGTTCGACCTGCAGCTTTCCAGAGCAAAGCTGCTTTGTAAGCATCATATAGCTAATACCGCCTAAAAAAGTGCGTAACTCGAAACTTTATAAATTCAGGCTGTAAAAAAACGAAAAAGGCGCGTCTCTGCAGGAAAGAAACCCCTGCAAAAGACGACCTTTGCGCTTCTTACAACTGCCCCGCAGGTCCGAAAAATTCATAATAAATCGAGGACTCCGGCACGCCGAGCTGCTTCAAGTGCTGATTGATCTGCTTCATGAACGGGATGGGGCCGCAGAAGTAGTAGACTGCATCCGCGCCTGGAGTAATCAATTCCAGCCATTCACGCTCAATGAACCCTTCCCGATGGAATGCATTCCGCTTGCGATCGTCCTCCGTCGGATTCTGGTAGCAATAATAGACGGTTATATGCTCATGCGCTTCAGCCAGCTCATCCGTCTGCTCCCGCATTGCGTGGAACTCGCCGTTCCTCGCGGCATGGATGAAGGTGACGGGCCGCGAAGCTCCTGCTATTGCCATCTTCGCTGTTCCCGCTTTCGTTTCTGCTACCACTTCCGCTTCCGCCAATGTCTTCAGCATGCTCATCATCGGCGTAATGCCGACGCCGCCGCTCAACAGCACGACAGGGCGGTCGTCATCCTGGTCGAGCACGAATTGTCCCGCCGGAGCCGACAGCCAAATTCGCTCCCCCTCTTCCGCATACCGATGAAGCGCATTCGATGCCGTGCCCTCCGGCTTCTCCGAGGTCGCTTCCTCGCGCTTGACCGAGATGCGGTAATACGGCTTGCCGGGCGAATCAGACAGGCTGTATTGGCGAATATGCGTGTATGCCTCTCCCGGAATGTCCAGCTTCACGCTGACATATTGTCCCGGCAGGAAATCGGCGATGGCTTTGCCGTCCTCAGGCTCCAGATAGAAGGAGGTGATAACCTCGCTTTCCTTCACGCGGCGCTCCACCCTGAAGGCGCGGAAGCCTTCCCAGCCGCCATGCTGCCCCTCCGCTTCCTCATACATGCTTTTCTCGACGCCGATAAAGGCATCCGCAATAACCTGATACGCATCTCCCCATGCTGCTAGCACCTCTTCCGTCGCCCCGTCGCCAAGCACATCCTTCATCGCAAGCAAGAGATGCTCGCCGACGACCGGATAATGCTCCGGCTTGACTCCCAGGCTTCTATGCTTATGGGCAATCCCTTTCACAACGGGCAATATCGTCTCCAAACGATCGATATGCAGCGCAGCCGCGTAGACCGCATTCGCAAGCGCGCCTTGCTGCCTGCCTTGCTTCTGGTTCGCGTGATTGAATAGATTCAGCAGCTCGGGATGATTCGTGAACAGCAGCTCATAGAAGCGCTTCGTAACGGCAACGCCATGCTCCTCCAGCACTGGCACCGTCGATTTGATAATCGCTATCGTTTCTTGCTTCAGCATAATAAAAAGCTCCTTCCGGCTTTCAGCGTGTGTTGTTCTCTACGCCTTAAGTATACGGAAGGAGCCTCAAATGCCCTGTGATTGCAATCACACGAAATGCAAGCAATCTGTGACGCGTTTAGTACGCCCGAATCTCAATCAACTCTGTTCTCGGACAGCCATTGGTGCTTTCGCAAACCAGTCTCAGCTCGGAGATAAGGCCCTCCGGCGCCAACGCATGCACGCGCTTACGCTTCCGATTCGCCTTCTCTTGATGCAGGACCGTCCACGCGCCGTCGACCAGAGCTTCAATCCGGTAATCCTTCACAAGCTCCGGAATGATCTCGAAGTCGGTGCGATGATGATGCAGATTGATCAAATCCTCGTTCACGTCGTCATTGAAGGTAAGATGGAGCTCCTTCACGGCAACGGGACGCGCCCAAGCGAGCGTCAACGCTTGCTCCTCCGAGGATGCCTCGGAGATCCACATATGCTGACCGCCATACGGGCGAACATAGCCGTCTATCGCCTTCGCAGGACCGAATACGTCGACCAGGCCAATCGTGCGGAAGCAGGCCGGTTTGCGCGTGTGCTGGCGAATCGACCATTTCACGACCGGCTGCGCCACATCATGATGCTCGAGCTGCACGACCGCGCGCGATTCCCTGCTCTCCTTGCTGCTGAGCACGCCCGTCATCGGCTCATGGGACAGATGCAGCTTGATCGCCTCATTCGCCTTCACGATGACGAAGACCGACTGCTCCTTCTCCGGCGACCACGCCAGATCGAAGGAAATCCACTGCTTCTCGCCGGATTCAATCGCAGCCGACGCTTTCGCCTCGAGCGTATGCGGCACATAATTCTCCTCGCGTCCCGTCGACCACAGTTCGACCTCTACGGTCGTCTCGCCGCTTGCATCCAGCAGCAGCTCGATGCCCTCCAAACGGTCAATGGGGAAAATAATGCCGAAATCCGTATCCATGCTTTGCGTTTCATGCGAATGCTCGATACGAATCTGCTTCGTCGCGCTTGTCGCGCTTGCGACGGCCTGTCTTGCCAGATCCTCCGGATCCTGATTCACCAGGCCGACGACGGAAGCATCCTGGCGAAGCAACGTTTGCTGCAGCTCCTGCAGGTACTCTTTCACGAGCGTGCGAGGCGACACCTTGTTCTTCACGCAGAGCGCCGCTCCCGTTCCCGCCGCTTCTCCGATTACCGCGCAGGTCGCCATGACGCGAGTTGTGCCGAAGGCCACATGCGTCGCGCTGATATCTCTGCCGGCCATCAGCATATTGCTGATATTAGCCGAATAGAGCGAGCGGAACGGAATATGATAGATGCCGTCCATATGCATATGCTTCGAGCCGCTTTCCGTCGCGTACATCCCCTGCGGCGGATGAAGATCGATCGACCAGCCGCCGAAGGCGACGCGGTCCTCGAACGGCTCCTGCGCCAGAATATCTCCTTGGCTGAGCACATAATCGCCGGTGAAGCGGCGATATTCCCGCTTGCCGGGAACGCTGCCTACCCACTCGAGCGTCATATTGTCGGCGTCGAATTGCCCCGAGTTTTTGATATAATCCCAAATCCCGTAGATCGCCGCCCACAGCTCGTCTCGAACCATCTCGTTATCGTGAACGATATCATGCTCGCCGCCCCATTCGATCCACCAGTAATGGCAGCCCGAATCTCCGCTTCTGATGACGCGCTTCAGCGGAATGGTCGTTTTCGTTATGTCTCTCGCAAAGCTTGGCGGCACGTATTTCACTGGACGGCCTTCGTCCTTCGTATAGAACAGAATCGTGCTGCCGAGCGTAATGTCGTCCGCGACCTCGGGCGCCCATACTTCATTGTATTCATGACGCGCCTCGCGCCCGATGCGATATTTCGCCCCTGCCAGGAAGCCGACAAGACCGTCGCCCGTGCAGTCGATGAACTGCTTGCTCTCGAAGCGAATGCGTCTCTCCGAGCCCATCATCCAGCCGATGACCGCGTGAATTTCGCGCTGCTCCTCGGTTCCCTGCGCCTCCACCTCATGCACGTCGGTATTGAGATACAATGAAATATTTGGTTCCGCTTTCACCGTTTCGAGCATAACCAGATCCCAATAGTATGGATTTCCTTCCGGATTCCGATACTGATTCTCCACGAACATCTCGCCCATGATGCCCGTCTCACGCGCATAACGATGAATGCCATGTCCAGTTGCGCCGCATACCCATACCCGCACCTCGCTGCTCGAGTTTCCTCCTAGCACGGGCCTGTTCTGAATCAAGGCTACCTTGCTGCCGAGTCTCGCTGCCGCAACAGCCGCACATATGCCCGCAAGACCGCCTCCAATGACCGTAATATCGGTTTGAACCGTCTCCTGCCTCATTCTTACCGCCACCTCCATAATATCTATAATTTCATTGTAGGCGCTTGAATGATTCGTTAGAATGCATTAAATTACAGATATATATCCAAAATTTCATTTTCCGAGAAGAGGTGGCGAGGATGTCAGACTGCGTTTCGCGGCTAATCTCCCATGTTTATTGGCAGCACAAAGAGCAGTTCCAACTGGCAAGCGATCAATACGAGGAGTGGGTCATGTTCGTCATCGAATCGGGGGAGATGAAGTTCCGCATTGCCGGTCGGGAAGGAACGGCGGAAGCCGGCGATCTTATTCTCTGTCCGCCTCTCACCGACTTCGAGAGAGAGACCATCACCCCG
Source organism: Paenibacillus sp. HB172176 (assembly GCF_011947265.1). Classification (GTDB taxonomy): domain Bacteria; phylum Bacillota; class Bacilli; order Paenibacillales; family Paenibacillaceae; genus Pristimantibacillus. The sequence goes on from NZ_JAATHD010000025.1 coordinate 47,557, forward strand.
CTGACCTTCCACTTTCTCGTCCTCGATTGCAAGCCGGAGGAGCAAGCGCCGATCGGCAGGATTCGGTTGTCCAGACAGGGAAGAGTGGCGGATAATTGCTCCATGCTTCGCCGCAATGCCGGCAGCAGATCGCCGTTTGCCTGGGAGCTGCGCTCGCATCTTGCCCATGATTTGTGGCTGCTGATCCTGATGGAGCATACGAGTCTTGGAGCCGATGGAGCCCAGAAGCATGCGGCGAACCCCGTTATGCTCGAGGTGAGAAATTACTTGAATGCCCATGCCTGCGAAGCGTTGTTGCTGAAGGATGTCGCCGGCAGGTTCCAGTTAACCCCCGTGCAGCTCACCAGGCAATTTCAGTCGGCATTCGGCGAGAAGCCGAATGACTATGTTACGGATCTTCGCATGCAGCAGGCATCCGAGCTTCTGCGCACGACCAACTGGACCATCGACGCCATTGCGGCGGAATGCGGCTACGAGAACGGCTTCTACCTGAGCCGGATCTTCACGGCCCGCATCGGCATGAACCCTTCGAGCTACAGGCAGAAGCTGCAGCTATAGAAGCGGCAAACGGCAAGCGCCTTGGTGGCGCCTGCCGCTTCCGCTTGCCGACTGTCATCTACAGCTGTAATGTCCTGCTTCGAGCGACCTCCCGGCCATCCGGTTATTCAACCCATTGCACGATTTCCTCCATCGCCTGCCTCGACTTCGGACGCGCCGGCTGCTCCTTGCGATAGCCGAAGGCTACGAAGCAAGCTACGCCGAATTCCTCTCCGTCCAGAAGTCCTTCCTCCCGCAGCGCTTGCTCCACTCCGTCTTTGTCAAAGCCCTCCATTGGACACGAATCGATGCCGATCTGAGCGGCGGCCGTCATCATATTGCCCACAGCCAGATAAGTTTGCCGGCAAGCCCACTCGAACATTGCGCGGTCATTCTCAATGAGCTTGAAGCCCTCGTTCAGAAATTGTTCATACTTCTGCTCCAGCATATCCGCAATGGCATCCGGCAGATGATGAACCTCCCGCATGATCCTCTGCACATGCGGCGAATCCGGAAGCATGGCTTGCTTCTTGCGCGCAAGAGCAACGACAAGATGGCTCGCCGTCGGGAGCTGTCCCTGCCCTCCCCAGACAACGGGAAGCAGCTTTCTCCGCAGCGCTTCGTTCTGCAGGACAAGGAAACGCCACGGCTCAAAGCCGTAAGAGCTCGGCGACAAGCGCGCGGTTTCCAATATGAACCCGAAGTCCTCCTGTGGTATTTTTTTCGATGAGTCGAACGCCTTGCAGGCATGTCTGAACCCGAATGCCTCCAGAATGGATGCTTTCTTGTCCTCTTTCGTTGCTTCATTCGTCAAGTGGTTTGTCGTTTCTGCTGTCATGACTTCCACACTCCTTTATGTTTTTTCTTCTTTTTATTATAATGAATGCATACAAAAATTAAAGTACGCACATTCATGATAGATAGTATCAATATTGATACCATAGGAGGCTGGCGAAATGACAAAATCGTTGGAAGAGCCCATAAAAGCGATGGATGCGGGCTCAACGTTAGAATGCTCGGATTACGTGGAGTGTCCCGTAGAATATACATTGAAGATTATAGGAGGAAGCTGGAAATCCATCCTGCTATACCGTCTCATGAGCGGCACGATGCGATTCAACGAGCTGCGCAGAAGCTGTCCTAACATTACGCAGCGAATGCTCACTCTGCAATTAAGAGATCTCGAAGAACACGGTCTCGTGCACCGGAAGGTGTATGCGGAGGTGCCGCCCAAGGTCGAATACTCGTTAACGGATAAAGGCAGATCGGTGCTTCCCATCATTCGCATGATGAAGGAATGGGGCGAGGAGCAGCGACAGCTATAGGCGGAGAGCCGTGCTGTCTAGACGAATGTCTCCGCGTCCCCGAACCGAACACCCTCCAATGAAAATCCCTTTCCAATGGCAAATTCGCCGCTTCCCTCATACAATACTCTGAGCCTATATGTAGGAGGTTGTTCAAGCTGCAACGACTTATGTGCAAAGGAAAGATTCACCGGGCTACGGTAACGGAAGCCGATCTCGATTATGTAGGAAGCATCACAATCGATGCTTTGTTGATGAAGAAAGCGAATATTCGCCCCTATGAAATGGTTCAAGTCACCTCACTCAGAAATGCGACGCGTTGGAAGACCTATGCCCTTCCGGCGCCGGAGCAGTCCGGGAAGATCTGCCTGAACGGCCCCCCCGCTCATCTGTTTCAGCCGGGAGACAAGGTGATTATTCTCAGTATGGGGCTGTTCCATGAGGAGGATACGGCTGAATTACAGCCTCGCGTTGTTTTTGTAGACGAACAAAATCAAATTGTGGGCATTGAAGCTCATGACACCCAGTATCCGGAGGGAAGCCCATCATGAAGCCGAGCTGGAACAAGTGGAGCAAATACACGATTATGAAGAAATCTTCGTCCCTTATCCCTTCGCTCCCCCAAACCCTGCCATTGTCTGCGCGGACGCTTGCGACGATGATTGATCGTTACAAAACGGTCATTGTGAAGCCTCGGGCCAAAAGCGGCGGAGCAGGCGTATTTCGGATTACGAAGCAGTCCCCCCGCCAGTTGCATGTGCGCTGGGAGAAGCACAGCCGCAAGGTCTCCGATATCTCTGCCGTCATGAGCTTGCTGAACAGGCATTCATTAGGAAGCGGTCTTGTTCAGCGATATGTGAATCTGGCGACAGTCGGCTCGAGACCCTTCGATGCGAGAGTCATGGTGCAGCGCGGAAGAAGCCGGTCATGGAAGGTGACGGGATCGTTAGCCAAGATTGCCGGGCCCGGTTATCTCGTAACCAATACGGCACGCAGCCGCGGATACGTGCTTCCGCTGCCCGAAGCGATCCGCAAGTCGCCAAGCCTTATGAATCAGAGCGGGAGCATCGTCAGCCAGTCGCATGCTTTGTCGCTTCGCACCGCCAGACATCTCCACGCTTATTATCCTTGGATTCGCACAGTAGGCATGGATGTGGGCATCGATCGAAAGGGCAAACCGTGGATCATTGAAGCGAATTTCTCCCCGAGCCGTTCCTTGTTCAAGAGGCTGAAGGATAAGTCCATGTACCGTCGCATTATAAAATGGGGTTAAGCTTGCCAAGCAGCGGCGTTCTCTCATTCGCGCAATGAAGCTCATACTTCATCGCATGGGAGGTATTGAACAGCACGACGCGATCCTTAGGCTGAATCCAGCCTTCTTCGCACAAGCTTACAAATCCTGCCCAGGTCGCCGCCCCTTCGGGCGATGCCGAAATTCCTCTGGCGCCCATCGCTCGCTGGGCGTCTTTTATTTCGTCTTGAGTGACTGCGACCGCGGTTCCTTTCATTTCTCTTAGGATTCGAACAAGCAGCTCCAGATCAGGCGGTCTTGGCACGCGCATGCCTGTCGCCGCTGGAGTTTCGGAGCCGCTGTCGGCTTTCCCCATAGCCGCGGCCAGCGGCGCGCAGCCCGATGCTTGCACGCAGACCATGCGAGGCAGCGGTCCCGTTATCATTCTCAATTCCTTCAGCTCGCGAAAGGCCTTCCACATCCCGATAACTCCTGAGCCTCCGCCGGTCGGATATACAATAACGCTTGGCAGCTGCCAGTTCAACTGCTCCGCAAGCTCGAAGCCCATCGTCTTCTTGCCTTCAACCCGGCCAGGCTCCTTCAGCGTGGAAACGGATGACCAGCCGAACAATCTTCTCCCCGCTTCCACCCATTGTCCGGCGTCATGAATAAGTCCCTTCACTCGAAAAGTGTCCGCCCCGTAATGCCTGCATTCCTGCACGATATACGGCGGGCAGTCCTCAGGCACGAAGACGCATGCATCCATGCCGGCAGAGGCCGCATAAGCCGCAAGCGCGCTCGCTGCATTCCCATTGGAGGCCAAGGCGGCTGTCCGCTTGCCTCTTTCCTTCAGCAGCGAGACGGCTACCGACATCCCGCGCGCTTTGAAGCTGCCGGTCGGATTCAGCTCTTCCCGCTTGATCCACAGCCGATCAACCGGCAGCTTCAGCTCCGCTATGCTCAAGAGAGACAAGGGAGTCCAACCTTCCCCTAATGATACGATATCCTCCGAAGCCGCTACGGGCAGAAGCTCCTTGTAACGCCACATAGACGCGGGTCGGTGCAAGAGCGCCTGCTTAGTCAATGTCTTCGCCGCTAATGCCAGATCGTATTCAACAAGTCGCACACCGCCGCAAACGCAGTTCATCTCTTCATAGGTGAATGCCGCAGACGAGCCGCATCTTGAGCATGTTACTCTAAGCCGGGTCATATCCTACCTCCATGCCAGTATAGTAAGCCGATAACGATTCCTTCATCATCTTATTCCCATGACAAACGATCAACACGGCTTATAACCAGCATGTTACTTATCTTTCCCGCCCACATCCGCCTGAAGGATGGCTGAACGCTCAACCAACCACGCAAGCCCTCCTGCCGCAAGCGTCGCCGCCGTCGCCGCTATGACCGAACCGCCGGCGTGGAAGAACAGAATCGGGACCCACGCAATAGCTAGCATCCGATGTACGGTGCGCATCCATTTATTTCTTATCCTCAGAATGAAATAACCATAACCCGCCAGCGTCAGCAATAACAGAAAATTCGCAATTCCGGACATGATTTTATGATCATGCGGCTTGATTATTAGGAAGTACGCGCCATGAACAGCGATGAACAAGAGAGTCGCCCATCCAAGCGGTTGATGAATGGCATGCAGCATTTTCCCGACCTTCCTCAAGAGCTGAGACGGGGATTTGCGTTTCCTCTTGAACCAATACCAAGAGAAGCTGACCGCTCCCATATACAGAGAGATTGTGCCAAGCGTCTTGACGATTCCCTCCATAGGGTGCTCGTGCTCTCTAATCCGTGGATGCGGAGTCAAGAAATAATAAACCAAGAGAAGAATTGCTGCAGCAACGGTGAAAATAGCCGGAATCCATACCTTCTTGTTTTTGCTCATCATACTCTCCCTTGTTCGGTATTTGATCGACAGTGTTCCATTCCCATTGTACATAGTCAAAATGAGAAATTCATGAGAGAGCCTTCCAATTTGTAAATCGACAAACGTCTATCAACAAAAAAAAGCTCTAAAATAATCAATGAGCTTGATCATTTCAGAGCTTTGTCCGCGATGCGCGGCTTCTTCTGTATCCTTTATTTCCCGGTCGTTTTTCTTGACTTCCACACCCAGCGCAGCACGAGGATCACAACCACAACCGCGATGATATAGCTGAACGGCTTGATATACGGCTCCGCTTCATCCCAGTTCTGCCCCAGACGGTAGCCTACATAGGTAAGCGCAATATTCCACGGGATGCAGCCGAGCGTTGTGAACACAACGAACTTGGCGAAGTTCATTCTTGCCACGCCTGCCGGCAGGGAAATGAAGGTCCGAATGAACGGCAAATTCCTCGTCGCGAACACCGTCCACTCGCCATATTTATGAAACCACGATTCCGCCTTGTCCAGATGATGCTCGTTCAGCAGCACATACTTGCCATACTTCAGGATGAACGCGCGTCCCCCGACAATTCCGATCCAGTAGGCCAATATGGAGCCGAGCAAGTTGCCGACAACGCCAGCGATCACAACCTCCGTGAAAGTAAAGTTTCCCGTAACCACATGAAAGCCGCCTACCAGCATAATGACTTCGCTTGGAAGAGGTATGCACGCACTCTCGATGAGCATGCCGAGTCCAATGCCCCAGATGCCCAGATTGTCAATCATCGTTTGAACAAATTCAGATAAAAATTCAAGAATAGCATGCAACTTTCAATCGACTCCTTCTCTCTAACCTGCATGCTTCAAAAGATATCATATTTATCTGAAAATAGCATGAGAATATTTGACCAGACCGGAAATTAAGCCCGGCTGCCCGCGTAGAAGGCCATGGCGTCGCGCATGAACAACGCCAGTCCTTCGCCAAACTTATCGATATTTTTCGTAAAACGCTCGTCATCGACATACATTTGCCCGAGGCTCTTGAACGCTTCGGGCGAATAGGCTCCCATACGATTCAGCAGGTCATACCATTCCTTAATCGCCGCCTGGGAAGCCTGCGATTCCGGATCATCATGACGAAGCGCCGCAAGCCTTCGATACAACGCGTTCATCTCCTCTTGGAATCGTTCGATGCTGCCGTCCTGCTTCATTGCGCCGAGCTTTGCATTCGAATCATCCACCGTCCGATCTCCCCAGCGCTCCCGCGCCTCTCCCTCATACGGATTGACTTCGCTGAAATCAAACCCTTCGAATTTCTCCTTGTTCGTCATGTTCATTTCTCCTCTCTCGTATTGCATCGTCTTCTCCACCGTCCGCAGCAGCCGGTCCAACTGATCGCGCTTCTCTCGCAGCATCTGCTTATGCCGGCTCAGCGCCTCCAAGCGGTCGAAGCTCTCGTCGGTCACGATCGCCCTGATTTGCTTCAAAGGAAATCCCAGCTCCCGATAAAAGCAAATTTGCTGCAGCAGCTCGAGATTACGCTGAGAATAGTCGCGATAGCCGGCTTCGGTTATCCCATCCGGAATCAGGAGACCAATCTCGTCATAATGATGCAGTGTGCGCACGCTGACGCCAGCGAGCTCCGCAACCTCTTTCACCTTCATCGTATTGCCCGCCCCCTTCTTGCTTCTCACTATAGAGTATCACGTAACGTGAGGGTCAATCCCCATTTTGTATTATTGCTGCGACAACAGATCAATCTTCCATGCGCTTTTCCAGAATGATCTGTTCTCTCCTCTGTGTATTGTGATATATAGTTCATATAGTAAAAACGACGCTTACCCTGCTTCATATACCCAAGCCATTCCTCTCGCAATTCTATACTATATACTAGCTTGAAAAATAAGTGTCGCGGAGGGATATTGCCTTGTCACTGGTGAAAGAAATAAAAAAGGTGCTGAAATCGCAAGAAGTAGAACAGCTAAACCTTCTCCTCGAGGATGGTTCTGTGCAAGAGCTTGCTCTGGCAGGCAAGAGCAAAGATGAGATTAAAGACATGCTCGCGGATGTAGACTGGGAGCCAGTTGCTGAAGTAGAGGCGGTTGTACATGATGAAAATTCAGAGGAAGCGGAAGAAAACGATCAAGAAGTCGACGATGAAGAGGAGGCGGCAGAAGACAAGGACGAAGAGGATGATGAGGATGAGAAGGAAAAAAAGAGAGCTAAAAAGCTGAAAAAGGCGCTGAAGAAAAAAGAAAAGAAAAAAGAAAAAAAGAAGATGAATAGGGATCATCATGCTGATTCTGATTGTGATCCTGTTTGTGATCATGATCACGACCATCATCATGATCCTGACGATGATGATGACGACGAAGACGAGGAATAACTTCTCCCTTGCATGATACGTTTGAACAGCGCCTGCGAACTTTGCTTCGCAGGCTTCTTCGCTTCTGCAACTGTCAGGTCGCAGCGGATCGTAAAAACGACTCGAGAGGCGGCGCTCCATCATAGAAAACAGAAGCCCGCTGCACATGCACCGGGCCTCTTCCTTTATCTCAATTCAAACATTGCGCCCTAGCTCCCCCACACCTCCAGTATGTTGCCTGCCACATGATTCCAGGTAAAATGGTCCTCGACCAGCTTGCGGCCTTGCAAGCCCATCCGACCTGCGTTGCCTGGATTAGAAAGCATAGCGTTGATATGATCGGCGTATTCAAGCGGATTCTCCGGATCCTGAACAATAACGCCGTTATTGCCCCGAATAATTTCCGGATTTCCTCCCCTCGCCGTTGTGATAAGCGGCAGGCCGGCCGCCATTGCCTCATAATGGACGCGCGCCAGCGGCTCTTCCCAGATGGATGTGCAGACGAATACATCCGCCGCGCAGTACCATTTATGCACATCCTGCGCCTGCACATAGCCTGTTGTCTTAACCGGAATCGGCGACCGCTCGGCCATTGCGCGCAGATAGGCGATATAGTCGCTGATGCGATCATCGCTGAACCAGGCCGCGCCGACAATAACAAGCACCGCATCTTGCTGCTTAATATGATTCATTGCCCGAACGAGCACATGCGGACCTTTGTTCCGGGAAAGCCTTCCGACGAACAGGATTACCTTCTTGTTCCCGAGCTGATGCTCCGCCCGAATTTGTTCCCGATCCCGCTTCGCCGAATTGGATTGCCTGTATGGCGCGAATTTCGATAGATCCACGCCGGAATAGATCGTTCTGATCTTGCCAGCCGCCTCCGGATAGTCCTTGCAGATCGTCGCTCCGATATAATTGCTGATGGTTACGATGGTATCCACCCTCGCCACAACCGCATTTCCTTCTTGCCTGTTCAGCTTGAGCGAATTGAACATATCATTATGCATGCTGAGCACAATTCGCGCATTTGGCCGCACGGAATCGACAGGCATCACCAACCTCGGCCGGTTAAAAATATGAATTACATCGAATTGCTCATTGCTTTGCGCGAGATAGGGAATGATATTCTCCATATAAATGTCCAGAATTCCCTTCGATTCGAATCGCCGGTATCGAATTCCGTTCACTGTCTCCGATTCCGGCAAATCCGGATCGCTCCGGCTGATGATCGTTAATTGATGCTGTCTGCTCAGCAGTTCCTTCACTCCGTCAATATACGTCTGAATCGCCCCGCCGCGAATATTCGGAACGGGAAGCTTCTCTGTGCATATCATCAATATATTCATAGCGCCGCCTCCTCAGCCTCGGTTTTCATGCGGGCAGAGAGATACGCTTTCTCATGATTCGCAAGCAAGCGATTCGGCGAAGAATGAATCAGCCAGCTCTCATGCGACTCTCCCGAATGGCTCTTCACTTGCGCCCTTGCCCTGACCCTCTGCAGCTGCTTGCCGGTCGGCTTTCGCTTTCCCTTCGGCGCCTGCTTGCGCGATGGGCCGGATGCCGCTCCGCTGACGCGGCGGTCCGTAAGCGGACTCGAAGCTTTGGCAGACTTGCTGCGCTTCACTTCCCTGCGAGGTCCCTTTCCGCCTTGCGCCTCTTCTATCGCTTTTCTGCGTTTAGTCGCACGGTCAGCTTCCTTGCTTTTCGACTTTCTGGAAGGAACGAGTTCAAGCGTCTTCTTCAGAGGCACCGCCTCGCTGCCCGGCTTCACGCTCACCGTTTTTTTCAATTTCTTGTATTTGTTCTTATTGATCGATTGCTCATTCTTTCGACTTTCTTCCTTCTGCAGACGCTTCTCATCCTTTTCTTGCAGCTCTTGCTTCATTCTCTCTCCTCGTTCACGTTCGCTGTTCTTGCCTGTTTTTTTGCGGCTCTTTGTTTTCTTTTTCTTCTTCTGCGACTTCTCTCTCTCGTCATCTTCGTCTTCATCCTCTTGCGTATATTCCTCCATCGGCGGCATGGCGGTACCCTGCTTTGCGTAATCGCGATAGCTGAACGGCAAGCTCGCTTCTTCCTCGATTTCCGGATAATCGCCTGACGGGTACATCTCCATGTCCTGCTCCAGCTCCCGCAGAACCTCCCATTTGTTCGCTTCCGTCGCCACGACCCGATCGAGAATTGCATTCAGTTCGGTGTTCATGAAGGTTACGGGATCGAACACGATTTCTTTGGTATGCTTATAAAATTCATTCGGAAACGCCATATCGAGCCACAACAGCTCGAATGTCTCTCGATCTAACGGATTCGCCCGATGATAGGCTTCGATTACGCCGCGTATCCAAACAATGTCCCATGCGCCCATATCATCCATGGTGCTGGTAATGATCTTGCGCAGGTCCCTGATCGGCAAGTCGAAAGCGACGCCGTCCAGATCGATGACCCAGATGCCGCCAGGACCCATCTGCCCGTTCGACCAGCCGTAATCCTGATGGGCAAGACCCCAGTGCGAGCCGCCCTTGCGAACCATTTTGGAATAGGACGAGGCTTGAAAACGCTTGTAAATATCCTGCGCCTGACCCTCGAACATATCAAGAACGCTTAAGAGATGCGCGCTGGCTTCGGTATCCCGGTAAGCGTTCGCCAGATGTCTGAACCAGCCAATCTTCGACATAATCTTCTGATATTGACTATCCCACTTGTAAATCCGAGACGATTTGCCCGCCTCGGGAGGCGGAACGTAGCCCTTCGTCCATTGATGAAATTCGCCAAGTCCGTGGCAGAGCGTCATCGATCCGTCCAGATCGATCTTGGCGACAGGCGCCAACTCCACGATCCAATCGGTGACAATCCATAGCTTGCCGCCCGCTGCGACCGAATTGCGATCATCCTTCGTGTGAATGATGGCCGGCACCCTGCCGCCGTTCGCGACCACATATTCCTGCGCCGCCACACTGAACAGGCTTCGCTCCGGCGTGCGGTGAAGCACCTTCAAGCTGCGCGCGCCATGATTCGTTTCGATGCGCCAGATCGCTCCGCCTTTGTCGGGCTTCGACGTAATCAGCGTCATTTGATTCACTCGCATATCATAGGATTCGCAAACCTTGCGGGCAAGCTCCTCCAACTCGGGCGGGACATATTGTTCCAGATTTATATTAGGCGAATCTTCCAGCAGCAGATCATCCCAAGGTACGATTTGATAGCCTTCCAAACCTATAACCTCCACTCAGAGTAACTGTAGAAACGTTGTTCTTCTATGTATATGACCGCGGGGCAAGGGTCGATATGTATAAGCGTGGAGGGTCATTCGCACATTTATGAAGGTGGTGTAAAGATATTGAGGTGTTTTTGGAGTAATGTTTCTTACTGACCTGTCGCTGCTGGAAGAGATCGATCTTGAGATCGCCGTTGTTTCCGGGTGTCAATTATTAAGCCGACGCAGTTGTTGAGTCGTGGGAGCATAGGAGAGGGAGGGGGGGGGATTAACTGTGGATCACCTACTTGTGGAACACCTCAGCCAGTTCCGCATTTGAAGCTCTAGCGCTGAATATCAGCGCTAGTGCGCCAGTCGCCAGTCGGGGCGACATCCGAGGCTGCTGCGCTGAGTAACCCATTCGCCCTGATGCACAATGAATCGACAACCTCAAAGGAGAACGTTATCGCTTCTCCGGCAGGATCCGTGCTCTCCTTTGTGTTTCGTTACATTTTCTCGTTCAGCTTATATAGTTGAAGCGGACTCGCGCAATTGGACAGAATGCAACTAAGCCTTTTCGTATCAGCAACCAGCAGATTTTCGCATACGATGTAAGCGAAAGGAGTGAAGCTAATTATGCCTGCTTACCGCATTATTATCGATTTGTCGGATCGCATGCTGTATCTGCTCGATGACAACACCGTTATTCATTCCTACCCCGTCGGCATTGGCAGGATGGTGACACAGACTCCGATTGGGGAATTTACAATTGTGAACAAACAAGCATGGCCCGGCGGTCCCTTCGGCGCGTTCTGGATGGGGCTCTCGAAGCCGCATTATGGGATTCACGGCACGAATGATCCCTCTTCGATCGGCCATCTGGTCTCGCATGGCTGCATCCGCATGTACAACGAGGATGTTCTTGCGCTGTCGCGTCTTGTACCAGTGGGCACCCGAGTGACAATTCGGCCTTAGGGGCGCCGTGTTTGCTGGGCTGTAAGTCGATTTTTTCGACTTACAGACCTCCGCGAGCGCATTTCCCGGGCTGTAAGTCGATTTTTTCGACTTACAGACCTCCGCGAGCGCGGTTCCCGAGCTGTAAGTCGATTTTTTCGACTTACAGATACCGCGCCGCCATTATTTACACCGTTTATCTACATAGCTACGCTGCAAGGGGAGCAAGATCTTCGCTGATACGTTGTTCAGCGTTGCTTGGTTCAGGAGCCCGCCGTTCGGCTCAGATGCCCTTCTCCAGTACCCGCTTCACAAGTCTCTTCGGAGCTGCGAGCAGATAGGCCTCCTTCAGCAATTGGCCCATTTCCTCCCAGCTCTCGGGCTCGCGGACGCCTACCCAGCCCCGATGGCCGATATAGCGCGGCTTATAGAATTGCTCCTGCTGGAGCAATATTTCCTGACCTTCCAGGTCGCATTTGAAGTTCATTCCGAAGTCGCTCATCATGATGAACGACTTGTCCCGCACTTTGAAGGTTGTATGTCCATGCCCGTCAATAAGCTCTGTTACTTCGGGCAAGAAGGCGACAAGCTTGCGCACCTGCTCCAAGCTATGAATGCCCTCCGGCGTCTTCATTCCGCTCAAGTCATGCTTCTCATCCATCCAACACATTCCCCTTTCATGTTTGTCACATTCCTCCTGTGCTATTGTCGCAAAAATCGTTTGAATACTGCTAGTATGGTCTAATTATTGCAAGAGCACAAATCGAGATTGCTGCCAGAAAGCAGACTCATAAACTCCAACGCACTGAAAAACGCTCTCGGTTGCGAATTATATGTAAGACAAAATGAGCAAATTGCCCGCAGCTAGATTTGGAGGAACATGCATGAACTTAACGATTCCGCATCAGAACTCAAAAAGAAGGGTTAAATGGAGAAAGCTTGCGCTAGTCATCATACTCGCCATCGTCATACTCGTTTCCTCAAGTTTTATGATATTCCATATGTTGGTTGCCAGCCAGGATGTATCCTTATTGGAGGAACCGCTGCCGGCCGCCACGATTATATACGATCAGAACAAGGAGGAAGCGCTTCGTATTTCGCCGAAAAAAGCCGAGGCCGTCAGCTATGACAGCCTGCCCGTAACTATCATTAATGCGGTTGTTGCGGTCGAAGACAAGCGATTCTTCGAGCATAGCGGCATGGATTTGCAAGGAATCGGCCGCGCCATGCTGACCAACCTGAAGAGTGGCAAGACCGTGCAGGGGGCAAGCACCATCACGCAGCAGCTGGCGAAGAATGTATTCCTAAGCCAGGAACGAACCTGGACAAGGAAGTGGAAGGAGCTTCTGCTGGCCGAAAAGATCGAGAAAAATTACGATAAACAGCAAATCATTACTTATTATTTAAATGGGATTTATTTGGGCGAAGGGGCCTGGGGAATCAAGAAAGCTTCAGAGACGTACTTCGGGATCCCCGTGGACGAGCTGTCGCTAACGCAGTCCGCGCTCCTTGCGGGAATCATCAAGGCGCCTTCGGCGCTCTCGCCCTACAGCCATCCGGAAGAAGCGCTCGCCCGCAGAAATGTTGTGCTGAAGCTCATGAAGGAGCAAGGCAAGATTGACTCGGCTGCTTATGAAGCTGCCACGAAAGAGCCGCTTCACATTCGAAGCGCGAAGCCCGGCAGCGATAATGCGATGAAATTCCCCTACTTCATCGACCAAGTCATTCGCGAGGCAGGCCAAAAGTACGGACTTACGGAAAATGAAATGCTGCATGGGGGATTTCGCATCTATACGACGCTTGATATGCGCATGCAGGAAGCGGCAGAGGCGGTTTATGCGCAGGACAGCCTGTTCCCCGCAAGCAGCTCCGATCAATTGATTCAAAGCGGAGCCGTGCTGGTCGATCCCCGGGACGGAGGCATAAGAGCTCTTATCGGCGGGCGCGGCGAGCAGCCGTTCCGCGGCTTTAACCGGGCGGTACAGCTGAAACGCCAGCCAGGTTCGACGATAAAGCCGATTGCGGTCTATACGCCCGCGTTAGAACGCGGCTATACGCCTGAGAGCGTGTTGATGGATGAGCCGGTTAATATCGGAGGCTATCAGCCTACCAATGCCGGCGGCGGTTATCATGGAGCGGTATCGCTATATGAGGCCCTGACTCATTCCTATAATGTGCCTGCCGTTTCTCTGCTCAATGAGATGGGCATTGATGCAGCCATGGACTCGGCCGAACGGTTCGGGATAGAGTTGACGGATGCCGACCGGACGCTTGGACTTGCGCTTGGGGGACTCCAGGAGGGGGTATCTCCGCTTGATATGGCCGAGGCATTTGGCGTGTTTGCGAATGACGGAACACGGATTCCCGCGCATTCCATTGCGCGCATTGAAACGCCCGAGGGCGAAATCATTGCCGAGGCAGAATCCGGAGCAAGCGTGAAAGTCACCGACCCGTCGATTGCCCGAACCATGACCGCGATGCTTGAAGGCGTTGTGAAGGAAGGTACGGGCACAGCCGCATCCCTTGGAGACCGCCCGTTAGCCGGCAAGACAGGCACGACAGACATGCCGGGAACAGGAGACCAAGGCATCAAGGACAATTGGTTTGTCGGCTATACGCCGCAGCTTGTCGGAGCCGTGTGGCTTGGTTATGACCATACGGACGCCGCGCATTACTTAACGACCACCTCGAAAGCAGCGGCTGTCGTGTTCCAGAAGCTCATGAGCGAGGCTCTTAAGGGTGAACCAGTCATGACTTTTCCGGTCACGCAAGGAAAGCCGGGCAAAGCTGACCCGCCCGGCAAAACAAAAGAAGAAAAAGAGAAAAAGAAAAAACCAAAGGATGAGCATCCAGGGAAGGGAAAAGCGGAGAAGGAGGACAAAAAGAATAAACACGCAGGAAATTCAAAAGGGAAAAACAAAGGGAGAGGCAAGAACTAGAAATCGAAAATGAACAGCGTTACTTTCGTCCTCGGCCCTTGCAGCCTGCGTTCGGCTCTAACAGACATTTTGGAGGCTGTCTTTTAACTGTGGATCACCTGCTTATGGCACACCTCAGCCAGTTCCGCATTTCAAGCTGCAGCGCTGAAAAACAGAGCTAGAGTACCAGTCGGAGCACCTTCCGAAGCTGCAGCGCTGAAAATCAGCATTGCAGCCCCGTCCACAGTTAATCGACAGCCTCATTTTGTCCTCTTGAAAAAAGCTGGTTTTCGATACCGCTCAGCTCTAACGGACATTTCGTCCTCTTAGAAGCTGGTTTTCGACACCGCTCGGCTCTAACGGACATTCTGTCTCCTTAGCGGGCAAAACAAGCACAATAACAGCTCAACTACCTCGCTAAGAGGACGAAATGTCCGTTACAAATCTGATGTCGTTAATATGAGCCGCTAACGGTCGAAAATGTCCCTTACAGGTAGCTGCTATCCTGTCCAGGAGCAGCAGCTATGCTATCATCTGGCCGCGTGGCGCTATTCAGCCCACTTGACGCTCTTGATCTCAAATGGCTTGAACGACAGCTGAATCTCTCTGTTCAATACCGGCAGCTCCTCGATCTCTTCCTCCAGCAGGTTCACCAGGAACGCTCTGTCGCAGCCCGAAGGCAGCGCGAGGCTTACGTCTTCCCTTCCCCCGGACGATTCGTACATGCGCAAAATGGTTCCATCACCGTCTTCGGCCGCTTTCATCGTGTCGAGCAGCACATGGCGTCCGCTGAATGCTATTAGCGAGCTTGCGCTCGGCAGCGGAGTCTCACTCTCTTCGCCCAGGCTCGCAGCAACCGCATGCACCGGATGATTCAGCTCCGCTGCCGCCCGGACGACCCCCGCATCGCGCCAGCTCCCTTCATGCGGCAACAGGGAATAAGTAAAATCATGCTCGCCCTGGTCCGCCGTTTCATCCGGCCATTTCGGCGCACGCAGCAGCGACAATCGCAACGTCCGGCCCTTGATGTCGTAGCCGTACTTGCAATCGTTCAGCAGAGTCGCTCCGTAGCCCCCCTCCGACAAGTCTGCCCACCGATGCCCGCACACCTCGTACTGAGCCTGCTCCCAGCTCGTATTCGAATGCGTCGGTCTTTGGATCGCGCCGAACGGAATTTCGTACGTTGCGCTACCTGCCAGGATATCCACGGGGAACGCGACCTTGAGCAGCTTATGCTCTTCGTTCCACTGAATCTTCGTTCTGAAATCGACGCGGCTCCGGTCGTGATACAGGATGAGGTCCTGCGACAACAACGAGCGATTCAGCTTCCAGGAGAAGCTTAGTATATCGCATGTCTCTCCCCGCATGACCTTCGGCTGGCCGATTGGCTCGGCATAACCGGCGCGTTGCTCATTGAAGCGAGGATCGATGTCCCAGGCATCCCAATGAATCGGCTGATCATCGAACAATTGAAATTCATTCGCTTTGTCCCCGGCCTTGATCAGCTCGCGATTCAGATTCTTATCCAGCCAGCGGGTAATTTCATAGCGCTCATTAAATTCGAGCACATAGCGATCCGTTTCCCAGCGGCGAAGCTCTTGCGATACAGGTTGCAGTATCGGCAGATTCGGCAGATCAGCCTGTCCCCCGTCCAATGGCCGCAACCAGATCGTGGCATAGCCGAAGGCGGGAATAGCGGATACGTTTATGGAGAGCATGTACCTCTCCGGCTTATCCGCAAGGCGAATTATGTCGCTCGCGAGCCGCTTCCCTGCGGCATCATATCCAGCCGTATTCGCCAACGCCTCGCCGCCTTCAATCGTTACGATTTCGCTGCGCTCCCAGCCGAGACTGTTGAACACGACGTAAGGCACGCCTTCAAGGCTTGCTTCAACGCGGCCGGCCAGGCGTTCCAGCGATTGCCGCAGACAGTCATTGCCCCATGCGAACACCTTGTCATATTCGCCGCTGCTTGTCTCATAGGTTTCCGTTATCGCCGTTCCCGGAATAATATCGTGGAATTGATTGAGCAGAATGAGCTTCCAACCCTCGTGAAGCATGTGGCTATGCGCCTGATTTTCCAGGTACAAATCCGCCAACCGGCTCCAGATTTCCGCTTCGCGATACAATACCTCCGCCTTCCGATTATTCCGTTTGTTGCGCGCATGCGTGGTGTAGGTACCTCGGTGCAGCTCCAGATACAAATCCCCGCTCCATCGAGGCAGCTTGGGAGCGCGCCTGCCGATTTCCGCGAAGAACTTGGAGGCCGTGCTGAAGCGGCTGACGGGCAGTCCAATCATCAGCGAAGAGCGGTCGACATACTCGATCATCTCCCGCGTCACTCCGCCGCCCCCGTCGCCGTGGCCGTACAACAGCATTTGCTCCTCATGCTTTCCCTTTATCCGGTACGACTCCCAGTGCTCGTGAATATCGCGTGGCGTCGTATGCTCGTTCAGTCCGTGGTTCAGATAAGATACGATCGAGGTGCCGTCAATCCCTTCCCATTCGAACAAATCGTAAGGAAACTTGTTCGTATCGTTCCAATTCAATTTCGTCGTCATAAAATAATTCACGCCCGCCAGCTTCAACAGCTGCGGCAAAGAAGCGCAGTAGCCAAACGTGTCCGGCAGCCACTCAATCTGCGATGTTCTGCCGAACTCCTCCTGGTAGAACCGCTGGCCGTACAGCATTTGCCTGACGAGAGCCTCGCCGCTTGGGATATTCAGATCCGGCTCCACCCACATGCCGCCGACCAGCTCCCAGCGTCCTTCCGCCACTCTCGCCTTCACCTTCTCGTACAATTCGGGATAGTGGTTCTTGGCGAATTCGTACAACAGCGGCTGGCTTTGCGAGTAGATGAAATCGGGGTACTCGTCCATGAGCGCCGTCATCGTCGAGAATGTGCGGCTCACCTTGCGCACCGTTTCCCTGACCGGCCACAGCCAAGCAATGTCAATATGAGATTGTCCTACCATATGCATCGACCCGTTCAGCGACTGATCGGGAGTTTGCATTCTCACGACTGCGGCCAGCTTCTCCTCCGCAACGCGCAGCCATTCGCCGTCTCTCGCCCGAGATGCAAGCTGCGGCTGAACCTCATCCATCGCTTCATGCAGCGCGTCCATAATTCGCAGCCGCCTCATATCGCCTTCGGGCAGAAGCCTGGCAGCATCCTGAGCCACGGTCACGGTGTAGAGCAAGCTTTGCAGCGACTTGTTCACGCAGACAAGCATTCCCTTGATCGCTCCGATTGGAGGCCGAATCGTCGCCTGCCGATTCAACGGATCCTCCGGTTCGGGAATCGGATCGTACAGCTCGATGTCAAGCCGCAATCCTCCTTCGCCCTCAACCGGGCGAAGCGGCACGAATTCATGGTTCTGATCAAGCCCGTGATAAGGAACGCCGTTCACCCACAGCAAGCCTTCGCCGCCTGCTTCGAACAGCAATCCCAAGGCGTCTCCCTCCCAATGAGCGGGAATATGCGCCTCCGTCGACAGGAAATACGTGATGCCGTGCTTGCTCAGAAGTGGGTTCAGCATGGCCGCATCGACCGCCTCCGCATCGCCGTCGAACTCATAACGCCCGGGCTCGATGTAGCGGGCCTTCCGCATGCTCCACTCGCTGATCATTCTCGTATCCAGCCATTGCTTCTCATTCAACCTTTGAATAAACCGGCTAATTCTCTGCATGGCTACACCTGATCATGAGCGAAGGATTTCCGCCCGCTCAAACCGGAGATCTGCCCCATTTTGGGGGAGCCCTGTCCGGACAAGCGAGAGAACTGCTCGGTTAAGTAAGAGAACTGCTCCGTTAAACGTGAGAGCTGCTCGACCTCCATTCGCTGCGTAGCGGTCAAATCCTGTCCCCGCAGCGTTCGGCTGCAAGTATTCGTATATACGCCTTCTAACATGAAATTGTACTTCGCATTAACCGGATACAATTGCTTCTCGATAAGCGCGCTCAGACTCAGGAAGTCCGAGAGACGAAGCGCTTCCTCCTCATTATCCTCCCACCGGTTAATCAACCGCGCGTAAAGCTCGGGATGGAAGTTCGCCATGACGCCGCTGTAGCCTGCGACTCCGAGCTTCAAGCTCTCCAGCAAGGTTGCCGAATTGGCGTTAAACAGCTGCAAGCCGCTGCCTTGCAGCGCCTCCAGCTTCATCCGTATATGCGCGATGTCGCAGCTGGTATCCTTCAGAAACCGGAAGCGTCCGGAGGACGCGCACCACTCGATCAGCTTCTCGGATAAGAGCCGCTTGTACGGATAGGGACACTCATACAGTCCGAGCGCCGTATCCTTCGGAATATGACGCAGCAGCTCTTCCATTCGCTCGATCCAGATCTCGTCCGAATCGTCTTCGCGAGCGAGGCGGTTCGTGATGAGAACGACGGCGTCGACGCCGGTCTCCGACATCGCATGCACTTCCTCCGCCTGTTCCTCGAGCGAGTCCGAGATATGGCCGGAAGCGATGACGGGCACGCGTTCCCCCGCCCTTTCCCGCACGAACCTGGCAATTTCCGCCCGCTCCTGCAGCGACAGGAAGAACATCTCGCTCGACTGGCATACCGCGAACAATCCGCTGACTCCCCTGCTTATATACCACTCGACTTGCTTCCCCAGCGCCTCATAATCCACTTGATCATCCATCGTGAAAGGCGTGGTCATCGTCGGCCACACGCCGCCTCTTGTCAGCTTGCTCATATCGCCGCCGCCTTTTCTTCGGACTGCTCTTCCAAGGTCAGCTCCCAGAACGCAATGCGCTCGCGCTTCCATGTATAAGTGATGAACAGCTTGTTCCCGTGAGAGACAATAGCCGGATAGGAATATTCCCCGGGCTCGTTCTCGAGTACGATCTCATCCTCCCAGCTCACGCCGTTATCCTTCGAGAAGCGAACGACCAGCGGCGTGCGCGGGCTGTCTGTCGCATAGCCTTTAACCGGATTGAAGATTAACGCAATTAATCCGTTGCTCATGAGCGCCGCGTCGATGCCGCTGTTATTGTTCGGCAGCGAAGTCGGATACGCCTCGCACCACGTATGGCCCCCATCCTCCGAATCGCTGCGGAAGATGCTGCCTTCCGTGCTGCGAAGCAGCATGTGAACGCGCTCGCCGCCGGAGGTCCACAAGGTCGGCTGAATGAGGCCCTTCGCGAACCAATGCGTTGTCCCGACGTACGAGGAGAGCGCCATCGGCACCTTTTCGCTCATCGTCCAGGTCGCCCCTCCATCCTCGGAACGATCGACGAAGGCTTCCCAGATTTCTTTGCCCGGAGCGTCCTCATCCCGTCTTTCGATTGAGGACGGGGCCAGGATCGTTCCGTTCGCAAGCGCAATCGGCTTGTTGCGCACTGGACCCCGTCCGCCGATATCGCCTGGTACCAGATCGCGGGGCTCGCTCCATGTTGCGCCGCCGTCCTCCGATTGAATGACGCGAGTGAACCAATCGACAATTTCATGACCTACCTTGTAGTAGAGGAGCAAGCTGTCCCCATAGACGAACAGCACCGGGTTCCAATGCGCAATGCCCTCTTCGTCAGCCACTTTGCAAGGAGGCATCCATTCTCCCCCTTCCCTCATCGACATCCAGATAGCTACGTCGCTCGCTTTCTCATGCTTTCCGGCGAACCATGCCGATACGAGCTTCCCTTCGGGCAGCACGGCAATCGTCGACGCGTGACAGCTTTGAAAGTTTTGTTTTCCTTCGAAAATATATTGTTTCTCCCTTGCGATTCTGCTCATGATTGTTCCTCCTCGTGGGATTGGGCCGCTTGCTTCTGTCGATATTGATTAGGCGATAAGCCTTCGAACTTGCGGAACGTCCGAAGAAAGGTCGTCCGGTTGTAGAAGCCTACGCGTTCCGAAATATCGTTAACGGTAAGCTTGCTGCTCACCAGCAATTCCTTCGCGGCTTGAACGCGAAGCTCGCTGATATAATCCGATAAATTCGTGTGATAATGCTCCTTGAACACCCTCGATACATATTTGACCGAAACCTTCATTTGTTCCGCAATGCTCTCCAGATGGAGATCGGTCATATATTGCTCCTCGACATATTGCTTGATCGTTTGCGCGAGCTCCTTGGATTTATGCGTCTTCTTCTCGGGAGCTGTCAAATCGATAATCGCATGCAACGAATTCGCCAGCAGCTTCATACGTTCATCAAGAGCAATTTCAGCCGATTGCCAGCTCGAATTGCCGGAATGGAGCAAATCCCTCTCCCCCGTCATGCGATCAAGCTCCACGCCTCTCTCCAGGGCGAACCTCGCTGCCGTTTCGTACATGTTGCCAATAAATTCATTGCGAACGATGTAGGACAGCTCCGGTCTCTGAACGATTTCCCTAATTGTCGCATCCGCTTCTTCTTTGTCGCCGAATCGGAGCGCCTTCAGCAGCTTGTTCTCATCCGCATAGGTGTACGCCACTTCCTGCTTCTCGTTCGAACCGGCGGCATGCGCCATTTGCTCCGGATCGTCGGTTCGAATCAATTGAAGGGCCGTCATCGCGCCTCGATACGACTTCGTAATCCCGTCTAATCCTTCATACGGCAGTCCCGCTCCAATTTTCATCCTGTAATATTTCTTGTCATATTCGAATGTACGCATGAAATGCTCCATGGCCTGATTGAATCGTTCCGCTTCTTCCCCGGAATCCACATTCACGATGCAATAGTAGAGATGCTCTCTTGATTCAAGCACATAGATGTTCGCATAATGGGACAAATATCCGCGGATCAGGTTCTTGATTTTCGTTTCGATGACGATCCGTTCAATATCCTGTATTTCTTCGAAAAAACGCTCCATGAACTCGAAGGCCACAACATAGCACAGGTAGAGCGGCTTCCTGAAATCCAAATGGGTCTCCAGCATTCGAACCATATCTTCTTGCTGCTTCCGCGTAATGTCGCTGCCTCCGATAATTTGATGCAAAGCGTGATCCACATAGTCGCGAGCCATCATCTGCCACTCGTCATGATAGCGGTCCCGGTACGTAATCAACTGCTGAATGCCTTCGCCGATCGCGTTCAAATCCTTCGGCAATTTGCCGGGGCTTTCTTCCTTCCTGCTGCGCCTGTCCTCCTCCAGGTAGATCTCCACGATCTTCCGAATCGGATTATAGATGTTCAAGGAGAAGATGAATGCGCATGTTATTCCGACAATAATGAGCACAAGGCTGATTCCTACGATTAAATGCAGAATGCCGCCTGCCTGATTCTCGAACGACTTGATGGGCGTAACGGCGTAATACGTCCAGTGGAAGGTATCCGTCACTGTGCGGGACACGATATAGCGTTGATGCTCGATGGTCACCTCTTTGCTCTTCTTCGCATCGTTATCGTCTTGTTGATTGTCGTCCGGCAAGGTCCAAGTCTTCAAATGGTTGAACCGCTCGTTCGTGGACAGCACCAGATTTCCCTGATCGTCGAGCACAACGACCCCCGAAGCTCCTTGATCAATGACCGGCTGCAGCGCGTCCAGCACCTTGCTCACCGGCACGGTGGCCGCGAGCACCGCCTTATGCTCGCCCGACGGATTCCGGACCAGGAAGGTGATGACCTCTGAGGTTCGAAAGGCGGTGGAAACCTGATCCGGCTTCAGAATGTCGACTGAATCCTCGGACTGCAGCAGCTCCAGCCAATCCTCCGCGTTTCGGCTGCCGAATGTATTGATTTTGTCAAAAAACGCGTAAAAATCATTCACTCCGCTTCCCGTCAACACATAGGTGTCGTCCACGTAGACGAAGACATCGTCCGTAAATTGATTGACATGAAACCGCGCCCTCTCAATGCTGTCGAATAACAAGTGAAGATTCGCGCGATCCTCCTCGTTGTGCCAGGACGACGGATCAAGCAAGCGAATGACATCCGGTTCGCCGTAAAAATGAATGCCCGCTTCGTAAATCATTTTCCAATAATTCTCGACGCTCTTGCTCGAGGACGCCAGATGGAGCTCCAGCTTCTCGGTATATTCCTTCTTCAGCTCGTTCACCGAGTTCACGTAGGCAATCGTCCCGAGCAAGGCGACCGGAATAAGAAGAGACAGGAAAGAGAGGAGAATCTTCACAAACAACTTATTGACCTTAATAAAGTCAATCCATTTGTTCATTATGCTTCTCCTCCTCCGTCATTGCTGGTATGAACTATTCGGAGCGCCCAAGCGCCGTATTGTAGATTTCCTCTAATTGATCAGCCCCTGCGGCTGTAAGCTTCTTCGCCCAAGCGTCGAAATCGTCAAGCGACTTGGTGCCGATAATAAATTTCACGACATCCTCCTGGAGAATGGACAGCTTCGAAGTGATATCCTTTCGCTGCTCCACTTCCTCTTCCGTGAACACGGGGTCCAGGCTTGGCGCGTAATAAGCTCCCGGATCGGCGGTCAGCTCTTCGCCCCATTGCACCAAATCTTCGGAAGAAGCCTGCACCATCGGACCTTCATCCACATGAACCGCCAGAGCAAGCAGACCGAGACCGGTCTCGGACATCATCGCCCGAACGGGATCTCCGGAGTTGCTGTATTTGTCGATGGTAGCCTGCGTAATCGAAGGCTTGCCGTCGACCATCTCATAGGTTTCGCCTTCAATGCCGAAGTTGGTCGTCAATGTCCCCTCGGGACCGTACATCCAGTCGAACATCTTGATAATCGCCTCAGGATTTTTTGTTTTCGAGCTTATCACATAATTATCGACAAGCCAACCTTTCGGATACAACCAGCCTTTGATGTCGCCAGCGCTGTTCTTCAAATAGGGGATAAGATCAAATTTGGCGTTCGAATCATTCTCTTGGAGCGCCTTGTTATAGTTGACCGCGAATGAATTGTTGTCATAATAGAAGAACGATTTTCCCGTGCTCAGCTTCTGATCCCAATTTTCCTTCGTATTGATCGCGAAGTCGGGATCGAGAAGTTTCTCCTCGTACAGCTTGTGCAGGTAAGCCAGCACGTCCTTGAATTCGGGTTTGTTCAATCCGTAGAAATATTGATTGCTCTCATCATCATAGGTCATGCCGTAGCCGCTGCCCATGCCCAGAGAGAAGGCATCCATGAAGGACATGCCCCGCGTCGTAAACGGATAAGAATCCGGATAAGCTTCCTTCATCGCCTTCAGCACGTCGTACAGCTCGTCGAAAGTTGCGGGAACTTGCAGATTCAGCTTCTCCAGTATATCCGTGCGGATCAAGAGGCCTTTGCCGCCTTGAATCTTGTAATTCTCCGTGATGGGGAACGAATACAGCTTTCCGTCCACATACAGCTTTTTGATTTCCGGATTTTCCTCTATAATCTTCGAGAAATTAGGCATTTGATCCAGATAGTCCGAGATGGGAACGAACATGCCGGTCTCCGCGTATTTGACGACCTCCGAAGCTTCCACGCCCATAATATCCGGAATGTTGTTGGTCGAGAGAAGAGCGCTCTTCTTATCGACATAATTGCTTCCGGGCACAGGCTCCAGATCGATGCTTACGCCGGTTTGCTCCTTAATCGCCTCGATAACGGGCGTATCCGTCATAATAGCTTGAGCCGCGTTCTCCCCCCTCATCCATCTTGCCGTAATCGCCTCGTTCGAAGAACCCGAGTTGTTGCCGCTTTCCGAGCTTGCGTTATTCCCATTGTTGTTCGATGAACAAGCGGACATGATGACGGACAGCAGCAGGCAAAGCGTTAAGAATGCAGCGGATTTGTTCCATTTTTTCATTAGAAATTTCTCCCCTCATGAATGCTATATGTTCATGCTCTCTTATTCCTTGCCGAATTTCCTGTTTCACCTCGGTTCTGGCATCCTGATTGAGAGAGCCTTAAACCGATTGCGTCAGCCTTTCAGAGAACCTATCATAACACCTTTGACAAAATACTTCTGGATAAACGGATAGACCATTAGAATAGGAACAACCGCGATAATAATAACGGCGTACTTGATATTCGTCGCCGTCACCGTGCTGTACAGCCCCCCGATCTCCTGGGATTGCCCGGACATCTCGCCCAGCACAACCATATTCCTTAGAATGATCTGAAGCGGAAACTTGTCCTTGTCATCGAGATAGATCATCGCCGAGAAGAAGCTGTTCCAATGGCCGACGGCATAGAACAGGCTCATCGTGGCCATAATCGCCTTGGACAGCGGCAAAGTAATCTTGATGAGCGACACCCATTCATTGGCGCCGTCCATCTGCGCGGATTCATACAGCTCGTTCGGAATGCCCTGGAAGAACGTTCTCATAATGATCATGTTCCATACGCTGATCGCCCCGGGAATAACGAGCGCCCAGATCGAATTCAGAAAGCCGAGCTTCTGCACCAGAAGATAGGATGGAATGAGTCCGCCGCTGAAGAACATCGTGATGACAATCAGCAAGGTGAAGGGGCCTTTCCCGTAAAAATTAGGCTTGGATAACGGATAGGCGCAGAGCGCCGTGCATGCCACATTAATGGCGGTTCCGACCACGGTATAGAGAATCGTGTTCCCATAGGAACGGAAGATGGACGGATCCTCGAAGAGAAGACCGTACGTGTCCCAGTTCGGCTTAATCGGCCAGAAAGCCACCTCGCCTCTCATCACGGCATTCCCGTCGCTTACGGATACGATAAAGATATAGAAAATCGGATAAAACGTAATAAAAATAAGAACCAGCATTACACCCACATTAGCTGTGTCGAACAACCGGCTTCCCCAGCTTCTGTTCATCGTCCCGCTTCCCCCTTTCACCAGAGACTGGTCTCGCTTGCTTTCTTGCTAATATAATTCCCAATACTCAGGAAGAACAAAGCAATGACCGAATTAAACAAACCCACCGCCGTCGCATAGCTGAAATCGCTGGACACCAGACCTCTTCGGTAGACGAAGGTGGAGATAATATCCGAGGTCTCGAAATTCGCCCCGTTCTGCAGCAGCAGCACCTTCTCGAAGGAAACCGACATGATGGCCCCGATGCTGAACAGGAACATAATGATGATGGTCGGCATGATGCCCGGGAGCGTCACATTGAGCGCCTGCCTCCATCTGTTCGCGCCGTCCATTCTGGCGGCGTCGTAGAGCTGCGGATCAATGCCGGTCAGAGCGGCCAGATAGATAATCGAGCCCCAGCCGATGCCCTGCCATATCTCCGAAGAGATATAGATGGACCGGAACCATTCCGGTATCATCAAGAACTGAATATGCTCCAACCCGAGGAGCTCCAGAAATTGATTGACGAGGCCGTCAAACGACAGGAAGTTAACCAGAATTCCGCACACAACGACCGTAGACATGAAATGCGGCATATAGGATACCGTCTGGACAACCCGCTTGAACTTGCTGCTGCGAAGCTCATTCAGCAGCAAAGCCAATAGAATCGGAGCCGGAAACGCGAACAAAATCTGGTAGATGCCAATGAGCAGCGTATTGCGGATGATCGTCAAAAAGTAAGGGTCGCTCAAGAAATCCTTGAAATAGCGGAGCCCGACCCATTCGCTGCCGACAATGCCGTCAAACACGTTGTAATCCTTAAACGCGATCATGATTCCGAACATCGGGATATAGTGAAACACAATAAAGTAGAGGAACGGAATCGCAAACATCAAATAGTAATATCTGCTTTGCTTCATTCGGTTCCAGGAGAGACCCCCCCGCCGTTCCTTTCTCTTCGGACGGGGAGGATCAAGCACCGCTGCATCCTTCAATTTGCATGACCTCCAATTCTCATTGATGGGTATGCATTGAACATAGTACGGTTCGCCCGGGCAATCCAGTAGCAATCCGTTCAGACGGATGCATATTCCCCACAAATACGCATGATGCATCTCGCCCACAGGTACAAATATCCCACGAAACAGCGGAATTACAGCTTAATTACAGCTTAATTACAGCTTAATTGAACGCATCAACTGGGATTCGCCACCGCAGCCTGCAACTGCTTTTCGAACACCTGCAACCCATCACTTACCGCCAGCCGCCCTCAACCGCTCTCCGCTCTAACGGACATTTCGTCACCTTAGCGAGCAAAACGAGCATAAAAATAGCCCAACTAACCCGCTAACAGGTCAAAATGTCCATTAAAAATCTGATGTCGCTAAAATGAGCCTCTAACGGTCGAAAATGTCTGTTAGAAATGTGAATGCTCATTCAACACAAAAAGAGCCTCTGCCGATAAAATCGACAAAGACCCCTCAACGCTAAACCCGATACGCATCCAGCGCAGCCTGAACGCCCGCTCCCGCAGGCAGCTTCGCGCCGTGTCGCAGCAGCACGGCCTCCAGCGCGCCGAGAGTGAGCAGCACATTGCGCTTGCTGCAGCTGTAGCCCATCGTGCCGATACGCCAGATTCGGCCCTTCAGCGGTCCGAAGGAGCTGGCGATCTCGATGCCGAACTCGCCCAGCAGCATTGCTCGCACCGACTCGCCGTCGATGCCTTCGGGAATTTCGACGCAGGTAACCATCGGCATCTTGCAAGCCGGATCGCCATAGAGCTGCAAACCCAATGCCTCAATGCCCGCCGCAATCGCGGCCTCATGCAAGCGGTGACGTTCGAACCTCGCTATCAGCCCTTCCTCCAAAACCAGCCTCAAGCCCTCCCGCAGCGCATAGAGCATCGTCGTCGATTCCGTATGATGATTCAGGCGAGCCGGGCTCCAATAATCCTGCAGCTGGCTGAGATCGAGATAGTTGCTCTGGACGGGAGCCCGCTTGTTGCTCGCATAGAGCGGCATGTCAGTGGTCGACCTGCCGCCTGATTGACTATTCCCTCCGCCTGCAACCTCTCCCGCATCTTCCTCATCGCTGACGCCTGGGCCGCGGAATGGCGATTCCATATGTCCAGAATTACTTCCAGCTAGCAGCCCCCGCTCGATCCGCTTGCGACGCAGCAGCTTCTCCTCGGCCCGCTTGTTATACGTAATCGGCGCGAGGCCCGCCGGCACCGACAAGCATTTCTGCGTGCCGCCGATAACGGCGTCGATCTTCCACGCATCCGTCTTCACTGCCGCGCCGCCGATTGTCGCCACCGCATCGACGATCAGAAGCGCATCGACTTCTCTGCACACATCGCCAATCCCTTCCAGCGGCTGCAGCCTGCCCGTCGAGGTCTCTCCGTGCACAAGCGCCACGATTCGGGGTCTATGCTTGCGAATCGCATCCGTTATCTCGGCCGTATCGAATACATGGCCCCATTCCTTCTCGATCGTTACAACCTCCGCGCCGCAGCGATCCGCGATCTCCACGAGCAGATGACCGAATCTGCCGTAGATCGGCACAAGCACTTTGTCGCCAGGCTCGATCAAGCTGACCATCACCGCTTCAATGCCCGAGCGCGACGTTCCGTCCACCGGAAAGGCCCATTCATTCTCTGTCTCGAACAATTGCCGCAGCATCTCCATCGTCTCATTCATAAGCGCCGTGAACTCCGGATCGAATTGACCGAGTATGCCATAAGACATCGCTCTGAGCACGCGAGGGTCCGCCTCTACCGGTCCCGGCGTCATGATGATGCGCGGCGACGGCGACAAATCCTTATAGCGCTTCATATCGCTTCCTCCTGATAGCCTAGTCTGTACAACAGCTGCGCGAGCACCAGAACGCCGACTGCCAGCTCTCGCGAAGAAGTGAATTCCTCCGGCGAGTGGGAGATGCCATGCCGACTCGGCACGAACAGAAGCGCCGTCTTGCACAGCCGCTGCAGCATCTGAGCGTCATGGCCGGCGCCGCTGATCATTCGACGATGCGAAATCCCCCAAGCCTCGCATATCTCTGCCATCTGCCTCCTCAGCCCCGCATCCATCCGAGCAGGCTTCTCTCGAAACCACTCGTATTGCTGTATGGCAAGCCCCCTCTGCTCTGCCGCCTCCTCGAAAGCCGCGGCCATCCACTTGCAGAATGCATCCAACGCGGCCTCGTCTCCATGCCTGACGTCGACGGTGAATTCCACCTTGCCCGCCACCACATTCGGCACGTTAGGCTGCGCGAGCAGCCTGCCGGCAGTCGCAACCAGCGGATCTCCCCGCTTAAGCGCCTCCGCATGCAAAAGATAAATCATTGCAGCCGCCCCCTCCAGTGCATCCCGCCTCATTCCCATTGGCGTTGTTCCGGCATGATTGGCAGCCCCCTCAAGCTGAATCGAAAATCTGCGCTGTCCCGCGATTGCCTCCACAATCCCGACAGACAAGCCATCCTTCTCCAGTACGCCGCCCTGCTCGATATGCAGCTCCAGAAAAACCGCAATATTATCCCGTCTCGCGGGAGAATAGTCGCCGAAGCCGAAGCCGCATGTCTTCATAGCGTCGTCGAACCGCATGTCGTCCACATCCCGAAGCTCCGCAGCCTCCTCCAAGCGGCGCTGACCGACAATACTGCCCGAACCCCAATAAGCCATCGGGAAGCGGCTGCCCTCCTCCTCGCTGAGCGATACCAGCTCCAAACTCCGTTTTGGCTTGCCGAATATGCGGTACAAAAACGATAAAGCCGCCAGCCCCGCGGCAATGCCGTATGCTCCGTCATACTTGCCGCCCTGCACGACGGTATCGATATGAGAGCCTGTCAGAATCGATGGTTCCGACTCGTTGATGCCCTGTATCTTCCCGAACAAATTGCCCGCTTCGTCGAAGACAGCAACCAGTCCCGCGTTCTCCATTCTCAGCCTAAGCGCCTGCTGCGCCGCCAGCCATTCCTTCGTATATAACAAGCGGGTAACGCCCGCTGTTTCTTCCTCTTTAGTAAAGACCGCCAATTCGTCCAACAGCTCGGCGACTTCAACCTCCCATGCTGTCAGAAGCTCTTCTTTGCTCAAATCTGCAAATCGTATATCCTGTTCCATGGCGGTCAACTCCTTCAAGCTTTCATGCTTTTACGCATTTTTCATTCTCGTCAACTTGATCCCCTTCACACTTGATAGCTCAGCCATTGCCCCCTCGCGATATTGCCAAGGCCGCTCTCTCTCCCATACACCTTCATTCCCCGCGAATAGGTCGCCTCAACAGCGCAATGCATCGTCTCTCCGACATAAGGACTGTGCTTATGCTTGTGATAGAGCCGTTCCCTCGTCAATTCATACTCCGTCTCCAAATTCAGCAGCACCAGGTCCGCATCGGCCCCGATTCGAATCTCGCCCTTTCGCTTCGACAATCCGAAGCGATTGGCCGGCTCATAGCTCAGCATTCGGGCAAGCAACGGCAACGGAATGCCGCGCTTCACATGCCCCTCCCCGACCATGAGCTCCATCGAGCTTTGCGCGCCGGCAATACCGCCCCATGCCGCGAAGATAGACTCAGCCTCCTTCATCTCGAGCGGACTCGGGGAATGATCGGAGGCAATCATATCCACATAGCCTGCCGCGACAGCCCGCCACAGCTTCTCTTGCTCCTCTGCGCTGCGAAGCGGCGGCGCGCATTTCGCGACTGCTCCCTTCTCCGCAAGCGCTTCTTCCGTAAGAGTCAAATAATGCGGACAAGTCTCGAGCGTTACATCCATGCCGCGTTGCTTCGCCGCATGTATCGCCATTACTCCCGCTTCGCTGCTCACATGCACGAAGTGAAGCGCGCAGCCGGTCTGCTCCGCGAAGAACAAAGCCCGGTTAATCGCCTCAAGCTCCGCGACAATGGGCCTGGAAGCCGTATAATCCCCCGCGCTTCTCCTTCCCTCCGACATCATCCGCTCCGCCAGCTCTGAACAAATCGCATCGCTCTCCGCATGAAGAGCCAGCACTTTGCCGACGCTTGCTATAAGCTTCATTCCTTCGAAGAGCGTATAATCATCCGCCTCGCGGAACGCGTCCTTCCCAGGTCCTCCCGCCTTCGACATGAAGGCCTTGTAGCCAATGACTCCCGCTTCATGAAGCGGAATAATATGCTCCAGCTTGCCCGGCACAAGCCCGCCCCACAGCGCGTAATCCACATAGGAGCGATTCTTTGCCGTTGCCAGCTTCAGCTCCATCGCCTGCACCGTTACCGTTGGCGGCAAGCCGTTCAGAGGCATATCCACATATGTGGTCACACCTCCCGCCGCGAGAGCGGCAGAGCCGGTCTCGAAGCCTTCCCAATCGCCGAGGCCCGGTTCATTCAAATGCACATGCGCGTCAACCATGCCCGGCATAATGATAAGTCCGCTGGCATCCACCTCAGCGGCGGCAGATCTGTCCCTCAGATCTTCAAGCGCCGATATGCGTCCATCTTTCACTCCGATATCCATTGCCCGCACATCATTCAGCCCTGCGACACTCCCGTTTCTAATAATAAGATCCAGGTGATTTGCATCCCCCCGCACATCCGCCACCGCCCTTCTATTCCTATCATCATAAGCGCATAAGATTTTAAAGTCATTGTGCAAGGTCTCCGAAATTAACCAGGACAATGAAGCGAATTGCACAATGAAGAGCTCTTCCATAATATATTTTCTAATACCGGAAACAAATTCCTGATTGGCCCCGTCAAATATAATTGAGGTGATCGAACATGTTGAGAAAGCTGCTTCTTCTCATGACCGTCGTATGCACAAGCGCTTGTTCAAGCCATAATCATGCTTTGCCGCAATCGGCAGCAGATGTTGCCGGCAACACGATTGTCGTGCCGGCCGGAGAAGGCAAGGGCGATTTGCAGACGGACACGACGAACGGTATATCTGCATCCTTCGCTTTCCCTGCGGTGACTTGGAATAACGTCATCTACGCCATTACTTCGACGGACGTGGATGAAGTCGACGAGTTGCTGGGAGAAATTGAAATTCGCTACACCATAGAAACTCGTGATGAATCCTCCCGTTCCTCGAATTCCCTTCCCAAGGGGACGAAGATTTGGTCGATTACAGACATACCTGTCGATGAAGCTCTTGCAGCGGAGATTGAAGCCGGAACATTCGTCAAGCTGAAACGAAGCTCCCCCTGAGAGCTTCTATCTTTCAGAAAATTCGTTCTATTAGACGAGGAGGTTGTTTATGAGAAAGAAAAAGAGAGTATTAAGCTTCTCCGCCGCATTGCTAAGCTTGACGCTGCTGCTCAGCAGCACGCCGGTTTTCGCTGCCGTAAGCACTTACGGCAGCTGGCCGAGCCGCTATCAGACGATGTATGTCGACACTAGCAGCACTCTTACGGTTCCTTACAGCTCCGGCGCGGCCAAATGGTATAACGCGACGAATTACAAGGTTTCCACCTCGCTGACGGGAACGGTCGGCAGCTATAATTACCGGGCTTTCAACGTAACGGAGACCGATGTGGACTGGGACGGCATTACGGAGCATTTCGTGTATAACGGAGAGATTTGGAAGGAAATTGTGAATATTAATACGTATTATACGTCCATGTCGAGGTATACCAGCGCGATCAAGACGGCGCTTGTCGCCCATGAAGTCGGGCATTCGCTCGGTTTGCTTGATTCTTCTGTCGTCGAGACGACCTCTATCATGCATCCTTACACATTCAACAGCGCGGAGACGGCTACCGTAAGGCCGATGAATCCATCCGCCTCCGACATATCCGTCGTCAACGGTCTCTATCCGACTTCATCCAGCTTTATGAAGAAATCGGCTTCCGGGCAAGAAGACGGCTATTATATCCATCCTTCATGGGCCGTCTACTACGCGAACGAGAACGAGCTCGCCGAAGCGGCGGACCTGGTTGTGAGAGGCACCGTTACTAGTGAGGCAGGAAGCAAGTTTACGAGAGGAGATTACAAGAGTTACGCTACTTTATCGGCTGTGCAGGCGACGCAGGTGCTGAAAGGCGGGCTGAAGGACGGCGAACAGATTATGGTTTCCCAAATGGGAGGAACTGACGGCAGCGTGAAGGTGTTCGTGGACGAGACCACTCATTTGCAGAAGGACCAAGAGGTCGTGCTCTTCCTGCGCAAGAGAGCCGACAATACGTATTCGCCTATCAACGGGGACGACGGCGTATACCTGGATACGAAGATCGGCGTGAAGAACATTGCGACCAAGCGGCTTATCGATTTGAACTCGATGATTTGACATTCGCCGAGTCTGGAAGAGCTTTATGGCCGATAGAATAATAGAGCGATAACACAAGAGGCTGTCCCGCGTCATTCATGACGCAGGACAGCCTCTTCCTCTCATATCCAGCTTCATTCAAGCCCTCGCCCGTCGAGAATCGCTTCCTCTCTCGCTGTTATCAACTGAGGGTCGAAAGCTCCGATTCCTCCGGGTTAACGCAACAGCTCGCGAGCAAGCTTTAGCGCATAATGCATGAAGCCATCATCCGTGGGATGGGTGCCGTCCGCGAACAGCCGCTCTTCCGCAGGCATTAGCGACAGCCCGTCAATAACTCGCACCGACGGATAACGGGAAGCTGCTTTACTTATTATGCTTCTGGCATCCTCAAGCGTGCCCATCGCTCTTGACTCATGGCCGAATTTGCGCCAAATTGGCGTGATCGCGTAGATGTCGGCTTTCGGGTAGATTGCCACCAGCTTCGCGAAGTAATCCGAGACCGTCTGTTCGAAGCTGTCCGCCTCCGTTCCTCTGGCCCAATCATTCGTCCCGTACGCCACCGTAATGAGATCGGCGGGATAGCGCGCCGCAAGCTCTTCATCAAGGCTGTCCGGGTCAAAAACATAGCCTCCAATGCCTTGATTGAGCACGTCCAGACCGAGTGTCTCCGCCACAAGCGTCGGGTAAGAATGCGAGCCGCAGTGCGCATCCATCCCCTGCGTAATCGAATCCCCAAGGCACAGAAGCTTTCTCTTCTCCCCGACTCCAGGCACCGGCTCGACTGAAGCGCCTTCCTTGATCCGCACCTCATGCAGAACAGTCTCGACATTATGCGGGAGCACAATGCGCACCGAGTTCAGTCCATTGTTATTCGGCAGTTGCATCTGTATGCGAACCTTGACGGACTGCTCCCCGCCGAATGTATCAACCCCTTGAATCGGCAGCCTCCGCTCATTGACGTAGCAGTCCAAATAAGCGTAATCTCTTGCGGCAACGTTGAAAGCTGCCACGATTTCCAGTTCATCGGAATCGGTCAGCAGCTTAAGCTCCACGCTGGAAGAGCAGTGCGAGCGTAACCGATAGTTGTCCTGCTGCGCATACACCGCCATCTGCTTATTCGTGAATCGTCTAGGGCTCATTCCGCCTTCCACCCTCTCGCTTCCGAGGGAGTTGTAAAGGAAAAGTTCGATAACCTCATCTAAATTCAATGATTTCCAGGACACGCGCCATCTCTCCTTCAATACTGCTCACAGCACCACTTCTCTGCCCGTCTCGACGGGATGGTACAATGCAGACATAATCTTGATCCTAGTAGCCAAGTCTTAACCATGATAGCCCGCCTGCTGCACGCCTGTCCAGCCCATGTCCGCCAGTTTCTGCAGCACCTTGAAGAAATCGCCTCTCTCAGTGTGAAGGACTCTGGAATGGCAAAGCCATTATCGCCTTGCAGAAGAAGCGTTCTGTTTGTCGGGCAGGATCGATTCTCCGTTCCTATCCAGGAAATGCCCGTCGCTAGTCGATGGCTTCAACTCGCCGGAATGATCGGTTGCCCGTCCAGGGACAGAAGCCCGAATCGGTCCATACCTTCGAACAAGAAAGAAGAAGGTTGATAATACAATGCCTGCCGTTACCGAAACAGTCAGATTCATAAGTATCGTTAATAGAAAAGTGCATAACAGCACAACCGCATCGCTCATATTCGACTTCAGAATGCGAATAAACGATTTCCGTTCGCTCATGTTCCAGGCCGCCAGAAGCAAGATCGGCGCCATGCTCGATAGTGGAATTCGCGAAGCGTATTGCGCAAACAACAGAAGCACCAGCAGGACAACCAGGCCATGGACGATACCGGAAACAGGCGATCGGGCGCCGGATTTCACATTTGTTGCCGTCCTTGCTATGGCTCCCGTGGCCGGAATTCCGCCAAATAACGGCGTAACGATATTGGCAATCCCTTGACCGATCAATTCCCGGTTGCTGTTGTGGCGGCCGGAGGTCATCTCGTCCGCAACCACTGCGGACAGGAGAGATTCGATACCCCCGAGCATGGCGATCATCAATGCCGGAACCATAAGCTGCTCGATTCGCTCCATGGTAAAGCCGGGCACGCGAAAAGACGGCAGCGTGCCGGGTATGTTTCCGTACAAGCTGCCGATCGTCTCCACCTGACCTTGAAAAAATATCGAAGCCGCAACAGCTGAAATGAACAAGCCGACCAGCGATGAAGGAATTTTCGGAAGCCATTTCCGCGAAGCGGCGATGCCTGCAAAACTGATCGCGGCAGCTGCCAGGCTATATACATTTACAAAAGACAAATGTTTTCCTATTTCCACCATATTATTCATAAAGCGCTCATGCTTCTCCAAATCATCCAAACCGAGCAGGGATGGCAGCTGCGAAGCAAAGATAATGACAGCGATACCCGAAGTGAAGCCCGCTACAACCGGTTTGGGCATATATTGAATCCATGCGCCAAGTCTGAACAACCCCATTGCAACGAGAAACACTCCGGATAACAAGCCTGCCATTAACAAGCTTTCATAGCCGTATTGAAGGGTAATCGCCAGAAGCACGGGTACGAATGCGCCGGTAGGACCGCCAATCTGATAGCGCGAGCCGCCGAATAGGGAAATAAGAATGCCAGCAACTATTGTCGTATACAGGCCGTATTCCGGCTTCACGCCGGACGCGATGGCAAACGCCATTCCAAGCGGTATTGCGATTACACCTACGATCAAACCGGAAGCAAGATCCTTCCGAAACGAGATCCTGTCATAGCCGGAAAATCTCCCTGTCCCTTTCATCTTCCAACCTTCTTTTTATTCATATATTTAAATATTTGAATATAATGAAGATGTTACGCCCTTAACCGGACGTTGTCAATCGGAATTTGCCCTTAGGGCTCCTTCCGAATAACCTCCAGCAAAGAGATTGCGTCAACAAGATGGTTATCAAAAATCTTTTTGGCTGTAGCCAGCAAATCCTTAATTAACGGATCTCGAAGCGAGTAGATAACAGAGGTTCCCTCCTTAATGCCATACACAACGTTTTTGCTCCTGAGCACAGCCAACTGCTGGGAGACGGCAGAACCTTCGGAACCCAATTTCGATTGCAACTCATTCACATTGCAATCTCTTTCGCACAGCAATTCCAATATTCGAATGCGAAGCGGATGGGCCAATGCTTTGAAGAAATCGGCTTTAAATTGTGGGATCTCTTGGTTCATGACAGCTGCCCCCTATTCATATGCTTATGCTATCATACCATATTTCGGATGCGAATCAGATACGACAATCGGGCATCCGCAATTGTAAAGAGCGGCAAAGTAACGTATACTATATTATATTCAAATTTTTGAATATTTAATTATTGGAGGTTCTTTCATTGCCCTTTAGCGCGAATTCAACATCCGATCGCCTGTCTGGCGCTGCGAGCCGCTCTAAAACTGTTATGAGCAGAAACGATATTATCGAGATTGGCTTAAAGCGCTTGAATGATTTGGGAAGTCATCATATTTGTCATGTTTGCATTTCCAACAGCGGTTCATGCTGTCGCAATTGCGTGCATCTGCGGGACGGCCTGGGCTGCCAAAAACGAAATACCAGCTGTACGGCATGGTTATGCGGGTTCCACAAGTATTTCATGTACGAAATGAATTTCCTTGACGACTGGAATGCCTTCTGGGATCAAATTCCCGGTCAGGATTACCGGGAGGACTACACCCCGGAGCTTGTTTCCGTTACGCAACCACTGCCTCAGGCAGACCCGGCAATAGCCCGGCTGGGGGAAGCGCTGGCGGCTGATTTGCAGGAGATAGAGCGATCGAATATCGCGATTGGCTTTATTCTCACTCTGCGTGAAAAGCTGGACAAATATATGGATCAGTTGCTGCACAGCAGATTGGATTACAAGAAGCAGCTGCGATTGCAAAGAAAAATAAAATCGTTGACGATCGGCTTCTCCCGTTTTCATCGCGAGCTGAATCAATACAGAGAAACCCTTGCAGACCAAGGCACTTAAAGAAGGTCATGGAGACAAAATCTCCTTCGACCTTCTTCTCGTCATGGTTTCAAGCCCGTTCACCCTTAAAGCACCACTTCTCTGCCCGTCTCGGCAGACCGGTACAAAGCGGACAGAATCTTGATCATATCCACGCCGTGCTGCGGTACAATAATCGGCTCCGCTCCATGAAGCACGCAATCGACGAAATGGTCCAAATGGGCGCCATGCGCGGAATAGCCTCCCCGCTTGCCCAGCACCGGATGAATATCGACCAGCTCGCCCGCCGCCTCCGAGAAGATCTGCAGCTCGCTGTTCTTGATGAAGGCGCCGGATTTCGTGCCGCGCAGCTCCACGAATTTCATCTCTTCGCCGATATTCGAAGCCCAGCTGAATTCCAGTTGCAAGGTCGCTCCGTTGTCGAAGCGGATAAAGCCCGTCGCCAGATCCTCCACGTCGAACGTGCCGTCCTCCTGCTTCTCCCCGAAGGAGCTGTGAATCGAATCGGAAAGCTCGTTATTGGCGAACTTCGTATAGGTGGCGCCCGTTACCGTCACCGGCTTCGGATTACCCATAAGCCATACGGCCAAATCGATCATATGAAC
The DNA here is from genome assembly GCF_011947265.1 of Paenibacillus sp. HB172176. Taxonomy (GTDB): domain Bacteria; phylum Bacillota; class Bacilli; order Paenibacillales; family Paenibacillaceae; genus Pristimantibacillus. The sequence continues at coordinate 84,433 of NZ_JAATHD010000025.1, forward strand.
GCCAAGATCGATCAACGGACCACCGCCCGACAGCTCCTTCGTCGTAAACCAGCCGCCCTTGCCCGGAATGCCGCGTCTGCGAACCCAACCGCAGCGCCCCGTGTAGATGTCTCCCATTGAGCCTTCATCGATGTATTGCTTCAAGCATTTCGACGACGGCATGAACCGGTTGTTGCGCATCGTCATGAGCAGCTTGCCGCTCTTCTCCGCGGCATCCGCCATTCGCTTCGCTTCCTCGGGGCTGACCGCATCCGGCTTCTCGCAGAAGACATGCTTGCCCGCGTTCAAGGCATCGACCGCGATAAGGGAATGATACAGATTCGGCGTGCAAATATCGAACGCGTCGATATCGTCTCGACCCAGCAATTCCTTGTAATCCGCGCATGCCGTTGCAATTCCATGCTCCTTCGCCACGGCTTGCGCCCGCTCCAGGTTCGTGTCGCAAACGGCGACGAGCTCTACCTCCGGATGTTCCATCAACGGCTTCGCATGAAGCGACTGAAAAATGTTTCCTACCCCTACCGCAGCTACTCTAAGCTTCTGTGTCATACTAGCATTGTCCTCCTTATTTACTCTAGGCTAACTCGGCAATCATACGATTGATATTCTCAAAGCTTGTTCTCACGGAGTCCATTGGATTGCGGCGGCAGCGATCCTGCTCGACCACGTACCATTCCACGCCGCTTTCTTCACCCCAGGACAAAATAGGCGGGAAGTCGATCAGCCCTGTGCCAATCTCTGCCGTCATCCTCTCCTCGTCGTCGGAGACATCCTTCAGATGAATAATCGGCATCCGGTTCCGATACGTATCAATGTAAGACAGCGGATCTTGTCCTGCCTTCATGATCCAATGCACGTCGATTTCCGCCAAAATCGGATTATTCTCGCTTGGATCGAGCAAGTAGCTGAGCGCCTCTTGTCCATCGACGATAGTCTCGAACTCGAAAGCGTGATTATGATAGCTGATACGAAGATTCGTCTTATTCGCCACTGATTGAAGCGCTTTCTTCACCTGCCGATAGCCTTCCTCGTTCCGAAGCTCCACTGGAACGGCGGGACATATCACATCGCGGGTACCGAACAGCTCCGCTTCCTTCACGACCGCTTCCGTCTCCTCCGTAATTCGATCAAGCGATACATGCATGCCCGCCGTCTTCATGCCCAGCTTCCGAATTTTCCCCGCAAGCTCCTCCGGGTCATGACCATGATAGCCCGCCAGTTGAACGCCTGCCCAGCCCATGTCCGCCAGTTCCTCCAGCACTTTGAAGAAATCCTCTTGGCACGCGTCTCTCAGCGTGAAGAGTTGAACAGCCAATTTGTCTCGCAAAACAATTCCCTCCTTCAAATGGTTCCTGCTCTCCATTCAGCTTACACTGCTTGAGGCAACGAGCGCCATGCCGTATCTTATGATAAACTTATCCCATCTTACGATTATGCATAAACTACAATGATCCGCTTAACAGGAGGTATTCATGCCATGATTCAATATTCCGGATATTCCGTTCATCGAAAGCCATATACTTCCTTGAGAAACGGAGGTCTTTCCCATTATTATTTATTGCGAATGCAAACGGAAGGTGTCGCAAGAACGGTCATTGGCGGTATCAGCTACACGCTAAAGCCCGGAGATCTCATTTTCTGTCCACTTGGTGAATCTTACGAGCTCTATATGGATTCGGCAAGCGAGCAATCGCCAAGCTCGGATTACTTCCTCTTCTTGAAGCCGGAGATCGATTGGCTGGACAGTTGGGGAGGCTGGTGGGAGAGAAACGCAAACGCACAGCGCGTTCATATCGGTCTGGACGAGACGGCCATCATCTTATGGAAGCAGTTGACGCATGAATACAAGAGGGTGAAGGACATGAGCCGCGCCGTCGCGAATCATCTCGCTCTCGCTTTGCTGCTTCATCTGGAGCGACTGCTCGGAGATCGTGAAGCCGCCAATGGCTATGAGCAGTCTGTCGTGAATCAGATGAAATATTTTATCGAGAAGAATGTGGTGAAGCCTCTTCAACTGTCCGCAATCTGCGCCCATGTGGGACTCAGCGTGTCACGGGCTTCGCAGCTGTTCAAAGCGGCTGCCGGACAATCGGTTATGGATTATGTCATCGAAGTAAGACTTTCTCTTGCTCGGAGCCGCATTCAACACAGCGACTTCACGCTGGAGGAAATCTCGCATATGTGCGGCTTTAACACGTACACCCACTTTAATCGGCTGTTCCGGGCTCGTTATCACTGCTCACCAAGCGTCTACCGGCAAGGGCTGAAGAGCAAATGATCCTTAACTCATGTGCGCGCGTGATAAAGCTCGAAATAGAATTGACGCCGGGTTTGGCAAGAATCCAAAGCGGAATTAGATGCAGGCTGCTTCCCGGCGCCTTCTATGCTTTATTTTCTCCGAGCATCTCCTTCTAAGGAAGATTCATAACGTTAAACGCCTGAATCTCCAGCTTGCGTATATCTAAAGATGAATGGCATCGTTATTTCATCAAAGCGAGCATGGTTTCAGCCCGAGATCATGAAAAAATACGCTCAATGAGACCGTCGATTAACTGTGGACTGGGCTGCAATGCTGATTTTCAGCGCTGCAGCTTCGGATGTCGCTCCGACTGGCGCTCTAGTGCTGATTTTCAGCGCTGCTAGTTTCGGATGTCGACCCGAACAGCGCTCTAGCGCTGATTTTCAGCGCTGCAGCTTCGGATGTCGACCCGAACAGCGCTCTAGCGTTGATTTTCAGCGCTGCAGCTTCGGGTGTCGACCCGAACAGCGCTCTAGCGCTGATTTTCAGCGCTGCAGCTTCGGGTGTCGCTCCGACTGGCGCTCTAGCTCTGATTTTCAGCGCTGCTAGCTTCGGATGTCGACCCGAACAGCGCTCTAGTGCTGATTTTCAGCGCTGCAGCTTCGAATGTCGCTCCGACTGGCGCTCTAGCGCTGATTTTCAGCGCTGCAGCTTCGGGTGTCGACCCGAACAGCGCTCTAGCGCTGATTTTCAGCGCTGCTAGCTTCGGGTGTCGACCCGAACAGCGCTGCAGCTTCAAATGCGGAACTCGCTGACGTGTTCCACAAGTAGGTGATCCACAATGAATCGACAGCCTATCAATCTTCGTTAGTGTTCGGCCTGGCTCCATCCAAGCCTCTTAACGAGATCTTTCCGTGATGTTCGACCTGCCGTTTTGCATAGCCAGGCAACCTTGTAAACAACAGGCTAAGCAACAGACGCGCTATAGTAGAGTAGAGAACTGAATTTCGTTGGAGGGCGCAAGCCCTCTAGTTACTTTCCAGTTCCCCCTTCATCAAACCGGACGTGAGGTTTTCCCTC
>NZ_JAATHD010000026.1 GCF_011947265.1 Paenibacillus sp. HB172176
CGACTGGTAGGCGCAGCCATTCATGACGAAGTCTTTCGGCACAAAACTGAAGGAGTCGCGGTATTCGATGACGCTTGGCACGATATCGAAATCTCCTGTAAACTGCGGCGCTGGCTTCTCATAAAAAAAAGTCACATAGGCTGTTTTCTGAGTGCTGCTCAGATTCACCGTGACTTGGGTGCCGTTCAATATGGAATTGTTGAAGCTTGCGTAACTGACATTGCGCCCTTTAACTGTTCCGTAGCTGGAGTCTGCTGATATTGTACGCGATAACGGCAGCGGATCAGCTAAGGTCGTTGTTGTCTGTGCGGCTTGCGCATACGTTCCGGTTGGGCCCAAGCGCACCATATGGCGCACTTTGATTTCAGTGATTTCGTTTTCTTCCGGCATCCACTCGACAACGAGACGTTTGTCGAGATAGCGATAAGTGGTGGCTTGGAGTTGGAATTTCAAAGCAGAGTACCACCACATTTGCTTAGCTCCTGGATTCGCAAAGTCTTTGTATTTGCATACCGGTTCATCCGAATTTGGTATGCCGTTAATACTACAATCATGCTCTTGATTGAAATAAGCGCGAATGCTTGTTTTCGAGATGACATCATATTTGTTGAGGTAATGCGTGGAAGGATCGGCTTTACCTTTGCCACCATATATCTCATTCTTAACATCAGTATCGAAATCAGGAGAAACTCCCGCTGGGGCAATGGTATTCAAATCAACCGCATCATCAATAATAATCGGGCTCGTACTCAGTCCTCCAATGTAATATCCGCCCTTCTTTTTTAGGACAAGAGACAGCGCGTCATCCCTGAATGTTAATGTATTGCAGTTGGGATACATTTTATAACCCCAGCTATCGCTTGGCGCTGATGGACAACCGGAACTGGTAACGTTATCGCCGTTGGACATGACGGCTTTCCAAAGACTTGTTCCACCTGAACGACTCCAGTAAAAAATGCCACCGTACGATTCAGTATCTGTGGTTTTGACCAGAACCGGCGTACCATTTATCGTATCTGTTCCGATAAAACTTTTCTTCCCTGTCCAATCTCCTGCTGCATCCCCAAAAAATGATCCATCCAGTGCTTCCCACCGTACACTTTTAATGACGAATCCAGTCTTCTCAGGAATGTTAAAGGTTGCTTCCCTGGAAGATTGGTCGCTGTAGCGGAAACCGTCTGACGCTTCATAGTCTGTTCCTTCGTAGGTCACATTGACCGTTTCAGTAGACGCATAGGCGTGTGATGGCTGGATGGAAACGATGACAGTCAGCGCAACAATAAACGAATAAAGCCATTTATACATATTTCTGTCCTCCCGGCCTGTCCAACTAGTGATCGTAATGTGTTGTTGTCCCGTTGAAAATTCGATTTCTAATATCGTCATCACCAAAAGCTGGATCGATGTAAATACTAATGTATAGCCCTCTATCTTCTTTCCCAACATCTTCACCTATTCGAGGTTGCAAGGTATACCCCGAATTCGGAATCGCAATGACCGTTACATTTTTACCAAGGCCATTCTCGGGAAACCAATTTGAGTTTGTATTCTCAAAACTTTTTTCTTCAGTATACAAATAACTAGGCTGAACCAGCTTATTGAAGGGGAACGGGTCAGGTTGAACATAGCTTAGTGTCTGATATGAGAGATCCCCCCAGTACATACGAGGATTGCTATTCGACAGCGTTTCATACTCAATGTACATCGCGTACGCATCAGTCGGAAGTCTGCCTATGTTTCCATCCCGAAACCCCAGCTTCTCCGTTGCCGGAAGCAAGTTGCGGTACGGATCTTTCGGATCATCCAGGTCAATGAGCAGAATACGGCTAATTTCTGTATGAACCATGCTGTTTTGGAAGCTCAGGTTCTCCAGCTTATACTTCCCCTTCATGCTAACACCGTTCGGATCATCGAAAATCTGCGGAGCCACGATAAACGCATTTGTCTTTAGCCACGCTAGCTCTGACTCGCCAATCGCATACTTGTCTGCGGATGGCAATTGGCCCCCGTCTCGTAAGGTCAAGATGCGCTCGATAACTGTGACGGCTTGAGCCCGTGTGGTCGTCCAATCAAGACCGATATCATTTCCACCAAAGCCAGTCAGAATGCCGCGTTTGAACGCCTCGCTAACGAGAAACCCCTCATAGTAATTACGCATATCCTCATCCGATCGCGTAATCTTATTATCTTCTGCGGTCATTGGCCAACGATCAATAACAGCATCCCTTTTAATCCCCGACGATTCAACTGTCAAAAGACTATCATCGGCGGCTCGCACAGCCAACCAAGCCATGTAACGGCGAGGCAATTTATCATTCATCGCACCTTCTGCAAAATCATCATTCCCCTGATAAATCTCCGCAGCAGCAGCAGCCTTCACATACGTCGAATACCATGCCCCGCTCTCCGTCTCATGGGGCAGGCCCAGCGCTGTTACGATCATCTTAATAAACTCGGCGGCTGTAACCGGCTGATCCGGTTTGAAAGTGCCGTTCGGAAACCCATTCACATATCCCTTCTGGACTGCCGTCTCGATCTGCTCTTTCGCCCAATGCTTTGCTGTGTCCTTGAAGCTAACCTCTTCTCCCGCTTCAACGCTGCGATTCGCGATCATCGGAAAGCTTAACGTCAGCAATAGCGAGACTACTATCCATTTCTTCATCATCATTCTGTTCATCATCTAAAATACCTCACTTCGTTTATTCTGTTTCCCTGCTTTTGCTTATCCCAAAATCTGGTCTCAAGCTTATAGCCAGTCAATCTTCTCACCTTGATTTCGAAGGTGTACAGCCCGCTCTCGGCATTCTCAATCACAAATCGGTTAAACCAACGCGCTTCCGGAGTTTTATGATCATCCCGGAAGCAGAAATCAGGCTGAGCAGTCTCTCCATCCGGCAATATCAGCTCTGCTCGAAAATCTCCATTCTGTCCTACTATAGTAAATTCGGCATATCCTCTATTTTCTTTGAGTTCATGATGCAGCACTACCGTTACTTTCTCGATGGATACGCATTGCCTTACAATCTGCAGCCCTGTATAAACCCCTACCAGAACCGACAGCATTCTTGCGCCGACTTTACGTTTCTGTTGTACCATGTTTTGTCACTCCTTGACAATTTTATTAGAATAACAACAAAAAAAAGCACACTACTCCCCGCGCTACGAGGAGTAAGCGTGCTTCGCTATACTCAATTCATTGTCTCTCGATTCGAATCCGAAATGGCAGGATTCGACTTTTTCTAACAATCATTTTACTTGGCGACAGAATTAATGTCAACAATTTCCTGTTAAATAATTCAGGGTGTGATCTTTTTCATTCCAATCAAGCTCTTCGATCCTTCGGAAGAAAAACAGCAAGAATGCCGATTGCTGGCAGAACGCTTGCCAGCTTCATCACATATTCCATGCCGTGTGCATCCGCAAGATTGCCAAGCACAACTGAGCCCAGAGCGCCCATCCCGAACGCGAGACCCGTTATTAAACCGGATGCCATGCCTACCTTGCCCGGCAGCAGCTCTTGCGCGTACACCACGCTCACGGAGAAGCCAGACTGCAGAATAAATCCCATGACAGCAATGTTAGGGAATACCCAGGCATAGGAAAGAAGCGGCAATAATATTGCAAACGGAGTTGCTCCTATAATGGAAATAAGCATCATCTTCTTCCTGCCGATTCGATCGGCAAGAATGCCGCCGAGGAACGTTCCCGCAACCCCTGCCGCCATAAATAAGAATATCGGGATTTGAGCGGAGCCGATCGACAGATTAAATTTATCCATGGCATAGAATTGATAGAAGCTCGATATAGCAGCCGCATACCACGACCTCGCGAATACAACGACCAGAAGAATACTGAGGGCGAACGCTACAATTTTGCCGCTTGCCGCAATGCTGCTTTCCACTTTCTTCACGGCACTCTTGCGCTTCGCCAGCATCTCCCTGCTTTCTGTCAGCTTAGCCGAATACCAAGGCACGACCTTGAACAGCACGGCGATGGCAAGAGCAGCCAGCAGCATGCCCCATGCCGCTCCGCGTTGACCAAGCGGCACGAAGATGAATAATGTCATTAACGGAGCCAAAGCTTGCCCGAAATTGCCGCCGACTTGATAGATCGACTGAGCGAAGGCTCTGCGATTGCCGGCTGCAAGGTAGACAACCCGCGAGCCTTCCGGATGGAAGACGGCGGATCCGATTCCGACGAACACTACGGACAGGAGCAACAGGAAAAAGCTCGGGGCGATGGCTAATCCAAGCATGCCTGCCATGCTGCATAGCATGCCGACGGGAAGCATCCAGGGGGTAGGCCGCTTATCCGACCATAATCCTACCACCGGTTGCATGACGGAAGAGGTCATATTCAGCGTGAAAGCGATCCAGCCTACTTGCGCGTAGGATAATTTCAAAGACTCCTCGAATATAGGGAACAATGCCGCGACTACGGATTGCATGGAATCATTAAGCAGATGAACCGAGCTGATTGCAACCAACATGCTGTACACGGTTGCGGTGCGAAGGGTATTGCTTTTCGTCTGATCTTCCGAAGCATGCGAGGACAATTTCACTATCTCCTTTTTCAACTAGCAGGGCATTATGCAATTTCAATTACCTATGCTGTTATTGTCATTAAGGTCTATTCGTTAGCAAAACAAATACATACAGGAGCCTGAAGCTGGAGCTCAAAGCCGGTCGGCGCGATTGTTCCATCTTCCGGATTTCTTCGGAATACGACGACGTTTCCGCTCTTGTGGTTCGCGGCCAGCAAGAAGTCGCCTTCAGGAACAATGCCGAAATTACGCGGCAATTCTCCCCCGCTTCCACAGAATTGAACAGGCTCCAAATCGCCGGAAGCTTGATCAATCGAGAAGCAAGCTATGCTATTATGCCCGCGATTGGAGGCATAGAGAAATCTGCCGTCCGGCGAGAGATGAATATCGGCCGAATCGTTATAGTCCCGATAGTCTTCGGAGATTGTCGAGTATGTCTTCCGTTCGACGAGAGCGCCGCTCGACTTGTCCAGATCGAGCAAGGTTACGCTCGAAGCGAGTTCATTCGTGACGTACGCAATGGACAGCTCAGGATGAAACACAAGATGGCGCGGCCCCTTCCCGCCTGTCAGTCTGCACTCCTGCACCTTCCGGAAGCCCCCTTCTTCCGCTTGATAATGATAGGTAATGAGCGTATCTATGCCCAGATCCGCGGCAACGACAAAGGATGTGCCCGGTATAGCTGCAATGCAATGCGCATGAGGCCCCTCCTGTCTGGACGCTATCGGGCCGGGAGCTCCGGCTTGCCGAATCCCAACCGTTCCTTCTTGCAGCAGGTCACCGTTATCTGACAGAGGAATCATGGCTACATTTCCACTTGAATAATTCGCCGCGAATACCGCTTTGCCAGATGTGTCAACGCTGATATAACAAGGAGAAGCGCCTTCTGAAGCAGCATGACTCCGGACATTCTTCAGCAAGCCGTCTGGCTCTATTTCAATTGAAACAACCGAGCCTCCGGCTTTACCTTCCGAATCGCCTACTTCCCGGACAGCGTACAAGCGGTTCAGCTTCGGGTGAAGGGCGAGGAACGATGCATTCTCGACGCCTTTCATCGCCTGCAAAACATGCAATTCGCCGCTTTTCTTATCCATTTGGCATACATGAATCGTCTCTTCATCAGGTTTTCCATAGGAACCAATATATAGTATTCCCTCATTCCACCCCGTTATCTTCATTTCGCTCAACTCCAGTTCGATAATTATGCTTTGATAACTTGAACATAGCACATGCTTGTCCGAGTAACAATGACAATTTCGAAAAATCTCTTCACAACCCTTTTCATCTATGTTATAATGTAAGCGCTAACAATTCAGGATTCATATTTCTAAAGGGGGAATTAGGGACGATGAATGTAGCACTTGAGGATCGCAACGTGTACGAGAACTTTGACACAGAGTCGGATGTGCTCTACTTCAAGGTCGGTATGCAAGGTTTGGTTAGCTTCCACGGGAAAAACTATAATAGGAAGAAGAGAATGTCCACCGAGGAAATGCAAAAGCTAACGCAACAATCCAACTATTTTCAAATCAAATCGAATTGCTACGTCAATCTTGCGAAAATTAAATCTGTAGCCGACGGGACGGTTTATTTCGGCTCCGAGCATTCGGACGCCAAGCAGCTGCCGATTAATCGGCGCAAGCAATACGTGATCGAACAGCTCTTCTCTCAGCGCGACAAGAGCAAGGAAGCACGGAACCAGCTCTCTTGATTGGGAGCCGCGAACAACCGCTAAGTACTCCCTGGTCGGAGAACTTGGCGGTTGTTTGTTTTTGCCCGCCCTGCTATTCTATCTAGAGAACATGTACATACCTATAGGATCGATTAGAGGAGGAATGATTGAACCATGACTGAAGAAGGAAGAGCATTTGAGCAGTTATTTCATGATGAACCGGCGGTATGGCTGCAATGGAAGAGCTATGAGGCAGCCGTGTTGCCGAATATTGGAGCCAATCTGATCGCGTTCCGCGATAATGAGAATGGATACATGCTGCTTCGCGAACCTTCCCCCGAAGAGATGGATGCTTTTCGCGAGAAACCTGTCATTCACGGCATACCTGTTCTCTTCCCGCCTAACCGATATGAAGATGGCACCTTCACTTGGAATGGACGTAAGTATACGTTCCCGGTTAATGAAGAGAAAACAGGCAATCACTTGCACGGCTTCTTCCATACAGCGGCTTGGACGATTGACAATTACGGCGTCAGCGCTTCCGAGAGCTATGCGCAATTAAGCATCACCATTGAGGAAACCCATCCTATCTATACGTATTTGCCGCATCATTTCACCCTTCGTCTGCGTTATTCCTTAAGCGACAGTGGTCTTCAGCAGCATATTATGGTGCAAAATCTGGATACAGAGCCTATGCCATGCTTGCTTGCATTCCATACGACAATCAACGCGCCATTCGCGCCAGGCAGCACGGCAGACGACTGCCGCTTCACGATGACAACAGGCGATCGCTGGGAATTGAATGAGAGAATGCTGCCAACGGGAGCTTACCAGCCAATGAAGCAGGGAGAATTGGAGATGAAATCGACGGGCGTGTCTCCTTTCTGGGAATCGATGGACAATCATTACACAAGCGCGACGAAGAATGGCCGCAATATGATGGAGCTGACGGATTCCAAAGAAGGCGTAACTCTGGTCTATGATGTCGGAACAGCCTACAAGCAATGGATGATCTGGAATAACGGCGCCACACCGGGCTTCTTCTGTCCCGAGCCGCAGCTTAATCTTGTCAACGCGCCGAATGTCGCACTTCCTGCTGAGCAGATCGGGCTCGTATCGCTTGAGCCGGGCGGCATCTGGGAAGAGACAAGCCGTCTATATTTGCGCAAATAACGACAATTATTAACCGGACTGATCCGTTATTGTCTCCGCGACAAGCGGGTCAGTTTTCTAATTCTGTAACCATTGACCGGCAGGTACACTTGGCTTAAGCATTACCGGGCAGACTGCATCTACTTGGTTGCGAAGAATGCAATTAACTCATCCGCATCGTAGGTTTTGAATACGAGGCCTTTCTGGTCAAAGACCAGCATGACCGGGAATTGCTCGATGTTGAATTCTTTTTTATAATCAACCACATAATCTGGATCATATTTCCCGAAGCTTGCTGTGCTTTGGGACAAAATGCTATCCATAATTCGCTGCTCCGATTCTTGAGTTAAATTCTCTCCTTCTTCTCCTTTTTCTCCAGTGAAAATGGCTGAGTTATACAGATTCTTATGTCTGGAAAGCAGTTGTCCGTACTTTTCCTTATCGCTCATTTCCAATAACGTAATCAACTCCGCTTTATAATTCTTCTCTTTCTTCCCCTGGGGCGGATCAACTCTTACCTTCTGACCTTCCTTCAATTGATTCCTGTCAAGCAGTGTTCCTGCTTCATTCTTGATGACAACCTTGTCCAGATAGTCAATAATGATCGATACGCCATAATCATCAACAGCGCCATGCATATCTCGCTTGTACCAATTAGAAATATCCACTTCGACCGTGTTTTCTTCGAGATGCAATCCATTAATGGTACCGACCATTTTGTCATCAGAATATTGTCCGCAAGCTGCAAGCCCAAGCAAAAGCAGCAAAGAACTGACAAGGGATAGAACACGCATATAAGCGACCTCCTTATCTATACTCACTCCAGCCTTATCTATATAGACGAATGCCGTGGTTAAATGTTCCAGTCGTATATTTGCAGCGCCATAGCTTTGCTTGCAGCAGCGAGTTCGCGCTCGGCGGGCTCTGCTAGTCGAGATATTCGACTTGGAGCAGCGAGTTCGCGCTCGCTGGGCTCTGCTAGTCGAGATATTCGACTTAGAGCAGCGAGTTCGCGCTCGGCGGGCTCTGCTAGTCGAGATATTCGACTTAGAGCAGCGAGTTCGCGCTCGGCGGGCTATGCTAGTCGAGATATTCGACTTGGAGCAGCGAATTCGCGCTCGGCGGGCTATGCTAGTCGAGATATTCGACTTGGAGCAGCGAGTTCGCGCTCGGCGGGCTATGCTAGTCGAGATACTCGACTTGCAGCAGCGAATTCGCGCTCGGCGGGCTCTGCTAGTCGAGATACTCGACTTGCAGCAGCGAATTCGCGCTCGGCGGACTCTGCTAGTCGAGATATTCGACTTGCAGCAGCGAGTTCGCGCTCACTGGGCTCTGCTAGTCGAGATATTCGACTTGCAGCAGCGAGTTCGCGCTCGCTGGGCTCTGCTAGTCGAGATACTCGACTTGCAGCAGCGAATTCGCGCTCGGCGGACTCTGCTAGTCGAGATATTCGACTTGCAGCAGCGAATTCGCGCTCGGCGGGCTCTGCTAGTCGAGATATTCGACTTGCAGCAGCGAGTTCGCGCTCGGCGGGCTCTGCAAGTCGAGATATTCGACTTGCAGCAGCGAGTTCGCGCTCGACGGGCTCTGCTAGTCGAGATATTCGACTTGCAGCGGTGGATCGGAGCTTGCAGGACTCTGCAGCTTGCCTATACCAAAAAGCGCACCAAAAACAGACCTCCGCACAAAATATGCGGAAGCCTGTAGACTATGCTTTCATTGCTTTCATTGCTTTCATTGCTTTCAAGCTTCAAGAGCTTCGCACCTCAATCCCGGAATCGACGCTTACCGGGAACTGAAGCTCATAGAGCTCGTTGTATCTTCCCTTCTGCTCGAGCAAAGTCTGATGGGTGCCATGCTCGACGATTCGCCCGTCTTCAAGCACATAAATCTGATCTGCCTGCTGAATCGTCGATAAGCGGTGCGCGATGACCAGACAAGTCCGGCCCTTCAGCAGCCTGGAGAGAGCGTTTTGAATGAGCTGCTCGGATTCAGTGTCAAGCGAAGCCGTAGCTTCGTCCAGAATAATAATGCGCGGGTTCTTGAGAATCGCCCGGGCGATGGATAACCGCTGCTTCTGACCGCCAGACAGCTTCACTCCTCTCTCGCCAATCTGCGTCTCATAACCATGCTTGAAGCCGGTTATGAAGGCCTCCGCATTGGCCGCGTGCGCTGCTTCGCGAATTTGTTCCTCTGTCGCGTGTTGATTGCCGTACCGAATATTCTCCTCTATCGTGCCGTTGAACAGCACAATCTCCTGCGATACGAACCCGATGCTCTCACGCAAGGAATCAATCGTCACATCGCGAAGATCATGTCCGTCTATCGTAATTCGCCCGCTGTCCACATCGTAGAAGCGCGAGATGAGATGCGCGATAGTAGACTTCCCGGATCCGGAGGAGCCGACGAGCGCTGTCACTTCTCCAGGCTTTAGCTCCAGCTCGAAGTCCTGAAGCACAGCGTCCCCATCCCCGCTCTTGGCATTGTAGGAGAAGCCGACTCCCTCGAACAAGACATGACCTTGAATGCGGCTAAGCGTGACAGCATTCTCCTTATCCACAATCTCCGGTTTCGTGTCCAGCACCTCGACAATTCGTTCGTAAGCGGCCGCCGCCTGCTGAACGGTGTTGAGGATGCGGCTGAAATGCCGAACGGGATTTTGCAATAAACGCAGATAGGAGATGAATGCAACCAGAGTCCCCACGGTCATGTTGCTGTGTATCGCCGCCCATGCTCCGAACACGAGCACGATGGCCAGACCGATGTAATTAATAAGGTCGATAATCGGTTCATAAGCCGCGCGCAGACGAACCACCTGCACGTTTGCATCCATATTCTTCTTGGTGCGATTCGAGAACTTCTCGGATTCATAATCCTCCGCGGTGAAAGACTTGATCAGCCGGATGCCTGTCAACGAATTTTGCAAGTGATCGCTCACATCGGCCAGAGATTCCTGCACCTTCTTGAAGGAAGCGCGAATTCGCTTGCCGAATACACGCGTGGTCAGAATCATGAAGGGGAAGGTCGCGAGAAGCAGCAAGGTGAGCTTCCAATCAATCCAGAGCATATAGACGGCAATCGCCGTGAAGGTGAACACATCGGTGAACAGCTGCATCATGCTGGAAGAGATAAGCTGCTGCAGTATGCTTACATCATTCGTTACGCGCGACATAAGATCGCCCGTCCGCGTCTTGTCATAGTACGCGACATCGAGCCGCTGCATATGGCGATATAGATCATTGCGAAGCATATAGAGCACCTTCTGCCCGATCGCCGCCATGAATGATGTGCTTAAGAAGGACAACGCACCGAGCGCAAGCGCCGCGCCAATGACGCCCGCTCCAATCAGGAACAGCTTATTGGACATTCCCTTATCGATGACATGGTCGATCGTATATTTCGTGAGTTGAGGAATCGCGAAATTAAGCAAAGAAATGAGTATCATACAGGTCAGAGCAATAAAGAGCGCGCGCCACTGCAGTCTGGCATGCTGGAACACTCTGCCGAGCATGCCCCATATGCTTGCCGTCTTCACCTTCTCGTTCGTTCCGAAGCGCCCCATGCCCATTCCGCGCAATTGCTGCTGCGGCCGAAAGCCGCCTTCGCCTTCGCTCATCCTTTATCGCCTTCTTCCGTCAGCTTCCTTAAGGCATGCTTGAGCTGCTCGATGGCCGACCGAAGATCTGACGCCTTGCTCGGATGCAATAGAGCCACTTTCTCGGCCGATCGCAAGAGATGGATAAATTCCCTTCCTGCAGGCGTAAGACGCCGTTTGCGCTCATAGGGGCGTTCCGCTGCCGGGTTCGCTTCTTGAGCCTCATCCGTATCATTTGAAGGGACATCTGACGCCGCGGCACGCAGCTTCTGGATTCTGCAATTCTCATCGTCGCCCTCCGACTGACCTGACTCCTCCTGCTTGAGGTAAGCCAAACCTTCTTCCGTAATGGCGAATATCTTCTTCCCATCCTCCTTGTAGGATTCGACAAAGCCTTGGTCCCGAAGCATCTGCAGCGTTGGATAGATCGAACCCGCGCTGGGCTTGTAAGTGCCGCTGGACTGCTCCTCCAGTTGCTTCATCATCTGGTAGCCATGCATCGCTTCCCGCTTAAGCAGCTCCAGGAGCGCGAACTTCACCCCGCCTCTGCCAAAATATCTTCTGCCCGAATGGCCGCCTCCGCCTTCGCGATCATGACTGGTGAACAGTTGCTCCTCGGGAGACCATGCCTGATTGTCTCGCTTATCTTCGCCCATCTCATTCACATCCAATTCGATATATCGTATTCTTAAGTTAAAAATATATTAAACGATATATCGTTAACTTGCAATCACGAAAAACCGATATGCTTACAACGGAGAACTTAAGCCAACTTGAGAGCAAAGTATCTCTCAGATGAAAGGGCAACAAAAAAGCAGTCGTGGGACCGCCCAATGCGTTCCTCACGTCTGCTTACGTTCTTCCTGATATGGCGGGGCGACCGAATCGCGTTCGAGAAGCCGACATGGGGGACTTTGCTTCCGCTCTACCTCTTCTCCCTTGATAGATCGCATGAGAGAATCCATGGCGCTGTAGCCCATCTCATGCAGCGGCAAATCGAAGGTTGTGATTCGAGGGTTCAAATAGTCACTGAATTCTCGGTTATCAAAACCAATGACCGACAATCGCTCGGGAATCGGCACGCCCGATTCGGAAGCGGCTCGCAGAACGCCGACAGCCATGACGTCATTCATTGCCAGAACGGCCGTCGGAGGCTCCGGGAGCGCAAGCAGTTCTTGCGTCAGTTGGTAACCCGACTTCGCTTCCCAGTCTCCCATTTTGATTAGTTGCGGATCGAACGGAAGCTCGAATTGGGTTACCGCCTTATAGAAGCCGTTGAATCGCATGCGCGAAGGAACCGAATCCATCATGCCGCTAATAATCGCAATCCGCCGATGCCCTTTGCCTACGAGATAAGACATCGCTTCGTATGCCGCTTGTTCGTCATCATATTGTATCGAAATATCTTGCTGGGTATAGCAATAGGTGTAGACAATCGGTTTGCCGGACGTATCGACAAGCCCTGTAAGATCCCTCGGGTGAACGCCAATGTAGACGATGCCTTCCACCTGTTTCGTCAGCAAATCGGATACGGCGTTAGACATATGGCTGCGATAAGCGTCAACTTGGTCGAATCTGCGTCCGATTCGCTTGTCCAGTCTTAAATTTGTCAGTAAGATATGCAAGTCGTGACGATCCGCATAATCGTTGATGCCATCGATGATTTCGGGGACGTTGAACACGGTTACGTCCTCCGCGATAACGCCGATTGTATTCGTACGTTGACTTTTCAGGCTCTTCGCGATTTCGTTCGGCTTATAGTTCAGCTCCTCGATTACGCGCAGAACCCGCTCTCTCGTATTCTGCTTGACATTGCGCGTGCCGTTAAGAACATAGGATACGGTTGCCGTGGATACGTTCGCTCTGGCTGCAATATCTTTTATTCCGATTTTCGTCATCCAATCCCAGCCCCTTTGAATCTAAACGTTTAGAAAACTTGTATCTTGGTTATACCATGCGGCAATTCCCGTTGGCAAGCTATTTCCTCGCTCCTGCGGCTTTCATGCTGAAAAAGAGACCGGACGACGCTCTCGCGCCGCCCGGCCCCTCTAATCTGCATTAAGACCCGTACACCCTCCATGACTCGATTCCCGTCGAAGTCGTCGACTTGGCCGTAATGTTAAGCCGCAGTTGCGTCGTCGTCACCGGCGTGAACGTTGTCGTATTATATTGATCGGCGAGCATGCCAAGGCCCGATGGATTGCCAACGTTCGTCCATGCGCTGCCATTCCAATATTGAATCGTATAAGAGGCTGGCAAATCGATGCCTTGATCGTCGTCGAACCAGTAGACATCGACGGAGGAGATCGTCTTCGCCGAGCTCCACGTATATTGCACCCATTGCGTCGTGCCGGGGTTGTTCCAGTTGCCGTAGACATCATGTCCGCGATCGTCCGAGCTCGTCGGGGTATAGCCATCGTTCAACCCGTCCAAGCTCTCCCACGAGGAGACGTAAGACGTCGAAGCCGTTGCCTGCGGCGCGAGATCGGAAACTGTCGTTCCGCCGAAGAGCGATCCGATTTCCGATGCGCTGAGCGCTCTGCTGTAGATTCGGAAGTCGTCGATCTGGCCGTTGAAATACGGATCGCCTGAAAATTGCGAGCGCCCTATCCAGTTCTGCGTCGTAGCTCCGAGACTCGACGGATTCAGCGTCATGCTCGTATTCGTCGCCACCTGCACGCCGTCTACGTACAATCTTCCGGTAGCGCCGGAGATCGTGACGGCGACATGCTTCCAAACATTCGTCGGGAATGCCGTTGTCGAGTTGATGCGCTGTTCCGAGCCGTTGCCGCCGGTTGTAATTGAAAAGCGAAGGCCTGCGCCGCCTGGCTGCGGCGACAAGAACATGTAATTCGACGTGCCGCTTCCGATATCGAAGATACGCGTCCAATTGCTCAGGCTGCTTGCCTTCACCCAAGCGGCGATCGTGATGTCAGTCGCACCATTGACGATGCTGCCCGGCATGCTCACGTACCCGTTCGAGCCGTTTAACGTAACGGCGTTGCCGGACTGCCCGGTCGCGAACGAAGCTCCGCCGTTAAGAGTGCCCGTCTTGCCGTTGCCCGATGAGTCCGCTGCCGTTGTGCCGCTCGATTCGCTGAACATGTAATGCGCGATCAGATCCGGCAGCGTCGCGTTCACAGTAACCGTCACCGTATCTGACGACGAAAGCGCGGAGTCGCTTGCCGTCAGCAGGAACACGTACGTGCCCGGCACTGTGACGGTCGCCGTCGTGCTCGTCGCGCCCGCACTCGCGATCGACGCTGTTCCCGGACCGCTCTGCAGGCTCCACGTCGTCGTAACCGAGCCGCCGCTCGGCAAGCCGTCGTCGCTCACCGTTCCGGACAAGGCAATCGTTGCAGGCAACGTCACCGTCATGTTGGAACCCGCGTCGACAATCGGCGGATTATTCACCGCCGCGCCTTGCTGAAGCTTGATATCGTAAGTTGTGCCTGTGCCGATGCTCAGGTTGACCGTCGTCGTGCCGCCTGCCGTCGCGTTCACGGAGCCGACGGCCGCGTTATTGACGAGAATCTGGTACGTTCCTGCAGCGAGGCCCGTGAACGTCGCCTTCGTCGTATGCGCGGTGCCCGGCGTCGCGCTCTTCAACGTGAAGTTCACATAGTTCTTTGCCGTGGCGACTGTCGCAGCCGTATACTTGTCGCGCTCCAGCGTCATGTTCAGCTTCTCTGTAATGAGATTCAGCTTCTGGTTCACGCCGTCCTTCGGCACAATCTGATAGTTGCCGCCGCTCGCGGCTACATCGCAACCGTAGCCGTACAGCCCGAAGATCGGATCGACGGAAACGTCGCAGCTCAGAATCCGAATCGCCCCGAACAGGCCAAGATCCGCCTCGCCCGACATGCCGCGCCAACCGTTCTGCAGCGCGCCGCCGCCAAGGCCGAGCGCCGGATAGTTTCCTTTCTCCGCCTGATAGGTCCAGGCGACCGCGCCGATATCGGCGGAATCCGAGCTAATCTGCCCGGAGTTGATCGCGCTGATGTTGCCAATCTTCGCCGCGTAGGATAACCGCTGATCGACCTCTGGAGAAGCCGAATGGTTGCGAACCCAGTCATCCATCGCGTAGCCGGCGAGCGAGACGGTGTACTGGAAGTTCCACCAGTTTTCCCCCGTAATCGTCACCGGGTCGGCGTAATAATACCAGACCGGCATCTGGCCGCGAGTTGCGCGCGTTTTCGTATTGATTTTGCTCATCATCGAGCTGTTGCCGTTCATCTTGGCGAGCGTATAGACCGCTTCTTCTCCGGTATTGTCGTAATTGTATTCAGAGCCGTATGGGTAGGTCGTGCCCGAGAAGTTGTTGTACTTCGTGGCCATCTTCGCGATGACATCGTTCGCTTGCGCCGTCATGCCTTCGTCCTGCAACGCCTTGATGAGCTCCGGCGTTGTCTGTTCGCCCATGAGTCCCGTATTCCAGTTGTAAGCTACAGGACCATCGTACAGCGCTTTGAAGATATTATAGGCGCGCGATAGATACGTCGTTCTCGAATTGTTGTAGGTGATGAGATCGGGGTACAGCTTGGCGATCTTGTACATGCTGAAGAAGGTATTGTATATATGCGGATACGCATACCCGCGATAGGTCGGCGTGTCGTTCGGCGACGGCATCAGGAAATCATAAATCAGATAATCGCTGTGATGCCCCGCCATCAAATTCGTCCAGATCGTCGTCTCCAGATAGTCGTCGACAGCCGTAACCTCCGAAGCAACTGGCGTCTGCACATTCTTCTCCGCCAGAAACTGGCCGTGCGTATAGCCCCAGTCGTCGCCCCAGCCCCAATAGCCGTTGAAGACGTTCCGCTTCGAATTGCTCTGCATCATCCAGTCGTCGAACGCCTTGTCGCGAATATCTCCCGGCACATTCCATTGCGTGCTGTTCACCATGAACGTCGCATGTCGCTGCAGCGCGTCCGCGATCGGCTCGATGGCGTAGAACTGCAGCACCGTCTTCTCCCCACTGCCGTAGTTCACTGTAATCAGATTCGGTCCAAGATGGCTCATTGTAAGCGAATACAATTTATGATTCGTGCCTGTCGTGCCGAGTGACGTAATGGTCGTCTCCGATGGATATTGCGTCGTAATCGACGTAATCGCCTTCGATGTGTGCAGATCGAACTTCGCCGTCTGATTCGTCGGCACGATCATGCCCGGCACGACCGTAACGTCGATCATGCCTTCGCTGTACAACCGGTCTTTGACAGCGGCGTCGCTTGCGACCTTGATAAGCTTGAAGGCGTACGTCTTGCTGGCACCCGGCGCCAGAGTCAAGCTGGTGTTCGGTAAGTAGCCGCGATTTGTGCTTTTAATGACGTTCGAGTGAATATAGAAGACGTTTAGGCCTTCCGACCATCCGCCTTGATCGCCCGCCCACTTGCTGCCCGGATGCTCTTCGACTCTCCAGCGATCCTGATATTCAAAGCCGGCTCCCGTCGTCGCATCGGGAATCATCAAGAGCTTCGGTCCGATACCGCTTGGCCGCCCGATCGTCAGATAAGAGCCGTTATTGCCGACGAAGGAGTGGGTGACAACTCGAGTCTCGTAGATTTGCTCGTTGTTGCCGCCCGACCAGTATTCGTTGAATGGGAGCGGCAATCCGACGTCGCCGAATTCGATCGTCTGGGCGCTCGTGTTCGTCAACTGTATTTGCCATGAAATGTAGTCGCCTACAAGCGAATACGTCTCGACGAGCTTGAAGTTTTTAACCCCGTTCGCGTTCGCCGAGTTCTGATACGTGACCGTCGCGGTCGTTCCGCTCTGACTCTGCGTTCTGACATCGGAGGAGCTCTGCGTCAAGGCGGTCTGCCATGAGCCCGATCCAAGACGGTACTTGAACATTAACTCTCCCAGCCACTCATGATCCGACGTGTTCTGCTGCGGCGCGTTCGTCGCGTTCATGACGTAGTTCGTCGGGAAGTCGTCCCCGACGATCTGGATCGACGTGATTTCGCCGTTCGATCCCGTCTGGACGTTGTACGTGCCGTTCGACAAGGTATAGGCAAACACCGATTTCGGCAACAGCAAGAGCCCTAGAATAACCGCCGCCGTGATGAGCAGAAGCAGCGCATGCCTCCCCATACGCAGTCCTTCCGTTTCCATCCGTTCACTCACATTCATTCCTCCCTTAATTCGTTTTTTTGTGATTCCACGAAGCTGCGTTCCCGGTTCCGATTGATGGCCTTATCGACATCACCTCCTTTCAAGGCGAAACAAACTTCGAAGAAAATCTAAACGTTTAGATTTGTGAAAGCAACTGCCTCCAACTTCGACCTTCCTTGCTTTAGTGCTGGTTTCCAGCGTTACAGCGTCGAGCTCTGTTTATTGAGCGTTTTGGCGAAGCGCCGAACGCTTCCGAGACATACAGGAAAATAAGGTACAAAAATGTACCTTCCTTTATTTTCGAAAAAAACACCCTTAGCGCCGATCAACGTATATCATGAAGTACGTTACCGTGTAAGAGTGTTTCGCTCTGCAATTATCTTGTTGTCCGTTTTAGTGCACGACTTTAGTTTTAATCATCTTGGCATTTTATTGCACAACTTGAATTTCGTTGATCTTGCCGCTTGACTACTTTACCTTCATGGTCACCGCTACTGGCTGTCTCTGATCCACACCGCCATCTCGCCGACGCCTCTGTTCGCCCATGCAAAATAGGGAATCAATCGCAATTTCGCTGCCTGCGCAAGCGATTCCGAACCGCTTCGGTAAAGCTTGTCGCCCCAGCCTTCCGGGCTGATACGCCTGGCCTCCGCCTCGATGACCTGCAGCCCTCCGAGCAATCCCGAATCGTAATAGGTCGTATACGCATCCGCATCCGAGAGCTGAATGGCATGCAGCTCCGGTCCATTGTCCGCCTCTTCGATACAGTATACGAAGGGGCCTCGCTGAATTGCCGCTTTGCCAATCGTATGTCGAATGCTTGGATGTCCCTTCATGCGCTGAACCCGCATAGGGAAGGCGATCGACAGCGTCTCTCCATCCTTCCACGACCTGGTGACGTACAAATACCCGTTCACAAGCTGTTCCCGGGAATAGACATACGGCCTGCCCTCGATATGAACGACGGCTTCGCCGTTGCTCCAACCGGGAATACGCAGCGCCAGCGTCAAATTCACCGCTCGGTTCGCATGGACGCGAAAGCGCGATTTCCCGTTCCAAGCATAATCGGAGATCTGCTCCAAGGCTATCGCCTGCCCGTCAGCTTCCCAGTCGATCCGTCCTCCGATATAGAGATGCACATATAACGCATCGTTCCTCAGCGTATAAATATATTGACCTAACGACGCCAGCAATCTGGCGATATTCGGCGGACAGCACGCGCAGCCGAACCAGCCTTGCCGTTGCAGCTTGACATGAGCGTATGCCGGGTTGATCTCGCAGACCTCCGGCTGCGCCTCCAGCGGATTAACATAGAAGAAGCGCTTGCCATCCCTGGACATGCCGCTGACGACGGTATTGTAGAGCGCTCGCTCCATCACGTCGGCGTATTCCCCGCGCGGATCGATCTCTTGCATTCTCCGGGCAAAGAAGATCAAGCCGATTGACGCGCAGGTTTCCGCGTATACCGTGTCGTTAGGCAAGTCGTAGTCCAGCGTGAACGATTCTCCGTGCGCCATCGAGCCGATACCTCCGGTTATATACATGCGCTTCTTCGTCATGTTGGTCCACAGTCTGCGGCATGCCTCGAGCAGTCCGGCGTCTCCCGTCTCCTTCGCCAAGTCCGCCATGCCCGTGCACATATAGACCATTCTTACCGCATGACCGACGGCAGCATCTTGCTTCCTGACGGGAAGATGCGCTTGACTGTATGTCAGATCATGCGACATCGCGAGATCTTTGAAGTGAACCGTTCCGCCCCTTTTCTCCCATTCCTCTTCGTAGAAGTGAGGCAGCATCCCGCGCTGCTCTACGAAAAACCGACAGAGTTGCAAGTAAGCATCCCGTCCTGTCGCATGATAGAGCTTCATAAGCGCCAGCTCGATTTCCTGATGACCGTCGTAGCCTCTCAATTTGCCCGGCTCGCTCCCAAAGACGCTGTCGATATGATCCGCGAGCTTGCAAGCGATATCCAGCAGCCGGCGCTTGCCCGTTGCCTTGAAGTAAGCGACCGCCGCTTCGATCAGATGACCCGCGCAATAAAGCTCGTGGCATTCCGCCAGATTCGTCCATCTGTTCCCGGGCTCCTCCAGCGTGAAATACGTGTTCAAGTATCCGTCCGGCTGCTGCGCTTTGCCAATGAGCTCGATAACGCCGTCCGCAATTCGCTCCAGCTCGGGGTCCGGCGCCGTTTCGAGCAAGTAAGCTGTGGCTTCCAGCCATTTCGACACGTCGCTGTCCTGGAACACCATGCCGTAGAAGCTCCCCTGCTCTTCTCCCGCCGCGATTTTGAAATTGCGGATCGCATGGCTCGGTTCGGCTTCCGGCACGCGATCGTTCAGCGCTTCCCATTGATAGGGAACGACGACGTCTCGAACAAGCCGGATATAATCAGACCAGAATTCGTCCTGTATGCGCACCTTTTCAAGTGGTATCGAGCTTGTGGAATCGTATGCCAATAGGTTCTCCTCCAAATAAACGAATAGATTAATTTTTCAAGCCGGTCAGCGTGATTCCCTCAACAAAATACTTTTGACCGATCAAGTAGAATATAACGCCAGGAGCGAAGGACAGGCAGGTGGCCGCCATCGTCAATGACCAATCTTGCTTTAATTGACCTTTGAAATTGGTAAGTCCGAGCGCAATGGTATATTTGTCGCTTGAATTAATGTAAATCATCTGCTGCAGCAAATCATTCCATAGGCCGATGAAGATAAACAACGCGACGACAATCATCGCAGGCTTGATCGCCGGTATAATAATGTTGAACAAGATGCGGAAATATCCGGCGCCGTCAATCGTCGCCGCTTGATCCAGCTCTCTCGGTATGGAGAGAATGAACTGACGAATCAGGAAGATATTAAAAGCTCCGCCGCCGCAAAAATAAGGCAAAATCAAAGGCAAGTAGCTGTCATGCAGCCCCAGCCCCCTCGTCCACCCGATGTACAGCGGAATGAGCGTTACCATCGCGGGCAAGAGCATCGAACCGACACACAGGGCCCAGATGAACGATTTCCCCCGAAAGCGCAGCCTTGCAAAAGCATAGCCGCATAGGGTAGCCGTAAACGTTCCCGCCAAACAGGACGGAACGATAATGATCATCGTGTTCCACAAATACTTCCAAAACTTAAAAACCTGCAACGTTTTTTCATAATTGGAAAACAGCCAATTTCCCGGCAGCAGGGATGGCGGAAATTTGTAAATCTCGGCATTCGTCATCAGAGACGTGCGGAAAATCCACCAGATCGGAAACAGGACGATAACGGCGAAGACGACGACTAAAGCAAACAGAATCATATTCGCCGCCCGCTCGCGTCGTTTCTTGCTTCTCAATCTGCCGTATACGGCTTCGCTCATCGCTCGTCTCCCCCTTCCGAGAATATCCACCGACTCGATGTTTTGAACAAAAATGCTGTGAATGCCGCCAGTATGGCGAATATGATAAATGTCGTCGCGCAGGCGTAGCCCAGCTTGTAATTCACGAAGGCTTGGTCGTACATGAGATACGTCATAAACCTCGAAGCATTGCCCGGCCCTCCGTTCGTCAGAGCCAGCGAAGGCGTGACGACTTGAAGATTGGCGATCAGGCTCATCAGCAAATTGTAGAAGATGATCGGCGTCATGCAGGGAATGGTTATATGCCTGAAGCGATCCCAGGCGCCCGCGCCATCCATCTCGGCCGCTTCATGGTATACGCTGGGAACGTTCTGAAGTCCGGCCAAAAAAATAACGATTAAGTTGCCTGCCAGCCATACCGCGATAAGCGAAAGAGAAGGAACTACATAGCTGGAATCCGCGATAAATAAAATTTTGTTCAACCCGATTTCAGAGAGAATATAGTTGAAGAAACCGAAATTCGCCTCGTAAAGCCACGACCATCCTACGAAAATAGCGGCTGCCGGCAACACGAACGGTACATAAAATACAGCTCTGAAAAAACCTCTCGCCGGCATTTTGCGGTTCAAAAGCATCGCGATAAAAAGCGAATAGATCATGCTGCCGGCTACCGATAACACGGCGTAGTATAATGTCGCGATAATTGAATCCTTAAGATACGGGTCGGCGGTAAACAGCTTGACATAATTGTCAAAGCCCACAAACTTCGGTTTGGCTAGTCCCGTCCAATTCGTCATGCTGATCCCCAGCACCCCGAGAAGCGGGACATAGGTCAAGAAGATCAGACCAAGAAAGGCCGGAATCAAGCAAATATAGGCAACGCGCGCCTCGCTTGCAAGAAAGCGCGAACGGCGTTTCGACGGTTTTTCAATCGTTTCCATATCTCGCTCCTCACTTGTAGTGGACGACCGCAGCTTGCAAGCAGCGGCGGTCATCCTTTCAATCCGTTAGTTGCCGCCTGTATGGGCTGCTTTCAAAGCGTCGAGATTTTTGGCGATAGCATCCTTGGCTGTCGTCTTCCCGGTCCATACATCCCCGAGAACCGAGCCGAGCAACGTATTGAAATCCGTCGTATGATTCGTATAGAACCAGGAAGCCGGTCTCGCCGCGGAGGATTGCGCATAATCGACGACTGCCGACTTGTATTCGTCATAGTCAGGGAAGTTTGGATTTTCGACCCATTTACGGGTAAGCGCTTCGTCCGTATACCATTTCTCAAGCGTTGGCATCCAAATGCCGGAGGAGATAAGTCCCCAGTTATTTTCTTCGGATGTATACCATTTGAGCCATGCCATTGCTTCCTCGGGATGCTTGGTTTGAGAGAATACGACGTTCGCTCCGCCCGTATTGAGAGTTACCTTTTCTTTCATATACGGCAACACGGCTACGCCATAATTCAGCCCCTCTTCCTTGGCCGTATTCAAGCTGGTTCCCACATTCCACGCGCCGTTGGTGGCCATGGCGACTGTTCCGGCAATGACGGTACGCTGAATGCCGTCATCGGTTTGGCCGACGGACAACGGTGCGACATGATCCTTCAAGTAGAGATCGGCTACTTTCTGAATCGCCTCGGCGCTGGCCTCTTCCCCGATTGTCACCTCTTTGCCGTCATTCGAATAGAAGCCTCCGCCATTGCCGATTGCCCAGGTTTCCAGCTGCCACGGCAAATTTTCAACCGATGCGCCATATTGAACGATGCTCTGCGCATCAAAGCCGTCTTCGCCGGGATGCTTGCCATTCTTGTCAATCGTCAGCTTCTTGGCCGTCTCCACGAATTCATCCCATGTCCATGCTTGATCCAGCGAGGCTGGAGGATAAGGCACATTCGCTTTGTCGAACATGTCTTTGTTGTAATAGAGCAGGAGGATTTCGTTGGCGGCGGCATACGCTACTGTTTTCCCTTCATACTTGTAAGCCAAGCTGTCAAGCGGCTTGCTGTCACTTCCGTCGTACATGGAGCTTACGTCGTTCAGCATGCCTTGAGAGGACCACTGGATGACGCCGTCTTCCCTCAGCATTCCCGTATCCGGAAGCTGCTTTGCCGTCGCCAGTGTGTTGAGCTTGGTCATGTAGTTTTCCCAAGGAATCGCTTGCACCTCGACTTCGATTTTGTCCTGGGAAGCATTGAATTTATCGGCTACCTCCTGCGTCTTGTTCCCTTCCTCGGCGCTTCCCCACATCGAATACGTAATCTTGACCTTCTCGGCGTTCTCAGGCGATTTCTCAGGCGCTTTCGTAGACGCGCCTCCCGAAGGCTCATTGCTCTTGCTCGGCTCATTGTTTCCGTTGTTCGAGCACCCGAATAGTCCGAGTGCCAATACAGCCGTCAGCAGACCTGCCCCAATTCTCTTTCCTGCTTTCATTGCCCCGCTCTCCCTTCATCATTCGAACAATTATTTATGTGTAACCGTTTCATTCAAAGCCTTGAACAAGCCGGCTTGGAATCAAACGTTAAACATCAGCATAACCTTGTCGCCATTGACTTCTAAACGTTTATCTTATTTCGAGACAAACCATCTTCTCTCAACGTTTAAATCATGAATTCATCCCCTTCCCGCCTTTGAGAAAGCGCTGTCAAATCCGCAAAAAAAAGAAAACAGAGTGAGTCCCTATTGAATCCCATGCATATTATTGAAAAAATAAGGTATACGGCACTCATTCTTTAAAATCTAAACGTTTAAATATCGACATCTTTGTTATATCATACGTTTCCAATTTTGTGCAAGTGGTTTTTTTCGCTTTTTTTTGACGAATCCTCGCACCGCTTCAATCTTTCGTTGATCGTTTCAATCGCTGTTAGGTATAATGATTGGAAATACAAGCTCCATCTGTCGTTCAAGGAAAGGAGATCCTTCCCCGTGAGCCTAATCTACGGCTTCAAATACGATGAGAGCTATCCCTCTCATCTATTCATACTTGAATCGATTGGCCGTCAAAATGTGAATTCCCCCGCCTATCAATGGGATGGCGAGAGCAGATCCGGGAACAGCGTACTGCTGCAAGTCACAACAGAAGGAAGCGGAATGCTGCAATACGAAGGAGAGACATACGAGGTCGGGAAGGGTTCGGCTTTCCTGGCTACCATTCCCGGCAAGAACAGGTACTATTACAGCGAGAATGCGAATGAGCCATGGAGCTTCTATTGGATTCGATTTCATGGCTTGCATGCGCTGACGCTTTGGACGGAATGGCTGGAAAGAAACGGCCCTGTAATCGCAATGTCCAAGGACTCCAGCGCTTTCTCGCTGCTCACCAGGTTATATGAGGATGCGAGCAGCGGCAGTCTGGAGGATGCCTATCAAGTATCGTTGCGAATCTACGAATGGCTGCTGGCTTTGCAAAATTCCATGGACAGCGGACTTCCTTCTTACGAAGCCATTCCGGATGAGTATCAACAATTGATTCAATCTATCCATCATTCGTTTCGGAATCCGGTCACGCTTGATGAGCTTGCATCGGGAATGGGCGTGTCCAAGCATCATTTCTGCAAGCAATTCGCCTGCTACTACCGGGATACGCCCATGCAATACATCCGCAAGAGAAGGGTGGAGGAGGCGGCCAAGCTTCTGCGTCAAACGGCCTGGACCATTGGAGAGATTTCGGCTCGGACCGGCTTCGACAGCTTAAGCTATTTCGGCAAGGTGTTCCGGCGCTATGCCGGTTGCTCGCCTACCGAATTCCGTGAAGCCCGCGGCGAGCATGCATTGGATGTGTTGAAGCTTATTTAAGACGCTCAGGCTCGAGGACCGAACCGCTTTTCGTTCCGATCTCTCGCCTTCTGCGCTTCAACCTCCCGATTACGGGGTTCCGCATTCGTGATCAAGGAGCTCAGCAGCTTCTCCGAGGCTGCCGTTATCTCCTGAATCGCGAGCCGAAAGGCTTCTTCATTCACTTGGGAGGGCTGGTTGAAGCCCGTCAGCTTTCGCACGAACTGAATCGACGCCGCTTCGATTTCCTCTTGCGTTGCCGGCGGATCGAAGTTGAACAAGGTTTTAATATTTCTGCACATCGTCGCTCATCCTTTCAAAAGGCTTAAACCCACTGCTGCTAATATTGTACATTTGCAACTTCAGCTGTTCCACCCCAAGAAAAAATTCCATTGGTACTATGCGCTGAAGCTGGACTCAACGCGGCTTCTCCTCCGCCGGAAGCAGCACGATGCGCCCATCCTCCAGCTCTAGCCGCACCTTGTTCGAGCTGCGGGCTCCAATCGTATCGAGATAATCGGCTGGCACCTGAAGGCGGCCTGCCTTGTCCAGAATTGCGTATTCCACATGCGAGCTTCTTCCCTGCTCTTCCTCTTGATCCAGCTCCGCGAGCTCCTCGGAATAGGATCTTCTGCGCAGCATTTCCGAAGAAATCTTCCCGTCGCGAATCGCCGCCACGCGATCGACCTTCTTCGCCAGCTCAGGATCATGCGTGACGATAACGATTGTAATGCCGATCGAACGATTCAGCTCCCGGAACAGATCCAGAATCTGATTCGCCATGCGGGAATCGACCGATCCCGTCGGCTCGTCGGCCAGCAGCAGCTTCGGATGATTGGCCAGCGCGATCGCGATCGCCACCCGCTGCTGCTCCCCGCCGGAGAGCTCGGAGAGCTTGTTGCCGCGGCGATGGCTCAGCCCAACCGCTTCCAGCAGCTCCATCGCTCTGGCACGCTTTCTGCTGCCGGTGAGCAGAATGGGCAGTTCGACATTCTCGAGCGCGGTGAGATAAGGAATCAAGTTCCGCGCGTTGTTTTGCCATACGAACCCGACGCTGCTCCGTTTGTACCGCACAAGATCCCGCTCCTTGAATTTCAGCATATCCTTGCCGTCGACGATCAGCTTGCCGGCTGTCGGACGATCAAGGCCGCCAAGCATGTTCAGCAGCGTCGACTTGCCGCTGCCGCTGTTGCCGATAATCGCCATCAACTCGCCGCTTTCAATAGTCAGATCAAGACCTTGCAGCGCGAACACCTCGAGCTCGGCCGTCTTATAGATTTTCACAAGTCCCTCGCAATGGATCATCATTAATCCTCCCCCAGCTTCAGCGCTTGATGAATTCGGAGTCTGGACAGCATGAAGCCGAGTATACCAAGACCGGCAACGAGCATGAAGCCCGAGATGATATAGATACGGATCGCGTCCTGCGCCTCGAATCTGACCATGAAGGGCGGTACGAGCGAGCTCGGGTTGAAGGCGATCTGGAAGTTCGGCACATAGAGCAGACTCGCGACATTCCCGATGATCATCCCGAACATCACGGCCGCTCCCGAGGTCAACAATTGCTCAACAGTCAGCATCGCGATCAGATGCTTCAGCGACAGGCCTATCGCCCTGAGAATGCCATTCTGCAATCTTCTGCCTCGAAGAGACAGAATCCAATACAGCAGGAAGCCGAAGAAGCTGACCAGAATCGACAGCACGAAGCCAAGAGTCAACAATCCGTTCAGCGCAAGCAGGAAGGGATCGTTCTTCGCCCGCACCAGCTCCTCCTTCGTGTTCACGATATGCGTAAGCTTCATGTTGGCCGCCTCGATTCCGGCGTACACCTCGCCCGAAGACGCGCCGTCCTTCAGCTTGAGCCACACCTCATACGGCTCCAGCGCCAGCTTCACTTGAATATGCGGAAGATTGCCGACGATCAGCATCGGCGCGTTGTCGGCTTCCTTATCGCTGGTGTCCACGGTGCCTTGAGGGGGATTCGGATTAAACGTCGGGAAATAGTCGATAATGCCGAAAATCTTGAACGGCTGCTCCTGAACCCCCTTCCAGCCGATCGAGATGGTATCGCCGGACTTCAATTCCTTCTGCCTGGCCAGGCTTCGCGAGATAAGCACGGCGCTGGAATCCGACGCGATCAAGTTCAAGTAGCTGTTAAGCGGATAATCCAGCAGACTGTCCCGGAACCAAACGGCTTCGCCGAACTGATCCGTGTCCACCCCAATCAATTCGGCAACGCCCGATTGATTGCCGGCCGAGAACACCGCATTCGACTTTGTGAACACCCTCGCGGCAACCTCTACGCCCGGAAGCTTCTGGAAAGGCTCGAAAGCCGGCTCCATATAATGGATAACTGAAGGAATCGGCTGGATTGGCTCAGCGGGCGGACCGCTTCCGGAATCCGGAGGCGGGGCGTCGTTCCCCCATTCCGCGGTCAGAACCATATCGGCGCCGTTCGCGTACTGAATCCGATCTGACGTGTTCGCATTAATCGTCCTCGCGGCCGAAGCGCTGAATACGCCCGTCGCAATCGTCATGATGAGGAATATCATCAGGAACTGATATTGACTGCTTGATCTCCCCACCTGAATGAGCGTGGCATAGAAGGATGGCGACCACCATCTCTTTCCCCCAAAATAAATCAATTTCAATATCCACGGATACAGCCTGAGCAGCAGCAACCCCCCGCCAAGAATGAATAAAGCGGGAATGACAAACTGCAGCGGATCGATGCTCAAATCCGTCGCCCCAAGTCCAAGCGACTTCAAATTATCCATCCGCTTCCGGAAGGAGTAGAGACCATAGATGGCTACCGCGAGTGTAATCACGTCAAGGAACAGCTTATGCCACAAGGGCGTCCGCGTCAGTCTCGCCTGCTGCTGCTTATGATTGACAATCGAAACCCGTGCGGCCAGCACAACGGGAATAAGAATAATAATCAGGCAAGCCGCGGCCGCCAGGCTCCCGAAGAGATACGATTCGCTCGTTATTCGCACCGGCAGCTTGACCCGCTGCACGAACGCCAGAAACCCGTTCGAGGAGCCAAGAACCTGGGTTAGCCCCGCGCCTAGAATCGGCCCCAGCGCCAGCGATATTCCGCATAACAGCATGCCTTCCACGACATAGGCGGTGACAACCTGCCATCTCGCCGCTCCCCGGCTTCTCAGAATCGCGATTTCGTTCTTCTGTCTGCCGACAATAAGATGAGACACCATGAACATGTAGAAGGCGAGCATGATGAGAATCGGAATATCAAGCGCCCACATCAGCGTACGCAATTGCTCCGTCCTCTCCAGGTACACGGAAATGGTTTTCAAGGCGGTAGGGGCAATCGTCACGTTGTAAGTCGACACCGCCCGATCCAGCACATTCTTGATTCGGTCATTCGTATCCATGTAAGCCTCTACACTGCGAAGCTCCATCTTCCGGTAATCCATCACAAAATACCAGCTGACATTGCTCAGAGGAACAGCCTTCTTCTTCAGCATCAAATCTTCGGCCACAGAGCTCGGAACAACCATGCTCCGGTTCAAATCGCCTAGATCGCCTGTTCGGAAATAGGGATCATCGTTCTGAAGCTTCTCCATAATACCGACCGGCCGCACTTTAATCGGCTCTGGCAGCTTGTCATCCTGAAGGAGAAATACCGTATCCAGAACCGTGTTGAAATAAGATAAGGCGCGCTCGGTCAGCAGCGTCTCGTAAACGCCGTCTACCGACTCTTCTTCAGGCATGCGGCCGTCCTTCAGCTTAATATGCCGATCCAGCTCCGTGAACGAGCGAAGCGTCGCCTTCTTCATGTTTTTATTCGACTTGGTCTTATCGGGATCATCCTCCAGATACATACTGAGCGACTTCGAAGCCATCTCGCCGACGAGCTCTTGGGCCGGAAGCTGAAAGCCCTCGATCGCGTCATGGCGCATAAAGCCGTCGAGCTGCTCGTATTTTTCCGGAATTTGATCCTCCGTATTCGGAGGAAAGGTGATATGGGCGTAATAGGCGCCTGGATATCGATTGCTGTCCAGCTGCAATTGCTCCAGGTCCTTCGTCAGCATTCGAGACAGAACGGCCTCCGTATAGATCGGCATGGAGCTGACCATGGCGACGGAGATCAGAATGCCAAGCAGCAAGCTGGCGACGAGCCATTTGCTTTGCACCATTTTGCGAATAATCATTAAGAATAAAGCCACTTGTCAACCCTCCTAAGCGCAGATCGTCTAAGGCATTACGATCAATTCGCCCTCTTCGACGCCCTTTGTAATCTCGGTCTCGGTCGAGCCCTTGATGCCAACCTCTACATCCGCCTCGCGAATCGATCCGTCCTCATCCTGTATGCGCACAAATTCTCTTCCGAGATAGCTGCGCAGCCCGCTCTTCGGAATAATGAGCACATCATCGCGCTCCAGCAGACGCACCAGGACGTCTCCCCTCGTCCCAATCGCAGCGTCCTTGGGCAGCTGATCCGGCTCGATAAAAATGGTGCTGCCACCCCGCTTCTGCTCATCGGGATTGTCGGAGTATGGCGCCGACCGCGGCGTCTGGACAACCTTTCCGGTAATTTCCTCATCTCCGAAGGTTAACTGGACGGCTTGCCCGATCTCGACGCTCCCGCTGTTCATTGCGTTCTCCGCCGAGAAGGCGAAGCGAAGCTTCGAGGTATCGGAGATGACGACAAGCGTCTCGTACGATTCGACCACATCGCCTTCCTCGCGATCGGTAATGTAGGTAATCTGGCCGTCCATGCCCGCAACGAGCTTCTTATCGTTATAGGCGGCAAGCATACGATCATATTTGATCTTGTCAATCTCGTATTGCAACTGGGCAATCTTCAGCGTTTCGGAGTCGCCCGCTTGCGTCGATTGCCGCAGCGCCAGCTTCGAACGAAGCATCGCGATCTCGCTCTGCTTCAAGTCGATGTCCAGATTATCGACGTTAAGCTGCACGAGCGTATCGCCTTTCTTCACTTCGTCGCCGCCTCTCACAAGCACCTCTTGAATTCTGCCGCCGCTGGTCTTGAATTGCAGACGCTCGGAATAGTAGGATTCGAGCGCTCCATTGCCTTTCACATCCTGCGTAATGACGCCGCGTTTGACCGCGACGGTCTGATAGCTTTCTTGCTGCGGCTTCACGAGCGGCGGCTTCAGCGCCTCCTCCTCGGAGGGGAGCAAGGAACAGCCCGCGACTGCCCCGAGCAACAAGGAAGCCAGCAGGATTCGAATGATAGATTTAGGACACCGTAACAATTCGACCATCCTCCAATTCATACACTTGATCTACAATTTCCATAATCGCGGGATCATGCGTGGTCATGATGATCGTCATTCCCGTTGCTTCCACCAATCCCCGGAACACCTTCATAATTTGCAGCCCCGTGCGACTGTCGAGCTCAGCGGTCGGCTCATCCGCCAGAAGCAGCTTCGGCTTATGGGCGATGGCTCTTGCAATCGCCGTGCGCTGCTGCTCGCCGCCCGACATCTCGAAGGGGCGATGATGCATGCGAGACGCGAGCCCCACCTGCTCAAGCGCGGATTCCGCCGCGAGCTTGCGCTCCCTCGAAGGCGTTTCCGCGACTCGCAGCACGAATTCGACGTTCTCATAGGCCGACATGAGCGGCAGGAGCGCAAAGGATTGGAACACGAGCCCCATTCTCGTCCGGCGAATATGATCGCGTTCTTTGTTTGGCAAAGCGGACAACGCACGGCCCTCGAACCACACCTCGCCTTCTGTAGGGTGATCAAGCGCGCTGAGCAGATTAATGAGCGTTGTCTTGCCGGACCCCGACCTCCCTTTCAGCGCAATAAGCTTTCCTGAGGGAATCGAAAGTTCTACGCCCTTCAGCACCTGCACCGTTCCCGTGCCTCGGCCGAAATTTCTTTTTAAAGCGCTTGCAACAATGATCGTCGGAGCTTCTGCTTGCAAGGCTGCATCCTCCCCTCATTCATAAATAGTTAGCCGTACAACTTCCTCTAGTCTATCTCATTCTTACCAGAAATGGATGATACAATTTCGCTTATTTATGATCTTTTCCATGAAAAAAAGCTGCAACGCTATCCATTCCGCATTGCAGCTTTCATTCTAACCCGGCTTCTACAGTTGAATATGCAGAAGATAGATAACAACCGTAACAGTCAATATACTAATCAGCGTCGACACGAACACAGACTGCGAGGCAAACTCCTTCTCGTTGTCGAATTCCACCGCAAGCAGCACGCTGCTGAGCGAGGTGGGCACCGAGGACGATACGATAAGCGCCGCGGCGGTCAGTTTGTCCAGGCCCATCAACGAAACGATTAACCATGCAAGCGCGGGCCCCGCAACGAGGCGAAGCATTCCCGACAAGCTGACATCCGTAAGCTGATTGCGGCTGATGCGCCACTCCATGCTGCCGAGCTGAACGCCGAGCGTAATGAGCGCCGTGCCGATAAAGGCTTGGGAGAGATAGCCGATCGGCGTTTCGATGGAATCCGGAATCGGCACCTCGAAGCCTCTCAGGAAGAAGGCAACGGGAATAACATAGATGATCGGCATAGAGAATATCGTCTTCAGAATCATGCGCAGATCCGCTTTGTGCGCGTTCACATTATAGATGCCGTACGTGTTCGGAATAAGGGACTGCACCATCATAATTAAAATTTGAATGGCAAGCGTGTCCTTGTTGCCCGAGAAGGCGAGCTGATTAAGCGGGATACCGTAATTCGCGCTGTTGTAGAACAGGACGCTGTTGCGCATCGCGCTTCTCATGCTTGGCTTATACCCTCGCAATCTCACAACCGCTTCTACCAAAATATACTGGCCCAGCATAAAAACAACGAAGAACAACATTACCTTCCCGATGACGCTGACGGAAATTTCCGTCGTGTAGAGAAGATTGAAAATAATGGCGGGCGAGAATAAATAGAAGTTAAGCTTCGACAACGTCTTGATGTCGAGGGAGAACGCCTTCTGAAGCACGATGCCAAGGGCAATCATAATACTCATGGGCAATACATTGTTCAATAAAATATGAAGAAAAATCGTCATGTTGTCGCTCGTTCCTTCCAACCCTTTTCCTATCATTCTAATAGGAGGAGTAGGGAATTACAATGCTAGGTTCCAAACAATCTCATCATAAGGATGCCGGCCACGGATAATAGAATGCCCGTTAATTCCGTCCGTGAGAAGCGCTCCTTCACGACAAATCTCGTGTATAGCAGAACAATCGGTACGTTAAGGGCGACTACAGCGGAGACAAGTCCCGCTTTCCCCAAGTCGAATGCGGTCAAGATGAGCAGCATGCCCACCGCGTTGGTCGTTCCGACAGCCATGCCAATCAAGAAGGTTCTTCTTACGCTCCAGGGGATCGGCGCTGGAGGCGCTGCAGAGGGGATAGCTGCTTCTGCTTCAGAGGCTGCGGCTGTCTCCGATAATGCAGAAGCGCCTCGAAGGGCTCTCGAGCGTTTCATGTCGCTCAGCCACCACAAGCCGAAACAGATCGTTCCCGCAGCGAACATGAAGAACATCGTCGGGAACAGCTCCGCCTCCAGCACCGTGGACCACTTGCCCGACAGGTCGTTGCAGGCGAAGAAGAGCATCGCGAGCAGCCCCCACTGCGCTCCCTGCAAATTGTTCAAGGCTATCTCATTGGAATATCTCACGAGCAGCACGCCGCCTACGATGATCAGGAAGGCTATTATTTGCGTGCTGTGCAGCCTCTCGTTCCAGAATAAGAATGCCGCGAATACGACAAGCACGGACGGAAGCGCTGTCAGGATGGCGACAAGCGAAGCTTTGCCGACGGCAAAGCCCTTGAACATGCTCGCATTAGCCGCGAAGGAGAACAGTCCCATTTGAATGCCCACCAGACAGGAAAGCGACCAAGGCGAGCCGAAGACGACGGCCATCATTAGATTGACGACGGCTCCGGTTGCGAATACGCCGCATAACAATAAATTGCGATTAAGCAGCCTTTGGCTTGTCCAGTGATACAAGATGCCTCTGAAGCCAAAGCTTAACGCTGCCAATAACGCATAGGTTAACCACATACTCTGCTACTTCCTCTCTCTGTTGCTGTGAAGCAATCGGTATTGCGATGGCGACAGCCTCTCCGATTGCCGGAATACGCGAATGAAATAACTGGTCTGGGAGAAGCCGCAGCGAGTCCCGATTTCCTTAATCGTCAAGGAGGTCGTAACCAACAGTAGTCTCGCTTCGACGATGCGGCACTGCGTTAGAAACTGGTTAGGCGTAATTCCGATCGTTTCGCGGAAGCTTCGCAGAAAATGATAGGGACTATAGCCCGTTAAGGCAGCCATTTTCTCCAAATCCCAAGATTCGCTGCACGCCTTGCGGATTCGATCCGCCGCCGTACGCATCGCATTTCGCTTCTGAAGCTGCGACTGCGACTCCAATCTTTCGGTATGCAGCGCAAGCTGCGCGAGCAGCTCATAGACGGCTGCGGAAAGCTTCGGCTCGCTGTTTAATTCGAAGGGAGCGCAGAGCGCGTGCATGCCCTCCAGCAGCTCGATAAAACGCTCGCTGTTTGTGAAGCTGAACAGAATCCCGCCATAGAGCCCCGCCTCCCGAAGCAGCTCCAATGGAAAGGAGGCCGTGAAATGGAGCCAGCGCACATCCCATGGCTGCTCCGCGCACGATTCATAATGCTGGTACGCATTTCCCGCGAACAAGAAGCCTTCTCCCGCGCGAAGCATGATCCGCTCGCCCGAACGATCAATCACATAGCCGCGGCCCCGGAAGATCAGATGCAAATTATATTCCTTCAAACTGCCTTCTTCCCTTCGCTCGGCATGCTCCGGGAACGATACGTATCTTCCGAACATGTCCGGATAGCACATATACCCAGGATACGAGGGCCTCGGTACAATGTAATGCTGCTTCATGAACACTCCCCCCGATCATAACGCATTTCCGGCCATTCTGTCTCGGCACGTCCATCTAATAGCAATATTGTACTATGCATAGCAGGAAGTTGTCATTTACTCTTCAATCTGAAAGGTCTAAAATTTCAATTAGAACGCGAATTTAGCAATATAATCGCATAATCAATAAGGAGGACGTCAACCTATGCAGGTTAAAAAAGCATTGGATCACATGAGCGTCGGCGTTTGCTACTATCCGGAGCAGTGGCCTGTGGAGCTGTGGGAGGATGATTTCCGACGAATGCGCGAGCTAGGCATAACGAACGTGCGAGTTGCGGAGTTTGCTTGGTCGATCTTCGAGCCGGAGGAAGGCGTATACAGCTTCGAGCTGTTCGATCATGCGCTGGAGCTTGCGCATAAGCACGGCATTCAGGTTATTCTGGGCACGCCGACAGCAACGCCTCCCGCATGGTTGACCACCCGTTATCCCGAGGTGCTGAACGCTACCTTCGAAGGCGTTGCTATCCAGCACGGACTGAGACGCCATTATAATTACAGCTCTCCGAAGTATCGCGAGCTCAGCGCGAGCATTACAAGGAAGATGGCCGAGCATTACAAGGATCATCCTGCTGTTGTGGGCTGGCAGATTGACAACGAGTTCAACTGCGAGACCAAGGAGTTCTATGCTCCGGCGGATCATATTGCCTTCAGAGGCTGGCTGAAGGCCAAATACGGGACGCTCCATGCCTTGAACAAGGCATGGGGCACCGTCTTCTGGAGTCAAACCTATACAGACTGGGATCAGGTGCATCTGCCTCGCATGACGACGGGAGGCCGTCAGCCAAATCCCCATCTGGCGCTGGACGAGAAACGATTCATATCCGACAACGTCATTTCGTACGCCCGTATTCAAGCGGACATTATTCGCGAGACGGCTCCGAGACACTGGGTCACAACGAACGGCTTGTTCGGTGGTCTCGACAACCATCGGATGACCGGAGAGCTGCTGGATTTCTTCAGCTACGACTCGTATCCGCAGTTCTCCACGCTGAACCATAATCCCGACGAGAAGGACAGGCTTGCGGATCGCGGCTGGAGTCAGACCTTAAGCGTCGTGCGTTCCATCTCGCCCCGGTTCTGTGTCATGGAGCAGCAGGCCGGGCCCGGAGGCTGGGTCAATCGCATGGATATGCCTTCGCCCAAGCCGGGTCAGATGCGGCTGTGGACGTATCAATCCATTGCACATGGCGCTAATATGGTCGTCTATTTCCGTTGGAGAACGGCAACCTTCGGCCAGGAGATGTACTGGCACGGCCTTAACGACTATCACAACCGGGAGAACCGCCGCGTTCGCGAAGCGCGATGGATCGGCAAAGAGATTGCGGCCATCAGCGAGCGCGCGGCCAACACGACTTATGCGGCCGATATCGCGATACTTCGCGACTATGACAATGAATGGGACGGCGAATACGATGTGTGGCATGGCCCTTTCGCCTGGACCAGCGGCACGGCCTGGTTCAAAGCCCTGCAATATCGGCATGTTCCTTGCGATATCCGTTATATCAATGAGCAAACAACTCTCGCGGAATTGCAAACCTACAAAACGCTTGTTTATCCGCATCCGACCATTATGACGGACAAAACGGCGGCTTTGCTGGAGCAATATGCGCGCGAAGGAGGCATTCTTATCTTCGGCTGCCGAACCGGCTACAAGGACGAGAAGGGCCATTGCTATATGCGCCCGTTTCCGGGAGCGGCCGCCGGCATGTGCGGGATTTCTGTCGAAGAATTCACTATGGTGAAGGGCTCGCGGGAGCCGGTGTCGATGCATTGGCAGGAAACGGGTGAATTGGCGGAGGCAGTCACGGGAGCGGATGACTTCAATGATATCCTGCATCCGGAAAGCGATTCCGTCGAGGTGGTTGCCGCCTATAACAGCGATTATTATGCCGGCAAGCCTGCCGTAACGAGAAATCGTATCGGCAAAGGCGAGGTATGGTACTACGGAGCCGTATTCAACCGCTCCGCTGCCGAACAGATTATAGACCGCCTGGGCATCGCGTCGCCCGTCCGGGATTGGCTGACGCTGCCCCAAGGCGTAGAGCTGGCTGTCCGCGAAGACGCAAACGGACCGCTCTACTTCTTGCTCAACTACGGAGAAGAAGCGGCGGTCGCGCGAATCTCGAAGCCTATGAGGAATCTTCTGACAGATCGACAGCTTCAAGGCGAGTTCGAGATGGAAGGCTTTGGCGTGGTGATTTTGACCGAAGCGCTCTGAGTTTGATCGTCAGAGTCCCTTACGTCAACTCAAGCGACTTATAATTCTGCAGCAGTTTGTCCATCACGAGACTTGTTCGAGCTGCGCTCTCCCCGTTGCTCGGGCAGGTCTCTTTGCCGTTCAAATCATTCACGATCGTCTGGATCAGATGCTGCTGAATATGCTGCGGCTTCTCCACCCGGAAAGGCGTGACGCCCTCGGCGTTAACCAGCTCGAAGCTTTCGTTGCCGAAGGTGGAGAAGCGAATCGCGCCCTTGCTGCCGACAATTTCATTGCTGTCGACATTCTCATGCGCGCTGAAGCACCACACGCCCGTGCCTTGCACGCCGGATTCGAATACCAAGCTTCCCGTCACAATATCCTCCACCTCGTACAAAGCCGCTTGATTGCCCGCGTGCCCGCTTACGGATCGGATCGGCCCGAGCAGGAAATCCATAATATCCAGAGTGTGGCTGGCCAGATCGACAAACAGGCCGCCCCCCGCCACCGACGCGTCAAGACGCCAAGGCAAGCTTCCTGTTGGATCCGGTTTGCGGGCTTTCTGGTATTGCTTCAGCGTCACGAACCGCACCTCGCCAATCGCGCCGCTGTCGATCAGCTCCTTGATCTTCAGGAAATAAGGCAGCGCTCTGCGGTAGAAGGCGACATAGAGCGGCACCTCCGCTTCCTTGCAAGCAGCAATCATAGCGAGACACTCCTCGCTGTTCATCGCCATCGGCTTCTCGACATAGACCGGTTTGCCGGCCGCGGCGCACTTAAGCGCATACGGCATATGAGTCGAAGGCGGCGTCGCAATATAGATCGCGTCCACATCCTCATCATGAATCAGTTTGTCTGCGTCGTCATACCATTTCGGCACGTTATGCCGCCGCGCATAATCCGCCGCGAGCTCTCCATTGCGCCGCATGACGGCGACCAGCTCGGAATGCTCCGCCTTCTGAAACCCCGGTCCGCTCTTCACCTCGGTCACATCGCCGCAGCCGATGATTCCCCATCTAATCGTTTTCATTCCATTATCCCTCCCATGCGTTATCCCTTGCACAAACGTAAACGATGCTTCTATTTCTATTCCTAAAATTCTATTCCTAAAAATGGTTCGCCGCAAGTCTGCTTCATCCCTGCTACAGCTTCATATCCGCATGCTGCAAATCGGATTTTTCCACTTGAATCGTCGTATGCTCGATGCGGAACACCTCTTCGATGCGCTTGACCGCTTCCTGCAGCACGGTCTGGCTGTCTGCCGCATCGTCGATAAGCAGATGGCAGGACAAGGAATCCAGACCGGAGGTAATGGTCCAGATATGCAGATCGTGAATATCTCTAACGCCATCTATGCTGAGCAGCACGCGTCGAACCTCGGCCTCGTCGACAGTCGCCGGCGTTCCTTCCATCAGAATATGAACCGTAGCGGTAATAATGCCCCACGCGCTCCTCAGAATTAACAGCGCAACCACAATGCTGATGATCGGATCGACAATGTACCAGGAGAAGAGGAGCATCAGAAGTCCAGCAACAATTGCTCCGATTGATCCCAAAGCATCGCTCAGCACATGCAGATACGCGCTTCGTACGTTGAGGTTGCCCTCCACATCCCCCTTCCGCATCAAAAACCATGCGCTCGCCAGATTGGCCAACAAGCCGATTGCAGCGATCAGCATCATTGAACCGCTCGACACGGTTGGAGGCTCGCTGAATCTGCCGATTGCTTCGGCCACGATGAAGCCGGATATGACGAACAAGGCAATGCCGTTCAATAACGCCGCCAAAATTTCGAATCGATAATAGCCGTAGGTCTTGTTCGGCGAAGGAGGTCTGGCGGCGAACCACATCGCCGCCAAGCTTAACGCGAGTGCGGCCGTATCGCTCAGCATATGGCCGGAATCGGACAACAGGGCAAGCGAGTTGGTAACAAGGCCGCCGACAAACTCCAGCAGCATAATGACTGTCGTGATCAACAACGCGATAAACATACCCGATTTGTTGCTTGAAGCATGGGTGTGCGCATGGCCAAGATGATCATGCCCATGGCTGTGACCTCGGCCGTGGGCATGATAGTGGCCGCGGTCATGATTTTCACCGCCGTGGCCGCCTTGATCATGATTGTGATGATGGCCGTCTTCATGGCTATTGTTATAGATCTTCAAGATATTCGCCCTCCTGTATGCGCAGATTGAAATTCGGTGTTCACATGCTTATTCATTACCATCTCATATATATGAATATATGCTCATATGTAATTAATAACATTTTAACACATATCAACTCCATCTGCGAATGGAAGTTATCTTGATTCGTTTCTCCACCAGGCTTCGCCAGGCTGCTCGTCGGCGTCCAGATAGACGCTCTCGCCGATTTGCGGCAAGATAATGTCCGCCCCAAGTCTTCCGGCTTCTCGCAGCGCTCTCTCCGCCGGATCATGCCAAGCGTGAAGCGCGAGCGTGAACGCGCCCCAGTGAATCGGAATCAGCCGTTTGCTGCGCACATCAAGACTCGCTTGAACCGTTTCTTCCGGCAGCATATGAATGTCCGCCCATTTCTCGTTATATTGCCCGCATTCCACGAAGCTCAGGTCAAACGGGCCATAACGCTCGCCTATCTTTTTGAAATGCGGTCCATACCCGCTGTCGCCGCTGAAAAATAAGTTCCGCCGCGGCGATTGAATGACCCATGAGCACCATAACGTGCTGTCCCGATTGGATGGGCCCCTGCCGGAGAAATGTCTGGCGGGCGTCGAGACGATGGACAGCCCTTCCAGCTCGAGCTCCTCCCACCAGCCCATTTCCTTGATACGATGCTTCTCCACGCCCCAGCGAATCAGATGCGGTCCTACGCCTAACGGAACGATAAACTCTCCTACCCGACTACGCAGCTTTCTAATCGTTCCATAGTCGAGATGATCGTAATGATCATGCGAAAGCAGCATGACATCGACCCAAGGCAGATCATCCAGCTCCATAGGCAGCTTGCCGCTGTATCGATTGCCGCCGAA
This sequence comes from Paenibacillus sp. HB172176, assembly GCF_011947265.1. Classification (GTDB taxonomy): domain Bacteria; phylum Bacillota; class Bacilli; order Paenibacillales; family Paenibacillaceae; genus Pristimantibacillus. The sequence continues at coordinate 38,302 of NZ_JAATHD010000026.1, forward strand.
CAACGGAAACGGCGACGGCGCTTTGCCGAACATCGGATCGATGAGCAGCGTCTTGCCGCTCAATTGAAGCAGCAAGGCGGAATGACCGAACCAGATGACCCGATCCTCCTTGCTCTGCGCCAAATTCTCGCGAGACAATCGCTTCATCGGCAGCGGACGGCCTGGCTTTCTCTCGGGATTTCCGCGAAGAAATTCCCGAAGCAGCGACAGCATCTCCTTCGCATTCATTCCCATGACAGAGGTGGGAAGCTCGTATTTGAATTTTTTTCCGTCATAATAGGACAGCGAGTTGTACGCTTGGCGGTTTTCAGCTGTTATTTTGCCGCCGAAGGCTGGATATAGCATTAGTACAAGGACAGTTGCAAGAACAAGCGCGGCAAGAATCGAAAGCAGAATAATGAAGAACATCATGAAAATCGTCACCCCTCTGTCTTAACTTTACCCTATTCGCGAGCTTGATTCCACATGGCCGAGCTCAATAGGCAAATGGAGCCCCCGATATGGCTACGATGGCGGATTTGGGTTATGATGATAGGAATAAACGAGGCAGGGATGATGGAATGGATCAACATGTCACCAAGCAAACGATCAAAAAAACGGTATACCAGCATATCGCCCAGCGCGGCAATGTGTCGAAGGCGGATCTTCTCGCGAGCTATTCCCTCGCATCCAGCACGATGAATCGACTGCTGGAAGAATTGATCGGAAGCAAGCTGATCGAGGAATCCGGATTTGGTCCTTCCAATGGCGGAAGGAAGCCGATTCTGTATCGCATTAATGATTCCTTCGGCTATATTTTCGGCATCGAAATCTCTCGCTTCTACTCCACGCTCGGCTTATTCGACATGAACATGAATCCCAAATCCTCCATACGCTGGCGAATGGACGAGGATTTGACGCCCGAGCATTTCGTCAAGCGGGTGGATGCGCAGATCAAGCAGCTCTTGAACGATCATCAGCTCGACGAGAAGCAAATTATCGGCATCGGCATCGGCGCGGTCGGTCCGCTGAACCGGGAGGAAGGCATCATTCTGAATCCGCTGTACTTCCCGGCCAGGGGCTGGAACAATGTGCCGATCTGCCGCATGATCGAGGAAGCAACAGGATTTCGCGCGATGCTGGACAACGGCGCGAATACCGCGCTTATTGGCGAGCACTGGGCGATGCGCGAGGAGCGAATTGAGCATATGATCTATGTCCATGCGGGGGTAAGCATGCGCTCCGCGATGATGTCCTACGGTCAAATCGTCTACGGAACCGTCGACATGGAAGGCTCGATCGCGCAGATGATTATTCAAGCGGATGGACCGAGATTGCAGGAGCATGGCAACTATGGGGCGCTTGAGGCGTTCGTCTCCGTGCAGGCAATCGAGAAGCAAGCAAGATCCGACGCGCGCATGGGGAATGACGCTCTCACTGCAGCGCTTAACGTCGCGCCGGATCAAATCAGCTACGATATGGTGCTGAGAGAGCTTTCTCTTGGCAGCGGCTACGCGCATGAGCTGTTTCAGCGATCGGCGCGCTATTTCGGAATCGGGCTCGCGAATCTCATTAATATGTTCCATCCGCAGACGATTATATTGGGCGGCACCTTGGTCAATTCGCATGAACGATTCTTCCAAACCGCGACTGAGACGGCGAAACGCAGCACCTATTATTTCCCCGAGTATGTCCCCTTTTTCTCAAAGGGCATCTTGAAGGAGGACGCCGTTGCGACAGGGGCGGCGCTCATGGTGTGGAAGGCGATGGAGGTTTGAGATCGAGCGAGCAAAAAACAACCAGATTAACCCGCTAAGACAAAAAAATTAATTCTGATTACGTCAAAAGCCCGCTCGGAGCTCGTGCAGGTGTAGAAAGTAATTCTGTATTGGGGAAATGCCCGTTCGGAGCGTATGCAAGTGTTCCCTCGAAATGTTAAAAATTCTTTAAGGCTCAAGGTGAAACGGCTACGCCGTCCTTTGGCGGCGAGGCGCGTTTCATTTTGAACACAGGAAGAGATTCATGAATCAAACGCCAACGCAGCGCCAACTCGAATGAACATGCCGCCTTTATTCATGCTTCAAATGCTGAAGCGTCAGCATGAATACTTGCTCGACATGATCGTCGTCGAGCGAATAATATACGGTCTTGCCCGACTTGCGCCGCTTCACGATGCGCATGTTGCGAAGCAGCCGAAGCTGATGCGATATCGCGGATTGCCCCATGCCGAGCACTTCCGTTAGATCATGCACGCACAGCTCGGATTGCAGCAACGCATGAATGATTCGAACTCTCGTCGGGTCCCCCAGCGCCTTGAACAAATCGGCAAGCTTTGCAGCCATTTCATCATCGACTAGCTTGCTCCTTACTAAATTGACATCGGCCTGGGTTCCCACGCATGTATCATCGCAAGCAGCGGCTGTTGCAGCGGTATTCTCCATTTTCGCACCTCACCAGACTATTAAGTAAAGCTTATTATAACATGCGGACGAGCTCCTGAACCACCCGCCGTCCAGAATCTGGATGTCGAAAACGATGCAGGCGACACGTGAGGGGCGAATAGAAGAGCAATTGATTTTACTTGAAAAAGTTCCCTCCTCCCCAGGAATGCTCTATAATGAATAGACGCTGCTTTGGCAATACTTACACTTAAAAATTAAGGAGGCCAACCGCCGCCATGCTTACACTAAAAGAAAAGCTGTATATGCTCAAGCTTCTGAAGAAACAAAGGAGAAAATTTCTGTTCTTTGGTTACGCCAAAAAGGACTCGGTCCATGACCAGCTAGTAGAGAAGCTGGAGCAAATGGTGCGCAACGAGTCCGTCAACAAAGAGCATTTGTAGGGGTGAGAGCTGTCACTTTATCAAACCTTATATAGCAACGCCTAGCCTTCATCCATTACTTTGACTACTTTTGCACCCTGCTCTAATCTGTTACTTAGCCTTTTTGACTTAGCAATTCTGCCGCACAGCCTTCTTCCGTCGTCTAGAACCGCTCCGACAACACCTTCGGCTGCGTGAACAGCAGCAGATAATCGCGTCCGCCCGCCTTCGAGTCCGTGCCCGACATATTGAAGCCGCCGAAGGGATGGACGCCGACCATAGCGCCCGTGCATTTGCGGTTGAAATAGAGATTCCCCACATGAAACGCCTCGCGGGCCTGCTCGATATGAGCGCGATTGCGCGAGATTACCGCACCGGTCAGCCCGTATTCCGTATTATTCGCAATATCCAGCGCGGCGTCGAAATTAGCCGCTTTTATGAACGCCAGAACCGGTCCGAATATTTCTTCCTGCGCAATTTGCGCATAAGGCGCGACATCCTTGAAGATTGTTGGCTCGATATAATAGCCCGTCTGGCTCCCCTTGCCGCCTCCAAGCATCAGAACGCCTTCTTTACGGCCGATTTCGACGTATTTCAGAATGTTGGAATAAGCCCGTTCATCAATGACCGGACCGACAACCGTAGAGGGATCCTCCGCATGACCAAGCTTCAGCGCCTTCGTCAGCGCGACAACCTTGTCAATGACTTCATCATAGACGTTCTCGTGCACCACCGCTCTCGAGCAAGCCGAGCATTTCTGACCCGCATAGCCGAAGGCTGAAGCCGTGATGGCTTCCGCTGCGAGAGCAAGGTCCCCGTCCTCGTCCACGATAATCGTATCCTTGCCGCCCATCTCCGCAATGACGCGTTTGATCCATTTCTGATCCGGCAGCCTCGCCGACGCACGCTCATTAATGCGAAGTCCAACCTCTCTTGAGCCTGTGAAGCACACGAACCTCGTTAAAGTATGGTCGACGAGGAAATCTCCGATTTCGCTGCCTGCTCCAGGCAAATAATTGACCACCCCGTCAGGCAAACCGGCATCCTCGAGCAGCTCGACGAATTTGGCGGCAACAACGGCAGTCGCGCTCGCCGGCTTGAGCACGACCGTGTTGCCCGCCACAACGGCCGCCATCGTCATCCCCGCCATGATGGCCAGCGGGAAATTCCAAGGTGGAATAACGATTCCGACGCCAAGCGGCAAATAGACGAGCTCATTATGCTCGCCGGGGAACGGCACAAGAGGATGCGTCTCCGAGAGCCGCTCCATCTCCCTGCCGTAAAATTCCATGAAATCGATCGCTTCCGCCGTATCCGCGTCCGCCTCCGCCCAGCTCTTGCCCGCTTCATAGACGAGCCATGCCGAGAACTCGTGACGGCGCCTCCTCAAATTCGCGGCCGCCTTGTACAGCAGCCTTGCCCGCGCATGCGGCTCGACCCGCTTCCACTCCTCGAACGCGGCCGAAGCGGCGAGAATCGCGCGATGAGCATGCTCGGTATCAGCTTGAGAAACGACGCCAACCACCTGCGAAATTTGCGAAGGATTAATCGATTTCCGCTTCTGCTTTGTCTCCATGTGATCCGGCCCGATCTTCAGCATATATTCCTGTCCCAAGGCGGCATCCACCTTGCTGAGCGCCGCCATGAATTCATGAATGACATCCGTCTTTGTGAAATCGGAAAAAGGCTCGTTTCGGAATGGTTCTCTCACAAGCTACTCCCCCTCGCCGATAGGCATAACGTTCGCACTGCACACAACAACAGCTCTTCTTGAACTTTATGCGGAAGAGAGGAGACAAATAACAATTATTGTTCGGTTTCTCCTTCTTCGAGCGCTTTCTTGCAGAAGGCTTCAACCATCGCGAGCTCCTCTTCTTCCATTTCCATATCGATATAGGCATTGGAGGCGCGAGCCAGAAATTCATAGCTAAGCATCCGGGATCCTTCATTTTCCTTCACGAACACCGCGCGCAAGCTGACGCCCTGCTCGTCGTACAATTCATCATCCTCCTCCACATCCAGATCCAGAATGAATTCGTATCGCTGGCCAGACAGAATCTTGTACGGATCCTTCATTTCTTCCATCGTATATTCCGTTATCGTGAACATCCTTATCCCTCGCTCTTCCTTCTAAAATACATCCGTATCATACAAAAGCAAAGACAGCCCTCGGCTTCCATAAGAAAGCCTCGGACTGCCTGCTTGGGCACAGCGTGCCAGCAGAGGCGCCGCCGTACCTCGATTCTATCCCTGCAGAGTCTACATGGCGCTGAGCGTCTCCGTAAGAACAGGAACGATTTGCGATTTGCGCGAAACAACGCCCTTCAGCAACGCTTTCTTGTCATTCAACGTCACATTGTACGCCTTCTCGACAGCGGCAGCTTTATCGCCAAGAGCAAGAGCGATAGAGTCGTTATTCAGAATATCCGTTACGACCAGCACGAACAGATCGAGCCCTTTCGAAGCGATAATGCCGTTAAGCGCGCTTTCCAACTCGGCTTGGCGGCTTAATACATCATTCGTGTCGACTGCGTTCACTTGCGCGATTTCAACCTTGTAGCTGCCCATTGCGAATTCCTTCGCGTCGAGCGAGATCAGCTGATCAATTGTCTTGTCGCTGAGATCCGCGCCTGCTTTCAGCATGTCCAGACCGTAAGCATCCGCATCCACCCCGGCGATAGCAGCAAGCTCGCGGGCAGCCGCAACATCCTGCTCCGTGCAGGTTGGCGATTTGAACAGAAGAGAATCCGAAATAATGGCGGAAAGCATCAAGCCTGCGATTTCCTTGCGAATGGCAACACCGTTCTCCTTATACAGCTTGTTCAGAATCGTCGCTGTGCAGCCCACCGGTTCAGCGCGGAAGTAAAGCGGAGCGCTTGTCTCGAAGTTCGCCACGCGATGATGGTCAATAACCTCTGCAATGCGGACTTTATCAATATCATTGGCGCTTTGCTGGCGCTCGTTGTGATCGACCAGAATAACTTCCTTGGCTTCGTCCGCCACATTCTCGACGAGACGCGGAGCTTCAACGCCGAAATAATTCAATGCGTACTGCGTCTCACCGTTAATTTCGCCAAGGCGAACCGCCTCAACGTCGAATCCAAGCTTGCTCTTCAGTTCCGCGTAGGCAATCGCTGCAGTAATCGTGTCCGTGTCCGGGTTTTTATGCCCGAAAATAAGCGTTTTTGTCATTTCCATATCTCCTTAATCATGTTTGGATTCGCGAGGATTATGTACACCTGATCCTGCCTGAATCTCTTTTGGTCATTATACACTAAACCCATTATAACGTTAAATGCTATCTATTCCTAGTACTTTAATATGAATTAAAAAAGAATAATTAACTCGATTCTGCCATGCGTCCGCTAAGCGATTTCAAGCGATCGTATAATGGATTGAATTCAGAGGCTATATCCTCGGGCACCGGCAGGGCGGGCAAGCCGAAGCAATAGGAGATATACTGTCCCATCGCCAAATTGCCGAGATGATTGACATGAAGCCGGTCGCGCATCAGCTTGATATACTCGTCCGGCTGCTCGCTATAGAACGGCTCGAAGAACGCGTACTGGTCTACCAAGGGCAAATCGAGCTCCTCGGCAAGATCGCGTATAACGTTCATTCTCGCTTCGAAGCGCTCGCGATAGTCTGCGTCCATCTGGTGGTATAAGGGACAATAGTAGGTCTGAAGCACGGGCTGCGCGCCATAGCTGCTGATGATGGCACATACCTGACACAGATTTTCTCTATACTCGCTGACCGGCATTCCAATGTTGGTGTCATTGCCGCCAATCGTAACGATAACCATCGACGGCTCCAGCGGCCGCACATCTCTATCGATCCGTTCGAGAAGATTCAGCACCGTCTCCCCGCCGATGCCCTGATTGATGACAACCACATGGTTGCCGACATGCTTCCGAAGATTGATATACAGCCAGTCCACCCAATTATGTCTGCCAGCATTCGAGAATGACAGCTCCGTATTGCTCGAGCCGAAGGCGACGATCCGGCGCGATTTGTCTGCTTGCTGCTTCCATTGTTGAACGATCATTATCCATCACTCCCTATACGAATAAAATAATTCCTCCCGTTATCGGAACAATAACCATTGCGGCTTTCAGAAAACGGACCGGGGCGCGTTTCGTAAACTTCGCCCCGACATAAGAACCAAGCATGATGCTTCCAGCCACCTGCACGAGCAAGGGCAGATCAACCAATCCCAGCCCCAGAAAGCCCATTCCTCCGCCTAACGCAATCGGCACGATAATCATCATCGTCGTTCCCGCCGCCCGCGTCATCGACAATCCAAGCAGCGCCATCAGTCCAATCTGGATGAACGGCGTCGAACCGATGCCGAATATTCCGGACATAACGCCGGTTACGAGTCCGATGCCAATAGCCGCAGCCCAGAAGCCGGTTCCATCGGCAAAGGGAGCTCGAATCGAACCCGATTTGCTGCGAGCGGCCATACTCATGCGCAGCCATAGGGCTAAACCGGACAAAATCAGCATCGTCGCCGTCAACCAGCTAAGATTTCCTTCGGGAACATGAACGGAGATCAAGGAGCCCGTCCATGCCCCCGCCCCTCCGGCTATTCCCGCCGCCAGCCCCGCTCCCCGCTGCACATTGCCTTCCCGGTAGTGACTAACAGCCCCGGAGATAGAGGAAAGCAACATAGCAAGCAAAGCTGTTCCGAGCACAACATGAATGCCGTAACCGAACACCGTTGTCAGTATGGCGATAATAAAGCCCGAGCCGCCGGCTCCGACGAAGCCGAGCAGCAGCCCGATCGCGAACATCAGAAGCACAATCTCTACGATCATGATGCGTAATCTCCTTATCCTTTATGCTATCTCTCATTAAAACATAGATTTATTATGATTAATAATGCATTATAAATATAATACTCATAACAAATAGTAATCATAAAACAGTCAATGAATAAGAGAGGAATCATCGCGATGGAATGGCAGCAAATTCAGTATTTTCAAGCGGCAGCCGAGCTGCAGCATATGACGAAAGCGGCTGAGCGGCTGTCGATATCCCAGCCTGCGCTGAGCAGGTCGATAGGTAAGTTGGAGGAAGAGCTTGGCGTACCTTTGTTCGACAGACAAGGAAGATCGATTGTCTTGAATGCGTTCGGCCGCAGCTTTCATGGTCATGCATCCCGAATTATGCAGGAAATGGAGGAGGCCAGGCGCGATATCGAAGCGATGAAGGATCCTCAGCGGGGCGAAATTTCTCTCTCCTTTCTCAAATCGCTTGGCATCCGCTTTGTTCCAAATATGGCGGAGAGATTCTTGAATCGTTATCCCCATGTCGATTTCAAGTTTTACCAAAGCTCCACTTCCATGATGCTTCAACAATTGAAGGACGGCGAAATTGACTTCTGCCTCTCCTCAATGACCAACACTCCGCCCGAAATTCAGTGGATGCCGCTATGGAACGAAGAGATGTTCATTGTTGTGCATCCCGAGCATCCTTTGGCAACGAGAGACAGCGATTCGGTCTCGCTCACTGAGCTGATCGATCAGAAGTTTATCGCTTTAAGACCGGGTTATGGCAGCCGCGCCATATTCGACGAAATGCTTGGCTCCATAGGCGAGACGCCTAAGATAGCCTTCGAGAGCGACGAGGTCGTAAGCTTGCTTGGATTCGTATCGGCGAATCTCGGCATAGCGCTGCTGCCGCGAATATCGGGGTTGAATATGGAGGGGGTCGCAACCTTGTCCATCTCCGACTATTCGTGCAATCGGGTCATCGGACTCGCTTGGCGCAAGGACAAATATTATCCTCCGATTGCCGCAGCGTTCAAGAAATTTCTGATTGAGGAATACAAGCAAGAAGCGGATTAAATACAGCGCTGATTATCAGCGTTGCAGAGCTGGACGCGCTTCACGGACAGACTATACTGGATGCCAATCATTGTGGTAAAGCAAAGCCCGCAAGCTGCAACAGATGCAGCCTGCGGGCCTTCTCGAAGATGTATTCGTTTTTTATTGATTTAACCTAACCTTATCGTTGTATCCCTTCCTTACTTCTTGAAGCTCTTCAAGAAATCAACGGCCAATTGAATATCCTTCTCGGGGTTCGTGCCAACCTCGCGCTCAATGGTTAGATAGCCCTTGTACCCGATATCGTTCAACGCCTTCAGGTAATTGTTCCAATCCACCTTGCCCTCGCCAAGCGGCACCTCGCGGAACGCAGCGCCGGTTTCGGCCATCTCCGCGATCTTGTCGTGATCGAGTCCCTTCTCGTAGCCATAGAAGCCGTAGACGTCGCGCGGATCTACGAAGTCGGCCAGCTTGATGCCGTCCTTCGCATGGGTATGAACGATATAGTCCTTCAAGGTATAGACGCCCTGCACCGGATCGTCGCCCGTTACCATCACCATGTTCGCCGGGTCGAAGTTGACGGATACGCCGTTCGTTCCCAGGCTGTCCAGAAATTCCTTGAGGTGAGCCGATCTCTCGGGGCCCGTCTCGATGGCGAAAAACGCGTTCATCGTGGAAGCGTAACGGCTAAGCTCCTCGCAAGCCTTGTGCATCGTCTCGTACACCTTGCTGTTCTTGTCGTCCGGCACGATGCCGATATGGGTCGTGACGATATTCGTACCCAAATCCATGCCGAGCTCCATAATCCGCTTCGACTTCTCGATCTTCTCCGCATTCTGCGCGGGATCCTGAAAGCCATGTCCGCCCAGATCGCCGACAAGCGCGGAAATTTCAAGCCCAATCCCGTCGAGCTCCTTCTTCCATTCCCGTCTGGCCGCAGCTGTCAGATTGGCCGGATCCATCTCGCCGGACACTGCGTATACCTGCACGCCGTCTGCGCCGGCTTGCTTCGCCTTCTTGAGGCCTTCGCGAACGCCGACCTTATAGCTGTCCACGATGACGCCGATCTTGTTCGTCACGATTGGTTTGGTCAAATTCAACACTCCTCGCATTATTCATTGGCCATCCTTATCAGCCCAGTTCATCCCAAAGCTTCTTCACGTAGTTGAAGCCGAAGGTCGTGCCCTTGCGGCATTCCTCCATACCTTCGAATTCGATCGAGATATACCCATCATAGCCGCTTTCCTTCACAAGCTTCAACACCTGCGGCATATCGATATCGCCTTGTCCGACGATGGCACCGCGCAGAAAGTTCCCTCCGGTTGACCGGAACCAGCCTTCGCCGGGATTGCGGTACGACGGACGGACATAGAAGTCCTTCACATGCACCATCGACGCGAGGGGGATGTTGTTCACCACCGCCGACACCGGATTTTCGTCCGCGCACAGGAAATTGCCGACATCGAGCGTCGTGCGGAAGTTCTCGCGGTCAACTGCCTTGACAAGCGCTTGAACCCGATCGCTGTGCTGCAGGAAGAAGCCGTGATTCTCCACGCTTGTTATAATACCCTTCTCCGCAGCGTAATCCGCCACGCTTCTGCAGGCTTCCACAAGACGCGGCAGCTCATTCAAGAAATTCGTAATCGACAGATCCTTGGAGGACGCGACATCATGGCGCATTCTCTTAATGCCGAGGGCCGCGCAATGATCCACCTCGCGCTTCACTCTCTTGATTTCCTGAGCCATTGCCGTATCATCCAAACCGGCGAAGTTCGCGCCAATCGCGTAGTTGGACAGTGCAATGCCGCCCGAGGCGGCATGTTCCTTGATCTCCTCAATAAGTGACGGAGTGTCGTCAAAATTAAAGCCCAGCGGCACAATCTCCGCATGCTCGGCTCCGATGCTTGCGATGAAATCGATCACATCCGGCACGGTCATTTCGCCGGCGCTGAAGGCTTGATGCAGACTGTATGTGCTGATGCCAAGCTTCATAGCAGCACCTCCTTGCCGCTTGCCGCTGATTCGTAAATGCCGCAGAGCATCTTCATAATCTCCAGGCCGTCCTCAACCGGACTAAGCGGTTTTGTGCCATTTTGCACATTCGCAACAAAGTGGTCAATCTCATTCTGGAACGCGCTGACGAAGTCGAAGCCTGCATGATTTGTCTGAGGGAAGGAATTGACAATCGTATTGTTCTTCTCCGTAACCAGCACCGCCTCCGGATCGATCTCGAGTCCGCCCTTCTCACCGTACAAGCGAACGAAGTTCTCCTCCTTCTTCGCATGAAGCGTGAAGCTGACGTCAACCAGCAAGGATGCCCCGTTCTCGAAGCGAATCATCGCGTTCGCCATATCCTCCACCGTGTTCTTGGAAGCGTCATAATCCGCCGCCCGATAGAACGTCAAATTTTCGATATTGGAGCGGTTGCCCAGCTTGCGATACGTATTGGCGCTGACGGATACCGGCTTCGGACGTCCCATCATATACCAGCAGAGGTCGATGACATGAACGCCGATATCAATCAGCGGTCCGCCGCCTGAACGTTCGATATCGGAAAACCAGCCGCCGGGATTGCCAAGCCGTCTGATCGTTGTTGCTTTCGCATAATAAATATCGCCAAGCTCGCCATCGGCGATAAGCGTACGGAACCACTGCGCATTCGGATCATACCGGCGCACGAAGCCGACCTGAAGAATTTTGCCCGAAGCCTCGACCGCCTTCTGCACTTCGAGCGCTTCCTCCACCGTGCGGCACAGCGGCTTCTCGACCAGCACATGCTTGCCTGCCTGCACAGCCGCGATACTGATTTCCGCGTGGGTGTTGTTCCAGGTGCAGATGCTCACCGCGTCAATCGCCGGATCCGCGAGCAGCTCCTTGTAATCCGTATAGACCTTCTCCGCGCCGTATTTCTCGGCGACCGTCTTCGCGCGCTCCTCGTTCAAGTCGCATACCGCGTAGATGACGGCATTTTCATTGCTTTTATACGCATTCAAGTGGGAAGCAGAAATCGAGCCGGTACCAATAACGCCGATTTGTACGGATTTCATCGTCTATCTCTCCTTGTCCTGTTCACAATGTCTCAAGCATAGATTTGGAAGAATGGTGTTCTTTAAACTCTATACACTTTCGTATTATAATGAATTCAGAGCCAAAAACCATGCAAACACGTGCGGTTTATTTGTACAATCGTGCTGTGAGCGGAAACGGAGTCAGCTATGACTACTCATTTCGAATCGCTTCGCGAGCCCATGAACATGCCCGATCCCTCATTTCCGATCAAAGCGAATCTTTCCCGCTTCGATTCTTCGAGATCGTTGCTGTTCCCGCATCACTGGCATTCCCATCTCGAATTTCTCTATATTGCCTCCGGAGAGGCCATTATTGAATGCGGATCAACGCCTTACCGCGCAGCCCCCGGCGACCTCGTGGTCATTAACAGCAACGAGCTGCATTACGGCGTCAACTGCTCGTCCGAGCTGCAATACTATGTGATGATAACGGACACATCGTTGCTTCACAGTCAGTTCGCCGACGCAGCGGAGACCAAATTTATCGCGCCGATTACGCAGAATCGTCTGCTGTTCCGCAATTTGATACGCGACGATGAAGTGATCAGCAGCTGCGTGCTGTCCCTTGTGAAGGAGCTCTCCGAGCGTTCCTTCGGCTTCGAAATGGCCGTGAAGTCGGAGCTGTATCGACTGCTCACGCTTCTGCTAAGAGGTCATGTAGCGACCGTGCTCTCCAATGACGAGCATCACGAGCGAATGAAGAATATCGAACGTTTCGAGCCCGTGCTTCACTATATCGATACGAATTTCGGCAGCGCGCTTACCGTCGATAAGCTGGCGGACATCGCCGGACTGTCCCGCTTCCATTTCAGCAGGCTGTTCAAGGACTTGACCGGGAGGACGGTGACCGAATATATTACGTCGACGCGCCTGGATAAAGCGGAAGCTATGCTGCTTCATTCGCCGCTGACCGTGACGGAGATTGCAGCCGCCACCGGCTTCAGCGACATCTATTATTTCAGCCGCACCTTCAAGAAGCATAAGAAAACGGCCCCCTCAAGCTTGAGGAGACCGCGGCCGTAATTGCCTATCTATTCGGCAAACCCTTATCTATTTATTGCGCGTTATAGAATTTGTCCAGCTCTCTGACGACCTCGGACAGCTTGCCGTCAATAAGCGTCTGTCTCTGAGGCTTATCGAAGAGAGCGGCGATTTCCTCCGGAAAGGATTGATCGATTCCGCAAAGCTTGATCGCTTCATCGAATTTCGCGGGATGCGCCGTCGCCAGGGAGATCGTCACTTCCCCTTCCCCGCTGCATTTCTCCGTTGCCGCAACACCGCATGCGGAATGCGGATCAAGCAGATAGTTGAATTTCGCCTGATATTCCGAGATGGTGTCGAGACATTCCTGGCCGTCTACGCCATGCGAAGCAAAATCCGCCTGAACCTGCTCGAGCTTCTCGTGCGGAATGACAATCTCGCCCTCCGTCTTGAACTGCTCCATCAAGCTTGCGACCAGCTCCGAATTCTCATCCAGCACATAATACAAATATCGCTCGAAATTGCTTGCAACCTGAATGTCCATGGACGGGCTGTATGTCGCTTTGAATTCGCCGGGCATATAGACGCCGTCGTGTATGAATTTCTCCAATATATTATTCTCGTTCGTAGCCAGAATGAGCTTATTCACCGGCAAGCCCATGCGCTTCGCGAGATAGCCGGCGAAGATATCGCCGAAGTTGCCCGTCGGCACGCTGAAATTCACGGCGCCAAGCTCGCCCTCATGCTGCTTCGCCGCTTGAAAGTAGGAATAGAAATAATAGACCGTTTGCGCCAGAATGCGCACGAAATTAATCGAGTTGATCGCGGCCAGATGATTGCTTGATTTGTAATCCAAATCGGCGAACAGCTCTTTGATCATGCGCTGACAGTCGTCGAAATTGCCTTCAACGGACAAATTAAGCACATTATCGTCCTCGACCGTCGTCATCTGCAGCTCCTGCACCTTGCTAACCTTGCCGTTCGGATGCAGAATGCAGATCTTGATGCCTTCCTTGCCTCTTACGCCCTGAATGGCTGAAGCTCCCGTATCTCCCGAGGTAGCCCCAAGTATATGAATCTTCTTATGCTGCTTCTTCGCCACGTAAGAATAAAATTGCCCCATGAATTGCAGCGCGATATCCTTGAACGCGAACGTCGGTCCGTGGAACAGCTCCAGCAAATATAATTCATTCGTAATCTTGCGAACCGGCGTAACCTCAGGATCTCGGAAGGAGGAGTAGCTTGCCGCCACCATATCCTTCAGCTCGGCTTCGGGAATTTCTCCATTGGTGAAATACGCGAAAATCTCCAGGACCAGCTCCTGATAGCCCAGATTCCGCCAATTGTCAAGCGTCTCTTTGGAAAGCGCCGGAATCTCACTCGGCACAAGCAAGCCTCCGTCATCCGCAAGGCCCATCATAAACGCGTCGATAAATCCGATTTTGCCGATTTTCCCTCTTGTACTGATGTACTCCATTTCCCTACCTCCTACATGCCATTCGCCGATAATGGAGAATGGAATTGCTCTCCTATGCATTTTATCACCGATTGCGCGGAAAATCGAATATGGATTTTCTAATCAGCCTAGAACAGCTCGAGCTGCTCAACATCCGGCGGCTCATCGTCAGCACGGCCGACCTTCGGCTCTTCGCCGTCCGGACGCTTCAGCCCAAGCAGCCGCATCAATTGCTTCGCATTGTCCGCGGCGTCTCCGCCCGAATTATTGTTGAAGATGACGCTGACCGTGCCGCTCAGCCGCTCCAATTGCGTCAGCTTGTCCGCCCACTCGCGAAGCTCGTCCTCCGAATAGCGGTAGAGATAACGAACCTCGCGCCAATTCGGCTTGCCGCCGGAATTCCAGCCGCTCTCGTTGCGGCCATGCATGCGCACGATTGTCGCTTCCTTATCCGTAGGCGCAAGCACCGTCGGCACCGAGCCGACGCCGGCTTGCGGCTCATCGCATATGCTGTGAATCCAGCCCTCCTTCTGCATGAAGGCGAGTGTTTTCTCCCGCATGCCGCCTTCGAACCAGCTTTGATGCCGGAACTCGAGCGCGCAAGGAAAGCCGCTCATTCTCCGCTTCATCTCGCGAAGCAGCAACACATTCCCGCTAGTGCAGTCGAACCAGGGCGGATATTGGAACAAAGCTGCGGTTAATCGTCCCGCTTCCCTGGCCGGCTCCAGCATCCGGCAGAACGCCGCCGTCATCGCGTCCAGCTCCTGATCGCCAGGCGCGTCGCCTCGCTGATGTCCGGTCATGCCTTGATAGGCTTTTACGACAAAGTGAAGCGTGTCCGGCGTGCTCCCCACCCAAGCGGCGAAGCGCTCCTGCGACTGAATGGCGTAGAATGTGCTGTCCACCTCCACCGTTCTGAAATGCTCCGCGTATACCTTGAGCTTGTCGCCAGCCTTCGTCCCCCGGGGATACAACGAATCATGATCGCCCCATCCCGCAAGCCCGATATGAATCGTCATTCCTGACGCCCCCCAGTCCTTTCGAGTTGATAGGATTCCGATTCCTGTCCGAATCTTTTTTTCATTATAAGCTTTATTCGAAAAAATGTCTTTGTTATGATGATGGGAGTACATTCCTCAGACAGGAGATTGGAGCTACTCTTATGCCGCTTCCCGAGCTTGGCGAGGCGCAAATTCGCCAACTGGCCGAGGCCGATATCGGCAAGGCTGCCCTATTATTCACAACGCCTCTTTGCGGCACCTGCAAGGTGGCCGAGCGAATGCTGGAGGTTGCAGGCGCCGCAGGGGTCGATTATCCGTTATACAAAGTCAATATCAACTTCGCCCCGCACTTCCGGGTGCTTTGGCAAATTTCGAGCGTACCAAGCCTCGTCGTGCTGAAGAACGGCTCTATACTCGCCAAGGAGAACGCGATGCGCTCAGTCGATCATCTCTATCGCCTGCTCAAGGATTAAAGCTGCGTTCGGTCGATCAGCTCTTTCGCCTTCTCAAGGAATTAGAGCTGCGCTTGCTAAAACGCTAAAAGCCGCGGATTCGTTTCCACGGCTTTTTCCGTCTGTGCAAGCTTATAATCCTGCGATGATTTCATAGGAACGAAGACGCGCTTTATGCTCGTAAATATGAGCCGCAACCATAATTTCATCCGCGTCCGTCGCATTGATATATTGCTCGAGCGCCTTCTTCACCGTCGCCGGACTCCCCGCGATGGACGAGCCGAGCTGCTGCTGCATCGCAACCTTCTCCTGCGGCGTCCAGATTTGATCCATGTCGCTCACCGGCGGCGGCAGCGGAGCCCTCTGGTTCCGGATGAAGCTCAGGAACAGCTGCTGCATGGAGGTAGACAGATAAGCGGCTTCCTCATCGGTATCGGCTGCGACCACATTGACCGCAACGAGCCCATAAGGCTTATCCAGCACATGCGATGGCTTGAAGCTCTCGCGATACAGCCGCATTGCCGGTACCGTGAACGCAGGCGAGAAGTGGCCCGCGAAGCCGAACGGCAAGCCGAGCTCGCCCGCGAGCCTCGCGCTGAAATCGCTGGAGCCGAGCAGCCAGATCGGAAGCTCCGCGCCTTCGCCCGGTATAGCCCGAACGGGCATTGCCGACTCCGCATGCGACGGATCGATATAGGCTCGCAATTGCTCCAATTGCTCGGGAAAATTGCCGCCATTGGTTCCGCGAACGCCTCTTAGCGCCGAGGCGGTAAGCTGATCCGTTCCGGGAGCTCTGCCCAAGCCCAGATCGATGCGTCCCGGATAGAGCGCCTCCAGCGTTCCGAACTGCTCGGCAATGACGAGCGGCGCATGATTCGGCAGCATAACGCCGCCGGAGCCGACCCGAATGGTCGAGGTTCCTCCTGCTACATGTCCGATAACAATGGAGGTCGCCGAGCTGGCAATGCTTGGCGCGTTATGATGCTCCGCCAGCCAGTAGCGGTTATACTTCCATTTCTCCGCATGCCGGGCGAGATCCAGCGTGTTGCGAAGCGAATCGGCCACCGTTCCGCCCTGCACGATCGGCGCAACATCAAGTACAGAGAATGGAATGTCGAATGCCGAATGAAGCTTGTTCGGCTGCTTCTGCGGGAGAAGCTTCTCTTGGGTCTGCGGCTTCGCCTCTTTTTCTTGCAGGGCTGTAACGTCAGTTCGTTGATCCATCTTTTGAACGTAATCCGTCATAATATCACCTTCATTTCATTATTGCTTACTGTAATTATATATTATACAGTTTAACCCTGTTGAATTTCAAACTTCACTCCGATTGTCTAGGAAAACAACTGACGGCGTCCTGGTCAAAGGTAATCAGCGCAAACGCGCGGAACGCTGCTCCGCTGGCGGCTACAACGTTGTTCACCAACGCTGCAGAGTCGAAAGTTGCTCCGCTGGCAACTACAACGCCGGTCAACAACGCTGCAGAGTCGAAAACTGCTCCGCTGGCGGCTGCAACTTTGGTAAAAGGAGTTGACATAGGACGCTTATACTATAAGAAAGCCATGGTTTTTCACAAAAAAAGAGGCAAAAACAACCGCCTCTCTTGAGGTTGTCCTTGCCTCCGCATTATGATCCTTCGATTAGTACCCAATTGCAGCCATTTCACCAACTACTTGATTTTAACCTGAACCTTCAAATCCGCGGCATTGCGCTTTCCTTCCAAATAAGCCGGCATGTCCTCTAGCGTCAGCACTCTGGATACCAGCGATTCGACGTCGATTCTCCCTGACTGCACCCACTGAAAAGCCGGCACAAAAGAATGATTGATCGCCATCGAGCCAATCAGCGTCCAGTCCTTATTGTAGAGCTGGAACGGATCTATCGTAACAACGGCGTCCTTCGGCGTCACTCCGAATTGCAAATATTTCGCGCCTCTTCCCATGAACGTGAATGCGGTTTCAATAACGGATGGAATTCCAGTCGAATCGACGACAATATCGAAGCCGTGCGGATTGCGTGCGCGCTCCTCCGACAGGTCTGCTTCCGTGCTTCTCACGCCTCGCGAGGCGCCTCTTGCCTTCGACATCTCGAGCTTTTCCTCCGATATATCCACAACGACAAGTTCGGATACTCCGGAGTGAATCAAGGTTTGAATGATCTGCTGACCCATGGCGCCTGCGCCGAACAGAACAGCCCTGTCTCCCGCTCTCACTTGCAATCGATTCATGGCGTGAACGACACATGCCACCGGCTCGATGAATGCCGCAGCCGCAAATGACATGCTGTCCGGTATGACTGTAATATTGGAAGCCGGAACTCGCACATATTCCGCCATGCTGCCATCGACCGTATTGCCCAGCGCCCCCCAATTCGTGCATTGATTCCCTTTACCTGTTTTGCAATACAAGCATTGTCCGCAAATTAATGTAGGATCGACAGTAACCCTGTCGCCTGGATTCAGTCCTGCTACGCCTTCGCCAATCGTATGGATAACGCCGGAGAATTCATGCCCGGGTATGATCGGATACGGGGATATGAATTCCCCTTTGTAAATATGAATGTCCGTGCCGCAAATTCCGACCTGGCAAACTTCAACAGTTACTTCGCCAAATCCTGGAGAAGGATAAGCAACCTCCTTGACTACAGCCTGGAATGGCGCTTCGATGACAAGTGCTTTCATCATGTTGTGTCTCCTCCATCATTCCTTCATGATAACGTTGCCATAGTCATTGTAGATCGTACCCTGCAGATCGTCAATAACTGGCAGTCAATCGCTCCTCTCTGTTCCTTCAAAAGAAATCGACTGCTTCATGACCTCAAGTTGCTGACGCTCGGCTTCTATCATGTAAATGAATACCTCATTAATCGTGTGCATGTCATGGAACGGCTCCAGAACGGGATACTCCAGATGCCCCTCCGCATCCTCGCTAATCTGCTCCCGCTGCGACCGCAGCTGCCGCAGCAGTTCCTCCTTTGATGGCGGCGAAGCGTTCCACTGATTCTGCATGGTGCCGTTCGGGAACATGGTGTGATAATAATCAGGCAGCCGCCAGGAGAAGCCGAGCTTCGGGAAGAACGAATGATCCCAACGGACGAGCAAATTTCCGACGAGCCATCGCAGGCTCTCTCCCGTAATCGGCGCAACCGCGTCTAGCTGATCTTCGCCCAAAGCTTCAAGAAACGCGATCGTCTCCTCTCTCAATTTCCAGAACTCGTATAATTTGCCCATAAGGAGCCCTCCTTAGCTTTTTCCGTTATACTATAATCAATGAATACACGTATCCACACGAATCTACGCTGCATAGGTTGAACGAATGGTTACTGAGCGTCGCTGCATTTTTCCGTTCAACTTATAGCTGCAGCTATAGTTTTCCCAAAAGGAGACCAACATGATCCACTTTTTAACGCTTCCTATCACAATGACGCAAGTGCAGCGAATCTGCGGTTCGGATAACGCGCGTCGAGGGGCCGCATATCTGCACCAGGGCAGCGTTGTATTGGAGCCGCTTAGCGAAGAGCCCCTTCTCTTCAGGGCAAGGGTTCATACCGAGAATCAAACCTACGAGGTGCGCGTGCATTTGGGACATAACGGCCGCGCGGAGGCGGAATGCTCCTGTCTGGCGTTCTATGCGGACGAGCTCTACTGCAAGCATACGGCTGCCGCGCTGCTGGCGAAGATGCAATCGGATGAGCAGGCAGATAAGGCCAAGACTCCGACAACTTCTTCCCCAGGCAAAATATATCTTAGCAGTCTCTCCGACCGTGAGGTCGTCGACGATCTTCTTGGTTTATTCCGTCATGCGCCAAAAAGATCAGGCGGCACGGGCGTCGTTCGAGACCGCAGGGATATGCTCTCTGCGGAATTTACCTGCCAGCTCTTTCCCTTCGGGAACGGCCGACATTTGATTGGTGTTTCGCTGAAGACAGGGCTCGATCGTCTATGCATCGCGCATCATCTTCCTGATTTTCTGGATGCCGTTCAGCTTGGACAGGAATTTCCGTTCACGAAGACGTATGTCTATCAGCCTGATCGGCAGCGCTTCTCGGCAGAGGATTATGCCGTCATTCAGCGGCTGGCCGCGATTCGCTCGGAGGATTTGCTGTATAAGGAGCCGGCTTCGGGCAAGAAGCCGACAACCCCAGGCAGGCTTGGGAACGAGCGCATGCTCATTATTCCCCCCCATGCTTGGGAACAGCTGCTGCATGAGCTCCTTGCCGCTCGGACCGTCAAGGTTGACGCGTTTCATAGCCTGCGCATGAAGGCCGCCGACGCCGTTTCTTTTGGCAAGCCGGAGCTCGCGGGAAGCGGCGAGCTGCTTCCGCTGCATTTCTCTCTCGCATCGGCTGAGGACGGCGAAGGCTGCGAGTTGTCCGCGGGAGGCATGCACGAGGTTATCGTGCTGGCTGACTACGGCATGGCGTTCCGAGCGGGGCGCTTCTATCGCATGAACAGTCCGGAGCTGCATCGGCTCGCCAAGCTGAAGGAGCTGCTATTGTCCCACGAGCGCGAATCCGGCGATGCGGGCCGTCTTGGCATCGCTCCCGAGCAGATTGAATCTTTTATGGAAAATGTCGTTCCCGGCTTAATGAGACTGGGGGATGTCCGCATCTCGGAGGAAGTGTCGAAGCGGATTATGTACCAGCCGCTGAAAGCGCGGCTCTATCTCGACCGCATCCGCGGCAAGCTGCTTGCAGGCCTGGAATTTCAGTACGGCGATATTATGATCAATCCGCTGGAAGGCACAGACAAGCCTCGAGGAACCGAGCGCATTCTGATGAGGGACGGAGAGGGCGAACGGTATATTCTGTCGCTGATGGAGAGGGACAGCTACGCCAAGACGGAGGGCGGCTATATTATTGAAGGGGACGACGACGAATATGAATTTCTTCGGGAAATCGTTCCTCAGCTCGAGGAGGTTCTGACGGTCTACGCGACATCGGCGGTGAAGCTGCGCATCGCGAACGACATCATCCCGCCTAAGGTGTCGATTAAGTGGGACGAGCGGACGGACTGGCTGGAGTTCAAATTCGAGCTGAACGGCATTCCCGAGAAGGAGATCAAGGCAGTCATTGCAGCTATTGAGGAGAAAAAGCCGTACTACAAGCTGGCAACAGGCGCGCTGATGCCGCTGGAGACGGATGCGTTCCAGGCTGTGCTTCGCGTGATGAACGGGATGGGGCTGCACCAACTCGCCTTGCACGGCGATACGGTCAAGCTCCCGCTCGGCCGGGCTCTTGGCTTGCTGGATACGCCGCTGAAGCCGGGCATCATCAAGCTGGATCGTGGGCTGAAGGATTTGCTCGATGCCGTGCGCAATCCGGAGAGCATGGATTTCCCGATTCCCGCGAGGCTGCGTGGCGTACTCCGGGATTATCAACGACTAGGCTACCAGTGGCTGAAGACGATGGCGCATTACGGCTTCGGCGGCATTCTGGCCGATGAGATGGGACTGGGCAAAACGCTGCAAAGCATCGCCTTCCTGTTGTCCGTTCAACCGGCGATTCGCGAGCTTGGCATGCCCGCGCTGATTGTAGCCCCCGCCTCCCTGATGTACAACTGGAAGGGGGAGTTTGCCCGCTTTGCGCCCGAGCTAGAGGTTGTAATCGCCGATGGCAGCAAGGAAGAGCGCGAAGAACTGCTCGATTGGTCCCTGAAGGAATTAAGCGACGGCTCGCTCTTGCAGAGACTGCCCGATGTGATCATCACCTCGTATCCGCTGCTTCGCAGAGATGGAGAGCAATACGCGGCTCGGCAGTTCCACACGCTGATTCTGGACGAGGCGCAATATTTCAAAAATGCGGAGACGCAAACCGCCCGCGCGGTTCGTTCGCTTCGAGCAAAGCAGCGATTCGCTCTGACCGGCACTCCGATTGAGAACCGGCTGGAGGAGCTCTGGTCTATTTTCCGCGCTGTATTCCCAAATTTGCTACCAGACCGCAGGGAGTTCGCGGAGCTCACGAAAGAGACGATCGCGAAGCACATCAGGCCGTTCATGCTCCGCCGCTTGAAGTCGGATGTCGTGAAGGAGCTGCCGGAGAAAATCGAGACCGTGCACAGCTCCGAGCTTGTGCATGAGCAGAAGAAGCTGTATGCAGCTTATCTAGCCAAACTGCAGCAAGATACGCTGAAGCATCTGGACAAGGACGAGCTTGGAAGGTCGCGGATTAAAATTTTGGCCGGCATTACGCGGCTCCGCCAGCTTTGTTGCCATCCAGGATTATTCGTTGAAGGCTACAAGGGCAGCTCGGGCAAATTCGAGCAGCTGATGGAACTGATTGAAGAGTGCCGCAGCTCGGGCAAGCGTATGCTGATCTTCTCGCAGTTCACGGAGATGCTGGGCCTTATTCGCCGCGAGCTTGGTTATCTGGGTATATCGCATTTCTACCTTGACGGCAGCACGCCTTCCCAGGAGCGCGTTCGCATGTGCGATCGGTTCAATGACGGGGAGCACGATTTGTTCCTGCTGTCTCTGAAAGCCGGCGGAACCGGATTGAATTTGACGGGAGCCGACACCGTCGTGCTCTATGATCTGTGGTGGAACCCCGCTGTCGAGCAGCAAGCGGCCGACCGCGCGCATCGAATCGGGCAGCGGAAGGTCGTGCAGATCATTCGCTTAGTCGCGAAGGGTACGGTCGAGGAGAAGATGGTTGCGCTGCAGGAGCGCAAGAAGAATCTGATCGACGAGATGCTGGATTCGGGCAGCGGCGGCGCCGCAGCTTCGCTTACCGAGGAGGAGCTGCGCGAGATCCTGTCGCTGTAGTGGTTGCGGGCGGGGGCTGGAGACTGGGGGGCCGCTCGGTCAGCTTCTGCGGTCTCCAAGTCGACTTTTTCGACTTGCTGCGCTCACTCGGCCGTTTCTGCGCTCCCCAAGTCGACTTTTTCGACTTGCTGCGACCCCTCGGCCGCTTCTGCGCTCTCCAAGTCGATTTCTTCGACTTGCAGCTCTCGCTCGGCCGATTCTGCGCTCCCCAAGTCGATTTCTTCGACTTGCAGCGACCCTACGGCCACTTTCGCGCTCTCCAAGTCGACTTTTTCGACTTGCAGCACCCCCACGGCGGCTTTCGCACTCTCCAAGTCGATTTCTTCGACTTGCGGCTCTCACTCCGCCGCTTCCGCACGCCCCAAGTCGACTTTTTCGACTTGCAGCTCTCACTCGGCCGCTTCCGCACGCCCCAAGTCGACTTTTTCGACTTGCAGTCCTCACTCGGCCGCTTTCGCGCTCCCCAAGTCGACTTTTTCGACTTGCAGCGCCCACTTGGCCGCTTTCGCGCTCCCCAAGTCGACTTTCCCGACTTACAGAGCCCCCTCGGCCGCTTTCGCACTCCCCAAGTCGATTTCTTCGACTTTCAGTCCTCTCTGTGCCGCTCCACGCTTCCCGTCCTACTCCAGCATCGCTGTTCCATCCGCTCGCGTCAAACCTGCCTGTTGGCCAATGCACCAACTCCATGAGCATCTTCACTCATCTGTACGCATCTGCATTCATCGCTGAAGCTTAAGGAATGAAAGCCTTATATCGCTCCGGCTTATAACCATCGAGCTCTGCCATCAGGGCTTGCAGAGCCTCGCCGCTTTCTCTGAGCTCATCCATCTGCCTGTTGGCGACGACGGCTCCCCGCTTCAGAATAATGGCTCGATCGATGAGCTGCTCGATTTCATCAATGAGATGTGTCGTGATGAGCAGCGTCTCCCCGCCCTTCAAGCTTGCAATCATCAGCTTGAGAAAGTCCTTTCTGGCGAACATATCTTTGCCGAGAAACGGCTCATCCATCAGAATGAGCGTAGCTCCTTTCGAAAAGCCTGCGCAAATCTCCACCTTCGAGCGCTCTCCCTTCGACATGCGCCGAATGCGCGTGTACGGATCAAGCTCAAAGAAGTCAAGCAACTGTTCGAAGCGAGCCCGGTCAAAGCGAGGAAAGTACTCGCCCAGAAAGGTGGCGAACTCGCTTGGGGTCATGAAAGAAAAGGAGCTTCCTTCCTCCGTGATGAATGCGATATTCTCGTATTGATCCACAACTCGTCTGCCGCCCAATTTAATTTCGCCTTCCGCAAGCTCTCCGAGTCCCGCTATCGCCTTCAACATCGTCGTCTTGCCGCTGCCGTTCGCGCCGAGCACCCCGACGACCTCGCCTTCCTCGATAGTCAAGCGGTCGATCGAGAGTCCAACCTTTCTTCCGTAAAGCTTATGCACGCCATTCAGCTCCAGCATGAGATTCAACCTCCTCCACCTGCGTCCTGCCTTTTTACAAGCTCATACTACTTACTTTAATCAACAGACCACCCTGTCTCGCTTAGCCCAAACGCACGCTCTTGTAATTGCTCTGGCACTCTTGTCTACTCGAAATCTACTCTAACGAACTTGCGTCTGTCGCATCCCGAAAACGTAATCCCTTCCACAAGCGATACATTGATAGACCTTTGTGCATGTTCATTTGATTCTGTCCCATAAAATAATCTTCAATAAAGTCTTCGTTCATATCCGTGGCCAGCTCACCTATATACATTTGCTTGCCCCCTTCATAAACTCGAATGGTCAGAGATCTCGCGGCTAAGCCTGAGGTTGGATGCCCCAAATCTCCCGCTTCCTCATCAATAACTTTCGACATGGCCAAATATAATTTCCCATTTCGATAGCTATACATGGTAAAGTCTCTATCGGACGAGAATCTGCCTTTAATACGCACATCCTGCTTATTCAACAGCTCGACACCATCTGCAAGAGAGACGCTTGCTACAGCCTGCACCCACTCTTCTTGCGTGGATTCGCTAGTTCGGAAGGATAGGTTGATCATCTGCGAATCCATATCGACATCGGCGTGATATTGTTCATTGACTCCTCTTGCGATTGCAGATCCCGCTTCCGAATCCTTTGAGCCTCCACGCACATATTCCCCAACAGCCGCCTCGCCCAGAAGCTCGCCGCTCTCACTGTCATAGCCCTGCACGATTACTTCCCCGTTCCTTGCCGCTATCAGCGCAAGCTTATTCCCGACTGCCTCCAGCCCCAGTACTTCCAGTCCCGTTCCCTTGTAGCTGTTGTTCCCCTCAAGATCCAGGCTTGCCAGCAGCCTCGATTCCTCGTCCGGCCGCTCCTCATCCCCTCCGTTGAAAAAACCTAATGTTTCATAAATGCCGCTAGTCCCGCTGTAATCCAAGGTAACGAGCGGCGTAAAATAGGCTTTCCCGCCGATAACGGCTAGGCCGTAGTTTGGCGTATTGCTATACGTATTTCCGGCTGTGGAGCTGATATTCAGCTTTAACTTCGATGATCCGATCATTCTTTGCTGCAAGTCATACTTGCCAATGGAGATTCGGTTAAAGGAAAAAGGCTCATCAATCACGGAATAGATAAAATCTCTAGCCTGAATGCTGTCGATAGGAAAACCGCTGCTAATCAGTTTCCCCGGCAAATAATAGCTCCGTACAGGCTTCGCATCCTCGTAAATTTTCGTCCGGCTCGACAACTTGCCCCCGCTAATCTCGAAAGCCGTCTCATGAAAGCCGTCGCCAAGGATGCCTTCCAAGACCACATCCTGCAAAGCAGAGCGGTCGCCTTCCATATCGCGCAAGGAGATGCGAATGTCGTCCTTCGCGGCATGAATCGAGTGGGATAACAGCGCAATAATCGTCGCACCAAATATCGCAAATGGAATTATGGCATGCTTTCTCGCAAATCGAATGAACATCGGTGAAACTCCCCTTCCTTACGCAATCGAGCCGCGTTTCATCAATCGAACGCCGTACCAGATAAAATAAGCTGAAATCGCGAGCAGTATAAAACTGCTCCGATACCAATCAAAGCCTGAATCGTACCAGCCGGGAATGGTCAACCGCTCTTTCACGACCCGCATCATGTAGAAGGCTGCAACGGCCAAAACCGCAAGCCCCCAATATTTCCTGCTGCGCTCACATAACACGCCATAATAGATTCCCGTCGTAATAAAGATGAACAGGCTTAGCGACGACATCAGCCCCTTCCAGGTCAGTGGAATAATGATTTGGAAGAAGGGGGAACGGACAACAGCCAGAAACCAGCCCTCATGCATAACCCCGACTCCATCGCTTAACGAAGCCGCCTTCGATGCCGCCAACTCGTAGCCGAGCCACATGCTAAGCCCCTCGCCTGCCCACAGAAGCAAGAAGCATAGCATGAAGGCCGCAAGCCTGCTGAAGTAGAGGCTCTCTCTTCGAACGGGAAGCGTGAGCAGCGTGTATACGCCTTTGTTGTTCCAATAGGCGGCATAGTGATGAAGCAAGAAAACGCCAATCATCGCTATCATGAACACACAGCTAAGCATCACGCTTCCTGACGATGCATATAGATTCTCAAAGCGTTCATACCTAGCCGCTCCCCGGCCTGTTTCTATCGAAATAAAGATAAGCGGCATCAGCGCCGCGGCAAGGCTTACCGCAAGCGCTCCTCTTGACATTCTTCTAAATTCATCATTCATTAATTTGTAAAAGGCTCTCATCCGCTTCCCTCCTTGTACTAGTGCATTAATACATAACAGTCATAGTCAATCCGCCGGACAACCGACTGCGCATCCGCATCAGTCCTCTCGTTCAAGTCCGTCAGCGCATTCAAGGCGAGTCATTCCCGTCTTTCCCAATGCTCGCTGATCAGATCCATAACCTTCTTGAATGACATATGCATATCCTTTGCCGAAGCAATAAAGTCGACGACGAGTCCGTGGGTCAATTCCTTCTCTATTCGGGCGACTGCGGCTTCGTCGAAGAAGATTACACTCCCTTGATTGCCGCTCGTATGCACGAAACCCTCGTCCTCCATTAGCTTGAATGCCTTCTGCACCGTATTCGGGTTCACGCCGAGCTGCGCGGCAATATCTCTACGGGACGGCAGTCGTTCTCCAGACGCCGCAATCCCCAGTACAATTTGTCGCTTCACGAAGTGCACGATCTGAATGTATACGGGCTCTTTGTTATTCAACATCAACTCATGGAAGCTAAGCAAATCATACTCACCGTCCTCATTCCATGTATTATATATATAATACGCGAGATTTGTAAAGAGCTCCTTTTGACTCCACATTTCGACATTTTTTTCGTATAATGAGAAGGACATGCAAGAAAGGAGCTGCTTGAACTTGCTCATGACAGAATCAAGCATTGCCAAGGCCAAAATGTTGAACCCGATCAACAAGCCGCAGCATGTGCCGCGGCCAAGATTAATGAATGTCTTGACCGATGCGGTTCAAGGGAAAATGACGGGGATATGCGCTCCTCCGGGATATGGCAAAACAACTCTTATAGCCGAATGGATTGCTGCCACGGACAAGCCGTGCTGTACGCTGACGCTGGATTCGATCGACAACGACGAATCCCGGTTTTGGCGCTACATGGCGCACTGCAGCGCCAGAGCGCTTAACCCTCCGGCACACGAAGCCGTGAACGCTCTTATTCAAAGCATGTCTTCGGTTTCAATCTTTACCTTTATCGATGCTCTCTTAAACGAACTTTATCAAATCGAAGAGGAAACCATTCTCATTCTTGATGATTTCCATCTCATTTATAACGAAAATCTGCATGAGCAGCTTATGTATTTCATTGATTATTTGCCGGAAAAGCTGCATCTCATCATCGCCAGCCGTTCCGCTCTGCCCTTCTCGACATTGAAGTGGAGGCTGAAGGCGGAAGCGATAGAGCTGGAGGCAGAGAAGCTCATGTTCACAACGGAGGAGGCTCTTCGCTTCTTCGAGAATTCAATTGACCCTCCTCCATCCATCGAGCAAACCGAGCAGTTGCTTGTACGAACGGAAGGCTGGATTACGGGTCTTCAGCTCGCCATGCTCAGTCTGCAAGCCGGCCATAGCTTCTCTCAGCTTCTGCCGAGCTTTACGGGAGATCATCGGCATGTCGCCGATTATTTGTTCCATGAGGTATTAACGAAGCTGCAGGAGAATACGCGCAGCTTTCTCATGCAGACATCGATTCTGAGCCGGATGGATGCGACTCTGTGCAATGAATTGCTGGGACGCGAAGACAGCGCCGCAATGCTGAACACGATTAAGCAGTTAAATCTGTTCCTTCTGCCTCTCGACGAACAGAATCATTCGTATCGATATCATAAGCTGTTCGGCGAATATATGTCGGCGGAGCTGAAGAGAGAGAATCTCCCCAGATGGCTGGAGCTACATCAGAAGGCCGTTAATTGTCTAAGCGCGAGGGGACAGCTGCCCGAGGCGATCGAGCATGCCGCGGCAGCGGGAAATTTTCCGCAGTTGGAACAAATGCTGGAGCAGCAGGTGTATATTTCTCTCCAGGAAGGCGAGCTGGCTCTGCTGCTTCGATGGTTTGATTATTTTCCGGAAGCCTATACGGTCTCGCCCGAGCTCGCCATTATTCATGTGTTCATCCTTCTGCTGAAGGATCAGACCGTGAAAGCGGAGACGATCGTGCAGCAAGTAGAGGCGGCGTTGCCCTCCATACAGCCCCAGGAGCGGAATCGGGAAATTCAGAGCGGACTGCTGTTCGTGCGCTCCAATCTCGTTTTCAAAAGCGGGGAGTTCGAGAAATGGGTGGCTTTCAGCGATTTCTTCCTTGATCGGATTTTGCCTAAGAACGCGCTCTTCTATAATTTCAATTACAATCAGAGCGAGCTGTTCGTGCGCCGCACCTCCATGGGCATGAAAGGCGTGCTGTCCTCCCATACGGAGCAGATTGCGAAGCTGTTCACCGGCGTTCTTCAGTCGCATGGCTGGGAGCATTCGCTAATCAATCTCTACGTCAAGCAATCGCTTGCGGAAGGCTATTACGAATGGAACAGGCTTAGCGACAGCGTCGAAATTCTGAACGAAACCGCGGCGGCCATCACAGAACGGAAGGTTCCCGGCCTGCTTGTCCCGCATCTGCTGTGCAAAGCGCTCCGACATGCGGCAACCAGCGATTACACACTCGCGCATCACTATGCCGAAGAAGCTTTCGTTCACGTTCGCGAGCTCGCTGATGCCAACTGGCAGAATCAAATCCGCGCATTCAGGCTTCGATTGCTGCTTCGTGAGGGCAGAATAAGCGAGGCGAAGCTGGAGGGGGAACTTTTGCCAGTCGGAAGCAAAGACAAGCCGGTATTTAATAGGGAATATGTCTTTCTCTCCTATATTCGTCTCCTCGGCAAGCAGCGGAAGCAGAAGGACGCGCTTCAATTGCTGGCTCATATGAAGCCGCTCGCCCAGCGGGAGGGAATGCTGTCAAGCATTATGGAAATCGCCATGCTGCAAGCCTTGCTGGAGCATCAGCAAGGCCATACGGAGCTGTCATTCCGCAGCTTGCAGGAGGCGCTCGCTGTCGGAGAGTCATTTCAATATATTCGTTCCTTCGTCGACGAAGGAGAAGCTATGCATGATTTATTGTCGCTCTATCTGACAAGGGAGAATCAGCTTGGGTCTTCCGTTGACAACGACAAATCCCAATATGTGAAAAAGCTGCTTGCAGCCTTTCCCGTCCTGCATCAGGACGCTCCCGCCAAGAATCCGAAAGCTTTGCCCGAGCCGCTGAACCAAAGCGAACTGGAGCTGCTGCGGCAGCTTAGGCGGGGAGCCTCGAACAGACAAATTGCGCAGGCTCTCACCTTATCGGAAGGTACCGTCAAGGTTTATCTCTCAAGGCTGTATAACAAGCTTCAAGTCACTTCCCGAACGCAAGCCTTGCTCATTGCCCAGGAAATGAAGCTGCTGCAGCAATAATCATCCCTGCAGCAGCTCTTTTTTGTGCCAACCGGCCTCTCACGCTTCCAGACTGATCGGCTATTCCCATACATGTTCCGCAATCGTCATTTCCCTGAACCTGCGCTCGTTCTTGCGCGAGCCAAATGCCGATCCACATGCTTCGCCAGCTGTGCGACATTCGTCGCCTCGTAATGCGGCGCATGTCCAGTGCCAGGAGCCGCCTCCCGATGATTGAACCATATGACCGACCAGCCTGCATTCAAGCCTCCAATTACATCATTACGCCATGAATCACCGATATAGAGACAATTTTCGGCGCTTGTACCCGTTGCTTCGTTAACCGCTCTGAAGAAGCGGGGGTCCGGCTTATCCCAGCCGGCTTCGCCTGAGATGAACAGAAGCTCCTTCCCCATGAACGCTTCGAGCTGCATCGCGGCGATTTTCATGCGTTGATGCGAGGACTCTCCATTTGTGATCAAACCTGTGATATGCCCTTCATGCTGAAGCTTCAGAATCAATTCCTTCATGCCGTCGAACATCGCAATATCGAATTGGCAAGCCAGGTAGGACGCTTGCGCAGCTTTGGCAGCGTCTTCTTTCAGTTTGATTCCGAAATCCGCAAGCGTGAGCTGAAATCTTCTCCATCTCATCGCTTCCGCCGCCGCTCCTTGCCCCATCGCGCCGGCTCCTCCAAGCTCCTCTGAGAGCTTATCGCTGTAATAACGCATGCGATGATACGCTTCTTGGTAGGGAAAATCGCCGATTCCGGCAGTCCATGCTTGGATCGCCCTCCGGAAAGGAAGCAAATGATCGTACAACGTGTCATCCATATCAAAAAAAATCGCTTGTTTCATTTCGCACAAATCCTGTTCTGTATAGTGATTTGATGATGACGATGATGATGCGCGAAGAACCTTCCTTCTCACAGGCTATGCCGACATCCTCATCGTTCCTGTCATGCTGTTGAATACCGTGCCTTCACGGAATACCGTACGGTTTGCAAAGCCGCCAATTGCGCGGACTGCCATAGCGGAAGCTTGATTAAGCTGCATTAATGCGACAAATCGCTCCGCATCTCCATCCTCATAAGCCTGAGCGAGCTCTCGCAGCATGCGGTGCTCCTTCTCGAATGCAGTAGTGGATGCTTCACTTGCCCGAAGCGCCTCCCCGTCTACCGCAGCCTCCGCTGCCCCCTGATTCGACGACAACTCCTCGCGCACCTTGAGAATCGCTTTTCGCGCCCGGTGGTGAGCCGCTTTCACCGCTCCCTCGCTCGCGGCAAGCAGCGCTGCCGTTTCCAGAATCGTATATCCCATGGCGTCGCGAAGGACGAATACCGCGCATTGCGGCGGAGTGAGATGCTTCAGCAGCAATTCGAATACAGCGTCAAGCTCCAGACTGCTGCTCTCCGTCGTGGAATCGGCTATCGGCAGATTATGATTTCTTAGCCTTTGCGCAACATTTTTTCGGCAAGTGTCGATCCAGCTATTCTTCGCGATGCGAAGCAAGAAGGCCTCCGGATTCGCATGCCCCTGCACCCCAAGCTTACGAAGCCCCTTGGCCCAAGCTTCTTGCGCCAAGTCCTCCGCATCCCAATTAGAGCCCGTTAAACTCAGGCAATAGCGCAGCAATGACAATTGCAGATTTCTCAAGTCCAGCATGCTCTCCTTCAACATCCATTCATTCAATTCGCAACACCCCCTTAATAAAGGAAACGAATAGCTCCCCCAGAAAGATACGCGCTTCAAACTATTTTTCAATTGCTCTATTCGCGTATCCTCAGACGCATCGACTTCGTTTACCTAGCGTAACACAAATCAAACCTTTATGGAGGGATTTCCAATGAACATTCCAGTTCCTTATGTTGTCGAGCAAACCAATCGCGGCGAAAGATCGTATGACATTTATTCGCGATTATTGAAGGATCGCATCGTCTTCATTGGCTCGGAGATCAATGACGTCGTCGCGAACAGCGTTATCGCCCAGCTCTTGTTTCTGACTGCGGACGATTCGGAGAAGGATATTCATATGTATATTAACAGTCCTGGAGGATCTGTCACTGCGGGACTCGCCATCTATGACACCATGCAATATGTCAATCCGCAAATTACGACGATTTGCACGGGCTTCGCCGCCTCCTTCGGTGCCATATTATTGCTCGCCGGCGAGAAGGGCAAACGCTACGCGTTGCCGAACAGCGAAATTATGATTCATCAGCCCCATGGCGGCGTAAGAGGGCAGGCAAGCGACATCGCGATCAACGCGCAGCAAATTCTCAAATCGAGAGCGAAACTGAATCAAATTACGGCCGACCGCACCGGACAACCGCTTGAGCGCGTTGAGAAGGACATGGATCGCGACTATTATATGTCGGCCGAGGAAGCGCTCGCTTACGGCGTAATAGATAAAGTGATTACGAAGCTGTAAACGCAGCAGTACGACACGCAAGTGCATTCCCGCGCGACCTAACACAACTTGCACGGCTTCTTGCACTCTGCGCGACTTTACACAACTTGCACTGCATCTTGCTGCGCTTATGCTGGAAAAACTCCAGTTCATTTCACAAAAAACGACGAAATTCAATAATGTACTGGAAATCCTCCTGCTTATTCTGCCGTAATCCCGTCCAGGGTCACTCATACATGAAATAAGCGGGAGTTTTTCCATCATATCTCACTATCAAGGCATTTCTTTCGTAATATGATGGAGAAATTCCAATAGATGCAGCGGCATAAGCGAAACGAAATAAGGCAGCTAGGCAAGTAGGTTGTTTCGTTGGTTGGCTCGTTGGTTGGCTCGTTGGTTGGCTCGTTGGTTGGCTCGTTGGTTGGCTCGTTGGTTGGCTCGTTGGTTGGCTCGTTTTGGTTCGTTGATTATTTCGTTGGTTGGTTCGTTGGTTGGCTCGTTGGTGGCTCGTTGGTGGCTCGTTCGTTGGTTCGTTGGTTCGTTGACAGGTTGCAGGCAGCCTGTAACAAACAAAAAAGCTGTCCGCCTCGCACACATGCTGCGATAGCGGACAGCCAGACTTTCTGCTTATTGCAACGAACGAGAACTCAGACGCTGAGCCTTATCCCTTTCTCGGTTTCTCGCTGCTTCCCTACACCATAACCTTGCAAATATCATTCGTGAATTCAACCGGATCCTGGATCGTCAGGCCTTCAATCAGCAACGCTTGGTTGTACAGCAGCTGCGTATAGAGATTGAACTTCTCCTTGTCCGAGCCGAATGCCGCCTTCAAGGATTGGAACACATCGTGGTTAACGTTGATCTCCAGCACCTTGTCGGCCTTCACGTTGTTATTGTCCGGCATCATCGCGAGAATCTTCTCCATCTCGATGGAAAGCTCGCCTTCCGCGGACAGACATACAGGGTGGCTCTTCAGACGCTTCGATGCCTTGACCGCCTTCACCTTGCCCTCAAGCAGCGCGCCCATGCCCTCGAGCAGCTCCTTGTTCTCGTTCTCTTCCGCTTCGGTCGGCTTATCCTTCTCATCCTCTTCGATGCCAAGATCGCCGCTGGAAACGGATTTAAATTCCTTCTCCTTGTAATTCGCGATCATCTTGATAGCAAACTCGTCGATATCGTCGGTCAGATACAGAATTTCGTAGCCTTTATCGGATACGAGCTCGATCTGCGGCAACCGCTCAATGCGCTCCACCGAGCTGCCTGTTGCATAATAGATGAACTTCTGATCCTCAGGCATACGGGATACATATTCGTCCAGGCTGACTTGCTTCTTCTCCTTGGAGGAGGTGAAGAGCAACAGGTCCTGCAGATCTCCCTTGTGCATGCCGTATTCATTATAGACGCCGAATTTCAGCTGGCGGCCGAACGCCCCATAGAACTTCTCATATTGCTCGCGCTCGTCCTTCATCATGCCTTGCAGCAAGCTCTTGATCTTATTCTTGATATTCTTCGCAATCAGCTTGAGCTGCCGGTCATGCTGCAACAGCTCTCTGGAGATATTCAGAGACAGATCCTCCGAATCGACCATGCCTTTCACGAAGCTGAAGTAATCCGGCAGCAGGTCGCCGCATTTTTCCATGATCAGCACGCCGTTGGAATAGAGCTCCAGCCCCTTCTCGTATTCCTTCGTATAATAATCGAACGGCGTATTCTCCGGAATGAACAGAATCGCGTTGTAGACGACGGCGCCGTCTGCGCTAATATGAACATGCTTGAGCGGCTTGTCGAAGCCGTAACGCTTGTCCATATAGAAGGCGTTATAATCCTCCTCCGTCAGCTCGTTCTTGTTGCGGCGCCAGATCGGCACCATCGAGTTGACCGTTTGTTCCTCCACGACATCCTCGAGCTCGTCCTCGCTGCCTTCAACCGGACGCTGGCTCTTCATATCCATCTTGATCGGATAACGGATGAAATCGGAATATTTCTTCACGAGCGCCTTCAGACGATATTCCTCCAGGAACTCGTCGTATTGCTCGTCTTCCGTATTCTCCTTGATCTTGAGCACGATTTCCGTACCGACGGTTTCCTTCTCCGCCGTCGTAATCGAATATCCGTCCGCGCCTTCGGATACCCAACGATAAGCCTCTTCGCTGCCCAGCGCGCGCGTCGTTACCGTCACTTCATCCGCCACCATGAACGCGGAATAGAAGCCGACGCCGAATTGACCGATAATATTATGGCCGTCCTTCGCTTCATTGTCCTTCTTGAACGCGAGTGAGCCGCTCTTCGCGATAACGCCGAGATTGTTCTCAAGCTCTTCCTGCGACATGCCGATACCGGTGTCGGCAATGGTCAAGACACGATTCGCTTTATCCGCGGTTACTTTAATATAATAATCCTCTTTGTTGAATACGAGAGAATCATCCGACAATGCCTTGTAATAAATCTTGTCGATCGCGTCGCTAGCGTTCGAGATCAGCTCTCTCAGGAAAATTTCCTTCTGCGTATAGATGGAGTTGATCATCATCTCCAGCAAACGTTTCGATTCCGCTTTAAATTGCTTTTTTGCCATGAATAAAAAATCTCCTCTCAAATTGAAATGCGATGTTTCACTCACTTTATTTTAGCACTCATTATGTCTGAGTGCTAATACTTCTTTTTATATACCATATTGGCAAATTTGCTGTCAACTCTTCTATGCCAATCTGCCAGAAATCGTTATCGCTTCTCCAGAATAATCCGTTCTCTTCACTTGTTCTTTATGCGATATAGAAGAAGGAGCCTAAGCAGCATGCCGCCACGGCTCCTTCCTGTGAAAACACTATACCGAAATACTGCGTTCCTCGAATACTCGCCTTACGACGCCAAGCGCGCCAAGCGCCTTGGGGAAGCCCGCGTACGGCAAGCAATGCATAATCGCTTCAACAACCTCGTTCGGAGTAAGTCCCGCGTTCAGAGCGGCATGAATGTGGAAGTCCAGTTGCCCCTCCGCTCCCTGCGTCACCAACGATGCAATGGTCATGAGCGAACGCTGCTTGAGATTCAATCCCGGACGTGAGTAGATCGAACCAAATGGGAATTCGACAATAAGCTTGGCCAGATCCGGATTGAATTTCTTCACGCCTTCAACCGTCTGCTCCAGAATATCCGGACTCACCATCTTGTTAAGCGTTTCTATGCCTTTCTCGTAAGCCTTAGAATCCATATGTATGACCTCCTTGATGCGAATCAGTTATTATCTATCCAATTAGTCCATGCTTAATAATCGGGTTAGAATCGGCGGTATTTCTTCAGGATCGACCATGACCTCAATCACAGTCGCCACCTTCGATTGAAGTGCGGTTTGTACGGCGTTAATAATATCCAAGGTATGATGGCATCGATGCGCTGCCGCTCCCATAGAGCCGGCGAATTGACTGACATTCAGCGGATATTCATACACGGCTCCAACCGAACGCCCCGTATTATAGGACATGCCTTTGTCCACCATATCCAATCTTCCATTATTCAGTACGAAGAAGATAACCGGCGCGCCATGGTTCACGGCTGTCGAGATCTCCGTGCCATGCATCAGCATGCAGCCATCGCCCGTAATGCATACAATCGGTCGATCCGGACAGGCAATCTTCGCTCCAATCGAGCAACCTATCGCAGCCCCCATCGCAATGAACACTTCGTCGAAATAGAAGCTCTCCGCCTCCACAATATCGAGATTCTGAACGGCATGGAAGGAATGGCTTCCCGCATCTCCGAAGAACCACGCATTATCCGGCAATGCCGAGCGCAACGCTTTGAACGCATCGCCCGCACTGAGCGGTTGCTCCGAATCCGCAGTCGCTTCGAATCCCGGGATGGGAAGCAGCTCATACTCCTGCTCTCTTGGCTTTGCGCCGGCCGCTTCGATGACGCGCTTCAAATTGGCTTTCATATCGCCCAGAACAATGGAAGTCGGCACCTGCACCGATTTCCCCGCAAACGTAAGATCATATTCGAATTGCAGCATCGCCTTCGGCTTCATCTCGTCCGTAAAGCCCGACAAGGACATATCGCACAGCTTGCTTCCGACAACAATCATGAGATCAACGCCCGATCGTATGTACTCCATGGCATGCTTGGAGCTTCCAAGCCCGTAACCGCCCAGATTAAGCGGATGATTCGTCGGGAAGGCTCCCTTGCCCCCGGGCGCCGTGACGATCGGAATTCGCCAATGCTCGGCAATCACTCGCAGCTCCTCATAGGTCTCATTCATGATCGCGCCTTTCCCCAGGAAGAATACCGGACGCTTCGCTTCATCCAGAAGCTTGACCGCATGGGAGACGTCTTCGCTCACAAGCTTGGTTGCATAGGTCGGCAATGGAATATGAAATTCTTCAATCTCTTCCATGAGCACATCGAATGGCAGGCAGAGATGAACCGGGCCCTTCTCCCCCGTATACGCTTTTTCAATCGCATGCCGCAAATATAAGGGAAGCAATTCCCCGCGCTCAACCCTGGCGCTGAACAGAGTAACCGGCTCGAACATCTTCACAAGATCCGTCCCGAATTGACTTGAATCCTGACTCAACGCTCTGCCCGTGTCCACCATGGAAGGCTGTCCGGTGATGAACAGCACTGGCAATTGAAACTCCCTTGCCTGTCCTGCTGCCGTAATCATGTTGGTGCCGCCCGGGCCCGAGGTTCCGATCGCCACTCCGAGCGTCTTGCTGCCAAGCGCATAACCGGTTGCCTCGAAGCCGCAGCCGTTCTCATGTCTGCCCAGCACATATTCAATCTCTTGCGTTTCAAGCTCCAGCATCAATGGCGATATCGATTTGCCTGGTATTCCGAATACATGAGTGACGCCCCAATTTCGTAAATGCTCTACAATTATGGAATATACTTTTTTTCTCATCATATCTCCTCATCATGATCTTTGATTTCAACTAATGGTCCAAAAGTAATTGATCCAACTGATCCGCAGGCATGGGCTTGTGATAGAAATAACCTTGCACCTCGCGACATTTCAGGCGCTTCAAATAATTGAGCTGATCTTCCGTCTCAACACCCTCTGCAATGACGTCAATACCCAGGTTGTAAGCCATCGCGATAATCGTCGAAACGATATCTGCGTCGATGACATCCGTCATAATATCCCGTATGAAGGATTGGTCGATCTTCAAGCGATCAATTGAGAAGAGCTTCATGTAGTAGAGATTGCTGTAGCCTGTTCCGAAATCATCAATGCAAATTTTGATCCCCAGATTTTTCAATGCTCCCAGGACTTCAACCGCGAAATCAACATCCATCGTCATGGATTCTGTAATCTCCAGTTCAAGCAAGCGCGGATCATGTCCGGTTTCAATGAGTATCGAATGTACAATTTCTGCCAAATCACGTTTAAGAAACTGTCTCGTTGAGAGATTGACGGAGATCTTCATAGGCTTATGCCCCTCTTCGATCCATTTCTGGTTTTGCTTGCATGCGGTTCGCAGTACCCACTCCCCGATCGGCACAATGAGGCCGGTTTCTTCAGCGATGGGAATGAACTTTGAGGGCGGGATGATGCCGAGAGTAGGATGATTCCAACGAATTAACGCCTCTGTTCCAATAATATTGCCAGTCTCCACATCAATCTGCGGCTGGTAATGAAGAACAAATTCGTTGTTTTGCAGGCCTTTGCGGATGGAGCTCTCCAGTGTCAGCTGCTCCAGGCCGATACTGGATTTGGCTGCCTTGTATATCGCGTAATTGTTCTTGCCGGAATCCTTGGCGAGATACATGGCAATATCCGCATGCTTCATCAATGTCTCTGCATCCGTTCCGTCATGAGGATAGAACGCAATCCCTATGCTTGCGGTGATGTAGAATTCATAGTCATCAACCTCAAATGGTACTTCGAACGCTTTAATAACCTCCTCCGCTACATGCAATACCTCGCTTTGCGAAGCGATCTCCTTCAATAGGATCGTGAATTCGTCTCCTCCCATGCGGGATACGATTTGCTTCGATGAACGGCAGCAATTTTTGAGCCGGCTTGCTACCAGCTTTAAGAGCGTATCCCCGTTATTATGGCCCAGGTTATCATTGATTTTCTTGAAGCTGTCGAGATCAAGAAACATCATGGCGAATGGATTCTGCTCCGTTCCCGGAACCTCCAGCAATTTAGCCAAGTGCTGTGTGAAGAATCGACGATTCGGCAGACCGGTGAGATCGTCATGATAGGCCAAGTGATTAATTTGCTTCTCCGCCTTCGATCGTTCCGTAATGTCCCTGAATTGCGCGAACGCGCCCATAATGACTTTATTCTCGTCATAGATGGGGAAGGCGTCGAACAAACACACGAGCTTCTCATCCTGGTTTTGCTGCTTGATGCTTAGCTCCATATCCTCGTACACAATGCCATGATGAAGCACTTCGTTGATATAATGGCTGACCTTCAGCTCGGCTATCGATTTGTGCAGTACTTCCTGCTTCTTCAAATCCGTAATGTATTCCGCAAATTGGTTGTATTCCGTAATTTTTCCATCCTTGTCCGTAATAATGATGCCGTTACGCGTTGTTTCGATAACGACTTGATTCAGAAGATGCAATCTTCTATTCTGCTTCTTCAGCAGAAGCTCTCTCTCAATCGAATCGACAACGGTGCACAGCATCGCAAGCAGAAATGGATTATGCTGATCAATGGTAGTCATAATTGTTATTGTACCCAGCAAATTGTTGATGTCTGTATATTGGAATGGCACAGAGTAACAAGCGCTCATCTCGAGAAATCGATAATAATGATCCTTGCCGATTAGCTGGAATGGCTCTCTATGTTCAAGCGCCAGATTAATGCTGTTCGTTCCCGCTTCTTCTTCCATAAATACCAGGCCAACCTGAATGCCGGATTGACTGACGATATTCTTAATGGCTTCGTCACCCGCCATCTTGAGTATGCAGCCCTTCTCATCCGAGATCAGAATGAGCAGCGGCAGCCCTTTCATCAATTCAAGCATGCGGTGAACGAAGAAATCGATGACCGAAATAATCTCTTCGTATTCAGATCGTTTCTTCTTCAGTTCTTCCTCGGAGAACACCGTAGAAAAGCTCGGGACTGCGCTCGGATCAATCCCCATTGTTTCACATCTGGCTTTCGATTCATGAATCCACATTTCGTTGTTCATTATGCCCCTCATTTCTGGCAATTCATCCGCATATAAAATCAAAAAAAGCCAGCAAAAGAGACTATTCACAGGTAGTCGTTCTAGCTGACGAGTTTTCAAACCTTATATTCACCTTCTATTCTACTGTAGTACGCTATAACGTTCAACATTAATCTGCGGAAAAAGGAAGAAAAACAGACTTTTTTGCAGAAAAAGCCCCTTTAATAGGCAAGAGATGCCACTTGTTCCTGAAATTTCGCAATAGTATTTTCAACTTTTTCCACTTCTACGAATATGAAATCAGGCTCATAGCGCGAGCTCAATAAAGAACGCTGAAGAAGGGCACAACTTATGCATGCTCTTCGCGTTTTAACTATGATACGATAGTTCTGCGACATTATCATGCAAAACCCGACATCGGGAATTGCTATTGATCAGGGAGTGCTGCATTTTGCAAACCAATTTAACTGCCTACCTTTCGTTGCTAGCCACTTCCGGCGTTGTAAATATCTTTCTATGTCTATATGCTTATTATCGCCGACGGGAATTTCCGGAATCCCGTATTCTTGTCTTATTGACCGCCGTGCAATCGGTCTATATATTCGCCTTTGCCCTAGAGCTTGCCAGCAGCTCGCTCGATGAGATCAAGAGATGGACTGTCGTCGAATACATCGGCATTGCCTTCGCTCCTGTATTCGGTCTGAAGCTCGTGCTTCGTTATATCGGAAGGTCTGTTTCATCCTTCCTTTCTCGAGCAATGTTCCTTATTCCTTGCATCACCGTAGTCCTTGTCGCGACGAATGATCATCATCATCTCTTCTACAAATCTGTCTATCTGAGAGATGACAGCAATACGCCGCTCGCCGATGTCGTGATCGGCCAATGGTATATTGTACACGGAGCCTATACATTCGGCTGTCTGCTGGCCAGCGCGATCCTGCTCCTCACCCAGTGGAATGGCACTCGGAGGGAATATCGCGTTCAGCTCTTCACGCTGTTTATCGGACAATGCCTGCCGATGATTGGGGCTTTCGTCTATTTGATGGGCGCCACTCCGAAGGGGATGGATCCCGTTCCATTCCTGCTTTGCATCACCTCTGCCTTGTATCTGTGGGCCATTCGCTCCACGCATATGCTTATTGTCGCGCCAATCGCGAAGGACAGTATCTTCGAGAGCATGCGGGAAGGCGTTATTGTGCTGGACTCGACGCAGAAGCTGATTGACTATAACCGCGCGGCCAAAGCCATGCTTCCCACGCTTAGAAAAACGCTGTTTGGAAGGGAAATCGGCGGGGTATGGAAGGAGCTTACCGGCAGCGCAATACCCGATTTGCTGCTGACGGAAGACAGTCCGGTCGAGATCTATTACGGACACGGCATGAAGAAATCCGTCTACCAGCTTAGACTTTCGAAGGTTCGCGGAAGAAGAGGCGAGCACGCCGGCGACTTGCTTATGTTCATCGATGTAACCGAGCAGAAGAGGCTGCAGGAGCAGCTTACCCGAATGGCCTATTACGATGGCCTGACCGGCATCTTGAATCGCGCTCAATTCATCATTCGATGCAAGGCGATGCTAGAGAAATCGAAATATAACCCAAAAAACAGCACGATAGCGGCCGCGCTGTTCGACATCGATCATTTCAAGCAATTCAACGATACCTATGGACATGAGACCGGGGACGCCGTGCTGCTGCATGCGGTCAAGCTCTGTCAGTCCATACTGGAGGAATCTATGCTGTTCGCCCGTTACGGCGGCGAAGAATTCATTATTGCGCTGGAGACCGCGACTTTGTCAGAGGCGGCTAAGCTCGCCGAACGCATAAGATGTACTTTGGCGTCGAATCCTTTCCAGTCTCCGCTGAACGGCCCATTGACTGTAACGGCCAGCTTCGGCGTTGCGGCAGCCTCAAGCGAAGGGGAAACGCTCGAGAGCTTGCTGCGTCATGCCGATGCGGCTCTATACGAGGCGAAGCGCTCCGGGAGAAATCAAGTCAAATTATACGCTCATACTTCCATACACTCATGGAATCCGCCTCCTTCCCCTTGAAGCCGAAAGCCGACTGTCATTCTTGCGCGTATACCAGCAATTGACTTCCTCCCTCCAGATTCGGAGGGATCTGGAACGCAGTGTACAAAAAAGGGGCTCGCATCGATTGCGAGCGCCCGTGATGGCATTAAGCTTATGAGAAGGGATAGACCCAGAACCGTTCCACTCCAAAACGCTCCTTCAGTTCCTTGGAAATGCCTGCTTCAGACAACCCAGGCACCTGAAACTGGGAGCGATGCGCGCGAATCGAGCCAATCTTCTGCTCCAAATAATCCGCTACATCATAGAGGATTGTCGGCTTCCCAATCGCCGCTTCATGATCCTTCGCAAAAGCGATGCAATGTACGGGAGGCCTCTTCGACCTCGGCAGTCTGCCTACTGTGCGAACGACCGCCTCTCCTGTCGCATCATGGTCGGGATGCACGCTGTAGCCAGGATAGAAGGTAATAATCAGGCTTGGCTCAATTTCCTCGATCAAAGAATTAATTTTCTCGTCCAGCAGCTCCTGATCCTCGAATTCGATTGTTTTATCATGAAAGCCGAGCAGCCGAAGATCTTGTATGCCGATAATTCTGCAAGATTCCTCCAGCTCTTTCTTCCGAATTTCAGGAAGGGTGATGCGGTTAGCAAAAGGCGGCACGCCCATGTTGCGCCCCATCTCGCCCAAGGTCAGGCAGGCATAAGTAACATGCGCGCCTTCCGCGATAGACTTGGCCAATATGCCTGAAATGCCGAATGCTTCATCGTCCGGATGAGGCAGTATGACTAATATTTTCTGATCCATTACATGCTCATTCCCTTCGTTCTGGCGTTTAGAATGGCAGCTTGCTGAGCTGCAGAGCAACCACAAGCTTGCCGTCCCGATCATGTCCCGCCATTATGATTCTCTCCTGCTCCGTCTCTTCCATATGAGTCAGACCTTCGCAATAGACCCAGCCCTGCTCCATCTTGAGGCCAACTCTGAATGGACCGTTCCCGGCGATCGAGCCTTCGGAATAGCGAATCCTCGCATTCGTAATGAATGTCGCCGCGGGATGCTTCGTGCTGTCGTGATGGGCCGCGTACGCTCCCGTCGTCATTTCCAGATGAATGTATAACTCCTCATTCTTGAAGCTGTCCAATCTATCTTGCGTTTCCTTAATATGAATCGGCTGCATAGGATACCTCCTCGTCTGTTCATTGATCAGCTTCTATTATCGCACAGGATTGCCGTATTCAACAACTTGCCTCCTTCCCCGCGTCGACTCTCTCCCAGGCCGGCATTAGAATCATTCTGAATTCTTTTCAAATATGCGCCGATCTTTCACAAAGTTGCGAATAAGACAATTCGCGAGATGGGATTAGTGCAGCAATGCGGGCATTGTTCACTACATTTCCTGCTTCATCCCTTTTAAGATAAGGTTGTACGATTACAATTTATACAAGAAGGAGGCAGTAGCCAAGTCAAACGCAGCTCCAAAAAAACGAAGGAGGAAAATAATCATGGAAGCGTTATCAATTTGGCGCAATCGCCAAGCTTACATCGTTTTGCTGTTGTTCACGCTCCTCTTCTCACTCCTGTCATCGCCAAGAATCGCCCATGCAGCAAGCGTAACCATTCCAACCGGGGTGCAGCTGTTCGACAGCTCGGATGACCTGATTCAAGCACATGGAGCGGGTATGATCAAGGTTGGAAGCTACTACTATATGTATGGAGAGAATCGGAATCCCGATTGGACCTTCAAGGCGGTGTCCATGTACCGCTCCACCGATCTCAAAAACTGGGAATTCGTGAACGACGTACTGACAAGCAGCTCAGACTCGGACCTGAATGTGTCCAATATCGAACGTCCGAAAATTATCTATAACAGCTCAACGGGGAAATATGTGCTGTGGGCGCATAAGGAGAATGGCGTCGATTATGGAGACGCCGAGGTCATGGTCGCCTCCTCAAGCACCGTCGATGGCAACTATACGTATCACGGAAGCTTCCGGCCGCTTGGCTATGATTCCCGCGACATGACGGTGTACAACGACAACGGCACGGCCTATCTCATCTCGGCGACAAGCGTGAACGCCGATATGAATATTTATAAGCTCAGCTCCGACTTTCTCAGTGTCGATTCGCTTGTAACGACGTTATGGGCAGGCTCCTACAGGGAAGCTCCCGCCATGTTCAAGCGGGGCAGCGTCTACTTCCTGGTCACCTCCGGCGCGACCGGCTGGGATCCGAATCAAGCCAAATATGCGACGGCAACCGATATTGAAGGCACCTGGTCCGGTCTTAGCAATTTCGGCAATGGAACGACCTATGACTCGCAATCCACGTATGTCATCCCCATCGAGGGCTCCTCGACGACCTCCTACTTGTATATGGGAGACCGCTGGGCTGGCGCATGGGGCGGACCGGTGAATGATTCGAGATACATTTGGCTGCCGCTCTCCTTCCCTTCAAGCACCTCCTTGTCCATGAGCTATTACGACAAGGTGTCGATCGATACCTCGACAGGCGTCGTGACCGGCTCCAATCATGCATTCGCCTCCGGCGCCGATTATGAACTAACCAATCGCAACAGCGGCAAGTCTCTGGCGGTTGGAGGAACGGATAAATCGGCAAGCGGCGCTTCCATCGTGCAGGAGACGGATTCCGGTCAGGACTATCAGCGCTGGAGCCTTGTGAACAAGGGCAACGGCTATTACAGCATCATCAATGCTGACAGCGGCAAATATATGGATATATCCGGGGAATCAACCGCCGACGAAGCGCATGACATTCAGTGGACGTCGACCGGAGGGCAGAATCAGGAATGGAATATGATTGACAACGGCAACGGCTATTTCTCCATCGAGAATCGCAACAGCCGCAAAATGCTGGAAATAGAAAGTGCCTCCACCAGCAGCGACGCCATCGTCGTCCAGAGCTCGCCGGATTGGTCGTATAATCAGGAATTCCAGATAACGACCGATCAAACCGTCCAGACGAATGTCGCCTTGAACAAAGCTGTGACCTACTCCTCTCAGCAATCCGGCAACGAGGCGTCGCATATCGTGGATGGATCAACTTCAACCAGGTGGTCCGCGCAGAATTACCCGCAGTGGGTTCGAATCGATCTGGGCCAGACCTATGCCATCGACAAAACGGAGCTGGTGC
This sequence comes from Paenibacillus sp. HB172176, assembly GCF_011947265.1. Lineage (GTDB taxonomy): Bacteria > Bacillota > Bacilli > Paenibacillales > Paenibacillaceae > Pristimantibacillus. The sequence goes on from NZ_JAATHD010000026.1 coordinate 82,272, forward strand.
CTTATATGGATCGCGCGTACCAATATAAAATCGAGGTGTCGACGAATGGCTCAAGCTATACGACAATCGTGGATCGCACTTCGAATACGACCGGCGGGTCGTTATTGTCGGACAGCTTCGCAGCAGTCAATGCGAGATATGTACGGCTGACGGTGACGGGGGCATACAATTATACCGGAGGCTGGGCCAGTGCCTTGGAATTCAGAGTGTTCGAAGAGTAACTGAGCTTGAGAACAGGATAGTAAATGTGAACAAGGCTCTCCGGGAGGCCGCCAATGACCTTTCGGAGAGCCTTGTTCATTCGTTCCTTGCGCTTAGCTCAAGCTTGTTGGATGACTTGTCTCTGTCTTACCACTCCGCCACGGAGCCGTCCGAATGACGCCAGATCGGATTTCTCCAGCGGTGACCTGTCTCAGCCATCTTCCTGACGTACTCCTCATTGATCTCAATGCCGAGACCGGGACCTTGCGGAATCGTTACATGGCCGTCCCGATAAGCGAATACGGAAGCATCCACAATATAGTCAAGCAAGTCATTGCCTTGATTATAATGAATGCCGAGGCTTTGCTCTTGTATAACGGCATTATACGACGTTGCGTCCACTTGCAGACAGGCTGCCAGAGCGATCGGACCTAGCGGGCAATGCGGAGCCAGCGCCACGTCGTAGGCCTCCGCCATGGAAGCGATTTTCTTGCATTCCGTGATGCCGCCCGCATGCGAGAGATCCGGTTGGATAATATCCGCATAGCCCTCCTGCAGCAGCGTCTTGAAATCCCAGCGCGAGAACATCCGCTCACCCATCGCGATCGGCGTTGCGGTATGCGCCGCAATATCCCTAAGCGCCTCAATATGCTCCGACAGCACCGGCTCCTCGATAAACATCAGACGGTAGGGCTCAAGCTCCTTGGCCAGTACCTTCGCCATTGGCTTATGGACCCGTCCGTGGAAGTCGATGCCGATCCCGAAATGGGAGCCGCAAGCTTCGCGAACCGCTGCGACACGCTCGAGCACGCTGTCGATTTTTTCGTAGGAATCGATATATTGCAATTCCTCGGTCGCGTTCATCTTGACAGCGGCAAATCCCGCTTCCTTCTTGCTAAGCGCATCCATGCCGACATCGCTCGGTCGATCGCCGCCTACCCAGGAATAGATCTTCATCGAATCCCGGCAAGCTCCTCCAAGTAATTGATAGATTGGCGCGTTATAATATTTGCCTTTAATATCCCACAACGCTTGATCGATGCCCGAGATGGCGCTCATCAAGATGGGGCCTCCGCGATAGAAGCTGGCCCTGTACATGACTTGCCAATGATCCTCGATGCGCAACGGATCCTTGCCGATCAAGTTATCCATCAACTCCGAAACAGCGGTTCTCACCGTCTCGGCTTTTCCCTCCACGACGGGCTCACCCCATCCGACAATGCCTTCATCCGTTACAATTTTCAAGAACAACCAACGAGGCGGCACGATAAAGGTCTCAAAGCTTGCAATCTTCAATAGCCTTCTCTCCCTTGTCTTTTCTTTGACTTGCTCCCGACATCTATTGCGAGAATACACACGTCTATAGTATAATTCTTTTTAAGAAATGAGGAAACGCTTTCTAGGAAACATTTGCTTGATGAATGTCGGGGTATGGCGCAGCCTGGTAGCGCGCACCCTTGGGGTGGGTGAGGTCGCTGGTTCGAATCCAGTTACTCCGATTTTTCTTATCAAAGTTAGTTTTACGGCGCTTTTGAACTGATAAAAAGTTTTAGAGTCTATGCTGGAAACTTTTTCATTGAGCGAGACCCTTACACACATGGAACTAACCTTCATGTGAGGAGTGGTCTTTTTGTTGTTGAAATGGAGCATTAAAATGTTGATGGATCATCGAAAATTGGGCAATCTGTCTAAACACACTATTCATAGATATACACGAACAATTGCTGAACTCCACCAGTTTTGCGTTTCACAGGAAATTCTAAACGTTTAGGAAGTTGCCAATATTCAGATAAAACAATATTTGCAGCACTGTCAAACTGCTTTGAAATACACTTTCTTGTTAGACGCTTACCTTTAGTGTCTTCCATCCGAGGAAGGTAGCTGCCTCATCTTTCGTTCAAGCTAATCGATTCTATTCTGCAGTCACTCCGCTGAATTGGGTAAAGAAAAACCGCCGTTGATGGCGGTTGTGAAGTTAATTGAAATTAATCTCATTCATTTAATTTACTAATATAGTCTTCGATCATTGTCATATATTTTACCCTATCTTTTTTATACTCTGTTTTAATTGTTTCCATTTTCCCTTTGAATTCTTTCTCATTAATTTCATTTTTTAATAAGGATAATTTAGCTTTTGCTATATCTCTATCCAGAACCAGGAATCCAAATGTAAGTAAAGCCAATTCGACTTTTGCCTGTGCAGAGACATCACTATCAAGTTCCACTTTACGGCTATCTATTCCTTGAAGTATTAGCTTGTCGTAATAATTTATATTTTGGACAAGTTCCTTTAAATATTTCGCATCTTGCTTATCACCTAATTGATCAATTTTAGAATTTAATTCAACCAATTTATCTTTCTCACCACAAGCATTTAATATTAGAGAGAAAATAAGTATCAAAATTAAAATAGATGATTTTTTGCTCATGACTCCACCTGCTCAACTTTAAAATTTACATTAATTTTAGAGTAAATCAATAATGAAGATGCGATAATTGAACTTATTACTCCTGTCATTATAAATCCTAATCCTCGCACTCCAATAATAATATAATTATAGGCATCTCCACCTACTACATGACCAAAAGTGCTCCCATCATTAAAAATATCATCTGGATCATAATCTCCATAAGTAAACATTACAATAAAACCTGTTACTACTAGTACTGCAGAAGCAACATAGAAAGTCACACTTAAATTTCTTAGCATCTCAACATTCCCCCTATTCAAATTGTCATTTGCTATGTTAGCACAAATGTCGAAATAGGTATGTCGAACTATGTCGGAACGAGAAAAATATTTGTTCAGTGGTCTCATTGTCCTATTTACACGATTTTTCAATTTTTATTTTTAATGTGAAAGCCAGCTTACTAAAAATTAAAGAAGCCCCCTTCCAGAAGGATGGGGGCTCGATCATTAAGAGGAAATAATGTGATATAATCAGCAACACAAGCTTTTATAGAGTTGATCAGGCTCTATATTATAAGATGGCGACATTTGTACTTTTAATCGAATCCTTTAACTTTCCTTCAAGCTCCTTAGCCAGGCCTGGCAAGCATATCCTCAATAAATGCTTTATCGCCAAAATCGTCAATCGTAAACATGCCTTTTAGCGTTAAAATCATTCCGTCATCTGCTCGATAGAAATAAATCGAATCAATTAATGATTCATTCTGTCCCAGGTCTCGAATGAATTCTGAAGGCTCGAAAACTGATTTATACGTGTTGTCACGCTGACTTCTGTCGAAAAAATTGGAAATTTCCGGGGAGCTCTGAATCTCCTTAATGATATAAAAATCAATTGCTCTAAGAGCGTTATCGATGGTAGCTGCTGCTTGTTGCACGGATACTTCATTGGACCTCACGACTGCTTCCCGATTCATTTCGCTAATGGCCATGAAAGCAATTAGAACAATAACCGAAGTCGTAATGAAAAAGATCGGCACATAACTATATAAGTTGAACTAAAGTATTAGAAAACTATGGTAAGGAAATTGCGACCTGCTTGTCGAATAAGTAAGGAAACTTATTCGGACAGGTTGGGATACAGATGGAACAGAACAAATCGTTAGAAGAAGTTACACAAGCCATGAAGCAAGAAAAAAAACGCCGCATGTATGAACGTTATCAAACCGTGTACTTACATCTCAAAGGGAAGCTTGTCACGGAGATTGCACAGACTCTGAATCGCAGCAAGG